>JBGUEP010000028.1:0-90664 GCA_041821245.1 Prolixibacteraceae bacterium
GCAAAATTTGAATTCTCAGTGACTTAAAAAACACCGTGTTTTTAGAGCGGACTCATCAAAGGAAACCATCCGAATGGGATTGCCCTTTATGATTACGTTTTACGAAAACCTGATCAAGGTAATAAGGAACCCAATAGTGAAGTGGCTTATTCGGCGACAATTGGGCGCAGCAAAATTCAGTACACTCCATGATCATATCATTCCTTTAATGAAAAGTCGTCTTCCAAAATTACTCAGTATGGAAGAAGATACGCTTACACGTGGTGCTCCTGCTATGATTTTATTTCTGGCAGAAAATGGTCAAGATCTGTCACACGATATTTTTATTGCAACCAGCTATGGAATGTTAGCATCTCATTCACTTGGGCTGGGAGGATCAATCATGGATATAATACCACCAGCCATTAATCGCGAGCCTGAATTGCATCAATTATTTGCGATTCCCAAAGGCTATTCCGTAGAATCTGCCTTAATTATTGGCTATCCTAAGATCAATTATCAACGCGGAATTAAAAAGCAAATGAGTGAAGTTGAATGGCTAAAGTAAAATATAGAAGCAGTTTAAATGAACACGTCTGAATACCGAAAGAAGAAATGTGAGAATACTTTATGTAGTCCGAACGAACTGTTTTCGTCTTTCACTACTCTCCGTTTTCATGGTGCAGTTTACGTGCGGCAACAATTCCAATATTCAGTTCAAAACCCAAAATAATGGCCACACAGTTCAATTGAATCATTAGCATAATGATGGGCAATGCACCAATGGAGCCATAAAGTGTATTGTATTTACCAAAGTGATCGATGTAGAATCCAAAACCCAGAGTGATAAAAATAGAAAGTACTGTGGCAAGTGTTCCTCCGGCCGAAATAAAACGAAATTTACTTTTCCGGGCCGGCCCCAAATAATACAAAAACGAATAGGCAAAAAAGAAGACCGCCAAAATAATGATCCATTTACCAATGGCCACCAGGTAGTAAGTCCAGTTTTGTTTCATTAAATCATTCTCGACCAAAAAATTAAGGAAGGTTTGAGTAAAGGTAATTAGCGAAATTCCAACAGTTAACAACAAGGAAAGAATGATCACCAACAAAATGGCGACTGCACGTTGCATAAACCAACTGCGGGTATCATTAACGTTTACCGATTCATTAAACGATTGAATGAGCGATACAATCCCATTGGTTGAAAAAATCACAGCCATTGCAAATCCTAAGGAAAGAAATCCACCATGTTTAATGGTAATAATATCTTCAATTATTTTTTGAATTGCTCCGTAAGCACTGGAAGGCACAATTGATTCGATTAACATTAATAATTCCGTCTGAAAATTTTCAATTGGAATTAATGGAATCATTGTGAACATAAAAATGATAGCCGGAAACAAAGCCAAAATCAAACTAAAAGCTACCGATGAAGCCCTACGATTGATTGCACCATCTTTTACTCCTTTGAAAAAAAAGAGCGCAACATTATACAATGGAACTTTATCAAAACCTGGAATACTAACACGTTTTGCATATTCGATGTACGGAAAAACCCATCTAAGTAGTTTAATTTCTTGCGATTTTCGAATGAGTTTCATAAAAACTTGAAGCTACTGTTTGGGCTAATTGTTTTGTCTTTCAATTCTCAATTGGTGGATATAGGATGCACCATTTTTCGATTTAATTAGAAAATAAACTCTAAATTTTTCATTTTCAACCTGCAAATTTCCAATGGCATAATTCGAACCATCTTTACCTCCCTGGTGAATAATGCTAAAATTTTGCGGTGGATATTTTTTGAAGAAATCACTAATCACCTGTTGCGCATGAGCTTTGCTATACACATTTTCATTATCGAGTACCACCAACTCAACGTTATCGCTGAAATGAGCCGCCAGTTTTGCGGCGTTTCCACTCTTCAAACTTAGAATAACATCATTCGGAATTTGTGCAACGGCTAAGTTGGCTATTGCAAAAAAAGCAATAATCAACAATATTTTATAGTTGGATTTAAACTTCATTCTTAAAATATTAAGTGCTGAAACAAACATTTTTATTCCAGAAAATTCACACGACAGCATGATATTTTTCCTACCATCCGGCCATAAAAAACAAATTATTATTGGATGAAATTACACAAAAATATTGAAGAACATGGAAATTGACAACTTTTCAAAATTTTCACTCGCAAATACTTCGTTTAAGTTACTGTATATCTTTTGGATTAAAGATCAACTTTTCGAAGATCAATGTTTCAACCAATTGCTGTCGAGCTAGCCCGGTCAATCACGGAATTCGCAAAGTTTAAACATTTCCTTTTGTGATATTTTCAGCAATGCTCATTTCATCTCTTAATATCAATCAAAAAACGTGCTAAAGATGAAAAGTTGATAAGTCCACTTTAAAATTTGTAAATTCACAGCTAGATTTGAAAAACAAATTAAGTACACATGAAGATTACCCTTCTAGTTATTGGAAAAACTGAAGCCGATTACCTCAAAAAAGGAATCGACATTTATTTAAAACGGCTTAGCCATTATATTCCGTTTTCGTTGGAAATTATACCGGCATTAAAAAACACAAAAAACCTAAGCGAAGAGCAACAGAAACAGAAAGAGGGAGAGCTCATTCTGGCTCTAATTAAATCAACAGATAGTGTGGTTTTACTTGATGAAAAAGGAAAACATTATTCTTCCGTCGATTTTGCACTTTATTTGGAAAAAATAATGATCGCAGGAACTCGAAGCATGGTTTTTGTAATAGGTGGACCATATGGCTTTTCGAACCAGGTTTACCAACGAGCCGATGGGAAAATATCTCTTTCAGCAATGACTTTTTCACACCAAATGGTAAGACTTATTTTTGTTGAACAGGCTTATCGGGCCATGACCATTTTAAAAGGAGAACCTTATCATCACCTATAAACTCATGAAACTAAACAAATACCTTCACTTTCCATTATTTCTTTTTATCATTTTCCTGCTTCTGGGAATTGGTTCTGAACAATATGTGCTTAATGGAGGTATACGTCAACAAGATATTCGCAGGTTTACACGAACCCTGCATAACAAACAGCATCAGATTGATCACTTGATGGACGAAACAGCCATTGTTCTGGACAGCATAAAAAGCGAATCCATTGGTGATGTTTTTGAATCGTTAAAAAATAATAACGAGCTGTTTGAACACAAGGAACTATCCATTTTAGTCACCAAAAAAAATGAATTGGTTTATTGGTCCGATCATGTGGTTGGGTTTGTAAAGGAAATATCAAATGCCAACGAAGGCTTTGTTCAACTGCCCAATGGTTGGTTTGTTCTCAGTCGGAAATACCAGGGTGATTATGTAATTAATGGTTTAGTACTGATTAAATACAACTATAAAATACAAAACGACTATTTACAAAATACCTTTGCAAAAGGCTTTCATTTACCCAACGATTTTGAAATTCATTTTTATGAAAGCGATAACTCGTTCCCGGTTTATGATGATCTCAACCGATTTTTATTCTCCATTGAACCATCGGGAATATTACCTTGCATTTATAGCGATTTATACATTCCTGTTGCCTTATATTACTTGGCCTTATTATTTTTATTTGTATTAATCTACCGCATTAATACACACTATTTTCACCGGTTCAACATAGCAAAATTATTACTTATACTTGCAATTTTAATTGGAATATACTCACTGATTAATATTTACGATTTACCAAAGTCAGCACATTTTCTCAAACTATTTTCACCCAACTATTTTGCCTATTCTAATTATTGGACATCGCTTGGCGAGTTTCTGATTTTTTCAATGATGGTGTTTTTTTGGGGCATCAATTTTATCCGATCGTTTGATATTTCCGAAAGCATCAAAATCAACACTTTCAAGCGTCGTTTAAGTTTAGTCATTTGGCTCACTCAGGTGGGGGTATTGTTTGTCCTCATCCGATTTATGCTATACGTGCTAATTATGAATTCGAGCATTTCATTTGCCGTTTATCGAATTGAAGAATTTAGTTTTAACAGTCTCCTTGGATTTCTTTCACTGGGAATTTTATTAATTGCATTTTTCTTTGTTGCCTTACGAACCATTCAGGTCTTTCGGAAACACTCAACACATCAGGAATTCCTCATCACCTTAACGATTGTAAGTTTATGCCTGGGGCTTTTTTTACATTGGATTGATCAATCGGCCGAATTGCGGCTAAGTGTTTTTTATTGGATCATAATGACCGCCGGTTTTTTAGTAGTCAAACGAAATGCCTTTTCACACCGTCTATCCATCATCGTACTTTTTGTTTTTATTTTTACGCTTTTTACACTGGTGAATTTAATTGGATTTCACGAAGAACATGAAAACAATATTCAGGAAATTACGGCTTTAAACCTTTCGGCAGAGCATGATCCTACTGCTGAAATTTACTTGCGTGATATTGATTTTCAACTTAAAACCGATACCTTCTTTCAGGAACAATTGTACCCTCCATATGATTTTATTCAGAATTACCTTTCTCAAAAATATTTTAGCGGTTACCTGCACGAATACGATTTACAAGTAACCGTTTGCGAACCCATCGACAGTGTAATTATCCAGCCTGAAGAAGTTTTAAAACCCTGCCTGCCTTTCTTTGAAGAACTTCTTGCCAGAGATGGAACTGAAATTGACGGCACCAATTTCTATTTCCTCGATAATATGAATGGTCGGGTAACCTATTTTGGAAAATACAATTTTCAATATAAACCCAACTCTCCTTTGGTTTCATTGTACATTGAACTGAATTCCAAACTGCTTTCCGAAGGGAAAGGATTTCCGGAGTTGTTGCTTCCTCAACACTCCTTCGAAAACAGGATCAGAAGCAATTTTTCTTTTGCCAAATACAGCAAAGGTGAACTGGTTGACCGTGGTGGTGAATTTCTATATGCACTTACTCCGCAATCCTACCAATTGCCTGTCGAAGAGCTCAGCTTTCGAAAATGGGACAATTTTGAACACTGTATTTATCGCCTTAAAAACGACAGCTTCATCATCGTTAGCCGGCCCTATGTTCAACCTTACGATTACCTTATTGCCTTCCCATATATTTTTGTTTTTCTCTTCATCCTTTCATTGGCCGTTAGCTACACCACTCGTCCATACATCCGACTTGTAAAAATAAGCGGATCGCTACGCATGCGCATTCAAATTTCAATTATTGGAGTTGTTTTTGTGGCACTGCTCATTGTGGGAAGTGGAACTATTTACTATAACATTGCGCAATACCGATCCAATCACCGTCAGGATCTAATCGATAAAATCAATTCCATTTCGGTGGAAATTGACCTCGCCCTAGGTGATATTGACCAATTTAATCCCGATATCATTGAGTTTTTAAAATACGATTTAGTACGTCTGTCTGATATCTTCTGGACCGATATAAACCTGTATGATTTGAAAGGACGCCTTATTGTTTCATCGCGACCGGAAGTCTTTGAAAAAGGACTGATTTCAGAACAAATGGACAATACCGCCATTCATTACCTGAATGTATTTCAACCCACCAGATTTTTGCACAAAGAACACATTGCAAAAATGGAATACCTTTCGGCCTACGTACCTTTGATCAATTATGCCGGTAAAAACATCGCTTACGTGAATTTGCCCTACTTTACAAAAGAACGTGAATTCAGACAAGAAATCACCACATTTATTTTAGCATTCATCAACATTTATGTGTTCCTTTTGCTGGCAAGTATTTTGGTTGCTTATTATATTTCAATACGGATTACCGATCCACTTAAATTAATCCGTGAAAATCTGCGCATCATGCAATTGGGTAAAAACACCAAACCCATTCAATACAACTCTGACGATGAAATTGGTGCCTTGGTGAAAGAATACAACAACAAAGTATCGGAACTGGCAGCAAGTGCCGACTTGTTGGCCCGGTCGGAACGAGAAACGGCCTGGCGCGAAATGGCCAAACAAATTGCCCACGAAATTAAGAATCCACTAACACCCATGAAGCTAAATATTCAGTTTCTACAACGGTCGAACCCAACTGAAACCGACTACGATGAAAAAGTTCGACGGGTGACTCAAACCTTAATTGAACAAATCGATAATCTTTCGGCCATTGCCACTGAATTTTCCAATTTTGCTAAAATACCCAAAGCACATAACGAAAGATTTTCACTGGCAGAGCGCCTGACTGAAACAATTCAATTGTACAATTATACCGGGCAGGTAGAAATTTTTACCCATTTCGAAGGCACCGAAAACCTGATTGTTTATGCCGATAAGGAACAATTTTCGAGAGCCATTATTAACTTAATCAAGAATGCTATTCAAGCTATTCCTGAAAATAAAAATGGAGTTATAAACATTGACCTTCGAAAAGAAACAGACAATTGTATCATTAAAATTTCAGACAATGGCAAGGGAATTCCAAGCAATTTAAAAGAAAGCATTTTTGTCCCAAATTTCACCACAAAATCCAGTGGTGCCGGACTTGGATTAGCCATTACAAAAAATATTGTCGAAAACTTTAAAGGCGAAATTTGGTTCGAATCAAAGGTGGAGATTGGTACAACTTTTTACATCCATATTCCTTTGGTGGAGGAATAAATGATTTCGAACCAAAAAAGAAAAATTAATTATATACGAATTGCAAACGCTACGAAAATGAAACACATCCTTACACTGGCATTCTTATGCCTATTCGTGCATGCATCGCAAGCACAGTACATTAATGTAATGACTTATAATATTCGTCTCGACCTTGAGAGCGATGGTATAAATAAGTGGGAAAAGCGACAAGAATCAGTGGTAGAACTCATCAAGTATTACGAACCAGATATTTTTGGAGTGCAGGAAGCACAGCATCATCAGTTGAACTACCTCAACAATGAACTTGAAGCGTATTCCTACATTGGAGTTGGGCGCGACGATGGCAAAACAGGCGGTGAATACAGTGCCATTTTTTACAATTCGGCAAAATATGAAGTGAGTCACGATAGCACAATTTGGCTAAATGAAAATGGGGAAATGGGGAAACTGGGATGGGATGCTGCCTACCCAAGAATATGCACCTACGGACTTTTCGAAAACACAAATACACATCATAAAACCTGGGTATTTAATACCCATTTCGACCACATCGGAAATACGGCACGTGAGGAATCAGCCAAATTGATTTTGAGAACCATTAAAAAAGTGAATTCCGAAAACCTGCCGGTGATTTTAACCGGTGATTTCAACCTGACTCCTGAAAGTAAACCCATTCAAACCATTAAAGCTAAGATGAAAGATAGCTACGATGTTTCGAAAAAAACACCCTATGGACCTAAAGGAACTTTTACCGGTTTCGATCCTAATCTGGTTCCTGAAAATACAATCGATTACATATTTGTTACAGGTTTCGAAGTGGAATCAATCAGACACATCGACGATAAAAGAGCAGACAACTTTTTTGTTTCCGATCATCTTCCTATTTACTGTATTCTAAAAGCATATGAATAAGAATAGTGTCTACATCGCAAAAAGTTTAGATGGTTATATTGCCGATAAAAATGGGGGCATCGACTGGCTAAACGCCATTCCAAATCCTGAAAATGAGGATATGGGTTATGCCGATTTTATGAATAGAATTGATGCCATCGTAATGGGCCGGGGTACTTTTGATGTTGTAATGAGTTTCGATATGGAATGGCCTTATCAAAAGCCTGTATTTGTTCTAAGTAACAGTTTAAAGAAAGTTCCAGAAAAGTTGATCGGTAAGCTTGAAATTCTGTCCGGTTCGCTAACTGAAGTAATTGGTACGATTCATAACAAGGGCCATAAAAAACTGTACATCGACGGAGGAAAAACGGTTCAAAATTTCTTAAAAGAAAACTTGATTGATGAACTCATACTAACAACAATTCCAATTCTTTTGGGTGGTGGAATACCCTTATTTGGCGAACTTCCTCAACCCATCGAATTACTTCATGTTGAATCGAAGGTGTTTTTAAACGCTATTGTTCAGGACAGTTATCGCATCAAGCTCACTTGCTAAGCATCTCAAAGATGCTTAGCAAGTGACTTGACCAACTAAAACAATCCTTTCAATTTAGATTCATCAATTAAAACTTTCGATAAAGCTTCAAAATTATCGATGTCATTGTTTAGCATCTCAGAGGCTAACTCCATATTTACAAGTTTTCCATTTCGGATCCCGGCATAATCACGATATGAACTAAATTCCCAATCTTTAGGGTGAGCGCATAATCTTGCTCTAACAGGATTTTGGTGAACATAATGAAAGCAATTATCAAGAAAATATTCGTTATTCATTTGATCGTTCAAGCATTTTGCACTGGTGTTATGAGCAAATAGTTTTCCTCTTCGATGTTTTAGCTTGTTTATTGCTCTGGTGTATGAGCTAAGCAAAGTTCCAATGTTTTTGGCTAATTGTTGAGTAATAGGTCTATGTTTTTCTTCGACTAATTCACAACTCATCGAATTTGCCACAACTAAAAAATGAAAATGATTGGGCATAAGACACCATGCCAAAATCTCGGAATATGGTTTTATCAATCGATTAACTTTCTTCAAAAAATACAGATAATTATCATCACTGAAAAAAACTGTTTCATTGCTTCTGTTATAAATATGATATGCTTTATCCACTTCAAAATGCATGAAACTAAGTTACAAATTTTCTACCAACGGACATGCAAATTGCCACAAATTGCTAAGCATCTTCAGATGCTAAGCAAGTTGTTGTTAGTCAATCACCCGATCTCCACAGATACTTACTGGCAAGTGTTTTATATGGATCCCATTGTTCTGATAGTTCAATAAGTTTACGACGGAGTTCTTTCTTTTCAAGATCAATATTGTACCACTTTTTCATGTGGGTTTGAATACCCAAATCATCTACCGGAAAAACATTGGGCCGATCCATCGGAAACATTAAAATCATTTGAACCGTCCACTTTCCAACGCCTTTTATCTGGGTGAGGTATTCAATAATTTCCTTGTCAGATAATTCATTCAGGTATTCAAAATCCATCGGATTTTCCAACGAAAACTGTGCTACATTTTTAATGTAATTGACTTTTGCATTGGATAAACCCACCGCTCTCAAAGTTTGATGCCCCATGGCTACCACCTGCTTTGCATGTGGGTATCCGTCAGCAAACAAGTCAAGAAATCGTTGCCAAATGACCCGAACCACCTTCACCGACAATTGTTGTGAGGCAATCGAATTCAGCAAGTCCAAATAGATATCAATACTGGGTGTAGGTTTAAGGTCAACAGGAACCGATTCAATTACTCGTTTCATTACCGGATCTTTATCCGATAAAAGTTCTGCTATTTTGGAATAAGGTAACATGCAAATTCACTTTAAGTAAAGATAAATCGTGTTGCTGATTGAAAGTAAACATTAACCAATAACAAGTTCTACCGGACAATGATCACTGCCCATAACTTCTTGCAAGATGGTGGCAGATTTTACCGACGAAATAAATGCTTCGCTTACTAAAAAATAGTCAATTCTCCAGCCAACATTTTTAGCCCTTGCTCCTGCACGGTAACTCCACCAGGAATATTGCTCAATAGTATCGGGATGGAAATGGCGAAACGAATCAAGCAAACCACCTTGAGTATAGCGGTCCATCCCATCAATTTCTTGTTGCATGTAGCCTGCCGATTTGTTGTAATTCGGTTTCGGATGGGTTAAATCAATAGGCTTATGGGCCACGTTCATGTCACCACAAACCACTACAGGTTTGCTTTCTTCCAGCTTTTTTAAATAATTAAAAAAGTCTTTGTCCCAATCCTGCCGGTAATCCAAACGTTTTAATTCACTGCCTGAATTGGGCACATAAACGGTCACCAAATAAAACGCATCATATTCGGCACACAACACCCTACCTTCATTATCGTGTTCTGCTATTCCAATATCTCTGGTAACACTAATTGGTTTTATTTTTGAAATGATGGCTGTTCCGGAGTAGCCCTTTTTTTCGGCCGAATTAGAATAAATATGATAGCCTTCAATTGGTGCAAGTGTTTCAGCCACCTGATCGTCCTGAGCTTTGGTCTCTTGCAAACACAAGACATCCGGAGCCATTTTTTCAAAATCAGCAAAAAAATCTTTCTTCGCTACTGCGCGTATACCGTTGACATTCCAGGAAATTATTTTCATTTGATAAAGTAGTTTAGTTCAAAGATGAATTGATATCAGCACTATAAACAGAGACTTCTTCTTTTAGTTGACAAATTTTTACTCAAAATATTTTCTAAAGTAAGACAGAACCGGCTGCTTGAGAATTTCAAACTTAAAAATTTCTGACTAATTTTCTCTGTTTTGCAAAGATTTCAAACAAATAGTTTTGTCCGAAATATTGATTTCTACATCATAATCAACATAAAACCAAAGTAACTTTGAACCTTTCAATCAATTTTATCTTATGTAAATAGTCTACTTTTACTGGCACATTAAAACAAGTCTAAAATGACAGCAATAGATAAATCAAAACCCGTGATGATAACCGGAGCAACCGGCTACGTTGCAGGATGGATAGTAAAAGAACTTCTGGATCATGGTTTAACCGTACACGCCCCGATTCGGAATCCAAACGATAAAGAAAAATTGAAATACCTCAATCAATTAGCGGAAAATACCCATGGTACAATTAAATTTTTTGAGGCCGATTTATTAAAACCAGGCTCATACAACGAGGCCATGAAAGATTGCGAATTGGTTTTTCATACGGCCTCTCCTTTTATCAACAAAGTAAAGGATCCGCAACGCGATTTAATCGACCCCGCTTTAAAAGGCACTCAAAATGTGCTGGAATCAGCGAACAAAACAGCATCGGTAAAACGCGTGGTATTGACCAGTAGTGTTGCCGCCATATACGGCGATGCCATAGACATGCTGGCATTGCCTAATGGAACGGTAACAGAGCAGCATTGGAATACCACTTCATCCTTACAACATCAACCCTATAGTTACTCTAAAACATTGGCCGAAAAAGAAGCCTGGAAAATAGCTGAGGGTCAAAACCGATGGGATTTGGTGGTGATTAATCCATCGTTGGTGATTGGCCCCGGAATCAATCCATTTAGCACTTCCGAAAGTTTTAACATCGTAAAACAAATTGGCGATGGTACCACCAAACTTGGTGCTCCGGCATTTGATTTTGGAATGGTTGACGTACGCGATTTAGCCATTGCTCATTATCGTGCAGGCTTTAAACCCGAAGCAAAAGGTCGGCACATTATCTCCAACCAACGTATGTCTCTTCTCGAGTTAGGAAAATTGTTGCACAAGCATTTTGGTAACAAATACCCATTCCCGAATAAAGAATTACCAAAATCTCTTGTATGGTTGATGGCTCCATTGATTGGCGTTAAACGGAAAATGATTGCCAACAATGTAGGCTACCTGTTTAAAGCAGATAATTCAAAAAGCAAAAAAGAACTGAACATGCAATACCGTTCCATAGAGGTTTCCATTGTAGATTTCTTTCAGCAAATGATTGATAACGGAGTTTTTAAAAAGTAAAAAGGCTATATTTATTCACCTTAATCAAGTGAATCAATCAGATGAAAACAAAATGGATGCTCTACCTTGGGATTGTATTGTTAACACTGGGAATTGTACTCAATAAAACCACCAGTTGGCAACCCATACCACTAATAATTTTGCTTACAGGTGTCGCTTTTAAAGCAGCTTATATTATTGGTAAAATAACAACAGGTGAATATAAACCCGGAAACGAAGTGTACTTATTGCTGCTTGGATTGGGTTTATTTTTAACCGGAGTCTATTTCAAGTCGCATCCAAAGGAGTTACACCATGCCTTCCTCATGGCACCGGGGATAGTTTTAAAGGTAAGTTTCATTTTGATATTCATCTTCAAAACACGAAAAATAGCTTAAGAATATCGCTTCTATTTTTTCTGTATAATTTAAACATATTTCTAATTTACACCAACAGTATTCAACATGACAAAAATAAAGTGGACTTTCAATAATATCCCCGACTTATCAGGTAAAATTATCATTGTAACTGGCGGGAATAGTGGTTTGGGTTACGAATCGGTTAAAGCATTTTCCATGAAAGGCGCCGAAGTGATTCTCGCTTGCCGTAATATGGATAAAGGGGAAAAAGCTAAGGGCGAAATCATGAAATTAAATCCCACCGGATCGATTCAGGTGATGGAAATTGATTTGATGGATTTAAGCTCAGTGAAGAAATTTGCCGATCAAATCATTCAAAAATATTCGAAGCTTGATGTCCTCCTGAACAACGCAGGAATAATGGCCACTCCCTATTTCCAAACCAAAGATGGTTTCGAAGCACAATTGGGAACCAACCATTTGGGTCATTTTGCACTAACCGGACATCTGCTCCAGTTGATTAAAATTACACCTAATTCAAGGGTGGTGAGTGTAAGTAGTATGGCACACAAATCGGGTAAAATGAATTTCGACAATCTAATGTTTGAAGGCGGAAAAGACTTTACTCCTTTCCGTGCCTATGGTCAATCCAAATTGTCGAACCTACTGTTCACCTACGAATTACAACGTTACTTCGAAGCCAACAACATCGATAGTATTGCCGTTGCAGCTCATCCCGGGGGTTCTAATACCAACCTGGCCAGTCATTTGGAAAGCAAGTGGTACTTTAAACTATTGGCCCCAATTGCCCGTGGTGCCATGCAAAGTGCCGCCAAGGGGGCACTTCCGCAAATAAGAGCAGCAGTCGACGCAAAAGTAAAAGGAGCCGAGTTTTATGGCCCCGATGGTTTCAACGAAGTTTTTGGTTACCCCAAACTGGTGCAATCCACGCCGGCATCGCATAGTAAAGAAGATGCAAAAAGGCTTTGGGAGGTTTCAGAAAAGTTAACTGGGGTGAAATTCTGAAAATTTAACGACTCAAATAAAAAGGAAGTTTTGTAATGAAACTTCCTTTTTATTTGATATCGAAGCCATTGTACGTTTCAAATTTCCAAAGCTCCACCACCTTGGTAATACCTAATTCATAAGGTTTAAACTTGCGGTTGGTAGAAACCAGCAAAAATTGGTTTTCGGTTTTTTGATACAGCACTTTAAACACAATACCATCTTCAACGGTGACCACTATGCACGGAGTCCCTTCTTTTAGTTGCGTCCAGTCCTGAACATACGAACAGGTCACCCAGGCACCCGGAGGTATGGGCAGCATCGATTCGCCTTCAATTTGAAAACAACGGTAGGTTTTTTCGGCAGGTAAAAATGGCAACTGAAATTTGGGCAAAGAGGCAAAAAACTCAGGATCACCATAACTCGAGGTGTAACCGGCCTGTGCTTTAATGGGAACCATTTCAATGTTTTCCTTCCCTGATTGATCTACTGAAATGGTCAACAACCTTAACTTTTGTCCCGTCACGTCCACATCAAAACCTTTCTCAAGCTGGCTCAATTCAAACTCACCCAACTTCGAAAGCTTGTAGCGAACCAGTGCGTCGAGGGAAACATTAAAGAATTCCGCCATTCGCACCAGTACTTTCAATGGAGGTTGCACATGCTTTTCATAACCGGCCAAAGTGGTTCGGGTAAGCTCCAAACGATCGGCCAAATCACTCTGTGAAATCTTTCGTCTGGTTCTCAGGAACTTTAAATTTTCTGCAAAAAACATCGTTCAATTTTTTTCTAAATGTAAACATATTTGTTTATATTATCAACATATATTTGACGATATTATCGACATGGCCATTCAGAATACCATACTACACCTCGATCTCGACACCTTTTTTGTGTCGTGTGAACGACTCATGGACAGAAAATTGAACAACCGCCCGGTGCTGATTGGAGGCACATCGGACCGGGGAGTAGTAGCCGCATGTAGTTACGAAGCCCGCCAATTTGGGATTCATTCGGCCATGCCCATGAAAATGGCTCGCATGCTTTGCCCTCAGGCAGTAGTAATCAGAGGTAACAGTGGAGTGTACAGTAAATTTTCCGATACGGTAACCGAGATCATCAAAGATCAGTCGCCGGTGGTGGAAAAAGCATCCATCGATGAATTTTATGTAGACATTACCGGAATGGATCGTTTTGTGAAACAGAGCTATTTATGGGCACAAGAATTACGCGAAAAAATCATTAAAGAAACCATGTTACCCATCAGTTTCGGCCTATCCACCAATAAAACCGTGGCTAAAGTTGGAACAGGTGAAGCTAAACCCAACAATCACTGTTACATTCCTTCGGGTACCGAAAAGCCATTTCTTTCACCGCTTTCCATCAAAAAAATACCCATGGTGGGCGACCAAACCTACCGAAAACTGCGTAGTCTTGGCATCGAAAAAATTTACACCCTTCAAGAGATGCCCATCCATCTGATGGAAAACGTACTGGGACAAAACGGTGTGGTAATTTGGAAAAAAGCCAACGGGATCGATCCCTCTCCAGTCATCCCTTATCACGAACGAAAATCAATTTCGACTGAACGCACTTTTGAAAAAGATACTACCGACGTAGAAAAACTTCGAAGCCTTGTAATTGCCATGGCCGAAACTCTGGCTTATCAACTGCGCAATGGTGAAAAAATTACTGCCTGCGTTTCCATCAAAATTCGCTACTCCGATTTTCAAACTCACACCAAACAAAAACGAATACCCTACACCTCACTCGATCATACTTTAATTGAAACGGTGTTGGAACTTTTCAATTCGGTTTATTCCCGTCGAATTCTAATCCGGCTAATTGGTGTAAAATTCAGCCATTTGGTGGGTGGAAGTTATCAAATGAAATTGTTTGATGATTCAGAGAAACTAATCAAGCTCTACCTGGCCATGGACACCATGAGAAACCGCTATGGACAGGATGCAGTAAAACGAGCCATTGCAATGGGCTCGAAAAACATTGGGAATCAATCCAATCCGTTCAACGGACAACCGCCAATGGTTCCGGCACATCGAAGACTATAATGAATTGAAATATAACTCAGGAACTAAGGTGCTCAGGCACTAAGAAACTTTTAAAATGCTACTAAATACACATACTTATTACAGTTTCAAATACGGAACCATGAAGGTCGAAGAGCTACTGAAACAAACATCGGAAAGAGGCTTTTCTACCATCGCCCTTACTGACATCAACAACACTTCGGCATGTCTTGATTTCGCAAGACAAGCCAATGAATTTAACATCAAACCGGTTGTTGGAATTGATTTCAGAGATGGTGTAAAACAGCGCTTTGTGGCCATCGCCAAAAACAACGAAGGCTTCAGGGAGATGAACGAATTTCTAAGCCTACATCTTCATGCAAAATCTCCAGTTCCAAAAACAGCACCTCAACTTCCCAACTGCTACATTGTTTACCCGTTTAACTTCGAATTGAAAGACTTAAAAGAAAACGAATTTATGGGGGTATCTGTCAAAAATCTGAAGAAGCTCCCGTTTTCGCCCTGGAGAAACAAGCTGGATCAACTGGTAATCATGCAAACCACTTCGTTCAGACACAAACACGATTACAATGCTCACCGCCTTTTACGGGCCATCGATAACAATACCTTACTCAGTAAACTGCCTAAAAAAGAACAAGCCGATTTCGAAAATGAATTGATCGTATCTAAAGCTGAACTTGAAGAAATCTTTAACGCTTATCCTCAGCTCATCAAAAATACCGTTGATTTATTGGCCAATTGCCACATCGATTTTCGCTTTGGGAAAAATAAAAACCGCATCTCTTATACTTCGTCGAAGGAAGAAGATTTCAAGCTACTGAAAAAAGAATGTTATGCAGGAATTGCTTACCGCTATGAACACCCCGATGACGAAGTTTTCGACCGACTGGCCAAAGAATTGCAGGTAATTTACGACATGAATTTCTGTTCCTACTTTCTGATCAACCACGACATTGTACGCTATGCACAAAGCAAAGGCTACTTTTACGTTGGCCGGGGTAGTGGCGCCAACAGTCTTGCGGCCTATTTGCTGAAAATCACCAACGTCGACCCCATTGCACTCAACCTGTATTTCGAACGCTTCATTAATCCTTTCCGCAAATCGCCTCCCGATTTCGACATTGACTTTTCATGGACCGATCGAGACGATGTTACCCGGTATATTTTTGAACACTTTGGATACAACAGGGTCGCTTTACTGGGAAACTACATCCGATTTGAGCACAAATCGGCTTTCCGTGAAATTGGTAAAGTTTTCGGATTACCAGATGAAGAGATCACCAAACTGCAGAAAAATCCTCAGGCCGCAGAGTCAGACCAATACGGAAAATGGGTCGTGCGCTACAGCAATTTTATTGCCGGGTTTCCAAGTCATAGCAGTATTCACAGTAGTGGAATTCTTATTTCGGAGGAACCCATTAGTTACTTTTCAGCGACCAATTTATTACCGAAAGGCTTTCCATCTACACAATTCGACATGTACATTTCGGAAGATGCAGGTTTACACAAATACGACATTTTGAGTCAGCGAGGATTGGGAAAAATCAAAGATGCGCTGGTTTTTATCAAACAAAATCGTGGCATAGAGGTCGACATTCACAACAGTACGCTTTATTTGAACGACTATCGCGTAAAGCAGCTGTTAAAACAAGGACAAGCCATCGGATGCTTTTACATTGAATCACCGGCCATGCGCATGTTACTTACAAAACTAAAAGCCGAAGACTATAAACGTTTGGTTGCTGCAAGTTCCATCATTCGACCGGGAGTTTCACAAAGCGGAATGATGCGCGAATACATTGAACGGTTTCAAAATACAGCCAGACGTGAAGCTGCAGAAAAGGCACTTCCCGAGTTATATCAAATTCTGGAAGAAACCTATGGGGTAATGGTTTATCAGGAAGATGTGCTTAAGGTGGCTCATTTTTTTGCAGGCCTTACCTTAGACGAAGCCGATGTGCTGCGACGGGGAATGTCGTGGAAATTCCGGGAACGAGTAGAATTTGGAATTGTAAAAGATAAATTTTTTTCCAACTGCCGTCAAAAAAAATATCCGGAACATACCATCAGCGAAATTTGGCGACAAATCGAAAGTTTTGCCAATTACGCCTTTGCCAAGGGACACTCCGCAAGTTATGCGGTAGAAAGTTTTCAGGCACTTTATTTGAAAGCCTACTACCCCATTGAATACATGACGGCGGTATTGAATAATGGCGGTGGATTTTATTCCACCTTTTTGTATCTGCACGAAGCTCGTCAGCACGGAGCACTGCTCGAACTTCCCTGCATCAACAATAGCATATGGCTGAATAAGGTCGATGGTAAGAAAATCTACATTGGATTTTATCTGCTAAACCAGATGGAACATGATCTGGTCCAATCCATTTTAGATGAAAGGAACCAAAATGGAACCTTCAAAAACCTGATCGATTTTACACGTCGGGTTTCCATTTCGTTGGACCAACTTTCGATTCTCATTCGTATCGATGCCTTTCGATTTACCGGCAAATCAAAAAAGAATTTGCTTTGGGACGCCCATTTGCTAATGGGAAGTGCTAAAAAAACAAAACCCGAAAAAACACTTTTCGAAACTGAAGCCAAGGAATACAAACTTCCTGTATTGTGGGAACACAAGCTCGAAAACGCGTTCGACGAAATGGAGTTGCTGGGCTTTACCTTATCGTCTCCATTTGATTTACTAAAGCATAAATTGCCCTGTCGGAACACCAGTCTGGAGGTGATACATCAAGTAAATAAGCACATTGAAATTGTGGCCATGCTCATTACCCGCAAGCCCACACGAACCAGAAAAGGCGAAATTATGAGCTTTGGTACCTGGCTTGATTTAAACGGGCAATGGATAGATACGGTTCATTTCCCTCCATCGTTAAACCAGTTCCCCTTTCGGGGTCCGGGTTGTTATCACTTGAAAGGAAACGTGATGGAAGAATATGGCTTTATTACACTGGAAGTTAACTGGATGCAAAGGATGGAAACAGCGAACTGGATGGAATAGTTATTCAAATTCAACCATATCGGCCAACTGTAAAAAATAGTCTGTCGACCATATTTCCATATCATTACTATTTTTGATGAAAGGCCTTACATCCTCTTTAACCCGTTCAATATCCATTGAAGACAGCTTTTCTTTTAATAAATTCATAAAATCTTTTACTGAAAGATCCTTCATGTTTAGATCGTTTTCACTTTGTGCTGCGCGCTCTTTGAAGTGGATAAAATCCAATTTTATTCCATTCCGAACATACCATTCAAAATCGTACCAATCACGACCTTTAATTCGGCTCTTCCATTTCCGGAAAATTAAGGCATGCATTTTTCCTGCAAACAAATCGGGCAAGGTAAAACATTTGGTCATGAACGAATAGGGATGCAACAAAAGTCTATTTTCGGTTGAAAATAGTAATGGCGGGTCTTTATCAACTTCAATTTTGATTTTTACCATTCGTTCCGTTTGAAACTTAACATTGTAAATATCGGTGCTATCTTTAAGAAAAGCCGACTCAATGGGTGTTTCCATTTTTTTGTACCTCTTTTCAATAACAACCTCGCGTCCCAATGATTTAAATTCGCCCAAGATAGATTCAAAGTAATTTTCTACATTAAAAGAATCATCCTTTTGAAGCAATGAAAAATCCATATCCTCTGAAAAGCGTGGCAGTTTATGAAAAATCCTCAAACAAGTACCACCATAAAATGCCGCATTGTTAAAGAAGCCTCCACGATGAAGACCCGCCAAAGTTACTTGCTGCATAACTTCGTGCAGCGCATTCAGTTTTTCGTCCTTGGTACGTATTTCGTACCTCGACAACATTTGGTTAAAAAGATCAGCCATTTTGTAATACTTCTAGTAAAAACCTCAATTCTCGTCTTTTACGACCATTTTCGATGCAAGCGCGAAGGATATCCAAATCCCAGTTTTCGTGCTCATCAAAATCTATGCGTAAATCTTCGCTTAAGTATTCACGCATAGCTCTGGCCGATTGAATACGTAAACCCGAAGTAGTAATGATTAAATCGGAAATTGCTTTTTCGGGTGTAGCCATTAAAAAGGAGTATTCTTCCTCAAAAACCAATTGCCTGATTCCAACGGAATAGTAATTGGCCGGCATGGTCAGATACTCGAATTCTCCCAGCGGTGTAGTAAAGTTACGTGCTCTTTTGGTTGTTATTGAACGTGTTACATAAACGCGCTCCGGTATTAATCCATAATAACGTAAGGCACTTTCCAAAGAGACATAAGATGGCCCGTAAATGTGATTGGCAATTAGTTCCATCGATAATGTTTGGTGACTTATTTCCGGAGCAACCACAAACACACCTCTTTTCAACCTGATGAGCTGACCTTGTTGAGCTAATCTGCTCACTCGATCGTGGGGTGAGCGATAGTTTGGCAGCGATTCAGCAACGATATTGTAGCTGATAGGTACAATTCCATATGTTTCTAATGTATTCACCTCACAAATATAGCTATTTTTGCACAGATATTCGCAAATTTTTCCGTTTTATGTGCAATTTTAGCTATTTTTTGACTATCTAACCATTTTTATACGCTAAACAATAGATTGAATACATGAACTTTTTAATTTTGAAGATAAGTTAGCCTAGCTTTCCACGCTTAATGAGATACGATTGCAGCACATGGCGAAAGTCTTCATTGATATCAGCTTCAATCACATCAATTTTATATTGGCCACATTTTAGTTTTAAAGCATCAATGTTTTGCTTCATCATTCGCGCATATTCGCGTTTTACTTCTTGCGGTTTAAGTCGAATCATCTCGCCCGTTTCAAGGTCGATAAATTTATGGGGACGATTGGAATACACTAATTCTTCTTCATGTTTTTTATCGGTTACATGAAAAAGAACCACCTCGTGTTTATTGTACCGCAAATGTTGAAGTGCCTGATAAATTTCATCCGGGTCGGCGCCATCAATCATATCGGTAAAAATAATTACCAGGGAACGTTTGTGAATATTTTCAGCAATTTGATGCAATACATCCACGGCATTGGTTCCTTTTTTCAATAATTTGTTGTCTGCATTTAAGAGACCGGCCAATTGACTGTATAATAAATCGAGATGAACAGACGAAAGCCTGGGTTCAATGTGGAATTCAACTTTATCGGAAAATAAACTTAAGCCCGATGCATCTCTCTGCCGACGCATCATATAAATTATTGCTGCACTGCAATAAACCGAGAAACTAAGTTTATTAATAGCGGCCTTTTTTCCTTTTTCATAAGGAAACAACATCGACGATGAAGTATCAATAACCAGTTGGCAACGCAAGTTGGTTTCTTCTTCGAACTGTTTTACATACAAGCGCTCTGAACGACCAAACAATTTCCAGTCAATATTACGGGTAGATTCCCCTTCATTGTACTGCCGATGTTCCGAAAATTCTACGGAAAAGCCATGAAAAGGGCTCCTATGCAAACCGGTAATGAAGCCTTCAACCACCTCTTTGGCAATCAACTCAAGGTTATCGAAATCCTGAAACTCTTCCAAGTTATGTAAGTTCGTAATGTATTCCATGTCTTTTCAAAGATAGTACTTTTAACCAATTCCGGGGAGATTGATCCCGGTGATCTTTCTGTATAAATCCAGGGCATAAACATCTGTCATTCCTGAAATAAAATCAACAACCGACTGTATTTTGGAATAAGCATCATCTTTATCGCATAAAAATTGTTCGGGAAAGAGCTTCATAAGTTTTGTATTGTAGTTGCTTTCGTTTAAAACTGCATCGATAAAATGACTCATAATAGTACTTATTATTCGATAACCGGCCAGTTCTATTTCTATTACAGAAGAATCGGCGTATACCCTGTTCACAGAAACTTCCACCACCTTTTTCATCGCTACGGCTGCTGTTGGCGAAATGCCTTTGATTAAAGAATAATTGTACTCACCATCCATTATTTTTTGATAATTGTCCATAAAAACCTGAACACATTCCATCACTAAACGGCTGATTACTCCTGCTCTCAGGAAAGCAATTTGCTCATTTGGATCCGTTACTTCCTTCAAGGTAACCTGAATATTCTTTAATGTTTTTGAATCTTTTTCAGTATTATAAAAATTGAGATATAGGCTTTTTGTTTCTTCGTAGGAAAGAATTTTTAGTTTGTGTGCATCTTCGATATCCATAATTTGATAGCAAATATCATCGGCAGCCTCAACCAAATAGACCAAAGGATGACGGGCAAAATGCAAACCATCATTGTCCAGTTTTTTCAATCCCAACTCTCTGGCTATTTCTTCAAAAGTTTCCTTGTCGCTTTGAAAAAATCCAAACTTTGGTTTTTTCGCTAATGATGATTCATAAGGATATTTTACAATAGAGGCCAGCATGGTATAAGTTAAAGCAAAACCTCCTGGTCGTCGTCCTTTAAATTGATGACTCAAAATCCGGAATGCATTGGCATTTCCATCGAAAAGCGTAAGATCTTTCCATTCTTTATTGTTGAGTTCTGCTTTTAAACTTAAACCTTCTCCATTTTTGAAAAATTCTTTTATCGCATCTTCGCCTGAATGTCCAAATGGTGGATTACCCATATCGTGGGCCAAACATGCAGCAGCTACCACCGACCCGATTTCATTAATGAGCACATGATTAATTCCAAGTTGTTGAATTTTTTCACTCACAATATTCCCCATCGACCGACCAACACTTGCCACTTCCAAACTATGGGTTAATCGATTATGGACAAAAACACTTCCGGGCAATGGAAAAACCTGTGTTTTATTTTGAAGACGGCGAAATGGGGATGAAAAAATAAGCCGATCGTAATCACGTTGAAATTGAGTGCGCGTATCAGGCGTTATTTGCCCTGAAGTTGGTTTCCCTAATCGTTTTATTGAGAGTAATTTATTCCAATCCATAATTTGAAAATTAAAAGCTGCAAAGTTAATCTATTTCAAACTGATTCATCTTCTTGCTAAATTATTGAATTAATATCTGGTTGTTTTACATAAAGGTCAAACAAATTCATTAAATTGTTGTTAAAATCAAAAAACAATATGAGTCACTATGAAAAATATATTCATTTTACTAATTTTTGCAACAACCATATTAATTTATGGATGTAAGGATACAAAAATGAGTGCAACAAGCACAGATCATTTAGTATCAAATCAATCCGGTGATGGTGTTTCTTTAACAATTCAATTTTACAAAGGTAAGTATCTCAACCACCCTACCTTTGCATTTTGGATAGAAGATTCCGATGGTAAATATATCGAAACCCTTTTTGTTACGCGCTTTTTAGCTACCGGCATGTATGGACATGGTTCGCTTGGAGAAGGCAAATGGGACAACAAACCAGGCGAAGCTAAACGACCAGCAACCTTGCCATATTGGTTACATAAACGTGGTATTATGGCCGACGGAAAGACCTACTTGCCAACAGCGGATAATCCTGTGCCTGACGCTATTACAGGAGCTACCCCACAAAATGATTTTATTCTTAAAACGAAATCAACAAAAGCACTCCCTGATAAATTCAACTTAATGATGGAAATTAATCAACCTTGGGACTGGAATCAATATTGGAATAACAATTTATTTCCTAATGATGCTGATTATAAAACATCATGTCAACCTGCTTTGGTTTATTCTGTTAGCATTGATCAGAACAACTTAAAATCAGAATATTACCTAAATCCCATTGGACACAGCCACTATTCAGGTCAAGATGGAGAATTGTATACTGACTTAAGCACTATTACAACTGCCAAAGAAATTGTTCACAAAGTTAAGATTCAAGTAATTAAATAAGCTGAAAACACACACATGAAAATATTTTTAACGATCATTTTTTTAATGACCAGCACTTTTCTATTTGCTCAAAACGGAGTAATTAAAGGAAGAATTGTCGATGTATCGACTAACGAACCACTGCCTTTTGTGAATGTGGTTGTTTTTGGAACCACATTGGGTTCCGTTACCGATTTGGATGGAAATTTCCAACTGTTCGGACTTAAACCCGGCTTTGTGCGGCTAACTACCTCTTTTGTTGGATACAAAGATGCTGTATCTCAAGACATTGAAGTGAGCAATGCTAATGTAGCCAACATTGTGATTTCAATGGAATCGACCGACCAACAACTTGACGAAGTGACCGTTAGAGCCAGCCCATTCAGAAAAACAGAAGAAAGCCCTGTATCCCTTCGAAGCATAGGCGTCAGCGAAATTGAAAGCAATCCGGGTTCCAACCGTGATATTTCGAAAGTGATTCAATCTTTTCCGGGAGTTGCCACAGTTTCAACATTTAGAAATGACATCATTATTCGAGGAGGTGGACCTTCAGAAAGCGTATTCTATTTAGATGGAATTGAAGTACCCAACATCAATCACTTTGCAACTCAGGGAGCTTCAGGTGGACCCGTTGGTATTATCAACGCCGATTTTATTCGCGAAGTAAAATATTATTCAGGTGCATTCCCCGCCAATCGTGGTGATGCACTTAGCGGTGTTTTGGAATTTAACCAGATGGATGGTAACAGTGACAAAACAAAATTCAGGGCTTCATTAGGCGCCTCTGAGGTTTCAGCTACATTTGACGGACCTATTGGTGAAAAAACTACTTATATGATTTCGGCCCGTCGTTCTTATCTCCAATTTTTATTTGGCTTATTGGAACTGCCTTTCTTACCCACTTTTAATGACCTCCAATTTAAAGTTAAAACAAGAATTGATCAAAAGAATGAATTAACCTTTATTGGCTTGGGTGCAATTGATCAATTCAATTTGAATAAGGGAATAGAAAATCCTGATTCATCGCAGGAATTCATCTTAGCTAATATTGCCGTGAATGAGCAATGGACCTATACCATTGGTGGGATATACAAACATTTCCATAAAACGGGATATTCGACAGTTGCCTTAAGCCGAAACATGCTCAACAATGATTCATACAAATACTTCGACAACGACGAATCAGATCCAAATAACCTAACCTTAAAGTATCATTCCTGGGAAATTGAGAACAAACTCAGGGTTGAAAATACGAACCGAATTAATACTTTCAAATTCAATTATGGAGCGAACATTGATTTAGCTCGTTATACCAATGAGACTTTTCAAAAACGATTCTTTGGCGGTCAGTCCATTGAAATTAATTACGATACTGATTTGAATCCCCTTTGGAAATATGGTTTATTTGGCCAGGTGAGTCGCAATATGTTGGCCGACCAGCTCATTCTTTCAGCAGGAATCAGAATGGATGGAAATAATTATTCAACAAGTATGAGTAATCCGCTCGATCAATTTTCACCACGAGTTTCAGCATCCTATAAATTAACCGACAAGTTTAGCATTAATTCAAGTTTGGGAAGATTCTACCAATTGCCATCGTACACCACTTTAGGCTTCCAATTGAACGACGAATTTGTAAACAAAAAAAACAATCTCAAATACATACGAGCCGATCATTACATCGCTGGAATTGAATACAATCCTTCGCAAGTTTTACAATTATCGGCCGAAGGGTTTTTAAAACAATACGCGAATTATCCTTTCTCAATAGCCGACAATATAAGTCTGGCCAATAAGGGAGCTGATTTTGGTGTACTAGGTGACGAGGAAGTTACATCGACAAGCGAAGGACGAGCCTATGGTTTGGAAATACTTGCAAGGTTTAATAACCGAAAAAATTTAAACGGGAACATTTCATATACTTTGGTTCGAAGTGAATTTATCGATCCTGCTTCAGGCGAATACATCCCAACCAGCTGGGACACCAAACACTTGTTAACTGCATTTGCCACCTATAAAATGATGAGCGATTGGAGCATTGGAGCAAAATGGCGTTTTGTGGGAGGATTACCTTATACTCCATACGATTTGGAAACTTCATCAATAGTCGCAGCTTGGGAAGCACGAGGTGGTCCATACCTCGATTATACTAAAATTAATCAGGCACGATTCAAGGCATTTCATCAATTGGACGTTCGGGTAGATAAAGCTTTTTACCTTAATAAATTCACACTTAAAATCTATTTCGACATTCAAAATGCCTACAACTACAAGTCACAAAGTCAAGACATCGTAGTTAGAATACCGGATGGAGCTGGTAGTTACTTGACCACTGATAATGGAACCAAATACAAGTTAAACACCTGGCCAAACGAAAGTGGAACTCTTTTACCAACTCTGGGAATTATATTTGAATTATAACATTCATCCATAGTGTAACAAAAAAGGTCATCCCAAAAAAAGATGACCTTTTTTGTTATTCTAAATTTCCCTCCTACTTTGTTTTCAACAACCAAACGTCAGCAAATTCTTTAGTTGTTTTTCGAAGTTGATTAATTTTTGAACGTGCTTCCTGCTCGCTATCGGTGCCCAAGGCTGCTACACGCAACATCCCGGTTTCGGACTTTAGTGTCACCGACGGAACTCCTTTCCCTATTTGATCTTCTTGAAGTTTATAGGCATTCTCCGTCTTTGAGAAACTTCCAATTATCACATAATACGCTCGTAAAGTAGGGTCCTGACTTTTTTCGATCCTTACTTCCTCAGTTTTCATCACGATGGGTTGAGCCGTTTCGAAAACACTTACTTTTTCGTCAATTGGTTCACTCTTCATCTCTTGTACCGCATTATTAATAGCTGGTTCATAAGCCGACGACTTCACATGTTTTGCTGTTTTACAAGCAGTAAACGATAATGAAAGAACAAGAACAGAAACAAATATTTTTTTCATAACAATTTTTTATTTTATAACATAGTAAACAAATAGTTGAAATATGTTTAGACTTCAACAATTTTCACGACAAATGTACTGAACGAAATTATTGCTAAAATTAAAACCAGATTAAAATTTAAACCATTTCATTTTTAAATTCATAATTCAATCAAAACTGATTATGTATTAAACTTATAACGAAAATAGTTCTTTAATATTCTTTTCACTACATGGATTTAACTGTGGCAACACCAGAAATAGCAAAGAGTCTTTTAGTGACAAAAAAACAATAGGACTTATAATCTATCAGATTTTTATATTTTTGTGACTTGTTTATAAATTTTGAAAAATCAAAGGGACATGATTAAGCCAACAGTAGTAAGCGGAGTAAGGCCAACAGGCTATCTGCATTTGGGTAATTATTTTGGAGCAGTACAGAATTTTGTTCGGATGCAGGATGATTTCAATTGCTTCTTTTTTATTGCCGACATACATTCACTGACTACCCATCCAATTCCCGGAGATTTAAGATCAGGCGTAAAACAAGTATTGGCTGAATACCTGGCTTGTGGCATCGACCCTGAAAAGTCAACAATTTATGTTCAAAGCGATATGCCGGAAGTGACTGAATTGTACACTTTTTTAAACATGAACGCCTATTTGGGCGAATTGGAACGAACCACTTCTTTCAAAGATAAAGCTCGCCAGCAACCCGAAAATGTAAATGCCGGATTACTGACCTACCCAGTATTAATGGCTGCTGATATTATTATTCACAAGGCACAATTTGTTCCTGTAGGAAAGGACCAGGAACAAAACCTTGAGATGGCACGTAAATTTGCGAAACGTTTTAATCACATGTATCATTCAGAAGTTTTTCCTCTTCCCAGCCCATTTAAATTTAATGGCGCCGATTTGGTTAAGGTCCCGGGATTAGACGGAAGCGGGAAAATGGGGAAATCAGAAGGAAATGCCATTAATCTTTATGAAGATCCAAAATCGATTCGCAAAAAAGTCATGAGCGCGGTAACCGACTCTGGACCAACAATTCCAAATAGTATTAAACCTGAACCTATTGAAAATTTGTTCACTTTATTAAAAATAGTTTCAACACCTGATACCGTGATTCATTTTGATGAATTGTACAATAAATGTGAAATCAGATACGGTGATTTGAAAAAACAACTGGCTGAAGACATCATTCAATTCACAGATCCCATCAGAAATCGTATTACAGATATTCTTCAAGATGATGTCTATTTGGCGAAGGTGGCACAAATGGGAGCCGAAAAAGCTAGAGAATCAGCGCAAGCAACCTTGAACGAAGTAAAAAAATTAATCGGTTTTAGCAGCTTATTTTAAGCAGCATACCGAAAAAAGTACTTCTCAATTGCAACCATTGGTTAAGATTCATGTCATTGTAATATAAATGCGGTATATTTATTTGATTAAAAAATATTATACCCTATTTTTATATTCGTAAAAGCCTAATTTAGAAACGAATCTCTACCATTATGAAAAAAATAATCCAAGGATTTTTAAGTATAATCTTAGCACTTTTGATGTTTAGTTCACAGGCTATTGCTTATACCAATGGTAATGCTCTGATTAATACAGAAGAAGAAATCAATGCTGTGATTGATTTTGATGAAGCCCTAATTTACGATGCTTTTGATGATGTAAATGAGCTAATTGCAACGATTGAAGCAAATGAGTCAATCACTTATTCTGATTTAGAAACCACCAACAGCGAATTGTTGAGCAACGTAAGCTCTTCGGCAGCAATTGCCATGTCAGCATCATCGGGTGACGCTCTTCCCTTTGCAAGTGCATTTTGGTGGGGTTGTTTAGGATGGATTCCCGGCGTATTGCTGGTTGGAATCATCACCGATTTTGATAATGACCAATTAACGAGCGCTGGATGGGGTTGCTTAATTACATCCTTACTTGGCGGAACTGGACTTTGGGGTTTAATTCAATAGTTTCCTGGTATTTTTATTATTTCAGGGAGAGTTTTGCACTTTCCCTTTTTTATTCCTAAGCCATAAAATCCAAAAATACATGAGTATTCGACTATTGTTATTTTAATCAACGTGAAAAGCCAAAAACAATGACTAAAAAACTGGTACTGTTTTTCTTACTACTCCTTCCGGGTCTGATAGGAAATGCTCAAATGGCCTATCGTATCAAGGCAGATATTTTAACCAAATTACGCCTTCCCGACAGTACCTTTCAAATTAGCAAAGGAGTCATTCATTACGATAAAAATGTTAAAAAAATTATTTTCGATTTTACTTTCCCCGAAGAAGAAAAAGTGGTTTTATTCGATACCACCATGTTTCAATATCGTGCCGGGAATTTAATGGAAAAAACTACTAATTTTCTAATTCCCGAACAGTCATTTTTTCATGTTATACTTTCCGGGAATAGTTCGAACTACGGATTTAAAGAAGCTAATTTTGAAGCGAAAGCCATCGAGAAAAAAAAGGATCTGGTAATTACCACCTATCTTCCACCAGAAAATATCAAACCCTATCTCTCGAAAATCATAGTGGCAACAAAAAATAAACTTTTGTATTCAATTACGATGATGGGACCAAATGGAAATGTACTTAACCGACAGATTCTGAAAAATTACCACCTGATTAACGGATTGGAAATACCATACGAAATATTAATAGCCAGCTACTTCAATGAGAAGGTTCTCTATCAGATGATTTCCCTGGACAATGTAGTCCTTAATGAAGAAAACAATAACGAAAGCTACAATCATGCGCTTTAAATTGCTTTTGACCAATATCCTATTGTTCGCATTTCTTCTCATTTTAGAAAGCGCTTTGCAGGCACAGAAGCCAGTTTCGAAAGCCATGCTCCTAAAAAAAATAAATGAACCACCCCAAAAAACAACATACATCAGCTATCTTAAAAAAAGCAACAATACCTTGCAGGGGAGCGGTGCTATTTTATTTATCGGCTACAAAACTTTTATTTCGTCACAGGATATGGCTAGTTGTATATTTACACCTTCGTGTTCGGTATATGCCATTGAGAGCTTTCAGTCAGACAATCCTTTTTTAGCCTATGTAAAAGTATTCGACCGTTTGAGTCGATGTCATCCACTCACAGCCAAGGGAGAATACCCATACTATAAAAAAACAGCTCAATTTTATGATCCGGTACATTAGTTTATTACTGCTTGTGTTTTTATTCTCCCACAATATCTCCTGGGGACAGCAAAACTTATTCGATTGCCATAACTCGAAAAGATTTGCCCAATATTTATATAATACCGGACAATTCGAACTTTCGATACACGAACTGGAACGGATTCAGTTTTTTTGCGAATCGGATACAAACTCACAGCTTTTATTGCTCAAATCGTATCGAAAACTAAAAAAATACGATGAAGCTAATTTATTTTTCATTGACAAAACAATAGACGATATTGGTCAACTACCTCCTGATTTTTGCCTGGAATACATCCGCTTGAATATGGCTCAGAACAATTACAATCTGGTAAATAATGCCATTCAACAAGGACTGGTTTTTCCCG
Source organism: Prolixibacteraceae bacterium (assembly GCA_041821245.1). Taxonomy (GTDB): domain Bacteria; phylum Bacteroidota; class Bacteroidia; order Bacteroidales; family Prolixibacteraceae; genus Roseimarinus. Next base: position 29,175 of record JBGUEP010000028.1, read on the forward strand.
GAATGCAAGAACACCAATTGGGAGCAACGCTCCTTCAAAAAAACTGGCAAAAAGCTTTTACATTGAGTCAATCAGCTCCTCCAAATACAAGTTATCAAATGAGTAGCCTTATAAAAGTTGCACACAAATCTTACGCTATAAAATATAAAAAACCATGGATTGCCACCTTATTATCAGTAGTTGTGCCAGGCAGCGGAAAAATGTATAGCGGTTATTGGGGGGATGGAGCTATTTCCTTTCTTTTTACGGCTTCCAGCTCTTTTTTTGCCTACCGAGCTTTTCAAAAATATGGCACCTCAAACGTTTATCCCTGGTTAATTGGAGGTCTGGCAGTCAGTTATTACACAGCAAATATCTATGGAGGCAATCGCGCCGCTGTACATTACAACGATAACCTTGATCACAGCATTATTCATGAAACGGAAAACCTTCTTTATTCTGATTATTAGCCTTACGGCTCACCTCTTACTTAATGCTCAAACACTTGTTGAAGTGGTAGAATTTGCCAATCAAGAATTTAAGAAAGGGAACTATACCATTGCTTCAAAGGAATACAATCGTGCCTTCTTTTTTGGATATGAAAAAAAGGATGAACTTTCATTGCAAATTGCTCATTGCTATGCGCAAATGAATGACCTCGATTTAGCATCAGATTTTTACAACAAAGCTTTTCGACTTAGTAATAATGATAGCCTTAAAGATGAAGCAATACTAAACAATGCTTTCGTTTTATTACTACAGGAAAAACAGGCCCAGGCATTAAATGAGCTCTTTAATTTATCCGGTTCAGCTCAACTCGAACAACAAATTCAATATCATTTTTTGAAGGGCATTGCCTATTATGGTCTGTACAATGATTCAACGGCATTGGATGAATTTGTGCAAAGCATTCAACTTCAGGCTCATGGTCAGTTGGCTGAAATAACCCTTCAAGAAGAATTTAAAAAGGTATTTCATTATCATAAACGCTATAATCCTCAACGTAGCTATGTTATGAGTGGGATTTTGCCCGGTTCGGGGCAATTATCAGTTGGAGCCATACAAGAAGGTGTTAATTCCATGCTGCTAATTGGAGGCTTATATCTGATTGCTGTAGGTATCATGCAAAATTATTCATTCTGGGATGCCGCAATTGCTTTATTCCCATGGATTCAACGCTATTATCTGGGAGGAATGGATAAAGCGAAAACATTGGCCATTTCAAAAATCGAAACAAAACGATATGAGTCCTACCTTAAAATCATTGAGCTGACAATGCCTGATTCTTTTGAAGAGCAATGAATCAGAAGCACCTTTCCTACTTCTGATTTTCCTTGAATTCAATATCAAATTTTGTACCTTCAGTGCCAATATGGACAATCACTTTTTCGATAATGTATACCAGGTGGTTAAACTCATCCCTGCTGGAAGAATAACCAGCTATGGAGCAATTGCTCGTTATTTGGGCGCTGCCCGTTCAGCGAGAATGGTAGGCTGGGCCATGAATGGATCTCATTCACAAGTTGAATACATACCAGCACATCGGGTTGTTAACCGAAATGGCCTGCTAAGCGGTAAACACTGTTTTGGAGGTGAAAACATTATGCAGGAGCTGTTAGAAAATGAAGGATTACTAATTGAAGACGATCAAATAATTAATTTCAAAGAACGGTTTTGGGATCCCAATATAGAACTGCAGCTATAAAGCTTAAACCATTCAATAAAAAATTTGTAAGATCGAACTTATTGTTAGAAATAGTTCAAGAGTTCTTCCACTTAATCGATTAAAATGAATTGAATATCTATTCCTAATAGACATTTTTTAATGGCATAGAGATAACGCCCTGAGGGTTTCTGTAATAATTCTCACAGAACAAATCGGATAGAATGATCTTATTTAATTCATTTTTGTATTTTTACCACTCAAAATAAAAAAATAATGGCAATTCAACCTAAAGATATTAACGATGCCCTAAGGCATGTTAATTTACCTGGTTCACAGGAGAATATTGTTGATCTTGATATGGTTCAAGAAATTCGTATCGAAGGTAAAAAAATAAGCTTTACGCTCATTTTTCAAAAATCAAACGATCCCAGTGTTCCAATTGTAAAATCGCTTTGTGTTCAAGCAATTCTGAAGCATGTGGGACGCGACATAGAAATAGCAGGGAACATTACAGCTCGCTCTGTGCACGACATGCAACGTCCCATTTTACCCGGCGTAAAAAATATTATTGCAGTAGCATCAGGAAAAGGTGGCGTTGGAAAATCTACAGTCGCTGTTAACCTCGCGGTAGCTATCGCGAATACCGGAGCAACAGTTGGTTTAATCGATGCCGATATTTTCGGTCCATCCATTCCAATTATGTTTGGTGAAGAATTTACCAAACCAATGGGCGAAAAAGTTGGAACCCGCGACATGATCCTTCCTGTTGAGAAATTTGGTGTTAAACTACTCTCAATAGGATTTTTTGTCAATCCGGAAGATGCTTTGGTCTGGAGAGGTCCAATGGCATCAAATGCATTAAAACAACTTATTATCGACGCTAAATGGGGAGCCTTAGACTATTTACTCATTGACTTACCTCCCGGAACCAGCGATATACATCTCACCTTAATGCAAACAGTACCTGTTACCGGAGCTGTAATTGTAACTACACCACAAGATGTTGCGCTGGCCGATGTTGTTAAAGGGGTAAACATGTTCAAAGGAAAATCTGTTGATGTACCTGTATTGGGGCTCATCGAAAATATGTCATGGTTTACACCTGAAGAATTGCCTGATAATAAATACTATATATTTGGTAAGGACGGCGGCATAAAAATGGCTGAACGAATGGGTATTCCATTCTTAGGACAAATTCCAATTGTACAAAGCATTCGCGAAGGTGGCGATAAAGGACTACCTGCTGCAACAATAAATGATTCAATAATTGGAAAAGCATTTGCAGAAATAGCTCTAAAAACTATTCAAAATGTAGAAGAACGAAACGAAAAATTTGAAGCAACACATAAAATAAATGTTTCGCGAAAATAAACTCAAAACAATATATTTTTAAAGCGAAGCATATCTTTCTAAGTTTTTCAACAACAATTTGTTAAAAAAGCTTTTACTTCTTAATTAGAATCAATAGATTTGTTAAGTAGGATTTGTTTAGTACCTCAATCATTATCACGTCGATTATTTGCTACACAACTTCTAGAGAGTTAATTAATCCAATTTTTATTTAATCTTTTTTGTTTTTATGGACATTTTTGTAGCAAAGCTTAACTCTGATACAACTGCAGATCAAATCACAGAGTTATTTAGCCAATTTGGAAATGTTACTTCATGCAAACTTATCATGGATCGCGAAACAGGCATGTCAAAATGTTACGCTTTTGTTGAAATGGATGATGCAGCTGAAGGAGACTCTGCAATTGAGCATTTGAATGAATCAAACTTCATGGGGAATTACATTGTTGTAAAAAAATCAGAACCCCGCCCTCAAGAAAAACGTTCCTTTGACCGCAGACCAGGTGGTGGTGGCGGTGGTGGTGCACGTCGTCCCGATGGAAATCACAGAAATGAAGGAAACAGACCATTCAATCGAAACTCCGGCAGCCGAGATAGCGGTGGCAGTGGAGATCGAAGAAATTCTAACCGAGATAGAGATAGAAATTTTAACAAATACGACTAAGAAAATTAAAAGCGGGCATTTCCCGCTTTTTTTTATAATAATATTTCCTTTAATTTAGCATATGTGTATATTATTTCTTATGTTTAAGTGAAATTTTAAATAAAAAAACAGATTCAGAGGGTAACCTTTCTCACTAAAATGGGATTAATGGTATCGGCTCTGAAGTTAAGCCAATTTCAATAAGACATTATGTAGGGGGAACAATAAAATAATGTTTTAGAAAATTCAACCCGGCCAATTGGCTGGGTTGTCTTTTTATACTTTACGAGTCAACTTTCAATTTTCAGCCTAACACTATTTTAACATAAGTAGATATTGCCTTCAATCGCCAATTCATTCGCCATTAATTCTTATATTTGAATACTATAAAAATAAAAGATTAAAGCAATGCAAACAATTGAAACCTATGATTTTTCAGGCAAAAAAGCCCTCATAAGAGTTGACTTTAACGTGCCACTAAATGAAAATTTCGAAATTACCGACGATACCCGCATGAGGGCGGCTCTGCCTACTATACTTAAAGTAATTGAAAAAGGTGGATCACCAATCATCATGTCGCATTTAGGTCGTCCAAAAAGCGGACCAGAAGACAAATTTTCACTTCGTCATTTGGTCAAACACCTTTCAGATTTATTGGATGGCGCAACCGTTAAAATCACCACCGATTGTATTGGTGCTGATGCTAAAAAAATGGCGAATGAATTAAAACCTGGCGAAGTTCTTGTTCTGGAAAACTTACGTTTCTACAAAGAAGAAGAAAAAGGTGATGAAGCATTTGCTGAAAAATTAGCTCAAAATGGAGACTGCTGGATTAACGATGCCTTTGGGACAGCTCACAGGGCACATGCATCCACTGCAGTTATCGCCAAATTTTTCCCAAATGATAAAATGTTTGGCTATGTGATTAATAGCGAATTAGAAAGTTTGGACAAAGTGCTCACAGCACCTGCTCATCCTCTAACAGCTATTATGGGAGGAGCTAAAGTTTCGTCAAAAATTACCATCATCGAAAACATGCTGGATAAAGTTGATAACCTAATTATTGGTGGAGGTATGACCTACACTTTTGTAAAAGCCAATGGAGGAAAGGTTGGTAATTCCATTTGCGAAGACGACTACATCGAAACAGCTAAAAATATTCAACGCCTTGCAAAAGAAAAAGGAGTGAATATTATTATGGCCACAGACGTACTGGCAGCTGATGACTTTTCGAACGACGCCAAGACTAAAATATGTGCTTCCAATAATATTCCTGACGGTTGGCAAGGATTAGACGCCGGCCCGGAAAGTATTGCTGCCATGAAGAAGGTAATTGAAGAATCAGGCACCATCCTTTGGAATGGTCCCGTTGGTGTTTTCGAATTTGAAACATTTGAGAAAGGATCACGCGCTATTGGCGAAGCCATTGTTGCTGCTACTAAAAAAGGAGCTTTCTCATTAATTGGAGGTGGCGACTCTGTTGCTTGTATCAATAAATTCGAATTAGCCGATGGTGTATCTTACATCTCAACTGCCGGCGGTGCTTTATTGGAATACCTCGAAGGAAAAGAACTTCCCGGAATTGCAGCTGTTCGCAGCTAAATAATAATAAAACATATTGAAAGAGACTTTCCGAATGGAAAGTCTCTTTTTTGCATTATAGAATATATGTTACACTTTACCTCTTACCGTACATGCTTATTAATGCTTTCATTACTCAACATTCCAATCAATATAAAAATTCCAATCAACGCAACTCCTGCTGAAAAATAGTAAGCACCTTTTAAGTCTCCTAAAGTAAAACCAATTCCGATTACAAGAGGTGAACCCCCATCACGGCAATAAATGTAATACTGAATAATACATGCAAATTTTTATTCCTTAAAAATGACGCCATATTTTACTCCTTAAAAGTTATTACATATTAAAGCAATTTTGATGCTGTGCTTCATCTAATTCCACCATTCTTCAACAGGAAATTCATCTAATGTAAAGGTCTGACCAATTTTGGGTGTCGCCACTTCGAGACCCTTTTCGTCTGCCTCTTTTATAAAACGTGTTGGGGGTTCAAACCAAGTATGAATACTCAATTTAAATTTACCCCAATGTATTGGCATAGCTCTTTTACTTTTTACATCTAATGCAGCCTGCACCGATTCCTCAGGCATCATATGAATATAAGGCCAATATTTACTATACTGACCGCATTCCACAAACGAAAAGTCAAATGGACCTAATCTCTCGCCTATCACTTTAAATCCATCAAAATAGCCCGAATCGCCCGAAAAATAGAGTTTTTCATTTCCAGCTACTATCGCCCAACCGCACCACAAGGTTTTGAAACGATCAGCGAATAACCTTCCGGTAAAATGCCTCCCAGGTGTAGCAGTAAATTTAACCCCGGCGATGTTGGCACTTTCCCACCAATCGTATTCTTCAATTTTGGCGGAATCAACACCCCAATGTTCCAAATGGGCACCTACTCCAAGCGGAGTAATAAACTTCTTCACCCTTGATCGCAGATAACGAATGGCTTCGTAATCCAAATGGTCATAATGATCATGCGATATGACCACCACATCAATTTCCGGTAACTCCTCCAAGGTATACTCATGGCTGTAATCAAATTTTTTAGGTCCCAAATTCTGAAACAGAGAAGCACGTTGACTAAATACAGGATCAGTAATAATGGTTAAATTATTCATCCTGATCAGCAGGGTAGAATGCCCCAACCAGGTAATCAAGGTTGTGTCAGAAACTGAATTTTCATAACGTATTTTATCTATAGGTAAAGTATTTATGGGCGATGACGGCCGCTGATCAGCTTTCTTTTTCATCATCTCTTTTATCCCTTCAATGGGAGGCCGGTCCATATTCGTTTCCTGTTTATTCTCAAAGATTCCTTTTTTATAGTTTTCAGACTTTAATATCCGTTGGAGCCGTTCACCTTTCGGCTTTCGACCCATTTGTACTGAAACATGAAAAATAATTCCAATAAAAAAAGCGGAAATAAACAGTAATAATGCAGTTATGATCATTCTTTTTATCATTGAGTATTCGATTATTAAAACGCAAATAAAACTCTTGAATCATTCCACATTCCTAAATGAAAGAATACGAAAGAACCCATTATTTCAATGCTTTAAAACTAATTTAATTAAGTATCATTTTCCTGTTGATTGGTTTCTTGAACCACTTCGTCCCATAATTTTTTTGCATCCCTTTCCATGTTCATTTTTTCGTAGACCTGTTCAATCATTGCATCAATAGATCTTCGGTATCGATAAAATAAATGTGAAAAATGAGCATAGCTAATTCCTGTTTGTTTGGCCAAATCAAATTTCTCATCACACTCGTTTTGAATGTTTCTGAAATTTATATTCGTCATGGCTTGATCAGGATAACTATCAAACAAAAAATTCAAATTGATGTTCACCCCTAATTGCTTCTGTATTTCACGTTTCCATCCAATAATATGTGTACGCTGTAAGTGCAAGGGATAATCAACAATTTCGTCCACTGAATGATATTTTTCCGCAACAATTGGTGAATGAATTTTTTTTATTTGATCGTCAATTTCATCTAAAACAACAATTTTAAGTCGAGTCAAAATTAATTTCATTTCTTCTACAAAATCGGAAGCACTTATCTTAGTATTGACCTTATAAATCTGGACAACGATATCATTAAATACCGGATTTAATATTAAATCGAAATTGCTGCTTTTAACACGAATTGGATTCGGAAAAGGATACTGAGTTTTTTTAAGTTGAATGCTGTATTGTTCTTTTACCAAAGCAGGGCAACTTAATGTGAGTTGCGCCATCTTGGGTTCCTTTTCATCCAATAAAATAAGTCCTTCACGAACACAAAACTGTAACAATTCCCTGACAGCCTGGTTCCTATCAAACTGATATTCTAGAACTAAAGCTCCTAATTCAAATGACGGATTTAAACTGTGATAGTCCCGGAATTTTTCCGTCCGTATGGGCAACGACGATGACTCCCTGTCGCGACGCAATAACTTATCAAAACCAACATGAAGGCTCATGTTAGGCTTAGCTTCCTGTTGAAAAAACAGGCTGCGTTTAGGAAAATAAAGGTGTGGAAAAAGTGATGAACATCTCAATAGAAAGAGAAAATCGGCATAAGCTGTTCGGGTTTGAACCAATGAACCAGGATAAAAATAACTTAATTCCGGATAAAAAGTTGTGTCCAATTTACGATCCAATTTTAAGCAAACTTTTAATCCGGAGTTTAATGCTGCCAGTGCAATACATCCTCCGGCAAAATTGAAACCATTAAGATATAGATGGAAATTGTCGTTCTTTTTTTCAGTTTTATCCATAGAATGCGCTTATTCTTTCAGGCGAATAACCATAAATTATATCGATTATTGAAACTCTTAACCGCCATTCACGTAATTAATTTCAATTAATGACAATTGAATAAACTAAAATTGGTTGGTTGAAACTAGATTTAAAGTTTAGAAGTTGGTCGAAAGGCGGTATAATTTATACCGCCTTTTATTTACTGAGAATAAAAGTAGTTGTTCCAATGTTATAACCATCAGTAAAGACATCAACGGTATATGTTCCAGCCAATAATGCATCTTTTCCCGTATTGTCCCAATAAATATTGATGGGCAATTCCATTCCTTCATAATTGACTTCACGCATGGCTGTATAAGGAATACTCAAATCTTCAAATTTGAATCGTGTGTCTTCCGAATCAATCATTAGCAATTGATCGGGACGCATAATTCGTACGTAAATATTTTTAGCCCCACGTTTTGTCGTTAGGTTTTTACTTAACACAAAGCTGATCAACAATTTTTGAGTTCGTGCTACCTTATCGGTTTCCTTATCACGAGGATTAAGTCCGGTTCCCCTTAATTCGAGTGCCTCAAGCATCTGTGCACGCTTTACTGTTTGTTCCAGTTTCTCTTTATCCTTCGATAATTGTTCGTTTTCTGTTTTGACTTCCGTGTACTGTTGCTTCACTTCCTGGTTTTCAGCAAACAGGATTTTATTTCGAACATTCAATGAATCTATCTGGTTGTATAAATCCTTCATTATTCCACGTAAAGTGGTCACTTTGTTGCTGTATTCTTTGATTTCACGATAACTCGCCTTTTTGATCTGCTCCACTTCGACCAATAAATTTTTAATTTCGGATTGGGTAATCATGAGGGTATTGTTTAAATCGTCATTATCCGTTTTTATGGAATCATAGTTAACCACCATTTTTTGCAACTGCATTTGAATAGAATCTTTTTCCTGATTCATCTCTGTAACCATTGATTGGTGTGCGCTGCGTTGAAAAAAGAACAACACAACAACTATGACCAACACAATGGAAAGAATGATTACCAGTAAATTCCTCTTATCAAAAGGTTCTTTTGTGATATTTTGAATGGGATCCGTCATTATATATATATAGCTTAATCAAATTGAGCCTACAAAAATAGAATTAATTTTAGGTTTAAACAAAGCTTAAAATCCTCAATTTTATTGCGTTTCCAACTATTATTACAAACTTTTTATACCCATTCAAACCTTTAGGGTCATCACTTGTTCATTCTCAAAAAAGAAGAAGATGAACCTTGCCGAAATCAGAAGAGAATATCAGAAGAGAATACTGGAAAAAAATGCGGTGGACGCCAATCCCATTCACCAGTTAGAAAAATGGATCGAAGAAGCAAAAGAAGCACAATGCCCGGAATATACCGCCATGACTATTGCCACATCAAATGCCGAAGGACAACCTTCGATGCGCATTGTTTTGCTAAAGTACGTCAAAGACGATAGCCTGTTTTTCTTTACCAATTACCGAAGCCGGAAAGGCAAAGATTTGGCCATTAACAACAAAATTGCTGCTCACTTCTTTTGGCCCGAATTGGAACGACAGGTGAAGGTGGAAGGATTTGTGCACAAGGCGGCACCTGAGGTTTCCGATTTCTATTTTAATTCCCGACCACGCGATAGTCAAATTAGCGCCGTTATATCTAACCAAAGTGCAGAAGTGGCCGATCGTGAAACATTGGAAAAATCGTGGCAGGAAGAAGCCAAAAAATGGGAAGGCAAAGAAATTGAACGACCCGATTACTGGGGAGGTTACCAAATAAAACCAACTCGTATTGAATTTTGGCAAGGTCGACCTTTCCGCCTACACGATCGACTGGCCTATCAAAAAAGCATTGACGGATGGAGAATAAAACGGTTGGCACCTTAAATTCTATCCTTCCCCATAAACCACTTTCTCAAATAATATTTAACCGGATGGGTATATTTCAGCTTTTTCCAGGGCCGACTGCTGTGTGGTAAATGCTGTACTTTTACATTGGGCAGCACATAATTTTTAAAACCAATGGTTCGTGAATCGCGCGAGATTTGCACATCGAACCAGTCCTTTTTATCGGAAAGCAAATCGAAATCGAGTTTATGGAGCAAAGGCAAAGTCAGCAATGTGCAGCAAAAACTTAAGCGGTGATTGGTGACCATGGCCTCGCTTCCATCGGGCACAATGTGCTTATAAGGAAAATTAATTTGCTTAGCCTCATCAACAGTAATAGCGGCAACCATGCCACAATCGGGCGTTCGTTGGGCAAAATCGAAAAGTTGAGCAATGGTATCTTGTTGTACAAAAACATCCGATTCCACAATGAGTAACCCAGCTTCCACTTCCAGAGCCCTTTGTCTTGAATTCTGAAGCGTATAACGATAATTTGGCGAAGGTGTTTCGATCTGTTCTTCAATATTGATCAGTTCAAAACCCTTCCCCTTTTCAGCTTCCAGAACTTTTCGGGTTTCCGGAGAACTGTAATCGTTATACACCAAATAGGAAAAATGACCTTTCGATGCGGCAATTTTTGAAATTGCCTGTTGCGCCGTTTCTATTGAATCTTTTACCGGAGTAATAATCAGTAGGTTCTTCACCTCGGACTAACGGTTTTTGTACAATTTATCGTAATACTTTTGGTAATCACCACTGGTCACATTTTCCATCCACTTTTCATTTTCTAAGTACCAGTCGATCGTTTTTTCAATTCCTTCCTCAAATTGAAGACTTGGGACCCAGCCCAATTCTTTTTGCAATTTGGTAGAATCGATGGCATAGCGTAAATCGTGGCCTGCACGATCGGTAACGTATGTAATCAGTTTTTCTGAAGTACCCGGTTCACGCACAAGCTTGCGGTCCATAATGGAGCACATCAGTTTAATTAAATCGATGTTGGTCCATTCGTTGTGCCCGCCAATGTTATAAGTTTCGCCTACTTTACCTTGGTGATAAATGACATCAATGGCACGGGCGTGATCTTCCACCCACAACCAGTCGCGAATGTTGATGCCCTTTCCGTAAACCGGAAGAGCTTTGTTCTTTTTAATGTTATTGATAAAAAGTGGAATCAACTTCTCGGGGAACTGAAATGAACCGTAATTGTTGGAACAGTTGGATACTACAGCCGGTAATCCAAATGTGTCGGTATAGGCACGTACAAAATGGTCTGAACTTGCTTTTGATGCCGAGTACGGACTGTGTGGATCGTATCCGGTTTCTTCAGTAAATAATCCTTCTTCACCAAGCGTTCCGTATACCTCATCGGTTGAAATGTGGTAGAAACGTTTGCCTTCCATTTTATCTTTCCAGATGGATCGTGCAGAATTCAATAAATTTACGGTACCAATAACATTGGTAAAAACAAACTCGGTAGGATTTGAGATGGAACGATCCACATGGCTTTCAGCAGCTAAATGAATCACACCGTCAAATTGCTCTTCTTCAAACAGTTTTTGAATAAAATCAGCATCTACTATATCGCCTAAAACGAATTCGTAGTTGGGTTGGTTCTCAATGTCCTTCAAATTTGCCAGATTACCGGCATAGGTGAGTTTATCGAGATTTACAATGTGATAATCGGGATATTTATTCACAAAAAGACGTACAACGTGTGATCCTATGAATCCGGCTCCCCCGGTAATCAATATTTTTTTCATGTGCATTATTTTATCCGAACAAGTTATAAATATCCCGTTCATTAATAAAATGAACGGGTTTCCAAATTAAAAACGGAAACCCTCTTATTTTGTTTAGTGCTGCTATTTAATTCCGCGAACTTTTTTCTCCCAATTCCAGGCAGAAAGTAAGGTTTCTTCCAAACTCGTTTCGGCTTTCCATCCCAATTCTTCGTTGGCATAAGTTGTATCAGCCCAAATTTTTTCAATGTCGCCAGCCCTACGAGGTACTATCTTATAATTCACCTTCACTCCAGTAGCTGCTTCAAAACCCTTAACCACTTGTAAAACCGAAAGGCCATTACCAGTACCCAAATTGAAAATTTCGAAGTTGGCTTTATTCTTTTTACCCAATAAACGTTGAATGGCAATTACATGAGCTTTCGCCAAGTCCACCACATCAATGTAATCGCGAATGGCCGAACCATCGGGTGTATTGTAATCATCGCCAAATACACTCAATTGCTCACGTAAACCAGCAGCCGTTTGTGTAATAAAAGGTACCAGATTTTGTGGAACTCCTAATGGCAGTTCACCGATTAGTGCAGTGCGATGTGCTCCAATTGGATTAAAGTAGCGCAAAGCAATTCCCTTAATTTCGGGATAGGCAAAAATCGTATCACTCAGGATATCTTCATTCACGCGTTTTGTATTTCCATATGGCGACTCAGCATCCTTCCGCGGTGTTTTTTCGGTTACCGGCAAAGCATCCGGTTGTCCATATACCGTGCACGATGAAGAAAAAACAATATTTGCAATATTATATCTGAGTTGGCATTCAAGCATATTGATGAGTGATACCAAATTATTTTGGTAATACATCAATGGTTTTTGCACTGATTCACCTACGGCCTTATTTGCCGCAAAATGAATGATGGCTTCGATTCCCTGATTATTTTTAAAAAAGGTATCCAATAAGTTCATATCCGTCAAATTGAACTGATGAAAAACAGGACGAACTCCTGTTATTTTTTCGATATTGTCTAAAACATCAATCGAAGAATTGGATAAATCGTCAATAACAATTGTTTCGTAACCTTCGTTAATTAATTCTACCACAGTATGTGATCCAATAAATCCTGTTCCGCCGGTTACTAAAATTTTACCTTTCATTATAAATCATTTTATGTTCCACAAACAAAAATAGGAAATTAAGTTCAGCCACCGTTTAATGTCATCATTTTTTAGTTTTTCAACACGTTATTAACAATGTTGAAAACTAAGTTTTGCCCAACACTAATTTTTACCTATTTTTGATCAACAGATGGAAATATATGAACCTTTCAAAACATATCACAGAATTAATTAGTTACCACGAATGTGTGATTATACCTGAGTTTGGTGGCTTTATATCCAACTACCAATCTGCGCGGTTTGATTCCATTCGAAATACCTATATGCCTCCCATTAAGGAGGTGATTTTCAATTCTAAAATTAAAAAAAATGATGGCTTATTGGTGAACCATCTGGTTGAAGCTGAACAAATAGGCTATGGTGAAGCTGAACAACTTGTACTGAACTTCGTAGATCAACTATTTCGTCAGTTAAATGAAGGTAAAAAAGTTGAACTTGAAAACATTGGAACCTTCGAATTTGATCGCACCGGTTCTGTTATTTTTCATTCAGCAAATAATTTTCAGCTTATTCAAGCTTATGGCTTGGCACAATTCCAATATTCCACCTTACCCGAAAAGGCACATCTTGGAAACTTTAAGGCACGTCCTGCTGTTCGCGCATTGAACAATAGAAAAGATGTCCTTAAAATTGCCGCAAGTATAGCCTTGGTGCTCACCTTATCGTTATTCCCGGTTAAATCAGACAAATTGAATTTGCATTCTTCTGTTTTAAATCCGGTAGAGTTTTTAATGGAAGATAGTCCAATGCCAAGTTCTAAAGTGCTTGTTAAAGAAACGCTAAAACCAAAAAACATTGAATCATTACCAACAAATGAAAAAGCTCCGTATATTTTAGTTGGTGGTTATTTTCAATTTGAAGACAATGCCAAACAATTTCAACACGAATTGAATAGTTTGAATTTTCATCCTGAAATTGTAAAACTTGAGAATGGATTCTATCGGGTAATCATAGATTCATATACCAGTAAGGAAAATGCTCTGGACGCAATGACTACTTATCGCGAAAGCCATAAAGGTTCCGGAGTGTGGGTTAGTACACGGTAATGTTTTATATAGAACAAAGAAAGGCCGTTCGTCGATAGACCAGCGGCCTTTCTTTTGCCTATATTTTTGCAAATAATTAGAATTCTTCCCAATTTCACAGAAATCTATTCACTTATTCCTGAAATTTACCTCTGATGATGAAAATACCTCCATACCTCAAAAAGGGTGACCTTATAGGGATCGTTTCAAGTGCATCTAAAATAGATCAGTTAATTGTAGAACCTGCTGTCGAATTGCTTAGATCACTTGGATTTCGGGTGGAATTAGGTCAACATATTTTTGCACAGCACCATCAATTTGCTGGTAGTGATGAGGAGCGTGCTGCGGATCTGCAATACATGGTTGACCATAAGCAAATGAAAGCAATTGTATTTTCACGCGGCGGCTACGGAACCTTAAGAACACTTCAGTCAATTGATTGGAAATTATTTCAACAAAAACCGAAATGGCTGATCGGATTTAGTGATGTTACCGTTCTTCATTCTCAACTTAATCAACTAAAAATTGCCTCCATACACGGTGTAATGCCGCGTTATTTCTATGAGGAGAACAAAGCAACTGAAAGTTTTAACACCCTATTAAATGTTCTAAAAGGCAAAGTTGTTGAATACCATATCGAACCATCAACTTACAATAAAGCTGGCCATGTTTCAGGAGAAGTAATTGGAGGAAATCTATCCATTTTATATAGCCTTAGAGGAACAAGTATGGATATTGACACCAAGGGAAAAATTCTTTTTATTGAAGATTTATCTGAATACTTGTATCATCTGGATCGAATGATGATGAACTTGAAAATAGGCCAAAAACTTGAGAGGCTAAGAGGGTTAATCGTAGGTGGATTTTCTGGGATGAAGGATAACGGAACCCCATATGGTAAAACAGTTGAGGAAATTATTCTTGATGCTGTTGCCGATTATAACTATCCTGTTGTATTCGATTTTCCTGCCGGTCACCAAGCCAATAATTTTGCCATTAAATTAGGTTGTCATGCAACAATGACTGTAGATTCACATCAGGTTATTTTTCAACAATAAAACCGGAACAACATGTCAGAAAATAAGGATTTAGGAGATATAGGCGAAGAAATTGCTTTTCAGCACCTACTTAAAAAAGGATACAAAATAAAAGATCGAAACTGGCGCTTTGCGCACTATGAAATTGATCTTATTGCATTGGATAAAAACGAATTGGTAATTGTTGAGGTTAAAACCCGCAGTGCATCCATTTATGAAGAACCACGTGATACCATAAGCGATAAAAAAATAAGATTTTTAATCAATGCCGCTGAAGCCTATATCGAAAAGCACAAAATTGATTTAGAAACTCGTTTCGATGTTGTTGCCATAAAATGGTTTGGGCATGGTAAATATGAATTGGAGCACATTGAAGGAGCTTTTATTCCGCCGGTGAATTAGTCGTCCATGTATTTGGCCAATACTTCAAACAGATTTCCCAATCGAATAGGTTTAGATAAAAATTCATCGCAGCCCGATTCAAATGCTTTGGCTCTATCGTTCGATAAAGCATAGGCTGTTTGAACAATTATTGGTAAGTTTTTTCTTTCGGCTTTAATGTGCCGGGTTGCTTCATAGCCATCAATTCCAGGTAATCTAATATCCATTAAAACACAATCGATATTTTGATGCTTTTGCGCCATAGAGATTCCCTCCCAACCCGTTTCTGCAAACAGAAGGTTAACTTTGGTCATTTTAAGTGCCGTTTCAAAAAAAAAGCGGTTTACTTCTTCATCCTCAACAACCAATATTGTTTTTTTTGCCCAATTAGGAAAACTCACCATTGTGTAATTCAAAATCCAAGACAAATTACGTCATTTGAATGTTAAAAGAAATAGTAAATCGTAAAATAACTTAAAATACTCTACCCGTTCGATTTTATACCTAAGAATGTATATCTTAGCCACTTGAATAAAAATGAGGTAAATTATTCTTCATTTTGTTGTTGAATTCGTGAAAACAAACACATTAGATGATCGTTAAAATAGTTAATAAGTCGAACAATGCGTTACCGGCCTACAGTACAATTTTGTCAGCAGGTATGGATTTACGTGCGTTTATACCAGAAGAAATTAGCTTAAAACCTTTAGAACGAAAATTGATTCCAACTGGTTTATTCATTGAATTACCTGCCAGTTACGAAGCACAGATAAGACCCCGTAGTGGGCTCGCATTTAAACATGGAATTACCGTTTTGAATACACCCGGAACCATTGATGCAGATTACAGAGGTGAAATAAAAGTTATTTTAATCAACCTTTCGAATGAGGAGTTTATAGTGAAAGATGGTGAAAGAATTTGTCAGATGGTTATAGCAAAACACGAAACAATTGATTGGAGTGAAGTTGAAATTTTAGAGGAGACAGAAAGAGGCGCGGGTGGTTTTGGACATACCGGCAAACATTAATTTAAATGCCATTAAAAAAATGAATAAAAAAATATATCAAATTACCATACTGCTTTTTCTTACACTTACGGCTTGCAGTACGGCAAAAAAGGCCGCGGTAAAACAAAGTGCCAATGAGGCCAATCCATTTACTGAAAATACGCTTACAGAAGAGAAAAAAATTGAATTCGAATACCTCTTTATTGAAGGCTTAAAACAAAAAATGGCCGGGAATCTCGATCCCGCGATCCAGTATTTTAATGGTTGTTTGGAGATTGATCCCAATTCTGCTGCAACACTTTATGAAATCGCCAACATTCACGTAGCAAAAGGAGAATTAATAAGTGCTAAACTGGTATTGGAAAAAGCCATTCAAATTAATTCCGATAATAAATGGTACCAACTTTTATTGGCGCAAATTTATCAGAATAACAAGCAGTACCTGAATGCAAGTGAAGTATATAGCCAGTTGATTCAAAAGGATCCTGAAAATATTGATTACTATTATTTGAATGCATTATTACTTTCGTCAGCCGAACAATATGGCGATGCCATAAAAGCCTACAATCAGCTTGAAAAAAAAGTAGGCTTCAACGAACAAATTTCATTGGCTCGTCAACACTTATATCAATTGATGGGCAAAAAAAAGGAAGCCTTTGCCGAAATTGAAAAACTCATTCAAAATGATCCTTCGGTACCCGAATACTATGGCGTAATAGCCGACATGTACAAAGAAGAGGGCGACATGAAAAAAGCACTGGAATATTACAACAAAGTGCTTAAAATAGATCCTAACAACGGATTTGTACATTTTTCATTGGCCACTTTCTATTTACAAAATAAGGACCTGGAAAAAGGCTTCTATCATACAGAAAAAGGTTTTGCGAATCCTGATGTAGATATTGAAACAAAAATTCAACTCTATTTAATGCTGGCTTCATCACCTGAAGATATGAAGTTGAAGAACGAACAAATTGAAGAACTTATTCAGTTGATCATTAAAACTCACCCCGAAGATTCAAGGAGTTTTAGTATCCAGGCCGATTTTCTAATCCAGCAGGATCGCCAAAGCGAAGCCCGTGATTTTATGGTAAAAGCTCTTGAAGTAGATCCCAATACTTATCCTCTTTGGGAACAATTAATCATTACAGACAATCAATTAGAAGATTTCAAGGCAATGATTGAACATAGCGAAAAAGCCCTGGAATATTTTCCATCTCAACCTTTGCTTTATGTGTTAAATGCCATTGGAAATATTCAATTAAAGGAATATACCACCGCCATTAAATCATTGGAAACAGGCATACAATATGTTGCTGACAATAAAAAATTACAAGCTCAATTTGAGCTTTATCGTGCTGAAGCATATTACAATACAAACGAAAGCGAAAAAGCATTTTCTTCCTTCGAAAAGGTGATTACCATTGAACCTGATAATTTTATGGCTATGAATAATTATGCCTACTATTTATCAGTAAGAGGCGAACAATTGGAAAAAGCTGAACTTTTAAGCAGCAAAGTAGTACAAGCTAATCCCGACAATGCAACCTACCTTGATACACATGCCTGGGTGCTTTTTAAGAAAAAAGAATACCGCTTGGCCAAATTCTACATGGACACTGCTCTGCAAAATGGTGGTGATGAAAACGCGGTGGTAGTGGAACATTATGGCGATATCCTATTCATGCTCAACAATATTGAAGGTGCTTTAGCGTTTTGGCAAAAATCGCTCGAAATGGGTAACAAATCTGAAATCCTTGAACAAAAAATTAACGAAAAAAGATTTATTGAGGGAGAAGAATAATGCGCATTAATCCTATTTCAAATTTGAACTATATATTATCCATTGTTTTATCACTTTGGATTTTTTCGTCCTGTAGCACTTCGAAGAATATAAGCAGTCATGTTATAAAACCAATGACTACCAGTAAGATCATTCGAAAAGTTGCCAATGAAACTCCTAAATACAACAATTACGAATCAAAAAAAGTCAACATAAATTATCAGAGCAATCAATCAAAGAATAGCTTTTCCGGCCAATTCAAAATTGATCGGGATAAATGTATTATTTTGACCTTAAAGAAACTAAACATGCCTTTGGGCCGAGGTTTCATTTCACCCGATAGTTTGATTTTTGTTAATTATTACGAAAAATATTTTATTAGAGAGAACATTGAAAGCATTCAGAATATACTTGGAGTAGACATCAGTTATAATTTACTCCAGGCCTTTTTAACAGCAGACGTCAGTACGCTTTTAAAAAACGATGGTTTCGATAAAGAACTGGTTTCCTATATCGATGACCATATGTACCGAATCGACAGTAAATTCAACTCAAAAATCGATCGTGCTCTGGCCACCGGTAATGAAAAACGCATGAGCCGCTACATGCAAAAAATGGACGATTCCGAATTTATTGATTACACCGTTTGGATTGATCCACAATTTTTCGTTATTCGAAAAATCACTGTTAACGACATCAAATATAAACAAGAAATGACCATCAATTATGATGAGTACGAATTGGTTGGACGTAGTTTATTTCCACAACAAGTTTCCATGCATTTAATTACACCAAAACAAAATTTGCAGCTGGAAGTAAAATTATCACGACCAAGCGTTAATAAATCGAGTGATTTCAATTTCAATATACCCGATAAATTTGAAGAACTTAACGTATCGAAAAAGTAATGGACAATTTTCGTTACCTCTTGCTGGTTATATGCGTATTTTTTTCTCTTATCCTTAGTGCTCAAGAAATTGACCAACTAAAAGAGAAAAAGGAAAAAACACGTCGTGAAATTGAGTATACTAACATGTTGCTTAATAAAACAGGCGAAAACAGTAAAGCTTCCTTAAATAAACTCAGTTTAATTAATCAACAAATTGATTTACGAAACAACCTGATTACTGATTACAATACCCAGCTGAATTTGCTTCAGAAATCCATCGACGATAATGAATTTGTTATTGAAATGCTGTCCGAAGATCTTGAAAAAGTTAAATCAGACTACGCTAAACTTATTCAACAAGCTTTCAGGAAACGCGGTGACTACAATCAACTCTTTTTTCTTCTGTCCAGCGAAAGCTTTAATCAGGCCTATAAACGACTATTGTATACCCGGCAAATGACAAGCTATCGACAGAAACAATCCAAACAAATTGAGGGGATACGGTCGGTTACCTTAAACAAAATGGAAGAGCTCAACCGACAAAAAAACGAAAAGAAAAAACTTCTTCAACAACAAATGCAGGAAACTTCACAGTTAAATGTTGAAAAGTCGAAGCAATCAGGATACTATGAGCAGCTTCAAAAACAGAAAAAAGAATTAACGAAACATTTAAAATACCAACAAAAAATTGCCGATCGACTTCAACGAGAAATTGAGAAACTGATTGAAGAAGAAGCGCAAAAAGAAAAACAATCACCCAAAACTCCGGAATACCTCAAACTCTCCGATAATTTCGAAAAAAATAAGGGCCGCTTTCCATGGCCCACCGAAGAAGGAATTATTACTGACAAATTTGGAGAACATGCCCATCCGGTTATGCAGAACATTATTATTAAGAATAACGGAATAGACATCAGCACAAAATCGGGAGAAAAAGCTCGCGCTATATTTAATGGCGTTGTGAGCAAAGTTTTTGTAATTCCTGGCGGCAATTCAGCTATAATTTTAAGACATGGCGAATACATCAGTGTCTATTCTAATCTTAAAGAAGTTTACGTCAAACAAGGAGATCAGGTTAAAATTAAACAAGAACTGGGCTTAATTTTCAGTGATACGGATGAAGACAACAAAACGGTTCTGAAATTTCAAATTTGGAAAGAAAACGTTAAACTAAATCCGGAAAAATGGATTGCCAAATAATTTTGATTGCCACTCAATAGAACAGTTTTAAGCATAAAATCACATCATTTCAATCATGAATGATAGAAATAGCACCTAACTTACCTTTAAATATTGTGAAAATTATAAACTTGCCATCCGCCGCAAAGTAGCCACGTCAAGAAATTTCACTTTTCTTCCTTTCAACTCGATCAAACCGTCTTGTTTAAATTCAGAAAGTAAACGAATAACCGATTCTGTTGCTGTACCCACCATATTAGCCAACTCTTCGCGGGTTAGCGATATGTTCAGAATATTGTTTTCATCCACATCAAAACTATCCTTTAAAAGCAACAATACTTCAGCCAAACGTTCTCTAACGGTCTTTTGTGCAATGTCCGTAATATAGTCGTTGGCTTCCCGTAACTCACGACATAATATTTGTATCATCCAATGAGAAAATTTCCAGTTGTTCTGCAATAAGAACAATAAAGTATGATAGGGAATATGGCACAACACAGCATCGTCAATCACTTTGGCAGTGGTACATGCTAATTCCTGACTTAATAAGGATCGAAAAGCCACAATATCACCCGCTTTTACAAAGCGAATAATTTGCTCTTTACCATCAATGCCTGTCTTATAAATTTTAAGAATGCCTTTTGTAATGCAATAAAAACCAGTTAACCGGCTTCCCTCGCGATAAACAACACTACCCTTCTTATAATTCTGGCACGTTTTATCATAGTTCAATTTTCCAATTTCAGTATCATTAAGATGCTTGAAAAATTTGAATTCAGACAAATCTGTTTCTTCCGGTAGTGGATTATAATGTGAACTTCTCATAACATAGTTTGTTAAAAAAGAACTATTTTAATGTTTTTCAAGGGTAAATATAGTTAAACTTGTGGTTCATCAAGAATAATAGATCAACATTTCACTCAGTTGGTGCCATATGAAATTATGATCAATCACCTTTTAATTATAAATCCTATGGTTGTGGACAAATCCTATTGAATAATTGAAATTAAACAGCTAAAAAAAGGAACAATTTTATGTTTATAAAAATATAAATAAGTATAAAACACCTGTTATTTAAAGTGACGGAAATTACAATAATAAGTAAATTGAAGAAGTTAATTTGTAAAAAAATAAAGTGAGATGATACATAATACCTTATTGAGCTGGAAAGGCGATATGGAGTTCGAAACCGAACTCAATGGTCATAAATTAACAATTGATGCAACGCCTGAAGTTGGTGGTCACAATAAAGGACCGCGCCCAAAAATGCTAATGTTAACAGCTTTAGCAGGATGTACCGGAATGGATGTGATTACTATATTGAAAAAAATGAAGATAGTGCCCGAGGAGTTTAATGTACGTGTTGATGGCTCTTTATCAGAAGATCATCCGCAGTACTACGAATCAATGAACATCATCTATGAATTCAAAGGCGATCACCTGGATGTTGAAAAACTGAAAAAGGCCATAGAACTTTCTCAGGACAAATACTGTGGGGTTTCGGCTTTGTACAGAAAGGCAATCCAACTCACTTATGAGATCAAGATACTTTAAAATAAACCATCATCCTCTGGCGTTTGAACAAGGAATGCTATAAGCAGATCAATGTATTGTGGATATAATTCGGAGGATAAAGCGAAGGGATGTCATCTTTTCAAAAAGATGACATCCCTCTTGAAATATTTATTTTAATACGCCGATTGAAACTGATTCAGAAAGCGAACATCATTTTCAAAGAACAGGCGCAAATCTTTAACGCCATATTTTAACATAGTAATACGTTCGATTCCCATACCAAATGCAAATCCGGTATACTTTTTACTATCAATATCGCACAATTCCAAAACATTAGGATCGACCATTCCACAACCCATTATTTCAAGCCAACCAGTGTATTTGCAGACATTACAGCCTTTCCCTCCACAAATAGAACAGCTCACGTCCATTTCGGCCGAAGGTTCTGTAAATGGAAAATACGATGGTCGTAAACGAATCTCAGTTTTCTCTCCAAATAATTCGCGTGCAAAGAAAAGAAGCGTTTGTTTTAAATCGGCAAATGAGACATTCTCGTCAACATACAAACCTTCAATTTGGTGAAAAATACAGTGCGCACGAGCCGAAATGGCTTCATTCCTGAATACACGTCCGGGGAAAATGGCCCGTATTGGCGGCTGTGTTTTTTCCATCATCCGTACCTGAACACTCGAAGTATGTGTGCGCAATAAAACATCCGGATCTTTCTCAATAAAGAAAGTATCCTGCATATCGCGAGCCGGATGTTCCGGCGGAAAATTAAGAGCAGAAAAAACATGCCAATCATCTTCAATTTCAGGTCCTTCAGATACTACAAAACCAAGACGGGCAAAAATGTCGATAATTTCATTCCTCACCACTGCTAAAGGATGACGGGTTCCTAAATTCATCGATTCTCCAGGTAAAGTTAAATCAATACCTTCAGCTGCTGAACGATGATCTGAAAAAGATTCTTTTAAACCATTAAAGGTGTCCTGAGCAAACGTTTTTAAATCGTTGATGGCTGCTCCCATCGCTTTTTTATGCTCGGCAGGTACATTCTTAAATTCATCGAAGAGTTGACCAATTAAACCTTTCTTACTTAAGTACTTAATTCGCAGATCTTCAGCTTCTTCTTTGGTTGCTGCCTTAATAGTAGCAATCTCTTGCTGCAGGTTTTTTATCTTATCTAACATTTGCTTCCATTTTCAATCAAGATGCAAAATTAAAAGAAATTGTGAAAAAGCCGTTGATGACGGAAGGAAATACCATAAATTGAAGCTTTTAGATAAATTTAAAAAAATAGAAATCATTTTATATCTTCGAAGCTTACAAACATTCAAAATTATGAAGGCTCTACTACTATTTCTAAATGTGTGTATTATTCTAACCGTTCAAGCACAAAATAATAAGGCTGCTAAAATAATATTTCACCCGATACATCACGCTTCGTTAGTGATTGAATATGGCGAACTGACCATTTATGTAGATCCAGCTTCAGATTTTGAAAAATTAAAGCAGTATCCAAAACCCGATATTATTTTGATTACTCACACACATGGCGATCATTTAAATCCTGAATTGTTAAACGGCATTAAAACCGATCAGTCAATAATTATTGGAAATAAAGCCGCAGTTGATGAACTTGGCTACGGAATATATCTGCTGAATGGTGAAAAGAAAATGGTAAAAGGGGTTTACATCGAAGCCATTGCAATGTATAACACTTCCGATGATCGTTTGATGTACCATAAAAAAAATAATGGAAACGGCTATGTAATTACCTTGGGATCCGAAAAAGTATACATCTCGGGAGATACAGAAGATACCAAAGAAATGCGTGCTCTGAAAAATATCGATTATGCCTTTGTGTGTATGAATTTACCTTTTACAATGACACCTGAACAAGCAGCTTCGGCGGTTATTGAATTTAATCCTAAAGTGGTTTATCCTTACCATTACAACCAGGGTGAAGGATTTGCCGATATTGAGAAATTCAAAAAACTTGTGACTGAAAATTCCTCAACTAAAGTAATTCTAAGTGATTGGTATTCAAAGAAGAATTAAAGCAAAATTTTATCTAACAGTATTGTTGAATTTCCAACCAATCCGGGACAAATAGTGTCAAAAAGTCCTTGAGCGTTAACTTTTGCGGCTTCATCCGGCTTACTTATATCGTAATTCAATAATGCTTTACATTCCAAACTTCCATGCAATTTTTCAAACATTTGATTGAATTCCTGAACTTTAGCTGTAGCAATTCTTTTTTGCTCGCTTTTATTCTCCGACTGTTTGGCACTCCACAATCCAATAACCATATAAGCACCGGTAACTGCACCGCAGGTTTTGCCCTGGCGCCCCATGCCGCCGCCAAAGCTTAAGCCAAGCGTAAAACTTAACTCTTCTGAAACTCCATATTGAGGTCCATACACTACTAACACCGACTGGTTACAGTTCATGGTCTTAAAATTTTTAATGGCTTTTTCCTGATTATCCATGGATAGTATGTTTTATTTAATCTGCTTAGTTTATCTAAAATCAATTTGTCGCATTGTTTCCTTCGTACAGAAAAGTAGAAAATTTCTGCAAGTTCCTCTTATTAATATTCAATGCTTACTTTTTTCAAACGGATATCGGCAATAGGTCTAAAATCGCCATGAACCGGTAACATGGTCATTCGGTCGGCAACTTCAAGGCCTGACACCACTTCACCAAAAACAGTATAAGAACCGTCGAGATGCGGTGACCCGCCAATAGTTTTATAAACGTTTCGCTGCTCTTGCGTAAATTTGATTCCATTTTCTTCTTCAAATTCATCCAATTCATCATCAAGATATTTTCTGCCGGTTACAATATAGAATTGCGAACCATCGGAACGGCGATTATGGTTTTTATCATCAGCTTTTCGTGGTGAACCAATAGCACCCCGTTTGTGATATAAACCGGGAACTATGTGAGCAGGTATAGTATATCCCGGACCTTTCCAACCAACAATATCATCAAATTTTGCATGACGCGTATCAGCCGCTCCGGTTTGGATGCCAAAATCACGAATAATTCGATGAATTAACAAATTATCATAATAGCCTTCTTCCGCTAATTTGATAAAATTATTACGATAGGCCGGTGTTTGGCTGTACAATTTAATTTTAATGTCTCCAAAATCAGTTTCTAAAACAATACCTTTTACTGCAGCATTTCGAATAGTGTTTTGAGACTCCAACTCTACTAAGGGTTTAGCTGTTTCATTACGTTGTAGCAAGGTATAAATTTCGCTTGCCGGGACGGCAAAATAGTTCAGTTCATAATTTAACTCTTCTGAAATACCCATGCCTAAAACACTTCCATTGGAAACAAAAACCGGCGAACCCCAACTTATTTTTCCATTCACATTGGATATATTATAGAGTTTTCGGCCTTGTATGATACGTTCCTGTATACATGACCCGGTAAAAAGAGGTTGCGTGTTGTTGCGCTTCTCCGATATGACGGTTGTTTTTACGCCATCAATGGTTGATGCACCATATAATTTCAAAGGAGTTGCATCAATGTTTTCAACTTGCAAAAGTATTAGGTTATTGATTCGATCGTTCGCAAAATAATGGGTAATTTCCATTTGCTGACCACCATTTAATGGTGTGATGATGGCCCTTGTTGCTCCTTTAAAAAGGGAAAAAGGAGCCACAATCGTAGTTGAATTCACTAAAAAACCCTTTCCCTTTTCCAAAATACGTTTCTCATCGTATGTTTGAATAGTAAACACAGCATTGGCCAACTCAGTAAAGATGCTCTTTGAAACCTTCGATGCGACTTCACTTTTTGTAGCTTGCTTCGGAACATCTTCAGCACTTCTATTTCCATTAGAACAAGCTACAAATAAATGAATCAACAATATAAGTGCAGTATATCTATTTTTTATTATCATCATTTGATTACTTCTATATTAATTTTAACATCGGTATAGGGCCGATCATTTTCATCGGTTTTTAAGGCAGCAATTTTATCAATCACCTCGAAACCTTCCATAATCTCACCAAAGACGGTGTATTCATTTTCTATTTCAGGAGATCCACCAATGCTGGTATAGGCATCACGCTGCGCCTGACTAAATTCCAACTTTCCAGCGGCTAATTGATAATTAACAGCAATTTCGTCTTTCACCTCATCAACAAGCTTTCGCGCTTCAACGAATTTTTTTTCGTCCTTCAACTGCTGCAATAATTCTCGTTTTTCAGGCGGATAGGCTTCATCTATTATTTTCTTATTAATGGGGCGATTAACGGCAAATTCCATGGTGTCCAACTGGCCCAAACGATATTTTCTTCCCTGAATAATAAAAAATTGAGAAATGTCGCTTTGTTTAAAAATATTGATGTCATCGGGCTGACGTGGTGCACACAATGCGCCTTTTTTACAAATATGATGTTTTAGAATTTCGTCATTTACGGTTTGGTCAGGATCACCGTAACCAATAAATTTTCCTGCCGGCGCATTTTTTGAATCTCTTGAACCTCCTTGAATCATAAAATCAGCTATTGTTCTATAAAATAATGTTCCGTCAAAATGATTCTTTTCAACCAACTCCAAAAAAGCATCGCGATGCAATGGAGTATCGTCATAAAGCATGAATTTCATATCGCCCATATTCGTTGATATCAAAACCTCATGGCTTTGAGCTTGAATATTCAAACTAAACGCTAAGCCTATTATAATTTCAAAAATCTTCTTCATTCTAAAAATTTATACGAAAATGGCAAATAATTGGTGCTAATGCAAAAAGAGCTGAAAAACAAGTTTTCAGCTCTTTTTGTTTTTCGACTATTTTCCCGTTCATTTAATAATTTCCATCGTCATTTTAATGTTCCCCAATGGGCGATCGCCAGGCGCAGTTTGAACATTGGCAATTGAATCAATGATGTTAAGCCCATCAAAAACCTCACCAAATACCGTATAGGCTCCATCAAGATGAGGCGCACCTCCTATGGTACTATATAAAATACGTCGTTCTTCAGAAAACTTATACATCGATTCTATCACATTTTTTTCAGCTTGTTCCTGAATGTTAATACGAAGTGCATTCACCGAATCTAAATTACCTTCCGACTGAAGTTGTTGCATCAAGGCCTGTTTATCATTGAAAAGTTTCATGCCTTCGGTTCTTTCGGCTTGAAATTTTAGTTTTTCTTCAATTTGACTGAGCATTTCGTCATTTAAAACTTTTCCCTGAACAATATAAAATTGCGAACCGGAAGATTTTCTTTCAGGATTTGCATTATCCCCCATTCTGGCAGCCGACAAAGCTCCTTTTTTATGGTAAATTCCTTCCACTATTTCTGCTGGAATCTCGTATCCTGGTCCCCCGGAACCCAGACGTTTATTTGCTGGAGCATCTTTTGAATCCGGATCTCCTCCCTGAATCATAAAATCTTTTATCACTCTATGAAATAGCAAATCGTCATAAAAGCCCTCTTCAACCAATTTGATGAAATTATCACGATGTAAAGGAGTTTCGTTGTATAATTTTACTTTCATGTCACCAAACTCGGTTTTGATTAAGACGATTCGTTCGTCACCTTCACCTGCTTTTGTACTTGTTCGGGCACATGCAACAATAACAACAATTAGAAACCCAATTAAAAGAGCATTTTTCATTTTTCTATTTTTTACAAATATAATGAGCAGAATTGTTTTATTCGAAATTCTATTAAAATCTATTAGAAACAATTATTAAATTGCTGTATGTTAGCCATTCTAAATAGTAAAAAGATGATTGTAAACGAATTAATTGTTAGCACATCGATAACCATGAAACTACTTAAGATCAAAGATGCTTCAATGATATACCATGAGATTGACCAAAACCGCATTTACCTGCGGAAATGGTTGCCGTTTGTGGATAGTACCAGATCAGTGAATGACACCTTGACTTTTGTTAAGGCAATAGCTGAAGATGTTGAACACAGGCAAGAGATCTTTACAATTTGGTATCAAAATGAATTTGCCGGTTTAATAGGACTAAAAGATTTTGATTTTCTTAATCGGAAGGTAGAAATTGGTTATTGGTTAATTGAAAAAATGACCAGAAAAGGTATAATTACGCAATCGGTGGAACGAATAATGACGTTTCTCTTCGAAAAAATGGAGATAAATCGAATCCAAATAAAATGTGGTGTTGGAAATAGTGCCAGTTCTGCAGTGCCAAAAAGACTGGGATTTGAGTATGAAGGTATTGAAAGACAAGGAGAAAGACATAGAAATAAATTCATCGACCTGGAAATTTATAGTTTCTTGAAAGAAAATTGGAAATAGATTTTTAATCAATTCAAATGATACTTTAAACACACAATAAATGTCATTCGTAAAAAGATAAGCCCAAAATGAAAAAGAGCTATTGAAAAATTCGTTCATTTCGAACCGTTTTTCCTATTTTTGAAGTGCTTAATCAAAACCAGTTTAATTTTCTCTTTTCCAACCACACACCCCTAAGCGTACAAGCTTAACTTCAGCCGGAAATCCCCAATTTCCGGCTTTTTTATTGAATAACAATTTGCATGTCAAATATTTCAAGAACATCGTTTTTTCGAATTTTGGCGCGTTTCCGGCTTTCCAGGATACCATTCAATATTACCTCACCATTTTCCACCATTAATTTAGCCTGGCCTCCACTATTGGCAATTTGCATTAATTTCAATAGTTTAATCAGTTCAATATATTCAGTGTCTAAGACAAATTCTACCTGTTTCATATTACATAATTTTTTTCAATTCTTCCAATTGTTTTTTAGTTAAACTACCAACAACAAGTTCATAAGATTCATCAATCCAATACATTAGTAATTTATCAGGTACCAATTCATCTAACTGAATGGTATTCCAGTGCTTTTTATTCATATGATAACCGGGTAGAACATAAGAAAATTCTTCCCTCAATTCGATGGCTTTTTCCGGTTCACATTTTAAATTTAGTGTCAATTCACCAACAAGGTTAGTGAGCGCATACATCTTATTCGCTACCTTAAACACTAAGGTGTGTTCTCCAAAAGGACAGCTCTCAGTGGTACCTTTTTTATTTAAACAATATTCACGTAGATTTTCAATATTCATTTTTACATCATAAAATCTGTCATAATATGGTCCGAAATAAACCAACCCTCCTTAGCTAATCGTATTGAATGATCATCAATAAGTATTTGCGATGATGCAGAGTATTTCTGACCTACTTTTACAATATGCGCCAAACAATCACTTCCAAATTCATTGCTCACTCTTTCCAAATTAATTCCCGATTGGGTTCGAAGAGAAGTAATAATGTAGTCATTAAAACGATCTTTAGCACTCAATTCTTCTATTTCATAGGGTATCTTTTTATGCTCTAATGCCAACAAATAATGCGTTAAACTAGCCACATTCCACTGCCGACTGCTAATATTGTATGAGTGTGCAGATGGACCTAACCCAAGATATTCTGTTTGATTCCAATAAGCTGAATTGTGTCGTGAAAAATAACCTTCTTTGGCAAAATTGGATATTTCGTAGTGGATAAAACCATTTTCCTCAGTGCTTTTAACCAGCGCATTAAATTGCCGAATACTATCTGATTCATCAATTTCGTGGACGATTCCTTTTTGTAAATCGTTCCAGAGTTGCGTTCCTTTAT
The DNA here is from genome assembly GCA_041821245.1 of Prolixibacteraceae bacterium. GTDB lineage: Bacteria > Bacteroidota > Bacteroidia > Bacteroidales > Prolixibacteraceae > Roseimarinus. The sequence continues at coordinate 58,430 of JBGUEP010000028.1, forward strand.
GATAGGTTAAATGATAAGCAGAAATATGGTCAGCATTCATTGCAATTACCTGCTCCAAATTATCAAGCCATTGAGAAAAAGGCATATTGGGTACTCCATAAATCAAATCAACACTGATGTTTTCGAACCCAGCTTCACGGGCATATTTAACGGCATTTTTCGCTTGAATGGGATTGTGCCGACGTTTCATTAGTTTTAAATCTGTTTGAGAAAACGATTGAACACCAATACTTAACCTATTTACACCAATTTTTATAACTGATTGTAAATAAGTCAAATTAAGATCATCTGGATTGGCCTCCATGGTTATCTCAACATCATGTTCTACATGAAAAACAGAAAAACAAGCCTGTAAAATACCCTGAAGCTGATCAGCAGAGAGCAACGAAGGTGTTCCACCCCCAAAATAAATGGTTTGAATATTTTGATCGCTTAAATAATCTTTTCTTAACTCTAATTCCAACTTGATTGCCTCAACTAATTCATTGATTTTTGAATTATTGGTGGTTTTGTAAAAATCGCAATAGCTACATTTTACCTTACAAAATGGAATATGAATATAAATTCCTGACATAGATACTTCTTTACAATCGGATTGAAATTAACAAAAAGCTAACGCTGTTTCAATTATTTTAAAGCATATTTGTTTTTTATTGAAAACAGCAGAAAATGATTTTAAAAAGAAGATATTTCTTTCCTTTCATTTGGATTGGATTGTTGAGTTATGCCTCTTTAAGCCCTTCCAAAAATGTTCCCGACTTCAGTTTTATTCCACACTTTGATAAGTTTGTTCATTTTTGCATGTATTTTGGATTGGCATTCTTGCTTATTCCGGCACTTTTAAAAAACAAAAAATACATCAATGCTTACTGGTTCGCCTTTATTATTTCTATTCTATCCGGTAGTTTATTTGAATTGATACAAACCTATTTTACTACCTCCAGAACTGGTTCTATTTACGATGAAATAGCCAATGCAACAGGAGCCTTATTTGGAATTTTTGCCTATCAAATACTCTTTAAAAATAAAAGAATGGAAAGTATAATTTTTAAAATTGAATAAGCTCTCCTGAAATTTCAAAATCTTCTACAATATCGGCCAATGATGTATCCTGATAAAATGCAATCAAATCACCTCTCAGGTGACTGAAACGTTTATGTACCGGACAGGTAGTAATTTCTTCGGCATAACAAGAACATGGTTCGAGGCGAATAATGCAATTATTGAAATATGCTTCGCCGTCGATTTGAATGACGATATCAAAAAGAGAAATATCTTCAGGATTACGACCCAAAGCAAAACCTCCATGTGGACCTTTTGTAGAACTTAAAATTTTCTCCCGTGCTAAACTTTGAAGAATTTTCCCTAAAAACGGTGATGGAATTTTAAGATCATCAGAAATTCTTTTTATTCCAATTTTTTTGGATGGTGTTGAGAAATTTGCCAGGTAAATTAATGACCTGATCGCATATTTACAAGTATTTGAGAGCATAATATAAACGTTTTATTCTTGTGTTTTTCCAATCTCCTGCAAATATTTATATTCCGAAAATTGCTAAAATTCGTTGTTTACACCTGTTGTTTTTCGAAATTGAACATTAAATTTGGAAACCGTCACTAAACATATCCATTTTATTTTATTCTGTTGCAAAAAGTGATCATATTTTAACGATAAAACTGAACATTATTTACATTTCCTCCTAAAAACTGATTTCTAAACTAATTTAATGAGTATGTGATACAAATAAATATTGATAGATATTCAACTATTTTTCGAGTCATTATTCATGAAATATAAGTTTAAAACGCCTATGATTAAAGGGTTCCACGTGAAGCAATCTTGTTTTGAATTCATATAAACAGTAAATAAAAGTTATGCACAAAAAACTTAATTTTCATTAAACTTCGCAAATCAACTTTAGCAAATCCTTAGTTCTATATCAAGGGAATTTTTTCTATTCTTTTTTGATGACGTCCACCTTCAAATTCTGCGTTTAAAAAAGCATCGACAATCTGAATAGCTTCGTTATCAGAGATAAAACGTGCTGGTAAGGCTAAAACATTAGCATTATTATGTTGTTTTGCCAAGGCAGCAATTTCGGCTGTCCAACACAAGGCCGATCTAATTCCCTGATGTTTATTTACCGTCATGTTAATTCCGTTTCCACTACCGCATAAACTAATTCCTAAGCCAAAATCACCCATTTCAACAGCCGAAGCCATGGGATGCGCCCAATCAGCATAATCGGTACTTTCAGCAGAAAAACAACCAAAATCTTTCGTTTCAATACCAATACTTTTAAGGTGTTTTATCACCACCTGTTTTCTTTCAAAACCTGCATGATCGGATGCCAATGCAATTTTCATAACAATCACTTTAATTTATTATATTATAATCTACTAGCTATCAGACTTAAAATTAAATCTGAACTCTTTTTGTTCTCTAAATACAATAATACCAATAAAAATAATATTAATAATTACTGCCAGTCCATATTTTGGAGATTCAGGTGTACGAACCATCCAATAAAAACCAAAGAAAACCATACTTATACCTAAGTAAATCAGAAAATTCTTTACATCATAGTTTAATGGATAATATTTATTTCCTAAGAAATAAGAAACAACAGTCATAATAACAAAACAAGCCAAAAGAGCAATTGCCGATGCATAATATCCCAAAATAGGAATTAGAGCAATGTTAATGGCAACAGTAATCACAGAACCTAAAATACCTAAATAAGCTCCATAGCGTGTTTTATCGGTTAGCTTGTACCAAAGCGATAAAGTAAAATAAATTCCCATAAATAAATTGGCCAATAAAATAATTGGCACCACCCCCACTCCTTCGCGATATTGTTTGGCATTAATGGATATGATCAAATCACTAAAAGTTGACATCCCCAGAAAAATAATTATACCAATTATACTGAAATATTTCATTATAAGAACATACATTTTTTTAGTTTCCACATCTTCTTTTTGAGAAAAGAAAAAGGGTTCAAATGCGAATCGGAAGGCCTGAATAAACATATTGAGCAATACCGCCATTTTTGCAGCTGTAACATAAATACCCAACTGTTTCATTGGATCGGCTGACTCGGGTAGAAATTTTGGCAATAGTATTTTATCGACATGTTGATTGATGGTACCTGTTATTCCAACCAATAGTATAGGGGAAGAATAGACTAACATCTTCCACAACAATTGCGGATTAAATTTCCACCGTACGTTCATTTCCGGAACCAGTAAAATAAGCGTCACAACAGAGGAAATTAAGTTTGATAAAAAAACAAAACCTATTCCAAAATCTTTATTATAGATAGATGCAAAAGTTCCATCCGGAAAGTGCCTTTCTATTATAGGACAAAGCGTTAAAAAGAAAATATTGAGTCCAATATTGATAGCAATATTAATTACTTTAATATAAGCAAAGCGTATGGGTCGCTGTTGTAACCTCAATTTTGCAAAAGGAATAGTTGAAATCACATCCAATGCAATGGTTATTCCCATTATGACAATAAAGTCAGATCGACCAGCCAAATCCAGACTTAAAGCCAAATTATCGCGGAAAAATATGACGCCTAAAACAAATAGAAAAGAAGTTGAAAAAATGGAAACCAAGGTAGTACTGAATACGGCATCCTTATCGTTCTTACCAGATGCAAACCGGAAGAAACCTGTTTCCATACCATAAGTGAGAATAACAAACAAAAATGCAACATAGGCATAAACATTTGAAATTCTTCCTATTTCAGCCTGATTAAGAAATATATAGGTCCAATAAGGATTTAACCACCAATTTAAGAACCTGCCTACTATACTGGAAACTCCATAAATTGCAGTATCGCCAGTTAATTTTTTTAAAGCTTTCAAACGTAAAAAGAGTTATAATTTAATTCAACTTCCAGTTTAACTTTTTGTTTGTTAATTTTGTTCGGAAATTAAAACATAACAGATGAAAACTGTCATCGTTGCCTTAATCATTATTATTATTGGTTTCAGTGGTTGTAGTTCTTCCACTACATCACGAAAACCCGTTACAAATATACAGATTACCCCTTCAAATAATGTGGTAGTATATGGAAATGAATTCAGCATTGTCGTTCAATCTAAAATAGTACGTCCAAAAATTACTGAATTAACACTTTATTTAAATAATAAACTGATTAAACAGAGCACTGATCCTGACTTTTCGGTTTCAATTAATTCAAAAGAATATACAACAGGAAAATATTCTATTAAAACAGTAGCTAAAAATGAGGATGGAAAAATTGGTGTCAACTATTCTTCCATTTCGATCATTTCTGATATAACACCTAAAAAACTTGGCTATAAATTACATGGTCAGCTTCCTCATAATACTTCCTATTATACTGAAGGATTGGAATTTTACAAAGGTAAACTGTATGAAGGTACCGGAAATTACGGTGAATCATATGTTACTTTTTATAAACCAAACAGCATTAAAAATATCAAATCACATAAAAACGACAAACAATATTTTGGAGAAGGCATTACAATTTTAGACGAAAAACTTTATCAGCTCACTTACAAATCAAAAAAAGGGTTCATATATGAACCTGAAACCTTAGAAAAAATAGCTGAATTCAATTTTGACTCCAAAGAAGGATGGGGTTTAACAAATGATGGTATTCACCTGATAATGAGCAACGGAAGCTCTATTATTTCATTCATCAATCCCAAAAATTTTAAGGTAGAAAAAACCATTGAAGTCAGCACTCCAACGGGTTTTGTATCGAATATAAATGAATTAGAATATCTTGATGGTGTAATATATGCCAACATTTGGACAACACAAACCATCGCTAAAATTGAAGCTTCAACAGGAAGAGTACTCGCTTTTATAAACATGGAAGGAATTTTAACCAACCTAAAAAATAAACGGATAGATGTAATGAATGGCATTGCCTATGAACCAGAACAACAACTATTCTACATTACCGGAAAATGGTGGCCATACTTATACCAGGTTACTTTTGAATAATTTAAAACAAACTAAAATTGGTGTCATTCAAATTAATTTTTCCTAAATGTTTATAAGCTAATTCGGTGGCTTCTCTTCCACGTGGTGTTCTTTTTATAAATCCTTCCTTAATTAAAAAAGGTTCATAAACTTCTTCAATAGTTCCTGCATCTTCACCTACAGCTGTAGCGATGGTAGTTAATCCAACCGGTCCGCCTTTGAACTTTTCTATTATGGTCAACAGTATTTTATTGTCCATTTGATCCAATCCGTATTGATCTATATTTAACGCTTCAAGCGCATATTTAGTAATTTCTATATCAATACTACCATTACCCTTCACTTGAGCAAAATCACGCACCCTACGCAGTAATGCGTTCAAAATACGAGGGGTTCCCCTACTCCTTCTGGATATTTCTATGGCAGCACTGTCTGTTATACCAATATCAATTATTTTTGCAGATCGTTTAACAATTACATTTAGTATTTCAGCATCGTAATATTCCAGGTGAGCATTAATGCCAAATCGGGCACGTAAAGGGCTTGTCAATAAACCTGACCGGGTTGTTGCACCAATTAGCGTAAAAGGATTTAAATCAATTTGAATGGATCGGGCACTTGGACCTTTATCCAGCATTATATCAATTCGGTAATCCTCCATTGCTGAATACAAATATTCTTCAACAACCGGACTTAAGCGATGGATTTCATCAATGAACAGAACATCATGAGTTTCTAAATTGGTAAGTAAACCTGCTAAATCGGCAGGTTTATCCAGCACAGGCCCTGAAGTAGTTTTCATACTTACTCCAAGCTCGTGAGCAATAATGTTTGAAAGTGTTGTTTTACCTAACCCTGGAGGTCCATGAAGTAATACATGATCCAATGCTTCATCGCGCTGTTTTGCAGCTTCTACAAAAACCAGAAGGTTATCTAATATTTTTTGCTGCCCACTGAAATCGGAAAAAGTTATGGGTCTTAACTTTTTATCCAATTCAGTGTCAGAATCAGAGTAAGAGTTTCCTCTTAAATCGGGTAAATCAGCCATTACTTAAATTTATAATGGCTAAAGATATCAACTTTAAGCTAAAATATTTAATTCCTTAAATATTTCATTTAATCTGTTCATATCAAATGGTTTAGCCATATACTCATCCATTCCGGTAGCTAAACATTTATCTCTATCGTTATCGAGTGTATTTGCAGTAATGGCAATTACTGGAGTATGATTTTTAGAATCAGTCTCCTTTTCATATTTACGAATTTGAAAAGTAGCTTCTAATCCATCCATCACAGGCATCATAATATCCATAAGAATAACATCGTATTCCTTCTCACGGTACTTATTAACAGCCTCCAAACCATTGTTTGCAATATCAACTTCGTGGTTGAATTTTTTCAAGCTAAATGTAGTAATACGTTGATTTAGAATATTATCCTCAACCAATAAAATAGTCAAATTTTCTTTCATAGCCTAACTTCTTCCTCTCACTAATTAACATTATTCCTTTACAAATATATATTTTTTATTCTTAATTCTTTAAATCTAAATTTTATTGATAATAGCGTGTTAATTCTGTTGAAAACTTAATGGTGTAAGTTATATACATTTCTTCAATATTCTTTCTTTATTTTTCTTAATAAATTGTGCATACTATACCTTTGAAATATAGATTAATAGTTAAATTTATTAACGATTGTTAACAACAGGCTGGGGCTGAAATTGTTTATTACGTGCTGTTAATTGACTATCGATAAAAGACCATTAAGAAATATTAATTTAGGGCATAATTCTTATTTGTTTGTTGTATTAAAAAATTTGATGACCTATTCAAACATAGTTATGATATATTAGAAAGAAGAATTCAACAATTTTTCAACCATTAATTGACAACTTATCGAAAATTATAGAAAGAGCGTGTAAGTTTTTGTGGTTTATAGTAAAGTGAGTCTATATTTGTAAAAAAATTAAATAATGAGCACTGATTATTCAGTTATTGAGTCTAAAATAAGTCAATTTATTAAAAAGTATTATTTAAATAATTTGATAAGGGGAATAGTATGGTCTTCATTACTGTTTTTGTTCCTTTCGATGTTTATATTAGCCATTGAATATTTTTCTTTTTTAACGGTCATCAATAAAATATTCATTTTAATTTTTTATTTCTTTATTCAGTTTAGTGTAGCTATTATACTTATTGTGTTCCCTTTATTAGGATATGTGGGTGTTAGAGTAAAAATTAGCAAGAGGCAGATAAACAAAATTATTGTTCTGCATTTTCCGGACATTAAAGATAAATTATGGAACTTAATTGAATTAAAGGAGGAATTAGTACATGATGTTTCCCAAGAGCTATTAATTGCAAGCATAGAGCAAAGGATTGATAATTTGAAACATTTCAAATTTGTTGAAGCAATTAATATTAAACAAAATTTAAAGGCAGTTTATATTCTGATAATGGCTTTTGTATTCAGTATAGGCCTAATTTTATTCTCTCCAACATTTATTAAGGAAGCTGGATTTCGTTTAATACATTTTACTCAAAATTTTATAAAACCTTCACCTTTTAATTATTTAATTTTAAACAAAGAAATAACTACTGGTAAAGGTGACGATTTTACCTTAAGAATTAAAGTAGAATCTTTGACAGATTATAATGGTGTTATGCTTCATTTTGGAGGTAACGCGTATCTTATGAAGCAAGATTCATCGAACTATTTTTCCTATCAATTTAAAAATATCAATAATTCTATCAATTTCAATTTTCAAATTGATGAATACATTTCTACGGCCTATAAATTGAATGTTTTACCAAAACCTATGCTTTCATCGTTTAGCGTAAAAATTATTAAGCCAGCATATACGAGTCTAAAAAATGATACCTACGAAAATATTACTGAGCTTATTGTACCGGTTGGATCATTATGTGAGTTTACCTTTAAGACCTTTGAAACGGATACCATTCTTATTCGAAATAGTAGAAATGAAACTGCGCGGTTTGTTCCCAAACAAGGATGGAAAAATAGAATAGCGAAGGATGAAACACTTACACTTTCGCTTCGAAATGAATACTTTGAAATTGCTGATTTTTTAAAAATTAAATTGACAACAATAGCAGATGACTACCCATCTATTGCGGTAAATCAAATTTTAGATAGCACTGAATTTAGTAGAATTTATTTTAAGGGACGTATTGAAGATGATTATGGATTTAGTAATTTGTTTTTTGTAACGAAAGTAAACAATGAAATTGATTCTATGTATAAGGTGCAGTTTAGTACTAATTTACTAGAGCAGGATTTCTTTTATGCCTTTAACTTTAATAAATACAAGGGTCAAACTGATCACATTCAATATTATTTCGAAATTTTTGACAATGATGGTGTTAATGGTGTAAAATCCTCTATTAGTGAATTGTATAGTTTCAATTTTCCTGATGTAAAAGATATATTTGATTACCAGGACGAACAGTTCAAAAATATTGAAGATGTTCTTTCGAATAGCATGGACATAACTAAGGAATTAAAAAAGGATTTGCAGAATTTGCAGGAGAAGATGATCAATGCTGATTTAAGTAATTGGGAGCGCAAAGAATTGGTTAAAAATATATTTTCGAAAAAGAAAAATCTGGAGGAAGCCATTAAAAATATTCAGGAAAAGAATGAGGAAATGAATAAGTATATGGATTCTTTTACGGAACAAAATCAAGAATTAATTGACAAACAAAAGGAAATTCAAGACATGTTAGATGAAGTTATGTCCGACGATTTAAATAAACTTTTAGATGAGTTTAATAAAATGATGGATAACTTCAATGAAAATAAAATGAATGATTTAACAGAGCAAATGGATATTTCGTTGGATGATTTGTCGAAGCAATTGGATAAAAATCTAGAAATGTTAAAAAGGATGAAGATTGAAAAACAACTTGATCTGTTAATGAAAGATTTAGAAACACATATAAACAAGCAGCAGGAACTTTCTGAATTAATTGATAAGGGAGAAAAACCGGAAAATTTACTTGAAAAACAAAGTAAGGAAAAAGAGGATGTTAATAAGTTAAAAGACCAATACAATTCCATAGAAAAAATTAATAAGGAGTTGGAAGATCCGTTGAATTTGTACGATTTTGAAAATGAATTCAAAGAAATAGATCAGGAATTTCAAAATTCTATGGAACAACAAGAAAAAAACAATAAAAAGAAAAGTCAACAGTCAATGGATAAAAATAAGGCGAACATGGAAAGTTTGGCTTTTATGATGCAACAAATGAAGGATGCAGCTTTTGCAGAGCAAAATTCGGAAAATTTGGCCGAATTACTTCAAATTTTAGACAACACAATCACCTTTAGTTTTAATCAGGAAAAGTTAATTGTTAGTAATTCAAACAATGATTTTACGGCGCAATTTTTTGTTGATCAAAAGCAATTGTATCAGGATTTTGAAATCATAAAAGATTCGTTGTATGCATTGGCTAAAAGGGAACCATCGGTAAATATGGCGGTAAACAAAGAAATTGTTACCATTCAACAAAGTTTCAGAAAAATAGATCAGGATTTAACAGAAAGTCGAATATCGCAAGCAAAAATAAATCAACAGATTGTATTAACCTCAGCGAATAATTTAGCTTTATTTCTATCTGAAGTAATTAAAAATTTGCAGCAACAAATGGCGAATTCCATGCCTGGAAATCAAAATTGTGAAAAGCCAGGTAATAATCCGAATCCTAATAGTTCCAGTAATTCAATGAAGAGTATGCAACAAGGTTTGCAGCAACAGTTGGAGAAGATGATGCAAATGATGAAAAATGGCGAAAATGGGCAGGGAATGAATGGTGAGATGGGAAAAGCTTTATCTCAACAGGAAAAGATGCAAAATATGTTGCAAAAAATGATGAATCAAGGCAATGTAGGTAGCGATGCATATGAAACTTTAAAACAAGCCGAACAGCTTTTAAATAAAGTGCGCGAAGATATCATTCGGAATAATGTTTCTAACCAAACGGTAAATAGGCAAAAGGAAATTCTGACACGTCTATTGGAAGCAGAAAATGCTGAAAATGAAAGAGAATTGGACGATAAGCGAAAATCTAATACTGCTGAAGAACAACGAATAAGTGAAACTGCAAAATACTTTGATACTAACTTATCAAATGATAACTTTAAGGAAAAATTAATCAAGCAAAAACTTGTACTAAAAAAATATTATCAAGGGAAATATCAACACTATATTAATCAATTGGATAGTTTAAATGGTTCGGACTATTAAAATAGCATCGGAAATAAAAGGTATTTTTGAAATCGAGAATTTTTTAACTTTAATATTAAAAGATTTTAAAATTTCCCGGAAGATTTATTGTAAAATGTATCTGGCCATTACAGAGGCAGTCAATAATGCAATTATCCATGGAAATAAATTGGATAGTAAAAAACAGGTTACGATTAAATTTACGGAACTTAGGAGTTCTTATAAATGCATTATTATCGATAATGGTAAGGGTTTTAATAGCGATAAACTTCCCGATCCGTTGAATATGAATAATTTAAGGAAGGAATCTGGTAGGGGCATATTTATTATGAAACAATATGCCGATAGAGTGGTTTTCGAAGATAATGGTGCCAGTGTAATTTTAATATTTAACAAATAGTGGTCAATTTTTTTAATGAAGATGTAGCATTCAAGCTCAAGGGGATTATTCGTTTACGCAAATGGATTTCAGAGATATGTAAATTACACGATAAATCTCTTGGAGAATTAAGTTATATTTTATGTTCAAATCAATACATCCTTAAAATCAATAAGGATTTTTTAAATCACAATTATTTTACCGATATTATTACCTTTAATTATAATGAGGGAAACAAAATTTCCGGTGATATTTTTATTAGTATCGAAACCGTAAAAGAAAATTCAATCGACTACAATGTTTCTTTTGAAAACGAATTGCGAAGGGTTATCATTCATGGAATACTTCATCTAATTGGTTTTGACGATAAAACCGATGATCAAAAGCTAATCATGCGTCAAAAAGAAGACGAGGCATTGAACATCTTTTAGCTAACTTCCTTATTAATTAATATTTTTATTTTTTATTTAATTCTTTAATAGAATGGAATTTCAATACGATGTTATTGTGGTAGGAGCGGGGCATGCCGGATGCGAGGCGGCAATGGCTGCAGGAACGATGGGTTCAAAAGTGTTACTGATTACCATGGACATGAATAAGATTGCTCAAATGAGCTGTAATCCTGCTATGGGAGGAATTGCAAAAGGACAAATAGTTCGGGAGATCGATGCATTGGGAGGTTTTGCGGGTATTGTGGCCGATGAGTCCACTATTCAATTTCGAATGTTAAATCGTTCAAAAGGTCCTGCCATGTGGAGTCCACGAGCACAATGCGACAGAATGCATTTTTCTGCCACATGGAGAAAATATTTAGAGAAAAATTTAAATGTCGACTTTTGGCAGGGAATGGTCATTCAACTTATATTTGATGGAGATAAAGTAGTAGGTGTTAAAACTGATTTGAATATACAGTTTAATGCACATAGCATAGTACTTACAAATGGCACCTTCCTCAATGGCTTAATGCACATCGGACAACATCAACAACGCGGAGGAAGAGTTGCGGAGCCGGAATCGAAACATATTAGTGAACAACTGCTCGAAATGGGTTTTGAGGTCGGCCGTATGAAAACGGGCACACCAGTTCGAATTGATGGTAGAAGTGTGAATTATAGTAAGTTAACTGAGCAAAAAGGAGACGATGATTTCTATAAATTTTCTTATCTTCCTGAGATTCGAACAAAATTAAAGCAGCTGTCCTGTTTCATGGCACATACAAATGTCGAAACGCACAGCATTCTACAAGCTGGGTTCGAATCGTCACCTTTGTTCGATGGAACCATCCAAAGTTTAGGACCAAGGTATTGTCCTAGCATAGAAACGAAATTAATCACTTTTGCCGACAAGGATCAACACCATTTATTTTTGGAACCGGAAGGGGAGGATACCATCGAATATTATTTGAATGGTTATTCTTCATCGTTGCCATGGGATGTTCAATTAAGTGCTTTGCGTAAGGTGGATGGTTTTGAAGAGGTAAAAATATTTCGTCCGGGTTACGCCATTGAATATGATTTTTTCGATCCAAGGCAATTGTATCATACCCTTGAAACAAAAAGAATTTCTAATTTGTATTTTGCCGGTCAGATTAATGGAACAACGGGATACGAAGAAGCGGGTGCTCAAGGTATAATAGCGGGTATAAATGCACACAATAAATCACACGATCTGCCTGAATTTATTTTGGGCCGGGATGAGGCGTACATTGGTGTACTGATTGATGATTTAGTAACGAAAGGTGTAGATGAACCCTATCGAATGTTTACCTCCAGAGCGGAGTATCGCATTTTGTTGCGCCAGGATGATGCTGATCAAAGATTAACTTTTAAGGGATACGCCTTGGGATTAGCCTCTAAGGATCGCTTGGATTTATTAAATTCCAAAGTTGAAAAGAGGGACCAACTCCTAAAATACATTCAAAAGCTAAGCGTAAAACCGGAGCAATTGAATTCCTATTTGGAGAGAATAGGTTCGGCCAAATTAAAACAAGGAGTTAAACTTGTTGATGTGCTCACTCGTCCTCAAATTAGTTTACTGGATTTGATTGGAGAAATAGATGAATTGAAAGAATTTGTGGAAGGTATAAGTGATCGTAAAGAAGAAATTATTGACTCCGCTGAAATTATTATTAAATATTCGGGTTACATTGATCGGGAAAAGTTGATGGCCGATAAATTTAAACGCTTAAACGATATGGTAATTGAACGTAAGTTTGACTACGAATCCATCCATACGATATCAACCGAAGCACGGCAAAAATTGGCTGCCGTACAGCCAAAAACATTGGGTCAGGCTAGTCGTATACCTGGTGTATCGCCAGCTGATATTAGTGTGCTTTTAGTGTTAATGGGACGTTAGTTCCACGTGAAACGGATTTTAATTGAATCGCAGATAATACAAAAACATGAAGCAAAAAGAAGGGAATATCGTTGATATCGTTAATGGAAGAATTTTTAAAGGAAGGATATTCTTTAATGAAAGAATTGTAAGTATAGAAGAAAGTTCAGATATTGAAGGAACAGAATATATTATTCCTGGATTAATTGATGCTCATGTTCATATTGAAAGTTCGATGTTAACGCCTTTGGAGTATTCCAAAGTTGCGCTTAAAAACGGTGTTGTTGCGGCAGTAACCGATCCTCACGAAATAGCAAATGTTTGCGGAATTGAAGGCGTACGTTTTATGATTGCCAATGCTAAGGCCAGTCCAATGAAACTATTTTTTGGTGCACCATCCTGTGTGCCGGCAACGGCTTTCGAAACATCTGGTGCAAGCTTGTCTGGATCTGAAATAAATGAATTATTTGAAAATAAAGAATGTACTCATTTGTCTGAAATGATGAATTACCCTGGTGTAATTCATAACAATGACGAGGTAATGGGAAAGATAGCCATTGCTAAAAAACACGGTAAAATCATCGATGGGCATGCACCATTATTGACCGGTCATGATTTAAGAAGATATGTGGGCGCAGGCATTTCCACCGATCACGAATGCACTTCAGTTTTGGAAGCTCTTGAGAAAATTTCCCTGGGGATGAAAATAATGTTACGTAATTCGAGTGCTTCAAAGGATTTCGATCGCTTGATTTCCTTAATTAAAACTCATCCCGATGAAGTTATGCTGTGTACCGATGATTGTCATCCTGACGAATTGGAGCAAGGTTACATTAATCTTTTAGTTAAAAAAGCGCTGGATAAAGGCTATGATTTAATTGATATTTTACGTTCGGCAACAAAAACTGCTAAAGATTTGTATGAATTACCTGTTGGCTTATTGCAGGTAAATGATGCTGCAGACTTTTTAGTTATTTCGAATATATCTGAGTTTCGCATTAAATCAACTTTTATAAATGGGGTAGAAGTGTATTCTAAGGAAGAAGGTTTGAGTTTTTCGAGCACGAATGAATCTGTCATTAATCAATTTTATACAAATCAATTGGATTCAAATTCTCTTCAAGTGAGGCGAACAGGATCGTTACTTAAAGTGATTCAGATTATCGAAAACTCACTGCTAACAGAAAGTTTGAATATAAAACTTGATGATTATGTAGAGACGATTTCAACAAACATACAGGAAGATATTTTAAAAATAGTGGTGGTAAATCGTTACAAAAAGGCTAAACCGGCTGTCGGTTTTATTAAAGGGTTTAACCTGAAAAGGGGAGCGATTGCCGGAACAATAGCGCATGATTCCCATAATATTGTGGCAGTAGGAGTGAGCGACAGTGAGATTTTATCGGCGATTGAAAGAATACAGCAAACTCAGGGAGGTTTAATTGTTGTTGATAATGAAAATTCGGAGCTATTGCCTTTACCAATTGCGGGCTTAATGTCCGACCTGGATTGTCATCAGGTAGCTACCCGATACAAGGAATTGTCAGCTATGGCCAACGCTATGGGCAGTACTTTGCATGCTCCGTTTATGACTTTGGCATTTATGTCTTTATTGGTTATTCCTGAATTGAAAATAGGGGATCAGGGTTTGTTTGATGTGAATACTTTTCAATTTGTAGCTTTACAAGAGTGATATGGCTACGACAGAAGAATTGAAAATTAGCATCGCTTCCTTTCCGGAAGAGCCTGGGATTTATCAATTCTTTGATCGTACCGGTACCATCATTTACATAGGAAAGGCCAAACGTTTAAAGCGGCGGGTAGCATCCTATTTTAGCTTGAAACATGAAAGCAGGAAAACCCAATTGCTGGTTCGGAACATTGTTCTCATTAAATACATTGTGGTGGAGACCGAACAGGATGCACTTATTCTGGAAAACAACCTCATAAAAAAGTACCAACCCCGATACAATATACTATTAAAGGACGATAAAACTTTTCCCTGGATATGTGTAAAGAATGAACCATTTCCCAGAGTATTCTATACTCGGAGAGTAATAAAAGACGGTTCGTTGTACTTTGGTCCTTTTACTTCAATGTTGTTGATTCGAACACTAATTGAACTTTTTAAACAGACATATAAGCTGCGTACCTGTAACTTAAACCTGAATTCCGAAAATGTTTCACGTGGAAAGTTTAAAGTATGCCTTCAATATCACATAGGAAATTGCCTGGGGCCCTGCGAAAAGCATCAGACCACTGAACACTATGCCGAAGGCATTGAAGAAATAAAAAACATTTTGAAAGGAAATATTGGTGTGGTGGTTTCTACCATTAAGGAGCAAATGAAACATCTGGCTGCGGAAATGCATTTTGAGGAAGCACAAGGTTTAAAAGAGCGTTTGGACGTCCTTCAAAATTATCAGGCTAAATCAACTGTTGTGAGTCCATCCATTCGAAACATTGATGTGTATTCCTTCAAAAAGGAAGACGATATTTCATACGTCAATTTTTTGAAAGTAGTTAATGGAGGAGTCATCCATTCCTATACACTTGAAATAAAATCGAGGGTTGATGAAACAGACGAAGATTTATTGCTCAGTGGAATTACCGAAATCAGACAAAAAATATACAGCAATGCTACGGAATTAATAGTTCCTTTTAAACCTTCATTTAAGATTGATGAAGTGAGTTATACGGTTCCTCAACGTGGCGATAAAAAGAAATTGTTGGAACTTTCAGAAAAAAATGTCCTCTACTTTATTCTGGAAAAAAAGAAGTCGAGTGCCATTAATAAAGGAGAAACCTCATCGGAACGTATCCTTAAAACGGCTCAAAAAGATCTTCGTTTAAAGGAATTGCCTTTCCATATTGAGTGTTTCGACAATAGTAATTTGCAAGGGACAAATCCTGTTGCGGCATGTGTGGTGTTTAAAAATGCCAAACCATCGAAACGCGATTACCGTCACTTTAACATTAAAACCGTTGTTGGTCCCGATGATTTTGCTTCCATGGAAGAAATTGTATATCGACGTTACAAGCGTTTAACCGAGGAAGGGGAGAAGTTGCCCAATCTGGTGATTGTAGATGGAGGTAAGGGACAATTGAGCGCTGCACTAAATGCATTGGAAAAACTTAACCTGAGAGGTCAATTACCCATTCTTGGCATCGCCAAACGATTGGAAGAAATTTATTATCCGGGTGATTCAGTTCCGCTTTACATCGACAAAAATTCAGAAACACTAAAACTCATTCAGCGGATGCGCGATGAAGCACACCGTTTTGGAATTACTCATCATCGCGGTCAGCGTTCAAAAGACATGATTGTTTCTGAATTGGATCAAATCAAAGGCATCGGTGATAAAACAAAGGAAGCCTTGTTGAATAAATTCAAGTCAGTCGAGGGAATAAGAAAGGCAAAACAACAGGAGCTCGAAGCAGAGGTAGGAAAGAGCAAAACACAAATTTTACTTCAATATTTCTCCTCAGGAAAGCTCAATTAGTTGGTTCAATCTTTTATGTTGAGCGCCATTTACTACATACACTTCGTCGAAATTTTCAATAGATCTTAATTTTTATTCAATGAAGCTTGAAGTAAAAACAATCCTTTCGGCACGCACTTCAAGCGTCTGTATTTGCGCCACTATTCGTGCGAACCATTTTACAATCGATTTGAAAATGATCGCATCTTCTTTGATGAAGGCCTCAATGGACTTTCGGTGCGGTAGTAATGCCTCTGATTGATCTACAATCCGGGTGGACAACAACACCTATCAATTGGAAATCTCTTCAATGGAGTGGATAAATTGCTCAAATGAAAAGATTAACTCTTCATCGCATGTAAATTCTGACGCATAATAGGAATATAACAAGAAGATTAGTTTACCCAAAATACACTTTTATCATAAAAAAATGTAAGTTCATAAAATATCATAAATATTTTCCTGATAATAATTGTGTTCCGGCTTGAAAGTGAATAATTTAAACATGTAGTTAAAAAATCTTTCTCAACACTTAGACTAAATGAGAAAAACTCAGACTAATTATTATTCAATGTGTTTGGCTTTGACACACTTTTATGAAAAGTATAAAGATCAGTATGAATCGGACCTTGTAATTGTACGTTTGTTTGTAGAGCTTTTTGGCTATTTCGAACAAATGAAGCACGCTGTACAAATCCAAAATGGCCATACCTCCGAATCAACGAAACAAAAACAAATTGAGAATGAGTACAAGGCAGCACGTGTAATTATTGATATCTCGGGTAATAAACCAGCTAACAATACCGATCAGCCGCCGCCTGAAAATTAACGAACCTTAGACACGAGATTTTATTTGATAGGAAACCCGAAAGATTTTAAAACTTTAAAACCCCTTTTCTGTGTTGGAGAGGGGTTTTAAAAAATCCTTGATTAGGCAAATACCTGTATTCAGAACGTATAATCCAAGCTAAAATCCCATCCGGTATTTCTCATCCTCATCTTCACCTAAAATGCTGAGGTAGCTTTCGTAGCGGCTGATGGCAATGGTACCCTGCTCAACTTCTTGTTTAATGATGCAACCGGGCTCGTGGGTGTGTGTGCAGTTGTTGAATTTACAGGCATCGGAGGCTTTAAATATTTCAGGAAAATAATGGCTCACGTCATCGTTTTTCATGTCAATCATTCCAAAGGAGCGGATCCCGGGTGTGTCGATGATATAACCTCCCATTTTTAAGGCAAACATTTCGGAAAAGGTGGTGGTGTGTTTTCCGCTTTTGTGAGCTGCTTCTGAAATAATGTTTGTTTTAAGGTTTAGATTTTCATCGATATAATTGATTAGTGAAGATTTCCCTACGCCAGAATTCCCGCCAAACACACTGATTTTATCTTTCATCATGGTCTCTAACTCTTCCATGCCTTGTCCGGTTTTGGTGGAAGTGGTAAGGCATTGGTAACCAATATTGTGGTAAATGCCGTACCAGTGGTTGATCTTCTCCATTTCCTTCTGGTTGTACAAATCAATTTTATTGAATACCAGCACAGCCGGAATGGAATAAGCTTCGGCTGTAACCAAAAAACGGTCAATAAAATTTAATGTGGTATCGGGATATTTTAGGGTGGCCACAATAAAGGCCTGATCGACGTTGGCCGCAATGATGTGCGATTCTTTTGAAAGATTGACGGATTTACGGATGATGTAATTTTTGCGTTCCTTCAATTTCGAGATAATACCCATGGGCTTTCCACTTTCAGAAACCTCATCCTGCAGCGAAAAATAGACGATATCGCCCACCGATAGGGGATTGGTGGTCCGGATGCCTGTAATCCGTAATTTTCCTTTTATACGGCATTCAAACTCCTCTTCGTCCGAAAATACCTGATAACGACTCCCCGTTGATTTCGTTACTAAACCTTCTTTTAATGTCATCGACTTTGTTAAATTTGATTCAAAAATAGTAATCCTTTCTGGATGTGAAGGTTTTGAATAAAAATATTACGGGTGTTGTGATGGCCGGCGGCAAAAGTAGCCGCATGGGAATCGACAAAGGTTTAATGGATTTTAAGGGAAAACCCATGGTTCAGTATGCCATAGATTTACTTTCCGGCATATTTGAATCTGTGGTGATTAGCAGCAATAACCATGCGTATGAAAAATTCGGACTAAAATTAATCCCCGATATTCATGTAAACTGTGGACCCATAGGTGGGCTGCATGCAGTGCTTTCAACCCTTCCAACAAAATATGCTTTTATCCTTGGCTGCGACATGCCCTTTGTAAACAACAAGGTGATTGAATTGCTTGTTGAATCTCTAAACTATGAATTGCTTGTTGTGCCCGAAGTTGATGGGAATTTTGAACCTTTATGCGCACTCTATAACGCGAGTTTGTTTGGTGAACTGGGAAAAAGAATTCAGCTGGGAAATTTTAAAATGCATCACTTTATTCGTTCAACAAATCCAAAAATTCAGGTAAAATTTGAACGCAAGTTCTTCATAAATATCAATACGCCTTCCGACTTAAAACAGGGCAGATAAACCTTGCTGCCTAAAATATGTTGAAAAGTGATCCGAAAATTAACCTGGTGTGCAGTACAACCACAATTTTACCGCCATCGGAAAAGATTATCCATGCTGAGAGATCGCCTTCAGACGTTCGGGATCAACAATGTCGATGTCTTTTCCAAAAGTACGAATAATGCCATCTTTTTTAAATTCGGAAAGTGTACGAATCACATTTTCAGTGGTCATACCTATGTATTCGGCAATTTCGCGCCGTGAAATCGGTAGGCGAATGGTTGAATTTTTGTACACCAATTCAGAAAAATATATCAAAACATGAGCCACTCGTCCATGGAGATGTTTACGTTTAATTTCCATATTATCCAGGATGATCATATCAGTGGCCTCACTCAGCTTTTCCATTAAGTTCAACGAAAACATCCCGTTCTTAAGAATTGTTTTTTTCACATCCTCTAAGGCGAGCAAACAAATTGAAGTATCCTCAATGGAGCTTACGGAATAATTGTATCGTTGGGCAGAAAATACGCTTAATAAACTCACAAAATCGAAGGGTTTGGCAAAGCTCAGTATTTGTTCTTTTCCATCACTGGTTTGGCGCGTTAATTTAACCAATCCGCTTTTTAAGTAGATAAAATCATTAATGAGTTCACCTTCGCGTATGATGACCTCTCCTTTTTTATACTGATATTCGATTTTGGAAGAACATACCATTTCCAACTCCGCGCTATCCACCTTTTCGAAAAAGAGTGTTTTTAGTTTGCACTCTACGCAACTGCATTCGTATTTTGAGTTTATGCTCATTATTTTTATCCGTATTGAATAAAAATAAGATAAAAAGCCGCAGCATCAAAATCTATTAAATATCAAATAATTAGCTCTTTAGCTATTTAAATCAATATTGAATTTCTATTTCAAAGAACGATTTCTTCGAAAAACTGATTTAGACCACTAGTCATTGGTGATATATATCATCTTATGATATTTATCACAACGGGAAAACGGGACCTAAAACTCGTTCATGATACATTTGAACAGAAAAGTGTAGAAGTTTGGATGAGTGGGAGATCGGGGAATGAATAATAGGCATTTCAAAGTTTAATTCTATTGAATTGCCTTTTGCCTTTTTTACTATGAGATTAATAAATGTCATGATTTTTACTTCAACGCATAAAAAAATAATAAAGCCTGAGAATTATGGCAAACCGTAGAGATTTTATTAAGGTATCAGCATTAACAACTAGCGGCGTTTTATTGGCCGGCTCATATGCGAAAAAAGCATTTGCGAAAGAAGAAGCAACTGCTTTTAAGCTTCCGGCCGATTTGAAACGGACACCAACTTATTGTGAAGTTTGTTTTTGGAAATGTGCCGGATGGGTGCATAAAAACAACAAGGGTGATATTCAAAAGATTGTGGGAAATGATATTGATCCGGCATGTAATGGTCGTTTTTGCCCTCGTGGAACGGGTGGTGTTGGAATGTACTATGATGAAGACCGATTGAAAAATCCCATGTTGCGAGTTTCAGACTCCGAGGGTAAACAAACCTTCAAAGAAGTGAGTTGGGATGAAGCCTTCGATTTTATTGCAACGAAAATGCAAAAGATCAAGGCGGAACACGGACCGGAATGTACCGCTTTATTAACTCACGGTTCAGGTGGCGATTATTTTGGAAAGCTGATCAAAGCATTTGGATCCAACAATATTGCGGCTCCTTCGTATGCTCAATGTCGTGGTCCTCGCGAAGTAGCATTTATAGCCACTTTTGGGGAAGGTTTAAATTCACCGGAAAACACTGACATTCGCAATACCAAATGCCTGGTGCTAATAGGTTCTCACCTTGGTGAAAATATGCACAATGGGCAAGTTCAGGAAATGAGCGATGCCATCGATCGTGGAGCAACCATTATAACTGTCGATCCACGGTTCTCAACTGCTGCGAGTAAGTCCAAATTCTGGTTGCCAATTAAACCGGCCACCGACATGGCGCTATTGTTGACCTGGATTAACTTGATCATTGAAAACGAATGGTACGATAAGGAATACGTTGAAAAATACACCTACGGTTTTGATCAACTCAAAGCAGATGTTCAAAAATATACGCCAGAATGGGCCTATGGTATTACCACCATTGCTCCCGATGTGATTCGTCAAACGGCAAAGGAAATGCACGATGCATCACCTGCTGTCATTATCCATCCGGGACGCCATGTCACCTGGTATGGCGACGATACTCAACGTTTGCGTGCAGTAGCCATTTTAAATGCCTTATTGGGAAGCTGGGGACGTCGTGGCGGCTTTTACCGTACCGACAAAAAGGCATTAACACACTATCATCTTCCTGGTTTTCCAAAACCGGGTAAAACATGGCGCGATGCCATGGGGGGTAAATATGCACTGGCCGATTTAGCATTGGCCAACGGAGTTTGTGAAGCCACCATCCCAGCCATGCGTATGGATTGTCACATCAGGGCATGGATTGTAAATGGCACAAATTTGTTGAATACTTTGCCTGATCAAAAGAAAACCGTTGAAGCCATTCAAAATCTCGATTTGATGGTAGTTGTGGATACCATGCCAATGGAAATAACAGGTTTTGCCGATGTGATTTTACCGGAATGCACCTATCTGGAACGCTACGATTCCATTCGTTCGTTGCAAGGACGTGAAGGAAGTGTGGCACTTCGGATGCCGGCGGTTGAACCCAAATACAACACGAAATCGGCCTGGTGGATGGCCAAAGAATTGGCCAATAAACTTGATTTAAGTGAATATTTCCCATTTGATACTCAAGAGGAAGAATTGGATTGGGAATTTAAACAAATTGGAAGTTCACTGGAGGAAATGCAACGCGTTGGGGTGAAGATTTTTAAACGCGAATTCGACGATATTTATTATGCTCCGGGCGAAGAGATCGAATTTATGACCAATTCTGGTAAAATTGAATTGTATTCCACCGCCTTGGCAGAACAGGGTTTTGATGGCATTCCGCAATTTACCAAGCACGAAGAACCCGCCAATGGATACTATCGACTTATTTATGGAAGAGCACCCATGCACACGTTTAGTCGTACTGCCAACAATCCGAATTTAGTGGATTTAATGGATGAAAATACCTGCTGGATTAATCCAAAAGTGGCTAAAGAATGGGGCATAAAAAACGAACAACTCATCTGGTTACAAAATCAAGATGGTGTAATTACAGAATTCCCCATTAAAGCGCGAATAACTGAGCGGATACGATTCGATTCAATCTACATGGTTCATGGCTTTGGGCACTCCAACAAAAAATTGAGTCGCACTTATGGCCGTGGTGCCAGCGATTCACAATTGATCACCAGAGTTCACATCGATCCGATTATGGGAGGCACAGGAATGAGGGGTAACTTTGTAACATTCAGGTTTGATAACGGTAAAAATGTAGAATCATGAGATATGCAATGGCGGTAGACACCAAAAAGTGTGTCGGTTGTAGCGACTGTGTGGTCGCTTGCCAGACGGAAAACAATGTGCCAATTGGCTATTGTCGCGATTGGGTGGTGGAAGTAACCGACGGAACCTACCCACAATTGGAGCTTGAATTACGCTCAGAGCGTTGTAATCATTGCGAAAACGCACCTTGTGTGCGTTGTTGTCCAACAGGGGCCAGTCACATTGTAGATGGAGGCATTGTTAAAGTAACAGAAAGCAGATGCATTGGATGTGGTGCTTGTATCCAGTCTTGTCCTTACGATGCACGTTTCTCTCATCCCAAAGGATATGTCGATAAATGCACCTTCTGTGATCACCGTGTAAAAGACGGTTTAGATCCTGCTTGTGTTGCGGTTTGTCCAACCAAATGCATGTATTTTGGTGATCTGAACGATCCCAATTCCGATGTGAGTAAAGTCCTGAAAAGGAGGAAATCAAAAACTTTGATTCCTGAAGCCGGAACCATACCTCATTTGTATTTTTTAATCTAATAGATAGCATAGATTGAAAAGATGGATTGGATTTACTGTCATCATTTTAAAAGACAATCGCAACAATCCATCCAATCTTCTCAATCGTAAAAAGATAAAAACATGCGTGAAGAAATTATTGTAAGTGGAAGGAGTAATCCTTTAATTGATCCTCACCTGGCCATTTGGGAATGGCAAATTCCGTCCTACCTTTTTTTAGGAGGACTGGCTGCCGGGATTCTCTTTTTTGCCGGTTTATATACGGTATTAAAAAAAGACCAGGAATATAAAACTGCGGTGGGAATTGCTCCATTAATTACCCCACTATTGTTAGTATTAGGTTTGGTTTTTTTATTGCTTGACTTGAAACATAAGCTTTACTTTTGGCAGTTGTACACCACCATTAATCTGGAATCGCCCATGAGTTGGGGGGCCTGGGTATTAATGATTATTACACCTGTATCGCTAATTTGGTCAGCTTTGTACATTAAAAATATTTTTCCTAAGTGGGATTGGAAGTTCGAAATTGTAGAGGAGATTTTGGAATTTTTCAACAAATATAAAGTCGCTTTAGCCTGGATTATGATGGTGACTTCGGTTATTTTAGGAATATATACCGGAATACTGTTGTCAGCGTTTAATGCCCGGCCATTATGGAATACTTCAATTTTAGGACCTTTGTTTCTCACATCCGGATTATCGACTGGTGCAGCGGCAATCATATTAATGTCGAAATCGCATGCCGAACGTTTAGCCTTTGCAAAAATTGACCTGTTGCTTATCGCCATCGAAATCTTCCTTATTGTTCACATGTTTATGGGATTCAGGGCAAGCACTCAAGTGCAAATTGAAGCTTCCCGCTTATTTCTGGGCGGAGAATTTACAGCTTTATTCTGGGTGTTGGTTATGGGCATTGGCTTGGTCATTCCTGCAGTTCTTGAACTTGGTGAATTAAACAAAAAGAAAATACCGTATATGGTGGCACCGATTATGGTGCTGGTTGGTGGTTTGATTTTTCGTTTTATTATCGTTCATGCCGGACAAATCAGCCGGTGGTTGTATTAATGGATATCTCGGCAAGCTCGATAACCGAATGAAAATTGGAAAAATGATTCTGTAATGTCAAAATAATAATATCTAAAAAAACAATATATGAGCACTGACAAAAGTAAAAAATATTTGAATCCTTACCTGGGCGGAGTATTTCTGGGTTTGGTGTTGGTCGCGGCCTTCTTTTTCTCAGGAAGAGGTTTAGGGGCCAGTGGGGCCATAAAGGCTATAACAGCAACTGGAGTAGAAGCAATCGCTCCCAAGTATGCCGAAAGTACAAAGTTTTATCAGGAATACAATGCCGGACACGAAGGTGGATTTTTTAACAACTGGTTGGTTCTTGAAATGATGGGTGTTTTGGTAGGCGGTTTTTTATCGGGCGCTTTAGCCGGGCGTTTAAAATTGAAAGTTGAACACAGTCCCAAAATTACCAGTAAACGCAGAATTATTTTTGCGGTAATTGGAGGTATATTATTTGGATTTGGATCTCAAATGGGACGAGGTTGTACCAGTGGTTCAGCCTTAACCGGAATGGCTGTCATGTCGGTTGGTGGATTTATCACAATGGCATTTATTTTCGGAACGGCCTATGCATTGGCTTATTTTTTCAGAAAATTGTGGATTTAAAAAGGAGATAGTATTATGGGACCATTAATTGTTTACAATCATATTTCACCATTTACCAATTTGTTGATTGCGTTTATCATAGGAATTGGTTTTGGTTTTGCCTTGGAAAGCAGTGGCTTTTCATCATCAAGAAAATTGGCCGGAATGTTTTACGGTTACGACACCACCGTGCTGAAGGTATTTTTTACCGCAGCTATCGTCGGAATGCTGGGATTGCTGTTTTTAAGTCTTTTTGGATGGATTGATTTAAGTCTGATTTATATCAATCCTACCTTTATGAACTCTGCAATCATTGGTGGAGCTATCATGGGTGCTGGTTTTATTATTGGTGGATTTTGCCCGGGAACGGCTTTTTGTGCCGTCTCAATTGGTAAGCTCGATGCTTTGGCCTTTATTGGCGGATTGGTTATTGGGGTATTAATTTTCACCGAAGGATACCCTTTATGGGAAAGTACTTATAAGGCCAATAATATGGGAACTCCTACGATGCACGAAATCTTGAATATTCCTCGTGGATTGTTTGCCTTAGGTTTAATTATCGTCGCTTTTGGAATGTTTTGGATTGGTGAATGGGCTGAAAAGAAATTCCCAAGAGAAGAATATTAAAATGATAAAGATTATGAACATGAGAATAAAAATAGCACTTTACCTTATTCCGCTGGGAATGATTATTGCTGCCGTACCAGAAAATAAAACCAAACCCTATAAACTCACAGCAAATCAAATGCTGGAGCAGGTGAAGGAAGGAATACAGTTTGTTTCTACCGATCAAATTGCTGA
Organism: Prolixibacteraceae bacterium; assembly: GCA_041821245.1. Lineage (GTDB taxonomy): Bacteria > Bacteroidota > Bacteroidia > Bacteroidales > Prolixibacteraceae > Roseimarinus. Next base: position 83,778 of record JBGUEP010000028.1, read on the forward strand.
TATGATTGTACAACAAGATCCATCGTTGCAGTTAATTGATTTGAGAAGCAGCGAAGATTACGATAAATTTCATTTGCCCGGTGCAATCAACATACCGATTTCAATGTTGCTAAGCGAAGATTGGGAAGCCTATATCAACCAGGATGTAAAAATGAATGTTTTCTATTCAAATGGAAACACTATTGCCAATGAAGCCTGGATGATTTCACGTCAGTTAGGTTATGTAAATAACTATGTGATGATGGGTGGTTTGAATTACTGGGCTGAAACGATTATGAATCCTGAAAAACCAGCTAGCACGAGTCCCAACGATGAGTTTGCCAAATATGATTTCAGAAAAGGTGCAAGCCAGGCTTTAGGAGGTGGTTCATTGGAATCGACACAAGATAGTGGCAGTTCAGCTCCACCACCACCAATACAGGCGCGTCCCAAGAAGAAAAGAGTTGCTGGTGGATGTTAGTAAAATAGTATAAAGTGAACTAAAGTTTCGAGTACTTAAAGTGTAAGATGATCCGGATGTTTAATTGAATTTCAAACGTGAAGTATGAAACAATAAAAGAGTTTTTGTATAATGATCACAACATTTTTACTATAATCTAATATATTTAAAATATATTTTACTCCGAGTTTTTCAAGCTAAAGATCGATCCAGGCTTGATTAACCGATGGGTGAACCGGGAAACGGGTTCGCCTCCCGCATCTGTCAGCTGACAGACAATTTGGAAAGGAGAGGACTTTTGTAAATATCATGGTTGAAATGCCATTTTGATTTATAGATTCAGCCTTAATTCCTTTCTTTAAAGTAAAGGAATTAAGGCTTTTTATGATGGATTTTTATTGGTATGTGGTTTTAGCACTAATTGCTTTTTTATATGCTTCGGTTGGACATGGGGGCGCCAGTGGCTATTTAGCTTTAATGGCAATAATTGGGGTTGAAACCTATTTTATGCGATCGACAGCACTGACGCTAAATTTGTTTGTTTCAATGGTGGCCTTTATCAATTATTATCGAAAAGGTTTCTTCCGGATAAAATTATTATGGCCCTTTGTGATCGCTTCGATGCCAATGGCCTATCTGGGAGCACGATTGACGATCGATCCTCATACCTACAAAATAATTTTGGGGTGTTTCTTGTTAATTGCCACAACTCGAATGATTTTTCAGCCAAAAGAAGAGAAGGCGATTTTCAAATTTTCAATTTTGGCGGCAGTATTAATAGGGAGCTTCCTTGGCTTTTTTTCGGGCTTGATTGGTATTGGCGGCGGTATAATTTTAACCCCAATTTTAATTTTATTGGGTTGGGCTAATATGAAAGAGGCAGCCGCAGTTTCAGCCATTTTTATTTTTCTGAATTCAGCCACAGGTTTAATTGGCGTTGTACACACCGGATTTCAGTTGGTACCCGATTTTTATCTTTGGGTACTTATTGGTGTGAGTGCCGGATTGTTGGGTTCCTGGGTGGGAAGTTCAAAACTTTCGCTGCACGGCTTGCGATGGGTGCTTTCCGGAATCCTGGTCATGGCCAGTATCAAACTCTTTCTGTATTAATGTGTTTAAACTGAAGGTGATGAAAGAAATAAGGAAGGTGATACTAATTGCAGGAGCTGGGCAAAATGTGGGCAAAACCACTCTGGCTTGTCAGATAATACAAATTTTGTCCGCGACTGAATCTGTTACGGCAATAAAAGTGGCAGGACACAAACATACTTTGACTAATTTGCAGAAAATAATACTTCAACGTGAAGGTCTGATTATTACCGAAGAACAAGATTTAAACTCACAAAAGGACAGTTCACTCTTCCTCCAATATGGTGCACGGAAGTCTTATTTTATTCAGGTTGAAGATGAAAAGATAGAAGAACTTGTTGTCTGGATCAATGATCATTTGTATGGTTATATTGTTTGTGAATCAGGCATATTAGGAAAATCAATTCGACCTGATAAGGCTTTTTATGTAGATCGTTTGAATTCCGCTAAAAGGCCAACTTGGCGGTTTGAATATGTTACAGTTTTTTACGATGGAGAACATTTTATGCCTGAAGTGGTTAGTTTGTTAAGTGATTTAAAAAATTAGGGAGATGTTAGAATTTAATGTGGCGTTAAAAATGGTAAGGGATTCACTTACCCCGTTGGCAATTGAGACTGTTTCGTTAGGAGATAGCCTCAACAGGGTGGTTGCTGAAGATATAATTTCCGATGTTAATCTGCCGCCTTTCAATAAGGCAGCAATGGATGGATTCGCTTGTCGTAGAATAGATCTACCGGGACCTTTTGTTATTGTTGAAGACATACCGGCGGGTAAATTTCCTGATCGTGAAATTAATGCGGGACAATGTTCCAGAATTATGACCGGTGCTCCAATTCCGGAAGGAGCTGATCTTGTTTTTATGGTTGAACATCACGAAATTCAGCCGGATGGATCGGTAATTTTTACCCGGGATAATACCTCTGATAACATTTGTTATTTGGGTGAGGATGTAAAAGAAGGTGATGTTGTTTTAACAAAAGGAACCTTGATCAAACCACAAGAAATTGCCATTCTTGCCGGCGCCGGTAAATCAACTTTTTTGGTATTTAGAAAACCCAAGGTTGGTGTTATTTCCACCGGATCAGAATTGGTGGAGCCTTATTTGGAACCAAAACCGGGTCAGATTCGAAATAGCAATGGCTATCAAATGATGGCCCAGCTTACAAAAATTGGCACCAATGTTGAATATTTTGGCATTGTGGCCGATACCATGGAGGATATTCAGGGTAAAATTCAATCTGCTATCAAATTAATCGATGTGCTCTTTATTTCAGGTGGAGTTTCGGTGGGTGACTATGATTTTGTTCCACAAGTATTACAGGAGCTCGACTTCGAAATTATATTCACTTCTATCGCAACAAAACCGGGCAAGCATACCCTTTTTGCTCGAAAAGAAAATAAATATGTGCTTGGTTTTCCAGGAAATCCGGTTTCCTCATTCATACAACTTGAATTTATTGGCAAGGAATTGTTATATGGCTTAATGGGGTATAGCCCTGATGTATTGAGATTCAAGGCAATTTTAATAGAGGACTATCATCGAAAAAATGGTGATCGGCTGGAATTTCTCCCGGTACGAATGACTGAAACCGGTAAAATTCAATTGCTCGACTACAATGGTTCAGCGCACATTCATGCCTTGTCGAAGGCCAATGCTTTAATGGAAATCCCCATTGGCGTTAAAACGATTGAAAAGGGAGACCTGGCGCATGTACGACCGCTTTAACCGTTCAATAAATTATCTCAGGATTTCGGTGACCGATCGCTGTAATTTGCGTTGCAAGTATTGTATGCCAGCTGACGGGATTGAATTGATGAATCACGAAGATTTATTGTCATTTGATGAGATTGTTGACGTGGTAAAGCAAGCTGTTCACAATGGAATTACTAAAATTCGTTTAACTGGCGGCGAGCCATTGGTACGCAAAGGAATTGTTGACCTGGTGCGAATGATTTCGGCTCTCAACGGCGTTGAAGATCTCTCCATGACCACCAATGGAATATTACTGGAAAAATACGCGATGGAGCTAAAGGAAGCGGGTTTGAAACGTGTTAACATTAGTCTCGATACGGTTGATGAACTTAAATACAGCGATATTACCAGGGGAGGAAGGTTAAACGATGTTTTTACTGGAATAGACAAGGCCATAGAGGTTGGATTTGACCCGATTAAGATCAACTGTGTGGTAATGGATAGTGCCAATGAACCCGATGCCCTGGAGGTTAAAAAATATGCGGAATCGAAAGGATTGAAGGTGCGTTTCATTCACCAGATGGATTTAGAAACAGGCCATTTTTCGAAAGTTGAAGGAGGAGAAGGTGGCGATTGCAAAAGTTGTAACAGGTTGCGACTTTCGGCTACCGGTGGATTTAAACCCTGTTTGTTTAACAATGCTTGTTTTAATGTGAAAGAATTTGGTATTCAAGGAGCCCTGGAAAGAGCGGTTGAATGCAAACCCCGTTCCGGAAGCAAAAATAACTCTGGAAAGTTTTACAATATTGGAGGGTAATTAAAAGAAAACAAAGTCCTGATGTTTCCATTGGTGATGTGAGGGCTTAAACATGAAACCATGAGTGAAAAAAAATTAACACACATCGATTCAGAAGGGAAAGCCCGTATGGTTGATGTTGGAGAAAAACCGATCCAAAAAAGAAAAGCTGAGGCAGAAGGGTTCATTAAACTTCAGATGAGTACAGTGAAACTCATCAAAGCCAATAAAATGAAAAAGGGTGACGTTCTAACCGTTGCTGAGATTGCCGGCATTCAGGGAGCAAAAAGAACGGCTGAACTGATTCCTCTTTGTCATAACCTTTTGTTGACGAAAGTGAAGGTAAATGCCATGTTAACCGATTATGGTGTTTACGTAACTTCCGAAGTTCATTGTAACGGGCAAACCGGTGTTGAGATGGAAGCCTTAAGTGGAGTGAGCATTGCCTTATTAACCATTTATGATATGTGCAAGGCAGTTGATCCTCAAATGGAATTGGGAGAGATCAAATTGGTAAAAAAAACAAAGCAAAATTTAAAGAGGCCAGAATAGTCTGCCGAAGCAAAACTATCAAGCAAAATAAAGGTAGAAACTAGAATGAAACTGAAAGTATTGGCGACCAGCCTATCCGAAAAGAAGGGAACGATAAAAGCGGTGCAAGCCCACATTGACCTGAATGAAAATGGTGTAGCAGGAGATGCACATGCAGGAAGTTGGCATCGGCAGGTGAGCTTGTTGGGCAAGGAAAGTATTGATAAATTTTCAAAGGAAGCCAAGCGCAATATCGCTTTTGGGGAATTCGCTGAAAATATTGCTACCCTAGGATTTCCGCTTTATGAGATGCGGCCGTTTGATCGTCTGGTAGGTGAAAATGTTGAGCTGGAGGTGACGCAAATCGGTAAGAAATGCCACGGCGAGAATTGCCAAATTTTCAAAGAAGTTGGAAACTGCGTGATGCCCAAGGAAGGGATATTTGCGCGTGTGATACGAAATGGTCGATTGCAGGAAGGAGATGAATTGGAATATGTTCCGCGAATTTGGAAAATTATGATTATCACCTTAAGTGATCGGGCGAGTAAGGGTGAATATGAAGATAAAAGCGGACCCTTGCTGGCGCAGTTAACCACGAAACATTTTGAGGAAAATAAACGAAAGGTTGAATTGATGACCGAAATTATTCCCGATTCAAAGGAAATGCTATCTGCTTTAATCGAATATGCCCGTGAAGATAATTACGATCTTTTAATCACCACCGGAGGAACCGGTATTGGCCAGCGAGATATTTCGCCGGATGTGGTGAAGAATTATTTTGACAAGGAAATTCCGGGTATAATGGAGCATATTCGCACCAAATATGGAGCAAGCATTCCGAATGCTTTATTGAGCAGGGGAGTGGCTGGTTTAATTGGGAATATGCTAAGCTTTACACTTCCTGGTAGCCCAAAGGCCATCAAAGAATACTGCGATGAAATTTTTAAAATCCTTGATCACGCCTATTTAATGTTATACGGGATTGATGGCCATTAGTAGGTCGGGCATTCCTGCCCGACATTTATTTTGGTTAATTTCTCTTACGTAGAGCATACCTACCCAACATTTAGCTCGATTCAATCTTGAGTTAATGATGGCAATCAATCCTCTTTTTTAGACCTTCTGTGTTGATATTTTGGAATATTTTCATCCATGAATCAGACAAATAGTAGTTAAAAAAATACCTTATTCGATAATAATATATCGAAAAACGATAAATAATAGTTGTTTTTCATGTTTTATAGTTTTATGTTTGTTTTCTCTAAAATTATAAAACCATGAAAAAGCTGAAATTTAATACCTTAATTTCTATCGTAATGATTTCATATGTTGTTCTTCTTGCAGCAACATTTTTAAATGAATGGGAAGACATGAAGATGGGATTTATTCAAGGCTATTCTGCCGCGTCGCTAGAAAAAGAAAATAAAAAAGGTGATGATGTTTATTATTTAACGGTAAAGCCAAAGGAGAGTGTTCTTAGTTTTCCTGAAAAACTTCAAAACATAAAGCTAAATCAAGAAGTTAAATTCAGACATCATAAAATGAAAGTGGTTTTACCTGCGGGAAAATTTCTTTCGAAAAAGGATAAAATATTTGGTGTAATAACTGTGTTTTTATCTTTTATCGTTTTTGTTGTCTACCTATATATCCCTTTTCAGTTTTACGGTATTATGAAAAATATGCAAAAAGAACTCTTTTTTGATTTAAGCAATAAAAAGAGGTTTAACAATATTGGAATAGCATTATCATTTGCTTTTTGGAGTATTTTTTTGGGTAATCATTTATTTTTTCAGATTAAAAATTCATTGTTTGAATTTGAGGACTATGTGATTATTCGTGATCAAACCAATTTTATTTGGATGTTACTTAGTTTAGTCTGTTTGATTGTTGCAGAAATGATTTCCCGAGGAATAAAAATGAAAAAAGAACAGGAATTTACCATCTAAAAATACAATATGCCTATAATAGTGAATTTAGATGTGATGATGGCGAAACGGAAAATTTCGTTGAACGATCTTTCCGAACGGGTGAAAATCACGCCTGCAAACCTTTCAATTTTGAAAACAGGCAAGGCTAAAGCCATTCGGTTTAGTACGCTCGAAGCCATTTGCATGGAATTGAATTGCCAGCCTGGTGATATTTTGGAATGGCAAGAAGTGTAGGTCGGGCATTCCTGCCCAACGTCTTATTAATGTTGGCAAAATTTTAATCGTTTGGTTTGGATCAATTCATAAATAGGGTGGATTTTAGAAAAAATGGAAGATGGTAAAACTATCCTATCATAAATTGGATCCAATTTTGATTTCGCAATTATTCCGCTAACAAGGTGTCTTGCAGA
>JBGUEP010000029.1:0-89139 GCA_041821245.1 Prolixibacteraceae bacterium
AAAACTTTTTCTAACAAGAATATCATGTGATCCGAAATCATTTCCCCACAACAATTTCACATGATCCATAATCTCCGGCAAGCGAGTAACGAGCACAACAAGGATTAAAGAAAAGCAAAACGAGAAATGGTCGATCAACTAATTTTTAGTAGAGAACAAGTCCATTTTCGGCCGAAAGTTTTAACGGAACAAACAAATCGGCAATAATGGCATAGTACAAATGCGCAAATCGGCAATAATGGCAGGTGCTTTTGCTGTTTTTTGTCCGTTTGACCGAAAAATGCTTGTGGAATGATAGTTGAAAAAGCTCAAGCATTAAAAATTACAAAAAAATTAAACAAATAAAAATTGGAGGATAAATTATGAACTTAGTTAGATTTCAAAAACCCGCTTATGGATTGTCGATGAACAACATTTTAAACGAATTGATGAATGAGAATACCATGTGGACAAATCGTCCCGTCGATCATCAAACACCTGCTGTTAACATTAAGGAAATGGACGATTCTTTTGAATTAGAATTTTTAGCCCCTGGATTTGATAAGGAGAACTTCTCAATTACAAATAAAGATGGGGTTTTAACGGTCAGTGCAGAGCTTAAAAAAGAAGAGAGTAAGGAAAACAATTATACCCAAAAAAGATTTTCAATTCAATCTTTTGAACGAGCATTTAAATTGCCTGAAACGGTTGATGTGGAGAAGATTGCAGCCAAATATACTAATGGTATACTGAAGGTTGAATTGCTTAAAAAAGAAGTGGGGCCGGAGCAGGAAATGAGGAACATTCCTATTTTGTAAAAAATTCAGCGGATGTTTTTATTACAAAGAGCCATTCGTTATATTGCGGATGGCTCTTTTTATTGCAGTTAAGTCAGCCTAAAATAGTTTTCAAAATATTTGAGTATTACCATTTAATAGCTATTTTCGTAATTCTCAATATGTAATATGGTCTCTAATACACTAGTTGTACTCTAATAATTAAGGAATGGAATCTAAAGAAACAAAGCACTTAGAAACTCAGAATGAGGTAGATAGTTCGGCTAAAGCCGAATTGGATAACGTTGAAGCGATCGAAGAAACTACAAACACTGAATCCCTGGATGGAAAATCATCTGATGAAAGTGAAGTAGTTGAGGAAATTATCACCGAGGTTCCCGATGTGGTGTCGGAACAAAAGAATGAAGAACAGGAGCCTGTAATTGAAACAGTTCAGGATGAAGCTGTAAGTGAACCTGAACCAGCTGAAGTAGCAGTGCCAGAAACAGATAAGCCTGCTGAAACGGTTGCAACAGAACCAAGTGCTCAAAACAAAGCCGAAGAAGTCAGCGAAAAAATCGAGGACAAAGTTGAGGCAAGTGAAGCTACTGAACTTGTTGCTGAGGTTAAACCAGCCGAAAATGTGGAAGCTGAAGTCAAAGTTGAAACTGACAAGAGTGAAGAAGCGAACAATGAGGATGAATCTGACGATGACGAATCAGATGATGATGAATCAGATGACGATGACGACTCAGAGGCCAAAAATCAGGAATCAAAAGACAATGATTCAAGTGGACAAGCCGTTGATTATTCTACCTTCACCGAGCTTGAATTGATTAACGAGTTTCGTAATGTTTTGGACACCAAGCCGTTCATGGAGATTTATCGGAATGTTGATCAAATCAAAATTAATTTTTACAAAAAGAACAAAGCACGCGTTTCACAGCTAAAGAAAGAGTTTGTTGCTAAAGGAGGCTTTGAAGAAGAATTTAAGCCCGAGATGAATCCTTATGAGCAGGACCTTAAAAATATGCTCGATGAATTTCGTCAGTTAAAAACAAACCATAACCGCGAAATTGAAGCAGAGAAAGATCATAATGTTCAAATCAAATATGAAATTATTGAAGAGATAAAAAGCCTCGTCAATAGAAAAGAGTCCATCAACAAAACGTTTCAAGAATTTAAAGAGTTACAACAGAAATGGCGCGATACGGGTTTAGTTCCGCAAGCGAACATGAAAGATTTATGGGAAAACTACCATCACCATGTTGAGAACTTTTACGATTATATAAAAATCAATAAAGAATTGCGCGACCTGGATCTGAAAAAGAACCTGGAAGAAAAACTGAATCTATGCGATAAGGCCGAAGAATTGCTCATGGAACCATCGGTCATTAAAGCCTTCAATTCGCTGCAGAAAATGCACGATTCATGGCGCGAAATTGGTCCGGTACCCCGTGATAATAAGGATGATTTGTGGGAACGGTTTAAAGAAGCAACCACTAAAATCAATAAAAAACATCAGGATTTCTTCGAAAATAGGAAGAAAGCCCAAAAAAATAATTTAGATGCTAAAACTGCTTTATGCGAAAAGGTAGAAGAGATTTTGGCTACAGCTACTTTAGAAACTCATAAAGACTGGGAAGAAAAATCGAAAGAATTGGTTGAACTTCAAAAATATTGGAGAACCATTGGTTTCACACCGCGCAAAGAAAATAACATCATTTATGAACGTTTCCGCGTGGCATGTGATGGCTTTTTTGACCGAAAACGTGAATTCTATACCAAACACAAAGAAGAGCAATCGAACAATTTACAAATGAAAATTGATTTGTGTGTTCAAGCTGAAGGTTTAAAAGAAAATACCGATTGGAAAAAAACCACCGATGAATTTATTGCCATTCAGAAAAAATGGAAAGAAATAGGGCCAATCCCTCGTAAACATTCCGACCTTATTTGGAAAAGATTTCGTGCTGCCTGTGACTTTTTCTTCGAAAATAAAGCAAGTTTTTTCAACTCGAAAGATGAAACTCAAATTGAGAATCTTAAATTGAAGAAAGAGTTGATTGAAGAAGTTAAAGCATTTAAAGCAGGAAAAAACGAGGAAAGTGACTTTGAAAAATTGAGAGATTTTCAGCGTCGTTGGACCGAAATTGGGCACGTGCCAATCAATGACAAAAATGATGTTCAAAAAGAATTCAGAGATGCCATTAACGTGTTATTCGATAGTTTGAGTGTTGAAGACAAAGAGCGCAATCTGATTCGTTTTAAAAATAAAATGAGCGATTGGAAGTCATCTGGTCGCGGCCACAATAAGATGTTTGCAGAACGTGATAAATACGTTTCGAAATTAAAACAAATCGAAAGTGATTTAATCACCTTAAAAAATAACATCGGGTTCTTCGCAAATTCTAAAAATGCCGAAGCCTTAATTAAGGATGTAGAGCAAAAAATACAGAATAACGAAGATCAAATAGTTTACCTGAAAGAAAAGATTCGAGTAATTGACGATGTTGAATACAACGAAGAATAGATACAATAAACGGTCTGATGATTTTCAGGCCGTTTTATTTTAGCTTATTTTTCCTTTTCGCAATCACTCATTTTATCCTTATCTTTGCCCTTTCATTTTTGAACCCTTTAAAATTAATAGTTTGTCAACGAAGTACATTTTTGTAACAGGTGGTGTAACATCTTCTCTTGGAAAAGGAATTTTGATTTCATCGCTGGCGAAACTTTTGCAGGCGCGAGGTTACACGGTAACTATCCAAAAATTAGATCCATACATCAATGTTGATCCAGGAACTTTAAACCCTTATGAGCATGGCGAGTGTTATGTGACCGACGATGGTGCCGAAACGGACCTTGATTTAGGTCACTACGAACGGTTTTTAAATAAACCAACTTCGCAGGCCAACAATGTGACTACCGGACGGATTTACCAATCGGTGATCAACAAAGAACGTCGCGGCGATTACCTGGGAAAAACAGTTCAAATTATACCTCACATCACTGATGAGATCAAACGCAACATTAAATTTTTAGGTAAAAAAGGAAAATTCGACTTTGTACTAACCGAAATTGGTGGAACAGTGGGCGATATGGAATCCTTACCCTACATCGAAGCTGTTCGTCAGTTGAAGTGGGAATTGGGCAAAGAAGCAATGGTCATCCACCTCACTTTGGTTCCTTTTCTGAACGCGTCGGGTGAATTGAAAACAAAACCAACGCAGCACTCGGTAAAGGCGCTGCTTGAAAATGGAGTACAACCCGATATATTGGTCTTGCGTACCGAGCACCATTTAAATAAAGCCCTGCGTAAAAAAGTAGCTCTTTTTTGTAATGTGGATGAAAATGCAGTGGTGCAATCCATCGATGTTCCTACCATTTACGAAGTTCCTTTGAAAATGAAGGATGAACAGCTGGATATTATTGTACTGAAGAAATTCGAAATGGAAATTGGTCCCGAACCGGCACTCGATGCCTGGAACAATTTCCTTACCAAACATAAAAATCCAAAATATCAAGCTAAAATTGCTTTGGTAGGAAAATACGTTGAATTGCCCGATGCCTATAAATCAATTGTCGAATCATTTATTCATGCAGGTGCAATGAACGAATGTAAAGTCAATTTAAAATTTATTCATTCCGAGGAAATTACACATCGGAATGCCGGCGATATTCTTGGCAAATTCGATGGTATTTTGGTGGCACCGGGTTTTGGACATCGCGGAATTAAAGGAAAAATAGAAGCTACCCGTTTTGCACGTGAGAACAATATTCCATTTTTAGGAATTTGTTTGGGGATGCAAGTTGCAGTGATTGAGTTTGCCCGTAATGTGTTGAACATGGAAGGTGCCGATTCAACCGAGATGAATGAAGTGACCAAATATCCGGTGATCGATTTAATGGAGGAGCAAAAAGGAATAACCAACATGGGAGGTACCATGCGTTTAGGATCTTTTGCTTGTGAAGTGAAAAAAGGCAGCAAATTATACGATGCCTATAAAAAAGGAACCATTCACGAACGTCACCGTCACCGCTATGAATTCAACGATAAATACCAGGATGTATTTGCTGAAAATGGATTTAAAGCAGTTGGAGTGAATCCTGATACAGGTTTGGTTGAAGCCATGCAATTGGATGGTCATCAGTGGTTTGTTGGAGTCCAGTATCACCCTGAATACAGTAGTACTGTTTTAAAACCAAGTCCTTTGTTTGTCGAATTTGTAAAAGCATGTCTTAAAAAATAAGGAAACTGTAATATTTCACAAGTTGAAAGACTCATTATTTGTAACATATATTAATAAAGAGAAAATAGAATTGAATGGATAAAAATACAACCATAGGGTTAGCGCTAATTTTTGCCGTGCTGGTATTATTTAGTTACCTGAACAAACCCTCAGAGAAAGAACTTGAATTGGCAAAACATAGGCGCGATTCAATCGAACTGGTTAAGCTGGAAATTGAAAAATCCGCTGCGCAAATGGAGCAAACTAGCATTGATATGCCAAAGCCTGCAGGTGCAGCTACAATCAATGTGGAGGAAACCAGCGATCAAATGCGCAATTTATATGGCGACTTTTATCAGGCTGCTGAAGGTACTGAAAAGTTCACTGTATTGGAAAACAACCTTTTGCGTTTGACCGTTTCGAATAAAGGTGGCCGCGTTGTTTCGGTAGAATTAAAAAATTACAAACGTTTCGATTCAACTGACCTTTATCTGATCGAAAAAGGAAAAGCGACCCATAACCTTGCATTTTTTGCACAGAACCGCAACATCCAAACCGATCAGCTTTATTTTGTTCCTTCTGTCTCAACCGGTAAAATTGAAGTTTTTGGTTCCGAGGTGCCTAAAATGAAAGAAGGACGGAAGAAATTCAACGAGGCAAATCCTGGTGATAGCAAGGAGCTGGTGATGCGCTTGAATGCTGGAAATGATAAATACATCGATTTTGTATATAAAATAAAGCATAATTCCTATGTGGTAGATTACGACATTCGTACCCATGGAATGAATGACCTGATCAATACTAATACCGGATTTCTGAGTTTCAACTTTAATTTTGAAGTCCCTCGTCAGGAGCGCGCTTCCAAATACGGTGAAGATCGTTACACCAGTATATATTTCAAATACAAGGATGCTGAAATTGATAATTTAAGCTTAAGCAAATCGGACGAAGAAACACTGAATACTCCTGTTAAATGGATAGGTTACAAGCAGTTGTTCTTTTCAACTGCCCTGATTGCCGATGAATCATTCCCCAATGCCATGGTATCAACGGTAAAACAGGATGATAAATCGCCCTATTTGGCCAATTTTAAATCCGATATCGGATTGCCTTATAATCCAACAGGATTGAAGGAACAGGATTATAACATGTCCTTCTATTTTGGCCCTAACCACTACCAAACACTGAAGGAACAAGGAAATAGCATGGAAAAACTGATCAACTTGGGTTGGCCGGTCGTTCGTGAAGTGAACAAATACCTGATTATTCCTGTATTTAACTTTTTGCGCAGCAGCATTGATAATTTTGGGATTATCATTCTGATTTTGACCATTATGATCAGGCTGATTGTATTTCCATTCACCTATAAGTCCTATACTTCGCAGGCTAAAATGCGGGCCTTGAAACCCGAAATTGACGAAATCAATAAGAAATTCGGATCCGATAAGGCAATGGATAAACAACAAGCAACCATGGCCTTGTACAAAAAAGTGGGCGTGAATCCCATGGGAGGTTGTTTACCTATGGTTTTCCAAATGCCTTTTTTAATTGCCATGTTCTATTTCTTCCCGGGCTCAATTGAGTTGCGTCAGGAAAGTTTTTTGTGGGCAACCGATTTATCCACCTATGATTCCATTTTCTCCTGGAGCCAGAATATTCCATTTTTGTCTAGTTTCTATGGAAATCACATCAGTTTGTTTACACTGTTAATGACAGTAACTACCATCGTTCAAACGAAATTGCAAGGACAAATGCAAGATAGTAGTGCCATGCCGGGAATGAAATACATGATGTATTTTATGCCAGTATTCTTCATGTTTATTTTGAACTCGTATTCAGCAGGTTTAAGTTATTACTACTTCCTGGCTAACGTATTTACCATTGGTCAAACCTACATCATTCGTTCGTTCATCGATGAAGCTAAAGTACGGGCCCAATTAATGACAGTTAAGAAAAAACCGGCCAAACCAAAATCAGGTTTTCAAAAACGTTTGGAAGATATGGCTAAACAACAACAAGCCAAAAGCAAAAAATAAAAACTACTGATTTCAATTTAAAATGCCATTCCTTAAAGGGGTGGCATTTTTTGCTTTACCCATCAAGCGATGCTGCTTTTATTGATCAAGTATTAGTGCATAATTTAGTACAAACTTTTGGCTGAAAAAAGTACATTTGTTTCAAGCACTTGCTTAATAACAACAAGAATGAAACCGATCCTTTTCTTTTTTTTATTTCTAACTATTCAACTCCCTGTATCTGCGGGCAATAAAATCGATCAGGCTTTATATGAGTTGGATGAGTTGATTAATTCACGAGAAACTTTTGTTCAGCGTAAACAAAAGAACATCGAGTTGTTGAGACAACAGTTCTCGTTGACCAATGAAACACCGCCTGATGCCTATAATTATTGCCTTGCATTGAGCAGAGAATACCAATCCTTCAAATTCGATTCTGCCTTTTTTTATACCAATCAGTTGATGCACATTGCTGCGAAAACCGGTGATGCAGAAAAAATTGCCTGGGCCAAAATGGAATTTGCCAATATTCTAATTTCATCTGGCCTTATCAATGAAGCAATCGATACTTTAAATCAACTTAATTTACACGATCTGAATCCGGAAATACAAGGCAATTACTATATGGTAATGAGCAGAGCCTATTTCGATTTGGAGAGTTTTTCTCAAAGCCCGTTTTATAGTAATTTATACCGGAAAAAGGGAATGATGGCTTTCGATTCGTCTTTGATTTATTTATCTGAAAATACCTGGAAATATCATTCTGTTTTAGCACAAAAAGCACTGAAAGAAGGAAGAAATGAATATGCAAAGCAGATTCTAGACAGCCTGATCGAACAAAACGAGTTGAATGACGAAGATTTGGGAGCACTTCAAATGACATTGGCTTTTACCTACAGTATTTTAGGTGATAAGGATGAGGCCTTGTTTCGCATGATTCAGGCTTCAATTTCTGATTTTAAGTCGGCAAAAAAAGAAGCGGTGGCCCTTTTGTTTACAGCCAATTACCTGTTTGAACAAGGTGATGTCATCAGGGCCAGTAAATACATCAATGTAGCTTTAGATGATTCCCACTTCTACGGTTCCAGCTTTAGGTTATGGCAAATCTCGCAATACCTGCCGGTGATTAAATCGCAGCACATTATTACCATCGAAGATCAAAAAAAGAAATTGCTCTATTTTCTTATTGTTGTCTCAATATTGTCGGTCACAGTTATTAGTGCAATTGTAATTATATTCAAACAATTCTCAGTGGTTCGAAAAGCGAAGGTGGAGGTAGATCAAACCAATTTGTTATTGGCAAAAATAAATGAAGAGCTGGCGGTAACCAATAGAATTAAAGAAGAATACATCGGGTATTTCTTTTCGGTAAATTCGGTTTTATTGGAGAAACTCGACCAATTTAAAAGTTCCATCAACCGTAAATTCAAACGCAAACAATACGACGAAATAGCTATTGAACTCAATAATTTGAGCATTCCCAGGGAAAAAGAAATTATTCTGGAAAACTTCGATAAAGTATTTTTACAAATATACCCCGATTTTGTGTCCAAGTTTAATAAGCTGATGAAAAAAGGAGAGGAGATTCATTTAAAAGAAGGGCAGTTATTAAACACCGAATTACGCATCTTTGCTTTGGTTCGGCTGGGAATTCACAATCCGGAGAAAATTGCCAAAATACTTGATTATTCCTTGAACACCATTTATGCTTATAAGAACCGGATTAAAACCCGCTCTCTGATCTCCAACGATGAGTTTGAAAACGAAATTATGAAAATCAAACACTTTTAACTTTACCTTCGCGTCAACACCAAAGCAATATCAGTCTGGAATATCCTGTGATCCGTAATATGCTCCCATTCGACTTTCTTTTTATTGGAAAATTGCTTAGATATGGAGTTTATTTCTTTGTAAACCCTTTATATTAATTTGATGATACATCGACTCTAATTAGCATTAAATCAGAGTTATATCTATTGTGAAGTTGAAAATAATTTATATTTCCATCCTTATTTTTGATTGCCCTCTTATTTCGCCATAGTTTTGATATTGTTAATTTACTTGTTCAATATTCTATTTGTTTGAATGGAACTTTTGAATGCCTTATGATCAACTTATGACTAACTTAAATCAAATTCAATGCTAAAAAGGCTTACTCATTTTACCATTGTTTATTCGCTTTTACTGGCACTTTCATTAACTGGAAGGGCGAATACAACTACCTCGAATTCGAATACTTCATGGGCTAAAGAAACTAGTGCCGTTGGTTTCAAAGTGAAAGGAGAGGTCACCTCTCCCAATGGAGAGAAATTACCGGGAGTTACCGTTGTTGAAAAGGGAACCTCCAATGGTACAATTACTAGTATAGATGGATTTTATTCCATCGAAACGGTTTCTGATGAAGCCATTCTTGTTTTTTCATTTGTGGGCATGAAGTCGCAGCAAGTTTCAATTAATGGCCAAAATGAAATTAATATCGTTCTTAAAGAAGATGCCATTGGCCTGGATGAAGTTGTGGCTATTGGATATGGAACCATGAAAAAAAGTGATTTAACCGGTTCAATTGTCAGTATTTCAACCGACGATTTGAATGCAATTCCTTTGCCTAGTATTAGTGATGCCATGCAGGGAAGGGCAGCGGGAGTTCAAATTATCTCGTCAGGAACACCCGGAAGTGATGCCACAATTCGTATCCGTGGGGTTGGAACAATAAACGACAACGATCCGCTATTGGTGATTGATGGATTTCCAACAGACGGAGGTTTGAATCAGATCAACATGAACGACATTGCGTCACTTCAAATTTTAAAAGATGCTTCAGCTACGGCCATTTATGGATCTCGTGGAGCAAATGGGGTGGTAATCATCACCACAAAAAAAGGAAGTGCTAAAAGTAAAGTCAACCTCGATTATTATTATGGAATTCAGCAGGCGACCAACATGCTCGAAATGCTGAATGCAGGAGAATTTGCTGCCTTAAATAATGATATGATGGAGAATGCAGGCAAATTAAAAAACCCTGCCTTTGCCGATCCTACTTCTATAGGTGAAGGAACCAATTGGGTGAATGAAATGATCGCTCCGGTAACAATGCAAAATGTTTCACTTTCGTATTCCGGTGGTTCCGATAAATCAACCTATTATGTATCCGGGAATGTATTCGATCAAAATGGAATCGTCTTAAATACCAGTTTTAAACGCTACACCATTCAGTTTAATTCGGAATCAAAAGTATTTGACTGGTTAACATTTGGGAATAACATCTCCTTAAATCATGATGTCAAGTCCAGAGGCGATTACAACATCAAAAATACTTTAATGGCTTTGCCCACACAGGAAGTTTATAACCTGGACGGTAGTTATGCCGGTCCCACAGAGCGACCTGAATGGTCAGGTGATATTCGCAATCCGGTAGGTTCTGCTACTGTTGTTGAAAGTTCAACGAAAGGATATAATCTCAGAGGAGGAATTTTTGCTGAATTTAAATTGTTCGAAGGACTTACTTTTAAGACCAGTGCCGGTTTGAAAGCCAACATCTGGTACGATAGAACCTGGGCTCCAAAATACGACTGGAATCCAACTCCTCAGGAACAGTCCTACTTATACCAAAGTGCCAACAAAAGCATCACCTGGGTGTGGGACAATACCTTAAATTACAACAAAACATTTAACGAAATACATAAGGTTTCTGCCATGTTGGGTACCAGTGCCCAGGAAAATCAGTTCGATTACATGAGTGGTTCCATCCAGAATTTTGCCAGCGACCTAACACAGCAGCTTTCAAATGGTATTGATCAGGTGGTCGTAAATGGCAACGCTTCGGACTGGTCATTGCTTTCATATATGGCACGAGCCAATTATTCTTATGCCAGCAAATATTTGTTAACCGCGACCATCCGTCGTGACGGTTCTTCGCGCTTTGGATCAGGAAACAAGTGGGGATGGTTTCCATCGGCATCACTTGCATGGCGAATTTCTGAAGAGAATTTTTTGGCCGATGTGGATCAAATTGATGATCTTAAACTTAGAGCAGGATTTGGTGTAACCGGAAATCAAGAGATTGGAAACTACTCGTTTGCATCCAATTTGAGCACCGTAAAATATAATTTTGGTGGCAATGTGGTTAATGCAGTGGTTCCAAATGTTATGCCCAACCCAAATGTGCAATGGGAGTCGCAGCAGCAATTTAACATTGGTGTGGATGCCACACTACTCGATCAACGTTTAACGATTACCCTGGATGCCTACCTGAAAAACACCAAGGACATGTTGGTTCCCATGTCGGTTCCAATTTCAACCGGGTATTCCGACATTGCCGTACCATTTATTAATGCAGGCGAAATAGTAAACAAAGGCATTGAATTCACAGCCAGTTCACGCAACATCGACGGAATATTAAAGTGGGATACCGATTTTAATATATCCTTCAACCAAAACAAGGTGAAAAGTTTGAACGATACCATTCCAATGCTTCGCGGTGATGTGGGATTTAACTATTCGATTGCCCGCATTGAAACCGGAAAACCGGTCGATATTTACTATGGTTTTATCACTGAAGGAATATTTCAGAACCAGCAGGAAGTTGAAGCACATGCTTTGCAGGTACCTGGTAACGACCAATACAATCGCACATCGGCTGGTGACATACGGTATGTTGATTTAAACAGCGATGGTGTGATTGACGACAACGATCGTACCTACCTGGGTGATCCTAATCCCGATTTTATTTTTGCCTTGAACAATACCTTTCGTTACAAGGGTTTCGACCTCAATATTTTCCTTCAGGGAGTTTACGGTGTTGAATTGTTCAATGCCAACCGCATTTGGAACGAAGGTATGGCAGTAGCCTACAATCAAACAAGTGAAACCTTGAATCGCTGGACTGGCGAAGGTTCAAATACAACTGTTCCCCGTGCTGTTTTTAATGATCCCAACAAAAATACGCGTCCATCGGATCGTTACATCGAAGACGGTTCTTATTTGAGAATAAAGAATGTTTCGCTGGGCTATAATTTGCCGGCGAATTTAATTGCCAGGGCTAAAATGAGTACGGTACGGATTTATATTTCAGGAACCAATCTACTTACTTTTACCACTTATAAAGGATTTGATCCTGAGGTGGGAACCAGTGGAATCGACAACGGTAACTATCCAATAACCAGAAATATCAGTATTGGCGCCAACATTAGCTTCTAATTCTAAAACTTTGAAACAATGAATATTTACAAATCAATATTAATTGCGGTATGCTTATTAATAGCTGTTTCATGTAGCGAGAGCTTTTTAGAAAAAGCTCCCATGGACAGCATCAATACCGACAACTTTTTTCAAACAGGCGACGATGCCGTTGCAGCAATCAACGGTGCCTATCAGCCTTTGCAATGGCCAAAATTGTACAACATGCGCATGTGGACCACCGATATAATGGCAGGAAACAGTATTGTAGGTGCCGGTGGTGGCGACGATGGCCGTGAAACTCAGGACATGATGAACTTTGTAACAGCCACCGATAATCCGGGTGTTTTGGACTTGTGGAGAGGACCTGCTCCGGGCATCCTTCGATGCAACATCATTCTTCAAAAGGTACCCGATATTGAAATGGACGAAAACTTGAAAAATCGCATTTTGGGAGAGGCACACTTTCTACGGGCTCATTACTATTTTATTTTGGTTCGAATGTTTGGTGACGTACCCTTAATTACCCAGCCACAAGCTCCTGGCGACGACCTTCGTCCGGCAAGAACCAGCAAAGATGAAGTTTATCAACTGCTGATTGATGATTTTACTACTGCCATGCTTTTGTTACCCGAAAAGAGCACTTACTCTTCAGCAGATTTAGGCCGTGCATCCAAAGGAGCTGCGGCGGGAATGTTGGCGAAGGTGTATCTCACTCTGGGCAACTATCAGAAAGTGGTGGAATTAACCGAAACGATAGCCGGCTTGGGTTATCAACTGAACAGTAATTATGCTGATAATTTTAATGTCAATGCTAAAAATTCTATCGAATCACTTTTTGAAGTTCAGTATACCAGCGATGCCGGAGAAGATTTTTGGTCGAACGAAAATCAGTCTTCCTGGTTAAGCACCTTTATGGGACCGCGTAATTCCGATATGGTTTCCGGTGGATGGGGATGGAATCAACCTACTCAGGAATTTATCGATGCGTATGAAACGGGTGATCTGCGAAAAGATGTTACTGTTTTGTATCAAGGCTGTCCGGAATTCGGCGGAATGAATTACGATCAGGCTTATTCAACAACCGGCTACAATCTCCGAAAATTTCTGGTCACCAAAGATATTGCTGCAAGTTATGACAACAGTCCAATGAACTTTCCGGTTTTGCGTTATGCCGATGTTCTGTTGATGCATGCTGAAGCGTTAAATGAATTGGGCCAAACCACCGAAGCCGAACAGGTTTTGAATCAGGTTAGAAAACGTGCAGGATTGCCCGCAGTTGCAGGTTTAAATCAAAATGAATTTAAAGAAAAGGTATTGCATGAACGTAGAATGGAGTTGGCCTTCGAAGGTCAACGTTGGTTCGATTTAATTCGTGTTGATAATGGACAATATGCACTCGATTTTTTAAAGTCGATCGGAAAAACCAATGCTACAACAAAACATTTATTGTGGCCAATCCCGCAAAAAGAAAGGGATGCAAATCCTAACCTTACACAGAATCCTGGCTACTAATAACCTAAATGAAAACAACGATGATTAAAAATAACCTATTTAAAATCACTTTCCCCGGCGTAAGCGGACTGGTCATTTTATTTGCAATGCTTTTGGGAAGTTTGTTTTTTACTGCTTGTGAAAAGGAAGTGGCTTATGAAATTGACATGGGCAAGCCCATAGAACTTACGGCTTCAGCACAAGAGCTGTTGCTTTCTCAAAGGTTCATGAACAACAATGCACTTTCATTCAGTTGGACAACAGGTACCAATCAAGGTACAGGCAGTTCTATTTCCTATAAACTGGAAATTGATAAATCCGGCAACAATTTTTCATCAGCCAAAATTTACGATTTAGGCAAAGGGGTTTATGAAAAAAGTTTTACCGTTGACGAATTAAATGATTTGATGCTCAATCAATGGAATGCCATTGCAGGAGAAGAAATTGAACTGGAAGCAAGAGTAAGTGCCGATGTTATGGATGAATCGGTTGAAGATGGCATTTCTCCTTTACTAAAGTTAAGTATTACGCCTTATCTTCCTGTTTCGTCAACGTTATACATTATTGGTGATGCAACACCTAAGGGATGGGATGCTGACAATGCGATTGCATTAGTTCCTGACAATAATAACCCTACGATTTTTAAATTCATCGGAGCGTTGTTTCCCGGAGAATTCAAATTCATCACTACACCCGGAAAGTTTTTACCATCCTATAATAAAGGCCTTGGAAGTAACCAACTATTCTACCGTACTGATGATGCTCAGGCCGATGAACCTTTTGTGATTACCGAGGGCGGAAGTTATTCTATTTTGGTCGATTTGGTTGAACAGACGATTGTAATTGAGGCTTTACCTGGCCCACCTTACGAAATGCTTTACATGGTTGGTTCGGCGACTTCAATTGGATGGGACATTACCGCAGCCTTGGAAGTAACTCAGAATCCCGATAACCTTTTTCAGTTTACCTACCAGGGAGTGTTGGTTCCCGGAGAATTTAAGTTCCCGGTCAACCGTCAGGCCGATTGGGGACAGGACATGTTTATGCCCAACCCCGAGGATTCATCATTGATTTATTTACACAAAGGGGGAGATGAAGATGACAACAAATGGGTCATCGATAAAGAAAATTTTTACACCATTACGCTTGATCTTTCCGATTATACCATTCGCATCGATCCGTTTAAACTTTATTTCGTTGGTTCAGCAACACCCGCTGGGTGGGACATTGGCAACGCCATTGAATTGGAGCAAGATGCGAATTCATGGTACCTTTTCAGGTATGAAGGCGCAATGATTGCAGGAGAATTTAAATTCCCGGTCAATCGTCAATCCGATTGGGCGCAGGACATGTACATGAAAGATCCGGATGATGCGACAAAAATGTACCGTCACGTTGGAGGTGAAGCCGATGACAGCAAATGGGTTTTTACCGACGCTGACGCTGGTAATTATATCATTACCGTAAACGTTCAGGATCTAAGCATTGATATTCAAAAGCAATAATTTTCATAAGTAAAACTTGCAGGAAGTGCATGTTGCCTTCCTGTAAGTTTTTTTCAACAAAAAAGACAGTATGCGAAACTCGATAAATCTTATTTTTTTTCTATTTGTACTCATTTTGGTTTCTTGTGTGAAACCCAATGAAGAACCGGAAATTGTCGAGTTTCCCGTGAACGAATCTACCCCTGCTTTTCAGAATTTGAAAATTGAAACCGACAAAGCGGTTTATATACCGGGGGAAAAAGTGGTGTTTACCATAACCGGAAATTCAATACCGGATAATTCCATGGTGAAATATACCTGTTTGGGTGAAGGAATAGAAGAACATCAATTCAATGCAAACAGCTGGACCTGGAATCCTCCTTCGGACGATTTTAAAGGTTATTTGATTGAAATTACAAATGATCAAACAGTTTATGCAAGCATCGCCGTTGACGTGTCATCAAGTTGGACAAAATTTCCACGTTACGGGTTTTTGTCAAAATACGGTGCCCTAAGTGATGAAGATATTTCGGGGGTAATTTCAAACCTGAATCGGCATCACATTAACGGCATACAGTTTTACGACTGGCACAACAAACACCATAGGCCACTTCCGGTAAATGGTGATGTGCCGCTTTCGAAATGGAAAGACATCATCAACAACGATGTTTATTTTAGTACCGTTGAAAATTACATTTCTCTTGCCCATCAGCATGGCATGAAAACCATGTTTTACAATTTAATTTTTGGTGCATGGAAAAATGCTGAAGCCGATGGAGTGAATAAAGAATGGTACGTTTTTACCGACAATACGCACACGAACCGGGATTTTCACCCGCTACCATCACCTCCATTTTTGAGTAATCTTTATTTACTCGATCCGTCGAATCCGGAGTGGCAAAACTACTTGTTGGAGCAAGACCGCATTGTGTATAGTCACCTCAATTTTGATGGTTTTCATATGGATCAGCTTGGTGATCGGGGGACCCGTTACAAGTATGATGGTTCTAATTTAAAACTTTCCGAAACGTTTCCTTCGTTTATTGAAGCAGAAAAGACAGACCAAAGCCTGAAATACAGTGTAATGAATGCTGTTAATCAATACGGGCAGGAAGGCATAGCTGCTTCATCAACAGATTTTTTATACAGCGAAATTTGGAATCCATTTAATTCTTATGCCGATTTGGCCAGCATTATCAAACAGAACAATGCACTAAGTAACAATACCAAAAATACAATACTGGCGGCTTATGTAAATTACGATTTGGCCGATCAGCAAGGTTATTTTAATACCGCATCGGTATTGATGACCAATGCGGTCATCTTTGCGTTTGGGGGAGCACATCTTGAATTGGGTGAGCACATGTTGGGGAAAGAGTATTTCCCCAACAATAACCTGAAAATGAAAACGGATCTTCAGACGGCTTTGGTGACTTATTATGATTTTATGGTGGCTTATCAAAACCTGTTGCGCGATGGTGGATCGTTCAACACTCCTGAACTTTCATCCGTCGACAACAAAATGGAACTTGCCAAATGGCCGGCAGCCAATGGTTATGTTGCTGTGTTTGGTAAACAGCTGGACAACAAACAGGTCATTCACCTGATCAATTTTAAAAATTCTACTACCGACCAGTGGAGAGATAATCAGGGCGTTCAGTCCATCCCTGCGATGATTAAAAATTCACAACTGGATATAACTTCAACGGAAATAATAAAAAAACTGTGGATTGCTTCACCTGATGTCATTGGTGGTGCATCCCGATCCTTAGCATTTAAACAGGAAGGTGATCACGTTTATTTTACGCTTCCCGAATTGAAATATTGGACGATGATTGTTCTCGAAAATTGACAAAACAATAACAACCAATGACTATTTTCTAATGACCATTGACTAATACCTAATAAGTACTTACTAATAATCAATAATTATGAAACAAATTTCTACCTTAAAAACATTGTTATTGGTGCTATTGACAAGTGTAACAACATTTGCAAAAGCACAGGACTATACCGAACTTTACCTGATTGGCGATGCCGTCTCAACAGGATGGAACATTGGCACTCCTACACCTATGGTAAAGGATGCAAACAACGAAAAGATCTTCATTTGGACCGGTGCTTTGTATGCAGGTGCTTTTAAAATTTCAACCTTTAAAGGAGATTGGTGCGATGGAGATTGGCTGAACCCACCGGAAGACAGTCAAGCCATTACTGCAGCAAGCTATATAGTTACCCACGGATGCGATGGTCCTGACAATAAATGGTTGGTCGCTGAAGGGGATGCAGGAACCTGTAAAATTACGGTCAATCTTACCGCTCAAACCATTGTTTACGAAAAGTTGAGCACTGAAATTGCAGATGCTACTTTAGCCAGTTTAACTGCAAGTATAGGCACATTATCACCCGATTTTGATCCTGCAACAACAACTTATTCGTTAATGGTGCCCGAAAGCACAACTTCCATTGAAGTAAACGCGGAAACATCCGATGCAGCAGCAACAGTTAGCGGAGCCGGTACTATTGAACTTTCTGGTGAAGATAAAACAGTTGTACTTGTTGTAAGGGCTTCCGATGGATTAATCATCATCAACTATACCATCAATATAATTTTGGAAAAAGAAGGTGAACTTTATTCCAATGTATACCTGGTTGGGGATGCAACACCAACTGGATGGAACATTGCAGCACCAACACCAATGATTCAGGATGAAACGAATCCAAAAATATTTACTTGGGAGGGTGCATTACTGGCCGGAGAATTTAAATTTTCCACTTTTACAGGTGATTGGTGCGACGGAGATTGGCTTTTGGCTGAAGTTACCGATCAAACCATAAGCGACGGAGATTATAAATACACCACTTATACTGGCTGTGCGCCTGATGCAGAAGATTTTAAATGGAGAGTACAAGAGGGTGAAGAAGGAGACTATTCCATATTGGTCGATTTTGAGACAGAAATCATTAGCATTGCACCTTTGGAAACAGGAATTGGAGATCGCAAAATGGTGAATAATCAGTTTGAAATGTATCCTAATCCAGCTCAGAATTTACTTACTATAAAGTACAATAGTATTATTCAAAAAATTGAGATTGCAACAATGTCCGGTAAAATCATCATGGTTATAAGGCCAGAGCTAAGTCAGGAAAGTATTGATGTAAGCAGCTTTGCTAAAGGTGTATATTTGGTAAAAACCTTTGATGAAAACCATAATTCATCCGTTCAAAAATTAGTAGTTAAGGAATAGTTTTAGTTTGATTGTTAGGGGTGCCAAAAAGAGCTGGTTATTTTCACAATAATCTGGTTTCAGGTAGGCTTATAAATTTGTGGCTCATTCATTCAAATACGAAGCCAACTTTTTTTGGCAGCCCTTTAATTTAAAAAATGGAAGCATGCGTTTTCTCTCATTATTGGTGGTTTTATTTCAGTTTTTGTTTTTTGGATTTGGAATCATTCCAGGTGCTTTGGCTAATGATCATCCAGGTGATTTCAAAAGCTATGAAGTAATTGATAATAAAGTTGTTTTTCAATTCCAAAATCAGCTACAGCTCCAGGTGGAACAAATCAGTTCGGGGACTTTAAGGTTTTGGTACGATACCGATAACTTCCATCGAAACAATGCTTCATTTGCTGTGATCAAAACAGGAGATAGCAGTTTGCCAATCAATATTTCGGAACAGCCTGGCAGCGTTGAAATTTATACCGGAGAGCTGATTGTTCGAATCACTAAATCACCTTTTCAAATTCGTATTTTCGACAAGTGGCAAAAACTGCTATTAGAAGATTTTCAGGGTAGGGGATTTGAAAGTGATTCGTCAAAAATGAGTTGTTTCAAAATGCTGAAATCCAATGAATCTATATTTGGTTTAGGTGAAAAAAGTGGAACAATTAATCGCGTTGGTGGGCTGTTTAAAATGTGGAATAGCGATAAACCCTGTTATCAGGTCGATGAAGATCCCTTGTACAAATCCATTCCCTTTTTTATGAGCAGCGAGGGCTATGGGATCTATTTTGACAACACCTTCAAAACGGAATTTGATTTTGGAGCAACTTCACCCGATTATTACTCGTTTTCATCACCCGGAGGCGAAATGGATTACTATTTTATGTACGGGCCTTCCTACAAACAAATCATTTCCGCTTATACTGAATTAACCGGAAAGCCAATTATGCCGCCCGCGTGGGCTTTGGGTTTTGCCCAATGCAGGGGTTTACTCACCAACGAGAAACTATCGCGTGAAATTGCTGACGGCTATCGCGAACGGGAAATTCCATGCGATATCATTTATCAGGACATTGGCTGGACACAATACCTCCAGGATTTTGAGTGGCGTGATGAAAATTACACTGATCCCGTTCAAATGATCGATGATTTGGGCGCAGCGGGATTTAAGGTGATTGTTTCACAAGATCCGGTCATTTCGCAAGCGAATGAACAACAGTGGAATGAAGCCGATTCATTGGGCTATTTCACCAAAGATATACGAACCAACAAATCGTACAACATGCCCTGGCCCTGGGGAGGTAATTGCGGCGTGGTCGATTTTACCCAACCAGAAGTGGCTGACTGGTGGGGCAACTATCAGCAAAAAGCCATTGATGCCGGAGTTCGTGGTTTTTGGACCGATATGGGTGAACCTGCATGGAGCAACGTCGAAAGCACCGAACGTTTGTTTCAAAAGCTCCATCTGGGGATGCACAACGAAATTCATAACGTATATGGATTGACCTGGGACAAAGTGGTGACTGAACAGTTTGAAAAAAGAAACCCCAATCAACGTATATTTCAGATGACCCGTTCTGCTTTTGCCGGAATGCAGCGGTACACTTTTGGATGGTCCGGCGATGCAGGCAATGGAAACAAAGTAACTGATGGCTGGGATCAACTGGCGGCTCAAATTCCCCTTTCGCTTTCGGCAGGAATGGGCTTGATTCCATTCTGGAGTTGCGACATTAGCGGGTATTGCGGCGATATTGATGATTACGATGCCTTTGCTGAACTTTACCTTCGTTGGCTGCAATTTGGGGCCTTCAATTCATTGAGCCGTATACATCATGAGGGAAATAACGCGGTGGAACCCTGGCGCTTTGGTGCAGAAGTGGAAGCCTATGCAAAAAAGGCCATTGAAATGAAATACCAACTTTTTCCTTATCTCTATTCTTATTCCAGGCAGGCTTATGATACGGGACTGCCAATTATGCGCGCCCTGTTGCTGGAATATCCCAACGATAAGGAAACTCAAAATTTGAATCATCAGTTTTTGTTCGGTGAAGAATTGTTGGTAGCTCCAATCGTTGAGGAAGGGCAGGCTGAACGGAAAATTTATCTGCCCAAGGGGGAATGGATCGATTTCAATAACAAAACCCAATCGTTTCCGGGTGAACAATGGATCATGTATCCTGTAGAAATTGCATCAATTCCCATATTCGTAAAAAAAGGTTCTATAATTCCGCAAATGCCTGTTATGCAATACATCGGAGAACATGTCAATTATCCGCTGATTTTGGAAATTTTTCCGGCAGCCATAAACCAAAAGGCTGAATTTGTGGTTTATGAAGACGATGGCGAAACCAATAATTATAAAAACGATTGTTTTTTACAACGGAACATACAATGTAAAAGTAAAAGGGATCAGCTTGAAATTGACTGTAGCGAACAGAGTGAAAATGGATTTGAAGTAAAAAACCGAAATTTGATCTATAAAATTTATTTACCCAATAAGCCTGAATTGATAACGTTAGAAGGGAAAAAAATTAAATTTTTTAAATGGAAAGCAAATGAGGAGAACAGTGAAAACATAAGAAACCTGGAATGGACTTGGAATGAACAGGAGCAGTATTGTTTGATCCGTGTTCCTGCAGCGGCAAAAAGTAAGCAATTAATTATAAGGAGAAACTAGTCATGATATTGAAATTCATAAGAAAAACATATTTTGGAATTGTACTTATTGCCTTGTTAGC
The DNA here is from genome assembly GCA_041821245.1 of Prolixibacteraceae bacterium. Taxonomy (GTDB): domain Bacteria; phylum Bacteroidota; class Bacteroidia; order Bacteroidales; family Prolixibacteraceae; genus Roseimarinus. The sequence continues at coordinate 21,118 of JBGUEP010000029.1, forward strand.
CGCAAGCTGTACCTCCAAACCTGAAATTTTATACCACTCAAATGAGTTTACTCTTTTTGCCGATAAAGTGGTGCAAGGAGAAAGCCAGGCTCATGTCATTTCCCGAACGGAAATTACCTCCAATTACCAGAGCCGTGCATCTGAGAATTTTTCAAGGTTGGTCACCTATAAGTTTTGTATCAATGAAAAGGATAACGAAAAACGGCCTTTGGCAGATCATTGGTTGATTATTGATGACGAACACGAATCTCCCGTCATTGTTTTTGGTTCGGAAAATAGTCCGGTTCCTGCCGATCCGGGAACTAAACTGCCAATCAATTACAGCTATACTTTTCGCGTTGACATGAATCCTGTTTTGGATCAATTTGAAAAAAACGGATACTTTGAAGCATTCGATGGAAGTAAAATTGCGAAAAACGATTTTAAGTCTGTTTGTATTGCAGGTGGTGCGGAGCCCCTGTCGTGGGATTTTGTAAATCTGGAGGAGAAGGGACTTGATCTGAAGGATCCCGATGGTGATGGTATTTATGAACTGACAGTACTGTTCAATCCTTATGATTCAACTATACAGGAGGTGAAAACCTGGACGCTGAGTGAAGATATCTCAATGAAACCATCCTATACATCGGACCAGCCTTTGGTGGATGCGCTTTTCAACCTGTCACTGGAAGAAGCCCGTAAAAACATAGAGGCCGACAGCACCCTTCGCACGGGTGCCAAGTGGGGTGGTGTTTGGACCCGCGATGTGAGTTTCAGTACCTTGTTGGCCTTTGCTTATCACGAACCGGAAGTGGCGAAAATAAGTTTGTTGAAGAAAGTAAAACGTGGTCGAATTGTTCAGGATACCGGTTCGGGTGGTGCATGGCCGGTTTCATCGGATCGAACATCGTGGAGTTTGGCAGCTTGGGAAATTTACAAAGTAACGGGCGATGAAACTTGGTTAAAAACAGCCTATGAGGTCATCAGAAATACCCTGGCCGATGATGAATTGACCATTCGTTCGCCCAAAACGGGCATGAATCGTGGTGAATCGTCCTTTCTTGACTGGCGCGAACAGACCTATCCCAAATGGATGTCGAATACCGATATTTATTTATCGGAGAATTTGGGGACCAATGCGATCCATTACGAAGCCAATATTATTTTATCGGAAATGGCGTCCATTTTGGGTGAACCAAACGAAGAATATTTAAAAAGGGCTGCTGAGATCAAGGATGGTATGAACAAATACCTGTGGATGGACGACAAAGGTTACTATGGACAGTATTTATACGGGCGCAGTGCAATGTCGTTGTCGCCACGCTTCGAAGCCCTGGGGGAGGCTTTTGCTGTTTTATTCGATGTGGCCAATCGGGAACAGGCGCAAGCCATTTTCGAAAATTCTCCGGTAACGACTTATGGAACGACTTGTATTTATCCTCAAATTCCGGGTATTCCGCCTTATCACAACAACGCCATATGGCCATTTGTACAGTCGTTCTGGAACCTGGCGGCGGCTAAAACAGGGAACGAAGCCGCATTGGTTCACGGGCTGGCATCTATTTATCGTGCCGGAGGATTGTTCCTGACCAATTATGAAAATATGGTGGCTTCAAATGGTGATTTTAATGGTACCGAAATCAATTCCGACCGCATGTTGTGGAGTATGGCCGGCAATTTAGCCATGGTACACCGGGTGTTTGTGGGGATCAATTTCGAAGCCGACGGCATTCGTTTTCAGCCTGTTGTGCCGAAAGTATATGGAGGAGAAAAAACGCTGGCAAATTTCAGCTATCGCAAGGCGAAGCTTAACATTACCGTGAAAGGTTTTGGAAACCAGATCGCCTCGTTTAAACTTGATGGACAAACACAGGATGAAGCTTTTTTCTCTGGTAGCTTAGAAGGTCAGCATCGCATTGAAATAGAACTTGCCAACAACAGTTTTGGGGCAAGCAAAATTAATTTGGTGTCCAACAAATTTTCGTTACCCAATCCTTTGGTAAAGCAGGAAGGCTCTATGTTGGTTTGGGATGTTGTTCCCGGAGCCCATGGTTACAACATTTACAAAAATGGGGTAGTGGCAGCTTCCATTTCAGCGCATCAATTCGATTTGAATATCAATGAATTTGCAGAATACAAGGTCACCGCTGTTGATAGCGAAAACGTGGAATCATTCACCAGCGAACCCGTTTTGGTAGGCAAATCAGCCGACAAGAAGATTGTTGAAGTGGAAAACTTTGCCAGCAAATCGAAACTGCCGTATACCAATTATTCAGGCAAAGGTTTTGTGGAAATCAGCAGCACAGTCAATCGTAAAATTGAACTTAAAATCGACGTTCATGAAGCAGGAATGTATTTACTAAACTGTAGATATTCAAATGGAACTGGTCCATGGAATACCGACAACAATTGTGGCATTCGCAGCGTATACATCAACAAGGATTATTCAGGTGTTTGGGTATTTCCTCAGCGCGGAACCAACGAATGGAGCGACTGGGGTTACTCCAACTTTATTGAAGTCGCTCTCAAAAAAGGGAGCAATACGCTTTCCATCATTTTCGAAGACTGGAACGTGAACATGGATGGGGAGATTAATGAGGCCTTACTGGATTATGTGTACGTAATTCCAAAGAAATAGCAGACATAAAATGTAGGGGTTAAACACACCGTCCATCATAGCTATAGTTATGATGGACGTGCGTTTTTGTACGAATTAATTTTTAAAAAAACTATAGACCGTATCGTCAACCATATCTACATTGTGCATCATTCGATATTCTTTGGTATTACAATGATTAAAACCGATGCTTGTTAATTTTGAGATCGCTATTTTGATATCAACACTATCGGGATGAGGAATTGCAGCAGGATAAATAAAAATGGATCCTTTAGCTTTGATTACACGAGAGCAAAATGAGAAAAGTAAATCCCAATCTTGTATGTATTGCAAAACATCAAATATAAAAATAGAATCAATCGAATTGTCAGCTATGGTGTTTGTATTTTTAAAATCGTCAATTTTAAGTAGGCTTACAGTATTTGGACTAGTAAAAACAGGTAGCCTTTTAAGAAGAATGGCAATCGCATCTTCGTTGTGTTCAACCGAATAAACATGCCCGTTTTCGCCAACAACCTGCGATATTGGAATTGTATATCGACCTTCACCACAACCAAAGTCGATTACTTTATCTTCTTGTTTTACGCCTAAATCAATGACCATTTTTGCGCCATCGTTTTGCAGCCATAAGGTTTCATGCTTTGATATTTCCATTAGGAATCTCTTTTATTTTATTTTATAATCATTTTGAATTCCAATTCTAACGAGGAAGAAGTTTATCGTTTATCATGCAATTGTCAAATCTAAAATCATCCAAAGCTTTGTACAATCTTTCGTAAGGTAATTTTTTAATGTTCTCACGTACAAGTTCAAATGCTTTTGTTGATTCATTTGCAAGCCATTGGTAGTAAATGTATTTGTTGTCTTCTTTTTCGGCAGATAAAATACTGTCTTTTGTGAAAATATTCCAAAATACCCAATTGCCAGATAATTCCATGCATAGCTTGTTCCAATCACCATCTTTTTTTGCATAAGTCATTGCCATTGCCCCACAATCTTTTAGAGGCCACAAAGCCCAGGCAATTTGATTATTTTCAAGAATAGAAATGAACTGATATAAAGTGTTATAGCTATTGGAAAGATGCATTGGATGTCCCGTCTCTCCACACCAAAGTGGTTTTTTAAGCCTTGTCGTTAAGTGTTCATACGTTACATCATGACGTAGGCTGTGGTTTAGTTTTGCGGACAATTCTTCAGAATCAATAGCATCAGGGATTTGCAAAAAAGGATACAAATGGAAAGTGTAGGAAGAATTGTCATCTAAATTTTCAGTGAACATCGAAAAGTCTCTGCTGTAGGTATTGCCTGCGTAGAAGATTATATGATTTGAATCAACAGCACGAATTGAGCGTGTACATTTACGAAAGAAATCAAGCATCTTCAATTCAGACTCTTTAGTGAAAAAGCAAGGTTCATTTATCAGGTCATAGCCGCCAATAGCGGGTTCTGTTTTGTAATATTCAGCAATGCGTCCCCAAAGAGCAGCAACCAGATCTATATCAGTATCGTTTGACCAAAAATTATCTTTTCCACTGTGGTTGTCGCTGTGCCAATCCGGATTTTGTCCACCCGGGACAGCATGTATATCAATAATCCCCCATATTTTGTATTTTTTCAAAAAAACGACTATTCGATCTATTTCACGTATGGCTACCGACTTTTCAAAACTATCGGTAAAAAACAACTTGTAATTAATTGGTATACGAATATGGTTCATTCCACTATTGTGAACATATTTTATGTCTTCCTCTGTTACATAAGTTGCATAATATTTATCCCAAAACTGATCAGATTTTTCATCTCCATAAGTTTCTTTTATCACCTGTCTGATTTGAGAATCGGTACCTGGTAATCCAAACATAAAATGTTCAAGCGTAAGCCAGTTGCCGAGTCCAACACCTTTTAATTGAACAGGTTTATTGTTGCTTATGTAATGAATACCTTTTGTTGATAGAAATTCCATAGTTACGTTTTAATTAAAATTCACCTGTAAATTTACAGTTCTATTTTTGTTACTCAACTTTATTGATGTGTTTTTCCTGTGATAACCATGTTGACAGTCATGAAGTTTAGTTTAAAAACTAAATAATAAACCTGTTGCACCTACAATAAAGGCAAAAATCATATTTATGACCTTTACCGCCACAAAACCTTTTTTTGATTCAGCAAGCATGGGTAGCATGCCATGTCCATCCTGTGATATTGAACTCGCCAATAATATGATAAAAGGAATAGAACCTGCAGCAAAAAGAGTGACAAAGATAAGGTGAGGCCCCGATTCAGGAATAATGCCGACTAAAACAGCAATAAGCAACACAACAAACATGTTATTGGATATCCATGATTCCACATCGATATACAACATTAAAAAGTGCATGGCTAATAAGATACCGAAAACCCAGAGGAAAATACGGGGGAGATGCACTTTAACAATATGATTCCATATATGCCCTTTAAGAAAGTGTTCGGGAACACTAAGCACTACAAAAAGGGCAAAAGAAAATGATATCACAAGGGTAATTTTAATCCATAAATCGGCTTTCCCGGCAAGTACTCCGGTAGCTACACCCGATATAAGTGCCAATATAATGACGGCTACAGTCAGGCGATAAAGTGAAGGATGCAATAAATTTGACCAGAATTTTTCTTTTTCAAAACACCTGCATTCCGGCTCATCATGTAAAGGCAGATCGTGGTTGGCAATATCTTTCAATATTCCCTTTGGCTTATAAAATTTATCGGTAAGATAGCCTGCCAGAATCCCCACAACGAGAATGATAAGGGTAAGCAGTATTGCTTTTTGGGGAAACATGGCGAACATAACAAAAGCTTCATCGCCGCTTGTTGCAATCATGGCAGTAACCAAAGCTCCAAAAGAAACCAATCGGTGCGCGAACAAGGTTACAACGGTGAATGCTCCCAGACATCCCGGGATTGCGCCTAATAATCCCACAATTAAATACTGCTTCCATTTGTTCTCGGTGAGGTGTTTTTGCCAAATACCTTTTGATTGAACGTTAATGTATTCAATCACCAACATCATGATAAACACGAACCCGGATATCATTACAGATTCTAAAAACATCTTATAAATTGCGACCATAGCTTTTAAACATTTAATTTTAATACTATTCCTTGCCCTATTTTCTCTTCTTTCTCTACTGAAATTTTCAAATAGTCAGCGAAACATAACAGCAATCTTGAGCAAAAATTATTTATGTTTTAATTCATAAAAAACACCCCGTTCAAGCTGAACAGTTTCTATTTTATTATTTGCTTCCAATGTTCCTAAATATTTATTTATTTCATTCACATGAATACCCAGAAAGTTATGTAAATCATCAAGTGTACAGGGGCGACGGGCTATGGTTTCTAGAATGGCAGTTTCAATGTCACCACTATACGATTCAACTGATGTTCGCTCCTGAGCTGCTGCGATAATTTCAACATTTGGGATGTTCCAGTAATCACTAATTTGCTGCAATTCGTTTTTTGATAAAGGAAGAATTCCTGCTACTGTCCCTGGCCGATCGAGGGTGTTTAACTGAACACTGTCGGGATTAATTTTCAGGATGGCTTTTTTAAGTAAATCCAATTCTTCTTTTGAATCGTTATAATCCTTCAATAAGAATATTTCTAAGCAAATTTTTCCTTTATACTCTTTTCTTAAATTAATCAAACCCTGAATGTAAGTTTCTATTTTCAAGTTTGGATTTGGGCGGTCGATTTTTTCAAATACCGCCTGGCTTGCGGCATCAAGGGAAGGCAAAATTACATCGGCTTGTAAAAGCTCAGTTCTTAATTTTTTATCAAATAATAAAGATCCATTTGTTAATACTGCGGTTTTTAGGTCAGGATAATTTTTTTTGACAAAATTCAGCACATCTCCAATTCTGCTATTGAGCGTCGGTTCTCCTGAGCCTGAAAATGTTATGTAATCGATTTTAGGTTTAGAACTCATAAATTGCATTAATTCAGCAATCACCTGGTCGTATTTCACATACTCCATTCTATCGATCGTAAGTTTAGTGGTTTTACCTACTTCGCAATAAACACAGTTTAATGAACACACTTTTTTAGGAATCAAATCAATACCCAGGGACATACCCAATCTACGCGAAGGAACAGGGCCAAAAAGATGTTTATACATGGTTTTAATTTTTTAGTTCAAAAATATTTCCTGCTTTATCCTTTAAAAACAGAATATCAGGTTTGTCGTTACGGTATATATTGCACATGGTACCTATAAATGTAAAGCAAGGCACAACTCGTTTATGAGCAACTTAGTAATTCTGCCTGCCGTTTATGATGATCAATGGTGTTGAAGGTGTTTCTTGGAAAAATATTTATTAATCAATAGTTTAATGCAAAGTTAATGAACCATGGTTCAATTGACGAATTTGTTTCGTCTTTTTAAAAACAAAATATTCTAATTAACTTTTTGTGCGTTTGAAATGTGCTACGACGGAGTGTTGGATATTATATAATGTAGCTCTCGAACAAATGAGCAATACGCTTGCCATCATTTTTGAAGACTGGAACATGTGCATGGATGGTGAGATCAACGATATCTTGCAGTATGACATTCAAGTTATTCGAAAGGAATAAGGCAAGCTACATCATTTTAGGTGATTTCTTAGTGCTAAGCGAGAAGCTTTATCGACGAGAGCGAAAATTTTATCAACGTCACTTTTCTGAGCAGCAGATTGATGTCCCTTTATTTTAATGAATTCGATGTCAATGCGGTCTGTTAATTTGAAGAATTTTTTATATTCCAAATGGTTTTTGATCAAGCTGTTCTTTTTTGAACTGTAATTATCTTTTTCTAATTTGGCTCGTCTTGCTATTAAACCAATCATGTTCTGTGAATCGGTATAGAGGATCACTTTTTGATTAATAGGGGATAATTCGTTTAAAGCCCATAGAATTGTTTGGATTTCCAATTTTGTAGAGCTGGTATTTTCAAAACATTTCACTTTTACCCGCGCTTTCAAATCAATGATCGTAGAATCATCTTCACGAACAATGAGATAAGCACCGTAACCGATTTTTAATTGATTATTTACGCTTCCATCGGTATACAGAATGATTTCATTCATGGTTTGAATATATATTCGATACTATCCATCGAAGCAGAGTATCTTATCGAATTCTTAAAATAGTATGTTGAATTTTCAACCATCATGGTTCGTTCCTTGATCATATTATTTGCAAAATCGCAAACCGGAGGTGCTTTTTACTGAGCATCGTCGCCCTGAACATTGGTGGGGCTACAAACTCATTCGCGATACTCTGGATATAAAACAGTTTTTATTTTTTTATTATTTCATTGAACTCGTCAAGTGTATATGCTTTATAAACAACACCTAACCTTTTTGCCGATTCTTGGACCGTAGTAGTAAATCCAATGGATTTTCTCAAGCTGTTAATGTTTTCCGGGTCTTTAATTGGCCAAATATAATAGTTCCACTCTTCTTCTCCTGTTTCAGCATTCATATTTTTTGTTCCATAAGATTGAGTGCCATATTTTTGTTCAAGACCTTTTTGCATGAGCAATCTATCTTCCATAATTGCAACCAAAGTCATTGAAATTTCATTTTTTTGCCCTGCTTCTTTAATCAACGGAAAAAATTCTTCAATTGCGTCAGAATGCTGTATTACATACCATGAAGCTTTGTTAGTGGGCACACCAACCAATGTTTTTCCAGGATACCCATATTCTTTAATTATTTGTCGAATGTCTTTCATGTTTTTAAGGTCTTGCGAGTATACGCTACCCCAGGCGTCGCCAGCAGAGTTGCCATAAAACTTTTCTTTTTCAAGTCCTAAATTGTCAAGTATTTCTATTTTACGTTCTTCAGTGATTCTTGTGTCAATCAATTCTCTCATTAATTGATCCTTTTGCATAATCGAGTCAAGTTTTGCCTTTAACTCAGTATTGATTTTTTGAGCGAATAAATTCAGTGTCAAAAGAATAAAAAAGACGAACAATAAATTTTTCATAGGTGTCAATTTAAATTGGTTACAACGTTGGTACTGGATGCCGCTCATCGGGATGATTCTGATCGGACGGAGATTATCGATGCTAATTTGGATATTGAATGTTGTAAGTTGGTTATTGGATATTTTAGTTCATTTTCGAAACTGGTGCTCTTGAACATAAAAGTGTTATTTCTGTTTTTTCTTTTCATTTTTCTATTGCCAATAAAAATAAGGAAATACCGGTAATGGAAAGGATTGTTTTGCTTTTATATCGGAAAAATATCCGTTGATTGCAACTAGTTTAATCCGCCTATCTTTTAAAATTCCCCATCTGTTTTTGTAAAATGGGGCTATTCCAAATCCGTTGTAAAACTGAATTTTTCTTGGGATATTTTCGAGATACGTTAAGGTTGAACCATACGTATATCCAATATATTTATTTTTAATGATCAAGTAACTATTTTATTCTCTCCATAACTCCATAGGGCGATTGATCTATTCTCAAAAATGGTCCTCTTTCAGCTGGGAAATAATTATGTAATCCGAAATTCACTCTGGATAAAACTAAAGTGTCATTTGAAGTGAGTATTGTAATCTCAGCTAAAGTCACCATACCTTCGTCTGGAGGGCGAAGGTATGATACCTTATAATCACCTTCATATTTATTCTGCTTACTTTCTTTTTCTATGGTAATCTTTGCCTTATTTTGGTTGCTTAGTTCGAGATAAATGACATTTTCTTGTCCTTCATGTTCAAATATGGATTGCCATTTTCCTATAATTGCTTCTTTAAATTCACTATCAGAAAAATTTTCCTTCAATTCAGGCCAAATAGTATCTTGTAGTTCTTCTTCGAGAATAGTATCAGGTACTGATTCTATCTTACAGCCAGAATAGGTTATCAGGTAAAACAATGCTGAGAAAATTAACAGTTTTTCCATGACATAAAAATTATATCGTATTGAAATAATCCGAAGTTTACAACTAAACGTTTGTATTATAGTTTACTGCACTTGGCCTAAAAAAAAATAAGCGCTTGATATTTAATATTTATTTTTTATCGTATACAATATACTGCTTTTTAATGATTGTTGTTCAATTGTTTAGGTGTAATTTTCTCTTTCTGGAATTTCATACTTCACACGAACAAAATCAGGTTGATCACCATTGGGATTTAAGCGATACACTAAATTGGCGCATAGGGATATTCCCAAAAGCAGTACCGCCACAATTGGACTTACAAGCAGACTAAGCAGTAATAAAAAAGGAAAGTGGTGGTAAAACTGCTTCATGGTTTTCTTCCAGCGTTGACGAAAGCCTTTCCCATAAAAAAACAGACTGGAAGCAAAGGCCAGAAAGCACAAGGGATAAATCATTGATCGGTAAATCAGAGCCCTGCTTTTTAGGACAGCATTTTCATGTTCCTTCAGATTTACATACCCTTTTAGTACATTTTCAAATAAGCGAAAGGGCCATGGTCCACCTTCTTGCACCAATCCTGTGTAGGTTGAAAAGACCAGATTTCGGGCTTTGGAATGCGAAAAGCTTTTGGCTTCAAAATTGAAATCCGTAATTCCGTCCAATTCAACTTTATAATCAGTTGGTATTCTGTTTTCCTGTTTCATTTCATCCCAAAGTTGAGTACCGGGAACCACATGCAAGGGGACCACCTGATAGAAAGTTGGATTCAGCTGGATAAATCCTTCGGAATCGGCTCTGGCAATTTCTTCTGTTTGGCTATCCCAACCAATAATGAGCGAGCCTAAGGTATTGATGCCATGCGCGTGCAATTGCTCAAACAAAATTTCAACCTCACCATTGCGTTTACTTAGGCCTTCGGCAGCCAATACATCTTCGCTTAACGATTCTACGCCAATAAAAATGGTCCCGATGCCACATGCGATCAATTCTTCAATGCGATAGTTCAGAATGGATTTCACCGAGGCAAAAACGGTAAGTAAAATGGTTTGGCGGGCCATTGGGCTGTTCTGGAAATGTTGGCTAAACTCAAGGAATTGTGCCCGGTTTAGCAAAAAGTCTTCCTCATAAATGATGGCCGATTGAATTTTGGGATGTTTCAGGTGTTGTTCATGTAAGCTGTCGAAGAGTTGTTTGCCCGTAAATAGTGGAATGTAGTGTTGTTTGAATTGACTCGATGTTGCACAAAATGAGCAGCCATAAACACATCCCAGGCCTCCGGTCAGAATGATCTGCTGGAAAAGTTCAATGTGCGTTCTAAAGAAACTATTTTTCGATGGAAGCAAATCTTGCCTCAGGGGCTGCTTGTTTTGAATGTTCCATTTTTTTAAAATAATGGCGTTCATAAAGCTTACTCCTTCGCCATAGCAGATGTGATCGACCAGGGCTTGCAGTTGGTCCGATGTTTCAAACGATTCTTTAAAGATGGCCGTACCATAACCGCCCAATACAATTTCAATTCCGGGGTGGGTTTGTTTCAGCCAACTCACCATCTCCAATACTTTTTTTGTGAGGAGAATGGTAAATCCGATGGCCACGATTTCGTAGTGTCCTTTGTTGATTTCCTGTTGAAATTTTCGCATCGATGGATTTTCAATCACCACGGAAGGTAGGGCAATGTTTTGTGCCATAAAATGCAGGGAATGCCAACTCTGAAACGAACGAAGTTGAAACATCTTTTGTTGGTAGGTATTCCGGTAGTAGAAATAATCGATGGGATCTTTATCTACCGGCAGTTTGGCATATGGGCCACAAGGCGAAGTGAACAGGATTTTGGGCTCCATAGTTAGATAATTTAAATGCTCGTTTTTCGCAATACATAATTAAAGCGACTATAAATAAGGAAATTGATTAGGTTACGCATGTTTGTTTTGCTATCGAACAAACGATGGGTGATGGATGATACGCTGTAAAAATCCTTATTGGCTTTTACCGTTGCTTCGCTCAATGTCTCCGGTGACATTAATTTGGGCTGGAAGGTCGCTTGATTGTAGCGATAATCCGGATGGTTCCACCATTGACCATCGTACAATAAGCGATCTTCAGTTTTAAATTGTTCGTAAATTTGTGTTCCGGGATAGGGCATCAGGATGTGAAAAAAAGCCAGGGTGAATTTATTTTTTATGGCAAATTCCACTGTTTTATCGATGGTGTCGATGGTGTCGAAATCGTTCCCAATCATGAAACTGGCCCAGGTTAAAAATCCGTAGTCCCGAAATATTTCCAGCGCTTCCTTATAGCTGTTAAAATCGCGAATGTTGGGCGATTTGTTGAACCATTTTAAAGTGTTGATGTTGATGGATTCAAATCCGATCAAATTGCCAACGCATCCACTATCGGCCATGAGTTTAAGCATTTCTCTATCATTCACCATGTCGATGCTCGATTGGCTGGCCCATTTCACTTTCATGGGGATCAATTCGCGCAGAAACACCTTTAATTCTTTTTTATTTGCCACCATGTTATCGTCGACAAACAGAATGGTTTTTAGCTGGTCCTTTTCAATTTCCTGCAATACATCGTCAATCTTGCGGCATTTGTGCGAATGTTTAAAAAATTGGGAAACGGAACAAAAAGTACAGGAGAAATTACAGCCTCTGCTAAATTGCAACAGCGAAACAGGCAGGTATTTTTTTCCTTTAAAAATGCTCCGGTCCGGAAACCGTCCGTCTTGCGGCAGCCCAAAAGGAGCCGTATATTTCTTTTGCAATTGATGATTTTTTACATCTGCGAGTAATTGATCCCAAATGGGTTCAACATCCCCAATCACAATGGAGTCGGCATAAAGCAAGGCTTCATCGGGCAGGAGCGAAGGATGCATTCCTCCCAGAACAATCTTAACGTCGCGTTTTCTGAATTCGCCTGAAATCTCAAAAGCCCGGCGCGCACTAAACGAATCCACAGTAATACAAACCAAGTCTGTTTTTTCATCAAAAGGAATGGTTTCCAGCCGATCGTCGTACATCACCACCTCATCGGGTTCGGCAATTAAACCTGCAATAATGGCCAGTTGCAAGGGTTCCATACTTCCTTCATTCAGGTTGTAACCTTGGATAATGTTTCCTAGACTGGGTTTGATTAAAGTGATCTTCATTTTTAGAAAATATTAGGAGTGATTTTTCGTCGGACGTAATGCCTGTAATGAAAATTAATGCCAATGGAAAAAAGCAACATGGCCGGATTCTTCCAAAGGTAAGGATTGAACAGCACTCGATGAACGATGCTTTTAATGGAAAACACTTTATTGTTGAGCCACCAGTACATTTCAGTCAATTTTTCCGGATCGATTTTCTTTGGAATATGAACACAGCGGGTTCCGTCAAAAAGCCGAAGATCGTCGGTCAGCATTCTTCCTTCTTTTTGCAATTGGGTATGCAGATCGGTTCCGGGGATAGGAGTTAAAATATAAAAACGGGGTATCGGTATTTTATTTTGATGGATAAAATCGAAGGTTTTTCGAATGGAAGCTTCGGTATCGAAATCGGTTCCAACAATCATTTCGGTGCTCACAGCAATGCCCGATTTTGCAAGGATCTGAATGTTTTTTTCATGTTCATCGGCCTTCAACCATGGTTTATCCAGACTATCGATGGCATCCTGCTGAATGCTTTCCACTCCGAAACTCATTAAATCGCAGCCCGAATCCCGAACCAATTTCAGTAACTCTGCATTCTTGGCCAAATGAATGGCACATTGACTGGCCCACTTCATTTTTAAGGGGGTAATTTTCAAACAAAGTTCTTTCAGGTAAGATGGGTTCGAAACAATGTTATCGTCGATTAAATAGAAGCGTTTAAAGCCCAAACGTTTCACTTCTTTGATGTCATTGATCACTTCATCAACAGGGCGGAACAAGTATTTGCCCTCGTAAAGGCACGCTATGGAGCAGAAGGAACAGGTAAAGGTGCAACCGCGTCCGGCCTGAACAGGCAACATGGCTCCAATTTTCTTTTGTGTCAACAATTCGTAACGTGGTATGGGGAGATTCTTTAATTCATGAATGGGTGAATTGTACAAGGGTTTCAGTTTGCCTGTTTCTTCAAAATCCTTTAACATCAGGGGATAAGATATTTCAGCATCGCCAATAACCACAGAGTCAACGTGTTTAATGGCTTCTTTGTAAGCTATTGAGGCCATGTAGCCGCCCATCACCACTGTTTTTCCCCGCTTTCGGAATTCAGCCGCAATTTCAATTCCCCGAAAAGTAGCATGGCCCATGGTGCCAATGGCCACCAGATCAACATCGGCATCAAAATCAATTTCATCCACCACTTCGATGAGCAATTCAACGGTCCAGTTCGATGGAGTATAGGCTGCAAGCAAGGGAAAGGCCAAACCCGGAAGGTTGATTTTCCGCTGTTTGCACAATTTCCCGTTTTCGGCATATTGCGTAGGTTGTATGAATAAAATTTTAGGCATGTTTGGCTTCTTTAATTTTCAATTTATATTGTTTGGTTACCCGATATCCGCCCACCAACATTTTAAAGAGCATGGCCGGCTTGTAGGTGGTCAAGTATTTCCAAAGCACATTTGGACTGTATAAAATGGAATTATACGCCTTTAGTATTTCCGTATAAAATTCAGCCACTGATAATTTTGTAGGTCGAACGGATACATGCGCCAAATCCCATTGTGGATAATTTTTTCGATCGATGATGATTTGATCTTCGGGGAAACTCACGCCAGTTTTGGGGAGAGGCGTTAAGGGTTGTAAGTTGACAAAGTGTATTTTGAGTGATTTTAATGCAGTAACCATGGTTTTGAAGTCCGACTTGTCGTAATTGTGTGGAACAATAATGGTTGCAAACACATCAATTTTTTCGCGGTTCAGAACGGTCATTGTTTCTTTGTACATGGCCACCGAGGTCTTTTTATTGTATTGGTCCAGTTCTTTGTCGTCAAAACTTTCGAAACCAACAATTACGGTGCGCAAGCCTATTTGGGCCAGTTCTTTCATGAGGTCCTGATTTTTTGCAATGAAATCGGCACGACTGTACACCAAGTAATGTTTGTTGATTTTTCTGAGTTTAAGCTCAGCAATGAACTGTTGCAGCCATTGTCGGTCAAAGAGAAAATCATCGTCCACCATGTAGATTTCCTTTTCTTTCAGTTGTTCCAACTCCTGAATAACATCAAGAACCGGGCGTTGATTGTATTTTCCTCCTGTAATGACTCTGCAAAAGCAGAAGGAGCATTGATACGGGCAACCAAAGGAGGTTTTCATCAAGGCCACTTTTTCATGAAAAATGTAAAAATACTGATCCCGGTAGCGCTCTACAGCTGCTCGATTGGCTAAAGGAACACGAAAATCAAATTCGGGCAGGGTAGTGTTTTGCAGTGAATCCCGTTGGCGAAAAACTCCAGGTGGTAGTTCAGTGTTCTTTTCGATGTGATTGAGCAAAGTCGTAAAATTGATGGCGGCATTCCTTACCACTCTGAAATCGATTGCTTCGTGTTCAAAATCTTCAGGACACACTTCGCAATGCACTCCACCAACGATGTTCTTGATTTCAGGGAACAGACGTTTTGCCGTTTCGCAATAGTCGATCATGGTGGAAACATTGGTGATGTATCCGGTTATGCAGACAACATCGGGCTGATGTTCCAATAAAAAGGATTCGAAGGATCTTTTTTCCAGAATCAGATCAACAATGATGGCCGAATCAGTATCGCGTATAAGTGAATACAAAACCTCCAATTCCAGAGGCTCAACAATCATTAAGTGCTGCAATCCAATTGTTTCTTCCGAAGGTTTTGGGCGAATCATTAGTATCTTCATGTTCTATTCTCCTTCATGGCTTTGGTGTTTTCGAGCTTTCGTTTGTATTCCAACAGTGAACTAAATTGTTTGATCACGCCATTCACCAGCCTTAAATGATGATGAGCTTCCATGTATAAAAGCCTGGGCTGGCCTCCCATGCGCATTTTGGCTATTTCGGCTGTTTGTCCCAGATCAATGGTTTTTGCTTTCTTTTCAATTCCGTCCTTTATGAGATTGCACAGCAAACCAAAATAGGTCTGGTTAGTTTTATTTTGCTGATAGTTAATTCCGCCCAGAAAAAAATAATAGTTGTCAGCATCATGCAGAGTGATGTTCCACCCAATTATTGAATCGTTTTTAAAACAAATGGTAAGTTGAAATTCATCAGGTAATTGTTTAAAAAAATCGAAGGTCAATTTTTCCAGTTTATCCTTACTGCGTTGGTAGACGCCAAGGTAGAGCCTGTACATTTCATCCGTAAAATTGGAACACCCCATTTTTTCGAAGCGCAAATTTTTATTTTTACTATTGATTTGATGCAAACGCCGTCGGTAATTGGAACGCAAAGCACTTGTATATTCATTCCAATTCGAAAAGGTATTCTTTAAAATTATGGTTGGTAGTGTTTTGCCCGAAGCACAGCTTGTATTGTCTGGCCTTTCGGTTAAGTTTAGCAACAAAACAAATCCTTTTTCATGCTTTAACAGGTACTTTTTTAAGGCTTCCACAGCTTGCCCATCACCAAAAATACCTGAACTGGAAACAGAACATGGGATACCCACAATGTGCATTTTTATAGGGCTTTTTATCCTAAGAAAAGTGAGCAAGTCCATATGCAGAGAATAGACAATGGCTCCGGAAAGTAGTTTGTTATTTTTGAAACAGCCATAGTAGCGTTGTTGGCATGGATTGTATTTTTCGGTATGGGATAAAAAGGGGCTTTGTTGAAAGTAATTTTCAGTCCGTTCGTTCCATTCCAATGGTAGTTCTCCTGCACTTGCTATTTGTTTAAATTCCATCATTACAGTGTGGTTTCGAAGGTGGCGAATTGTCGGTAAACCTCTGGCTCTTCACCATAACAACGTTGTAGTATGCGTTTTACAAAGGCGATGGACGCACGGTTTTCTTCAAATATAAAGCCTCCTTCACAGTGAGTGTATCCTTTTTCAAGCAATTTCGGTAATGATTTGTTGATTAAGGCCAGGGCAACCGGACTTCCCTGGTATTGAGGTAAAATGCCAATTTCGGTAAATCGAAAGGTATGGATTGGTTTCCCGAGCCGGTATTTAAGCACGTCGATGGCACTCAAATCGCGTTGACTGCTAACCAGTTCATTAAAATTGGGATACCATAAAAAGAAGCCCACCGGATTTCCATCCACTTCAGCAAAAATGAGGTTTTCATTATCCAGTAAAAAACGGAAGGGTTTAAACAATTCCAGGTCTTCTTCGGTATCGCGATTTGCCCAAAAGGGATGCTGAGTAAAGGATTGATTGTTCAGCTGAGTGTATATGGCACTTTCTTTTTTGATGTTCGCCTTGTTCATGAACCTCACTTTTAATCCCTGCAATTTTCGTTGCGACGAGTAGGAGTGCGCCCAGGTGGCATAGGCTTCCATGCTGAAACGAAAGGTGACCATTTTTCGGGCATGCAGTTGGCTGAAATAATCGGCATAATAGTCGGGATTGTAAGGAAGTCCAAACATGGGTGCGTCGTCGAACCGATTGAGCAAAATGCCGGCCCCGTAATTCAAATGTCCGTTTAAGCCGACGACTACTTTTATGCTGTGTGGAAAATGCTTTTGAATTTCCTTCCTGATAAGGCCGAAGAGATCACCCAATCCTTTTTGAGCCTCAAAAAATGAAACTTGAATGTAGTCGGGCAATCGGGTATCATGTATGAGTGCAAACCTTGCCACATTGGAATTACCGCTGCGCACCAGGAACATTTTTATTATGGCATGTTTTTTAAATGCACTGTTCGATTTGAGCAACAAATGTTCAATGCTTTGTTCCGTTCCTTTGAAATAGTTATTTCCGCTATAAACGCCGCTGCTTACTTTTTCAAACTCGCGATATCCCGATTTTCCTTCAATTAATTCAACTATCATACGAAGAATTCTTGAGGTTTTGGAAAGCCTAAAAATTGCATGTGCGACGAGGCGCAATAAGAGCCTGCATTGCCAAAAACAAGGATGTCGCCGATTTGCAATTCAGGTAATTCAACTTCGTCGGCAAAAATATCGCGAGAATAAGTGGAACATCCGTATATAATGCTCGTTACTGATTGATCTGAAATCAACTGAACTCCATTGCGAATGATGGCGATAGGGTGTTTAGCAATTTCGGGATAAAGTAAGGGGCGTGAAAATTGAACAGTAGAGGCATTTACACCAACCAAAGTTCTTTCGGATCGTTTTTTGAGATCAGTCACATGACAAACAAAGTAACCCGCCTCTCCACCAATAATTCGGCCAGGTTCAAGAATAAGTTTTATGTTTCTACCCAATTTACGTGATGTTTCATGCATTAAATTGCTCACTTGAATGTTAAACTCTGAGAAATTGAATTGTTTTTCACCGTTCTCCGATACACCAAATCCACCACCAAAATTCAGGTATTCAATGGAAGGGAAATCAGCGGCCATTTTAATCAATTGTTTGTAGCAGGAGATAAAATAATTGATGTCGAAAATATCGGTTCCAACGTAAAGGTGGAGTCCTTTGATCTTCGTTTTGTCCGGTATGGTATCCATTTCTTCGCGCGTAAATCCTAGCCGACTTTTTGAGCCAATAAAAAATCCCGCATGGGTTGAAAAAGGTTTTACCTCATCGCCAATGTTGCACCTTATGCCAACTGGCTGATCCGGAAATAAGTTAAGCCATTGGCGAAGCTGATTTGGCGAATCGAGATTTAATTGAATGCCTGATTTTTCGATTTCCACCATAATCTTTTTACTTAGTGCCGATGCGGTGAAAATGATTTCCTGTTTCTTAAAACCCACTGCTTTTGCTGCTTGTAAATGAAGAATAGAGTTGACGAAAATATTGATCTTTTCTGCTTTAATGATTTCCAGAAATTGAGATTGAATATTGGCCATTGAAGCAAAATGAATGGCTTTGTTTTCGAAGGAGATGGATTGAAAGGCTCTGCACTGTTGTTGAATCAATTGTTTTTCGTAAATGTAGTAGGGATCGAATTCCTCTTTATTTTTTTCGTTGATGTAGTTCAGTATACGAGTGCTTATTTTCATTTTGTTCAACTTGATTATTTGTTCTGATCTTATTTGATACGCATTTAAAGATACAAAGTTGTTCTTAAGAGCCGTTCTTTTATAAACGGAAAATTTGTTTCGTCATTTATTTAGATTGAATTTATATATCAGGACGGGTTGAATAATATTGAGATGAGAAAGTTCATCTGTTGAGGTGAGCTGGTTGGTGCCTAAGGCTTTTTACCTTCTATTTTTGCGTTGTGGCAAACCAATACATTTTGTTGATCTCCATGCCAATTGTGAAATCCATTTCCCTCACAATCTTTGAATTCTTGGCAGGTTTTGCATTGACCAATTTTCATCCAATCCCTTGATCTAAAAGGCTCGAACTTCGTTTGCCACACCTCATAAAAATTATCGCTGTAAATGTTTCCTTGCGAAAACGATCGGTCAACATTCGGACAAGCATTGATAGAACCATCAATCAGTATAGAAGCAATGTTTACGCCTGCCCTGCAAAAAAAAGGTAGATCCCGAACTTTTGTTTCGTAATTGCCAACAAAACCTTCGCAACTAAATTTAATATCTATCACTTTTTGTTTCCGCGCATTTGCTATAAAATCCATTAATTCAACAAATTGTTTGTCTGTCAACAAAAGGTCAGAATTACCAACTGCCCGACCGATGGGTATAATGGTAAATAAGCGCCAGGCTTTCACCTTTTTTGTTAGCAGTAAATCTAACAATTGATTCAGTTCGTTGATGTTCCTTTTGTTGACACAAGTAACAATGTCAAAATTTAAGCGTGAAGAACTCGCGGCAATTTCGATGGCCGCATTCACCAAACTAAAACTCGAATCGTTATTTCTTAACCAATTGTGTGATTTTTCAAGTCCGTCTAAACTAATGGTTAAAGCTCCCATGCCGGCATTTAGTAACGAAATGTGTCTTTCTTTGGTATAGGCATGTCCGTTTGAGACAATGGACCATCGTAGGCCTCTTTTCCTAATTTCGCGTCCGCATTCTTCAATGTCCTTTCGAATGAGCGGTTCCCCGCCAGTAAAGACAACGGTAAAATTGGGGGCAGGATGTTGAATTGAATCGATGGCGTTTAAAAAATCTTCAATGGGCATGTCTTTATGTACACTGGTCTTTGAACAATCACTTCCACAGTGCAGGCAATTTAGGTTGCAGCGTGTTGTGCATTCCCAGAATAAATAATTCAGTTCATGAAGTTTAACTTCTGATTTTTTGAATTTTCTAAATGCATATTTTTTGATGGATGCAAACATTTATTGCTCTTCCAAAACTACATCCAGATGTATACTATCTGAACCGGCGTTAACTACAGTGTCCTTGGGGAAGTAAAGTCCGTTTTGTGATGAGTCGGTATCCTCGAATTGGATTTTAATAGGATCGAATTGGATGGTGTAAAATGAAAATTTTCCATTTTCATCGGTCATTTCATATTGTTCATTGTTGACAACTGATACCTTAATCCCTTTGATTGGTAATCCCGAAGTATTGGATTTTACCTGACCTTCAACGAATACATCAAGTCCAAAATCCTGTGGCGTGCCATAGCATGCTTGAAATACAAACATTGCCGAAGTTAGACTTAGGCCACCGATTACTTTTCTAAATAGGTTTCGTTTCATGGTTTTGCTTTCGATGTATGATGGTTCACATGAAATAAAAGTTGCTTTTGCATCCCTTTATTTCGATTACCGTTGTTGTAAAGTTAAAAAGAATATGAACAGTAATTGTTGCCGAAAACTATTTTACATCGATAATTGACCAATAACACTGATTTATTGGTTTTGAATGAATTCTATAGCCCTTTCCAGAACTTCATCTTTTCCATTGCGAATTCCTGAAATGGTGGGTTTTACTTCGATGTCGGGAACGATGCCAATTCGTTGAGTTTTTTGCCCGTTGGGATAATAGACACCAATGCCCGATATACTGGTTTTTAATCCTCCCGGTAACACGATGCTTGACACATCGCCATCGGCACCAGCTGTTGTGCTGCCAATGATGGTGGTGCGGTCTCCGGCCCGGAAGGCCATGGCTGTATATTCTGCCTGACTTTGAGTGTATTCGTTCACCAGTACAATTAATTTCCCTTTATAATAATCGGTTGATTTTGGGATTTCCAAGGCTTTCGAAAAAGTAAATTCTCCGGGATGCGTAATATTTGCCTTGCTGAATTTAACAAATGGGGTAGGTGCAGAGACAAAGAAGGACCCCAATTTAAAAGGAACGAATGTGGATGGATAATTTCGGATATCGATGATAATTCCTTTCGTATTTTTAAATTCAGCTTTAATTTGGGCAATATCTTCCTCCTTTATTGACCTTAAGGTGATGTATCCAATGGAGTTGCCGATAAGTTTAAAACTCTTTTGATGGTCGTCACGATACAAGTTGTCTATGTTTAACTTGTTTTTGGGATACAGCGACAATTTTTCTGTTTTTTCTCTTCCTTGGTGGATATAGGCGATTTCGATTTCCGATTTTTGGGAACGCAATAAATCAGCAGAAATATTCCTGAGACGGGATGGTGCATTTGATGCCGGATAATATTTTGACCATTCATCCACCAGATCTTCAATATTTTTGCCGTCAATTTTTGTGATCATGTCACCTATTGCCAATCCGGATTGATTGCTAAATTGAAGGTTATGTGAAGCACATACAACGGCTTTGTTTTCGATAAATTTCACCTGAAAAGGTGCATAATTCGTGCCTCTCAAGTCTTGTATTTGATTGTTCCCGACCCATAAATTGGCATGCGTGTCGTGAATTTCGCCAATGAGTTGCAAGGCAGCCAACTCATATTCCAATTCGTTTTTTGCCGTGGTGAAAATTGGTATATATTCTGGCAAAATGGTATTCCAATCTTTTTCAATCAAATGTTTGTTTGGAAAAAAGTAGTTGATCATGTTCCAATACCTGAACAGGGCCAATAGCCTGAAACCTGCATCGGGGTATGGCACATCGGTGTAGGCATTCTCATTTTTGAAATCAGGATTTCCCGCCTTAGTAGCTATTCCGATATAAAAATGCTTGCCTTGATTTCGGTTTTTGTAAATGAAATGCAATTTGTTGCGTAATGAAGTATTTTGAATGGAGTTCATCCAATTTGTGTCAGGTTTGATATAGGCTTCCGAATTGTCAGGTATTGGCTTCTTCAATTTTTTGATTTCACCCAAGCTTTCGATCCATCCCAATAGCAGGGATTCTCTTTCCATATGGTCTGCTGCTTTCAGATATCCGGGCAGAAATCGGAACAATTCGTAATCCCAATTGTAGTTCCCTTTGGCAATTTCGGGATGATAATATTTTAGAAATCCCCAGACCTTGGCCAATACAGCAAAGTCATCAATTAATTGGCTTGACAATTCCGGAAGTTCAATTTTTGAACCGGCATCGAATTTTTTGTCTTGTTTTGCATTATAAATCGGTTTTTCCGTTTCTTTTAAAGTCTGAATATTTTTCCCATCGATGCTTAATACAAAGTCGTCGAACCATGCTTCCCCTTTACCGGTTAAAAGGCCTGCAACATAAATTTTTTCTGCGTTTTCCGGATAATCAAGTGTAATGGTATATTTCTGCCAATCTCTCGTTCCTGATACATTTTGGCCATGCATATTGTCGCCAACCAATACTTTTTTGTTGTCATCATCCACTCGAAGCAATAAGCCGGCAAAACCAAATTCTACGTTTTTGATTTTTATGTAGCCTTCAAGCTGGATGGTTTTTCCAGTATAGTTGGCAGGTAGTTGATAGGCAATACTTCCAAAGTTTCCTGTTTCAGTCGCACTTATTTTTCCTGACTTTAATCCGGAATGGCTCATTGAATCGATGCTTAATTCATAGTTACCCCATTTGAACCATCCGTCAGAAAGCGCATGTTGATTCGTTTGTTTTTCAAATCCCAGGTTGAATTTTTGTTCTGTTTCTGAGTGACAACTTGTAATTAAAGAGATGAGGAAGAGAAATGTGAAGATTTTCATGGCCGTGTTCGTTGGTTTTTTTAATAACAACGAAACACAGAATTTATTGTATGAATCAATTCTTACAATTCTTCAACAACAATATTCCTGAAATCAATGGGATAACCTTCGTATTGCAATAAAATGCGACCCTCAGAAACAGAGGGGGCATCTCCTTCGTTGACCAATTTGCCGTTGAGTTCCTGTTTTACTTTGCCATTTGAAAAACTGATTATTAATGAATTCCATTTCCCAATCGGATTGGTTGCATCCTCCATGCGCGGCACGGCCACGCTTTTTCCCGGTTCGGTTTCTTGTCCGTTCATTTGGAGTGTCACTTCTTGAAGCAAAACAAAATCGCCGGTAGCTCCTTCTTTTATTTGAAATTGAATGCCTTTTGGCCATAAAACGTCAGGAGTGTCTATGGGAACCAAATACATCAAACCACTATTTTTTTTGTCACTTTTCCGTGTAAATGTTGAATCGGTATTCCACCGGTATTCAGCACTTAAACGAAAATTTTGAAAGGACTGCTTTGACATCAGGTAGCCCGCATTGGGTCCATATAAACGAATCATTTTTTGCTCTACTTTAAACAGTTCAGCAGCATTTTCATGTTTCCCCGTTTCGGCATTGTAAGCATACCAATTGTCGAGGTTGTTTTTGTTGAAAAGTTCAATGGAAGATTGAGCCTTGACCAATTGGGGCAGAACTAAAATGAAGAGAGCTAAAATTCGAAATACAAGTTTCATAAGACAAACTGTTTAGTCAATAAAATAGTGTTTCAGGCATGCGATTTTTCAAGTGCATTATTTTTTCATGATGTAAAGTATCCCTTTACTTCACTAGCTTTTGGGTGGCAATACGTACACCGTTCTGTTGTAAAATCAGGTAATCGATGCCTGTGGATAAATCAGTACCCAGATCCCAGTTAAACTCACCATTGCCACTTGGTGCCGCATCGATGAATCGTTTCCGGAGCTGTTGTCCATTGTTGTTGTATAAAATGAATTCAGCCGGAAATGTGCTGTTTGCCTCGTAGTTCACGGTAAACACACTTGAGCCGGCATTGCGATAAACACTAAGATATGAATGGGTTTTTAAGGTGTTAACTCCGTTTGTTTCCACTTCATAATAATTGAAGGTATTGGTTTTGCCTGTTACCAATCCTTTTGTGTCGCTTGCCACTGCTGTTATCGTATGATCGCCAAATGTCAAGTTATCGATTGTGATTTGATAGGGAGATTCAAACAATACATCCACAAAACGGGAATCAATGTAAAGTTCAAGGTTTGAAATTCCATCAGGATCGGTGGCAGTACATTTCACAATAAATTCCTTGTCGGAGCCTTTTTTGCTGTCGTAGCCCGGCGAAGTGATGGTCAATGAAGGTGGGTTGTTCACCTCCGTTGCTACTTCAAATGCGACAGCGGAACCATCGCCCAAAACGGCGTCAACACCAGCGAGCAGTGCGGTTAATGGTGAGTTCCAGTTAATACAAACTTCGTTGGACGCATAACTGCCCTCCACATCGACAAAACATTTTGCAGCTTCGCTAAATGGATATTTCTCACCGTCTTGTTTCCCTGAATTCGGACCGCCGGCAACAAAACCCGGAACAGGTTGTGGAATGCCATCAGCTCCGGAAGCCCGATGATGAAAATTCATGGGAGTGCGTGAACCGTAACTGGAAACAAACGAAAAACCGGTTGCATTTTTTCCCAACAGATAGTCGGCACATTCGGCAGCACCTTTAATGTATTTTTGATCGTTGGTGACGATGTAGGCATACAACAAACCTACCCCCATATTTCCAATTCCACTGTTCGATCCCCAATTGTAACTGAATTGAGGAATACGGACCGGACTGTTTTCGATTTGGCCCAACCACTTATCTGCTGTAGAAAGTAATGAATTTTTTATTGATGTAAGGATGGAGGATGAAAGCCCGTTTGCTTGTGTCAACAAGGAAAGTGACGCTAAGGGCTGAACATTGGGCCATCCAGGAGTACTCCAGTAATTTAAGGAAGAACTTTTACTTTCCAGGTAGGTTTTAAATTCATCTTGTTGGGTGGTAATGTACAATTCTGCGGCAGCCCATATAAATTCATCGCTCACATCGCCATTGCCGTATTCCCCGGTTGAAACATCCGAAGGGTTTTTAAAGTAGATTTTGGGATTGGCCTTCGCCCAGGTCCAGGCATTTTCTGCCCGCGTTACACAATCGGACGCATAAGCTGAATCATAATCGATATAAATACGACCGGCCATGGCCATCATGGCCGCAAAGTCGAGTGCCGAAGCAGTGGTTTTACCTATTACATAGCGCTGAGCTTTGGATTTATCCGGCATTACAAATCCCACAAAATTTTGTGTGGTGAGTTTAAAGAAAACTCCACCATCGTCGTCCTGCATGGTTTTCAACCAGTCCAATTCGTATTTTACTTCGTCCAATAAATCGTTTTGTCCGTTGCCCGATTCAGGAATGTGAATGCTTCCATCGGCAAAAAAGTTGGAGTAATTTTCGTAAAACGAAAGCATGGTTCCAACAGAAATTCCGGCGTTGATGACGTATTTGCCAAAGTCGCCTGCATCGTACCAACCACCCGGAGAGGATATTTTTCCACTCTTTCCTGTTGATGAATGCAAAATACAATCCGTATCGGGATGCCCGGCAGGCCGCGCCCAAACTCCGGCAAATTCCGGCTTCAACTCGTAGGAACAACGCTGATAATAATATGATTTCAAGGAAGCGTAGGCTGCTTTTCGTAAAACGGTTGGAGATATCTCAAAAGCATAGGATTCTCCGAAATCGGGAATTCTGATTTTGTATTTACCGATCTTTGCTACTGAAGAAAAGTCGGCCAGTTTCACACTATCCCCTGCATCCTTCCAATAGTTAACTGTTGATAAATTGGCACTGAATTCCACACTGTTGTCGGCGATGTTGATCAGTTCGAAGGTGGTGGCATGCGTAAAAACCACGACCGCTATTTTATTGGCAGTAGGGTAGTAGCCGACCTGGTTGATTCGTATGGCATCAGTTTGGGCATTGGATGCAAGACCTGCAATGAGGAATAGTAGAGTTAAAATAAGTTTTGTAAAAATATTCATAGCTAAAATAGTTAGATCTGTTCAGTGAATATACTTTAATAGATTCATTTGGCTAAAAATACGGAAACCAATGCTAATTTTCTATTTTTTCATACAAAAGCGCTTTTATTTGACCTAGAAGGATGATGTGATCTAAGATGAATTTCCTTTGCTACCATGCTTTTGTGATCCTGCCTGAGATGAAGACGCGTTGATGTAAAAAAATGTCAAGTGATTTTTAAAAAATGTCAAGTGATTTTTAGAAAATGTCAAGTGATTAAAAAATACCTGCCGGTTAATGTAGAATGGTACCAGTTATTTTATATTAAAACATATCAATATCCAGTTGATGATCAATGGCTGAAAAGAATGCCCCGTTTGGGCCATCGTTATCGATTAGGGCCGGAGCAAGTGCACCTGGTAATACTGCTTCAACAGGATGATCAGCATTTTCACCGCCCAAATCGGTTCGTAACCAGCCCGGATCAAGCGTATTTATTCTAACGCCTGTATCTTTGAGTTTTACGGAAATATCCTCGGTCATTTTATTCACCGCCCATTTCGATGCTCCATAAGGGGCTAATTAAGGCAAATGTTGTGATTTGCCTTAATAGGTGTATCCAGAACTGTTCCCATTGTAAAGGCTGGTTTTGGCGACAATGCGGCACTCATGGGGTCCTTTTCGTTGATCCTGGAGAAAATTCTAAGATTAGAGAATTTAGATGTAATGCATTAGATAATATTTTAAAATGAGTGCCCGCTTGGTTACCTAAAAACTATATATTTTACTCCAACCGGAGTCATACCTCAATAAACTAACTTCAATTAAACCTATTGGGTAATTATTCGGTTATCCATTTATTTTAAATCATTACTGTCAGGGCAAATTGAATAGATTTCCTGAAGGAGCTCCGCTACGCTCTGCCTCGCTTCACTACTAATGATAGATTCATGTATGTAATTGTAAACGTGGACTATATCTATTTCGTTGATTTGTTCAGTTTCGTCCGAAAGCAATTGCTCTCCAAATCAAAATTATTCCGCGGACGATTTTAATCTTGCTCATTGATACCCCGGGTTAAAACCCGGGGCTACACATATTAGAGCCCTCTGGGCTCCTGTCATTCTGAGGCCCCACCCAATTAAATTGGGCACAATGTAAAAATGACATAAAGACGGCCTGAAGGGCCATTGGATTTCAGCCCAGGGCAAGCGAGGAACGAGTGTCGCCCTGGGTTAAAATGGTAAGATATTAAATCGTCCGCGGTATAAATTCGATCATTGAATTGATCTTCCTCCGGACGACATTGGATAAATCGATGAATTTGGTACCATGCATATTTACAATTACATACATAAATTTGTCATTGGTAGGGGAATAAAATGGAGCGAAGAATCTGTTCGTATTATAAAATTTTTACCGGACACCAGTGATATTTTTACTAGATTTCAAATTGAAAGGCGCTGTTTGAAAGCAAATTTAACTTAATGCAGGGTTCATTCAAATTACTTGAATTGCGTTATAACTTTAGGCATTTTAGGCACTCTAAACTTTAGTCACTCAATAAATATCTTTAGTCTTTAATTGGATTTTTAGGATTATTCTGTTCCTTCAATTTCTGACGATGCCTACGGTACTCGACGATAGGCAAATAATTTGTTTTTACCGTCTGCTACGAATTACTTCCATGGCACATAAATATCCACTAAATATTGCCCCAGAGAACCCTCCGCCAGTTTGTGTCCAGGCCGAAGCAAAATAGAGGTTCTTAACTGGAATGTTCACCACTGTTTTAACGCGTTTGGGCGTTTGAGCAAAACCATACACTGCACCATTGGGATTGAGGGTATAGCGCTCAACCGTTTTTGCTGTGCCCACTTCGTAATATTCTACAGCGTTGCGAAATCCAGGGATCAATTTTTCCAGTCGGCTGATAAATGCCTGAGCTGCTGCTTCCTTTTTTTGCAGATAAGCCTGTTGATCCAGATTCTCCCAATCGGAAGTATAATCGATGCAACAAACAGCACCAACTGCTTTTCCTTCGGGTGCCAGTCTTGAATCAATTTGAGAATAGTCCACAAAGGTGAAACTACGTTCGTTAAAACCAGCATGATTGTTAGGCTGGATCGACGCCATGTTTTTCACCGATTCGTCATAAATAAAGGTAGAATAATAGTGATGACCAATGTCCTTCAATTTTTTGTTGAATCCAAAATACACTGTTAACAATGACGCTGCCGGTTCAAGACCTTCCATGTTTTTCAAAACGATTTCACCAATGTTATTTGGAAGCATTTGACTGGCGATTATAGGAATGGATGCGTTGGCAACAATGGAGTTTGCATGGGCAAGCTGCAGATCCTGCTGTTTGTTTTTAATCGATTGATACCGAATTCCAACAGCAGTATCGTCTTCAACAATAAATTCCTTTACCAAATGATTGAGGAGTACTGTGCCTTCGTTGTTCGATATGAAGTCCATCAAATAGTTCGATAGTACCTGAGAACCACCTTGAATAAAATTTCCACCTCCTTCGTAATAACTGTTTTGAGCAACGGAATAATAGGTAAGGGATAAACTGTAAGGATCATCGTGAAAATAGCCCAGG
The DNA here is from genome assembly GCA_041821245.1 of Prolixibacteraceae bacterium. Lineage (GTDB taxonomy): Bacteria > Bacteroidota > Bacteroidia > Bacteroidales > Prolixibacteraceae > Roseimarinus. The sequence goes on from JBGUEP010000029.1 coordinate 49,347, forward strand.
TTCCCAAGCAAAATCAGTTTTAAATCTTCGTTTTGAATAATGGAGTCCATAAATTCCCCCAATGTTTTTTCGGGCTGATCACCACTTTCTTTGATTATTTTTTTGATGTTTATCAATTGGAAAAAATAGGCTTTAATGCCTTCCTCTTCTTCAGGGAATAGGCTGATTAATTTCTCTTGAACTTCTTCAGGCTGATGAGAAATGGTGACTTCTTGCCGACCATTTACAAAGTGGTAAAACTCGGGGAGTTTTATAAATTCAACATGATCGAGTACGCCTAAATCGCGAAAAATACGTGTTTTCATGTCACGGGCATGCAAACCATCCATCTCGTGCAGGCCAACTTCCATGGTAAATTCTTTTCGCTTGAAATTAGTGGCGCATCCGCCCGGACGGTCATGTTGTTCTACCAACATCACTTTTTTACCTTCTTTTGCCAGTTTTGCTCCGGCGATCAATCCGCCAAGACCAGCACCAATAATTATTACATCGTATTTCATTATTTTTCAATTGGATATCGTTTGTATTCTTTTTTCCTGTCAAAAAGATACCGGTAAGTGATGTAGTGCTTTGCCGGCACACTACCAACCGATATAAATATTTTTCTCATTTTTGGATTGAAGTCACCGACCCATGAAAATTCAATATTAAAGATGGCACGAATCCCATTATCCAGAGGGCATACCCATACCGGATCGTTCCGATAAAGTATTTTGGGAACTTTCAGGAATTCATTTTCCGTTTTTTTGTTTTGAACTTCAGTTAGTTGCATGGTTTGATTTTGAATGTCTAAACGACTTCTTTTTTCAAATAAATTTTAAGAATTTCATCAGCATATTTCTCCAAAATAAATTTTCTGCGCAACTTAAGTGTTGGCGAAAGTTCTCCAGACTCGGGACTCCAACTGTCGGTCACCAAACGATAACGAAGAATTTTTTCGTGTTGGTTTAAATCTCTGTTGATGCGTTTAATCTCCTGATTGAAGAGAATCGCAATTTTTGGATGGAAAATCAATTCCCTTTTTTTGATACACGGTAAATCATTTTCCTTGCACCAGTTGGTCAGATAACTGAAATTGGGAACGATGAGGGCACTGGCATGTTTCTCTTGTTCTCCAATGACCATTGCGTGTTCAATGAAAACAGATTCTTTTAATTTTCCTTCAATTACTTGTGGCGCCACAAATTTTCCACTGGAGAGTTTAAAAATCTCTTTTTTCCGATCGGTGATTTCCAGAAATTTCCCATGCGTTATTTTGCCGATATCACCGGTGTGAAACCAGCCATCTTCATCGATAACCTGTGCAGTTAATTCCGGGTTTTTAAAATAGCCCAACATTACATTATGTCCTTTACACAAGATCTCACCGTCTTCTGCAATTTTCATTTTAACACCATCGATTAAAGCACCAACGGTTCCCAATTTAACCAATGGAGTGTCTGAACGGTTAATGGTAATAATTGGTGATGTTTCGGTCAATCCATACATGTTTAAAATTTTGATGCCCGAAGCCCAAAAAACACGTTCGAGCCTGGGTTGCAGACTTGCGCCTCCACAGCCGCATATTTTAATGTTGCCACCTAAGGCTTCGCGCCATTTCGAAAAGATGAGCTGATCGGCCAGTGCATGTTGTTTTTTATACCACCAGGTACTGTCTTCCGGCAATTGGTAACGCAGACCAAGACTTACTGCCCAGAAAAACATTTTCTTTTTGATTCCTTTTAAGGTCTTTCCTTTAGCAATAACATTGTCGAATATTTTTTCTAAAATACGGGGAACTGCATCAAAACCCTGGGGTTTAATTTCTTTCATATTTGCAGCAATGGTTCCCATATTTTCGGCATAATAGATCGGACATCCGGAGTATTGGGTTTGGTAATTTCCCATTCGGCCTCCAACATGGCACAGAGGTAGAATACTTAGGTATTTGTCATTGGGACCTAAACCAAAAACTTCTGATGCTGCAATAAAATTCTGCACCAGATTTTGATGCGACAGCATCACCCCCTTTGCATCGCCTGTAGTTCCGGAAGTGTAGATTAAAGTAGCGAAGTCGGTTTCCTTGATATGTAATTTTATATTCTCCAGTTTTTCAATGAATTCATCACGACGAAGACGGCCCGATTCTACTATTTCTCGCCAGTTTTTCACGCCTTCCAACTGGTCGAAAGAATATAACTCTACCTCTACGGAATGATTTTTAAATATGCCTTCAATCCGTTTATATAAGCAGTGGTCTGAAACCAGGATAATTTTAGCTGCTGAATGACTTAAGATCTGGAGGTATTCATTGGTGCTTAACGAAGTAAAAACAGGTACATGGATTACGCCTAACATGGACATGCCGATGTCTACAAAATTCCATTCCGGACGATTATTGGATACAGTTATTATCTTATCCCCTCTTTGGAAACCCAAGGCCATTAGACCATAGGCGAAGGAATGGGCCAATTCAATGTATTCAGTTGTACTGTAGTTCCGCCAAATCCCTTTTTCTTTGGCGTTTAACACATTTTCGATATTGTAATGTTGAGCATAACGATCAAGCAAATCGAAGGTTCTGGTAATTTTCATGGTTAGTATTTAAAGCGATGTGGTTCGCGCTGTGTAAATCGTAACCAAGCTATTAAATTTATTGGGAAGAAACAATGGATTTTTGAAATGAGGAGCATAAAAATTTGATTAAGCACGTTTTGGGCTAATTTCGTTTTTCAAATTCGATCAATTCAATAGGGGCTCCATTGTGTTCAATCATGCAAACTTTTATAGCTTCGGCAGGATAATTTGTAGGAGTAAGAATTTTAAAGTTGTGTGCAGATAGTTCGTATTCAATACTTTCTACTTCAAAGGCCAATAATTTCATAAATTGAATAGGATTCTTCGTTTTTCCGCTACATTAAGTTTTTTCGACGTATAATTGTCCGGCTTCCTGACGTGTGACAATAATGGCTTCCCCTTTTTCAATGAAACCATCAACAGCTTTGGCATCCCAAATTTCAGCATCGATTTTCACTTTACCTGAAGGACGCAACACGGTATATGAAATGCCCTTTTTCCCAACCATCAAAAGCTGGTGAACATCCACTCCAATATATCCTTCTGTAGTGTCCTGGGTGCTGTTTAAGGCCAAATTGTACAGTGGTCCCCTTTGGGCTGTAAATAATTTTTTACTGAGCCAAATGGACAAGACAATTGAAATCAAAAACGACAAGGTTACGGTCAGTAAGGCTACGATAATGGCATTTCCTTCGACGTGTTCGAAATTGAATTTGACGTTATTCAATAAGCTTAAGGTGAGTCCGGTGATGGTGAGGGTTATTCCTGCAGCTCCGGCAATGCCAAAGCCGGGTATGACAAATATTTCGAGTGCCAATAAAATTAAGCCGACAACAAAGACCAAAATTTCCCAGTTTTCGGCGAGCCCTTCGAGGTAGAGTGGTGCAAAATAACCAATGGCAGCTGCGATGGCAATAATCAACGGGAATCCAATTCCCGGACTTTGCATTTCGAAATAAATGCCGCCTAAAATGGCCATAATTAAAATTCCTGAAACAATGGGGTTGGTTAAAAATCCAATGATCTTATCAATTCCTGTTGGTACATATTCTTTGATCACATAGTGTTTGATATTTGCTTGTTCCAGCAGATCCTCCACATTGTCCACAATGCCTTCGCAAAATCCATATTTTTTGGCTTCAACAGCGGTGAAAGTCAATATTTTTCCCGTATCAATTATTCCGGGAATGTAGACATCTTCATCAACCATAGCCTCCGCCATAATGGGATCACGAAACCATTTGACGATGGTGTCGTTGCCTCGAACAATGGTATCGGAACCATGGCTCTGAGCGGTGGCTCGCATGGTCGATCGGAAGTAAGATTGGTACTTGTCGGGGGCCTTTTCGCCTGATTGATTTACCACTGTTGCAGCACCTATATTGGCTCCGGGACGCATAAAAATGCTGTCGCAGGCAATGGAAATGAGCGCTCCTGCCGATGCTGCATTGTTATCGATAAACACCCAAACAGGAATTGGACTGTTAATAATTTTAGTGCGAATGGAATCGGCATCCACTACAGTACCGCCATAAGTATTCATATGTATAAGAATCAGATCGGCGTGTAAGCTGTCAGCATTGGCAAATGCTTTTTTTGTTTGCCGCCAAACTGAAGGTGCAATTGCTTCCTTAATGTTGAGCTTGTAAATCAAGGTCGTGTCGGAGTTTTCAGCAAATGAGCTAGCAACGAATAAAACTGTAATAAACAATAAAAAAACCTTTCTCATGGCGTGATATATTAAGCTTTTGAACTCTAAAATTACTCTTTTTATTTGGAGTAAGGCATATCCTGTCAGATTCATTAGTTTTGTGTTCATAATTTACAAAATGAGCTAACAAATAGTTTTTATCTTTGTATCCTTAATCAAAATAGTGAAAATGAGTTTAAACGAATTAACTGCCATTACCCCAATTGATGGGCGGTACCGAAATAAAGTGAATGAATTGGAAGAATACTTTTCAGAGTATGCCTTAATCAAATATCGTGTATTTGTTGAAGTGGAGTATTTTATTGCGTTGTGCGAAATTCCATTGCCTCAATTGGCTGATTTTGATCATTCAAAGTTTGAGGCTTTAAGGGCTGTTTATAACGATTTTACTGTTGCTGATGCCGAAAGAGCAAAGGAAATTGAAAAAACGACCAATCACGATGTGAAAGCCGTTGAGTATTTGTTGAAGGAAAAATTTGAAGCACTGGGACTGAATAAACACAAGGAGTTTATCCACTTTGGATTGACCTCTCAGGACATCAACAATACTGCTGTTCCATGCTCACTTCGCGATGCCATTCGTGAGGTTTATTTTCCGCAGTTAGATGGTGTGGTTCGTAAGTTGGAAGAATTGGCTCTGAGCTGGGATGAAATTCCCATGTTGGCCCGTACCCATGGTCAACCTGCTTCGCCAACCCGTTTAGGCAAAGAATTACGCGTTTTTGTGGAGCGTTTAAATGTGCAAATGGATCTTTTAAAGTCGATCCCTGTTTACGCTAAATTTGGAGGTGCAACAGGTAACTTTAATGCCCATCATGTGGCTTATCCTGAAGTGGATTGGGTTGATTTTGCCAATAATTTCTGTCAGAATTCACTGCAATTGGAGCGTTCGCAGTTGACCACACAAATTGCTCATTACGATAATTATGCAGCTATTTTTGATAACCTGAAACGCATTAATACCATTTTACTTGACTTAAACCGTGACATGTGGACCTACATTTCGATGGAATATTTCAAACAGAAAATCAAAAAAGGGGAGATCGGTTCATCTGCCATGCCGCATAAGGTAAATCCCATTGATTTTGAAAATTCAGAAGGAAACATTGGAATGGCCAACGCCATTTTTGAACACCTTTCGGCCAAATTGCCTGTTTCACGTTTACAACGCGACTTAACCGATTCAACCGTTTTACGCAACATTGGTGTGCCCATTGCACATACACTGATTGCTTTAAATTCAACATTAAAAGGTTTGGATAAACTGTTGATAAATATTGATGCCATCGATCATGATTTGGAACGCAACTGGAGTGTAGTGGCTGAAGGGATTCAAACCGTACTGCGTAGCGTAAATTATCCCAATCCATACGAAGCCTTGTTGAATTTGACGCGTACCAATTCAAAAATTGACCGCACCGCCATTCATGAATTCATCGATTCACTGGAGGTGAGCAATGCCGTGAAACAACGACTAAAAGCGATTACTCCTCATAATTACACTGGAATATAAAATAAGAAGGATGCTCATAATGGCATCCTTCTTATTTATTACACTACCAGAACAATAAAAAGCCAATCGTTCAGTTAATTTAACTTAGACCACATCACTTGCCTTATGAAGGGATTGTTTCAGATACTTCGTCGCTTTTTGCCTCCTTACAAAGGATGGGCACTATCCAACATCATTTTTAATTTTTTAGGTGCTATTTTCGGAGCTTTCTCGTTCTTGGCGATGAGTCCTATTCTTGGTATTTTATTTGGCACTCAGGAAGATGTGTTGGAGAAAGTGCCATTTTCAATGAATTTTAACTCCATTAAGCACAACATCTACTATTACATGGGGAATGTCATTGAGCAGGCCGGACACATGCGTGCCCTCTACCTGATTGGTGGATTTATGATTACCATGGTTTTTCTGAAAGTTGGTTTTACCTATTTGGCCAGTTTTAGCATGGTACCCTTACGAAATGGAGTAGTGCGTGACCTGCGTGATAAGATCTACAGTAAATTATTATCGTTACCAGTGGGTTATTATAACGAAGAGCGAAAAGGGGACATTATGGCCCGTGTAACCAGCGACGTGAGCGAAATTGAGACTTCTATTATGAATTCGCTGGAGATGCTTTTTAAGAATCCCATACTTATTGTGATTTCTCTTTTGGTGATGGTTTACATGAGTTGGTCATTAACCTTGTTTGTTTTATTCATGTTGCCAATTGCTGCTTTTATCACCGGAAGAATAGGCCGAACCTTGAAAAAACCATCGCGAAAAGGACAGGACAAAATGGGAGAGTTGTTGAGCACCATTGATGAATCCTTATCGGGTCTGAACATTGTTAAAGCATTTAATGCTGAAAAACGCATGAAAAAACGCTTTCAAACCGAAACACAGGATTATTACAAAACCATGAACCGCCTAATGTGGCGTAGTTTTTTAGCGCATCCGGTGAGTGAATTTTTAGGAACAACCATTATCATCATCGTATTGTGGTATGGTGGTAGTTTGATTCTTCGAAATGAAAGCAAACTGGCTCCTGAGGATTTTATTACCTACCTCGTATTTTTCTACAGCATCATCAATCCCGCGAAGGCGTTTTCTTCAGCAGTTTACAGCGTTGAAAAGGGCTTGGCTGCTATGGACAGGGTTGATCAAATTTTAGATACCGCAAACCCCATTGCCGATGCGCCTAATGCGATTGTAAAAAAGCAATTTGAACATGAGATTGAATTTCGGGATGTTTCGTTTGGCTATGGAAAAGACAAGGTTTTAAAACATGTGAACCTGACCATTGCCAAAGGAAAAACGGTGGCTCTGGTTGGCAAGTCGGGGTCAGGGAAAACCACTCTGGTTAATCTTCTTCCACGATTTTGGGACATCGAAAATGGCGGCGAGATATTAATTGACGGCTTAAATATAAAAGACATCAAACTGCACGACTTGCGTGGTTTATTGGGTTATGTGAGTCAGGAGCCGATTTTGTTTAACGATACCTTTGAAAACAACATTGCTTTTGGCGTTGAAAAAAGCACCATTGAGGAAGTGATGGAAGCAGCACAGGTTGCTCATGCACATGAATTTATTGTTGAAACCCCCGATGGTTATTTGAGCAACATTGGTGATCGCGGCAGCAAACTTTCGGGAGGCCAGCGCCAGCGCCTGTCCATTGCACGCGCCGTATTAAAAAATCCCCCCATCATGATTTTGGATGAGGCCACCTCGGCCCTCGATACTGAAAGTGAAAAACTGGTTCAGGATGCTTTGGATCACCTCATGCAAAATCGTACCTCCATTGTCATTGCCCATCGTTTATCGACCATCAGGAAAGCTGATCTGATCTGTGTTTTTAAGAAGGGTGAGATTGTTGAGCGGGGAACGCACGAAGAGTTAATGGAACTTAAAGGAGAATACAACAAACTGCATAAGATGCAGATTTTTTAGAATAAAAAAGGAGGAAAACAAACATGTTTTCCTCCTTTTTTATATTCTAATTTAAAACTGACTACCAACCGGGGTTTTGTAACAATTGACCATTCGATAATGCAATTTCTTGTTCAGGAATTGGTAAAAAACCATTGGTTTCTGAACGATAAGTTGAAGTGTAAGTATCTTCGAGACCTGCATTCAAAACAGGTACATCTTTTACTGCAGCAAAAGCGGCATCTTCATCGTGCCAGCGCAAGAGGTCGAAATAACGGATTCCTTCAAATGCTAATTCGTGACGACGTTCTGCTTTAATCGCCGCAAGTGAAACTGGTTTAGAAGTAAGTCCTGCACGAGTTCTTACCAAATCGAAATATTCTTGTGCTTTAGAACTACCTAATTCTGCACCCATTAAAAGGATATCGGCAAAACGCAAAATCACTTCATCCTGCATGTTCCACAATTGATAGTTACTTTGAGTACCAGCACCTAAAATGTAATCGAACATTCCGGTTCCTTCCACTAAAACAGAAAGGTATTTCTTTTGCCAAAATCCTGTTTCGTGTACGGTATTATCAGCATTCCAATACGAATCAGCTTCGCCGGGGGCAGCCTGATACTTTTCATAAATATCACCTTCCTGAGGATCACGAACGTTGATGATAGAACCTGCTTTTCTTAGGTCACCGTCTTCAAAACTATTGTAGAGTTGAGAATTGGCGATTCCACCTCCCCAGCCCTGGCCGAAGTCTTGTAAAGCTTTTCCTCCGGTACGAACCGACATGTACAAGGCAAGTTGGTTGGAGTAGGACAGTTTATTAGGCGCATTCCAACCGCCGTACGGCGAAAAATTAATTGAAAATACAGTTTCCACATTACCCTTATCTTCACCAACCCAGTCTAGATTATTATCAGCTGCGAATTTATAAGATTGGTTAGCATAAGAATAGGGCCAAAGGTTTCTGAAATCACTGACTAAATTGTGTCCGCTATTGGCAACACAATCGTCAACCAAGGCAATCACATTGGCTTTTGTAAGCGTGCTGCCATCAGTTAAAACTACTTCAGTTTTATTGTATTTACCGGTATAGAACAAAAATGCACGGGCAGCCATACCCTGAGCAGCCCATCTGGTGGCATGTCCGAGATTTTCAGCAGGCTGGTTCGCAAATTTTGTATTACTCATTAATTCACCGGCCATTTTTAAATCAGAAAGAATCTGACCAAAAAGTTCATCGACGTCTGCTTTTGGTAAATCAAGTGGTTCAGGTGTTATTACTAAAGGAACAGTACCAAATAATTGAGCCAATCTTAAATAGAAGTATCCACGAAGGAAATAAGCTTCACCCAAAGCCTGGTTTTTGGCCACTTCGTCGGTATATTCAGCATTATCAAAACGTTTGATAATCATATTTGACCGTAAAATTCCTCGGTAAGTGGTTTGCCATACCGAATAGTAGTAACTATCGGTTGAATTGGTAAAGGCATCGGTATCGTGAAAACCGTTGTCATTTGTACCGCCGCCGCCGAAACAATCGTCCGACATGAGGTTGGCCAACAAAATGGGATCGTTGTTTCCTGCATCCACAGGAACACAGGTATAGGCTGCTGTTAATGCAGCATCTATTTGTTCAGGATTGCTGTAATAGTTTGCATCTGAAATTTCATAAAGATTGTCCTTTGTCAGGAAATCTTCATTACACGAAACGAAGGCAGCAATCAGAATTAATAAGAGTATATAGTGTATTTTTTTCATTTCTATATAATTTTGAATTTATTCTAATTAAACATTAAAATGTGAGGCTGATACCAACCAGGTAGGTTTTTGCTGAAGGATACAAGCCAACATCGATACCGGAAGCCCATTTGTCAGGTCCATAACCAACCTCAGGATCCATTCCCGGGTATTTGGTGAAGGTAAACAGGTTTTTCCCTGAAACATAAACACGAGCTTCGCCCAGTGGCATTTGAGGAAAAATATTTTTTAAATCGTATCCCACAGTTAAGTTGCTAATTCTTAAAAAGTCTGCATTGTGGATATACAAGTCTGAAACCCATTGTGTGTTGCGGTTTGGACTCTGTGATAATGCAGGCCATAAATCGGAGGTTCCTTCACCATGCCAACGCAGATCAAATATATCGGTAGTATAGTTTGATTTTGGTCCGGTAGCCGAATGGTAAGCCATTGCAACTTGCTGTCCAAACTGTCCGTTGGAAGTCAATTGAATGTAAGCACCTTTGAAGTCCAAATTGATCTGGAATCCGAGAATATGGTCTGGATTTGGATCACCCAACATCACTTTATCCAGGTCATCAATTTCACCGTCTGCATTTTGATCCACAAAACGGACGTCACCTGGTTTGCTGTCTTTAAAATAGAGTTCACCTTCAGGGCCAACGTAAGCAGCTGCTTCCGCTTCATTCTGGATGATACCATCAGTTTGGAGTCCCCAGAAATAACCAATTGGGTAACCAACTTCAGCACGGTACAATTCAGCCATTCCCTGGCTCAATACATTGTTGGCATTTTCACCATGAATAATTTTTTCTTCATTTTGAATGTCAGTTACTTCATTTTTGTTATGAGCGTACGACACAGAAACACTGTAATTTAAATTGCCAATATTATCCTGCCATCTGCCTACTGCTTCAATACCTTTGTTGACAATTGATCCGCCATTGATGTAGGCGGGATCGGTACCATAGGTGGCAAGAGCAGGAGCAACTACTAACCAATCGCGGGTTGTTTTGTTGTACCAGTCGAAGTTAAATTGAAGTTTGCTGTCGAAGAAATGAACATCAAAACCCAAATCAATTTGTTCAGAGGTTTCCCATTTAACATCAGGGTTAGGTAAAATTGCGGGATAAGCCCCCAGGGAGTATGACGTTTTATCGGTACCAAAGAAGTATCTTGAATTTTCAAACGATAAGCTGGACAGGAACTGGAAAGGTTTAATGTCCTGGTTTCCGTTTTGTCCCCAACTACCTCTTAGTTTTAAGAAGTTAATGTTTGGTACGTTTTCCATAAAACTTTCATTTGAAGCAACCCAACCTCCCGATACTGAAGGGAAATATCCCCATCTGTTTCTGTCGGTGAAGTTGGAGGAAGCATCGGCGCGCATTACGGCTGTAAAAAGATAGGTCTCTTTATAGTCGTACGACAAACGTCCAAAGTACGAAAACATACCCCAACCATAGTCATCACGGCCAGCAATAGTGGTGTTGGTCGTTAATACTGCGGCATTAGTGATGTAGGCATGTTCCCAGTCGCCAAAAAGATTGCCTTCGTTGGATGTACTCATGCTCAAACTTTGAGCATTTTTGATTGATTCAGTACCCAATAATCCGGTGAAATTGTGTTCTCCTGCAGTATAATTGTACGACAAGGTATTGGTGAAAGTCCAGGTATAACCCTGGTTCATTGATTGCGTAACATTATCAATTGTTGCCAATGCAACACTACTGAGTTCGTAGGGGACGGTATAACTTCTTGAATTTCCAAACCAGGCATCAACACCAAATGAGGAGCGGTAAACTAAATTTCTCAGAGGTTGTAATTCCGCATAAAATTTACCCAAAATCTTATTGCCGGTATTGGTGCTGTTTTTGGTACTATAGATCATATTGGCAATTGGGTTCGATTCCAATGAATTCCAACCAACAGCATAATGATACGGATAAGCTTTGTCTGTAGGATCGATAGCATCCATAGGCAGCAGGGGAGATGTCACCAAAGCATTGTGCATGTCGCTCCAGTATATGTTACCGGTACGGACAGTTGGATTGCTGTTGTTGGTGAAGTTCAGTGTTTCGCCCACCTTTAATACGTCAAAGTTGCCATTGTTAAAAATGACATGGTCCGAATTCAAACGAAGATTAATTCGTTTATATCCATTGTTGGTTCCTTTACCAATTATACCTGTTTCTGACAAATGACTGAAACCCATTGAGTAGGTCGACATTTCGCTACCTCCGGTAATGTTCACTGAATGACTCTGAACACCGGCATCTTCGTCAATAATTTCACTCAACCAGTCGGTACCATTCCAGGTACCATCCAATACTTCCTGATAATAGGGAAATTGTTTTGCCCAATCAATAGCCTTTGGGGCCTTCCCTCTAGCGGCCAAGTCATTGTCGCTGCCTTCCTGCATCATTTCAATGTACTGACTGGCATTTAGCATTTCGGGCATGTTAACGGCTTGGTGCCATCCGTTGTAAAAGTCATAGGATACTGTGGGACGTTTACTCTTTTTACCCGATTTTGTGGTAACCAGAATAACTCCGTTGGCTGCACGTGAACCATAAATGGCTGCCGATGCCGCATCTTTCAGCACGTCGATGCTTTCAATGTCGGAAGCGGCCAAATGTGTAATGCTGCTGGTGGAAACACCGTCGACAACATAAAGTGGTCCAGCATTGTCAATAGTACCTACGCCACGAATATAAACGCGTGCATCAGTACCCGGTTGTCCATTACTTTGCGTAATATTCAAACCTGCACTAATACCTTTCAGAGCTTCCATTGGATTTGTGGTATTCAATTTCTGAATTTCATCACCTCCAATGTTTACTGATGAGCCGGTGTTCAATTTTTTCTTTTGTACACCGTAGCCAATGGCCACAACTTCGTTCAATTGAAAAACATCTTCTTCTAGCGTAACATCAATTTTTGATTGACCATTGATTGCTACTGTTTGATCGATGTAACCAACAAACGAAAAAAGCAGTTCTTTTGCACCGTCGGAAACACTAATTGAATAGTTTCCATCAATGGAACTTATCGTTCCGATGGTTGTTCCTTTTACGATAACATTAACGCCGGGGATTGTTTCACCGTTCTGATCAGAAACTGTACCGGTAATTTGTCTTCCCTGTCCAAAGACAGAAACTTGCATGGCAAGAAGAAAAATCAATAGTAGTTTTGATCCAATGTAACTTCCCTTCTTTACGAGAGAAATTTGATTTTTAATCATAGTTTAAGATTGATTATAGAATTAATATTTGCAAAATTATGTTAGAATAAACTAATTCATGTGGGGCAAATGTATACGATATAGGTGTTGAAAATATAAAAATTGAAATTTAATTGCGTAAAAAATACATATTGTCTGATTTTGCTGGTACTTAGTGAGGATATGCAAGGTAATACGCGAGGGCGTTTTTTACAAATAAAAGGTCAATTGTATCATTCATGTAATATATATTACACAGCTACAATTGGGGTGGAAGCTTATTTTTATAAGATCATCCTGCTATTGAAACATGTACTTTTTGATTTTTGCCAATAGAATTTGAGGGTCGATGGGTTTGGATAAGTAATCGTCGCAACCTTGAAGAATGGCCGCTTCTTTATCATCAGCCATGGCGAAAGCTGTTTGGGCAATTACAGGCAAAAGTGGTTTTGCCTGTTTGATTTCCTGTGTTGCTTGGAATCCATCCATGATTGGCATTTTGATATCCATAAAAACCAGGCGAATTGAAGGATCGGTTTTGCAAATTTCAACAGCTTCAACTCCATTTTTTGCCCGGATAATGTTAAACCTTAAACCGCTTAATAATTCGTGGAGATAATAATAATTGCTTTCGTCGTCTTCGGCAATTAAAATAGAGAGATTTTCTTCAAATTCAATGCCCGATGGTTTTTCGTGTATTGGTAAAATGGCTTGACCAGACTGTTTTTCTGAAATTTGGAGAGGAATGGATACATAAAAAGTTGATCCAATACCAGCCTGGGACTTCAGCCAGATTTTTCCTTTCATTAATTCTACCATTTTTTGCGAAATGGATAATCCTAATCCCGCGCCGCCAAAAACACGTGAAGCTTCCATTTCAACCTGTCGGAACCGTTCAAATATTTTTTCTTGCTGTTCTGAAGGGATGCCGATTCCTGTATCTTCAACAAAAAACAATATTGATCCATTGATGAGTTGATAGCCAATTTTTATGGCCCCTTTTTTGGTGAATTTATACGCATTGTTGATCAAATTCCACAAAACCTGATACAATCTGCTTCTGTCGGAATAGATATATGAATGAGTATCTTCAAGCGATTTGGAGCGTTGTATCATTAATCCCTTATTGTTCTGATCTGAAATTTTCCGGAATAGTTCGTCAATTAATTCATTTAGATTAAATGTATCCAATTTAAGTTGTATTTGTCCCGATTCAATTTTCGATAAATCGAGAATGTCATTGACGATGTTTAAAAGTAGCATCCCGTTATTAACAACGAAATCAGCATATTTAATTCTTTTGTCTTCATCAATTTCGGGACTCTTAAACATTCTTGAAAAACCAATTATGCTATTCATTGGTGTTCTGATTTCGTGGCTCATGTTAGCCAAAAATGCCGATTTCAAATTGTCACTCTCTTCGGCCTTATGCTTCGCCTGGAAGAGTTTTTCATTCAAATTGGTCAATTCAATGTTGAGCCTTTCGTATTCTTCGTTTTGTTGTTTTAATCTGTTCTCATTTTCTTCCAGCGAGAATTGAATTTTCTTTAAAGCATCAATATTTCGAGCAACGCAAAGAATTTCATAGGTGTTGTTTTTTCCCCATTTAATCAACTTTGCGCTCAGGTGAGTCCACAGCAGTTTGCCACTTTTGTGTTTTAATACTGCTTCGAAGGCTACGCTGGCCCATACATCTGGCGCATTCGATTTTAATAAGCGCTTTTTACCGTTTAAGAAGGAGATTATTTTATGATACGATTCCCGGGTTGTAATGTCTTGAATTGAAATGTTGCCCATTTCGTTTACCGTGTAGCCCAACATGTTGTAAACCGATGAGCTCGCATAGGTGAATTTTAAAGACTCATCCAATTTGCAAATAATATCAATGATGTTCTCCGTAATGAGTCGATATTTTTCTTCACTATTGATTAATGCTTTTTGTGCCAGCCTTCTTTCACTGAGGTCCCGAATAGCCGAAACGCGATGCAATTTTCCTTTATAAATGATATCACGACCTTCGATCTCAATAGGGATCGAAGAACCATTTTTTGTTATTGCGCGTGTTTCAAAAGGTTTTGTGAAATTTTCATTTATTTTTTCAAGAACAATGGCTTTTTCATCAGGATGTATAAATACTTCGTGAAAAATTTGCCCAATAATTTCACTGTGTTTTGTGAGCTGAAAAAGTTTTAGTGCTGATCTGTTGGCTTCAATAATTACTCCGGCATTGGATATAATCAATCCTTCGTAGGTCGATTCTGTTAAGGCCAGAAGCCTTTCTTCACCTTCAATTAAAGCCTGTCTGGCACGTTTGAATTCAGTGATGTTTCGACCTTCGGCAATAATGTACTTTACACCGATCAAATCATCAAAAACGGGTTTGAGGGTGTAGTCGAAGAATTCAATTTCCCCATCCGTATTTTGATGGGTTATTTCGAAACGTCGAAAATCACCATTTAGACTGGATTGTAAGTTAATGGTGATTTCATCCTTGACTTTCTCATTGTAATTCCACCATTTTGTGTCTGGAAAGTAAATGTTTTTTACTTCTGAATTTGTGCTTTGAATAAAATATAAGGCAGCCTGATTAGATTCAATCACATGACCCGTATTGTCCAGCATCGAAATGAACGAATACGTTTGATCGAATAAGGGCTTATATTTTATTTTTTCCTGTGTTGATAAGAAGATCAGTTTGGTGATGTGTTTTTTTAAACTGGTCAATGCTAATGTGGTAAAAAAAGATAATAAAACAAAAATGTTTATTTTTTCAAGCCATTTTGGCCAGGATAATTTTATGTTTTCGACTGAAAGAAAGGTGTCAGGATGTCCCATGTTACTTAAAGCACTTATGCCAATTATTCCAATTGTGGCTCCAATAAAAAGAACAAATACCTGCGATTGTTTTAAAACGAATGAACTCATTAAAAAGGCCATCATGACGTATAAATAGCCTTTGTAGTCATCGGTAAAATAGATTTCGGCTAAACCTGAAATGATTAGAATTAGTGTAAATCCTATTGTTTTAGAAATTAAACCGACCTGTTTTCTAAATAAGAGTAAAACTAAGGTGGAAAATGCCAGAAGGATATAACAATATTCGATGAATGGGAACAAACTTTTTGAGTCGTTCAGATACGCAAAACCAATATAGACGCCTGCAACAGACGTGTATATTAATAAAAGTAAATTCAGTATTTTATTCTGATAATTTGAATTAAATATTTTCATCTTTCCCCGCAAAAATGCCTGATGAATATAGTTTATTTTTTTAATTGAAGGTGCTATTTTTGAAATTTATATTGAATAAAATCCAGCTCAATTTGAGAATTGTTGAATATAATTAATGTTGAACAGCTGGTATATGGCTGTGAATGGCGATTATGTTATGACCAACAGACCAAAATCATCCACGAATAGTATATTTTGATTTTTATTTACCAATGCGCCAGGGCAAAATTATTTTTAGTAGATAATGATTTCTTTATCAGATATAAATGTTGAATTAATGCTGAATTTGAAGGGGAAATTATTTTCAGGTAATATGCATGTACATAAAATTTGTAGCTTTGCATCTGTACCCAAAAAAACGTTGAGAATTTTGTAAACCTGTTTATGGTTCATTCATTGAAAAACACCGATTGGTTTAAACATATTTTTGAAGAACATTACGAGTTCATTCGAAACTACCTATACTATTTGTCCAGTGACGTTGACGTTGCTGAGGATTTAGTACAGGATGTTTTTATGAAAGTATGGGAGAAACGTGAATCCATAAATGATGATACCTTAAAACCACTCTTGTATAAAATTGCCCGTAATCTTTATTTTAACTTGTATAAGCGCAATGTACTGGATCTGAAATTTGTACATGCCGCAGACGACGACAGGGAAAATGAATCGCCGGAGTACCTCCTTGAAATGAAGGAGTTTAATGTGAAATTACAATCGTCTCTTTCTAATTTACCTGAGTATTGTCGTACCATTTTTTTGATGAGTCGTATGGACGATATGAAATACCAGGAAATTGCCGATCGCTATGAAATCAGTGTGAAAGCGGTTGAAAAACAAATCAGTAAAGCCTTGAAACTTTTAAGGGGCAGTATCGAATACAAACTCTAATTAGTTCATGTTTTCAAGCCTTAATGAAAATAATTTCAATTTTTTCAGGACATAAAAACCATTTGGCTATATTGCAATTCGGTTCAATGTATTGTTACCCGACTATTTTTACAGTGATTTAAATAAACCGTTCAAACCGTAACAGGTAATGTTAAGAAGGCATTGGCTCACATTTTTTTTATTATTCACCCTTTGTTACCTTTTTGCTATAAAAGGGTTTGCTCAAAATAAAATAGCTATTTCAGCGAAGGATTTATCGCTGAGTACCATACTAAATACCGTTTCATCCAAGTTCTCGATTCGGTTTGCTTACAATGAAGACTTATTTTCTCAGATTCAAACTTCCATCGAAGTTAAAGAAACCACAGTAGATGCATTTCTGAATGAATTGTGCGGTCGCTTTGGGTTGAAGTACAAATTAATTGGAGGAACTTATGTTATTTTCATTGCCGATGAAATTAAGGTGATGGAGGCCATTCAAATCACCAATAACATGAAACAGGTGAAGATTAGCACGGATGAAATTGTTCTTCCTCCTCCAATTCAACCTGAATTTATTCTCAGTGGTATCGTTAAAAACCAAAAAACAGGAGAAAAGCTGAATTACTGTAGTTTGAAAATAGACTCATTAATTGATGCTATTTCCAATGAAATGGGCTATTTTTCAGCACTTGTTGAGCCAAAGGAAGAGGTCCGGATTCAGATCAATCATTTGGGATATCAGGAAATGGACACCATTGTAAAGATTCAAAGTACCACCCCACTTAATTTGCAGTTAAAGCCTATTGAATACCTACAACCCATGCGCAGTATCGGTTTTCGTCGGAATAAATTTATTGTGGCCTTGCCAGAGGTGCCCGAAATGATTGTTTTTAATCCAAAATCCACTTTGCAATTGCCGGCCCTGGAATCCAACGATCTAATGAATGCTTTAACGGTAATTCCCGGTATCAATTATCTAAAAGGAACAGAAACGGGTTTATCCATCAGGGGAGGCGCCCCTTCGGATAACCTGGTTTTGATTGATGGAATTCCTGTAATTGAAACCAGTCATTTGATGGGTAATTTGAGTGTGTTAAATGCCAAATATATTCAACAGGCATTTGTGTCTCGCGGTGGGTTTGGAGCTGAATATGGAGGCCGTACCTCCGGAATTGTTGATTTAACGGGTAAGTCAGGTAATAGTGATGTAACAGTGGTTGATTTTACAGCAAATCAGTTGCATACCAATATTTATGTTGGATTACCAATAAACGAAAAAAGTTCTCTCGCGGGTTCATTTAAAAAATCGTTTGTCGATATCTGGTCGGAATATCTGATCAAAAATTTTGCCCTGGAAAATAAATCCATCGAAACGGATGATGGATTATTAGGTGATGGGAAGGTGGAAAGAACCGTGGTAAATTATACCGATGCGAATTTAAAACTGAGCATACGTCCAAGTAACCGGCAAGAAATGACATTCAATTATTTCAGTAGTTACGATTCTCAACTAAGGGATTATAGTTATCCAGTTCTTGGTGATTATCTGCAAAATAACAGCTCTGAAAGTTCTTCTTCGGGATACAGTTTTAATTATAAAACACAAAATCAAACCGGTTGGTTAAATACCTTTTCGCTTGGATACCATAAATTAAAAACTTCATCATCCAACAAATACATTAAAACTGCGGAAGTAAAAGATCAGTTGGTAAAACCGTATTATGACGATGAAAATATAGCTATCCAGGAGTTAAGGGTTCAGTATAAATCAGAATTTAAAGGTCGAAAATTTACCCATCAATATGGGGTGAGTTTTAATTACAATCAACTGGATGTGCTTTACGAAGATCATGAAATAAAGGTTCAGGGAGCTTATAATTTCAATGACTCCATTTTAGCAAAATCATCGGTGCAATTGCTCAATTCCTACTATCAGTTAAAATTTCTACCTACAAAATGGTTGAGTATTCGGGGGGGCGTTCGTGGTTTGTATAATTTGAACAACGGGTATATTGGTATACAACCGCGTTATGGAATTGAACTTATTCCGAGTAGAAATTTAAAATTTCACTATTCTGGCGGCAGGTATCTGCAAAATTTATATTTGGCTTACCGGGTTGATTCCTATCATAATGTATCTCCCATTTGGTTTATCCCCACCGATGTACGCCAGAATCTTGATGCTTTTCATCATATTATTGGTAGTCGTTTAGAGTTGCGAAATGTACTGCTTAACGTCGAAGCCTATCAGAAAATTAATTCCAATAAAATATATTTCATAGGTGAACCCGGTGTTAAAAACGGATTAAAGGTGGTGAATTATTCAAAACACATTGGTGAAGAAATGAATAGGGGGGTAGATGTATTTATGCAATATCAAACAAAGATTTTTAAGCACCTCTTATCCTATTCCATTTCACAATCGTTCGAAGAGGCAGCAGGCATTAATGATCAGGAATTTTTTCCATCCTTCGATCATCAACTCCACCGATTGCGCCTGACTGAAATTATTGATTTCGGAGGTTTTACGGCATCGGTTAACTGGTACTATGCCAGTGGAGCTCCCTACTTGTTAAATACCTCAAGTAGCAGCCAACTCAATTTTGATGCACATCCTGATTTTATGCAGCTTGATGTTTCATTGGTCAAACAGTTTCATTTTAAAAACTTTTTTGCCGATTTGGGCATTACGGTTTTAAATGTAAGCAATAGAACCAATGAGATTGGGTACACGAATTTCACCATTCCCGAAGGCACAAAATCACACCGTGTAAGTACCACAACTATTGCAACTTCCTTTTCTCCCTTGTTTTATGTTAATTTAAGATATGAGTAATTGCAGCTGTAATGTCAAGATAATCAGCTGAAATATATTTTGTTTTGTTTTTTTAACAAAAAGAGGTAGGGGGAATAGCAGGGTGCTTGTAATAAAAGCGTTAAGTAATTTATACAGATGAATATGTTCAGGCATCCAAATTTTAAACATAGTAACGGAACATTTGATGACTTAAGCTTTGAGGAAAAAGTCGATCAATCAATTCGGTATTTGAAAGTTCCAGCCATGAAAGAGAAGGAGGGTGCTCTGAACTTGTTATTGGATAAAATCGAATCGGGTCAAAACCAGAGTAAACCCGTGGCAAAAAATAAAGTTCGAAGATTGTATTTTGCCTTTAGTTCGATAGCAGCAGCGGCATGTGTCGCTGCATTTGTATTTTTCACCTTCTTTGGGGTTGAAACCTATCATGGTGGAATTCAGCAAGCATCAAATGTGGTTTTTCTACCTGATCATTCCAGGGTAGTATTGGCTGATGGTGCACAATTAAAATTCTCAAAACGCTTTTTTGATCGTAGTGTGCAGCTAAAAGGAGAAGCGTATTTTGAGGTAGAGAAGGGAAGTAAGTTTTACGTAAAAACTCCCAGTGGAGGTGTTTTGGTTATTGGTACCCGTTTTAGTGTTAGCGATGTAGACAACATTCTCAAAGTTCATTGTTATGAAGGTATTGTTGGGGTTGATTACAGGAACGACAAAATTAAAATCACTGAAGGGGTGCAATTTAATGGAGCGAAAAAAGAGGTAGAGGTGGTCGAAAATAAAGATTTTGGCTATGCTGAATATGCAATTTTCAAATATACCTGTACCAACGTTCATTTAAACGAATTGTGGCCCGTGATTGAACATTATTTTGGAGTCAAAATAATCGACAAGGTCGATACACAAGCATCGTTTACCGGATCGTTCAATACCGGAAATGTAAATGAAGTGATTGATATTATTTGTACTTCAATGAAAATTTCGTACCAGATGGTCGACAAAGATCAGGTAGTTATTCAAGCCAATTAAATAGCTTGGTCCAAATCGTAAAGATTTACCTTTTTCCAATTCCAGACCTCATTTGAGGTCTATTTTTTTGCGCAAAATATTTAAATTGCAAAGAATAGATGAGTTCGTTGGTCTTTTATTTTTTTATTCCTTAGCATGTTTTATTTTTGTTTTCAAAATACGCAACATGGAAATTCACGATATCCCTATATCCGTTGACATTATTAGAAAACGGTTTCCTTTTTTTGAACCTGCATTGATTGAAGAAATTTCAAAAGAGGGGGAATGGGTGACTGTTGAAGAGAATGATGAAATGATGTCGGAAGGAAAGTACATTCGTAGTTTCCCAATCATCTTAGAAGGTTTAATTAAAGTTTGTCGACGCGATCAGGAAGGTCGTGAGATCTTGTTGTATTATTTAAACCCCGGACAGGTCTGTGCCATGTCATTAACCTGTTGCATGGGAAGGATGCAAAGCAATATCAGTGCTTTTGCTGAGGAAGATACTGAAATTATTAGAATTCCGGTGGAATGTTTAGACCGTTGGATGGTCGATTACATTACCTGGAAGGAATTTGTTATGTATGCCTATCGCACGCGTTTTGATGAATTGTTAACCACCATCGATAGCATTGCTTTCAAAAAAATGGACGAACGACTGATCAAGTTTTTCAGCGATCGGTTCAAAGCCACAGGAGCAACTACCTACAACGGAACACATCAGGAAATTGCCAATAGTCTGACTACTTCTCGTGAAGTGATCTCTCGTTTGTTGAAGCAACTTGAAAAAATGGGTGATATAAAAATCAGTAGAAATAAGATTGATTTTAGTGCCCTTGTGTGACATTAGTTACGAATTAGTCTTTCTGCTCTTCTTTTCTTTGCATTGTAAATTGAAAAACAATGCTGAACTACATTATAAAATACAAAAAATATCTCATTGGAATTGCACTTGGTGCCATTGCAGGATTTTTATACTGGCGGTTTATTGGCTGTTCATCAGGAACATGTCCAATCACTTCCAAATGGTATAATTCAACGGCCTATGGTGCTCTGATGGGAGTATTGCTTAGCAATACAAAGAAAAAAGAAGTTAAAGAGAAAAGTACTGATCTTAAGGTTTAAAGAATTAGATGAAAATATTTTTTAGTTTGATGGTTATTCTGTTGTTGTTTGTTGGAACCATGGGATGTTCAAATGCTTCAAAGGCAAAAAAAGATTCCGTGACCAACAACATCAAAAACGATACTTTAGTGATTTATGCAAACAATATGAGTTCATTCAACGAAATAATCAATAGTGGAACACCAATCTTAGTCGATTTTTATGCCGACTGGTGTGCTCCCTGCCGAATGGTTGCTCCAATACTGGAGCAAGTTGCTGCAGATATGAAAGGAGACGTTAAAATTTTAAAAGTGAATGTTGATAAAAACAGGGAGGCTGCTCAAAAATATGGCATTCAAAACATTCCTACACTGATGCTCTTTAAAAATGGAGAAGTGCGTTGGAAAGGTGTAGGAGTTATGCAAGCTGATCAGATTAAACAGATTGTGAAGACAAAGGGAAATTAAGACACAAGATAGATGATGATTTGGAGAGCAGAATAAGCGCTTTTTATTGTCATTTTAATAAAATAAATAGATTTTTTTTTATTTTGATTGCTCATAAGTAACTGGTAGGCGGGGGTGGTTCCCCGCCTTTTTTTTGTCCGCGAATTGTTAATTCCTCATTATCAATTCAACACTTGCTTGCAAAGTGTAGTAGATTGTGTATTTTTGCCGCCCTTAATAGTTTAGAAAAAGAAAATAAATGATTACAGTATCCAACTTAAGTATTCAGTTTGGGAAACGTGTTTTGTTCAACGACGTAAACCTGAAATTCACCAGTGGCAATTGTTATGGCATAATTGGTGCGAACGGGGCAGGGAAATCAACCTTCCTGAAAATGTTATATGGCGATGTTGATTCAACCTCAGGGTCGGTCACTTTCGGCTCAGCTGAACGTTTATCCGTATTGAGACAGGAACACTCCGCATTCGATGAATTTACCGTATTGGATACCGTATTAAAAGGCCACGATGAACTTTGGGCCAACCTCAAAGAAAAAGAAGTATTGTATGCCAAACTTGATTTTACCGAAAAAGATGGCATCAAGGCTTCGTATTTAGAAGAACGTTTTGCCGAAATGGATGGCTGGAATGCTGAAAATAACGCCGCCATTCTGTTGAGTGGTTTGGGCGTAAAGGAACAATGGCATAACCGTACCATGGCCGAAATGGATGGTAAAATTAAGGTGAAGGTTTTGTTGGCGCAAGCCTTATTCGGAAAGCCCGATAACCTTTTACTGGATGAGCCTACCAACGACCTCGATTTGGAAACCATTACCTGGCTCGAAGATTATTTATCGAATTTCGACAATACCGTACTGGTTGTATCCCATGACCGTCACTTCCTCGATGCTATTTGCACACACATTGTTGATATCGATTTTGGACAAGCCCGTATCTATGGTGGAAATTATACCTTCTGGTATGAATCAAGTCAGTTGGCCTTACGTCAAATGTCGGCTCAGAATAAAAAAGCTGAAGAAAAGAAAAAAGAACTTCAGGAATTTATATCAAGGTTTAGTGCCAATGTCGCTAAATCAAAACAAACCACCAGCCGTAAAAAAAT
Organism: Prolixibacteraceae bacterium; assembly: GCA_041821245.1. GTDB lineage: Bacteria > Bacteroidota > Bacteroidia > Bacteroidales > Prolixibacteraceae > Roseimarinus. Next base: position 72,589 of record JBGUEP010000029.1, read on the forward strand.
GTTGGAGAAACTGAACATTGAAGAAATTCAGCCTTCAACAAGAAAATATCCCGGAATTATTTTTACCCCCGATCGTGAACCGGGAAATAATGTATTGGAAGTGATCGATCTTTGCAAAACGGTCGAAGGCGAATTGTTGCTGAAAGACGTTTCGTTTACTGTGGAAAAAGACGATAAAATCGTATTTATTTCACGCGATTCCAGAGCCATGACCTTGTTGTTCGAAATTCTGAATGGTCACATTACACCCGATAGTGGAGAATACAATTGGGGGCAAACCATTACCACAGGATACCTTCCTTTGGAAAACAGCGAGTTTTTTGAGACGAAAAAAACGATTATTGAATGGTTGGGTGACTATTCCAGCGATACCAGCGAAATGTTTTTACGAGGTTATTTAGGAAAAATGTTGTTCTCAGGTGAAGAAGTTTACAAATCGTCAAATGTGTTATCCGGTGGCGAAAAAATGCGTTGTATGATTGCACGTATGATGCTTCGTAATGCCAACGCAATGATACTGGATACGCCTACCAATCACCTCGATCTGGAATCCATTCAGGCATTTAATAACCGATTGATCCAATTTAAAGGAAATCTCCTTTTGACTTCTCATGACCATGAATTCATCAATACAATTTGTAACCGTGTTATTGAATTAACACCGAATGGTATTATCGATAAGCAGATGGATTATGCCGAATATGAATCAAGCGATAAAATTAAGGCACTTCGCAGGGAATATTATGGCGAATAGTTTTTAAGGTATTCCATGTATCTGTAGCCATTCAATAGCTCTAAATTGTATGAAAATTTTTCATTGCGGGTATTGTAATCATCCTCTATTTTTTGAAAGCTATAAATGTGAAAATTGTGGACATTTATCGGGTTACCGCGACGTGGACCGGAAAATGCTCACTTTTGACTCCTTCAGTTCATCACTTATTTCTGACAGGGAAAATATTGAGTATAAGTATTGTAAGAACAATGAATACGGCGTTTGTAACTGGCTTATTGTTAAAAATGATTCGCATGAGTATTGTAGTGCGTGTCAACTCAACCGCACAATACCCAATCTTTCGGATAAAAAAAACTTTACCAAATGGAAAAATTTAGAACTTGCTAAACACCGACTCATTTACCAGCTTCAAAAAATTGGTTTAATCCTACAAAGTAAAATAGATTACGACGATGGCTTGTGTTTTGATTTTATAGCCAAACAGAATAATCCAAAAATAATGACCGGACACGCCGATGGCGTGATTACAATTCTCATACGAGAAGCAGATTCAGTATTTCGGGAGCAAACCAGGATGTTGTTGTTGGAAAGGTACCGTACATTGATTGGACACCTGCGGCATGAAGTAGGACATTATTTCTGGAATCGTTTAATTTACAATAATACTGAGCTCTTATTTGAATTTAGGAGCATTTTTGGCGATGAGCGGGTGAGCTATGCCGATGCCTTACAATCGTACTATAAAAATGGTGCACCAATGAATTGGCAAGAGTTATATATCAGCGAATATGCCAGTTCTCACCCCTGGGAAGATTGGGCAGAGACCTGGGCTCATTATCTACATGTTATGGATATGGTCGAAACAGCACATTTTTTCGGATTGACGGTTAATCCTATCGACCTCCCGAAGGGCAATACAACGAAAGTCACCGTAGACCCATATACCATCGAAGATTTTGAAACGATTGTTCAAACGAGCGTCCCGGTATCATTTGCCGTGAATAGTATCAATCGCGCCATGGGTATCCCCGATGTTTATCCCTTTGTAATCACACCAGCGGTGATACGAAAAATGACCTTCATTCACCGGATACTATATATGCGGAATCGGCCTTAAATGTTTTGACATTAAATTTTAGGCGCATAAGGAAAAAATCAAGCAATTCAACGCATCGGTCAACGATGACTAAAGATCCAATCACCATTGCCGAAATCGTTTTTTGAACCCAAAAACATAAAATCTTCGCATTGAATCATTCATTTTTGTGGAAAAAGGGTAGGCATTTAAATCACTACTTATTTGTAAGCTAAACCTTGAGCAGTATAGGCTACCGTCTCACCTTATATTCATAAAAATCAAATATTCATCATGAGCTGTGTTATAAAACATATGTGAGTGATGTAACCTTTTGTATAGATAATAGTATACGTGTAAAAATATGTATAAAATACTATCTGTAATTGGACTATTCTCTAATTATTTTTATATGAAAACGTTAATTCATTCGTAACACCATTTATTCTTGTTCTATTTTATTTGGCTAAGATATTATTCAGCAATATCCGTTAGCGCAAGAAGTGTCTCATTTAAAATAATAGTCTTTATTGTTATGTTGTAAAAAAATAAATTCTCCACTTTAAAAATATCGATATGAACTCAAAAAGAATATTCATTGGTGTATTGTTACTGTTGGCAATGCACTTCACCACGAAAGCTATTAATTATGATTTTGATTTGGGCACCATAAATCCGGGTGCAACCTTGATGGAAAGCGGGTCGACTGTTGGGATGGGAAACGATTACCTTGGATCAAGAGGCTATATAGCACCCGATGTGGTCTATTTAATCTATATTCCAAGTCCTTTGACCCTTGAGATCAATACCGTTGGTTCGTCTTATGATACATTTTTATATTTAGTCGATGCTAATGATCAAGAAATTGCTTTGGATGATGATAGCGGTGGGAATTTAACATCACGAATCACGCAATCAATTTTAAGTGCAGGTTCTTATTATATTGTTGTTGCTGGCTTTGGCCCTTACAGTGGTTCTTACATATTAAACATTATCACATCTGGAGGAACAACAGCCGTGACAGGGGGCTCAATCTACATTAATACAACCTCGGTTTCTTCTGGAACCAGCCCTGGAACAATTACAAACTTGGTGTCCCCTTCAGATGGCACCGGTTCTTACACCTACCAATGGCAGCAATCGTTCGACAATGCCAACTGGTCTTATATCAGTGGGGCAACTTATGAATACTATACAGTCCCGAACCTTTATACAACAACTTTTTACCGCAGGGAAGTGACCAGCGGTACAGTTGCCTATTCAAATTCAGTAGGTATAGCCGTTGGTCCATTAGAACCATTGACAGGGGGCACTATCACAGTTAATACAATTTCTATCTTACCGGGAACTAGCCCCGGAACAATTTGGAACGTCGTGTCACCTTCAGGCGGAACCGGCTATTATACCTACCAATGGCAGCAGTCAGCCGATAATGCCAACTGGTCGAACATTAGCGGAGCAATTTATGACAGCTATGCAATTCCAAGTCTTTATTATTCAACTTTTTACCGACTGGAAGTAACAAGCGGTACGGTAGCCTATTCAAATACAATACCTATAACTGTAACTTCGACTTTAACGTTGTCAGGGGGATTAATTACCATTTTTTCAGATACTGCTCCATCGGGAAGTTCCCCAAATATGATTACAAACTTGGTGTCACCTTCAGGCGGAACCGGCACTTATACTTACCAATGGCAACAATCGACTGATAATACTAACTGGTCGTACATTAGCGGAGCAAATTATATATTCTATGCGCCGCCGTACCTTTATACTTCAACCTATTTCCGTAGAGAAGTTACCAGTGGTACAGTAGCCTATTCAAATACATTGCTTATAATCGTAACCCCAACCCCCCCGATAATTGTTGGCTCAATCACTATTGGTACAACTTCTGTTTCACCAGGAAGTAGCCCAGGTACAATTACAACATCAGTGTTTCCTACAGGCGGAACGGGTGCATATGCATACCATTGGCAGGAATCAGCGGATAATGCGAACTGGTCGTACATCGACGGTGCAACTTACACTTCCTATACTGTCCCGGCACTTTATGCTACAACTTATTACCGACAGGAAGTTTCCAGCGGTACCTTAGCCTATTCCAATACGATTCAAATTACGGTCAATTCACCATCGTCTGACATCTATTTAGTAAATGCCGATTTTAATCCGGCTGACGGTAACTTAAGCTTTTCTTTATCGAATGGGAGCAGTTTTGTAAAAAATCTTGATGGAAGATATTTAAGTTCAGAGCTTGATGGCAGTACTTCGAATGAAATTCAATACCTAAGTTTTAACCCAACAACAAAATTATTAACACTTTCAGGAGATCCTTACCCCATTGATCTTTCTTCACTCGGAGGTGGCGGCAGTTCATTGTGGACTGACTATGGTTCCTACCTACATACTACAAAACAGGTTAGGATTGGAACACCAATGAGCGACTTTAATCAGGCATTGACCAATTTGATGTATGTATATGGACGAATAAAAGCCTATGAAATTGTCGTTGATCAAACAGCATGGGCCGACTTCGTTTTTAACAAGGATTATAGCTTAAAGCCGCTATCCGAAGTGGAACAGTTTATCGAAATAAATAGCCATTTACCTGATGTGCCTTCTAAAAGTGATGTGAGGAAGGATGGTGTAAATCTTGGTGAAATGAACGCCATATTGCTTCAGAAAATTGAAGAACTGACTTTGTACCTTCTTGATCAGGAAAAGAGAATACTTTCATTGGAAGCCCAACAAACCAATAAACTAAATTCTGATGAAGAGTAAAAAAATTACCTTATTCCCGGCATTTTTGTTAATCATATCCTTGGCCTTTGGTCAACAAATGCACCTCGACTGGATCACAAAAGGGGGAGGAGCTGAATGGGATATGGTTACTGACATGACCATCGTAAATGATGCTGATATATTCATTACCGGTACATTTACTGACAGAATTTTCTTCGGTTCTGACTCACTACTTGCTGTTGGCGATCGCGATGTTTTTGTTGCACATTATACCATTGACGGAACCTATCTTAATTCCTTCAGTATAGGTACACGGGGATTTGATTATTCCTTTAAGATCATTGCCGATGATGACAAACAGAGCATTATTCTTGCGCTAAAAACAAATTTCACATTAAAAATTGGATCAACCAGAATTGACAGTTTAGACAATTCGAATTTTATGCTTCTAAATCTAACCCCCCAAGGTGCGCTGATCAATTATGCTGCTTTTGCCACATCAGGGAAATCAGAATTTACCGATCTGTGTCTTGCTCCCGACGGAGACCTCTATTTTACCGGATATTTTGAAGGGAAGCTCACTACTCCCATCAAGAAATATTTAGCCGAAGGACAGGATTTGTATTTGGGTAAAGTGAGTAAAAATGGAAAATTTAAATGGCTGAACCAATGGGGTGCCGAAGGGGTCGACCAGTCTTTTTGTCTGGCAAAAAGCAAAAACAGCAAATTGTATTTATCGGGAATGACCCATTCCGGTTGTTTTGGTTCAAAGTACCCTTTGCCTGAACGTATCGATAGAAATAATTATCTCTTTCTGGCAGAAATAAACGAAGGAGGCCAACTGATGGATGTGAACTACCCTTTTTATGGTTCATTGTTTAAATGCAACAGCATCACTCTGACCGACAATACGATATGGATGTCGGTAATGTTTAAATATAAGGTGACAACTACATCCGAAATTATTCAATCCAGAGGAAGTTATGATATGCTGTTGATGCATAGCGAGCAGAATAAACTAAATTTTTCTTATCACCAAATAGGGGGGAATGGTTCCGATATCCCCATTCAAATGAGAAAATCAGGAAATCAATTGGCGCTTGCAGGAATGTATTCCGATACCCTTAGATTTAACGATTTGGAGCTGATACCTGAATTTGGAGGCAAAGATATTTTTGTGGCAACTATCAATAACGAGCAGAAATTTGGGCAGGTTTTTGCTTTGGGAAGTGCAGGATACAATTATTCGAGTGTACTTGCGGTATCCGGTTCCGGAATTTATGTTGCAGGTGAGTTTAACCAACAATTTGGTACCGGTGAAAAAAAGATCAAATCTTCGGGGAAAGAAGATGTCTTTTTAACCCGATTCGAAAATTGTGATGCCGGAAATCCCCTTGAAATTTCAATCGACTCAGTGCTGTATGGTAAAGACAAATATTCATACATCTTAAATGCCGGAGAAGGTTTTACCAGTTATTTGTGGAACGACAATTCGACGGACCAATTTCTGACCACTAAAAAAAATGGTTTGTATTACGTTGAAGTACAGAACGCATTGGGCTGTTTTTATGTCGATTCGGCGAGCATTTCAAGTTTGAAAAGTTTGTTGCTAAGTATGGATTCGGAAACTGTTGGCGAAGTAAAATTTTATCCAACCCTTACACACGATAAAGTAAATATTTATGCTAATAGTGATCTGACTTCCAATGGATTTATTATTGAAGTTCTCGACCTGAATGGTAAAGTGCATGATCTGGAAAAAATCAACAGGGCTTTTAGGGCAAATGAAATTTTCCAAATTGATCTTTCCGGCTACTCTCCCGCACCTTATGTGATTCGGTTAATTACTGATGAACGGGTGGTTTATAGTAGTAAAGTTATTGTTCGTTGACCCTTAAGTTTTGGCAAAATGAAAAACATATTTTGCATAATTATAAGTATTGCTTTCGTCCTAAGTGTAAAGGCACAATCAGGAACAGTATTAAGTACAACTGTTTTCGACGATGATGTGCTGATACGTGATCCGCTGGCCATAACAATGAAAAGTGGGTTTTCTGTAGGCGGCGGACGTTATTTACGGGCCTATATTGGAGATGGTAGTTTTTCGAATACCATTCCGTCGAGTATCACCAGCCCAACCAACAATGTTGTGAGTTTATCCACGTCAACTTCCCAAAATTACATTCGAAGCACCATGTTCCGAAGCCCTTTTACAGCAGTTCCTACATCTTTTAATAGGACTGATGCAGCGGTTGATGTGCAGTATTTCGATGGGTTGGGGCGTTTAATTCAGTCTGTTGCTGCCTTTGCTTCGCCCAATGGGATTGATGTGATCAATGAAACTGAATACGATGATTTCGGACGAGCTTCCAGGCAACATTTACCTTTCGAAAGTAATATGAATCAAGGAAGTTATGATGCTAGCTGGGAATACCATAAAAATTATTTTTACGGCACAAACTTATTTGATCACTGGCCTACTGGGGATAAGAACACAACAGTTGCTGAAACCAAATTCGAAAATTCGCCCTTAAACAGAGTATTGCAACAAGGTGCTCCCGGTGCCGACTGGCAACCTGATACGCACCCCGTAGAATTTAAATACCTGACCAATACCGGTAATATGACTTCCTTTAAATTCAATGGAAACAACTTTAGTGGGATCAACTATTCGCCGGGAACATTATTTGTAACCAAAATTATTGATGAGGATGATCATGAAACAATGGAATATAAAGATTTCGAAGGAAAAGTAATCTGCAAAACAGTGACGACAATAAGCGGTACGGATCGAACTTTATATTGTTACGACGATTTTGGTTTGTTGCGTTGTGTAGTGCCTCCCAAAGCCACAATTCCGGCCAATTCACCTGCTTTGCACGACTTGTGTTTTTATTATCGTTACGATGCACGAAAGCGCTTAATCGAAAAAAAAATACCCGATGCCGATTGGGTTTTCCTGATTTATGATGCCCGCGACCGGCTGGTATTGTCACAGGACGGCAACCAACGCCTGAATCATTACTGGAGTTATTTGCTGTACGATCATCTGAACAGGGAAACTGAAAGCGGTGAAATATACCTGCAGGATTTAGTTGGCGAATTACGCCTCCGGGTTAACGGAACCTTAAACTTAATCGATTCGTATTCGCAACGGATTGGCCAGATCTATACCTATTATGATGAGCAATCCAATGTGACCGATTACCCTGGCTATAATTATTTGCAATTGGCAGGTTTTACAAGCCCTTTAGACCTGGCGCAATCAAATAGGGGAAGGGTGGTAGGTAAAAAGGTGCGAATTGACGAAACCGCAGGGGAGAATATAGGTCCAATATTTTTAATGACTGTTTATCATTACGATAATTTGGGGCGTATGGTTCAGGAAGTTTCAAACAATCAATTTGGATATGTAAATCGTTTTTCTACCCGATACAATTTTGCCAACGAAGTGGTTCAAACGCACTGGAGCAGTTCCCTTCCGGGAGGCACAGTCACAAATGTTGACGAATACTTTAGCTACGATCATCGTGGACGTTTGCTCAAAACCAGCATGAAAATCAACGATGGAACCGAGGTGGTTATTTCTCAAAACCAATACAATGCATTGGGACAACTCACCACGAAGTATCTTCATTCCATAAACAACAGCCCGTTTTTGCAGAAGCTGGATTACAAATACAACGTGCGTGGCTGGCTTTCGCAAATCAATTCCCCCGATTTGTCCGATAACGATGGCGATAAATTTGGAATGTTCCTGGCCTACAACATTCCTTTAAGAGGAGTGCCTTGTTACAATGGGAATATTTCAGGCATGGAGTGGGGGGCCAATGCCAATATCAAATACCAGTATAACTTTGAATACGACGCGAAAAACCAATTGGAAAGTGCTGATTTTTATAAGTATGGACTGACGGGACTGGAGTATGATACAGAATATTCCTATGATAAAAATGGTAATATAAGAACGTTAAAACGATACGACAAAAAAGGCACCCTGATCGATGACATCCAGAACTTTTATATGAACGGCTGGAACATTATTGAATACAATGTGGATCATGCTGGCGATGCCGAATACCTACCCGATTTTCCGGGAACAGTTTCGGCAAATCAATTTATTTACGACAAAAATGGTAATATGACTCAGGAGCAGGCTTTGTTGTATTCCATTAATTACAACAAAATGAATCTTCCGGCAATGGTTACTCAGGGGGACAATATCACCGGCTTTAAAATGTTTAATTATTTTAGCTACGAAGGCCAAAAACTAAGAAAAGTGGTCAATACAGGAAGTAACCCGGTTACCACCGATTACATGGGGCCGCTGGTATTCACCACAGAAAACAGCACCATGAAACTCGACTATATCATCACACCTGAAGGCCGTGCGGTGAATACCGGAACCACCGCCAATCCTGTTTGGGAATGGGAATACAACCTGACCGACCACCTGGGCAACGTGCGGGTGGTCCTTAAAGGCGACAACCCCAACACCGCAATGGTGGTGCAGGAAAACCATTATTACCCCTTTGGCATGTTGATGGCCGACATTGGCGCCATAGGTGATAATCCTTACCTTTACAACGGCAAAGAGTACCATCCTGAACTGGATTTGAACTGGTACGATTATGGAGCACGGTTTTATGACCCTGCACTGGGGAGGTGGACAACGCCAGATCCTTTGGCGGAAAAGTATGGTTTTCAGTCGTCGTTCGTGTATGCTGCGAATAATCCTTGTAGATTTATTGATTTTATGGGTATGAATGCAAAAGATAAGGTTGATAAGGATAAAACACTTGTAATTGATGCAGGGCATGGAGGAAAAGCTTCTGGATCTGCCGCAAGAAGTGGAAAGAAAAATGAGAGAGAAATAAACTTAATAGTTGCGAAAGGAATTGAAAAAAACATAGGTAAAAGTAATCTTCAAATTTCTCAAACTCGTAAAACAAATAATGAAAACCCTTCATTCAAAGACAGGCAAAATGCTGGGAAAGGTAAAGATGCATTTGTTAGTGTACATGCAAACGCTGCGGGAAAAGAAGTTGCGGGAAAAGAAGTTGACGATCCAAAACCAGACTACATAGCTGTTTTTATACGTGAAGATGCAAGTGTAGATTCAAAAGAATTAGCAACTAGCATTATAAATTCCATGAATAATAGCGGATTGGAAAGTCAAGATGGATTTATGGTGAAAGTAACTAATACAAGAACTGGCGTACTAAGCAAAAATGCAAATGCATCTGTATTGGTTGAAATGGGATTTATGACAAATCCTAAGCAAGAAGAGTTAATGCAAACCGACAGCTATTTAAATACAATATCAGCTTCAATTGCGAATGGAATTGCAGACTATTTTGGGTATACTAACATGCTTCCAGAAACAACAGTTATCGGAAGTGCAAAATAATAACTATGATGCGTATAATTTTTTTATTTTTATTGGGGCTTGTGTCATGTAAAAATAATGCAAGTTCAGAGGGTGGTCAGAAAAACACACAGTTTGATTCCATTAGACAACAACCAATGGTTGTTCTAAATAAACCTAAATCTTATCCTAATGATAGTGATATTGTTGAATTAGTAAAACATAATCTTCCTAAGTGGGTTAACTATTGGCAGCGAAATTGTTCTGATTTTGATATTGAAAATTTCAATGCAGGTAAGGATAGTTTGCTAAAAACAGCAAAAATCTATGTTTATAACTACAAAGATAAATCATTTCAAACAGCACAACACTCCTTTGAAGTGCATAAACCTCATCTTAAATATTCAAAGGACTCAACAAAGATTCTATCATTATATTCAGCCTACGAATTTTCACAAGAAGGAGAGAAAATCGTTTGTGTTGGGAGAGAATGGATTGGTCAAGTTTACATTGAGTTTTTACAAGAAAACAAGTCTGTATTGGTATATAATACCTTTGGAACTATTCAACCACAAGATGGCTTTTGGATAGATAACTATAGCTGTATTGTTGCTTGTTCAAAGGCATGTGTGATTACACATGAACAAAACAGTGGTGAGTTTTTTGAAAAAACGGATCACTACTCACCGTTTTATATATATATATCAGAAAATGTTGATGGATATATAATTCGCAATTATTACCCTTTGAATAAAATAATGATTAAAAAGGATGATTATATTGAAAAAGAAGTATTTATTAATATGGAAGGCATTAGCAAGTCGTGGTAGACATCCCAACTCCCACTTGTTTGTAACGAGGAGTTTACGGTAACTAGTCTTTGACGATAAACGATAAAAAAATAGGATAAAAAGATAGCAAATATAATTCGCAGTACAGAAGAGTGATTTTAGAATCCTTAACTTGAAATGAAAAAACTAAATACAACCAAATCATGACTAAAATTAGAACCAAAATAATCATTATCATTGCATTAAGCACCTTGCTTTATGCAAAAGGATACACACAGGATAATCCTTATGACAACATGACCTCGCCATCTCCAACTGTTGCAGAACTAGGGAAATATGGAAGTTGGCCTGTTGATTATTACCATGGGTTGCCAAGTATCGATATTCTGTTATACGAAGTCAAAGTCGGTCAGATTTCTTTGCCTATTTCATTATCATACCACGCGTCTGGTATAAAGGTTGATCAGGAGGCTTCTTGGGTTGGTCTGGGATGGAGCTTAAATGCAGGAGGAGTTATAACCAGGCAAATTAAAGGTGAAAGCGATTTTAGATCAAATAATTACACTTCAAAGACTTTTGAACAAATCGACAATGGTGATTATCCAACCTTCCAAGAAGTGGAACATTTAACGAATGATTACCATTCACTCGATGGGGAACCCGATATCTTTAATTATAATTTTGCTGGCTATTCAGGACAATTTATTATAGATAAGAAGAAGAATAATAAAATCATTTGCTTGGGTAATAACGATGGCTTAAAATTTGGCAATATTACATTCCAAGATGACGCGAATCCTTTAAGCTCTCAATTTGAAATTTTGGATAAGAATGGCGTCAAATATGTTTTTAGAGAATTAGAAATAAGCGAACCATATACCCATATTTATAATTATTTTGAGAATATTAAAACTTTTCAATATTATAATCATGCAACTAATTTACAAGAGATATCATCGTGGTATTTGACAGAGATAATTGCACCAAACAATACAGGTAATATCGCGCTCCACTACAGTGAAGATAAGACCGTTAGGGTTGGGAATCCATCTGGTTCAAAGTTTTACTTTCAACGCTTAAATCAATGGGTCTATAATCCTGAAATTGCCTATGACTGTGTTGAATCAGGACCACTTGTCAATGAAGGCTTATTTAATATTTCGTGTAGTACAAGTAAAGGGAAAAAATTGGATTATATATCAACATCAAATGGTATAACCATAAACTTCAATGATGACTTCATAAGAGAGGACTTGTTTCTTTATCCCGATTTTTCAGTAAATGACAGACTTACACCGCGCACCGCTCTTTCTTCAATAAGCATTGATTACAACGGGGAAAGAATTAAATCTTACCATTTTGAATACGAATATTTTGAATCGAGTATTACTACAGCCGATGTTAAAGCTGTAAATACGTATAACCATTTTATTAAAGCATATGGTATCGACAACCTGGATGTTACTCCATTTAATTTGAGGCTTAAATTAAAGCAACTGGTAACCTATGATGAAACAGATACTGAAAGCCTAAAACCATATGTTTTTAACTATTTTGGTGAAGAAATCGGTGAGCCTCAAATGCCATTCAAAAAGGCATTTGGCGGAAAAGATTGCCATGGTTATTATCGAAGTACAATTACTGCCGAAGAAGCAAGTAATTTTGAAAATATGTTTCCAAACATCGGTGCAGCTATACCTTCAATACATGATGGAGTTAGTCTTTACGGACATAATACAGATTGCCCGGTTTGGCTCGATGGTATAATAATGGATTATGAAGGCTACCGTTTTAATTATCCTTTAGGTGGTGGATCTAAATTATACAATTTAGGTTCCAATATTGAACCTGATATTGCTTATTGTAGAACCTACAGTTTAAAAGAGATAGAATACCCAACAGGAGGCAAAACTATTTTCGATTATGAATTAAACGGGGCAGTTACTTGTACAAATAGCTTGTTGGGACATCCATATTTGTCAGTTAATTACGGGGGAGGACTTAGAATTAAAAGCATAACAGACAATAGCAACAGCACTAATATTTCAAAGGAATATGTATACAGCACACCATTAACCAACAAATTACAACAATGGATGACACTATCTCCTTTAAGCTCACAAACTAATGAATTCAAATATGAAATTCATTCCCAACCACTTGTTGAGTCTAACCCTGTATGCTATTCAAAAGTAATAGAAAGTGGATTACCAGGCACCATTGAATACAATTACTATAACCCTCAGGATAATCAAACAAACTATGAATCCAGGTACTTTGGCTTATCTATTGCAGGTGGTGATTGTGCAGTAACATTTACAGCTTATACATTTGATAAGCCATTTTATCCCTATTGGGAAGATATAAGTGGAAACGATTTTTTTTGGGGCAAACTAAAAAGTAAAATTATTTTTGATGTAAGTAATGATACCATTCAAAAAGAGCTGATGGAATATGACTTTATTGAAGGAGATCCAATATTTGCAACAAAAGTCTCAAAAGCAACCACATATAATGGATGTAATGCTATAAATAATCAAAATATCAATTTCACAAATACTTCGAGTGGAAACTTAAGAGTTAATGTTTATAAAATTCAAACAGGAGAAGGATTTCTAAATAAAAATACTGTGACAAGTTATTATCCGCTTGGGGCTAAAATCACCACTAGTACAAATTATATGTATGATCATGATTATGACCTATTAAAAGAAAAAACAACTTCAGCAAGTGATGGCAGTTTAGTTAAAACCACTTACTTGTATCCAACAGATTTTGATGTTATTCCTACAGCTGCCCCATTAAATACAATGCGTACTAAAAATATGCTTAATTATGTTATTGAAAAACAAACGTGGAAAGATGATGGAATAATTTCTTCGGTATTTAATAAATACGAAGATGAAGTAACACCCCGAATAGGAAAAGTATATTCGCTTGAATCAGATATTCCACTTATCGTTTCTGATTTCTATGGATTGGATAATTGGGGCAACTTAAAAAGCCCTACCCACTATGTTCTTGAATCAACGGTTAATGGTTATGATACCTGTGGCAACCCTCTTGAGCTGCTATCAAAAAATGGCATCAATACTTCTTATTTGTGGGATGCAACCAAAACTTACATTATGGCCAAAGTTGAAGGAGCAACTTACTCTCAGGTTAGTTCTCAAAATGGGAAAGCCAGTAATTACAATAGTAAATCTCTTTGGACCAGTTTGAATGGGCTGGCTCCAAATGCACTTATTACTACGTATTCATATCAACCATTGATAGGGATAACTGAAATGACCGATCCTTCAGGCCTAACAATCAATTACACCTATGATCAATTTGGGCGCCTTGAATTGATTAAGGATAACAATGGTAACTTGGTTCAGAAGTATGAGTATAACTATAAAGATTAACCAGAAAATTCAAAATGTCAATTCCCATAAATATTGACAGAACTACCAACTTAAGTACAACGGAAACAATGGGACTTGTGGAGTTGGAATAGGAGAGGGTGGTAAATAAAAAAAGGTAGGTCAATTCGTTTTTCGGTTGACCTACCATTTTTTTGTATCAGCTATTATTTTGCACTATCATAAACCATGGTAGCTTTCACTTCACCATCTCTTCCATCAAATGTTGATTCAATGCTTAGCACCTTTTTATCATCGCTAAGTTTCCAAACCTCCAAAGATTTAAATTCTCTTGATTCACCACCCATATCAAAAGTCATCGACGATTTAATGGTCAATTCTTTACCATCAGCCGACCATGTTGCAACTGATTTTCTTTTTCTGTCCTGAAATATTACGTTTTCACACTCTTTTCCGTCCAGGGTTACTTTTTCTTTCCTAATTCGGTCTTCACCATCGCGTCCTTTTGAAACTCGCTCTGCAGTGAGTGCAAGATCATCCTGCGTAACCGTAATTTTGGATGCAGCTCGGCGAAAGCCCATATCCTCTGCTTTGCTTTTACTTTCATTAAAAGTCCAGGTTCCCGAAAAATTTGAGTTTTGAGCAACTACGTTGGAAGTAGTAATCATAAAAATACTTACGAATACAATGGCCAGCAAGCTTTTTACATTGTTTTTAAAATTGTTTCTAGTCTTCATTGATTTCATTTTTAGAAGTTAAATGTAGTTAGCCATCACTTCAAATCCCGATTTTGATCTTTTCAGCTGAATCAGTGATTTTAATGATTTGTTCTTTGATCATATTTAACTGCAAAGGTTTAATTGATAAGAATGAACTACGGTTTGTTGGTAATTAATTTTATTGAATACCAATGAAACGAGCACGATTCCGACGATCACCAAAGGGCACGATTACAATGTGCGAGTTCCATACGGGAACGCTGCCTGTTCAAAAAGAATATGCTTGATCCAACAGCGATACAGTAACTTATAAAATTTTAATCGTATGAAAGATACCATGATGATACAAGTGAACAATTAAAAATTAGTATCATTACATTTCGATTGCCATAAAAGAATCCATGCAAGCCTTCAATATTCACAGGCCCAGGGGAATATTTGTAAAACAGGTGGCTTGGATCAGGCCAGAAACTGTTAAATAATAACTAATTAAGACTATGAAAAATATTTTGCTGCTCGTATTTAGTGCTGTATTTCTTATGAATTGTTCATCGAAAACAGCAGATGACACAACAGACAAAACGCTGAAAGAAACCTATAAGGGCGCTTTTAAAATAGGATGTTCTGTTAATCATGCCATTGTTAGCGCTTACGATACCGTTTCAAGGAGTCTTGTGCTTGAACAATTCAACTCCGTAACTCCCGAAAATGTGCTGAAGGCCGAAACGGTGCATCCACAGCCTGATGTGTGGAATTTTGGATCGGGCGATGCCTTTGTCAAGTTTGGTGAAGAACACAAGCTGTTTATTGTTGGGCATACCCTCATTTGGCACAACCAAACACCTGATTGGTTTTTCAAGGATGAGAATGGTAATCTGAAATCGCACGATGCATTGGTGGAGCAAATGAGGAGTTACATCGAGCAGGTGGTTGGAAGGTATAAAGGCCGAATCAATGCCTGGGATGTGGTGAATGAAGTGATTGACAACGATGGATCGTACAGACCAACTACCTGGGTAAATGGAATTGGCGATGGCGATGAATTGGTGAAACTGGCTTTCAAATTTGCGAACCAATATGCACCTGACGCCGAGTTGTATTACAACGATTTTAATGCATGGCGCCCTGCCAAGCGCGACGGAATTGCCCGGATGGTGCGTATGCTTAAAAAAGAAGGCATTCGTATTGACGGTATTGGAGTACAGGGGCATTGGGGTTTAAACTTCCCAAAAAATGAATACATCGAAGCGGCTATTGATACTTTTGCAGCATTGGGCGTTAAGGTGATGATTACCGAGCTGGATGTGGATGTGCTTCCGGTAACCAAAGAAGGTCAGTTGATTGGTAGAATCATGAGCGATCCACAGTGGCAGTTGGAAGAATTCAAAACATTTTTGGATCCCTATTCCAATGTACTTCCGGCCAATGTTGAAAAGCAACTGGCCGATCGTTATGCCGAATTGTTCGGTATTTTTTATCAGAAACGCGACAAGATTGATCGGGTGACCTTTTGGGGGCTGCACGATGGCATGTCATGGAAAAATGACTATCCGGTACCGGGCCGAACCAATTATCCCTTACTTTACCGTCGGGATAAAACGCCTAAACCTGCACTGGATGCAGTTTTAAATGTGCTCAACAAGTAAAGTACTTCTCCTTTTTACGAACAAAGGTTGGTGCTTTATTCTCCTTTGATCCAATCTTCGCAAGCGTGGACTGGCCTCCATAAAAATTCTTACTTTTTAAAAC
>JBGUEP010000030.1:0-36542 GCA_041821245.1 Prolixibacteraceae bacterium
CTCCTTCCCGATATCACTCTGTTCATCGGGACTAGAGCTAATGCTCCAGCACTTCGTCGTTAAAGCTGTAAACACAGCTTCGCCTCCTCAGTCCCATTTTGTTGTGAGATAAGTTTTTATAAGATCTGACGAGCTGTCTGATGTGACAGTAATTTATAGTGCCAATGACCAAATGAATGGTACACTAAGATACGTTGTTGGGCGAATGGTCCTTAAGGACATCAACTTCAACGTTTTCTAGTTTTTATGGTTGTCAGGCTTTCTAACATCGTTTGAGTCGTATCATTACCCGTTGTTTGTCAAATGTACAATATTGTTTGTTTTTCGCAAGGAGGGCAGGGCAAACATTTTGTTTTGTTACTTTAATGTTGTTCATTCCAGGTGAGCAATGAGGAAACATTCAATCAGTATGATACAAGTGGATTCTTGAAACCCGGAACGTCCTTTTCCTTATGCTATATTTTGTAATTGACTGTAAAAGAATATAATAGTTGGTTATTTAATTTGCTTTTCCTTTCGAAAACATCCAGTCCAAAGCGAATAGCTTACCACCATATATCCTTCGGGCACACACATACAACGCAATGCGCATGGATTGCCCGTCTGGCCAGCCAGCCGGACAGGCCACGTCGCTCCCTCCGGTCGCTCCTCGCAATGACTGGCGGCATGGTATTTATTTTAGCAAATGAATAAGATTTTCATCCAATCCCCCGGTGGCGTTTCGCTTTGGCCGTTTCGCGAGTTGTCATGGTTGTCATTGTTGTCGGTTTGAGACTTTGTTTTATTTTTCATGCAGTTTAATACATTAAATCAGGCGTTTGCATTTCGGCCATGCTTGGATTCTTTTTTGTACCAGGGACATTGATGGCCGGATTGTTTTCCCCTCCTTTGGAGGGGTAAGGGGAGGTCAAGTTCTTCGCACCCAAACCTATTTTAACAATTTCCTAATTTCGCTTAGGGGAAGATCCACCGTTAAGGAAAGGTTGAGTTGGTTCAGGATAACGGCTACTCTTTTTTTCCCTTTGATGGTTATGAGTTGGCCTTTTAACCCGGTTAAGGGTCCGGCAATGACTTCAATTTCGTCGCCTTCGCTGAAACTTTCACGATTGACTTCAACTTCAATGGAGTTTTCCTTGAGTAATATTTGAATGAGCTCAATTTGTTCCTTAGGAATGATGGCTGCTTTTCCTTCAAAACGAACGTAGGAAACCACATTGGATGTTTTTAGTACCTTGTCGTATTGTGTTAAGTCAATGTTTACAAATATATAGCCGGAAATCAGGGGCATTTCTACCCATTTTTTTCGGTCGCTCCATTGCCTTAATTTCTTTTGTAGGGGCAGGTAGTTTTCGATGCCCTGGTAGTCCAGTTCAACCTGAACTTTTTTTTCCGCCCGTGAGTGGGTATATACGGCGTACCAGGCTTTGGGTGTGTTTGGCATCGGCTTAATAGAGTTTAGAGTGAGCTAGAGTTTTGAGTGAGCTAGAGTTAAAAGTGACTAGAGTTAAAAGTGACTAGAGTTTAGAGTGACTAGAGTTTTGAGTGAGCTAGAGTTTCGAGTGACTAGAGTTTCGAGTGACTAGAGTTTCGAGTGACTAAAGTTTCGAGTGAGCTATAGTTATAAGTGAGCTAGAGTTATAAGTGAGCTAGAGTTTTGAGTGAACTAAAGTTTCGAGTGACTAAAGTTAGCCGATAGGTACATTTGATCATAGACCACGGCACATCGACTAACTTTAGGCACTTATTTTTTACTTTTTTTCTTCTTTTTACCTTTTCCGGCATCCTGGTAGTAACCGTAACCGTATCCATAACCGTATTTGTATCCATAACGGTATCCATAGCTATAGCCATATCTGTTTCCGTAACTCTTGCGGTTCAGTTGGATGTCGTTAATGATGATCGAAACGTTTTCGATGTGATTGCTTTTGAACTCGTCCAAAGACGATTGAAATACCTGTTTGTTGGTATATTTATCGCGAACCACAAAAACAGTCGCATCAACCATTCTTGTCAAGTAATGCGAATCGGATACAGGGGACATTGGCGCCGTGTCCAAAACAATGTAATCGTAATTTTTTCTTAATTCCTGGAAAAGAATTTCTGTTTTTGCATCGGCAATTAATTCGGCCGGATTTGGTGGAATAATTCCGGAAGCAATAACATCCAAATTTGGATTGTTGGTTTTTTGAATGATTTCTTCAAAGGTGGCATCACCAATCAAATAATTGGTGACCCCCATGTTTTTATTGAGGTGAAAACGTTGAGCAATTTGCGGACGACGTAAGTCGAAACCGACCAGGACTGTTTTTTTCCCTGCGATGGCATTGACCGAAGCCAGGTTAATGGCAATGAATGATTTTCCTTCACCGGGAATGGATGATGTAACCAAAATAATCGGATTTTTATTGTCCTTTGTGGTGAATTGCAGTTTTGTGCGCACAATGCGGAAAGCTTCGGCCCAGGGTGAATCGGGTGCATCAGAGATACTGATGTCGGCCTCACTACCCGAATTGGGGATGTAACCTATGATGGGTTTGTTGGTCATGGTTTTCACCACGTCAGCTGAATCGATCTTGTTGTTAAAAAATTCTCTTAGAAAAATCACTACGGCCGGAAATAGGAACCCCAACATCATTCCAATGATGTAATTGATCATCGACTTGGGTTTGATGGGTAAGCCTTTGTTGGCCGCCATGGCTGTATCAATTACTTCATTATCGGGAGAATTGGAAGCTTTGGCAATTTGAGCTTCGGCCAGTCGTTGCAGCAAATAGGTAAACAGGTTGTCGTTCAATTCAAACTTTCGTTTGATTTTAAACAATTGACGTTCTGTTTCCGGTAAGTTATTGATGTTGTCTGTTAAAATGGTAATTCGTTTGTCAATTTCCCTTAGCGAAATGCTGGAGCTTTTCACCAGGTTATTGGCGTTTTCATAAATGTTCTTTTTGGCATTTCTGATCTGAGCATTCAGCTGTTGAAGGGGGGCAAAGTCGGCTCCCTTTTTTATGTTGGTTAAGGATGATTTTTCGACCGATAATTGATTGATTTCCATAATCAAAGAGTTCAGTAATGGATCCATAACTCCCATGGCAGATGGGGCCATAATGGATTCTACGTCCTGATTCTCCTCAATGTAAGTGAGCAAATACTGGTAGTACTGGGTTTGCATGTCCAACTGCATTTTTTGGTTTTCCAAATCCTGAAGTTGTTCGTACACCTTTTGGGCTTGAAAGGAGAGGTCCATGACCTTATTTTTGGAACGGAAGTTCTGCAGATCAACTTCCGCCACGTTTAAGGATCGGGAGATGGTGTCGATTTGAGAAGTAATGAACTCAATGGTACTGTTGGCCAGTTCATTTTTGCTTTCCAGGTTACGTTTCAGGTATTCGGCCGTCAATTGGTCTAAAAAATCAATGGCTTTTTGCACGTTATTGTCCTCTAGTCCTATTTTTAACATGGAAGATCCTTTGGACATGGGTTCCAGTGTCAATTTGGCCTGGTATGCAGTAGTTAAGCTATGCGGGTCATTAAAATAGAAAAAGTAATTGTTGACGGCCAGAGGATCAAAATTTTCCTTGATTTTAATGTAGAAACTAAAAAAAGGAGAATGAATCAATTGACCTGGCTTCACGTTTGCCGAAAAATCAATGTTAGGCACACGACCAATGATTTCATCCGATGTGTAATTGTACAATGCCTTGTCTTCAGCTTTAATGGCCACTTCCATCATTCCATCGTCTTGGATTGATAATTGAAAGTTCGCACCTAAAACCTGCGTGCTATCTCTTGAGAAGACGACTTCGAAGGGTGCAGCCTTATAGGCTTCAACTTGTGCGATTCGACCCTGGTTGTAATACGAAACTTCAAAATCGAGCTGTTCAATGGTTCTGCGAATCTGGCTGTAGGATTGCAGGATGATGCTTTGGTTTTCAAAGTTTTCCAGCGAAGGATACATGCCAAATCCGGAAAGCATGTCCAGGCTACCTCCCATGTTGGAACCAAAGGGACTGCCCTTGGTTTCATCGGAAATCAGCACAGTTGTTGAGATGGTGTAAATTTTGGTGGTGTAACGGTTCACTAAATAGGCAATTCCAAGTGCCACGACCGTGGAAAGAATGAACCAGTGAATGTTGCCCATCAAATAGTTAAACAGTTTTTTAATGTCGATGGTTTCTTCTTCGGGCGTGTTGAAGTTATTGGGCGTTTGATTGTTTTCCATTCCGATTTAAATTTTATTTAGTGGCGTTGTTTACGGCATTGTACAACAATACAATGGTATTAATAGTTGTTAGGATGGTGGCAAAAGGTAAGGTTTTGGCCCCGTATACCCTGTTGGTGGGTTCAACGTACACGATGTCGTTGGGCAAAATGTAGTAGTATTCACTTTTGAAGATTTCGGTGCTGGTGAGGTCAATGTTCGTTACATTTTTTTGCCCGTTGACGTGACGAATCACTTTTACCTTATGCCGATTACCAAAATCGGTAATGTCATGTCCCATACCAATGGCTTCGAAGATGGTCATTTGATCCTTGTAAAAACTATAGGTGCCTGGAGTGTTAAATTCTCCCAGTAAGGAAACCGAACGGTTGACCAATTTGACTACAACGGAATATTGTACCAGACGTTCGGCAATGCTGGTGCTGATTATTTCTTTCACTTCACTGGTGGTTAGTCCTTTTACTACCACGTTTCCTACATAAGGAAAATCAATTTCGCCATTGGCATCCACCTTGTAACTGCCCAGTTCAATGGCCGCATCGTTGTTGAGGTAACGGTCGGTGGAACTCAGGTTAAAGTACATGGACAATTCATCGTTGGAGATCACCTGGATGTATAAATTGTCGTTGGATTGAATTCGATAGGCTGCCGGTTCCGCAATTTCCAGATCGCTGGTTTCCAGATCTCCCTGAAGGTATACATAGTCTTTTAAGGGTACACAGGAACTAAAAATAAAGGTTCCGATAATCAGACCGAAAAGAAGGCTTTTGATGCGTTGTCTCATGTTTTTGATTTGATGTTTTATTGGGTTGAAATGTAGCATTTTTTAATTTTGCACGCAAATTTAACAAAAACCATGTTGTCTTTCACCATGATGGAGTAAAATACCGCGGAAACTTGACAATTGATTAATTTTTGAAAAGTTTTTAAGGTAAATGCTTTTCCGTTTTATACATTATACTTTACAAGCCAATGGGAAGTTAGATTTTACGGAGATGAATTTTGAAAATGGGTTAGTAAATGAATCCTATCTGTTGCCGGAGGCATCGAATGTTTTTAGAAAAGTGGGTGAAGGAGCAGGTTCGACCACTGGGGTCGCATGTCTTCCACTAAGGCATTTGCAGGAAAGCCTGGGTGGAGAGGAAGGCGGTACAGCCGCCTTCCTCTCCACCCAAACATATCCAAAATGTATGTCATCGCGAGCGCAGCGTGGCGATCTGTATCTGTCTTGTTGAAAGTTGTTATAGTAAATCGGTAAATGACATTAAAGGTGTGCGCTTAGGTCCATTATTTTGTTCGGGAGAACACAATGCATCAATGAGCATTCGGGTTGTGCAATTAGATCCTTGACTGCGTTAATAATGACAGATTTGTGTAATTGACTGTAAATATGCACAATATCAATTTTGTAGAATACACCATTATCGTCCGAAACAAGATTCGTTCACTATTGCAATTTATACCGCGGACGATATTGATTCTTACTAATTCATACCCGGGTTGAAACCCGGGCCTATTCATATTTGAGTTCTCCATCCTTCTGTCATTTACACATTGTGCCCAATTTAATTGGGTTGGCTCTCGGGAGGATACAATGCATCAATGAGCATTCGGGGTGTGCAATTAGATTCCTCACTGCGTTCGGAATGACACGGCGCACGAGGAATTAGGTGAAAAAGATGGCGGCGCAGCCGCTATCTTTTTCACCTACCACAATAATGAAATTGTCATCCAGAGTCACTATCCAAAATTTTTAGGCGCAATGTGAAAATGGCACAAAGGTAGGGGTGAAAGATTGGTAGCCCGGGGAAGAACGAGCGAAGTGAGTGTCGCCCCGGGATTAAGTAGTTGAAAAAAAATCGGCCGTGGTTGTTTCTTGATCAAAGAACATATTTTTTTTCGGCCGAATTGCAGATAATATGGCAAGAGTTCAATGTTTAAAGATTAAAGTATTTCAAATTGAAAACAAATCTGTCATCGGTAACGCAGTGAGGGATCTGTCAATTAAATATTTGTGTAATTGTCTGTATGTGTGTTTTAATTACCTAATCTGTTTGGGAAATAATCCGACTTGTTCCCTGGCATAAAAAGTAATCGCCGGGGAATCTGAAATTTCACTTACCTTGCCGTCCAAAATCGGGGAATTGATTCGGAAAATTATACACATCGACATGGATGCCTTTTATGCATCGGTGGAGCAACGCGATCATCCTGAATTGCGCGGTTTACCTGTTGCTGTTGGTGGAAGCAGTAATCGTGGTGTGATTGCAGCAGCCAGTTATGAAGCCAGAAAATATGGTGTTCGTTCAGCCATGCCAACTGTTACTGCCCTGGCCCGATGTCCGGGCTTAATTCTGGTAAAACCCAATGGGAAGGCTTATCAGGAAGCATCTACTGCCATTCGCTCCATTTTTTATGAATACACCGATGCCGTGGAGCCGCTTTCATTGGACGAGGCATTTTTGGATGTTACTTTTTATCAAAAGGAACCCCATTCGGCTACCTTATTGGCCAAAGAAATGAAGGATAAAATTTTTCGAACGACAAAATTAACTGCTTCGGCGGGTGTTTCTTATAATAAATTCCTGGCTAAAATTGCCTCCGATGTGAATAAGCCCAATGGACTATTTGTGATCCCACCTGAAAACGCCTTGGCTTTTTTAGAAGAATTGAACATCGATCGGTTTTTTGGAATAGGCAAAGTTTCGGCTGAAAAATTTCATGAATTGGGCATTCATACCGGAAAAGACTTAAAAAAAATCTCTGAAACCGACCTGCAACGCTGGTTTGGAAAGGCGGGTACCTATTTCTATCACATTGTGCGGGGAGTCGATAACCGACCGGTCAGGGCACATCAGGAGCGGAAATCAATTGGCGCTGAACAAACTTTTGAACATGACGTTCAGGACAGTCAGGATGTTCAGGATCGCCTGCTTCGGGTGATTGATCGTATGTGGGAAAGTGTTGAAACGAACGGAGTGGAGGGCAAAACGTTGACACTGAAAATGAAATATTTTGATTTTGAAGTGATCTCCAGAAGTCGAACGGTCGACTTTTATCTGGATTCCAAACAACAGATCATCGAAATTGCTTTATCCTTATTCATGGATGAATTACCTTTGTTGAAATCTGTGCGATTGGTGGGCGTCAGTTTATCCAATTTTAAGCACGATGATCAAAACCCGGAACAACTGTTATTCAAATTTTAGCTTTATATGGAAGAACAACTATTTAAACTGGTGGCACAGAAGGTTGGAATTAGCCTTACGCAAGTAAAAAATACCATATTGCTCCTTCAGGATGGGGCCACTATTCCATTTATATCCCGTTATCGAAAGGAGCTCACCGGAAGTTTGGACGAGGTGCAAATTGCCCTTATACAGCGCGAGATGAACTATTTTCAGGACCTTGATAAACGTAAAAAAAGCATTTTAAAAACCATTGAAGAACAAGGATTGTTAAGTCCTGAGCTGGAAAAGAAAATAACGGAAACGTTCGATTCGACTGTTTTGGAGGATATTTATTTGCCTTTTAAACCCCGGAAAAGAACCAGAGCTACCATTGCCCGCGAAAAAGGGCTGGAGCCGCTGGCCACTTTATTGATGGGCCAGTTTGAATGGGACATAGAGAAGAAGGCTAAGTCCTTTATAAATGAGCAGGTCGATTCTGTTGATGACGCGATGGCGGGCGCAAGGGATATTGTGGCCGAATGGTTGAGTGAAAATTCACGTGTGCGGGACAATGTTCGCTATCTTTTTAAAAGGGGTGCTGTTATTGGATCGAAGGTGGTAAAGGCTAAGGAAGCCGATGCGCAAAAATACCGCGACTATTTCGAATGGAGCGAACCTTTGTCCAAATGTCCTTCCCATCGATTTCTGGCCATTAAACGTGCTGAAAAAGAAGGCTTCTTGAAAGTCTCCCTTTCGATTGATGACGAGCAAGCCCAGGAGCGGACCGAGCAAATCATTTTACGCGGAAATACAACCTGTCGGGCACACATGCAATTGGCCATCAAAGACAGTTTGAAACGTCTGGTGGTGCCTTCTATTGAAACCGAATTCACCCAATTGTGGAAACAAAAAGCTGATGAAGAAGCGATACGTGTGTTTGGTGAAAATCTTAGGCAATTGTTATTGGCTGCTCCATTGGGCCAGAAAAGAGTGCTGGCCATTGATCCGGGCTATCGTACCGGTTGTAAAGTGGTGTGTTTGGACGAAACGGGCACCTTGTTGCACAACGAAACAATTTATCCGCATCCTCCACAGCGAGAAGTAAGAGATGCTGCCAAAAAAATATCAACCTTGGTGAGTTCCTATAAGATAGAAGCCATAGCCGTGGGCAACGGAACAGCAGGACGCGACACCGAGCAGTTTTTGAAGTACATGAGATTTGATCGCGAGGTAGTGGTTTTCTCCGTTAACGAAGATGGTGCGTCAATTTATTCCGCCTCAAAAATTGCCCGCGATGAGTTTCCCACTTACGATGTAACTGTTCGAGGCTCAGTTTCCATTGGACGTCGCTTAATGGATCCGCTGGCCGAGTTGGTTAAAATTGAACCTAAATCGATTGGCGTTGGTCAATATCAGCACGATGTAGATCAAAAAAGTTTACAGGAAAACCTTGATCAGGTAGTGGCATCGTGCGTTAATAATGTGGGGGTTAATTTAAATACGGCAAGTAAACATTTGCTGACCTATGTTTCTGGTTTAGGTCCGCAGGTGGCTCAAAATATAGTAGATTATCGGGCCGAACATGGTTTGTTTTTATCGAGAAAACAATTGATGGAAGTGCCTCGAATGGGGGCCAAATCGTATGAACAGGCTGCCGGGTTTCTTCGGATTCCCGGTGCCGAACATCCATTGGATAATTCAGCAGTGCATCCCGAATCCTATGCCATTGTGAATAAAATGGCCAAAAACCTGCATTGTACAGTACCCGAGTTGATTGAATCGGAAGAATTGAGAAAAGGAATCAATTTGAAGGAATATGTGAACAATCAGGTTGGCTTACCCACTTTGCAGGATATTGTAAAAGAGTTGGCCAAACCCGGTAGGGATCCAAGGGAGAAAATTCGAATTTTTGAATTCGATGATCAAATTAAAACCATTGATGATTTGAAAGTTGGTGCAGTGGTGCAGGGCATTATTACAAACATTACAAGGTTTGGTGCCTTTGTCGATGTAGGGATAAAGGAAAATGGCCTGATACATGTTTCACAGCTCACCGACCAATATATTGATGATCCGGCAAAAGTGGTCAAAATTAATCAGCACGTAAAGGTGAAGATTATTGAAGTGGATTTAGTTCGAAAGCGCATACAGCTATCGATGAAACAAGCGAATTAATTTAAGCCAAACTCTTCGTCGTAAAGATCTTCCTGGTTTTCGAATTCAGCTTCAAGGAAATCTTCAGCTTCTTCCAGGAGTTGTTCGGTAATCGTTTCATTCAAAGGTTGTTCGTCAATCCAATGCATCTGTTGATTTTTACTGAAGTCTTCAATATCACTTTCAACAATGAATCTTGGGCTTTCGGTATGAATCACAAAAATGGTATTGGGCATTTCTTGTGAATTATCCGCGATTAGAAATTTTGGTAGCATAAAACGTATCAATTTATTAGCTTGCAAAATTACGACAATAGTTTGAAATAAACTAAGGTTAAAATTGATTTGATTTTTTTACTGTTCGTATAAATTAATTTCTTATATTTAACTGAATTTAATGAATTCAAAGTTGATATTAAATATTAATCAGTATTAATTTTTAGATTATGAGTAAAATTTCAAAGGAATTAGTAGGGGCCTCAGCTATTCCAATCATTCTATCTATCCTTGATGAGAATGAAAGTTATGGGTATGAGATTATGCAAAAAGTGAAAGAACTTTCAGAAAGCAGAATTGAGTGGAAAGAAGGAAGTTTGTATCCAGTATTGCATAAATTGGAAAAAAATGGCTTAATTAAGTCATTGTGGAAAATGGCCGATAATGGTCGTCACCGTAAGTATTATGCCATCAATAAAAAGGGTAGAAAAGCATTGCAAGAGGAGATTGAAAATTGGAAATTGGTTCAAACCATGTTGGATGAACTATGGGCTAATTTAACTCCTATTCAATAACAAAATTATTGCGAAACAAGAAAAGGAGCTTTCAAGTGGTGTTGAAAGCTCTTATTTTTTGATCAAATGTTTGAAACTCTTCTCAAATTTTTCCATTTTTGGTTGAATGACAAATTTGCAATAGGGTTGATTTTCGTTCCGGTCAAAGTAGTTTTGGTGATAAGCTTCAGCCGGAAAATATTTTTTTAATTCACTGACTTCAGTCACAATGGGATGTGGATATGCCTTTTCCTCATTCAATTTTTGAATTACCTTTAAGGCCAGCTGCTTTTGATCCGGATTGGTGTAAAAAATAGCCGATCGGTATTGTGTCCCCACATCGGCGCCCTGACGATTTAGGGTGGTTGGATCATGCGTCAGGAAAAAAACTTCGAGTAATTCTTGAAATGTTATTATCTGAGGATCATACGTAATTTTAATGACTTCGGCGTGTCCAGATTGACCAGAAGATACATCCTGATAAGTTGGCTTGTCGATGCTGCCACCTGAATATCCCGATTCGACCTTGCTCACTCCATTCAATGCGGAGAAAACGGCTTCGGTACACCAAAAACAACCTCCCCCAAACACTGCGATTTCTGCTTTGCTATTTGTTATAGATGCTATCATAAGGAATATAAGTATTGCTGAATGTTTCATTTTTGTTGATTCATGTGAATTATGCTAGAAACAATTGGATTAAGGCATGGTTTACCATTGGGCTGTTATTTTTTGTTAAAAGGAGGTGTAAGTGACTAAAGTGTTGAGTTAGGAGTGACTAGAGTTTGGAGTTACGAGTGAGCTAAAGTTTGGAGTTACGAGTGAGCTAAAGTTTGGAGTTATGAGTGAGCTAGAGTTTAGAGTGAGCTAGAGTGACTAGAGTTTGGAGTTGCGAGTGAGTTAAAGTTTGGAGTGACTATAGTTATGAGTGACTAAAGTGACTAGAGTTATGAGTGACTAAAGTTTAGAGTGTGGTGTCGTTAATCAGGATGGCCTCGTAGCGATAGAGTTCTGCATTTTTCCATCCGTTCCAACCTATTCCGGCTTTATTTTTACTGCAATGTCCGAGGAATTCTTCCTTGGTCCAATTGGTTTTTTCATACACTTGTGGCAGGTAGGTTCCTGAGTTCATTCCTTTTTTGATGTAAATGCCATGTTTTCCCAATTCTAATTCGTCCAAAGAATAAAATTGTTCCATGGGTGTTAAAATAGAAAGTTCAATGGAGGTATTGGGTAGTTCATCGATGGTTATTGGGTCGAAACGATGATCATTTAAGGCTGCCGAGCGCGTAAGATCTGCAACAAGGAGATACAAGGCGTGTTGAGAATTGAACTGACCAATGCAGCCACGTAATTTTGAATGGCAATAAATGGAAACAAAGGCACCACAAGGGCTCTGTAAATTGGTGCTGAGTGTTCGTTCGTTGAGTTGAATTTCAGTCTCTAAACCAAAAAGTATGTTTAAAGTGTTTCTTGATATTTCGAGCAAGGTTAATTTGTCTTCTGTATTCAACTGAAAGGCCGTCATGTGCTAATCGTCATATGGATTATATACTGTTTTTGATGCGTAAAGCAGCGCTGATGATCTCTATGATTTCGTCGTTGTTGTATTTGCTTTGGTTAATGGTTAAATCAAAGTCTTCGCTGTGAACCAATTTTCCTTTGATTGATTGGCGAAAATGACTGCGTTCTTTTTCGATTTTATCAATACAATGCACGGCTTCTTCATGATTGTATTTTTTTGAGCTCATCACTTTGTGTATTCTCCATTCCAGTGGAGCTACAATGCGCACATGCAGGGCATTTTCAATGTCGGAACAGATAATGCTTGATCCGCGGCCCACAATAATAATATGTCCTTTGATGGCAAAATTCCGAATGACGTTAAGGACCGTATTTCGCATCTTTTTTTCCAATTGGTAATCTTTGGATAAAAAAGCTTGCATGATATCGTCTAAAACCGATCGATCGTGCGACTTAAAAATCGTTTTTATTTTTTTCGGCTCCAGTTGAAGTTTTTGCGCTGCTTCGTGCAGTACTTCTTTACTGATTACTTTCCATAAGGGTTTTTGAGCTTCACTATTCAATTTTGCAGCTAACTCTGAAGCAATTTTTGGGGAGGAACACCCTGCTAGTCTTGAAAATGTGATTACCGGCCCTGGTTTTGTTTTTAAATTCGACAATTCTAAATCGTCCAATCTTTTCGACATATAGTCATGAAATATATCACTCATAAAGTCTTGGTTTTTTAAAGTTATAATTTACAAAACATTTAGGCTTAATGCCAGTATTTGCAAGTTTATTGTTTCGTCGTCTTCAAATATATTTTATGGTGATTTCAGAATGCAGGAAAAGATTATGTAGAACTTGGATGAACTTTTTAATGTTACGTGTTGTTTATTCAATAATTCGTTTCAATACGAAGTTTAGTTGAATCTATTTAAACTAGGTATATTCGCCATTTAATTAGGTTTTTGGGGTTAAAAGCCGTCTGTTTTGCAGGCGGCTTTTTTTATTCTTTAGTTTGAAAAAATTTTTTCTTTCGTTTTTATTTTCCCGGCAAGGAGTAAAATGGCATTGAATGCAAAAGCTGAAACAATGATCCAATTGCTCCAGTAACCCCAATTGGTGAAGGACATTAATTTTCCTGTTAAGGCCACCAAACCACCAATGATGATCGCTGCTGAAACAAATTCTGATCGAATCTTAACTTTTGCCAGGCCAAACAGTACCGGTAAAATAAAAGCACCTGAATAAACGGTTAATGCGATGAGTAGCATTTCAATAATTGAAGTGAAGTTAATGGCAATAATTGCGCTTAGAATGCCAAATAATAGAATGATGATTCTTGTTGTTTTTAGTGTATTGTGATCAAATTTGCTTTTTGAAATCAAATCGCATACGATAATTGAAGCACTTAGAATGGTGGTGTCGGCCGACGAAAGTACAGCACTCAATAAGGCGATAACAATTAAAGGGATTACCCACAGGGGTAAAATGGTTTGAGCAATTTCAACCAAACTTGCGCCGTGCTCATTGGTCCCTGGCAATAGGGCTCCAACTACACTTAAGTAACCAATAATTAGTGCGATGGGAATTAATGTCAGGGCTGTAGAAAGTACTGCTCTTTTGGCTGTTTTTTCGTTGGCTGCACAAAAAATTCGGGAGTATATATCGGGCCCTGCAGTAAATGTACTTGAATACGTTAGTAATAGAATGAATAAATCGGTGGGTCTGAAATGAGCATTAAATGGTAAGTTGAGTGGAAATTGTCTGAATTTTTCCATTGGTAATTGGCTGAAGGAAAAGAAGGCTATAACCAGTAAGCCGGTAATAATTAGGATGGCTTGTGTAAAATCGGTTTTAAGAACAGAGAGTTGTCCACCGGCAATGGTATAAGCAGTGAATACAAATGCTGAAATAAGCACCCCCCAAACATAATTCAAACCGGTAAAACTTTGTAATATTCGTGCCGAAGCAATTAATTGGGCAGCGACTATTCCCAGCCAAGCCAATGGAATCATAAATGACGCTATGGTTTTTGTTTTGCGTCCATAAAGATCTTCCAGAAGGTCGGGCAAAGTGTAACGGCCCAGTTGGCTAATTCTTTTGGTGAACGGGAGCAAGGCAAAAAGTCCGATGGCAGCACATAACATAAACCATGAAGTTGCCCATCCCATATTTTTTCCTGCATCGATGGCCCCAATCACCGCTGATCCGCCCAAGATCGTAGCCAGCAAACTTCCGGTTACCGTGCGAAAGGAACCTTTTTTGCGTGCCACGAAAAAGTCAGCATAATTGTTAATCTTTTGAAAGCTTCGAAAGGCAATAAAACTTAAAAATAGAAGGTATAAAATAAGTACAGTGAGTGTCATGTTGTTTGTTCGGTCGATATAATTACTGCGAATTCATTAAACTGGAAATGGCATTCGATAGTTTTTGAATGCTTACCGGTTTTTGAATAATTTGGCAATTGCTGTTTTGAAAAAATTGTTTGATTTCGTTGTCAATATTAAAACCGGTTAAGAGAATCACCCGCACGTTTGGATTCATTTCTCGCAACTTTGTATAAACCACCTTCCCATCCATTTCAGGCATGTGTTTGTCGAGTACCACCAAATCGATGTTTTCCATGTTCCCTTTGTAAAATTTGAGGGCCCTTGTTCCACTTGCAAAACTAAAGATATTATACCCTAATTTTTTTAATAGTTCTCCGGTAACTATTCTTACCACATCTTCATCATCGATGGTGAGCAGATTGGCTGAGCCTTTTACTGAATACTGTTCGTCAGGTTGAATGATTTCACGCATAGCAACAGCTTCGTTTTGTGGTAAGTAGACCATAAATTCTGAACCCTGATCCGAACTCCGGACTTTAACAGTCCCTCCATGCTCTATAATTGTTTTATAGGCAATGGTTAAACCCAAACCCGCATTTTGTAAGTTGTTTTTGGTGGTAAAAAACGGATCGAATATTTTTTTTATTTCGTTGCGAGCAATCCCTTTACCTGTATCATGGATACGTATTCTTAGGTAATGCCCCTTGTTGGGCAGGGATGAAGGTTCGGAAGCCGATTCTTCAAAGAAAACCGATTTGGTTTCGATGCTTAATAAACCGCCTTTGGGCATGGCATCTTTTGCATTTTCAATGATGTTCTGAAAAGCTCTTTGTAACAAGGCCGAATCGCCTAATATAATTTCATGTTTTGGATCATAGTGGGTTTCAACTTCAATGTTGTAAGGCAATTGCGATTGTTTTATCAATTCGTCCAGTATGTTGGGTAAATGTAAAACTACCTTGATTTTATGGTTGTTTTTCGAAAAGGACAATAAATTGTGTGTAAGTTCCGATGCTTTTGTAATGGATTCTGAAAGAGCTTCGGCATACTTGAGCAGATGGGCATCGGTCAGGTTGCTTTTTAGCAAATAAGCACTGCCATACATGGCCATTAATTGATTGTTAAATTGGTGGGCAAAAGTATTAGCTAAATAATTTAATGTTTTCAAACGTTCAGAATTGATCATTGAATATTCCTGTTCTTTGGAATCCGAAATATCTTCAATGAGTTGAATGGCAAAGGTTACTTCATTAAATTGATCGATGATTTGGGCAAATGAAGCTTTCATCCAGTGTTTAGTGCCAAATTTGTCATTCATTTGAATGCTCTGATTGAAGCGTGGTGTTACATTGGCAAACAGCTCTGAAAGATTGGTGATTAATTCAGAAAGATTTTCTGTTTGAATGATCTGATCGAGTCGGATATGATTCAATTCTTCCGGACTGTAAGCTAAAATAAGTGCATATTTTTTGTTGCAGGCAATCACATTCCGGTTTTTATCGATTAAGGCAATTCCCATCGGAGTGTTTTCGAAAATAGATTCAAATTTTTCGAGTTGTGCTGTCAGTTGTCTCCTTTTATTACTTTGCTCAGTGATATCAATGGCCTGTAGCATTACTCCGTCAGCTTGTTTTATTCGAATAGAAATCAGATCGACTAATACTGTTTTTTTAGCGCTTGTTTTAAATACATAACTTTGTCTGCCTTCATTATTAATGACCTTTTCAAAGAGCTGTTCTGATTTTTGGGGAATGAAGTCTTTGAAATTGGCAGAAGTATCACTTTTTTCCAGGTCAAATATGGAGAAGAGGTTTTGGTTGAATTGCAGCAAGTTTTGATTATGATCGAATAAGGCTATGGCACAGCTCAAACCATTGCCAATTGATTTTTGTAGGATATTTTCTTCCGATAACTGTTCAATTTGTCGTTTAACCAGGTCGATGTTGTTGATATATAAGGACAAACTATGAATTTTATTGTTGTCATCAACAATAGGAATCAGTTTTGTTTGTACCCATTGTCTATTGTTTAGCTCCAATTCACTGTTAAATTCTGTTGATTTACCCAGCTTAAATTGATGGATTTCATTCAATATTCTATTGTAATCAACGGGCTTATACAATTGTTTCAGTAGGGATTTTTGTTCTGGTTGCCCCAAACCGCTTATGTTTTTGAATTCTTGATTGAAGTAAGTACTGTTTTCATTTACATCAAGCAATGCCATTCCAATAGGTAAATTTTCAAACAGTTTGTCATTTTGTTGTTTCTGAAGGCTTAATTGTTTTTCAAATAGCTTTTTGCCGGTAACGTCTTCCATGATGTACATGATGGCTTCACGACCTTTAAATTCCGACAATGAACTGGAAAGTTCAAGCCATTTTATTCTGTTTGATTTGGTTTCTAAGCGAAAGGTAATGGTTTGGCCAATGTAATGTTCGTTGGTGATGCGGTCAAAATAGCTTTGAACCAATGGTTTGTCCTCCGGAACAATTTGATCAATCAACTTAAATTGTTCCGATTTTAATTCGGCCTGAC
This sequence comes from Prolixibacteraceae bacterium, assembly GCA_041821245.1. GTDB lineage: Bacteria > Bacteroidota > Bacteroidia > Bacteroidales > Prolixibacteraceae > Roseimarinus. The sequence continues at coordinate 16,687 of JBGUEP010000030.1, forward strand.
TAAAACCGGCAATATCCGTAAAACGATTATTCATGAAAACAATTTGTTCATCCTGAATGGTGATAATCGCATGCGTCGATTTGTTCAAATAGGCTTTGATCAGCTTTTGATCGTCTTTCAATTGTTGTTCATCTTTTTTGAAAATGGTAATGTCCTGAAAGATACCTTCAAAACTAATCAGTGTTTCCTGTGCGTTTGAAATGGGGCTGGCTATTGAGGCAATGAACCGTGTTTGGTTTTCAATGATAATCCGAAAGGTGCAATTTCGTTGACTGTTTTCAATTTTGCTTATAAATTGTGATACAAAAGCTTGTTGGTCTTGTGGATGAATAAGGGATTGAATTTGTTTTAAGGTGGCTTGCTGACAGTGGCTTAAGCCAAAAAGAGTGAAGGTGTATTCCGGTGCGGTTATGACCATGTTATTTAAATTCAGTTCCCAATAGCCCATTTGACTCATTTCGGCAGTTTGCTGGTATTTTTTCTGAATTTCCAGGTGTTTTTGTTCTGTCAGTTTAAATCGTGTCACGTCGGTATGTGTACCCACAAAACGTTCTGGTTTTCCTTCTTGAGTATAGGCGTATATGCGGCCAAGCGAGTTGATCCATTTATAACTTCCATTTTTACATCTGAATCGGAAAGTCACTGAAAAGCTTGAAGTTTTAGCTGCAAAATAGGCTTCAATACTTGTGTACACCAGATCCACATCATCGGGATGAATTCTTTTTTCAAACTCTTCAAATGTATTGGATAATTCGTCAGGCTTATAGCCTATAATAGATTTCCAAATCTGTGAAAAATAGACCTCATTGCTGATGACATTCCAATCCCAAACACCTGTTGAACTAATTTCGAGCGATTGTTTCCAACGGTTCTCCTTTAATTTTAAGGCTTCCTCCGATTTTTTTCTCGGACTAACATCGCGTACAATGGTTTGAATGATCTTTTGATTCTCAAAAAAGATGGGTGAAAGTTTAATATCGGCGTGAAATATCGATTTATCAGCTTTTTCAAATACCCAATCAAAATGGAGTGGGTTGCCTTGATTGGCATGTTGCAGGAGTTCAAGCATTTTTACTCGGGAGTTGTCACCATTGGGCTGATTGGATGGAGAGAGGTTCCAAAGTGTAGAATTTAACAATTCGATATCGGGGACTTCGAAAATCTGTTGTGATTTTTGATTGTGCTCAATTATTTTGTAATCTTTTATAATTAGGATGGCATCGTTAGAGAAGTCAAACAATTGTTTGAATTTTTTTTCGCTTTGTACCAGTTCTTGCTGTGTTTTTAGTCTTTCTGAAATGTCACGAATAGAGATAACCACTACTTTACGTCCACTCCAATTGAAATAGGATAATGAAGCTTCGATTGGGAATTCGGTACCATTCAATTTGATTCCAACAGAAGCTATCTGTGCCGATTTTTCTTCGGTAATTTTTGATTCTACCTGTTTGTCGTCAGTGAAAAGTTCCTTAAACAGCATTTTCAATAACTGTTCTCTGGAATATTCGAACATGAGACACGCAGCCGGATTAACGTCAATGATTTTGCCTGAAAAGAAATCAAGCATAAAAAGTCCGTCCTTCCCAATGGAGAATATTTGTCGGTACTTTTCTTCACTTTCGCGTAAGGAACTGTTTGCTTCAACTATTAATGAGACATCGCGCCAGATGGTGGCCACCAAATTTTCCGATGGGGTATAAATGAGCACATCAACAAAGGCATCAAGCGACTGAATAAAAAAGCTGTTTTGCTGCGGTTCATGAGTGATGGCAGTAATTTTCAACAAAGGATGAAATTGCTGAAAAAGTTGAACCTGTTGCGACAATGGTTTATTTAGGATTTCGCCTTTGGGTAAATCAAATTTCATTTCGAAAATTGGATTTACGTCCTTGTAAATGTAATCCACCACATTTTCGTTGGCATCTTTAACCAGCTCAAAAATTACAAAAATATCAGTGAGGTTATTAAAAAGGCTTCGGAAAAGTTCTTCGTTCTCTTTGAGGTGCTGAGTTTGATAATATTCTTCGGTAATGTCACGAAAGGTGCCGAACATCTTTAGTGGCTTTTTTTCGTCATCAAATTTAAGTTTTGATTTTACGGCCACATTTTTATTACTACCATCAGGTAACACAAAACGCATCGAAAAATCTAAGGTGTTAACATTTTTTGCAATTTGTGAAACGATGGATTGAATTTTTATTTTTTCTGCAGGATGAAGCAAGTTACTAATTGTGTCCATGCTAATTTGTTCATTGCCAGATGGCAAATCGAGTATGGCTCTGGCTTCATCGGTACAATAGAAACTATTATCGGCAAAATTGAAATTCCAAAAACCTTCTTGTGCCAATTCATAGGCTTCGGCTAATTCCTCCGGAATAGTGCGTTGCATAATATTTTCAGCCAAAATTGATGTTTCATTTTGTGATGTGGCTTTTAAATGTGTCTCTTTTTTATTTGGGTTTTTTTTGCTTCCCGCTCTATTTTCAGTACTCATAAAGGCTTTCAAATTTCGAATCAAAAGTTACAACTTTTTGTTATAATACCACTATGAAGTAAAAAGGTTAAGCATTAGAAGCCATGGTTTGAGTTATTCTTTACAAATTTTTAACCTTTTTAAACTTTTGCTGCTGTAACAATAGATATGTTTAATTGACCTATCACAAGAAATGAATCGATACCATAGTATAAGAGCTCTTTTATTAACAACGATTCGTAAACTGATTCTGTTATCTTTGTACGCTTAATTAATTAATTTATTCAGGAAGATCAAAATGAGAATTGCATTAATAGGATATGGCCGAATGGGGCATGAAATTGAAAAAATTGCCATTAGCAGGGGACATGAAATTGGTTTGATCATTGACATTAACAATGCCGGTGATTTAAATCTTGAGAACCTCAAAAACATTGATGTGGCCATTGAATTTACCACCCCTTTAACCGCGGTTAAACATTATAAAATTTGTTTCGATGCCGGTGTGCCGGTGGTGAGTGGTTCTACGGGCTGGTTAAGTCAATGGAGCGAAGTAAGCAACTATTGTTTAGAGAAAAATGCCGCCTTTTTTTATGCGTCGAATTTTAGTTTGGGGGTGAATCTGTTTTTTGACCTCAATCAGAAGCTGGCGCGTTTAATGAAGCCATTTGATCAATATCATATTGAAATCACTGAAGTGCATCATACGAAAAAGCTGGATGCGCCCAGTGGAACTGCCATTACATTAGCTGAGTCTGTTTTGGCTGAATATGATGAACTTACAGCTTGGAAAAATTCACCATCAACTGAAAAAGATGTACTGGGTATTGTCTCGTTACGTGAAGGAGATGTGCCTGGCATCCATACCATTAAATATGAATCGGAAGTTGATTTTATAGAGATCACCCACAGTGCAAAAAGTCGCGCAGGGTTCGCCTTTGGAGCTGTTATCGCTGCTGAGTTTAGCCTTGGTAAAAAAGGAATCCTTTCGATGCAGGAATTGTTAAATAGTAAAGTTTAAAATAAGTAAATGATGAAAGATATTCTGACGAACAAATGGGTGAAATTCTCATTTTGGGGTTTATTGTATGTATTGTGGGTAATTTGGTTGGGTAATTATTTTTTCCTGCTGGGACTGCCTGTTATTTTTGATATTTATGTGTCGAAAAAAGTTCATTGGTCTTTCTGGAAGAAAAAGAACCCAACTGATGGAAAGCAAACCAAAACCGTTGAATGGATCGATGCCATTATTTTTGCAGTGATTGCTGCTTCATTTATTCGAATGTTTTTCTTCGAAGCTTATGTCATCCCTACATCTTCAATGGAAAAAACAATGCTGGTGGGCGATTACCTTTTTGTAAGCAAGGTGGCCTATGGTCCAAAGTTGCCCAACACACCTCTTTCTTTTCCTTTTGTTCACCAATCGATGCCATTAACCAACAGCAAGGTCAATTCGTATGTTGAATGGATCAAGCGCCCTTACAAACGTATGGCCGGATTAACTACGGTTAAAAACAACGACGTAGTGGTATTTAATTTTCCGGAAGGGGATACCATTGCCGTGAAATATGCCAGTCAAAACTATTATGAGCTGGTGAGAGCCTACGGGTGGAAAAGAGTAAATACGGATGAACGTTCCTTCGGGAAAATCTATTCGCGCCCTGTCGATAAAAAAGAAAACTACATCAAACGTTGTATTGCTATTGGTGGCGACAGTCTTCAAATTATAGAGGGACAAGTATACGTGAATGGAAAAATGCAGGAGGATCACCCCGGACGTCAATATGTGTACGAAGTCATTACCAATGGATCGCTATTCAGTCAACGTGTACTAACCGATTTAGGGGTATCTGTTGAAGACCGCGACATGATTAGTGGTGGACGTTATCGTTTCCCCTTGACCAACGAGCAGGTCGAAGAATTTAAAAGTTTGAAGAATGTGGTCTCGGTGAAAAAAATGTTGATGCCAAAAGGGAATGGCGATGCTTACATATTTCCACATTCGGCCAGTCATCCATGGAATGTCGATAATTTTGGTCCTTTGTATGTTCCCGAAAAAGGGGCGACCATTGCCATCAATATGGAAAATTTGCCCATTTACCAACGCATCATCGATGTGTATGAAGGGAATGATCTTGAGTTGAAGGATAGTGTGATTTACATCAATGGACAAGTTGCCAACACCTATACCTTTAAAATGAATTATTATTGGATGATGGGCGATAATCGTCACAAATCGGCCGATTCGCGTTATTGGGGATTTGTTCCCGAAGACCATGTAGTTGGTAAAGCCTCCATTATTTGGATGTCGCTGGACAAGGACCAAAGTTTCCCCAAAAACATTCGATTTAACCGAATATTAAAATTCATTCATAAGAACTAATGTTCTGATTTTAACGAAACTTGATATCACGAAACAAGAAAGTCATCGTACTGCAGTGCGATGACTTTCTTGTTGATTAACTTTGGCACTATGAAGCAGATTCTTTTATCATCGGCCTATTTGGGGCCTGTTCAATATTACAGCAAACTTACCATGTTCAACAAAGTGCGTATTGAGCAATACGATAGCTATCATAAACAAACCTATCGGAATCGCTGTCGCATTTTAGGTGGAAATGGTCCGTACGATTTAATCATTCCAATAGTTAAGAACAGCGGGATTAAAACTCACATGCAGGATGTTAAAATCGAAAACATTTCGCGCTGGGCCGATAAACATTGGCGAACGATTATTTCGGCCTATGGTTCGTCTCCTTTTTTTGAATATTATCGCGATGACTTTGAGCCGCTGTTTCAGCGGAAATGGGAGTTTTTATTGGATTTTAATCAGCACTTAAATGAGGTGCTTTTGGAAGCTTTGGAGCTGGATGTTGAACTGATTTTGACCGATGAATTTGAAAAGGAGCCGGAGGCGATCGATTTCCGATCGGTGATTATTCCTCGCAATGAGAATAAAGATGATCAGTTTGTTCCACAGGAATATACTCAAACTTTTAGTGATCGCTTTGGCTTTGTACCCAATTTAAGTGTGATTGATTTACTTTTTAATGTTGGACCGGAATCAAGCATTGTTTTGCAACGAAGTTGTCGCAAATAACACAAGCCTTATTCCGAACAGAACAAGGCTTGTGTTTTAAACTTCTACGGTTTGTTTTGTCCCGTGTTCAGTAGCTGATCTTAAGGCTATCCAGTTCTGTTTTTGAAATGGATGGTCTCTGTTGTTTCTTCAACTTTTGCATGACCAATTTGCCGCATTTTAAGGCATCGGCTTTTGTACTGAACTTTACATTGTTGGGCATTCCCGGTATTTGCTCCTGAAAAAGCATCACCGAAGTATCGATCTTTACTTCGTAAGCCCAACCTCCCTCGATTTCATATACATTTAAGGAAGCCAAATGTCCGGCTTGAATAGCAGAAGTCCCGGCTTCTTTCGAACCGGGACTTTTAGTATATAATACTATTGTAATAATTGTTGCTATCAGAATCAAGCCAATAACAATAATTCTTTTTTTATCAATCATCCGTATCTTTTTCTGCATCTGGTTGGAACATGGTACAATAGTCGAAGTAAGAAGCACCACTGTGTCCGCCAACAATGTATCCATTGCCATTCAGTACAAATGATCCTACACCTTCACGTCCATTGCCATATTCAATTCCTGTTTTTTGAGTCCAGGTAATTGTTGTAGGATCCCATTCAAAAATTGTGGTTAATGTTGATCCTGTAGTACCTCCAACAAGAAATATTTTGTCATTGGCAACAAAGGTTGCTGCATTCCAGCGTGGAATTTCAGTACTTCCATAATCTTCATCGGTGAGGCTGGTTAATTTGGTCCAAATTTGAGTGGTCGGATCATATTCCCAGAAATCAGCCAATGAATAATTGTGGTAACCACTAATGATGTATCCTTTGCCATTAAAACCAATAGCGTTCGCATTGCGGCGTTTTTCACCGCTCAAGGTGGTTGTTTTTGACCAGTTCGCACCATCGAATTTATAAAAATCGTTGGTATATATTGTGCCGTCTTCTGCAAGACCAGTTCCAACATAAATATCAGAACCTATGGCGAATGCAGCAGCATAGCGACGTGCACCACCTTCAAAATCCTTTATTTGTTTCCAGGAGTTTCCGGCGGCATCGTATTCCCAGAAATCAGCTAAATCGTTATCTCCGTCGTATCCTAAGCCAACAAAACCTTTTTTTCCGTTACTCACGCTAATATTATATGCACGAGGAGTTCCCGGAAAGTCAGCTACTTGTGACCATGCATCTTTCGCAGGATCATATTTCCAGAAATCGGTAAGATAACCATCGTCATCTTTACCCATGCCAAAATAACCGAAATCGTTAATGGCAAAACTTGTTCCTTCGCCACGCGGGCGACCTTCTAAAAATGCTTTTCCTACCCAGTTCCCCATTAAAGTGACATCTTCGGTACCACATGATGAGAAAATTGTTGAAGCAACAACTGTAGCAAGTATTAAAATTCTAAATTTCATTTTAATTGGTTTTTTTGAATTTGCAATTTTTTGCGTTCCCGATTCCTCGGAATAATTTTTATTTACAATGTTTTTGAGGTGGACAAATATAAAACTTTTAATGAATAAGTTTTCGGCTTTATAGTTTTTTATCATATTATGTTAATGCTTGTTAAATGAGGCATTCAGGGGTTTTAAAATCATTTGTGATCCTAAAATATTTTTACTTTTGTCGTCGGAAGAAACACTTAAGTTTAGAAAAATTCTTTCAATTGCCATTTAATACTAATTTTGGCGGGCATTTGTCATTTATGCGATAAAATACATTAGTGCAGGTTCATTTCACCATAAGTATGTAAAGAATATTTCAGCATAAATAAAAAGGCATGCAACTAAACAACAAAATGAAATTAATTAATAGATGAAACTAAAACAAATCATATTTGCTTTCTTATTAAGCATTCTATTCTTCTCATGTCAATTTGAAGAAAGTGACATTGCTTATAATTTGGGGAACGATTTCATTAATGATCCAACTACAGTGATCATGATTGATACCATGACCGTAAATACATTTACAACAACAGTTGATTCATTTACTACTTCACGCTCCAGTCGTTTTTTGGTGGGGAGTACAACCAATTCATATGGGATTACAACTTATTGTGAATCGTATTTGTGTTTTGAATTAAATGATGCCGGTGTTTTTCACGAAACGGCAAGGTTTGACTCTATTTGTCTGCTTTTAAATCGTGATGGGTACAATAGCGGGGATACCTCAAGTGTGGGGGAATTCGAAGTTTATACGCTGACAGAAGAGATTGAAGCAGATGAAACAAGCGGATATTTGTACAATACCTCCTACTTTGCTTCGGAAGACACTCCGGCCGCAAAATTCAATATCGATTATTCAAGTAAGGAACGTTTGATTTCCGTACGATTGGACGATGCTTTTGGAGAGAATCTGTTTCAATTGACCAAAGATGAGTCGGAATTAATGACCGACAAGGAGCTTTTTCAAGCCTATTTTAAAGGCATGGTTATAAAGCCGGTTGACGGTATGGCTAATTTTGTAGCTGGCTTAAATGGACGGGTGGATAGTATGGATGCACCACGCATTCGCATTTATTACAGCGATATCACTGTAACCGATGATCTTAGTTTCGACTTTCCCCTGGAAAAATATGATACCTATGATGCCAGTTCTAATAGTACAACAGTTAATTTTCGTTCCTTCAATCACATCGAAAATCATTTCGAAGGTACGATTCTGCAAGAAATAGAATCTGGTGAAGCGAAGCTGTCCAGTAAATTAACCAATAATGTTTCATTTATTCAATTTGGTTCTTTTTTACAAACCCGAATTGAAATTCCTGGTATCGACAATTTATATTCATTGGGAATTGGCTCGATCATTAAAGCCGAATTACATATTGAACCTATCGAAGAGTCATTTTCTGAAAAGGCTGATTTGCCATCTTCATTAATTATGAGCCTGGTGGATGCTAAAAACAGGTATTACAGAGGACTGTATGTTGCAGGAACTACCGATAATGCTTATGGTTATTTGAATTATGATAAAGAATTTAAAGGGGAAACCAGTTTTTCCTACGACATAACCAATTATGTTAAAACAGAATACGAAGATAAAGGCGATCCCATTTATTCATTAATGTTAACGGCACCTTATGATCCGGATTATCCAACAGTTGACCAGTTAATTATTGGGAATGGTCAGAATGTTAAAAACAAGATGAAACTTAAAGTGTACTTATCTAACTATTAAAATTTCGAAAAAAACGATGATTCAATATAAAAAATTAGTCCGCTTATTCCTTGCATTGTTGATCTTGTTTCCTGTTGTGAGTTTTTCACAAAACAATACATCATCGCCTTATTCCAAATTTGGTGCAGGTGACTTGTCGAATGTGGCATACGGTAGAAATTTAGCCTTAGGAGGTACCGGATATGCTTTGCGTGGATCCAGCTTTTTGAACCTCAAAAATCCGGCCTCATTAACAGCCATCGATACTTTATCCACCTTATATGAGACAGGCGTTTTTGCCAAGTTCACTCAAAACACGTCCAATGAACTGTCGCGATACAGTACAGACGGAAACATTACCCACCTGGCCCTCGGACACCGATACACCCCATGGTTAATGGGAAATTATGGGATTATGCCTTTTAGTGATATTGGGTACAATTTTAAAACATTTACTTCGGTTGAAGGTGAACTGGGTACCGTTGTTACCGATTGGAAAGGAACGGGTGGAATTAGTAAACTGTTTTATGGTTTGGGCTTGAAAGTGACAAAAAACTTATCACTTGGAGCAGACATTGCTTATTATTTTGGTCCCATTAATGAACAACGAAAAACTACAGCAATGGTTGAGGTGGATAATCCAACCAGTATGTATATCAATACACGCTACAGTGGACTTTCGTACAAAGGCGCATTCCAATATTCAGCCAATTTAGGCGAAAAGGGCACCAACCTTGTTATTGGTGGTGTTTTTAGTCCGGCCCAACGTTTTTATGGAAACTCAACGGTTACCATACAACAGAGCTATAATTCAACCGCCGTTGTTCAGGCATACTCAAAAGAATCAAGCGTCGATCCAATTAAAATTCCCATGACTATTGGTGGTGGTGCCTCTTTTACCTGGAGAGGACTTTATTTATTAACAGCAGATTATGAATTGGCCAGCTGGAGTGTCGACAATACACGTGAATACATCGATCAGTCGATTTATTCGTTTGGATTAGAACGTTTACCACAAAGTCAGTTAAATTATTGGCAACGTTGTTCCTATCGTGCAGGTTTCCGCTACGATTCCGGATATTTTAAAGTGAAAGGATATGCAGTAGATGATATGCGCCTTTCGGTGGGAATGGGTTTCCCAATAAAGAAGACGAGAAGTACAATTAATGTAACTATGGAAGCCGGTCAGCGTGGTACTACCAGCATGGGTTTGTTGCGTGAGCGTTACAGCAAAATGACCGTAGCCTTTTCGTTTCACGATTTTTGGTTTGTTAAACGTAAGATCGACTAAACCAATTCGATCTTTTTTTCATAAATAAATTGTTGGATAATTTGTTGATGATCGAAAGCCAATGGCGGGAGTTCCGAAAGTTTAAACCAACGGGCGTTTTGAGCATCATCTCCACTTGTTGCATGTAATTGATGCGGAACTTGTGACCAAAATACCACCGAAATTGTTCGGCCTCTTGAATCGCGCTTAACACCTCCAAAAGCTGCAAACTGTTTTAACGCTATATTCGTAGCAGTAAGTCATTTTGAATGATTAATCTTCGATAATTTTCTTCATTAAACGAAGTTTGTGCGTATAGCGTCGGCTTTCAAGGTTGTAAATTCCTGCATGGTCGATGTTGTCGATCCTGACTTTCCCTGAAGAGTGAATAATTTTGTTTTTTTCCCAAATAATTCCAACATGGGTGATTTCCCCTTGGTCGTTATCGAAAAAAGCCAAATCGCCGGGCAAAGCTTCTTCCACAAAGGAAAAATGACTACCTATTTGTGCTTGCTGCGAGGCATCGCGAGGAATGGGTATTCCTGCTATTTTATAGGTGATTTGTGAAAGTCCTGAACAATCAATTCCCAAAGGAGTTCTTCCTCCCCATAAGTAGGGTGAATTGAAATAATTAAGAGCAGCCGTTATAATTTTAGTTCTTACATCGGCCATTGAATTTTTTAAAATAGAATTTCCTTCGAGTTTGTAGGATGTGCCGGCAATGTTAAATGTGGCTTCCTTTTCGTTGTAAAGAGGTAGTGTACTTCCTGCTACTATTAAAAAATTATGATAATGATTCACTTGTTGAACGATGTTGAAGATATCGCTGGAAACGGCTTGCGGATTCGCTGATAGAAATTGATAATCGTGATCGTTCAGCGGGGTAATCATTTTTTTATCAATCCACCCTTCATATCCGTCGCAATTCATTTTGATCATACACCACTTTTCATTCTCTTCCAAAATTTCGAAATGTTCACCCAATAATATTTGGGTACACATTTCACTTTTTTCGGTGGGTTCCGTTCGAACCGGAATGGAACTTAGATTTGAAATTCCGTACATGTTTAGAATAAATACTGTTCAATAAGGTTTACGCTTCAAATATACAATAATCTCAAGGAGAGGGAAGAGATTGGTAAATAATTTTCTAATTTTAGAACTTGTAGATGAAGCTTCTAAAAATGTAAACATGAGTACAACGGAAAATAAGTTTTTAAGCATTTATCGTAAATTATTTTACGGTTTATTTTTGGTGCTCGCATTTGGTCTGATTTATATTTTATTTCCAAAGCAAGGTACTTTTAAATATGAATTTCAAAAGGGAAAGCCGTGGTCTCATGTCACATTAATAGCTCCTTACGATTTTCCCGTATTGAAACCAAAAGATTTTTATGAGGCCGAAAAGGATTCTCTGATTCAGCAATATATTCCGTATTTTAAGGTGGATCCGGATGTTGAATTGCATCAGCTTTCTGAATTAGAGCATGATGTTCGCTTGGCATTTGGAGAACACGAATCCCAGATCGATACGCTTATCCGAAATCAAACGCTAAAAACCTTATCTGATTTATATAGGCAAGTATACCTGCGTGGAGTCCTTGAAAATTCAATAGATAGTTATGATGCCATGCAAGGGAAGAGCGCCTTGTATAAAATTGAAAACAACAGGGCTGAAATTGTTAGCGATACCACAGTGCTCTCTTTAAAATCGGCTTATCAATTGGTTAATGAGGAAGTGAAATTGCTAACCAAAAGCGATACCGTAATTCTAAGCATCCAGAAATTTATTGATATCAGTGAATATATATCGCCCAACCTTACTTACGACGATACTATAAATATAGCTCAAACCAAAGAATTGGTGAAAACCATTTCAACAACTAAAGGCGTGGTGCAAGAGGGGGTTCGTATCATCTCGGAAGGTGACGTGGTGAGTGGAGAAAAATATCTGGAGTTGGAATCATTGAAATTGGCCTTTGAGCAACATCGTTCATATGGTGGTTGGTTGTCGGTGGCCACCATAGGGCAAATGCTTTTAATTATTATGCTCCTTTCGATGTTGGTGCTGTATTTGCAGAATTTTAACCCTAAGATATTTTGGAAGAAGCGAAATTTTATGTTGATTATTACGACTGTAGTGGCCACGGTAAGCCTTGCACGGTTAATATATGATAGTAATTCTGTTAGTATTTATTTGCTTCCCGTATGTATTCTTCCCATTATTATCCGAACCTTCCTTGGGGCCCGCATGGCCATTTACATCCATTTGATCAGTATGTTAATGATTGGTTTTTTGGCTCCCAATAGTTTTGAATACGTTTTCATTCAATTGGTGGCCGGTACTGTAGCTGTTGTTAGTTTAAGTACACTACAGCGTCGTGGCCATCTTGTGATTACAGCTTTATTGCTCATGGCGGTTTATTCTTTTATGTTCGTGAGTTTTGAATTGGTCAAAGAAGGAACCTTTAGCGGCATTGATTGGGGCGAGTTGAAATGGTTCGCCGGCAATGTCTTCCTGTTACTTATTGCTTATCCTTTAATTTACATTTTTGAGCGTATTTTTGGTTTCGTTTCGGATGTCACTTTAATGGAGCTTTCGGATACCAATCACCCTCTTTTGCGCGAATTGGCAGAAGTCGCTCCCGGAACTTTTCAACATGTAATGCAAGTGGCCAATTTGTCGGAGGAAGTGGTTCGTCGAATTGGGGGGAATGCGATGTTGGTGCGAACAGGTGCACTGTATCACGATGTAGGTAAAATAAAAAGCGCACAATATTTTATTGAAAATCAGGGAGGTGGTGAAAATCCACACGATCAACTTTCCAAATTGGAAAGCGCCGAACGAATCATTAGTCATGTGCACGATGGTGTGGTATTGGCCCGCAAACACAACATTCCTGAATCAATCATCGATTTTATTAAAATGCATCATGGCAGAAGTATGGCGCGATATTTCTATTTAAAATACAAAGAAGAAAATCCGGATGCCACCATTTCTGAAGAGCAATTTACTTATCCGGGTCCAAACCCGACCACACGCGAAACCGCCATTGTTATGCTGGCCGACGGTGTGGAAGCAGCAACCCGCAGTTTGCCGGAAAAAAATGAAGAAAGTATCCGAAATATGATCAATCAGATTATAGATGCAAAATTGAAAAATCATGAATTGGATGACGCTCCCATCACTTTTAAAGATATTAAAGACATCAAAGCAATTTTTCTGGAAAAATTAAAAAATATTTACCATTTACGGATTCAATATCCTAAAGAAAAAAATGAATCAAATTAATATTAAACCTATTTATTGTGACTAGAAGTATACTTTTTGCCGCTTCAACCCGTAAGCCGGCCGGAAACAAAGTTGGAATTTTAGAATCAGCGTTTCAACAAGAATTAGGAGGGAAGTCCGTTTCCCTTTGGACACTTCGCAATGCCAAGGGATTGGAAGTGTCCGTAACAAATTATGGAGCTAAGATTGTATCAATACTAGTGCCAGACCAAGATGGAAATTGGGTGGATGTGGTCACCGGTTACAACAATCTCGATGATTATTTGAAATCGGGTGAACCCTATTTTGGTGCAGCAATTGGACGATACGGAAACCGAATTGCCAATGGTCAGTTTAAGCTTGACGGGAAAAGTTATCAACTGGCGCAAAACAATGGTCCGAATAATTTGCATGGAGGTCCCAATGGTTTCCACAATGTGGTATGGGATGCCATTCAAATTGATGAAAGCACGCTGGAGTTAAGCTACTTTTCGAAAGATGGTGAAGAAGGATTTCCAGGGAACTTGCAGGTTCGCATGACCTATCATATTAATAATAAGAATGAGTTTCAAATTGAATATTATGCTACAACTGATCGCACGACAATTTGTAATTTAACCAACCACACTTATTTTAACTTGAGTGGGGAAGGGGCCGACACCATTCTTGACCATGTGTTGGAGTTACATGCCGATGCTTATATTCCTACAAATGATGTAGCCATTCCGTTGGGAAACATAGCGCCGGTTGAAGGAACTCCCATGGATTTTAGAACGGCAACACCCATTGGATTGAGAATTCAGGACAAATTTCAGGATTTGGTATTTGGCAATGGTTATGACCATACCTATGTGATCAATAAAGGAAGCGAAAAATTGGCTTTTACGGCCAGTGTCTATTCTCCGCTTACCGGCATCAGAATGGACGTTTTAACTGACCAGCCCGGCGTGCAATTGTATACCGGAAACTACATGAATGGAACTGAGATAGGGAAATCAGGTAAAGCGTATTTGCATCGTGCCGGATTTTGCCTCGAAACGCAGTGCTTCCCTGATTCGCCCAATCAGCCTCAATTTCCATCGGTTGTGCTGAAATCCGGAGAGCTGTATCGGCACACTGTGGTGCATCGTTTTGGACTTACGAAATAAAACCAGCAAATTTTATACGGGCCGCTTTTTTTGAAAGAGCGGCCTGTTTATTCCAATAAAAATTTTATTGCCATTAAAACGATGGCGAAAACAAGAACGACCTTAACCATTTTTTCGCCCTTCTTCAAAGCCAATTTTACCGAAATGTACGATCCCAATATGTTTCCCATCGACATGATGAGGGCATAATACCAATTAATTTTTCCACTAATACCAAAAATGACTAAAACCGGAATGGTATAAATTACAACAATAAACACCTTGTGCATATTTACCCTCAAAAGATCATAGGCCATTAAATGACGAAGAAAAGCCATAATAATGAACCCTACCCCCACCTGAATAAAACCTCCGTACAAACCTACGAAAACCATGGCAGGATAGATCAGCCAGCTTTTTTTTAATTTTTCAGCCGTTTCTTCCCGTTTTTTCGTTGGGATAAACATGGAGACGAGGATTAAGATCATCACAATGGCCAGAATGCGTTGAAATAACTCATTGCTGATTTTTACCGAATATATGGAGCCAAGTATAGCACCGGGAATTGCACTTGCACCAAGTATAAGACTTGTTTTTAAATCAGTAAATTTTTCGGCTTTGTAGGTGAGGGCTCCTGAACCCGTTCCAAACAAAACTCCAATACGATTTGTTCCGTTGGCAACGACGGGTTCTACTCCAACTAAAATAAGTGCTCCAATGGTTAAAATGGAACCTCCTCCTGCCATCATATTAATAAAACTGGCAATTGCACCTGCGCCAAATAATATTAAACCGTTTACTACTTCATCCATGTAAAATACCTCGTTTTTTGTGTTAAAAATGGAAAGTTCAAAGGTGAAAACTAATTTGGAAATAAAGAATAAAAAAAAGATGAATAAAAAATCTTATTTTAAGTTCTTCGTTATAAAATCTTTAGATGGTAGTGGCTGTTTTTATTTAAAAAAAGTTTTGCAAAATATTTGGAGCGAATGAAAATACTTGTATTTTTGCAGCGCCTTAAAGGAAATACGGCATGACTCAGTAGCTCAGCTGGTAGAGCACATCCCTTTTAAGGATGGGGTCCTGGGTTCGAACCCCAGCTGAGTCACAGAAAGCTTCAACATTGCGTTGGAGCTTTTTTGTTTTCAGGAAGTTGGCGATTGGCGCGGGTGGTAGAATTTTTATTCTTCATTAAATCATTGATTTATGTATTAAAAAATTAATGGCTAGCAGAAAACTACTAACCATTAAAATCATTCAAGTGAAACCTGAGTGAAACAGAAATTGCATTTTATTCCACCATTTTACCATTAAGTTACATTAACGGCACCGTGCTGATCAACGGAAAAGGTTCCATTTTCCACACTTTCGAAGAAAACATACACCTGTGCCTCAACACCGGCACCAAAAGGTAAAAGGATATTGGCGGCACCTGCATCACGTGTGATGTCTACCCCCTGCAACACGTTTACCTCCCCATTGCAGATGGCCAATACCCTTAGTTTGTCGCTGGCCAAAGCACTACCGACACTGGAGTTGTCATCCCAGGTTGCCGAGATTCCCCCTTCTGTTGCAGCATCATCCTGAATTACCAGGTTGTTAGGCAACGGTAAATCACCAATTGAAATCTGCAGCTGACTGAAATCAGCTATGTCGCCATTGCCATCAATTACCTGAAGATTGGTTTTGGTGAACAGGTTGTAACCTGTCATCTTCACTGCCTTCTTGTTCCAGATTGGACGGATAATGGTATCCAGAATCGACCTGGCCAAAGCCACGCAGGCACTAAACTTGGCGCGATGGCTGATTTGTTTTACACTGTTCGCATCATTGTAGTGATCCGATTTGACCCTTAAGTAGCTGATCCCTTTCCAGGAACCTCCTACCACATTTCCTACGGTACCGGAGACGCCTCCTAAAATACCCTGACTAATTTTTCCCATGACTATTAAATTTTAAGAATGAATAAAGTTTGTGCTTCTATATTCGAATAAGTTTGGTCTAGCTTTGGTCGAAGTTTGAACCCTTTTTGATTTAGATTATTAAATCAAGCTGGATTACTTTTCTTGTCCCATTTACGTTTTAACCAAGCTATCAGTACAGCGGAAATAATTCCGCTTAAGAGACTCACCAGTGCTTCGATGGAATCGACAACACCTGAAGGGACATTACTTACTGTTTGAACAGTATCGGGAAGTGCCTGAGCCACCCCTAAACTGGACAAGGATCCAATTAGAAAATTTCCTAAATTCTTCATCATTTAAAGTTTTGATTCAATGAAGTTTATGGATAATTCACGAGAAATAGAAGGATAATATTTTGACTTTCAGCCTTATTCGTCTTAATTCATTTTGATGGTTTTAAATACCAAAATCGTTTTCGAATATATTTAGTAGATGTTCTAATTCTTTTCAATAATTGAACGGGACGATAAATGAAACCGATAAACAACCTTTTATTTTTCAGGGCGAGAAAGGCAAGGTTTTTTGGAAAAATACGACCTGAAAGTGTGGAGATTTTTTCAAAAACCGAAGGCCCCGACCTTGCCGTGCGAGGGCGGAAAATTACCTTGTTTATCGGTTTCATTTTTTGTGCGTTTTAGTGCCTTTGCAGTTTGCAAAGGGAAAGGGAAAGGGATTGGATGAAACGAGGAAGACTGATTCTGGAGGGTGGGATTTGTAGTTGAAACTACGAACGAGCGGACAAGTGCTGAGCTGGCGAAGCTCTTGTATTAGCCTCAACATACGAATACGGGAAAAGGGCTCTAAAGACAACACAAACGGAATGACGCCTTTTCAGCGATCATGTAGTGAAGTGATGGCTTTTGTACCCGGTGCTGTTAAAATGAGCTACCAAGCGCGACCGGGCAAGTGTAGGTGAAGGAATGAGCAAATTGTGGTGAGGAACGAGCCGCTTTTGAGAGTGAGAGAGCCTACTCTTGCATCTTGCCGATATTTTTTCAATTTGCTATGGGCTTAAGTTTTGTTTGAGTTTTTGGAAAAGTGAGGCATGAACGGTTCCAAAAACTCAAAGTAAACGGTTTGAAATACTGCGGTTCGCATCCGTTTCTAATGGGTTGAGGAATTTACCTTGAGGTGAAAGCCAGCGGCGCAATGGGAGGCTTTTACACCAAGGTGAATGAGGAGACCCAGGTCAATGGTAGCTCGCGAGTGCTATTTGACATAATGCCCTTATAAGACAAAAGAAAAGACTTCTGGCTAATCGCAATTTGCTTCTGGCTGTTAGCTGTATAAATTATCGAATAGCAGTGCCACTTTTGTTTTATAAGATGGGATTATGTAACAATAGTCTAAAGCATGGTTCTTAATTCAAGCTATGTTTTTCTTTCTGATATTAAAAAAAGGCATCTACTGCGAGATGCCTTTTGGGTAAAATTAACTCACTAAAATTAATCCTATCTAAACTACTAAAACTATTCTTTAATTACTTTCATTGATTTTGTTCCATTAACCAGCATAACATATATACCTGATTTAAATGCAGCCATATCTAATTCAAATGATTTATTATGAAGTAAATAATTAGAATACAGCACACTTCCTGTAACATTAACTAATTGAATTGAATTAATTTCTTCCTCTGTTGAATTGATGTTTAAGATAGATTTAACGGGATTGGGATAAATGCTTACTTCAACACTATTCAAATTAACAATACCGGTGGCTTGTTCTTCATCAGGCCCTACTAAATCATCACAATACCACAATGTGCTTTCATTCCCTTGACCATGATTCACAAAAATAGCGGCTTGGATATGTTCGCCTGCCGGAACATCTTCGGCAAAGGTAAAAGTCACTTTTTGCCATTCAAGAGGAGTTGTATAATCGGCCCATACGATAACCTCAGGTGCAGCCTCAGTTTTTTCAAGTTTCATACCCACAATTCCTTCAACTTCAGCATATACAAGCATTGTGAATTCATGAGAGTAGGTAAATTGAACTGCACCCGGCAGTGCAATAACAAAGCCATCCCATTCGCCACCTGACACTGCTGCACCAGCAACATGATCACTGGTATTTAAACCTTCCTGCAATGGATTTTCAACGATCTCCGGCACCCAGGCCCAAGTCGCAATTTCAGGACTGACCTCTTCCCAATCAAAAATAACCTGCGCATTTAATTGTGTAAATGCAAACATCGTAAGTACGGAATAAAATAAAAGTCTCTTCATAATTGTAATATTTAAATTAGTAATTAGGTCGAAACTATTGAATAAGACTGAATGGCTAGCTTGATTTCTGACTTTTAAAGTTTGAAATCTAATCTTTCAGTATTGTTGCATGGGTGTTAAAATGTATTGAAATACAAGCTGTTATGATATAAAGCCAAGTTGTTGCACTGAAATTGTTAAACTGCCATAATAATTCATCCTTTTTATTTGATTAAGATGTCAGTGCTGAGGTTGTTAATACTTGTTTTTAATGCTTCAAAAGGCTGACCATTGCCCTGATTGTCGTCTTCGACAAATGTGTATTTAGTACCTGCAATATCTGCCGCAGCCAAAATTCGTTTAAAATTTATGAGTCCTGCCCCAACCGAAGTAATGTCATCTTTAATGACGTCATAATAGGGCGAATTATCGAGAGTCATGTCTTTTAGGTGAAGAATTTTAAACCTGCCAGGGAATTTATTAAACATTTCCACCGGATCTTGTCCCGCCTTAGTTGCCCAAAACAGGTCGAGTTCCATTGTGATCAAATTTGCATCCATTTCGGGAATAAAAATATCATAGTAGGGGACAATACCATCAATGTTGGCAAATTCAAAATTGTGGTTGTGGTAGCCAAATTGAATGCCCACCTCCTTCATCATTTCTCCAACTTTATTCCAGTCACCTATCATTCTTTTATAGGTTTCAATGGTTCTGTCCTGATCATTTACCCAAGGCTGAACACAAAACTGTACGCCGAGTTCAGCATGATCGTCGGCCATTTTTCGGCCATTTTCAACTGTAATACCTGTTGATTCAACCGCAGCATGACTACTAATGATCTCCAAGCCTAGATCATTTGTCATTTTGTTGAATTCTTTTGGTGCGAAACCATAAAACTTGCCATTGCTATAATTGGCCATTTCCAGGTTTTTAAAGCCAAGGTCTGACACTTTTTTCAAGGTGCCGGCAACATCAGCCAACATGGCATCGCGGATGGAATACAATTGCAGTCCAATGCCAAAGCTTTTTATGTCCACCGCCGTTGAACAAGCTGTCGGCCCCAATAGCATTAATCCCATCGCACTTGCTGATGAAATTTTAACAAAATCTCTTCTTGATTGATTTGTCTTCATGTATTATAAGTTTAAGTTACTTTCAGGTTTTATCTAGTTATTCACTATTTGTGAATGTAATCCATAATCCTTTGCAATTATTTTGAATAATACTTCACTGCACTGTTGATTTTATTCGATACATTAACAGTGTGTTGTGAATGTAAATGAGTGTTTTAAGT
>JBGUEP010000030.1:36642-82177 GCA_041821245.1 Prolixibacteraceae bacterium
GTTGTTGTTGTTGTTGTTGTTGTTGTTGTTGTTGTTGTTGTTGTTGTTGTTGTTGTTGAATTTGTTCGGCCCTGATATATGATACAGCTTTTTATTGGAAAGATTAACTAAATAAAATAGGCCCCTATTCTTTATCAAAGTAATGTATCAGTTCATATACATGGCAGTTAAAGAATTTCATATGGTCCAATAAATCATCATACGGTATGTAATCACTATTTACAATTCCTTTGTTGGCATTAAGGTTGGAAACATCCGCACCTCCATTTGCAGGGTCGTTATCCTGATAATTAAACCAGTGCCATCCGACGCAAACTTTGCTTTTTACAAGTTCAATACAGAAATTCTGGTAAAATAGTCCACGGTCGGTTTGAGTAGGAACCGTCCAGCCTGCGCCAGTTGTATTGGGTAGTCCGGAATCCATACCCTTCGTGTAAAATTCTGTAATCATAAACGGTTTTCCTGACCAGGATGCCCATTTAGCCATTACGTCTTGATCAGGTTCCCATTTGCGGTAATGATTAATTGAAATCACATCGATATATTTTCCTGCAACTTCAAAAATTGGTTGGCAAAGGAGTTCTTCTTTTTCCTGATTAAAACGACATCCCAGATATAATTGATTTGGAGCGTATTTTTTTACTGCTGCAGAGACTTTTGCAATGTAGGTTTCAAAATAAAAGCCGTTAAAAGCCATACGATCATCTTGAGTAATGTCCTGTAAATTTGCATTCTTACCTTTACGATCGACAAACCATTTTTTTGCAGCGACATAACAAACATCCCTTTTATCCAAATATTTTAAATGCCTGTCCAAGGCATCATTATCCCATGGTAACTCATTGTCGGTGTAATACCCCAGACAGTTTTTGTCGTTGGAATATTGTGAAATTCCCTTTATTTCTTTTTCGACAAATTCATCAAATTTTGGATCAAAAACTCTTACAATGTCGTATTGGTATCCCTGAAAATCGGTTTTCCCATAATCTCCTCCAGCAACATTGGCTTTGTGCCAATTTCTGAACTTTTGCATAGGATAAGTCATTACCGTGTAAGCTAAAGGATGATTACAAGCTTTGATCGTTTCCGTATCCGACCAGTTTCCTGCGCCATTAAATCCATTATTTCTGAGGAGTTCAGTTGTTTGATTACTCCAATTCTGGTTTGTACCGAATTTATCTGAAAAAGCTGCTTTTTGTCTTACCGAGCTTCCTGGTTGTAATACTGCGATTCCCTTGTGAATAAACGGATATCCTTCAGGGTCAATGATCCACCACCTTTCACCAATTTTTTCAACACGGTAAAATCCAGTACTAATTTTTTTATCAATTTTCCAACTTCCATTTGAATTTAGCGCCGGATCATATTTTAAATCAAAAGCGGGTAATTTATCAATGGTTTTTGCAAGGTAAGTTACCCAGTTGGTTGTATTCGGATTTGTTTTGGTTTTTACATAATAATACCCATCGTCATTTATCGAATTGGTCACAACAGGAGTTCCTACTATCGGATTTGGTAAATTAAGAGAATCTGCAGCTATTTCGTCCGGCACTTTAGGGGAATCTTTTATTTCTTTTTTGCAATTCATGAAGTTAAAACTCACACAGAAAACCAGAATTAAATACTTCATTCCATTAATTTTTTGTTGTCTTTTTTTCATTTCTTGAAACATCGATTTTTTATCCATGATCAAATATAGGTGGCGTGTCAATGGCATACAAGAAAGGATTTTAATAAGGTCGGGGATCAAACTTTTTAAGATGGAATTCAAACTAAACAAGCCAACTCAAAACTTACATTTGGAAAACTTTTAACCATTAAGAATCATTTGTCAACTTAACATTTCAATTATTTAAGCATGAAAAAACTTTTGATCAGTAGCATACTTTTTTTTGTATGTCTTCATACGATAATCGCACAAATACAAAATCCCCTGTATAAAAACAGTTCGGCTCCAACAGAAGCACGTATTGATGATTTATTGCAACAAATGACCTTGGAAGAAAAGGTGTTACAAATGACACAGCAGACCTACGGATTTAATACCAATGTCAACAACATTGAAGATGAAATGAAAGAGGTGAGGCCTGAAATTGGATCATTGATTTTTCGAAGTATAAATCCTGTGTATCGCAATGAAATCATGAGAAAAGCCATGAAAGAATCCCGTTTAGGAATTCCTATTTTGATGGGTTTTGATGTGATTCACGGATATCGAACCGTTTATCCAATACCTTTGGCTCAGGCTTGTTCCTGGAATCGTGATTTAGTGATGCAGGCATGTGCCGTTGCAGCTAAAGAATCACGTCTTTCGGGTGTTGATTGGACCTTCTCTCCTATGATTGATGTAGCTAGAGACCCGAGATGGGGACGTGTTGCAGAAGGGTATGGTGAAGATCCCTATGCCAATTCGGAATTTTGTGTTGCTTCTGTTATGGGTTATCAGGGAACCAATCTTGCCGATCAAACATCAATTGCCGCATGCCTCAAGCATTACATTGGGTACAGCCTGTCCGAAGGTGGACGTGATTACAATTACAGCGATGTATCTGCACAAACATTATGGGAAACGTTTATGCCACCATACGAGGCTGGGGTTAAAGCAGGTGTCGCAACATTAATGAGTGGATTTAACGACATCAGTGGTATTCCTGCATCGGCGAACCCATACACTTTAACAGAAATTTTAAAGGAGCGTTGGCAGCACGATGGTTTTGTTGTTTCTGACTGGGGATCAGTAGATAATCTGATTGCTCAAGGGAATGCCAAAGATTCTAAAGAAGCCGCTTATAAGTCATTTATAGCTGGCGTTGAAATGGATATGGTTGACAATGTCTATTTAGAAAATCTACCTCAACTCGTGGAGGAAGGAAAAATCCCGATGCGCAAAATTGATGATGCGGTAAGACGTATACTTCGTGTTAAATTCCGCCTGGGCTTATTTGACCATCCTTACGTTGTTGAGCTTCCGTATAAGGAAAGATATTATCAGCCCGGTAGTATGGTCGTTGCTGAAAAACTGGCAGAAGAATCAATGGTACTGCTAAAAAACCTCAACCATACCTTGCCGCTATCAAATTCTGTCAAGCAGATTGCGTTGATTGGTCCTTTGGTGAAAGACCAGGTGAACATGATGGGATCCTGGGAAGGACAGGGAGTTGCTGATTCGGTGGAAACTATTTTCGAAGGATTTGAAAAAGAATTCAAAGGAAGAGCCGAGTTGAATTATGCGTATGGATGTAATTTTGAGGGAGATGATGAAAGTGGATTTGATGAGGCGCTCACTATTGCTCAAAAATCGGATGTGATAATTGCCTGTATTGGTGAGAAAAAAAGTTGGAGTGGCGAAAATGCAAGTAAATCAACCCTCGCTTTACCAGCCATTCAGGAACGCTTAATTGCTGCATTGAAAAAGACAGGGAAACCGATCGTATTGGTACTATCTAACGGAAGACCGATTGAACTCGGCCGCCTTGAGCCAATGGCCGATGCTATTCTTGAGATTTGGCAACCGGGCATAGCTGGAGGTTCACCCACTGCAGGAATCATTGCAGGACGATTGAATCCATCTGGCAAATTGGCCATCACATTCCCATTGTTTACGGGTCAAATACCCACATATTATAACATGCGCCAGTCTGCCCGACCAAAAATTAGTGGTTACATTGATATTCCATCTGATCCCAAATACAAATTTGGAGACGGATTAAGTTACACGACATTTTCATATAGTGATGTAAGGCTTTCAGCGACCAAAATTGGCAAGGACGAAAAAATCATTGCAGAGGTTGAAATAACCAATAATGGACCCATGGATGGAAAAGAAACTGCAATGTGGTATATATCCGATCCTGTGGCATCAATCTCCAGACCAATGATTGAATTAAAATATTTCGAAAAAAAAGCCTTAAAGGTTGGTGAAACCAGCACCTTTAAATTTGAGATTGATCCGATGCGTGATTTATCTTTCCCAGACACCAATGGAATAAAACATCTTGAAAGTGGAGATTTCTACCTTACCATAAAGAATCAGAAAGTAAAGTTTGAAATTTCATCCGACCTTTAAACCAGTTAGTTATGAGTTTGGACACCAGTTGGTTCAGACTTGATAGATGACATGTAGAAAATGGATGATCATAGCTGTTAAATGATTAAGGCGGTACTTAAACGAATTCTAATTTAATTTTAAACGATATCTTAAAATACTATGAAAATATCAAATAGACTCATTTTTCTCTTCATCATTTTTCTTATAAATACGCCTTTATATGGCCAGAAAGTTGATCGTTTCTGGGGTTTTTTTGAGCCCGGGATAGAAAATGATATTGCGAAAATTCAAAAATACGGAGTTGATCTTGGGAAAGATCCTACTATAATTATGTGGTATGCTGCATGGGGCAATAATTATTATCCGGATTTTCCTTTATTAAAATGTCAAAATTTATGGAATGCAGGCTATATGCCCCATATCGTTTGGGAACCGTCGATGGGTGTTGATCAGGTTCTTAATGGTTCGCTTGACAATAAATTAAAAAAATATGGACAAGATATAGCAACATATGGTGGACCTGTAGTGTTACGCTGGGGACATGAATTTAACGGTGACTGGTATCCCTGGAGTATTTCAAATGGCGTTTTAGTGCCCGCTTCAAAATGGATTAAAGCCTACAAATATGTTCATGATAAAATTACAGAAGCCGGAGGAACCAATGCATTGTGGGCATGGTCACCTAATGTAGGGAATGGAGCTAAAAATAATCAGGATGTTCTTGAATATTGGCCGGGTGATAACTATGTTGACTGGATAGCAATTGATGGTTATGATTGGAATACCACCTGGGGAGGCGGCTCTTTTTCTCAAATTTATGGTCCCATATACACAAAAATGGTAAATAATTTTCCTGGCCTACCTATTATGGTTGGAGAATTTAGTACTGCTAAAACAGGTATCGCCAAAGCAGAATGGGTTACAGCATTTTTTAATCAGTGGTTAAATGATTTTCCTCAAATAAAAGCAATAAATTGGTTTAACATTGATAAAGAGGCTGATTGGAGATTCAATTCCGATGCCAAAACGCTCGAAGCATTTCGGAAAGGCGTGCAATCTCCATTAATTTCTGATGATGTTACAACGTTAGCGGGTTTATTAATTGGCTCCCAAATTTATATTTCGGGTCAAAGCGAAGTAGTTGGGGGTGAAGATACACTTTTGTACCACTTATCGTCCTTCGCCGATGGTTGGTTGGCCAATTGGAGTTCAACAGGTAATTCAGTTCTAATTGGTGATATTACCAACGATTCAATTTTGGTAAACTGGGGATGCGATCCGGATACCATAAAATGCGAAATTAAAAATGGTAATAAATCTGTCTTGTTATCATTTCATCCTACTATAAAAGAATTTACGATTAATTCGCAACTATTTGTTGCACCAAATGATACAGCTATCTTGGCTTATATTGAGAGAAGTTCAAATTCGAAATATGAATGGAATTTGCCTGACGGGGTTTCAATAACAGGCAAAAAAGATACAAATAGTCTCATCTTAAACTGGTCGGATAAAACAGATACTTTAAAACTAAAAATGACAAATGATTGTGGTTCGTTTTACTATTCAAAGATTTTGTATGTCGAAGGATTATATTCTTATCCAGACCCGTCAAAAGCTCATGAAATACCAGGGATAATTGAATCTTCGGATTATGATTATGGAGGACAAGGAATTGCCTATTACGACTATGATCCAGTAAACCTTGGATCGGGACGAAATGAAGGTGTTGACACTGAGCTTAATGATAATGGTGAGACAATTGGCTGGACTGAATCTGGAGAATGGACTAACTACTCAATAGATGTATTAAAACCCGGAAGGTATTTCACTGAGCTAAGAGTTGCCAGTCAGAACGGAGGCGGGCAATTATCAATTCTTGTGAACGACTCTGTCCGATTAAGTCATATTCCTATAAATTCAACGGGATCATACAGTACTTTTAAAAGTATATATCCTGGATATATTGATTTTGAAAAGGGCGATACCTTGATGAAATACCTCATCGAAGCAAAAGGCTTTAATATTGGGCGAATTATTATTACTGAAGAAGATACCATACCTCCTTCAATCCCATCCATAGCAAGTGTTTATGCAGGTCGTACGTCCATTAGTATAAAATGGAATCGGACAGTAGATAATCACATCATGTTAGGCTATGATGTTTTAATAAACGACATTTTGATGAAAAGTACAACTGATACATTGGCTGTTATATCAGGCTTAACATCAAATACATATTATGAAGTTAAAATTAGAGCAAAGGATATTCAGGGAAACGAATCAACATCAGGAATAACCAATATTTCAACTTTAATTACAAGTATTAATACTACCCAATTGGAAGGAGTTGAGGTATACCCAAATCCCATGGATAATTATTTTGTATTAAAGGTGCCTTCCTCGTTAATTAATGAAATATTTTCAATAATAGATCTTAGAGGAATAGTAATTTCAGAGCAAAGGATTACAGCTAATGAAACATCAATTGATATTTCTTCCTTTAAACCGGGAATCTATCTTTTGAAAATTAATCGTAGGAGTCAATTGATATTAAAAATGTAATTTAACTTGCGTCGGGGTAAAAAAACAGTGTGAATAAATTCAGAACCACTGATTTATTCACCCAGTTTTATTTATGCATTTCAATAAGTAAATCAATAGAGCAAATAATAATTATTCGAATCCACCATAACTTACAAATGCAAATCTTTTGCTGTCAGGTGACCAACTTGGAACATTTAATGTTCCCTGACCACCGTAAACATATCCAAGAACTTTAATCTCTCCACCATCAATTGGCATGGCACGTATGTAAACTCTTTGATTTGATGGGTGCTGGTTTGCAGCCATTTCTTTTTGGAAACTAATAAATACCAACCATTTATTATCGGGTGAGACGTGTGCAAACCAATCGTTTAAATCGTCAAATGTTAATTGTGTTTGATTTCCACCATCAGCATCCATACGCCAAATTTGCATGGTTCCTGTTCTGGTTGAATTAAAGTAAATGTATTTTCCATCCGGTGAATATTCCGGTCCATCATCAAGACCTTTTGTGTTTGTTAATTGTTCTTCATTTCCACCTTCGGCAGGAATTCTGTATACATCGTATTGTCCATTTCTTTCTGCGCAATAGACCAGGTATTTATTATCGGGCGACCAGCCATGAAAATAGGACGGAGTTTTATCCGTAATTTTTTTAGGCATTCCGCCTTCAATTGGTACTGAATAGATCGTTGATTTCGTGTAGTCGTTATTGGCAAAATGGCTAATTCCTATTTGTTTGCCATCAAAGGTCAAGACATGATCGTTATTGTTGTTGTTGGCGAAATCAGTATTTAATATACTTGTTTTTCTGGTAGAAATGTCAAATTTATTGATTAATCCTTTCGAATTATAAATGAGTGTTTTGCCGTCAGGAGTCCAGTTAGGAGCTTCAAAATGATCACCGGAGTGAACGACCTGCCTTAAGCCTGTTTCAAAATCCATGATTTCCAGCAAGGCGCTAAAATGCTTTGCACTTTCCGCAGTATTGAAAATGCGCGTATTGGTAAATTCTACTTTGGTGGTATGTTTATCGGTATGGGCGCAAACAAATAATCCTGCCATTATATCTTCACCCAAAAAAATCCCCTCAATAGTATCCTTTACATAGGTACTCCCGAAATTGGCCGATGAAAGCATGAACTTGCTGCCTTGTTTTTCAATTTGAAGGACATCGGCATATTCAAGATCAAAGTTAACAGACACCACACTGTCACCATCGTTTTTCCGATACTGAATGGAAATTAGTCCATCGCCATGAGCAACACAGGCTATCATTGATGCATCGCTTTTTTCAGAACTTCTTAACATTACTCCGGTTTTTTTATGAGCTTCGGTGCCATTACCGGTGAATTTTACCCGAGTTTGAATAATAAAATCCCCATTCATCTTTTTCCATAGAAATGGAAAATTGTCCTGTACGGACCAGATATTAATACCTGAACCTTCAATTTGATAGCTTTGATAGAGGTCACTATAGGTCGCTAAACCATTTGTTTCAGTATTTCCTATTTGGGTCAGGTTGGTGAAAACTCCAATTTTTGAACCTGGAATTTGCGCGTTTAGATTAATGGTTAAAGCCAAAATTAAAGCTATTGTAATGGAAGTGATATTGGTTTTCATAGTAAACGTTAGTTTAAATCATATACTCTTACATAGTCAATTATAAAATAATCGGGATAATTTTCCGGATCGGGTTTATTG
Source organism: Prolixibacteraceae bacterium (assembly GCA_041821245.1). Lineage (GTDB taxonomy): Bacteria > Bacteroidota > Bacteroidia > Bacteroidales > Prolixibacteraceae > Roseimarinus. The sequence goes on from JBGUEP010000030.1 coordinate 44,942, forward strand.
GCCCATCTTTCTTCAATAGCCCATTCTTCGGTTGATATTTCACCTGTAACTTTTATATGGCCTGGCGAACTGCAAACACCTTCAACACTTGTTCTCCAAGTTTCTTTACCATCAATAAAAAATATATATTCATCAGGATTCCATTCTAACCTATAAATGTGAAATCCGTCATGTATACCTTCTACTTCAATTCGGTGATCGATGCTTTTATGATCTTCACCATAGCCATCCCAATGAAAGGCATGATTTATTGAATTGTTCCATCCAAAACCTTCCATAATATCTACTTCTACACCATCTGTAGTTGCATTATCCAATGACCAAACGTCGCCTTGCGTCATCCAAAAAGCAACCCACCATCCGCTTTTTGCAGGCAACTTACAACGTATTTCGTATATGCCATAGGCCTTTTCAAATTTCCCTTTTGAACTAATTGTACCAACAGAATAATCATACGCATCATTATCATCATTTCTGTTTTCTACTTTTCTAATTCGAATGACTAAATTTCCTTCACCATCTTGGTAAACATCTTCTTTATCCCACCAGCCGTCAGGTCCGTTCGGGTTATTTCTTCGATTGTATTCCCAAACTTCCCATTTGGTAGAATCGGGACTACCTATATCATTAAATTCGTCTGACCAAACCAGCTTTTCCTTTTTTTCATTGTTGCAAGACACAGTAATGAATGAAATGAACAAAACGAATAATAAAAGTTTTTCTGTTTTTCTCATAATAAATTGGCGCTAATTGCATGAACAAACACTGCTTAAAAATACAGGGAAATTTGAAACACTTGGGTTGGAAACTGACTTGAAAGGTTTAATTCCGAACTCAATTTTCTGTAAAACTCAATATTGATTTGAAGGAAGATTATCCTGACTTCTTTTTTAATAAGATCGGATTTCAAACTTAATAAAATAGTATTCAAACTCGTCAAACAGCACCTTGAGATACTTTTGCTGCAATCTGATACTATTTCATTTGATGAAATTCAACTCTTTGTTTGTATTAATAAAAAACTGGGATTTGAGAAGGCATTAAAGCTACAGTAGCTGCTATAAAAGGTGAAATTGTATTGGATGAATACACAAAAATGAAATTTAACTAAGTTAAACTACGATGAAAAGAAAACTACTTACCTTGCTTTTTCTATTGGCAAATATCATCATGTTTGCTCAAGGCAACCGATCCTTTTATATTGATTTAGGGCCAAACGATGTAACAAACGGAAACATTACTGTAAGCCCTGATAAAAATGGAACCTACTGGAACAATCTTGTCAATAATAGTTCTGCTGCAGCAGCTTTATCTTTAATTACTGGTGATAATCAGTTATCGGATGCAACAATCACCATCAGGTCGAACTTCGACAAAAACGGTATATTAAATGGTGCATTGCTGGATCCCAGCGAGGAACTTTTAGGTGAGTTCGCGATACCTACTGCCACTCAAGATTATTTTTTTACTACTGTAAAAGCTGAGATGGAAATAAATGGTCTTGATACATCGAAATCTTATGTGTTCAGCCTTTTTGCTTCGAGAAATTCGCCTTCTGCGAGAATAAGTAAATATACCTTTTCTGGAAAAAACGAAGCTGTTGCTTACTTGCAATCATCGGGCGAAAATATAGGTGGATCAGGAATTCATGGTAACAACAGTAATGTTTTAGTCTCACAAAAAATTCAACCCGACGACAGTGGACAGATACGTCTAACATTAGAAGTGGCTGAAGGTGGTTTTGCCTATATTAATTTTATGAAGATAGTGGAAGCAGCCCCAACCACTAAAATGTATTTCGATTTTGGATTGAATGATGGGGCAAATGGTACTATTACAACAAGTCCTGACCTTAATGGGAATTACTGGAACAACATCATTAGCAATACAGCAAATGCGGTTACCACTAATTTAGTCACCACTGAAAACCATGCTACTACTGTACAGTTGAATATTCTAACAGCATTTCAATCCAATGGTATTCAAAATGGAGGATTGCTTGAACCCAATTCTGCCAGATTAGGTGAAATGGCTATTGCAACAGCCTCTCAGGATTATTTCTTTACAACCAGTAATGCCGCTTTTGAATTAAGCGGACTTGATACTGTCAACAGTTATATTTTTAGTTTTTTTGGTTCAAGGAATACTGAAAGTAAAAGGGTTACTCAATATACCTTAACCGGTGAAAATTTATTCACTAACTCCTTGCAAACTTCAGGGTTTGAGTTGGGAGGGGCCGGTTACCATGGGAACAATAGCCTTCTCCTTATAAGCGATACACTCAAGGCTGATAAAGCAGGTAAAATTAAATTGGAATTAGCGGTGGTAGAAGGTGGTTTTGCCTACCTGAATTTTATGATTATTGAAAGCATCGAACGGGCCATACCTCCTGCAGTTGTTGAACTTTGCAAAGAAAAAGATTCGTTGCTGATTGCCATTATGGGGTCATCGGTTGCCAATGGAACAGGAGCTACAAACAATCAGGGATATGCTTATCAGTTTATACAAATTTTAAAGGACAGAAGCACCTCAGGCGAAGGGGAGGATTGGGCTGTTGAAAACATTTCGGTAGGGGGAAATACCACTGTAGATGTTAAAAATCGCTGGGAAGATGACTTGCTTCCCTTGTGTAGTCGTTATGTTGTTTATGGGCTGTCGCTTGGAAATGAAGGAGTTCACGAGAAAGGCGAACCGATGTTCGTTCAGTTCCGCGACAATTTGCTGGCATTAATTGACAGTTCGCGCACGCACGGTATAGAACCTGTTGTCGTTAATAATTATACCCGTAGCGATTACACCACAGCCGATTATAAATTTATAAAAGATATTAACCTGTTAATTCATCAGTGGGATGTTGCCAGCGTTAATGTTTTAGGAGCTGTTGATGATGGTGTAGGACATTGGGCACCTGGATACTGGAACGATGGTTGGCATCCAAATTTGGCTGGTCATAAGGAGTTTGCCTACGCTTTTGTACCTTCTCTTTTTGATGCTTTGCATTTAGGAAAAAAACAACCCGAAAAAGTGGAAACTTCATTCATGGAGCTGGGCACCACAAACTCATCGGAGCAAATCACTTTTACACCTGACAACATTGTACACCCTTTTACCATTTCGGTTGATTATCAAACCACACAGGAAGGTACTATTGTTGCTTTTGAACAGAATAAATCCTATGGACGTGTTTATATTGAATCCAATTCCGGTTATTTGATGTATGTTTCACCGTCGGGAAACAAAATCAGCACAGGCACAATTGTTAACGACAATAACTGGCATAACATCACCTTAACCCACTTTTATGCCAGGGGTGAAACACAACTTTATTCCGATGCAAAGTTGTTGGGAAGTCTAAAAGAGAAGCTGGTTCCTGAACAATTCTATTTAAACACTAAAAATGCACCTGAACAAATTGGCTATAAAAACTGGTTCTTTTATCGTTCGGGCATGAACGCTGAGGAGATTGCCTCTTTAAACGATGGGGAAATGTTAAAATCGAGCCTTGAATTGTATGCACCGCTTGATGGCCTAAAGATAACAGAAAGCGATCCACTTATTAATCTGGCACAAAGTACTACTACTTTAAAAATGGAAACAGCCATCTCCACTGCGCTTAACGAAGTGATGCTAAATCAGCGTGGTGGTTTCTCTGTTTATCCCAACCCTATAACCAGTAATTCGGTAATCAGTTATTACTGTGCCAATTCTGAACTGGTTGACATATCATTATACAATACCAATGGACAAAAATTGAAGACCATTTTTCATGGCAATGCTTCTATTGGTTGGAATACTTTGAATTGGAATGACTTATCAACTCAAATTATTTTTAATGAGGGTTTATATATTCTTCGATTTAATTCTGGTACCGAAAATATTCATTTCAAAATTTTCCATTAAGATTCATACCATTTCTAGCGGTAAGGATACCTGAACTATTACGAATAGGTCGGTTTTCAAACCTAAAAAAACCAAATTCAAACCCGCTTGGTAGGTTGTATTGATAATTTTAGCTCACAATTTAAAATCTAAATAATATGAAAAAAATACCAATCATCTTCCTCTGTTTATTTCTATTGGGATCAATAAGTGGAAAAGCACAAGTAAATAGTTTTAAACTGGGATCGTTTGATGCCTTATCAGATATTGGAGCACCAGGAATTCCCGGATCTGTTAGTTATAGCGAGCCGGCTCAAATTTATTCAATAACTGCTTCTGGTTCTAATATATGGTTTGGTGAGGATAGTTTTTCAATGTTGTGGAAGAAAATGAACGGTGATTTTATACTTCAAACACAAATTAAGTTTATTGGTGAAGGACATGAGATGCATCGCAAAACAGGCATTATGTTCCGTAAAACAAATTCAAAAAGTTCTCCTATGGTCGCTGTTACTGTTCATGCGGGCGATGGACTTACTTCGCTTCAATTTAGAAAAAATGAAGGCGACGATGTAGAAGAGATAAAAATGGATATTAACGGTCCAACTGTATTGCAATTGGAAAAGAAAGGCAATACCTATATTATGTCGGCAGCTAGTTATGGTTCAATCTATCAATATGCTCAGGTCGATGGACTGGAATTGGGTGAAACGCTTATGGCAGGTATTTATGTTTGTTCCCATAACAATGAATATGCTGAGGAGGTTAACTTTTCAAATACCAGAATTTTTAAACCGGCCCCTGAAACCTTGGTTCAATACGAAGAATATTTAGGGAGTTTGCTCGAGGTTGTTGATATTGAAACAGGAATGCGTCAGGTATTGACACATGATAAAGGTTCATGGCAGGCTCCAAACTGGACTCCTGATGGTAAAGATTTGATGTATAATTCCAATGGAAAACTCTATAATTTCAATCTTGAATCATACAGCTCGACAGAGGTTAATACTGATTTTGCGACGAAAAACAACAATGATCATGTGCTCTCTTTCGATGGTTCACAACTTGGAATTAGTCATCATTCAGCCGACGACAAAGGGCAATCGGTAATTTATGCACTTCCTGCATCGGGTGGGGTTCCTCAGCGAGTTACTGATAAAAGTCCATCCTACTTGCATGGTTGGTCTCCTGATAACAAATCGCTACTCTATACCGCTGAAAGAAATGGGGATTATGATATTTATAGCATTTCAGTTAAAGGAGGTAAAGAACAGCAATTAACTACCGTTAAAGGATTAGACGACGGTTCGGAATATTCACGCGATGGTAAGTTCATCTACTTTTGTTCAACAAGAACTGGCACTATGCAAGTTTGGCGAATGGATGCTGATGGTGGAAATCAAACTCAGTTAACTTTTGATGAAATGAATGATTGGTTTCCACACGTTTCACCGGATAACAAATGGTTGATATTTATTTCTTTCCCAAAAGAAGTTCCTGCGGATAAGCATCCCTTTTATCAACATGTGTATTTGAGAATGATTCCTGTAGAAGGTGGTGAACCTAAGGTGATTACATACCTGTATGGTGGTCAGGGGTCCATGAATGTCCCAAGTTGGTCACCCGACAGCAAAAAGGTAGCTTTTGTAAGCAATGGTTTATTTTAACATGAACCAAAGAACAGCTCATTAGCCATACCTAAAGAATGCTATTCATCCATGGATTCTATTCTTTTTAAACCTAAAAAGCTCATTTAAAATGAAGAAAAAAATTGAAAATAATATTTCTCATCAACCAGGAGCGAACCATTTTAATCTTCGGATTAAACCAATAATGCAACTCATTGGACTTATCTGTCTTTTCAGTATAATTTTCAGTGTAACCAGCAGTTATGCACAAACAGTTGCCAATGGTGGAAAAGTGGTTTCCGGTAAAGTTACCGATGCAAAGGGCGATGTTATTCCCGGTACAACAGTAGTTGTAAAAGGTACATCTGTTGGTACAATCACAGATCAGGAGGGAGAATATTCCATTCAAATGCCTTCCGGGTCATCAACATTAATTTTCTCATTTATTGGGATGGCTTCTCAGGAAGTGGCCGTTTCCAGTTCAAATAAAGTAAATATCGTCTTAAAGAGTACCGATTTAGGACTTGATGAAGTGGTTGTTGTAGGATACGGTATTCAGAAAAAAGAAACGGCAACGGGAGCAATTTCGACGGTAAAATCAGAAGAAATCCTTCATACTTCCGTTTCGAATGTGGGAAATGCCTTGGTGGGTTTGGTGCCGGGAGTTTCATCGGTGCAATTCGGTGGTGAACCAGGCAGCAATGAGGCGACCATACGTATTAGGGGAGTTTCAACTTTAAATGGTGGCGGTCAGGATGCCTTGGTCGTTATTGATGGAATACAGCAGGACATTAGTGTTTTGAATAACATGAATCCCAATGACATTTCAAGTATCAGTATCTTAAAGGATGCTTCGGCTACTTCAATTTATGGTATCAGAGGAGCTAACGGTGTTATCATTGTTACAACAAAACGAGGAACTTCAGGCAAAGCTAAAATCAGTGTGACGAGTAAGTATGGGGTTACCCAGGCACGACAGTTGTTTACACCTTTAAGTTCATACGAATATGCACAATTCAGAAACGAAGCGATTTTGAACGATGGGATTACTGATGGTAAATTATGGTTCAGTGATGATGAACTCTGGAAGTTTCAAAATAACAGAGATTATACCGATGCCGAGTTGGAAGCAATGAATCTTACGCCGGAACAATTTGCAGCGGCGCAAGCTAGTCCTGCACTTTATTATGGTAGTCACGACTATTTTAAAGAGCAATATGGCAACATCTCTCCTCAAATGCAAACCAACCTCAATGTTTCAGGTGGAAATGAAAAGGTTACCTATTTCTCATCAGTTGAATATTTCAGACAAGATGGTGTTATCAAATATGATTATTACGATACGGATATCAATTCAAAGTACAATCGTTTTAATTTTCGTTCCAACGTTGATATCAAACCAACTGATAATCTGACCATATCTCTGAATTTATCAGCCAGATTTAGTAATACCATTGGTGCCTACCTTAATAATCAAGATATTGAGGATAGGTATTGGACTTTAAATGCACCTATTATGGGGTCATCTCCTTTTCAGGGACCTGGTATTGTTGACGGAAAGTTAGTGAATGGATTTGTGACCACCTATAATCCAATTTCGTCCGAAAAAGGAGCATGGGGCGGCGCTCCTATTAACACTTTATATAATACAGGATTAGGTGAAAAGACGACAAGTAATGCAGCAGCTAGCTTAAATCTAAAATACAATTTGGATTTTGTAGTACAGGGCTTATCTGTTAGCAGTGTAATGTCATACGATGACACTTATACCAAAGCCAGAAATATTTCTACGCCTGTTCCTCGTTATACAGCAATGCGTAATCCTGAAAATCCTGCGGAAATCCTGTTTTTTGGAGGCGCAGTGGGTTCAACCAATGTCAACGATAGGGCTGGAAATTATAAAAGTCGAAAGTATTATGTTGAAGGCCGTATAAATTACGATCGTTCTTTTTCTGATCACAATATTACTGCTGTGATACTTGGTAATGCACAAAAAATGACCAACCCGTATTTATTGTATCATGTACCTGAAGGTTTAATGGGTATTGCCGCAAGAGCTACCTATAATTACAAAGAAAAATATTTGGCAGAAGTTAACATGGCTTACAATGGATCTGAAAATTTTCCTGAGAAAAGCCGTTTTGGTTTCTTTCCTTCTTTTTCGACCGGATGGGTTATTTCGGAAGAATCTTTTCTAAAGGACAACAAGATTCTTTCCTGGTTGAAAATTCGTGGTTCTCTGGGCCTTGTTGGGAATGATAAAATTGGAGGGCAACGTTTTCTTTATTTGCCGAGTACCTGGGCCAACTATGGTGATTGGTCTACAATTTATCAGGGATACTTTTTTGGAGAAACCAATGGTTCTAATGTTAGCACCTATTATCCGGGAGCATACGAAGATAAATTAGGAAATCCTGATGTAACCTGGGAAAAAGCATTAAAGCGTAATATTGCCCTGGAAACAAGATTCTTTGAAGACAAACTTTCTCTTACAACAGAACTTTATGATGAAAAGCGAACCGACATTCTTTGGCCATTAGGTATCGTCCCGCATATTGCCGGTGCAAGTTTTCCTGCAGCCAATATCGGTGAAGTGTATAACAAAGGATATGAGATTGAACTTCAGTGGAGGGACCAGGTTGGTGCAATCAATTACTATGTGAAGGGTTACATTGCCTATTCAAAAAACAAAGTGGTTTATAAAGATGAGGCTCCTTATGAATACGATTGGATGAATGAAACCGGTTATTCAATTGGTCAATACAAGGGATATCGAAATGTTGGCTTTTATAACAATGATGCAGAGGCCAACAATCGACCCTATTCCAATGTAGATGGTAATCATGTTCAACCTGGTGATTTGCGCTATATCGATATCAATGGTGACGGTATTTTAGACGCTTCGGATCGAGTGCCAATTGGCTATTCCAACCTTCCTCTTTATTCATTCAGCACTACTGTTGGTGCTTCATACAAGGGGTTTGATGTTTCGCTATTATTTACGGGATCAGCAAAAGGTTCTATTTCATTGAATAGTGAGAACATGACCACACCTTTCTTTTTAGATAACGGAATCGCCTACGATTGGCAATATGAGGGTCATTGGACTCCTGAATTGGTTGAGCAAGGTATAACTCCAACATTTCCTCGTGCAGGATTTAATAACAATACGCGGAACAATGGATCAAGCAATAGCGATTTCTGGCTACTGTCTAACAACTATCTCAAACTGAAAAATATAGAGGTAGCTTATTCTTTGGATCGACTAGCTTCACGCTTAAATGTTGGCAAAATAAGGATTTCATTGGATGCAAATAATGTTTGGCTAATTAAATCATCAACAGTTGGCGGCATTGATCCTGAACAATTGGAGGCCGGATTTTCTCAAAGAGGCTTTATTTTCCCTATGACTAGTGCCTACATGGCCGGTATAAAAATTGAATTTTAAAAGTTGTGATGATGAAGAAAATTGTAAAATTATTATATCTGATTCCTATTCTTTACGTGATGTTTCTCTCAGTTTCTTGTGAAAAGCAATTTCTAGAGAAACCAACAGGCAGCGATCTGATTGTTGACTCCATTTTTGCGACAGAGCGCAAAGCTATGGGGGCAATTTCTCAAGCCTATTCACAAGGTTTGGCTGTTGGATTTCCCCTTTACAAATGGATATTGCAAGTTAAGGAGGAGCCTAACGATGAATACGGTATGTTGCACGGTACAGTGGCTAATATTTCCGATGAAACTTACATGAATAATAATTGGTCGTACGACTATCATATTATTTCAGGCGGAATGACAGCGGACAATGGTACAGGTGCTCCATTAACCGAGGATGCTTATGTTTGGAACTGGACTGCAATTAGAGCATGTTACCTAACTATTGAAAATATAGATAAGGTTACCGATATGAGTGATGGTGAAAAGGAGCAGGTAAAAGCGGAAATGAAAACAATTATCGCTTACCGTTATCAGGAAATGCTGAAACGTTATGGAGGTGTACCTATTGTTGAAAAAACCTTTAATGCTGCTGATGACATGATGATCCCCAGGGCAAGTATTGAGGAAATGATCACATTTATTGAAACACTTTGTGATGAGGCAGCCACTATTTTGCCTGATAGCTATCCTCCTGATATGGTGGGGCGAGTAACAAAAGGTGTGGCATTGTCTGTAAAGGCAGAAGCTCATATGTTTGCAGCGCGGCCATTGTTTAATTCAGCTGAGCCCTACCTTTCACTTGGAGGCGAAAACAATAAATTTATTTGTTTTGGAAATTCTGATGCTTCTCGCTGGGAAAAAGCAATTGAAGCTAATTTGCAAGTTATAGATTGGGCTGCCAATAGCGGTCACTACTTAATTAATACAGGAAGCCCGTTAGAAGACTATGGAGTAGCTACTTCTGAACCGGGCAATCCGGAGATCATTTTAGCTTATAAATGGGATGCCAATGATTGGAATACGGGCTTATATGCGTGGTTTAATCCTCACGAACCTGAATACGGCAGAGAAATTCCTATTGGTTTCCAAATGTTGGAACAGTATTATAAAGAAGATGGTACGGACCAAATCTGGCTGGCTAAAACCGACACCATGCAATTTTCAGACTACTTCAATAAATGTGATGAAATGGAGCCTCGCTTTAAAGCTTCAATTTGCAAAGTTGCAGGTGAGGCATTAAATAATCCGGGTGACCTGGCATGGAGTTATAGTACTAATAATGGAATTGGAGCAGGGCTTGGAAATGAAGGATGTGGCTCTACAATTAAATTCTGGGCTAATGCAGGAGATCGAAAATGGATGGAATTTCCCATTTATCGTTTGGCTGAAAATTACCTGAACCTGGCTGAAGCCTATAATGAGGTCGGAAATTCCGGACAGGCACTTAACTATCTGAACATTATAAGAGAAAGGGCTGGAGTGCCGGATGTCACTGAAACTAACAAAGAGAAATTACGAGGGATCATTCAACGTGAATGGGCTGTCGAATTTTTCGAAGAGAGCCATCGTCTTTATGACATTAAACACTGGAAGATTGCCTCTGAAATTATGGGAACTCCAAGATACCGTTTTGTATATTCTTATACAGCTGGTCCTGCTGGTCCGAATGATGTAGCCGGGGATTTTAACAAATACTGGATTTCAAGTTACGTCAATGGATTCTGGTCGCCCAGTCAATACCTTGTACCCTTCCCAGTAAAAGAAATCAACAAAGGTTACCTGGTCCAAAACCCAGGCTATTAATTGATTCTTTAACCAAAAAATTACAGAAATGACTCATAGATATATAAGAAATTTCACCATTACGCTCAGCTTGTTTTTAATGGCAATGTCGGGTGTCAGTGGTCAGGAAATGAGAGCCGACCTGTCAAATGAAGTTCAACAGAATTTAACTGTATTTGATAATAAGACTCAAATTAATTCCGGTGCTATTTCAACAATTACCGGTGATGAATTAATGAGGCAATATTTTGGAAGCATTAGCAATGCTTTAAACGGAAAATTGTTAGGTCTGCAGGTAACTGAGGATTCCGGTGAGCCGGGATCGGCTAGTGCATCTTTATCGATCAGGGGATACGGCTCTTATAATACCAGAGAAATTAAAATTTTTGTTGATGGTTTTGAAACGGAACTTTCATTTTTAGAATCAATATCACCCAGTGAAATTGAGACCATCACCATTCTGAAAGATGCTGCTGCATTAGCTAGTTATGGAATGAATGGAGCCAATGGGGTGTTGCTAGTTGAAACGAAAAGAGGTGAATTGGGAAAAACAAAAGTAGGGATCAACTTGAAAAGTGGAATTCAACAGCCAACAACAATCTATAAGCCCTTACGATCATATGATTATGCCAGCATGTATAACGAAGCAGTTAGCAATGATAATGGCATGGTATGGTCACCTGTATATTCTCAGCCTCAATTGGATGCCTATCAGAGCGGCCAGGGAACTGATGTCGATTGGTATGATGAAGCATTGAAAGACTTTGGATCGATAACGAATGGAAACTTGTCGCTTTCGGGAGGTGACATCAATGCCAGGTATTTTGTCAATTTCGGATTTTTGAATCATCAAGGTATTTACGATGTACCCACTAATGATGAAACAGCCAATGCCCTGCAAAACAAATACAATGTCAGGATTAATCTTGACTTCAAAATGTTTTCTATCGTTGAGGGTAAAGTAGATGTAAGTGGAATTGTTGATGATCGGAAATCTCCAAATGGTGAGGAATATAGCCTATGGAATAGTATGGCAAATTATCCTTCCAATATATATCCGGTACAAAATGCGGTGGATTCATGGACAGGAACAACAACATATCCGAATAATCCTGTAGCTACCATTAAAGCGCAAGGGTACAATTCAACACACGATAGAACATTGCAAGGCAGGATGTCGTTGAAAGAAAACCTTGATGATCTGGTTGAAGGCTTATTCGCCGAACAGGCGGTATATTTTAATGCCTGGACACGTGGAACCTACAGTCGTACAAGAAGCTATGAAAGAATAATAGATGGCATTGTTCAAACTGCCGATGTCAATTCAAATTATAGTATTTACGATGATAGTGGTACTAATCAATGGAACACTAAACAATTTACAGCCAGGCTAGGCTATTCCAAAAAAATTGGTGACCAGGCACTGGATGCCGGACTCACTTATTTGCTTCAGAATGTAAATGTTGATGCCAATCAGAATGGCTCTGCAGGTGTACAAACTACCTACAATTACGAAAATCTTGGTGGGTATTTGTCGTACAAACTAAAAGATAAGTACCTGGCGGAGTTAGCATTTGCCTACAGCGGATCCGATAATTTTGCGAAGGGTAATCGTTGGGGATTTTTCCCAACAATTTCATGCGCATGGGATTTGAGTAAAGAAGATTTTCTTCAAAATAGTTCAGCTCTTAATTCTTTGAAATTAAATGCTTCAGCAGGTCAAACAGCGACTGACGATACGTTTTATCCCCGATATCTTTATATGAAATATTACGGTGGCAGTGGCAATTATAAAACAGGGAATACCAGCATCAATGATATTTATGGTTTGCGAGAACTCTATACTCCGAATGAAAATATTTTTGCTGAGAAAAGTATGAAATATAACATAGGATCGACAGCATTACTTTTCAATAATTTGGATGTTGTGATCAATGCTTTTATGGACAAACGATCTGGTATTGTCACTCCATTAAATACTATTTCAGCTGTGTTTGGCGCAATCCCACCATACATGAATGCAGGTAAAGTAACGACCAAAGGATTTGAAACAATGCTCAGGTACAGTAAACAGCATGGTGATTTTTCCTATTCTGTTGGTGCAATGTTATTGTTGACTCATAACACTATTGATTACTCAGGTGAAATCGAGGCCTATGAGAATGCTCGTTTAACAGGCAATCCAATTGGTAGTCGGTTTGGATTTGAAGCTGATGGTTTTTATAACATCGATGATTTTAATGAAACCGGATCACTAAATGAAAGTATACCTGTTCCGACTTTTGGCTCTGTTCAAGCAGGGGACATAAGGTATAAAGATATTAGCGGCGATGGATTGATTGATAACGAGGACAGAGTTAAAATAGGAAAACCATATTTTCCTTCATCTACCTACTCATTTAATGTTCAGTTACAGTATAAAGGATTTTATTTTGATGCATTAATGCAAGGCCTGGGTGGTCGGGAAATAAATTTATTGGATATTTCGTCTCAATCGGTACCCTTTGCCAATAATAATAATGCCTATCCATTAATCAAGGAACGTTGGGCCTATTATCCTGAACAAGGTATTGATACAAGAGCGTCAGCTAATTATCCCAGACTTTCTGCCGTTAATAATGTGAATAATTATCAAAGTTCAAGTTTTTGGCAGAAAAATGCCAGCTACATTAAATTACGAAATGTCGAGCTGGGTTATTCATTTTCAGCATCAATGTGTGAGAAAATCTCGCTTTCAAATTTGCGGGTATTTTTAACGGGCCATAATTTATTTTCTACTAGCTGGTTAGAAAAAAATTATGGTATCGATCCCGAATTCTTGACAGGATATCCATCAATGAGATCTTTCACATTAGGGATTAGTATTCATCTGTAATTTCAAATTATGAGAACCATGAAAAATAATTTCATAGAACGATATTTAATAGCTTTTCTGTTGGTCGCTTTAACGGTAAGCTGTGAGAAAGATTTTTTAGATACAAGAATAGATACTCAGATGACTGATGTTAACGTGGAATCTGATTACCATGTTTTGTTTCAATTTGCAAATGCTCCTTATTCTCAATTGTATAGGGTTGCTAATGGATTTTCAGCGATCGACAATAATCTTTTTGCTGTTTGTTCCGATGAGGCAGTACAAACGAGTACCGGATACCGCCAGTCGACCACCTTTACAAAAGGATTGATGACTCCGTACAACAATCCTGATGACCTTTACTCAGTATGTTATGAAGGAATACGTGCAGCTAATTATTTTCTGGAAAATTCGGAGGATTATAAGGAACGATTATCTCGCAATAGGGATACAATTTCAGATAATGGAAAACAGTATCAACTCGATGTAGCTGATTTGGGCTTCTATAGGGCCGAGGCTCACGTTTTACGCGCCTTCTATTATTACGAATTGATAAAGCGTTATGGAGATGTTCCGTTGGTTGAAACTACTTTGTCTATAAACGACAATACTGATATTGCCCGTTCCAATGTCGCTGATATTGTCCATTTTATTGAAAAGGAAATTGATGACCATTTATTTGATTTGCAAGAAAATTGGTTGAAATATGATAAAAACAAACAAGGCAGGATAGATAAGGCTGTAGCATTATCAATTAAACACAGAACATTAATGTTGTTTGCCAGTCCGTTGTATAATACCGAAGGTGATATTAACCGATGGAAAAAGGCAGCTGCCGCAGCCAATGAAATCTTTAAACTAAATGCTTACTCACTTCATAAGAAATATGGGGAGTTGTTTACATCCGATCAGTCAGTAAAAAGTGCAGAAACAATTTGGGCCATTCGTTTAGGAGAAAATAACAGCCTTGAATGGAAAAATTATCCAATCAACAGTCCGGGTGGAAATAATGAAATTACCCCAACGGACAATTTGGTGTCAGCCTACGAAAAACTGACTGATTTTGATGAAGCCAATCCATATTTGAACAGAGACCCTCGTTTGGGGTATACCATTGCAAGCAATGGAAGCATGTGGACTGGCCGTGAGATTCAAATTTATGAAGGAGGCACTGATGATTATACTAAGCCTAATGTAAGCCGTACCGGATATTACCTTAAAAAATTCTTAAACAATAATCTTGATTTAGTGAATGATGCATCTAAGCAACGCAGTTGGATAGTTTTCCGTTATGGTGAATTGCTCCTAAGTTATGCCGAGGCAATGAATGAGGCTTTTGGTCCTGACAATAATAATGGCTATGCCTATACTGCAAGGGAAGCTGTTAATATGGTAAGAGCCCGTCCTGATGTTGCAATGGCAGAAGTGAATGCTACAGGTCAAAATGAGATGAGAGATAAAATAAAACATGAACGTAGAATCGAACTGGCTTTTGAAGGATACAGATATTGGGATTTGATAAGATGGAAAGATGCAGAAGAAGCGTTGAATGCAACCTTATTAGGTGTGGTAGCTACCGTGAGTGGCGATGCAAAAGTAAATTATGAAACCATTGCAGTGGAGAATCGAGTATTTTCTGCTCCTAAAATGTATTTGTATCCAATATCTCAGTTTGAGATTGTCAAATCTA
Source organism: Prolixibacteraceae bacterium (assembly GCA_041821245.1). GTDB lineage: Bacteria > Bacteroidota > Bacteroidia > Bacteroidales > Prolixibacteraceae > Roseimarinus. The sequence goes on from JBGUEP010000030.1 coordinate 60,213, forward strand.
ACGGGGTTTTGATACAAAATCCAGGATGGTAATTTTCATAAATTTTTAACCAATAAAAAATTGAATTATGAATTTTAAAAGAATTTCAATTTATCCAATATTGATCGTTTTTACTTTGTTCTATATGATCTCGTGCGATGAAGATCCCAATGATATTGAATATGGATTTCCATTGATATATATGCCACAGTCCACGATGCTATCCGGCGGGTTAAATAACAACTATCCGGTACCCGGCCCCAATACAATAAGTCCGAATTACAGTATTGACTCCGACAATAAAATAAACGTTGTTCTTGGTGTATATCGTTCAGGACTACAGTCGCTGGAGGCCTATTCCGTTGATGTTTATTCGAATGCGGATACCTTGAATTATCTTATTGATACTACATTGTATACCAACAGGGCTATCTTACCGGCCGATGTTTACTCAATTCCAGAAAGCATTGCGGTTGTAAATGGTGAACGAGAGACAACTTTCTATTTGGTCATTGATAAAGCAAAATTGGTCAGTAATTATCAGTCGTTAAAAGGGCAAACCCTTGTTACTGCAATTGGTATCAAAAATCCTTCAAAATATGAACTGAATAAAGCACTATGCACAACGGTAGTTCTGATCGATTCAACCATAAGCTTTTGATTACAATGGCATAAACGTAAGCCGTCAATTGAAATATATTATGTAAGAAATGGATTAGATGATCCATTCTGCAAAAACATATAACAATTCCTGTACTTAACAGCAACAATGCTGAAGAGTGTGGTGAGGATGGCTATTGCTTTGTTTGATCGAATAAATTCTAAATGTTCAATTTTCGCATTGAAAAATAGAAAATAACAATTTGTAAATCAAAAGAAACTATGGAATCAAAATCAATAAGAGTTAATATGAACCTTGGTGTCATGATGTTCATGCAATATTTGTTGATCGCCGTTTGGTGGGTGCCCCTGGCAGCATATTTAGCCAATTTAGGAATGAGTACAGGTCAAAAATCTTTGATTCTTTCCTCAATGGCATTGGGATCAATGGCTTCACCAATTATCGGATCGATAGCTGACCGTCATTTTTCCAGTGAAAAGGTTCTTGCCATATTAAATATGTTAACAGGTGTTTTGCTTTTTATTGCTTCTACCGTAGTTAGCCCAACCTGGTTGTTTGTTTGTATTATTTTAGCCATGTTTTGCTACATGCCAACCTGGAGTTTAACCAGTTCAATTGCCATGGTGCACACGTCAGCCAATCAATTTCCCCGAATAAGGGTTTTTGGATCAATTGGCTGGGTAGCTTCCGGTTTATTTGGTTTGATTGCTGTTCGTCTTTTTCATTTAGAAAAGTTTGATGGAACATCGTTACCAATTTTGTGCGGGGCTATTGTGAGCATGATTGCTGCAATTTTTAATTTTTTCTTGCCAAAGACACCTCCCCCGGCTAAAGGACAAAAAGGAACCATCATGGACACCTTGGGATTCAATGCCATTAGCATGTTAAAACAAAAGAATTTTGCCATTTTCTTGTTATTATCCTTTCTTTCTGTTATCCCATTCTCTTTTTATCACGTTTACGGGTCGGAGTTTTTACAAGACCAAAAATTTGAGCTCATTACTTTCACTATGAGTCTGGGACAGGTGGTTGAGATATTCTTTATGATCGTAGTCACCTCAATCATTGTTCGCTTGGGAATAAAGAAAGCATTAACCTTTGGCCTTATCGCTTTGGTTGTGCGTTACCTCGTATTCTTCACCGGAACACATACCAGTGGTTTCAGCGCTAACATGTTTTATATTTCAGGAGTATTGGTTCATGGAATCATATTTGGATTGCTCTATGTTGCCGGCCAGGTATATACCGATAAAATGGCCCCTAATGAAATAAGAGCTCAGGCACAGGGATTCCTCGCATTTGTAATTTGGGGGATTGGCTTTTTAATAGGTACCATATTTAATGGCTGGATGATTGGCAGGTTCACTACAACAATCAACGAAATAAAAGTATATCAGTGGGATAAGATGTTTGCTATTACTACAGTTTTATCAATAATAGTAATGGTTTTATTCATTGTATTCTTCAAAGATGAAAACAAAAAATCAACAATATAACAGGGTATGGAAAATAGAAAATTAAGAATGGGAATGGTTGGAGGTGGTTCCGATGCATTTATAGGCGCGATACATCGTTTGGCTGCTTTAATGGACAATCAGATTGAATTGGTGTGTGGCTGCTTTAGTATCAATCCTGAAATATCCCGATCGTCAGGCAAACAATATTTTTTGTCAGATAACCGCATTTATGATTCTTACCAGGAAATGTTTGAAAAAGAAGCGCTCTTACCAGAAGGCGAACGCATGGATTTTGTCACCATTGTTACACCAAATTTTGCTCATTTCGATCCGGCAATGATAGCGCTGGATAAAGGTTTTTTTGTGGTGATAGATAAACCCGTAACCTTCACCTTAGAAGAAGCGCTAAAACTAAAAGAAAAGCTGGATGAGACCGGTTTAATACTTGCTTTAACGCATACCTATTCGGGTTATCCGATGATTAAAGAAGCGCGCAAAAGAATTCAGGATGGTGAAATTGGAGCTATACGAAGAATAATAGTTGAATATCCTCAAGGTTGGTTGGCTGAGAAAGTTGAAGCCGCAGGCAATGCTCAGGCTTCCTGGCGCACTGATCCCAAAAAATCAGGTAAAGCCTGTACAATGGGGGATATTGGGACTCATGCTCACCATTTAGCTGAATACGTTACAGGACTTAAAACAATCGAAATCTGTGCTGAATTAAATACCTTCATACAAGGACGTTTACTGGATGATGATGGTGTGGCATTGCTTCGATTCGAAAATGGGGCAAAGGGAGTTCTTATTGCCACGCAGATTGCCTGCGGTGAGGAAAATGCGCTTAAAATCAGGGTGTATGGAAGCAAAGGTGGAATTGAATGGTTGCAGCTTGAACCGAACACACTTCTCATGAAATGGCCCGATCGACCAACTGAAATACATCGTGTAGGACACGATTATAATTCACCAATTGCCCAACACAACACACGAATACCAGGCGGACATCCCGAAGGTTATCTGGAAGCTTTTGCCAACATTTATCGAAACTTTTCACTCACCATTCGAGCAAAACTGAACGGTGAAACACCACAGGAAATGTGGCTAGATTTTCCGGGAATTGAAGATGGAATCAGAGGGATGCTGTTTATTGACAAAGTGGTGGAAGCAGGCTACGATGAAAACCGCAAATGGATAAAATTTTAGTAAGTCAATTGGACTATAACCTGTAAAAATATGTATAATGAAAAATAGCATTACTTTCTTATTCCTATTTTTTCCAGTGTTGCTTTTTGCACAAAGTGGAAAAGTGTTTGATAATCTTTCTATGCAAAGTAAAATACTGAATATGGAAAGAAAGTATGCTATTTATTTACCTCCTTGTTATGAAACGTCCGAACGTAGTTATCCTGTTCTGTATCTTTTACATGGTGGTGGCGATGATCAAACAGGTTGGATTCAATTTGGCGAAGTGTTGCGTATTACCGATAAGGCAATTCAAGAAGGAAAAGCCACACCTATGATTATTGTGATGCCGAATGCAAATACCGGTAAGCGTGGCTATTTGAACGACGTAAAAGGAAATTGGAGATACGAGGACTTCTTTTTCGAAGAACTCATGCCCTATGTGGAAAAGAAATTTAGAATAAAAAGCGAAAAACGCTATCGGGCAATATCAGGAATGTCCATGGGTGGCCAAGGAACTTATGTATACGCACTTCATCGCCCCGACTTGTTCTCTTCAGCTTGCCCAATAAGTGGAGGAATGGAACCTTTATCCATTGAAGAAATGGAAGGTTTTGTGAAAAAATGGGGCGAAACGGGAACCAATGAAGAAATAAGAAAATGGTATGAAAACCGCAGTCCTTTGTTTATGATAGAGCATATGCCTGAAGAACAGAAAAAAGAAATACACTGGTATATTGATTGTGGGGATGATGATTATAAATATGAAGGAAATTCATTGGCACATATAGCCATGAGAAAAAACAACATTCCCCATGAATACCGTGTTCGGGACGGAGCACACTCCTGGACCTATTGGAGAGAATCATTGCCAGAAGTTCTGAATTTTGTTTCAAAGCATTTTCACCAATTATAGCTTGTGTAAAGTTTCAATATAGAGACATTAAAATCAATTAAATCAATTTTTTTAACGACAGAATGGGCAACTTTAGGGATTTATATGGCATTGGGTTTGGTTGTCCTTTTATGCAAAGATGTGTAAATTGCCCGATTAACGAAATTGATAATCTTCCTTTCAAAGAGAAAGTCAAGTGGATCGATGACCTTAAAGCTCAACAACGAATCAATATACAGCAACATCACCAAGCGTGTTCTGCAAAGAGGGAAAAAATGTGGTTTGATGAATAAGTCTGACAGGTAGTAAATGATTTTATTGTAAGTAGTGTTTGGGGCTTTTACCAAAGAACTTCTTAAAAGCAGTACTGAAATATTTTGAATCATCGAAGCCCACCTGAATGCCAACTTCTGAAATGCTGTATTTGCCAGATTTCAATAAATCAATTGCCCGATTCATTCTATTAATGCGTATAAACTCGGTCGGGGACAGGTTCGTTAAATCCTTAATCTTTTTGTAAAGCGGTGTTCTGCTCATTCCAACTTCCTGGCATAAAACATCAACGGAAAAATCAGGATTAGCGATTTCTTTGTTTAATATTTCCATGAGTTTTTGTACAAATACCTGATCCAGATTGCTGATCTCTACCTTCTCGGCAGGATCACTACTACCGCGCAAAAGATTTTCACGAAGTAAAGCACGATTTTTAAAAATGTTTTCAATTCGTGCATGGATGACTTCAATATCAAAAGGTTTGTTTACATAGTTGTCGGCACCAGCCTCCAAACCGCTTATGGTATTTTTCGAATCGGATAATGCTGTTAATAAAATAACCGGCAGATGCGAAGTATTGATATTTTCCTTTATCCTGCGGCACATTTCATCACCTCTTAAATTAGGCATCATTACATCCGACAGTACTAAATCAAAACTTTCATTCTCAATCATTTGAAGAGCAATCTCCCCATCGGCAGCTGTGTAAATCAGGTACTTCGATTTCAAACTATTTTCAAAATAATTTCTTAAATCGTCATCATCTTCTACAACCAGAATTTTTTTAAGACTTCCGGGCAAAGAAGATGGTTCTAATGTGACCTGTTCTTTTTGGGCAGGATAGATATAATTTTCACTTTTCAGCTTGTCGACAGCCATGGCATGAGGTATAGCAATTCCCTTATTTATTCTACCTTTTGGAAAACGAATCTTAAATTCTGAACCTTTATTTTCCTGGCTGTAAAAACTTATTTTTCCATGGTGCATTTTTACCAAATGTTGAGTGAGCATTAGGCCTATTCCAGAACCCGGATTGCGCGAATTAATCGCATTCTCTGCCCGATAATATAATTTGAATAATTCTTTCTGATTCTTTTTGGGAATACCAATTCCGTTGTCAATGACTTCGATACTCCACTCATTTTCATTTTCCGATGCAATAATGTTTATGCTTCCTTTTTCTAAAGTATATTTAATGGCATTTGATATAAGATTATCCATGATCTTATCCATTTTTGCCAGATCAAACTCCACTAAAATTTCTTGTTTAGGAAGCTCCAGGGTTAAAATAATTTCTTTCATTTTAGCCAGAGCCAAATAGGATTCCATTTTGTCATTCAAATACGTATTCAGATTGTTGTAACTCAAGGTTAATTTGAACTTACCAGAATCGTATTTGTCAAAATCAAGTACTTGATTTACAATTGCGGCAAGCCGATCCACATTGGTTTGGGCCAGTTTTAGGAAATAGATTCCTTGATTGGTCAGGCCCTTATCACCTTCCAAATCTTTTAAAGGTGCTTTGATAAGCGACAGCGGAGTTTTTATGTCGTGGGCAGTATTGATAAAAAAACGGATTTTATCGTCAGAATGTTGTTTCTGCAATCGATCTTGTTGAAGCCTGTAAATGAGCAAGGCGAGAGAAAATGCAAAGAGCACATAAAATAAATAGGCACCGTTGGTTGCCCATAATGGTGGTTCTATTATAATTTTTATTGACCTGGAATCGCTTGCGGTAAGGTCATTTAAATTTACACATTCTAAGCGGAAGATATATTCACCTGGTGGGATGTTGGTATAACCGGCCATTTTACTGTTGATCAATGGTGTCCAATCAGCTTCAAAATTTTCTAATTTCCAATGATAAGCTAACTGATCCGAATTGTCGAAATTAATGGTAGAAAACTGAAATGAAAAAGAATTTTGATTGTGTTTCAGTAATATAGTTTTCGTTTCATCAATTGGAATTTTCAAAGGAGATTTTTTTAATGCAGGTTTTACTGTTCTGTAAGAAACCTTAAAATCATTAAAAACCAATTGAGATTTTGATATTCTCTCGACAATTTTCTCCGGCGTAAAGCGAATAGCACCTGAGGCGCTGCCAAAAATAAAATCCCCGTTTTTAAGTTTTTCGCATGCATTGTTGTTAAAAGATCCATCGGTTAATCCATGAATGGTGCCAGTATTTACACTTCTATTTTGGTCTGTATCAATGCAACATATGCCTTTGTCTGTGCTCAACCACATTCTGTTTAATGCATCCTTAAGTATTCCGCAAACAAAATTTGACGGTAGTCCGTGTTCAACAGATAAGACCTCCATGGAATCCAATTCCCGCTGGTATAAATTCAAACCACCTCCATTCGTTCCAATCCATAAATTCTGTTGTTCATCAGGTAAAATACAATTTATGTAATGATTGCTCAGTCTATCTGAAATATCTGCGATTGCGTTTCCTGCTTTATTGTTAGCGTTATTAGCAAAGAATAATCCAGTAGTGCCACCTGCCCAAATTTCATGATCACCTTTATAGGCCATACAGGTAATATTGGTGACTGGGAGTTTTTCGAATTGTTGTGACCTTAAATTTAAAACAGATAGATTTCCTTCTACACCTCCAAACCAAATATGATCTTTTTGATCAAAGTAGATGGAATAGATATGATTACTGCCAATATCCTTTGTGAAATTAGTGAGCAGACCAGTATTCTTGTTGTAACAATGTAAGCCATTTGCATAACCTCCAATCCATATTCTACGTTGATTGTCCTCACAAATTGCAAGAATTTTATAACCCGATATTTCCTCGCTTCCCTTCATTCCAGCTAAATGACTCCATTGCCCATTGGCTTGCAATATGCTTACACCATTATTTGTACCAAACCAAATGTTGTTATCTGAATCCTGGCAAATAGCGTTAACGTTATCATCTTTCAATGAATTGTTACTATTTAATTGATGTCTGAATATTTCTATTCCAGGCTTTTCTAAATCAAGTATTGTAATGCCATCGGACCATGTGCTTACCCATATTTTGCCAAAGTTGTCACAATATATGTCCATTACTGAATTATCACTCAGACCAAACTGATTCTCGTTTAATTTCTCCCATTTATCAATAACTTTATAGTCAATTGGATCAATGGAAACAATGCCCGCACCATCTAAACCAATTAAGATGTTGTTATTCAGGTCTGGTTGAATGCTCCGAATGGGTACATTGGGCGTTGAATTTTGCAAATCAATCAACTGAGAATTTGGAAAATTGTAAATAGAGGGGCCCTTGTCTTCAGAGCCTATCCATAATTGTTTATTCTTTTGTTCGTAGAAAAGTGATCGAACCTTAATACCACTGGAGGCAATTCCTAATGGTGTATTAACAATGCGATGTTCATTTACCTGTTCTTTATTGCCAATTGTAATTACACCATTGTTGGTGCCTGCACAAATTTCTCCAGGATGAAACTCTTCAAATGCAAAGGTTCGTTGTTGTCCAAGAATGTGGATAGGATGATCCATTTTGCCAGGTACCACATAAAAGATTCCTACAGTAGTACCTATCCATATTTGATTTTGATGATCGATATACAGCGTAAAAACGTAAGGACTCTTTTCATTAAGATTAGCGCACTCACTTAGGTCGTAATTCAATACAAAATTATCGATATAGGCATCATATTTAAATATCATTCCAGAAGTTGTGTATGCCCAAATCACTTTTGATGTGTCAGTTACTATGTTAAAACGATATCCTAATTCAGTTGTGAGAATAGAATTGGAATTTAATACATAGTTTTTTATTTCTGAACCGTCGAAACGATCGATGCCTTCATTAGTGGCAATCCAGATGAATCCCTTTTTGTCTTGCTCTATACCATAAGTATGCCGACTGCTTAATCCATCAGAAACTTTCAAATAACTTAATTGTTGGCCATTTGAATTCAGTATGGATATAAAGCTTACTATTAGTAAAAATAAACGCTTAAACATGGTTGTAAAATTTACGCTTGACTCAAAGATATCTAATCAAATTGCAATTGACGTTTTTTTTATGTTTAAAGATGAACAAGTCCTTAAAAAAAACAGGTGCATCTACGCACCTGTTTTATAATTAAACCTAAACTATTTGAACTTGTAAACCCCATTTATGAATTCATTTGTTGGCAACAATTATCTTTGTTTGGTATCCAAATTCTTTGTTTAACAGATAATATATTCCCGGATTAAGCTGATCTAAATTTAAGGTTGCTTTTTGCATGCCCGATACTTCCTGACTTAACATTTTGGACCCCGTTAAGGAATACAGCTCAAATAAGGTGTTTTCAGGCTCAGTAAATTCAATATTCAGCGTATTTGTCACTGGATTTGGGTAACAGTTTATTCTTTTTTTTTTCGTTCATTTGATGAGCCTGTGGATTGGTCTTTTTGATAAACTCTTACATAATCAACCTCCATGCTGGCAGGCAAGGCTGATTCATCTACTACAAAACCAGGCCAATCTCCACCCATTGCATAGTTAAGAAGAATAAAATGTTCCTTATGGTACTCATCTGTTCCATCAATGCCATTTGCAATATTTACTTTATGGTATTCATCTCCATCTAATAAGAATCGAATTGAATTTTCATCCCAATCAATGGCATATACATGAAATTCACTCACCTTACAATTAATGGATTTATTATTACTTCTGTGCCCATTATCATCGTAATGAACGTTAGCATGTAGAATATCATCCTTATTAATTTGCTCCATAATATCTATTTCACCGCAATAGGGCCAGTTTGAACCATTGAAACTAGCGCCCAGCATCCAAAAGGCAGGAAAGTTCCCCTGTACTTTGGCCAGTTTTATTCTGGCTTCAATTCTACCATATTTCCAGGCTTTTGCTCCTTTTGTCTTTATTCTGGAGGAAGTGTATTTATTCGTTCCTCGATTTTCTTTTTTTACTGTAATTTTTAGAATTCCATCTGACACCGAAGTATTGGAATTCGTATAGTATTGCAGTTCATTATTTCCCCAACCACTTCCTCCAATATCATAGCTCCAATCTTTACTCATTCCATCAGTAAACTCATCAGACCAAACCAATTTATATTCTTGTGCACTCACAAAAAGAGGAATGAGCATTAAAATAACAGGGACTAATACTATACGTAAAATTGTAAACAATTTTATTGTATTCATATCTTTTGTAGAAAGTTGTATTATGTTATTCATAATCCGGGTATAATATTAAGGTTGTTTCGAAATGTTCTGAATAATTAAAATATTGATTCAAACATATCCAATATACATGAACTGCAGTGGTTGAAAACTAACTTTAAAAGTTAGAAAACTGTTTTTTTTTAATGATACTTAGTGGTCAATTTTGATATTACTACCTATTAAGTTTGTTATTTTTCAATGATGTTTCCCCACATTAAAGTGCTTTCCCCTTTTTCTGAAAATAGTGAAACATTATGCCATTCATCTGAAGTAAATGTTTTCTTTGTCAATGAAATCATTCCATCAAGTGCAAACAATTCCAACGAGGAATGATCGATAATTATTTTAAGACCAATGCTTGAAGTGTTGATAAGGTATCTTGCCTGATAAAACTCACTTAAAGTATGTGAAGGGTTTTGTTCTGAAATGAAAAAGATATGTTTACGATTATTGTACCCAATGATTATTTGATTGCCATTTTCGCTTGAAAGTTGAATACCCAACGACTCGGCAAAATTGAAATGATACTTGTTACTTACGTCGAACATCAAATTTATTTCTAATGGTATTTTAATGTTTTTCGTGATTCCTAAAATACCTGAAATTTTAGTTTCTGCAATTTTTTTTGGTTTGCCTTCACTAACTTGAATTGGGTTTGAATATAGAAAATATTCATTTTTCCTTTCAACCAAAGTGAGCATGCGGGGCAGCGTATAGGTCGTTCGTGATTTTATCGTATCAAATCTACTTTCATAAATTCGATTAGTAATCATAGCTAAATAGAATAATGGTTTACTTAGATCGAGATGAGAGCTTAAACAAACACCAGCAAAATTATCGCTTCCGTTATCAAGCCAACTTTGTTTAGTTTGAATTTGATCAAAAGAATGTCCGTCGAAGTCACCAATAAAATATTGAATACCACTGCCACCATTGGGAGAACCTGCTTCACTGCTCATTAAAAGTACCCATTTTTGTTTGTTCGATTCTTCAACTTGAATAGGAAAGAAACAAACCTGGCTCCATATTCCCACTCTTAAATTATCTCGATCGTTAAATTTGTTTTCATAACTCCAGTTAATCATGTCTTCCGACGAAAGAAAATAAAGATCATATTCAGTTAAAACCATCATAATCCAACTTTGCCTCTCTTCATGCCATATCACCTGAAGATCCAAAATTCCATTCGAAACACTTCCCAATACAATCGGATAAATACTCTTCTCCCAAGTTTTCCCAAAATCAATACTAAAGGCTAACGAAACAGATTGTCTATTCTCTTCTTTTTCAAAATTAGCATCTGTGATAAAAAAAGCAAGCATGGGCGGATTTTCGTTACCCAAGCCGCAAGTATTATTCCAATCAACAACTACGCTGCCTGAACCTATCGACTTCAGAGAATCCGAAATTAGCGACAAAGGCACATGTTCCCATGAAATTAAATCTGAACTTTTTGAATGTCCCCAATTACTCAATAGTCCTTTTTTATATTGATAAAACAAATGATATTCATTATTGAAAAAAACCAATTCAATTGGTGCATCCAACTCCATCTCGTTAAGTGTAAAATGTATTTCGCTGTTTTTTTGTGAGGCATCGCGCTTAGAAATACAACTGCTAATAAAAATGAAAAGAAATACTAATGTCGGCAGAAATACTCTCATGAAATTTAATTAATGAATTTGCTAAGTGATACCGTTATTTTTATTTAGTTCAATAGTGGAGTTCATAAAGGAGGGGAAAAGTCATTGTCAAAAAAAATGATCGACTAAATTAAAATAACTAGTTACTCGGCAAAACCGACTAACTAGTTATTCGTGTTTTTTAATTTAATTATAACCTACGTTTTGAATGTACAATCCTTTTGTGAAATCAATTTCTTGTTGTGGTATGGGATAATATTCATCTCTACCTGCTGTAAACTGTCCAACCGATAAATAATCTCTCCTTTCCTTCTCGACTTTTAAATAATCGTTCAACACTTGCTCTGCAATTCCCCAACGAACCAAATCGAAAAAGCGAGAGCTTTCCAAGGCTAATTCTAATCTACGTTCCCACCTTAAAGCCATTCTTGCATTATCTTGAGTCCATGCTAAATTACTGTCATTGTATAATCCAATTTTATAATTAGATACAGGAGAACCGTCAGAGTAGACCAGCCTGGTGGTACTCGATGCTGCTCTTTCTCGCACCAAATTAATAATTGGTCGGGCATCATCCTGTTTGCCCAATTCAATTAGAGCTTCGGCTTTCATTAATAACACATCATCATATCGAATAATATCGATGTTTTTGGAAGTTCCAATGAATGGGCCATTTTTATAAAAGCCTGTAATGTCGGCAGGTTGAGCTTCCTTCATACTGTGAAAAAATCCGTAAACACCTGGGTCGCGTACCCAGCTATTGCTATAAATATAATCGGGTTCGTTTCTGTATTTGAACGGATGCCCATCAATTGCAACCGCATGGTCAATTCGTGGATCAACAGAAACTCCATTGGGTGTGATATTGGTTTCATCCAAAATGACATCGTTGAAAGTATCAAATTTAGGTAAGCCATTTTCATCGGTTCCGAAGGCGTTCACCATATTTTGGCTTGGTTGATGAAAACCGCAGCAACCAAATTGAGGTGCTCCATGTGGATAGTTAACGCCTGTAACATAACTTACTCTGCCGACTGAAGTTCCGTCACTAATTGAGAATTCAATGGCAAAAATTGATTCCGGACCGTGGTCGTACCCATACATGAAGTTATTCGCATAGTCGGGTTCCAAACTGTATTTGCCCGAATTGATCACCACGTCGGATAAGCTTACCACTTCCTCTAACCTGGACTTATTGATGTTTACGACCTGATTGTTTTCATCCTGTTCATAAGCCTGATAGAGTCTGAGCTTTGCTAAATATGCTATAGCAGCGTATTTATTTACGCGACCTATCTGAGATTGAGTCTCGGGTAAAAAATCAATTGCATACTGAAAATCTTCAGCTATTTTATCCCAGAGTTCATCATTTGTATACTTTCTGTTCGAAGCTTCAAGAATATCTTTCCCAGTTAGGTCTTCTGTTATATATGGGATATATTTGAAAAGTATTTTTAATACAAAATGACTATGTGCTCTTAAAAAGCGTGCTTCAGCCATTCTTGATTTTATTTCAGGCATATCTTCTTCCGTAAGTTCATTAAGTGCGTTTAAAGCAGAATTAGCCCGTGAAATTGCCCAATAGAAATTTTCCCATGTAAAATTATGTTCCCAGTCTTGATCAGGCACTGTAAGCTTATACGTTTCGTAATAATAAAGATCGATAATATCACTTATTCCACCTCCACCTTTATAGGCGTCATCTGAACGCACGCTGCTGTATCCCCACATGCTTGTCATTGGTCCGCTGATATCTTCATTGCTGATACCCGCATATGCGGCAGTCACTAGTGCATCGGCACTTTCGGGAGTGGCTCCCCCTGTTGCAAGTGTACCGTTGGGTAAGGTATTCAGAAAATCACTACAAGAGTTGCCTGTTAGCAAAACCAACATGGCTAAAACAAGATATATATTTTTGAATTTCATAATTCTATTTTTTAAAAGGTTACGTTTAATCCAACGGTAAATGAAGTAGGAACTGGAATACCATTGCTTCCTTGTCTTTCAGGGTCAGGACCTGTAAATTCTTTTGTGTCGATCCAGAACAGGTTGTCGGCCATTATATAGATCCTTACTTTTTCCAATCCAATTTTACTGCTTGCCTCTGGTGAAAAGGAGTAGCCCAAGGAAAGATTTCTAAGTTTAAAGTAGGAAGAATTGACATAGAAATAGTCGGAAGGTCTTGTTTCATTATTTTTATCAGTTAACGTAAGTGCAGGTATGGTTGAATTTGAGTTTTCTTCGTTCCATGCATCTAGCAAACCAACACCACCATTTTCACGACCTCGTATTAAATTATTAAAAAATCTAAAATCATCAAAACTGTATCGGCCTGCAAGACCTGAGCCAAATACCGAGAAATCAAAATTCTTATAATTTAAATCCACTCTCAAACTATATTCAAGACGAGGAAGTGTATTCCCAATGAATTTTTGATCGAGTGCATTGATAATTGAATCGTTGTTCAAATCGACATATCTTATTCTTCCGGGGCCGGCTCCTACTTGATCTGCATGAGCATCTACTTCTTCCTGATTTTGAAAAAGACCATCCGTTACATATCCAAAAATGGAGAATTGCGAATGTCCTATAATTGTCTGTTCTGAATTACCAGGATAAGCTGTTCTTACCTCTTCTGGTAATTCCGTAATTTTATCAATAAAATGACTTGCTCCTGTACTTATGCTATAGGAGAAATCATTCTTTACATCTGAAACAAAACTCAAATTAAATTCCCAACCCGAATTTGTTTTTGTTGCACCGTTCATCCATTGTAATTGACCTTCACCCATTGCTGAAGCAATAGGAGGTTGTATTAGTATTCCGGTAGTTTTTCTGGTAAAATAATCGAATGCTCCCATTATTTTACTATTAAAAAATCCAAAATCAATACCAAGATTGAGTTCGTCAGTTGATTCCCACCTTAAACCTGGATTTGCTCCCTGTGTAGAAATAAAACCCGATGGTAAGTTTCCAGTATCTATACCGTTTAAGTCGTATGCAGTTCCCACATTCCACCATTCTGGGAAGTGATGGTTGTACCCGGTAACTTCAATAGCTGAAGGCCCATATCTTGGCTCAAATAATCCACGACTTGCAAAGTCGCCAATTTCCTGGTTGCCAACTCTACCGGCACCAACTCTTAGTTTTAAATTTGAAAGTTGGCCAATAGTGTTCATAAAATCTTCTTCATTAATTCTCCATCCAAATGTAGCTGCAGGGAATAAACCATATCGGTTTTCAGAACCAAACCGAGATGATCCATCTCTCCTTAATGTAAGCGATGCTAAGTATTTATTGGAAAGATTGTAATTGATTTTTCCGAATTGGGATAAAAGCTTACTACTAGTTCCTGTTCCGGAAACACTTCCATTTTGAGTTCCTGCACTTAATACAAAGTATTCTTCATTTTCGGCTTTGAACCCTTCAATGTAACCTGTAAAGTCAGAGTAATTGTTGCTTATGGCTTCAGTACCTAGCAAGAAGTTAAATCTGCTGGATCCAAACTTCAGTTCATAAGTTGCAGTATTTGTCCAGGTAAGGCTTGTGAATTCACTTCTAAAATTTGTCAGATCATTCATTGGACGAACAAGAAAACCTTCGGAAACAATTGGGTCGATGTCTTTTCGTTTTATAGTGGAATAATCGACACCAAACATTGTTCTAAATACTAAATTTTTCACTGGTCGAATCTCGGCATAAGAATTTCCATAAAAAAACGAGCGGGTTGTAACATCCCATTTATTCCAATCCTGGACATGCACCGGATTGTTTCGATCGGTATACCCAGAACCTTCTGGTCCTGCATATTCGCCTGTTAAGGTGCGCAGTGGGATGGTTGGAGCCAATGTGAATGCTATCCATGGGATTCCACCATTACCCATATCAACTCCATCCAATGTTTCGTTTGATGAAACAACTTGAGTATTCATTCCAATTTTAAATTTACCATCGAACTTAGTGCCTTGTGCATTAACCCGTGCAGAAATCCTGTCGTAATTGGTGAAAGCCAGCATTCCAGTGTTTTTGATGTAATTTAGATTCATCAGAATCGATGAATTCTCAGTACCTCCGGTTATAGTAAGGTCATTATTTATAACCGAAGCAGGGTCATAACTTTCTTCTTGCCAGTCTGTATCTCCAACAGGAACATTTTCATTTCCTCCTACAAAAGGTTGAAGGGTAATGTTATTTAGAATCGGATTGTCACGATCTCCGTTCCAGTCAAAATTGTAAATTTCACCGTACCCTCTTTCAGGTTTAGTTCGATCGTTTACAGATGCTTGCCACAGAACCTGACCACGTTCAAGTGCATTCAACATTTCGAAACGTTGTTTTTTCTCCGATTGAATTGAATAACTTGAATTGAACTGTACTTTCATTCCACTTTCCTTACCTGATCCTATTTTTGTTGTAACGATAATAACACCGTTCGATGCTCTTGAACCATAAATAGAGGAAGCAGAGGCATCCTTCAATACTTGTATTGACTCTATTGAACTTGGACTTAAACTTTGAAATACTTCGGCTCTGGTAGTGGCAATGCCGTCAATTATGTATAATGGGTCATTATTCCCAAGTGTATTAACACCTCGAATTAAAACACGAGTGGTAGCACCTGATGCAGAACCTGTTTTTTCAATTAATAGGCCGGGTACACGTCCCTGTAATGCTTGCATCGGATTACCTGAACTTAAGGTTACGTTTTCTATCGATTGCATCTCTACCACTTCGATCGCACCTGTTAAATCAGCTTTGCGTTGGCTACCGTAACCAACAGCAACCACATCTTCAATCCCGATAGCTTTGTCAAACATTTTAATACTAATTTCTGTTTGACCACTAACTGCTTTCTCTACGGTTTGCATTCCAATAAATGAAAACTTCAAAATTGAATTTGTCTCAACACTTAAGTTGAATTCACCATTAATGTTTGTGGTTGTTCCATTTGTAGTGCCTTTTTCAACAACGGTAACCCCCACTAAAGGCAATCCTGATTGATCAATAACATTTCCGTTAATTGATGCTTTTTGGGCATAGGCATCTATCGAAAATAGTAATATGAGTATAAAAAAGATGCTACTCATTACTTTTTTCAAACCAATTGTTTTGTTCATAATTCGATAAGTTTATTTATTTAGATTAGTAAATGCTGTTGTTCATATTTCATTATAAATACCTCGATTAAGTAGCTTTAAAAACAACTTTAGCAGAATTAAGGGAGCTTAATGTTTCTTCGATAAAACCAAATTGTGAGGATTCTGGATGTCTATGGAACCGAAAAGCCTTATTGTTAACACACAAACGAAAATAACCTTAATTGTAAATCACGAAGTTCAAAAGCAGGTTTTTAAGGTTGGAAAGCAGGTTTTTTTAAGTTGCAGGTCTTTTAATTTTGGCTTGCATAGTGAAACAAATGTTTTCAAATAGGTTGATTTATCGGGTTATAACTCAACATGCCGAAGCCATTACAATGTGGTGGACGCCTCCGGAAAGAAAAATACAACTTCTACAATGCCGAATGAGGAATTGCATAAAACAGAGTTGAGTTCGTCATAAGAATCACTTTCAGGTTAGTTTCACAATTATTTAAAATTCATATGCATTTATTCTGAAAAGATTAGAGGCACCGTGATTGTTTTCAATTCAATGTTTCTAAGGCAAGTAAAATGGGCTGCATTTCTTTGGTGTTCCAGAAGATCTTAATTTTTATGAATAGAATAATAGCCGTTTTAGGAGAAACGGTCCCACAAATGATTGCAATTTGCTTTTTTGAAAATTCAGCTTTTCCTAATTGAACTTTTAATTAAATCACTTCGTCTGCTGATATTTAATTGATTATCGACGAGGCAACATTACAAGTTTATTCATGATCTCTTTTTATTTACTTTTTTGATTAAACTTTAATTTAAAAAATTATAATAATCAGCCAAGCGGCTAACAAGTTACTTGACCTAGGGAAAAATTTCAAGTTTCCCTTATATATCCTTTCATTACGGTTGAAGTTTTTTCCCTCTCGACAGTCCCGAGTACCATACCCCCTTCAATTCCCCTTTCGACATGCTCAAGGATCACCTGAAGGGGGAAAGCTTGGGCAGTGCAGGATTGGTACAGGTTGCTTCTTCCTCCTTCGTCGTCATCGCAATGACGGTGTGATTAGGGTGGGCGGAGACGCCTTCTTTTAAGGTGGATGGTTGAGGTGATGCGGTCGGGAAGCTGGCGCTGGACCGTGTTGTTGTGGGTAACCAACAAATGGGCTTCTTCGGGTAATGACTTTTGCATGGGATACAAAAATTTGATTTGCAACTGGGTGTCTTTATACTGGTGTTCTGTAAGAATATAGCCAGCTGTTGAGGCGGCCTTTTTATAACGTGAGATGGTGGAGTGATCGAGCTGTAATATTTTTGCCAGGTACCGGTTAGGCATTTGGCCCCGATAATTGTCGAGTGTGGCTTTTGACATACACTTCTGGGCGCGTCCTTTTTTTCGCACCGGCTGTCGTTCAAGCCAATTTTTGTGCCGGATACTCCAAGCGTAAACTGATGCATAAAGAAATGGTCTGAAGTTTTGAAAATCGTCTTTCTCAAAAACTACTCCTGATTTGGTTGTGATGGCCAGTTTATGGCAGAGCCGGGAAAAACTAATTACCCGGATTCCCCTGGTGTTCGAGTTGTAGGCAACCCATTTGTAGTAGATCAACCATTGGAGGTTTTTGTGAAAGGTCTTTTCGCTTTTCAAACTCAAAAACTCACATGCTTCTGTTACGTTTTCTTCACGTAATTTAAAATGACCGCTGCACGCACTCTTCAAATACAGGTACAAACGCAGCTGATTGACTACTTTGTGGGTCAGGGCGTAGGTGATGAGTGTGATCGGGAGGTTCATATTCAAGATACTGGATGCTGGATTCTGGATTAACGATAGATCAATTTTTTGAAATCTTCCATGGGGAATGCGGGACCGGGATCGATTTTGCCCGTAAGGCTTATTTCACTATGACCAACAATACGGTTGAACTTATAGTGATAGAGTAGTAGACCAATTACTTCTTTTAATGTCTGCAGCTGAATTTCTGTATAGGTATGCCACCAGGCATGAAAACCAGTTTGCGGATTTACCAACTGGATGACCTGCTCGTCGGCGATGCGTTTGCCAAACCAGGTGTAATACCTTTTATTCTTTTCATGCAGTAAGCCTGCATTCTCCAATTCTATGCCAACGGAATAGGCATTTTGTCCGGTTTTGCCAAGATATTGGCTTCTGCCTGCATGCCAGGCTTGTGTATTAAAATCGACCAATTGGTAAATTCTTCCATCACGGCCAATAACCAAATGGGCAGATACCGTTGTTTTTTCACTGGCAAGGTATTGTACAGTAGAAATTGCTGTTGATCCGGCGGAATAGTGGATCACAATGTTGTCGTGTTCGACAAGGAGTTCTTTGTTCTTTTTGCTCCAGTAATAATCGATGTTGGAGCCAACAAGGTTGTGTTTGTGGATGTACATGATTTAAGATTTGAGATGGTGAGACATGAGATTTAAGAAAACACCTCATCCCAGCCTTCTCCTCAAGGAGAAGGAGTTTGGACAGTGCGTATAAAATTACTTTATGATTCCTTGTAGGACAATTAAGGAGGATTGAGGGTGATGTAGTTTTTTTCGAGGAGAGTTTGAATATCGGAGGCTTTGTAGTAGACTTTTCGGCCGATTTGAGAATAGGGTAAGGTGAAGCTGTCGCGGTAATTCTGAAGGGTTCGTTTGGTGACTTTTAGGATTTCGCAGACCTGATCATTATCCAGCCATTGATCGCCCAGCTTTAGCTTTTCTTTAGGCACTTCTTTTTTTACGTTACTTTTTTCATTTTGGGAATGGATTTCCCGGGTGAGGTTTTCCAGATTATTGAGTAGTTTGGAAAATGCCTGATTTTCGATGGTGATAACTTCCATAGCAGTATGTTTTTAAATGAATACTGCCTGCAATAATATAGCAAAGTTTTTGGTTACACAGGGGACTCCCCTGTACACCCCTTTAAATTTTCATTGATTTTCTGATTAATGTATTGAATAGGTTTATTATTCACCGTTTTTTGATGATTTCACAGGGGAGTCGCAGGGTATCGTAATTATGGACCAATGAAATTCCTTTAAATGCTTCGTATTTCAGCTAAAATCAATTGGTATTATAAATGTGCTAAATTATTTAGCGGTTATTGCGTCTATTATTTTCGATCTTATCCAGGTATTTTATGAAAACCTCCCTCAATTTATCGAGAAAAAGCATCGGCTTATCCCTTGACATGATCTTGGTAAGAATTTTCTCCGGATTTTCAATTTTAATTCCATATTGAGCAGCAAAATAAATGATGAAGTCCTTTTTTACAACTGGCCCATTTTCAGAAGAAACATATCCACCTTCAAAAAAGACATTACCGATTTCTACTATTTGGGTTTTTGAAACACTAAGGTTATAGCGATTGGGAACAATTTGAATTTCTGATTCTAACAACATATCGATAAAATCAAGTAAACTGGATTTTTGGACCGTAATGAATTCGGATATTTTTTGTTTTACCTCAAGTGACAAATCATCGAATTGTATCCGATTATCAAATCTATCTCGGATGTTTAATCGTTTATGGATAAGAAAACCTTTATGATCAGCAAAATTAGACAAAGAATTCTTAAACTTTAATTGAAGGCATTTCAGGTATTTTTCAGAATTGCCATTTCCGTAAATCAGGTTATCCATGTGAATAAATGCGGCATCCTGGCTATGATCGTCAAGAAACATCTGATATTTTTCAAAGGATACATAGCTATTGAAGGTAATCAGTTCACAAACTTGATCATTTAGCACAACAATTGAATTCGCTTCGAGATGAAGCTTGAGGAAATCTAGGAGGAATT
The DNA here is from genome assembly GCA_041821245.1 of Prolixibacteraceae bacterium. Lineage (GTDB taxonomy): Bacteria > Bacteroidota > Bacteroidia > Bacteroidales > Prolixibacteraceae > Roseimarinus. The sequence goes on from JBGUEP010000030.1 coordinate 80,377, forward strand.
GGTTTTTCATGATATAAAATTTCTAATTAAATCATTCAAAACCACCATTTATCGTCTTGTCCTGTTGGCCCTTTACAATTCAAATAACTTCAACGTTGAAATTTTATTGTAATGTACTTGGAAATGCATTGTAATTTAGATATTCTCCAAATATGCTTATTGTTAAATATTGGTAATAAGATCGTTGGCATCATCTAGCACCTGGTTTTCGAAACTATCCAAATAGATTTGAGTAGTGCGCTCTGTTTCATGCCCGAGACCTTCGGAAATGACTGCCGTTGGAATGCCCGATCGTTTGGCAATGGTAGCCCAGGAGTGGCGGGAAACATAGGTAGTAAGAGGTACCGAGAGGCCTATCATTTTGCCAATGATTTTCAGCTTTTTGTTTGTTAAGCGCAAAGCACTGAGGTATTGTTGATATGAAAATTCTTCATCGTTTTTAATGATTGGAAACAAAAACGACTCAGGAACTTTTAGATCATTGTATGTGAAAATAATTTCAAACATTGGTTGTGTTATACGGATGGAAAATTTCTGATTGGTTTTATTCCGTGTGTAATTCAACCGATCATTAGTAATGTCTTTTACTTTAAGGTGGGCAATATCAACAAATGAAATTCCTCGCGCATAAAAACTAAAAAGGAAAAGATTACGGGCATTGAATAAAGTTTCATCTAATGATAAATCTAAAGCTTTGATTGCTTTTATATTATCCTTTGTAATTGCTCTTTTCGTGGTTTTCTCCGTTTTAATCTTATAGTTTTGGAATGGAGAATATTCGAGTTTTACAATACCTTCTTTAATTGCCTTGTTGTAAGTAGACTTAAGCTTTCTCATATAAGTGAAGATGGTATTTACCTTATTGGCTTTTTGACTTAGGTGTTCTTCGAAATCAATTAAAACTTTATAGTTGAATTCTTCAAATGAAAGGTCTTTATCTTTACGATAACTTTTAAAAACATTGAGTGCTTGTTTAATAGTCCTGGCATTTCCTCGTTTTCCTTGCTTTTCTAATCGAGAAATTAAATCTTCAGTAAAAGTGAAAAAAGAAATACTGGAGTATTGTTTCGTATTACAGGATAAGATCATATCTAAGGTATATGAAATTCCTTTTTCGTCTAGTTCAATTATTGCCTGATTTAATACTCCTATACGTTTTCCAATGGTGCTGTTTAATTTTTGTAAATAAAGCTTCTGCTCTTTGCTTTCAGTTTTCTTTATAATGGCTCGTTCTTTTTGTGGATCCCATTGATCAGCACTTAAAAAATGATTTAAAGAAATATTCTTTTTCTTACGATTATGTAAGATTTGAATTATCACTGTATATAGACCATTTTTATTTTCTTGGTCTGTACGGAGTATTGCTTTTACTGAAGCCATAATTTATACATAATGCGTTTAAGTGAAACCTTAGTGAAACTTAGGTTGGATAAAATTACATTTTATTTCATCTAATTGCAATTTTATAAATGAATAATACCCGTATATTAAACTGACATACAGTATATAAAGTGAAAATTAGTGATATGAAGTAAATTTGAAAAAATATAAAAAATATCCCTTTTAAGGATGGGGTCCTGGGTTCGAACCCCAGCTGAGTCACCAAAGAGGAACAAGCAATTGTTCCTCTTTTTTTTGTGCCAAAGTTTTCCGGAAATGCTCCCCGATGGGATCACTTCGGATCACTTTACAATTCGGGTGGAAGGATAGATTTGGAATCACATTAAAATTGTAGAATTTACACAGTCGGAATCGTAATTTTCATTATCCTAAGGCCGGATAGGCCCTTCCTTTGTTCACG
>JBGUEP010000031.1:0-16095 GCA_041821245.1 Prolixibacteraceae bacterium
ATCTCGCAGGGTGAGAAGTAACTCTCATGGCTCGTTTCATGGTTAATTACATTTTTAATCGAAAATCAAATCCTTTTTAAGGATGCAATGGAAAAGTGCACCAAACTTGCCCCACTAAAACTTGTAGGCCAGACAATTAATTTTAGGTTTTGAGTTGCATGAGAATATTTGGGATTATTCATTGGATTTATTTTTAGTTTAAGGTAAAGTCGAACCAAATACAAAAAAACGATTAGCTTCAAGCTATAGATACTATTTCTGTTTATTCATAACTAATTTATGTCATATTTATTGTATGTTATGTAAGAAAGAAGGTGAAATAGAAGTGGTACTCACCTCTTAATTTCGAAAAAGGGAAAAAGGTTACCCTGAAAAAAGAAAAAAAGAGAAGGGAGAAAAGGAATTTATTCCACGAAGGTATTGAAGTTTGGACTTTAAAATTTAAACGAATAACTCACTGATGGAATAATCGGGAAATAGCTGAATTGAAATAATTGCAATCCGTCCTTATCCTCTTCGGCAGTATCCCAAAAATAGAAATAGGGATTTTTTCTGTTGTAGACATTGTAAATGCTAAAACTCCATGTTCTTTCACCCCATGGTGTTATCTTTTTCATATTAATCCCTATATCCAGTCGATGATATGGCTTCAGACGAAATGCGTTCTTTTCGCCATATATTTCTGCGGTAGATAGATAATCCTGATTGGTGATCATGATATATTTCCCCTCAGATAATGTAAAAGCATTGCCTGTACCAAATACCCAGGTGGCAGAAAAGTCAATATTTTCGCTCACCTTTCGCATGATAACAATACTCACATCATGTAATCGATTGTATTTGAAAGGAAATGGATTACCCTTATTTAAATTGAGGAATTGTCTATTGGTATGAGAAAGAGTATAACCTATATACCCGGTATAAAGTCCCTCCATTTTTTGTACAAATAATTCAATACCGTAACTTTTCCCTCTCCCGTTTGCTTCAATATTATTTTCCCAACTGTCGGAACTGCTCAATCGGGCATAACCTTGCTTGAATTCAATTAACGAGGACATTTCCTTATAATATGGCTCAATACTCCATGAATAAACACCCCCCGGCATGTCTTTTTCAAATGAAAATCCTATTTGTTTTGCATTAGAAGGTTTCAAATTTGAGGTCGCTGGCAACCAATAATCGGCAGGAATACCAGTTGCACTGCTCGATAACAAATGGATATATTGATTCATTTCAGTATAACCAATCTTAAAGGTGTTTCCATTATTCAACATCAAACCTAATACTATTCTTGGCTCAAAATTTTTAAAAATTTCATCACCTACTTTATACATTGAATACCTACCACCAGCATTTAAATTGAGGTTTTCAGCAATTGCAATATGGTTCTCTAAATAGGCAAAAGACTCAAACGCTTTTATATCGTTATCGCCGTATTGTTCACTTGAATTCCCAAAAACTGAGTTGATATCAATCATTGTAGAAGTTGGCGTAAATTGATGTGCAATTATACCTGCTCCATAATCTAATGTGTACCAAGGGAAGACAGTATGATGAAAATCCAGCTTTAGACTAAAATCTTTAATTCCGGAGGTAAATGATTTTTCCTGACTGTAAGAACCTTCGGTAGCTGTTGAATCCAATTGATAAACTTCATTCAGATTATAAAAATATTGGGTGTAATATGCAGTTAGGTTAGAAAACAAATTAGGGGTAAAAACATGATTCCAACGAACAGATGTGGCAAAATTTCCCCATTGAATCGTATTCTGTGATTTGTAATCTTCCTTCTTCATTTTAACTTTTATAAGTGATTTATCTTTACCGTTATATAAACTAAAGAAAATACGATCGCGGGTTGAAAAAACATGATTGTATTTTGCATTAATATCATAAAATGTATAACCGAAGGAACTAAATTCATTGATGATTTTTGAACCTGGACGTAGGAATAAATCATACATAAAACGGCGCACTGAAATAATATAAGAAGAAGTATCAATTTTTATGGGGCCTTCAAGGGCTGCCTTCATGGTAACCATGCCGATTGAACCGGTAACCGATGTTTTCTTCATGTTACCTTCTTTTAACCTGACATCTACAACCGATGACAGACGAGATCCGTAACGTGCAGGAAAACTGCCCTTGATTAGTTTAACATTGTTGATTACATCAGCATTAAAGATTGAAACAAAACCTCCCAAGTGATTCACATAATATAAGGGTACGTCATCGATCATAACCAGGTTTTGATCAGGGCCGCCACCCCGGATGTATAATCCACTTGACGCTTCATTACCCGACTGAACACCAGGCAATAACTGTATCGCTTTTATTAAATCATGTTCTCCGCCTAAAGATGGTAATAACTTGACCTCTTTCATCGAAATAGTTGTTGAACTCATTTCATTCAGTTCTTGCTTTCTGCCTCGTGAAACCGTTATTTCATCAATTTCCTTTCCGGGAGCCAAATGCACATTGATTATTGTATCTCTTTTAGGAATAAATGTCAAATTGAAATTAGTATAGCCAACAAACGAGAAAGTCAGCTCTTTTTTAATATTCCGTTGAACCGAAATATTGAAATAGCCATAAGCATTGGTTGTTGTACCTTTCTGTGTGTTTTTATCAAATACATTGGCACCAATCAAACGTTCCCCCGTTAAGGAGTCAACCACATATCCGGTAATTTGGATTTGCGCTATTGAGAACATGGTTAGGTGAATGAAAAGAAGAAACAGAAAGACAGTTCGCTTTATCATGGCTCAAGTGGGCTATAGGTATAAATTGATTTTTTATTTTCGGCATAAGCTGCCACAACACCGTATGCGTTATCGATATTGGAATAGAGTGGATAGATGTCGTACCCTCCCCAAATATCATCGGTTAGTTGTCCCCAGGTATGTTTGTTCATGCTTTTTTTGTATTTGAAGTATTCTTCGCTGAGGGCACGAACCCATATCGAAACCGAATCGATATTGTTCGAATAAACATATTCTACATTAAGCCTCAATTCACTTTTTCCCTGAAATGGTTCGTTCAAGAACAATAAGGTTCCCATGGTTTTGTCATCAACCTGTTCAACAATCTCCTTTGTTTTACTGCGAATGCCACTACCATTTATACTAGCATCAACTCGCCTAACTCTATCATGATTCTGATAATATATTTCATAAAACTTATCTTCCTTAAGGTCATCGTCAATGACTATATCCACCGATGAAAAAAAATTACCCATATCATCTACCGCGGTTCTGGCAATAAAGTTTTCCAAATCAAAATCAACAAGTCCCGGAACTGTATCCTGAGCCAACACATTTTCAAATTCCTGTGTATTTACATCTATTTGGTAGATAGTATTCGATGCTGCTATCCATTCAGAATGGTACCAGCCGTCTTTCCCGAACAATAGCGTATCGCTCAAGCTTCCGGTTTTGACAACTACAGTTGCAAGGGACAGAGAAGGTTGTAAATACTCCATTTGCCCCACACTTTTACTGACATGAACCTTGATTGAATCGCCATAGGACAAAAAAGAATTGATCACCAATTTTGACTCATGAACAGGTAATTCAATATCGACAGGCTTAATACATGCTGACAAAAACACCCCGATTATTCCCGAATAAATTATTTTTCTAATCATCTTAGTTCATTGAAAAACGGCAAAACAGCCCCTCAAAAAGTCCTTGAGAGGCTGATTCAAATAACTAGTAACAAGCGTTTGAAGGCCCACAACTAATGTCTCCATTGTATGTTTCGTTCAAATAAGGGCCTTCCTGCACTACCATATAATCTACATAATATCGATAATCAGTGGGTCTAACACCTGATGTCTTAAAATATATCTGTGCAGATGTGCCAGTTTGAGAATCTGATTGATAAATATCGCAAAAATGAACCTCTGATACACCATCACCATTTTCATCTACAAGATAAAAAGAAGACTCATTAGGTCTGTTTTCCACTCTTAGGGTAATGCCACATCCAATACACCATGGTCGCGAAATCTTGGCTTTGAAATATTTTACAATGCCGGTATTAAATTGTGTTTTTATATCGATATCTACCTTAAAATCATAGATAGTCTCTTTTGGATCATTATCCTTACATAAATCTCTTGAACTCACACTTTTTAATGGTGCTTCGCCTCGTATAGCCTTAAATATATCTTGGTCACGACTTACAACAATATTTGGAACTAAAAATTCTTCGCGATTCCTATTTTCGCAGTCCATTTTGTAAACCAAAATATTGTTTTCTTCAGGTTTATCTTGCAATAAATAATCACCAACAATAATCTTTCCCTCAGGATTCAACAATGTCGCATAGAGTTCTTCATCGAATATTGACTTTTCTTCCATATCAAAAAAGAACCGTCTATAGCTCATATAATTCATTCCTTCTTCAAATGAATCGAAATTTTCATCTCCCAATTCAGCCAAATACTCGAAGCATTTATTTAATTCTTTCTCATCTTCAAATGCCAACGTATTGTCAACAACTGACACACTAAAAGCTTCAAAATTAAAAGACTGGACTTGAGGGCTGTTTATGTTTTCAACGGTCTCTTTTTGGCAGGATGCAAAAACCATGAAGGATATAATAATAATTTTAGAATGTAAATCAATTTTCATATTTACTACATTTGCAAATCGGGAGCGACAACTCCCAGTTCAGGTTAATATTTATATTAATTTGTGATTTTAGGCAGCATAATTTTGACTTCGTCGATTTGACAATTCGGATTGTGTTGCCTTTCTTTTACATTACTGGTATTTCAGGAGTGAAACGAATTGAAATACTTTAGTAATGTTAGTCCCGATATTTATCGGGATTTCTGCCAAAATTCCAAAGGCAATGATCAAGACAATCCTGTAAAAACTCAGGCTTTCGTCATAGGCAACATTGTTTTATGATTCTATTGTAATTAGTTTCTTTCAAGGCATGGAAGAACTCTGTGTTTGTTGAATATCGGGGAATATCCATCTGTTTCATTTTTAGTTTTAGGTAAACTCAAACCAAATATAAAAAAAAATACGATTAGCTCCAAACTATAAAAGCTATTTCTGTTTATAGATAGCTAATATATGTAAATATTATTTGAAGTTGTGTAAATAGGAAGTTAACTTTGAAGTGGCACTCACCCCTTAATTCCGAAAAAGGGAAAAAGGTTACCCTGAAGAATGGAAAAATGTGAATTTATTTTTTAATTCCAGGCGTAGTAGGCATATAGCCAATTTGTTAGCGTTATTTAAATTTTGGTCATGGGGAATAGGTAATGACATGAACTTACAGGAAGAGTACCCAAAGCTATTTCAACAATGAATGCCTTAATGTGGAATATCTTTAAAAGTTTTAGCCTTCTGCGAATCGGAATTCGCAGCACCTAAACGTGCTTTATTGTACGAGCATAGTGAATGGCAAAATGTAAGTCACGCAAGGGAATTGATGCAGGAATGAATAACAATTGAACTTAATCGCCCATCCACCATACCAGTCCGGCGGTAAAAAACAGGGTGTTGTTCGAAAAATAGATGGATTTGTGTAAGGTTTTTTCATAGCCCCCATTTAGTCTCAGTCCAATGTGTTGATGGATGAAGCCATAGACCGGTTGTTTTGAATTCCAGTTAAAAATATCAATATCGGTGCCCAATCCGGCGCCCAAACCCATTCCTTTGGTTAGGTACATTGAGGTTTCTCCGGTAGTGTTATTTAATGTACTGACATTTGATGAAGCGATTGACCCAAAAGGATATACTTTGAACCACTTATTTTGATACAACAAATAACCGAACCTGAAACCACCAGTCACGTAGCTTGCCTTGTTCCCGGCGTGGTAATTAAATATTGCACCATCATCGGCCACTCCGGTTACATCGAACTTCAGTGATCCGGATGTAGATCCCTGAAAATACAAGGACCAATAAAAACGGTTTAGAAAATAATTCATTTCCATAGAAAACATTCCCTTCAAATTGACCCAATCGTACACATCGCCCGAATGCATAAAGTCGCCAAGTGTAAGTGAATACCCCATGGAACCCGTAAAAAATGTACCTTTTAAACTGTTCACATAGGTGGCATAGGATGAATTGGGATAGTGTTTCAAAAATCGTTTTGTTTCTTTTAAGAGTTGAGCTTTATCGGTGTAATAGTTGATTTCACCAAGGTATAAGCGATAAAGCTGTTTTTCTTCGTCGTTTAAGGTTTGCTCTTCCAGCCAGCCGCTCCACATGGGAAGTTCTTGCTGCAATTCGTCAATTAACAGGGTGTTGAGGTGATCATTTGGCGGAAGTTGTTTGTTTTCCCAGCTTGGATTGACTACAAAAGAATTTAGAAAGGCATCGTTGTCCTGAGCCATAAAACAAACCAGACGCTCTTCGGATGGGAAAAGCAGTACATACTCATTTTCATCAACCTTTGAACGTAAGAATTTCAGCACTTCAATGTTTTTGGCGAAATTTCCTTGTTGGGAATTATTGATGATCAGTTTCCGACCGTTTTCAACATAAGCGGCCGATGAATCAATCATGCCAAGAATTTGTTCCGCAAGGTTCGTCTGAGCCTTCAAACTCAAATTATAAAAAATAATCAGCAAGAATAGAAGCAGGCTTTTTAGTGGTTTCATGCGTGTTCATTTAGGAGGTATAAAAGCAACAACGAATATACAACAATTGAAAATAGCTAAACCTTTTCTATCAATTTTTCAGCTCTTCCTTAAGGTACTTTCCGGTAATCGATTTTTTATTGTTGGCTACGTCTTCGGGAGTTCCAACAGCAACCACTTTACCTCCGTTGCGACCACCTTCAGGGCCAATGTCGATGAGGTAATCGGCAGTTTTAATCACGTCCATGTTGTGTTCAATCACCACTACGGTATTTCCTCTGTCGGTGAGCCGATTCAGCACATCCAGTAAAACACGGATGTCCTCAAAATGGAGTCCGGTAGTGGGTTCATCCAGTATGTACATGGTTTGACCGGTATCGCGCTTACTGAGTTCGCTGGCCAGTTTAACCCGCTGTGCCTCGCCGCCCGAAATGGTGGTGGACGATTGCCCCAGTGTAAGGTATCCCAGTCCCACTTCCTGCAAAGTTTTCATGGTTTTTAAAATTTTGGGATGACTTTCAAAAAATTCGACCGCCTGATTGATGGTCATGTTCAGCACATCGCTGATCGATTTTCCTTTGTATCGGACTTCCAATGTTTCGCGGTTGTAACGTTTGCCGTTGCACTTGTCGCAATGCACGTACACATTGGGGAGAAAATTCATTTCAATGAGTTTCATTCCGCCTCCCATACAATCTTCGCAACGTCCGCCCTTTACATTAAAGGAGAAACGTCCGGGCTTGTAGCCCCTTATTTTCGACTCGGGCAAAAGCGTGAACAAGTCGCGAATATCGGTGAAAACACCGGTATACGTTACCGGATTCGATCGTGGTGTGCGGCCCAGAGGAGATTGGTCAACCTGTACCACCTTATCGATGTGTTCTATTCCTTTAAATGAGCTATATTCCAGCGGATCCTTCACCGATTTGTAGAAATACTGACTGAGCAAAGGCTGCAGGGTTTCGTTGATCAGGGTTGATTTACCACTACCGGAAACTCCGGTTATCCCAATGAATTTTCCCAGGGGGAATTCCACGTTTATTTTTTTCAGGTTATTTCCTGAGCACCCTTTCAAAAAGAGTGATTTCCCGTTTCCTTCGCGCCGTACCTTTGGAACTTCGATTTTCTTTTCACCCCTCAAATACTGAGAGGTGAGGGAAGTGCCTTTTAAAATGAGTTCAGGCGTACCGGCAGCCATTATTTTTCCACCATGGCGTCCGGCATGAGGGCCAATGTCCACCACATAGTCGGCATTCAACATCATGTCTTTATCGTGTTCCACCACAATAACCGAATTGCCGGTATCGCGCAACTGTTCCAGAGAATTGATCAGCCGCAGGTTGTCGCGATGGTGTAACCCAATGCTGGGTTCATCAAGGATGTACAACACGTTCACCAGCTGAGAACCAATTTGTGTGGCCAGTCTGATGCGCTGTGATTCACCACCGGACAATGTTTTCGCCGGTCGATCCAGGGCCAGGTATTCCAATCCAACATCGAGCATAAAGCCCAGGCGATCGCGAATTTCCTTGATCACTTCAGTGCCAATTAGTTTTTGACGATCGGAAAGTTGAGTTTCCAGCCCATCGAGCCATTCACCCAATTGCTTCAGGTCCAGTTGAGCCACCTGTGAAATGTTTTTATCTCCGATTTTAAACCAAAGCGACTCTAATTTTAAGCGCTGGCCTTCGCATTTTGGGCAAGTGGCTTCTTTGATGTACTGATTGGCCCATTTTTTGGCTTTTTCGGAATAGGTATCTTCCCTTTGGCTCTCCACATATTTCACCACCCCTTCGTAGGTCATAAAATAATTGAGATTGGCTCCGAGTGGTGAGTTTTTCAACTGGATGCGATCACTTGTTCCATAGAGAATTTTATCCAATGCCTCCTCCGGTATTTCATCGATCGGCGTTTTCAGGTCGAAACCGTAAGGTTCTGCGATGGCCTCGATTTGCCAAAAGATGACCGCATTTCTGAATTTTCCCAGGGGAGCAATACCCCCATTGTGTATGTTGGCTTTTTTGTCGGGAATTATTTTATCCATGTCGAGCTGTGGAATGATTCCAAGCCCATTGCATTTTTGACAAGCACCTTGTGGCGAATTAAAAGAAAAATTGTGCGGCGCTGGTTCATTGTAGGAGATGCCGGTAGTGGGGCACATCAAATGACGACTATAAAATTTAGCATCACCCGATTCATGATCCAGAATCATCACAATGCCATCGCCGTGTTTCATGGCTATTTGCACCGAATCGCGTAAACGTTTGTCGGAAGCTTCGTCCACCACCATTTTATCAATCACCATTTCAATGAAGTGATTTTTGTATCGGTCGAGTTTCATGCCATGCATGATCTCGCGCACCAAACCGTCAACTCGAACGTGCAGAAAACCTTTTTTACGAATTTGCTCGAACAGTTCACGGTAATGACCTTTACGGCCTTTTACCAGTGGTGCCAAAATCAAAATCTTTTTCCCGTTGAATTTATCACGAATCAAATCAATGATCTTTTGTTCAGAATACTTGACCATTTTTTCGCCCGTATTGTAGGAGAAAGCCTCGCCAGCACGGGCATAAAGCAAACGCAGAAAATCGTAAATTTCGGTTACCGTTCCAACGGTTGAACGGGGGTTCTTGTTCGTTGTTTTTTGTTCAATGGAAATCACCGGACTCAGGCCCGAAATTTCATCCACATCGGGGCGTTCCATGTTGCCCAAAAAGGAGCGGGCATAGGCCGAAAAAGTTTCAATGTACCTGCGTTGTCCTTCGGCATAAATGGTGTCGAAAGCCAACGATGATTTTCCGCTACCACTCAAACCCGTAACTACGGTTAACTTATTACGCGGAATATCAACATTGATGTTGTGTAAATTATGCACGCGTGCACCGCGCACTTTAATGTATTCCAGTGCTTCTGTTGGTTTGATTGTATGATCGGGCATCTAAACTAATTTCTAGGCATTAATATTTCCGGTATTTTCCGGTGGGAATCAAAATCTCGTACGTCTTGGCTGTTTTATTGGTCAAATAGGCTTCGCGCAACCATGGATTAAACAACTTTAAAATTTTATAGTTCGTCCCATTTGTTTTGGCAAATTCTGCAAAGTCCGTAACGGCACCATTGATGACCATGGTTTCCACCGGAATGGATGGATAAACTTCCTTTTCGTCGACCATGAATCCATAAGCGGCAGGATTTTCCAAAATTATTTTCAGTGCAATGATTCTGAAAACGTAGCGGTTGGTTTCTTCGGCGAGTAAAAGATTGTAATAGTGACTTTCTTTTTGTCTTTCCACTTGTCGGTCAACGCCATTACGACCAGCATTGTAAGATGCTGCAACCGTGGTCCAGTCGCCATATTTTTCGAATGATTTTTGCAAATAATCGCATGCGGCTTTGGTGGCTTTTTCAATGTGATAACGTTCGTCAACTTCGTTATTCACTTCCAGTCCGTTTTCACGAGCAGTTTCTTTCATGAACTGCCAGATACCAGCGGCACCTGCTGGAGAAATGGCTTTTGGATCGAACCCACTTTCGGCCAGAGCGAGGTATTTAAAATCGTCTGGAATATGCTTCGCTTTTAAAATGGGCTCAATGATTTGGAAATAGCGTGGAGCCAACTTAATAAAGCGTAAGGTTTGGGAATGGAAATAGCAATTGACCATCAGCTCCCGGTCCAGACTTTCTCTGACATCAAAATTCCATAAGGGCACCGTTTCTTCGGCAAAGGAAAACTGATCGGGGATGGGAGGTGGCAAAACCACCTGAAACAATACCTTGTTTTTATCTTTGATGGGTTCTATTGTACCTGGGCCAGCTGCCTGTATTTGAAGAGATGCAAGCAAAAATGCTACTAAAATGAAGGTCCTGTTATCTATGAATTGATCTATTCTTCTCATGTTCTATCTTCTCCTGCGTTTTATTTTTGTAAAATTGTAACCCACAAAAATAACGCAATAAACGTAAAATAGTTAGAGAAGACATGAGAAATACTTTTGATGAACGTGCTGCAAGCTGGGATGAGAACCCAAGAAGGTTAAAACTAGTAGAAAATGTTTGGGAAGTACTTAAAAAACAACTCAAATTATCAGGCATTAAAAATGTTCTTGACTACGGATGTGGCACAGGATTGCTGGGATATAAATTGATTGATCAGGTAAAGAGCATCACCTTTTGTGACACTTCACAAGCCATGTTGGAACAGGTGGAAAAAAAGCGCGAATATTACGGTTACCAAAATGTAAACACTTTGTGTTCCGACTTTTCTCAGAATCCCGTCCGCGATGAAAAGTACGATTTGATTTTGTCGATGTTGGTGTTGCATCATGTCGAAAATCTTGATTCGGTGCTTTCTAATTTTAAGGAGCTGTTAAGTGATGATGGTCAATTTTGTTGGATCGACATTGATTTGGAAGATGGAAGTTTTCACGATGACAATACCGGAATTCATCACTTTGGTTTTAGTAAAGCGGCTTTAGAGTCCCATTTGAAAAATAATGGATTTGACCTAAATTTTTACACCAATGAGCTTGTTGTTGTCAAAGAGCGGGAAGGTGTTACAGAGGAATATCCTCTATTTGTGATGGTGGCCGAGAAATGTAAATAGCACGATACTGTGTGAAACGAGACGATGCGAATTGGTTGTTTTTAGAAGCACTGATTCGCTCTGGGCTAAAATTCTCAGATCAGTGAAAAACATAGAATCTTTGTTTAATCATTCACACTAGAATCTGTAAGAAACCCCGCTAAATACTCCGAAGGAATAAGGTTTGGCATTGAAATAACTTTGGGAATTCAGCGAATTGAGTTGAATTTTCAGGGTTGGTTCAAAATTTAGGTTCAGGTGTTCGGTCAAATCGTAATTTAAACCCATTCCCAGGCTGCTGCTCCAGGTCAGGGGGCGTAAATCCTCGATTTTACTTGTTGCGACAACTGTACTTTGATCAATTATTTGCACCGTATTGGCGACCAGTATATTTGAGTTGATTCCTCCCAGTACATTCCATCCCAGACGTTTGTCGATGATTCGATACCGCATCAACAAGGGGACTTCAATGTAACGAGCTTGTTGTTTGTAATCGTAGTTTTGTGTGGCAACAGGCACCAGCGAAGTCATTGCTCTGGCAGTGGCTGCTGTTGCTCCTTCGGGAAGAGTGATGTTGGATAGACCTACCTGAGTGTTGATCACCATGTTGTTACTGGTGTTGATGGCTGATGTTGCTTCTTTTGAACTTGCAATGGCATAATTCATCTCGTCGGTATCGTTTATCCAGTTGTGACCCAGAAATGACAAGGCCACATCACCGGTATTTTGAGCCACTTCGGAATAGTTTACCCCGCTGATGATATCAATACGACTTGTTGTCTCATAAGCAAAGGTCAAACCACCTGAAAGATTGGTTTGGTAAGTTGATGGAACTTGATTTTGAACGACATCAAATGCCTGAGCTGCATCCATTTTGCCCATTTGGGGTTGGTTGAAACGGTACACCGGAGACGCATTAACGCCCAGGGCCCAATTGCCATTCGCTTCCTTTTCTTTGCCTTCTTCCATGGCCAGGAGATTTGCTTCGATAAGTTTACGGTCAGCCGCAGTGAAGAGTTCTTCTTCCTTACTTGTTGCCAAATTTGGGAATCCGTACAATTGAGCATCCAGTGACGTTTTTATGGATGTTAAATGGGCAAGAGCATCAGGAATAAGCTTTTGTCGTTCTTCCATAAACGATTTGTTTTGTGTTTTTGGCTGTAGACCTTCTGCTGGTATAAAAGGTGTTTGGTTAAAATGAACCACCAGCTGTTCATTCACAATTGGTTCTGAAATGGGCATTGGGCTTTGTTGTGACCGGTAATGCTCCAATTCAGCTGTGAATTGTTGATCCAGATTAAGAGATGTTCTTCCAGCCAGAACCCATCCCATAAGGAAGGCTAGTAACAGGGAAGCTGCCCCTGAAAAACTCCAGATAAGAATGGCCTTTCGTCTTTTTTTAGTATGGCCCATGCTTGCCGCAATTTGGTCCCAAACTTCTGATGGAGGCACAGCTTCAAAGCCTGCTAATTTGCTTTGAAACAGTTCATCAATTTTATGTTCATTATTTTGCATATGTTCTATCAAGATAACCGCATTCAAATATTTTATCCTGTAATATTTTTCGTGCTCTGGACAAATTCGATTTCGATGTTCCTTCAGCAATACCCATCATGTCTGCTATTTCACCATGATTGTATCCATCAATGGCATACAGGTTAAACACCATTTTATAGCGTGGTGGCAAATCCTGAACAAAGGACATCAACTGGTCGGCGTTCATTTGTGCATACACATCGTCACTTGCCACTTTATAATCATACACGTTCATGTCTTCTACCGTATGCAATCGGAAACGTTTCCGAAATTTCTCCAATGCAATGTTCACCATTATACGTTTCATCCAACCTTCGAAGGAACCTTTGTGGGCAAACTGACCGATCTTGTTGAAGATGATCAGAAATCCTTCGTGCAAAGTATCTTCGGCTTCGGTTACATCCCGGGCATACCTAAGGCATACACCAAACAATACCGGTGCAAAAGCTTTGTACAATTGCGATTGCGCACTTTGCTTTCCAGCCTTACAATCTTCTATAAGTTGATTCAGGTCGTCCAATCTTCTTGCTTAAAAGAGAATTATTGATCAAAAGTTTAAAGTTACAAGGATTCATTCAAATCCGAAACGGGTATTTCAACATTAATTTTCTGAATTAAATTTTCTAAAACCGATCTCACTAATTTATCCCCTTTACTTTTAAAAGTTAATAACTTCTCTCCTGAATGTAGCCTGCTTCAGCCTTTGTGTTGTATGGGCAAATGCACTTGCTTTTGACACTAACTTTTTCATTTTTTGTATAGAAAAGGGTGTCGTTTTTCAATAACAGCTTCAAGATGGACGGGAAAGAAAAAAGGTTGCGTAAGCATTTACATTTACAAGTATACATGATGGAAAAAAGGCGGACGATCTGTTGAATGAAGTATTTTACTGACAGATAGTTAGGTGATTGGATAGGTTCGGAATAAAATAAAATTATCTCTCTATTTATACCTGAGTCCGCTGACTAACGCAACCATTAGAGAACCCATCGCATCCAAAAGGAACAAAAACAAAAACCATGAGATCATTCAATTATATATTTGTTCTGCTTCCTTTTCTTTTGTTGACAGGCTGTCAAAACTGGGATAACGATCAGGAATTCAGCACCGGTGGAATGCTAAATATTGAGTAAAACGATGACCTACTATTATTACTAAAACCTTAACCATGAAAACACAAATTATTTATGTCTGCTTTGCGATCCTGATTTTCATATCTTGCAATGATCCGGAACCCACCAATATTGAACTTAAAGAAAAATCAAAGGAATTGGTAGTAGCCAATAATGCATTTGGATTTGGACTTTTCGAAAGCGTTTTGGAGAATGCAGAAACGGATGAAAACCTGATGATATCTCCTCTAAGTGTGAATCAGGCCCTATCGATGGCCTTGAACGGGGCCAAAGAAAACACTTTTCTGGAGATGAAAAGCACCCTCGATTTTTCAGGGTTTTCACTCTCCGAAATCAATTCAAGCAATCAGGAGTTATACAACGCCCTTACGGATCATGATTCAAAGGTAGAATTGAAAATTGCCAACTCCATCTGGTACAAGAACAACATCACACCCAATGAAACATTCATTGCTGACAACGAAGTTTTTTATAAAGCCGAGGTGAGCAGTTTCGATCCTGCCAATCCCGAAAATGCGGTCAAAAAAATAAACAAATGGGTAGACGATCAAACCAAAGGAAAAATCAAAAAGATTGTCAGCCAAATTGATGACGAAGATGTAATGTTCCTGATCAATGCGGTTTATTTTAAAGCCGAATGGAAAACGCAGTTCAAAAAAAGTTCTACTGAATTGGCTGAATTTACTCCCGAAAACGGGAAATCAAAAAAAGTGGACACCATGATTGGTGAAGCGGAGCTCACTTACAAAAATGAAAGCAGCTATTCGGTCATCAAATTACCTTATGGTTCAGGGAAATTTAATATGGTGATTTATCTACCCGAGGAAGGATATACTACTTCCGATATTGTTTCTGAATTGGTGAATACTGACTTTGAAACGCTGAATACCATGACACCTGCAAAAATGGACATTTGGCTTCCCAAATTCGAATTCGAATACAACAATGAGCTGACCGATGAACTGACCGCCATGGGTATAAACGATGCTTTTAGTCCTATGGATGCCAACTTTGGAAATGTGTGCGATAAAGACCTTTACATTTCAAGTGTTCTCCACAAGACCTACATAAAAACTGATGAAGAAGGCAGCGAAGCAGCAGCGGCCACTAAAGTGACCTTTGGATATACTTCCGTTTTGCCAGGTGAAGTGATTCGCATCAACCGCTCGTTCCTGTTTGCCATTGTTGAAGAAGATACCAATTCTATTCTTTTCATTGGAAAAGTTTACGACCCAACTATAAATTAAATAGCCATGAAACATAAATATATAATTAGCTCTGTTTACCTCTTACTTTTATTCGTCATTTTAAGTTCATGCTCCGATCCATTGCCCACTAATATTGAACTTAAAGAAAAATCGAAGGAATTGGTAGTAGCCAATAATGCATTTGGATTTGGCCTTTTCGAAAACGTTTTGGAGAATGCAGAAACGGATGAAAACCTGATGATTTCTCCTCTAAGTGTGAATCAGGCCCTATCGATGGCCTTGAATGGGGCCAAAGAAAATACTTTTCTGGAGATGAAAAGCACCCTCGATTTTTCAGGGCTTTCACTTCCAGAAATCAATTCAAGCAATCAGGAGTTATACAACGCCCTTACGGATCATGATTCAAAGGTAGAATTGAAAATTGCCAACTCCATCTGGTACAAGAACAACATCACACCCAATGAAACATTCATTGCTGACAACGAAGTTTTTTATAAAGCCGAGGTGAGCAGTTTCGATCCTGCCAATCCCGAAAATGCGGTCAAAAAAATAAACAAATGGGTAGACGATCAAACCAAAGGAAAAATCAAAAAGATTGTCAGCCAAATTGATGACGAAGATGTAATGTTCCTGATCAATGCGGTTTATTTTAAAGCCGAATGGAAAACGCAGTTCAAAAAAAGTTCTACTGAATTGGCTGAATTTACTCCCGAAAACGGGAAATCAAAAAAAGTGGACACCATGATTGGTGAAGCGGAGCTCACTTACAAAAATGAAAGCAGCTATTCGGTCATCAAATTACCTTATGGTTCAGGGAAATTTAATATGGTGATTTATCTACCCGAGGAAGGATATACTACTTCCGATATTGTTTCTGAATTGGTGAATACTGACTTTGAAACGCTGAATACCATGACACCTGCAAAAATGGACATTTGGCTTCCCAAATTCGAATTCGAATACAACAATGAGCTGACCGATGAACTGACCGCCATGGGTATAAACGATGCTTTTAGTCCTATG
>JBGUEP010000031.1:16195-82051 GCA_041821245.1 Prolixibacteraceae bacterium
TGAGCTGACCGATGAACTGACCGCCATGGGTATAAACGATGCTTTTAGTCCTATGCATGCCAACTTTGGAAATGTGTGCGTTAAAGACCTTTACATTTCTAGTGTCCTCCACAAGACCTACATAAAAACTGATGAAGAAGGCAGCGAAGCTGCGGCGGCCACTAAAGTTACTTTTGGTGATACCTCTGTAGGTCCGGGAGAAGTGATCCGCATCAACCGCTCGTTCCTGTTTGCCATTGTTGAAGAAGATACCAATTCTATCCTTTTTGTCGGGAAGGTTTACGATCCATCAATTTAAATAAATAGCCATGAGAAAATTTGTTTTTAGCTCCATATTATTTTCCGTCTTCTTTATTGTTTCCTGCAGTCAGATGATTGTTGAACCAACTCCAATTGACTTAGATCTCAAATCGAAAGCCTTGGTGGAAGCGGATAATGCGTTTGGTATTGACCTTTTTAAAGCGATTAATGAAACAGAAACCGGTAATTTTAACATTTCACCCTTAAGTGTTTCTCTGGCTTTAGCCATGACGTACAACGGAGCCGAAGGGGAAACAAAAATGGCCATGGAAGAGGCTTTACGTTTGAACAATCTGACCACCGACGAAATCAATCAATCCTACCAGGCCCTGGTAAAAGCATTGATGGAAGCCGACCCTAAAGTGACCATGGAAATCGCTCAATCTATCTGGTATCGATTGGGTTATAACGTTCTCGAAGATTTTAAAACAGTGAACCAAACCTATTATGATGCTGAAGTGAATGAGCTGGATTTTGCGCGTGACGATGCCAAAGACATCATCAACGGCTGGATTGAGGATAAAACCCACAATAAAATAAAAGACATGATTAAGCAGGTAGACTCCGGACATGTCATGTTCCTGATCAATGCCATTTATTTTAACGGCGAATGGCAGCACAAATTCGACATAGACGATACTCAAAAACGCGAATTCTATACAAGTGAAGAAAAGTCCATCGAAGTAGATATGATGCAAAAGAAGGATTCGGTGATGCTGGTGAACAATGAGCTGTTTAGCGCAATTGCAATGCCTTATGGGCGCGGAAATTTTAATATGGTCGTGATATTGCCAAATGATGGACTGTCGTGCAACGACCTTGTGGCAGAGTTTGAGCCCGAAAGGTGGACGAACTGGATGGCTTCTTTACAGCCTGCTAAGGACGTTGACATTTGGTTGCCGAAATTTAAAGACGAATACAAAATTAAACTCAACGATGTTCTGTCAACCATGGGAATGGAGTTGGCCTTCCAGCCTAATGCTGATTTTAGCGGGATAAACGGAATAGGTGGGATCTGGATCGACTATGTGCAGCACAACACCTTTATCGATGTAAGTGAAAAAGGAACAGAGGCTGCTGCTGCCACAGTAGTGGCCATAAGGGAAAATGCCATGATGCCCAATAATTTCCACGTTAACCGTCCGTTTATTTATGCCATTACCGAAAAAGAAACCGGAGCGATTTTGTTCATCGGTAAAATGGTGGAACCAACGTATAAAGAATAGAACCATGGAAAATCGATATTTATTTATATTCATTTTGAGCCTACTGCTCCTGTTTTCATCTTGCGATGAAAACTTTACTTCGCCAAAAGAAATTAAGCTGGATTTAAAATCGAAAGAATTGATTGAGATGGACAATTCTTTTGGCATTGATCTGTTTCAACGACTCAGCCAAAAGGAAGAAGGTAATTTTACCATTTCGCCTTTGAGTATTTCGCTGGCTTTGGCCATGACCTACAACGGTGCCCGTGAAGAAACGAAAATGGCCATGGAGAAAGCCATGCACCTTCATGGATTGAGTCCTCAGGAAATTAATTCTTCGTACCAAAGTTTAGTAAAGGCACTTCTCGAAGCTGATCCAAAAGTGCAGCTTGACATCGCACAATCCATTTGGTATCGAATGGGTTTCAAGGTACAGGAGGACTTCAAATTAATCAACCAAACGTATTACGATGCCGAAGTCAATGAACTTGATTTTGACCGTCCCGATGCCCTTGCTATCATTAATGGATGGATTGCCGACCGAACACACGATAAAATCACTGATATGATTGATTTTATAATGCCCACCCACGTGATGTTTCTTATTAATGCCATTTATTTTAATGGAGAATGGAAAACAAAATTCGACACCAGCGATACGCAGAAACAAAATTTCATCACAGAAAATGACTCCATTTTTGAAGTGGACATGATGTCGAAAACCGATTCAGTAAACTTCCAGAACAACGAGCTATTCTCTTCAATAGAACTGCCTTATGGAAGGGGGAATTTCAATATGGTGGTCCTGCTTCCCAACGACGGGGTGACCTGCGATCAAATTACAGCTGAACTCTCCCCCGAAAACTGGAAGAAGTGGATGAGTGCATATGCCATGACTAAGGACCTGAGTATTTATTTGCCTAAATTTAAAACAGCTTTCGAAATTAAATTGAACGACATTTTATCAGACATGGGAATGGGTATTGCTTTCCATGATGGTGCAAACTTCGAAGGAATTAATACCGACCTTGATATATACATCGACTATGTGCAGCACAACACTTTTATCGATGTGAGCGAGAAAGGGACCGAAGCTGCAGCAGCAACAGTTGTGGCTATGACCTGGAAAATGGCACCCCTCACCTTTAATGTGAATAAACCATTCATTTATGCCATTACCGAAAAAGAAACCGGAGCAATCCTGTTTATTGGAAAAATTGTAGAACCATCTTATAACTAAATTTGCTATGCGAACAATCAGTTTTTTATTAGTTACGCTTATACTATTCCTTGCAACTTCGTGCGATGAAATCAACGATCCTGTAAAAAAGATAGACATTAGCCTGAAGTCGAAACAAATTGTTGAGGCCGATAATGCATTTGGTCTTGATATCTTTAAACTAATCAATGCCGGTGAAGAGAAAGCCAATTTTATGATTTCACCCCTCAGTTTATCCATGGCTTTATCTATGGCATACAACGGAGCCGAAACCGAAACCAAGGCTGAAATGGCTCAGGCACTTCGTATTGAAGATTTCACCCGTGATGAAATTAATGAAAGCTATAAAAGCTTGATTGCCGCTCTAATTGCGGTTGATCCTAAAGTGGCCATGGAAATAGCCAACTCCATTTGGTATAAAAATGGCTATTCGGTTGAACAGAATTTCCTTGACGTGAACAGCACTTATTACAATGCAGAAGTGAATGAATGCGATTTTGTCGATCCCAACACAGTTGATGTAATGAACCAATGGGTGAGCGATAAAACCCATGAAAAAATTCCTTCAATCATTACTGAAATTCCGCCCTTAGCAGTACTTTATTTGATTAATGCGATCTATTTTAATGGCAGCTGGAGCCAGGAATTTAATCCTGAAAACTCCATGGAATTGCCATTTACAACTGAGGCCGGGGAAATTGTATCCACCAACATGATGAGCCGTTTGGATACGGTCAATTACCTGAATAATGAAACCTTTTCGGCCATCGAAATGCCCTATGGTATTGGTAATTTTAACATGATGGTGTTGCTACCCAACAACGAAAAATCAATTGACGATGTGATTGAAAACTTCAGCCCTGAAAATTGGAAAAAGTGGCAAACTGATTTAAAACTGACCAACGACGTGGATATCTTGTTTCCTAAGTTTAAGATCGAATATGAGTTGACTTTAAACGATATTTTAATGTCCATGGGAATGAAATTGGCTTTTACTTCACAAGCAGATTTTAGCAGCATCAATGTAAACAAAGATTTATTCATCAGCTATGTGAAGCATAAAACCTTTATTGAAGTAGATGAAGAGGGTACTGAGGCTGCTGCTGTAACCATTATTGGCTTTGAAACTACTTCGATTGACCCAAATGAGCCCCAAAAGATCAATTTCCACTGTACCCGTCCCTTTCTATTTGCCATTACCGAAAAAGATACCGGAGCCATTTTATTTATGGGCAAAGTGGGAAATCCAATGGAGACAGAGTAAATTTAATATTCTTCAATCTTGCTTAGAAGAGGAAATGCTGCATCGGGATCACTCCCTTTGCAGCATTTTATTTTTATAGTTATTAGTCAATAGAAAATAGTCATTGGTCATTTTCCTATTGACCAATGACCATTGACTTTTTTTATAAATGTATCACTTCATCGTAAGCTGCCGCAGCAGCTTCCATAATGGCCTCACTCATGGTGGGGTGAGGGTGAATGGTTTTTAATAACTCGTGTCCGGTAATCTCCAGTTTACGAGCGACGACCATTTCGGCAATCATCTCGGTTACGTTGCCACCAATCATGTGTGCTCCCAGCAATTCTCCGTATTTGGCATCAAAAATCAGTTTTACAAAACCATCTTTTTGTCCTGCGGCACTGGCTTTACCTGAAGCAGAGTAGGGGAATTTACCTACCTTGATCTCATGACCGGCCTCTTTTGCTTTGGCCTCAGTTAAACCCACCGATGAAATTTCAGGATTGGTATAGGTACATCCCGGGATATTGCTGTAATCAATGGGTTGTGGATTTAAACCTGCAATTTTTTCAACACAACAGATCCCTTCTGCCGAAGCTACGTGAGCCAAAGCTGGTCCACTAACAATGTCACCTATGGCATATACTCCTTTTACCGTGGTTTCGTAAAATTCGTTCACTTTTACCTTTCCATTTTCGAGGGCTACTCCAAGGTATTCCAAACCAATGCCTTCCAAATTAGGGGCAATGCCAACCGCAGAAAGTACTACTTCGGCTTCGTGTACCTCTTCGCCTTTAGGAGTTTTGATGGTGACCACACAAATATCACCTTTGATCTCCACTTTTTCCACCGATGATTTTACAAGTACTTTCATTTTGGCCTTCTTAAACGATCGTGCCAATTGTTTCGATACTTCTTCGTCTTCAACAGGTACAATGTCGGGCATAAATTCCACCAAAGTCACATCGGTTCCAATGGTGTTATAGAAATTGGCAAACTCACTACCAATAGCACCTGAACCCACTACAATCATCGATTTGGGTTGTTTCTTCAGTGTCATGGCCTGACGATAGCCGATAATTTTCTCACCATCTTGTTTTAAGTTGGGGAGTTCGCGTGAGCGAGCTCCGGTGGCCAGCATAATGTTCTTAGCTGAAATTACCTTGGTTTTACCATCGGCATCGGTGACTTCCACTTCAGTGGCTGATTTCAGTTTGCCGAAACCGTTGATCACTTCTATTTTATTCTTTTTGAACAGAAATTGAACACCTTTGCTCATACCATCGGCTACATCGCGACTGCGTTTGACCATGGCATTAAAATCGGCTTTCACTTCACCCGAAATGGATACTCCGTAACTGGCCGCATGTTGGGCATATTCCAGTGCCTGTGCACTTTTCAGTAACGATTTGGTTGGAATACAACCCCAGTTGAGGCATACTCCACCTATATTTTCTTTCTCGACCACGCCCACTTTCATTCCAAGTTGCGAAGCACGAATGGCAGCAACATAACCTCCGGGGCCACTACCAATAACGATTAGATCGAAATTCATATTAATGATTTTTAATTTTTTAAGAACAGTAACAAAACGAATAAACGGCAATTATGTTTACTCTGTTCGTCAGAAAGTTAAAAGTAGCTTATTTGATGAAAAGATGTACTACCAATCAACATAAATCGGATTGGGGTAAGTTTGAACTATTTTTTTTAAATTTATACCAATGTTCACCAAAATTCTTAACTCATGAAAAAAATCATTCAACTTCTGATCATTTTGCTCTTCATTGCTTCATCTTCTTCTGCTCAAAGCAAATCGAGTGAGCTCAAATTATTTTTTGAAAATATTATGGTGCTTCAAGAGGATCAAGTGAATGGCGTACAGCCATTGGTTCAACTTGCTTCCATTCTGGATGATGCCGCAGCAAAAAAGATCATCCTGACTAAAGAGAATGTTCAAGAGGCTTTACAAGAAGCAAGTAAGTACAAACACACAGTACTGCTTGTTGGGAATCACAGCCTTGTGAAAATTATTGATTTAAATGATTGTATTCCTTCCGGAGCATGGGCAACATGCATGCCTAAAGGAAATGCCCTCATTCAAAAAGGTGGAGTATTTATTCAACGCACCGATTACATCAATCAACTCATTGGTGTGCCCGATGGGCAGGTTAGGACCGTTTATCTCCTGAATTAGGCAGATTAAAAAAACCACCCTTCCGATTCAGAAGGGTGGCTTTTTATTGTGTTTTTTATTCTTAGTCGAGCAATTCGGACAACTTGGCTTGTAAAGCTTGGCCACGAAGGTTTTTTTCAATAATATTGCCTTCTTTATCCAATAAAACAGTGTGAGGAATACCTGTTACACCATAAAGATTGGCTACTGCTCCGGGTTCGTCGCCTTCCATATCCCAACCGTGTAGCCAGGTCATGTTTTTTGCTTTAATGGTTGAAACCCATGCCTCACGATCACGATCAAGTGAGACCCCGAAAATTTCAAAACCTTTGTCCTTGTAGGCAGCATAACTAGCGATAACATTGGGCATTTCCATCATACAAGGCTGGCACCACGATGCCCAAAAGTCGATAAGTACATATTTTCCGCGAAGTGATGAAAGTGCAATTTCCTTTCCGTCAGGATCCATCAGTGAAAAATCAGGGGCTGCAGATCCTTTGCCTGAAAGTCTTAAAGCATCGGCACGTTCCTGGATAGCCACCACAAAATCAGATTTTTTGAGCGGTTCAAAAACGACCAACATCGAATCCAATTCTTCCAATTCTGCTTCCTGGAAAAAATTCATCAGGTATACGTATGCAGCAACAGGAGTGGTGCTGTATTCGCTGATAAAGTTTTTAGAATACAACTGAATGTTTTCGATCATGGTTTGATATTCAAAACGCACATTGCCCATTTCTTCTTCGTCCTGAGTCATTTGAGCTTGTGAAAAACGTTGCTTCAACGCGTTTTCGCTTTTCGAAAAGGTGACCAATTCGTTCTGGTAGATTTGAAAAATGTCTTGTGTTTTAGATCCGGTGATCAGATTGGATTCAAAACTGTCGGGATAAATGGTCATGGACAGTTTTCCCGGTTCAACGAATAATTGGGCGATGTACTGTTGTTGACCTTCAATACCCATGAGTTTCATCTCTGGTACTTCAACTTCACCTTCGAAGGTGAAGTTACCATCTTTTAGCTCAACAGTATCTACCGGAACAGGGTTGCCCTCTTCAAAACCATACAATACAATTGAACCATCGGTTGATGGTATAACCACACCATTAATGGTGAAATGTGTTTTGCTACCACATGACCACACCAAAAGGGCAACGATGGCAACGATAAGAATTTTCTTCATGTAAATTGATTTATGCGTATTTGTTTATTTGTTTTCAAAATAGTTATCCAACAATATTTTTGCTGCTACAAAAGAACTCATTTTCTCGTTTAACACCTCATGTTCCATCTGTTTTAACTGTGTTTTAACTTGAGGATGCTGGTAAAACGAATTTTTAAGTGCCTCGTTAATGGTCTCATACATCCAATATTTCGATTGTTGAGTTCGTCGTTCGCTAAAATAGTTATTTTGTTTGACGTAGTGCATAGAATCCGAAATCATCGACCAAACTTCTTGAATTCCTCTTTTTTCAACCGAAGAGCAGGTTAATACCTGAGGGGACCATCCTGAGGGCGATTTTGGAAATAAATGTAAGGCATTTCGAAACTGTGCCTGAGCCAATTCAGCCCTTTCGATGTTGTTTCCGTCGGCTTTGTTAATCACAATTCCATCCGACATTTCCATTATTCCGCGTTTGATACCCTGCAATTCATCACCGGCACCGGCAATCTGAATCAGGAGAAAAAAGTCTACCATGGAATGAACGGCTGTTTCGCTTTGGCCAACTCCAACAGTTTCAATAAAAATGGTGTCAAATCCGGCAGCTTCGCATAAAATAACGGTTTCGCGCGTTTTACGGGCGACTCCTCCTAAGGATCCTGCCGATGGTGAAGGTCGGATGTAGGCATTGGGATCGGCAGCTAATTCTTCCATTCGGGTTTTGTCGCCCAAAATGCTTCCTTTGGTTCGTTCACTACTAGGATCAATGGCCAGCACAGCCAGTTGACCACCATTGGCAGTTATTTGTTTTCCGAGGGCTTCAATAAAGGTGCTTTTTCCGGCACCGGGAACGCCTGTAATGCCAATTCGGGTTGACTTTCCTGAATATGGCAAACATTTCACAATAATTTGTTGTGCCAACTCGTGATGTTCCGGTTTTACACTTTCGACCAAGGTAACTGCCCGACTTAAAATCATGCGGTTTCCAGCTAAAATACCACTGACATAATCGTTTAAATCCAATTTTTTCCGCTTGTTGCGAATATTTTTATCGCCTACATTGGGGTTGGTAGCCGGCGGTTGTTCAATGCCAGGATTGACTTTTAATCCCTTGTAATCAGGATGGTTTTCAATATGATGTGAATCGTTTGATGTCATGAGAGTGTAATTTTTGCGAAGATACTACTTTTCTAAAAGTAAAAAGGAATGGAGTTAAACCACAATTTCAAACCGGAACATTCAATTTATTCTACTGCAAAGACTAAAGATAAATGTCTAAAAAAGAGAGAGGCTGTTATTTCGAACAGCCTCTCTCTTAATCAAATTTTATGGAATCAATTGGTTGTGGTGGGTACTTCAACATTACCCATCATCCGCAATTGGATAGTGGCATTCTTAGGGTCGTTGGTGATAATCGTAATTGACTTGTTCTGTCTGCTTCGTTTACCTCTTGAGTTAAATTCAACCGCCATTTCAATGGTTTCGCCAGGTTTTACCAAATCGGCATGTTTCACCGCGGTGCATCCACAGCTTGCCTTTACATTTCGTAAAATCAGGTCGGTTTTACCTTTATTGGTTAATTTGAAATTGTGTGCAGCTTTATCGCCCTGATTGATTGTTCCAAAGTCATAAACTTTTTCGTCGAAACTGGCCACAGGTGCCTTGGCCAATTGTTCAGCTGTCAATTTTGAAAAGTCTTCCTGAATCGAAACAGATATACCTATGGAGTAGGTATTTTGTTTTTCGTCATTAATGGTTAAGTAAACCCGATCTGATACATAACCATAGGCATTTTTTTGAGAAGCATCGTAGTTCACTAATATTTTTCCTTCCTTGCCTGGAGCAACTACTTCAGGTACAAATTTTACTTTAATGTATTCGGGTGAACGATAAATGCCAATTTTAGCCGGTGCATCTGATGTATTAATAAATTCGAGTTCACCATCTTTCGCGTCAGCATTGTACATTGTTCCCAATGAAAGGTAATTCGATTTTAAACGCAGAGGCCCCATTTCGCGCGGGTAAAGTTCTTCAACCGTTTTCTGACGTGGTTCAACCTTTCCCTTAATGGTTAATACGGTAACACTGGGCTGCGTATTGGAATACACATTTACATTTTTAGTAAAAGCTCCGGGACGATTCTGAGGATTATAGGTCACTTTAATGCTGCCTTTTTGATTAGGTGCAATGGGTGATTTGGTCCATTCCGGGGTGGTACATCCACATGTTGCTTTAACATTATTCAATATTAAAGGTGCAGTACCTGTGTTTACAAATTCGAAAATTGTTTCAGCCAAACCTCCATCTTCTTTAATGGTACCATAATCGTGCTCTGATGCTGAAAATTTAATTTGAGCTTGAGCAAAAATATAGACTGATGAGTTTAACAAAAGAACAAATGCTAGTAAATACTTCATAACAAAATAATTTAATTTTTTCTCCACAACGGTGCCAGCCAGGCTTGAATTACAACAATATTGTCGCCAATTGGACCTTCCTGTACCGTCCTAATTTTTTTTAACGTACAAATCTAACAATTACAATGCTTTTTTTGATTTATTGTTCGGACAAATATCAAATATCTTAGTGCTAAAGTGTTAAAAAAAATCAAAATCAAAAAAAATAACAATAGTTTTGCCAATTCACTTAAGTAATTAAAAAATGGATTATTCAACATTAATTGTGCTTATTGTTACTGGTTTGGTTGCAGGTTTACTCGGAGGTAGTTTAGGTGTTGGTGGAGCAATAATAGTTATTCCGGCATTGGTTATTCTAATGGGAATGAGCCAACAGGAAGCACAAGGCACAAGTTTGGCTTTTATGATTCCGCCAATTGGCATATTAGCTGCTATGAATTATTACAAACATGGGTATGTTAACTGGAAATATGCAATGGTATTGTCAGTAACCTTTATGCTTGGTGCTTATGTTGGGTCAAAATTTGCCATGAACATCCCTGCAAAAATACTTAAAAGAGTCTTTGGAATTGTATTGTTGTATGTTTCGTATAAAATGATTTTCGCGAAATAGCTATAACTCATCTCCAAACGACACACCCATATTTCTGCATTTTATCACCAGCGGATGGTCTGTCGAAACTAAATTCAGTTTGCCTTCTACTTCGCTAAGCGGAATGGTTGTGATTTTATTGTCACGTAAAGCCACCATTACACCGTATTGATCCGTCGCAATGATTTCAGCAGCATATGCGCCGTAACGAGTGGCCAAAATGCGATCCATCGCAGTAGGACTTCCGCCACGCTGCAAATATCCCAGACGTGTTTCACGGGCTTCAACGCCGGTATATGTAGTGATGCATTCAGCAATGTAAGTGGCTGCGTGTTTTCCTTCGGGAACTTTAATTCCTTCAGCAACTACCACAATAGAATATGATTTTTTCTCTTCAAAACGTTTTTCAATTTTTTTACATACTGAACGAACGTTGTATTCTATTTCGGGAACCAAAATGATGTCTCCACCACCGGCCATACCAGCGTAAAGTGCAATCCATCCGGCATCGTGTCCCATAACTTCAATGATCATTGCTCGTTGATGCGAGTTGGCTGTGGTGTGCAGTCGGTCAATGGCTTCGGTTGCAATGGCTACGGCCGAGTCGAAGCCAAAAGTTACATCGGTTCCCCAAACGTCATTGTCGATGGTTTTAGGTATACCCACAACATTTAGTCCCAGCTCAGCAATTTTAGCTGCTGTTTTCATCGTACCATTTCCACCGATACAAATCAAACAATCGAGGCCAAGAGCATGGTAGTTTTCTACAATAAGATCAGGCTTATTGATATTTCCATCGTTCTGGCTGATTTTAAAGGGTTTTTCACGTGATGTGCCCAATATTGTTCCACCGAGGGTTAGTATTCCTGAAAGCTGATTTTCCGTTAATTGAACGTATTCTTTGTGAATTAATCCGGTGTATCCCGAAACAAATCCAATTACTTCCATGCCATATTCCACGATAGCTGTTTTCCCTATTCCTCTAATTGCCGCATTCAATCCCGGGCAATCTCCTCCTGCCGTTAAAATTCCAATTCTTTTGGGTTTACCATTCGCCATATTCTTCCTTTTTTTGATTGAAACAAATGTAAGTAAATCGATACGTTAAAGCAATTAAAAAGAACGTCCTCTATTCAGGAAAATATCTTGATTGAGCAAGAAGTTCCTGTGCATTTCCCTGGGTCATTAACATTTCGAGGCTTAGCTCCGGATGCTGATTCATATAGGAACGCACAATTTGCCAGCCAGTCCAAACTCCTGTTCTGCCAGGTGATTCATTTGAAAAGGTATTGGTAAAGGGTGCATCTCCAACGTATTTTTGTAGGTCTAAGCGTTCAACACTATACAACAAACGGTGCTCAGCCCAATAGCTCCACATTTGAGCCTCATTCTTCCGGCACCACGAAAGTTGTGCTGCTGAATATCCAATGATGACAGAGTCGGGCAAATCGGGGCACATTGCCTCGGTAAAATATAACAGTTTTCCTTCATGAATCATCTCCGAAAGGAGGTTGTTTGATTCTTCAGTTTTGGGGTATTCCGTCAAGGCCCACGCATAAAAAACATCCGGGACCAGTTTGTCGGGATACATGTTTTTGATTTTATATTGTGGTATGCCCAGGTATTTATAAAAAATGCAGTCACTGCCAAGATATTTGTCGAGCCCAATGCCGATGCCATCATTACTGACCACGAGGCTCTGATTAAAGCCGGAAACATAGGTGTAAATGGTAGGGATTTTAGCTTCCGGGAAATAGTATTTCAGGTGCTGAAACCCTTTTTCCAATTGAGTAGAATAATACTGAAAATCGTAAAATGTTTTTAAAACCGTGTCGGCGACCTGTGCAATTACGGTATCGTGGCGAAACAAGTCCAGGTAGTGGTAAAAGTCTTCGTTTTTAAATAGACCTATGCGTATAATGTCCGCTGTATACAAGTCAATAAAGCTGGAATCAGTAGAATATGCATTCTGCAAAGCAGGGGCCAAATTTGAAGGATTGCTTGCAAAAAAGAGTTGATCGTAACGTTTCAATTTCAGATCCACCGAAATTGCTGAAACATCAACATTTAGTCTGTCGTTTTGGCACGAAACCAGAAAAACAACAACAATTATCCAGAGAAATTTAGTCATGATATTAATGCATTTATTGATAAGAACGAAAATAGGGCGAATCAATTACTTTTCAAAAGGTCAAAAAAACAAATTAAAGCATATAGGACGAAGATATTCATAAAAATCATTCTATTTTTGTGTTCATCAAAGTGAGTTTGAATTGCCAAAAACTTTTTCTATGATTCGATTAACTGTTCTCCTGCTGCTTACATTGATAAGCAGCGCAACTATTGCCCAAAATTTCAGACTAGGTTTTCAAGCCAGTCCCCAAATGAGTTGGATGACTTCCAGTAAAAGCGGCATTACCAATAACGAGCTACGGCCCGGGGTGAAATACGGATTGGAAGCCGATATTTTTCTGTCAGGATTTCCTCGATATTCATTAAATACAGGTCTTTTTGTAGTGAGTAGCTCATACAGTGCTCATTATGATATTGAGGAGACTTTCTTTATTAATGAGGTCACCTTTGAAAATCCGGTTGATCTTAATTTTAAGATGAATTACATCGAAATTCCCCTCGATATCAAATTGAAATCAGATCAGTTTTATCGCATGAATTTTTATGGGCAGTTTGGTCTGGCTGCATTATTTAACCTGAGTGCATCGGCAAGTTCGAGCGATGCAAAGTTTGGCGGCGATGATGTCAATAGTGAAATCAATAACTACACCATTAAGCCGTTCAATTTATGTATGATCATGGGAGCTGGTGTTGAATATGATGTAGGTGGAAATACAGCCTTAAATTTAGGACTTCAATATTCCAACGGTTTGATTGATATCACGAATATTGGCAATCTTTCTGAAAAAACCAATTTAAATTCCTTGCGCCTTGTTCTCGGGGTGATGTTTTAATTTTAGACCAAAAAATATGGCTCGTGTATTATGAAAATTTCTTCAAAGGCATTGAGTTTGGAACGGCAACAGTGATTTGTAGCCCGATAAGAGGGGGCAAAACATCCTTTTTAATGCATCAATCAAAAAAAAGGTGAGAGCAAACATGCTAATTCACAAAAAAAGTTAACTTTGATGCTGCACAGCATAAATCGTATAAACTTATGTTTTCGACTGAACCGAGTAATGTCTCGCCTCAGGAACCAAGAAAAGCGATCTATAAATATTTAACCGACGAAGAAAAGGTTGAATTGGATGATCATCTGACAAGAACACAAATAAAGAAAAACGATTTTATCTTTAAAGAAGGAGATAAACCGCTTGGTTTTATTACTTTAGAAGAAGGTAAGGTAAAGATCTTTAAAGAAGGTGTTGGAGGAAGAGAGCAGATTTTGCGAATGGTTAAACCTGGTGGTTTTGTTAGTTACCGCGCTTTAATAGCCGGTGAAATTCATATAGCTTCCGCCATGGCCTTGGAGGACTCTATTATTTCGGTAATTGATGCTGATCATTTTTTCAATAAATTATTAAAGAATACACAGATAAGTACCAGGTTGTTGACAAAATTAGCCAAGGAACTTGGCTTCTCCAATTCTCGGACAGTAACCTTAACACAAAAACACATTCGCGGTCGTTTGGCTGAATCAATTATTTTACTCAAGTATAAATATGGTGTAGAGCCCGATGGTTCAACCATTAAAGCCTATTTGTCACGTGAGGATCTAGCCAACTTGTCGAATATGACTACTTCGAATGCCATACGCACATTGTCGAGTTTTGTCACTGAGAAGGTGATTGCTATCGATGGTCGTAAGGTTCGTATTCTTGATCACCAAAAGTTGGAACGCATTAGCAAACTGGGATAACACAAAATAGATGAAATTGTATAACCATAATTCGAAGGAGTTATGGTTTTTTTGTATCTGTTTTGGAATTACTTATGAGGACAAAAAAAATCACATTAACAAAGTAATGTGATTTCTTATATGTTAAGTTGTTTAAATCTAGTTTGCTGCCAATTCGTTTCCTGATAAATACTGACGATAGGAAGTATAGCCAATGTTTACGCCTTTTGAATTTTTGGTGGTGAGTACCACTTCCATGTAACCTACATTGTAATCAATAACGAAAAGAATGGCATCTGATGTGTTATCATTATCGGTATAGAAAAAAGTTTCCATGCTTAATGCATCATCTTCAAATTCAGTTTCGTAATCAACTTTGCTCAAGCTCTTTTTGGTGAAGATTGCACCATTGTCGTATTTCATGATCAATTGTGTTCCATCAAACGAAACATTTACAGGACGCATGTGATATGAACGCATAAATAGGATATCTTCAACATCAGTCATTGGAGTTGACATAGATTGCTTTTCAACCCTAAATTCAACAGGAAATGTAATTTGAGCTATGGTCTGTAAACTTATTGCCAGACTTGCTATTATGATTAGTATAATTGTACGCATTTGTTGTCTTTTTTAATTAAGTGTCTATTGCTTGACTTTATTGTACTACAAAGAAACCATACTTAATTAAGACCTCCAAGTCTTTTTTGACAAGCGCTTAAAATGCTTTGATGAACATCGGTTTTTTTTTGGGAATACCATAATTTGGGAGTCGATTTAGTGGTTTTTCCTACTTAAAACGCATTCTTTTAAACTGAAATTGAGGATAAGCTATGCGGGAAACAAACATTGACTTTAACATCCGAAGGGCCTCAAGCCCTCGGATGTATAAAGTTGATTAGAAGTAAAACCCTTAAATCAAAAAAATTTCAAGGAGATCAGGTGATTTTTGCATGGTCTAACAGTGGTGTCTGCATGCGTTGGGGTAATGTCAGTTGGGAATCATTAATTTTATTGATTAACAAATAATTGTCGTTTTCTTCTATCTATTGCAATGTGAAATTTAATTGTATTTCGAAGCATTAGGCTTCGAAATAGTTAAGATAATTAAGCTCAAAGTTGGTTTCAGTCAATGTTTGTGCTTGCTCTTATCGGTTGCAAATTGACTAATTTTTAACAAAGGCTTTGTTGCTAATTCGCAACAAAAAACATTTTTATTTAGTTAATATTATTCTGAATTTTGGCGCGAATAGCAAAGTTAGAGACTCTTTTTAAGATGACTCAAGGTGAATTTAGAAATGCCCAGATAGGCTGCAATGTCCTTGTCTTTTATTTGTTTGCTCATATCTGGATTCTGTTCAATAAAAGCCAGATAACGTTCCAGTGACTTTCCTTTGTGCAGTATCTCCTGAGCTTCGATGATGGCAACAAGCTCTTTCTCTTTGTTCTCGTAGAGTTCTCTTTCTAAGCCAATAATTCGTTCGGTCAACGCATACAGTTCTTCAATAGAAGCATACACTATTTTGCAGGGAGTGGCGGCCTCAATGGCTAGTTTTGCCGGCTTATTTTTGAATAGGCCATTGGCTTCTGAAAAAAAGTGATGCGCATTAATGAAATAATGAATGGTTCTTTCTCCCGAAGCTTGGTATTCAACCGCCCTGCAAATACCTTCTACTATAAACCCAATAAATGTGACCTTGGAATTCGCTGGGATAATGGCTTCGTCGACTTTGAACGTTGCAGGTGTAAATGCGGTACAAATGGTAATAATGTCTTCCTGGTTAAGCTTAGTATGTTGAATAAGGTGCTCCTTTAATATAGAAATCATAGTGCTTGTTTTTTATTCGTTTTTTAAAGATATATTTAGTTCGTTTTAGATGGTGTTAGGTGTTGCTGTATTCTGGAATTTGGATTGGAATAGTGAATAGAAATCGTCCGATTTCTAAGGTGTAAGTTCATCAAGGTAGCTGACATTTAAATTCCTGACAATTTTATTTAGCTTCATTTTAAATTGCTTGGAAATGAAGTTGTTTTTCCAACAAATAAGCAGCCTGTTTGTTTATGTTAAGAATTGAAGATTTATTATCTTCGGAAATCAATGTTGAACCAAAAATTAGACTATCATGAGTTTTGAATTACCAAAATTGAAGTACGAGTTGAATGCTCTCGAACCATACATCAGTCAAAAAACACTGGAATTCCATTATGGAAAGCATCATCAGGCTTACGTAAATAATTTGAATAACCTGAGTGCCGGTACTGAATTTGAGAAAGCAAGTTTGGAAGAAGTGATTAAAAAATCGACCGGTGGTATATTTAACAATGCTGCTCAGGTTTGGAACCATACCTTTTATTTCGATCAATTTTGCCAGGGTGGCTGCGAAGATCCCCGAGATGCACTGAAAGTGGCCATCGAAAAAGCTTTTGGCTCAGTCGATGCCTTCAAAGAACAATTTACCAAAGCTGCTGCTACACTTTTTGGAAGTGGTTGGGCTTGGTTGGTAGTGAATGCTTCCGGAGGTTTGGAAATTGTTCAAACATCGAATGCCGCTAACCCAATGACCGATGGAAAAAAACCCTTGATGACCTGCGACGTTTGGGAACATGCCTATTACCTCGACAAACAAAATGCACGTCCCGCTTACATTGCTGATTTCTGGAAAATCCTCGACTGGAAAGTTATCTCAGCTAGATTTAAATAGTTAGTAAGTCAATAGAAAAGAGTCAATAGTCAGTAAGTCATTAGGTAAAATAGGAATCATTTTTTTTCTATTGACTGATGACTATTGACTCAAAATGTTTTGTAATGAGTAAAGAAAAAGTTTTAGAAGTGATGAGAAGTTCCGGAAAAGCGCTGAAAGCCGGTGAAATTGCTGAAGCTGCAGGCTTGGATAAAAAAGATGTGGACAAAGCCATGAAGCTTTTAAAAGCCGAAGGGGCCATAGTTTCGCCTAAAGTATGTTATTGGCAACCGGCCTAGTTACTAGTTGCTGGTTTTTTGGCACTTGTATAAAAAAAAAGGAATTCGATTTACGAATTCCTTTTTTTTTTTATAACCAGAACCTAGCACTTAGGATCCAGCAACCAGAAACTAGTATCCAGTTTATTTTACCCAAAGTTTTTCCAATTCTTCCAAAGTTTTTCCTTTGGTTTCAGGAACCATTTTCCAAACGAAAATAAGGGAAAGAACACTCATTACGCCATAGAATCCGTAGGTGAATGCACCGCTGAATTCCATCATTGACGGATAGGTGGATGAAATGAAATAGTTGGCAGCCCATTGTGCCGCAACTGCAATGGCAATTGCCCGGCCGCGTATTTTGTTCGGGAAGATTTCTGAAATTAATACCCAGCAAATTGGTCCCCAACTCATCATAAATGAAGCAGTATAAATGATGATAAATACTAAGGTGCTTGTTCCTATTATTTCAAAGTAGGCTAAGCCCGAAATGGCAAACATTCCTACGGCCATTCCAACTGAACCTACCATTAATAAAGGTTTCCGTCCCCATTTGTCAACGGTCATGATAGCCAAAACAGTGAATACCACGTTGATCAGTCCCATTACTACAGTTTGCATCATCGAAGCGTCTTTACCTGCTCCCATGCTTTCAAAAATACGTGGGGCATAGTATAATGCAACATTAATACCAACAAATTGTTGGAAAACCGAAAGTAAGATTCCAATGATGATGACCACTTTCCCATAGGAAAAAAGTTTGCCTGAATGATGTTCCAGGGTGTTTTTAATGTCACCTAAAATTTCTTTTGCTTTCTGAGCTCCATTGATCTTTGTTAATATTTTTAAAGCTTCATCGTCCTTATTGGTGAGCGACAAATAACGTGGAGTTTCAGGAACAAGGAACAACAATGCTCCGAATAATCCGGCAGGAATTGCCTCTGAAAGAAACATTCTGCGCCATCCGATGGTATTGATCCAATCTAAACTTTGTCCGTTAGAGATTCCCCAGTTCACGAAATAAACTACCAGCATACCAAAAATGATGGCGAATTGGTTCAAAGAAACCAGACGTCCACGGATTTCAGCAGGCGCAATTTCTCCAATGTACATGGGAACAATCGCAGAGGCCATTCCAACACCAATTCCACCAATTACGCGGTAAAAGTTGAACATGTACAACAAACCCATTGTAGCTTCTCCTTTGGTGAAGAACAAAAATTCAGGAAATCCGGAACCCAATGCCGATAAGAAAAACAAAAATGCAGCAATCATTAAGGATTTTCTGCGACCAAACTTTAACGCAAAAAGTCCTGAAAGTGCTCCACCAATAATGCAACCTATTAATGCACTAGAGATGGTTAGTCCATGAATTAATGTACTTAGCCCCTGGCTGTCGATAAGGAAAGCCTGAACCGATTTCTCAGCTCCTGATATTACCGCTGTATCATAGCCGAAAAGCAGTCCGCCGAGTGTGGCCACAACAGTAATTGCAATAATAAAAAATTTGCTTTGTTTCATTGTTTTGTTTAGTCAGTTTAAAATAACACTGAGCTTTTCAGTGCTTATTTTATGGTTAATTTATTTATAAGCAAAAAACCCAATTCAAAGATGTCTCTGAATCGGGCTTTATATGGAAACATGATTTAAAATAAATCCTCAATTATTTGATCCAGATGTGGGCTAAATATAGTCATTAATTAAATATTCTAATAATTTTTACTTAGCACTAATCCGATTTGATTTTATTCGTGATCTAAATCGAAAAAGGTGGATTTATCAGATCAAAAGTAATCAGGTTTTTTGTTCGCGAATTAAATGTACATATTTACAATTGCTTCGTACAATTCTTGTTTGCCGCTGATTTGTTTTGGTTCACCTTTTGTTTTTGCATAAGCATAAACATCTTCGAATGACAATTTGCCTTCTTCGAATTCTTTACCTTTTCCTGCATCATATGAAGCATAACGGTCTGAAATCATTTTTTGTAAAGGCGATGCTTCTAAAATAGCAGCTGCTGTTTCCAAAGCGCGGGCCATAACATCCATGGCGGCAACGTGAGCAATGAATAAATCGTCTAAATCAGTAGAGTTACGACGAATCTTGGCATCGAAGTTAGTACCACCACCCTGCATACCATCGCCTTTAAGGACCACCATCATGGCCTGAGTCAGGTCATAAAGATCGATAGGGAATTGATCGGTATCCCAACCGTTTTGAACATCGCCGCGGTTGGCGTCAATTGCACCTAACATACCATTATCCACCGCACATTGTAATTCATGTTCGAAAGTATGTCCTGCCAATGTAGCGTGGTTAACTTCAATGTTTAATTTGAAATCTTTTTCTAAACCAAATTCTTTCAGGAAGCCAATTACTGTTTCAGCATCCACATCGTATTGGTGTTTCATTGGTTCCATTGGTTTTGGCTCAATAAGGAATGTTCCTTTAAAACCTTTAGCGCGTGCATAGTCACGGGCTTTGGTCAACATGGTACCCATATGTTGCTTCTCACGTTTCATGTCAGTATTCAACAGACTCATGTAACCTTCGCGTCCTCCCCAGAAAACATATGCTTTACCACCTAATTCAATGGTTGCATCAATGGCTGTTTTGATTTGAACCATTGCACGTGCAGCAGTATCAAAATCAGGATTAGTGCTTGCACCGTTCATGTAGCGTGCTGGTGAAAATACATTGGCAGTACCCCACATCAGTGTAATACCTGTTTCAGCTTGTTTTTCTTTTGCATAGGCAACAATAGCTTTCATGTTTGCTTCGTATTCTTCGATGCTTGTACCTTCGCTAACCAAGTCAAGGTCATGGAAACAATAGTATTTGATGCCAATTTTTTGCATAAATTCGAAACCTGCATCCATTTTGTTTTTTGCAGCTTCTACGGCATTAGCTCCAGCCGTCCATGGATGAATTTGTGTGCCGCCACCAAATGGATCACCACCATCGGCACATAAGGTATGCCACCAGGCCATTGAGAACTTGAACCATTCAGCCATTGTTTTTCCATAAACTACTTTCTCAGGATTGTAGTAACGAAATGCCAATGGATTTCTACTTTCTTTTCCTTCAAATTTGATTTGTCCCACTGATGGGAAATAAACTTTTGCACTCATAATGTTCTATTTTAAAATTGTTTATTGTTACTGTTGATTTGGATGTCATCCCGACGTAAGGAGGGATCCCTCCTTACGTCGGGATGACAATCATATTTAGATGAATTTTTCCAATAAATTTTTCCACTTTCCATACGCTTCCTCGTATTCCGCTTTTTTGTTCAAATCAGGTTCAATACTTTCCAATTTTTTCAGGCTGCCAAATGCTTCGGTAAACGATTTGAAATAACCGGAGCCAACTGCCGCGCCACGAGCTGCACCTATCGATCCGTCGGTGTTGTACAATTCAATGGTCGCACCACTAATTCCGGCCAGCGTTTCGCGGAAAATAGGGCTAAGAAACATATTGGCTTTTCCGGCGCGAATTACGCTGGCGTTTATGCCAATCTCTTTCATGATTTCCATTCCGTAATTGAATGAAAAAACGATACCTTCCTGAGCTGCACGGAACAAATGGGCTTGTGAATGCGTATTAAAACTTACTCCGCTGATTTGAGAACCAATGTTTTTATTGCGCAATACTCGTTCGGCTCCATTTCCAAAAGGAAGAATACTTACGCCTTCGGATCCAATGGCAACTTTATCTGCCAAAACATTCATTTGAGCATAATTGTAAGCCGAATTCCCCAAATTTTTACTCATCCATGAATTTAAAATTCCGGTTCCGTTGATGCACAACAATACGCCCAGACGGTTGAGTTCAGTGGTATGGTTAACGTGGGCAAAAGTATTTACGCGTGAATACTGATCATATTTTACCTCTTCGCTAACGCCGTATACCACGCCGGAAGTTCCTGCTGTTGTGGCAATTTCTCCCGGATTCAAAACGTTAAGTGATAGGGCATTGTTGGGTTGGTCTCCACCACGGTAGGTGACTTTAGTGCCTTCGGCCAAACCAAGTTCTTTGGCTATGGCGGCACTTACTTTTCCTTGTTCCGAGAACGTGGGAACAATGGTTGGAATCATCGAATCGGCAAAACCGTATTGCTTCATCAGCATTTTTGATACCGAGCGGGTTTGAAAATCCCAGAACATTCCTTCGGATAATCCGGATATTGTAGTGCTTGACTCGCCGGTTAGTTTTAATGCAATGTAATCGCCGGGCAACATAATACGGTCGATTTTGGCATACACTTCCGGCTCATTTGCTTTTACCCAGGCCAGTTTCGATGCTGTAAAATTGCCGGGAGAGTTCAATAAGCTACTCAGACATTTTTCAGCGCCCAAATCATTAAAAGCTTTATCGCCAATTTCTGCAGCACGACTATCGCACCAGATGATTGAAGGACGTAACACATTATTGTCTTTATCAACTACAACCAACCCATGCATTTGGTACGAAATACCAATGGCTTCGATTGCTTTTGCATCAACTCCCGACGAAGACATCACCGATAGCGAAGCTAACCTTAGGTTTTCCCACCATAGTTCGGGGTGTTGCTCTGCCCATCCGGTTTTTACAGCAGTGATTTTCATCTCTTGTTTGGGAAA
This sequence comes from Prolixibacteraceae bacterium, assembly GCA_041821245.1. Taxonomy (GTDB): domain Bacteria; phylum Bacteroidota; class Bacteroidia; order Bacteroidales; family Prolixibacteraceae; genus Roseimarinus. The sequence continues at coordinate 37,938 of JBGUEP010000031.1, forward strand.
ATAATCAGAAGCGACACATTCACCGGTTTCACCGTTGATTAATGAGGCTTTAACTGAAGAACTTCCAACATCGTATCCTAAAAAGTACATAATTTTTAATATTTACCCCCTCTGTCTTCGGCATCCCAGCCTGCCGGCTGGCAGGTCCCCCTAAAGGAGCGAGAACGCTTTGAACGAGAGGTTGGTTATTATTTTGTTTCTTTATTTGCTTCAATTATTAATCATATCATTCTACAAATTTCACTAATCCAAAGTCCCCTTTAGGGGATTTAGGGGTTATCAGAACGAATTCCTAATGATCATTTTTGTGGGAACCATATATTTCATTTCCCCGGTGTTCAATACATACTCTGCAGCTTTTTTACCCATTTCGGTAAAGTCGGTTGAGAGCACTGTAATGCCGTCTTTGATATATTTTTTCATGGGCGTTTCGTTGTACGAAATAATTCCAATATCTTTTCCTTTTTCCAATTGTTTGGTTTCAGCCTGATCTAAGATGCGTGTTAAAGAACGGTCGCTGACCAAAAAATATAAATCGCCTTTTTTAATATCGAGTTTGTTCATGTCGTAAATCACTTCATGCTTCAATTGATGTTCGTTACAAAATTGCTTGAATATGGTGATGGATTCCTTTGGGTGAAAGGTCAGTTTTTGTGGATATACAAAAATAAACTGATCGTAACGTTTAATTCGCTCCAGTTGAGCTTCAAAATTATCATATACTGCTTTCCCAAAATCCTGACAAACGTAAGAATGATTTTTTGCCGAATGGATATGCCAGTCAATGATCAGCAGTTTTTCCAGTGGAATCTTATTGATGATTTCTTTCATTCGGGGGTGATCGAAGTTCATGATGATGTAATGGCTGTATTTGCCGATGCTATCGCTTAAAATGGTTTCCAATACATTGATGTTGTAGTGGTGGAACATCAAATCAACCGAGATATTTTCGGGTAAGTTACTGCGGAATCCATCGTACAAAACTTCTTTGTAGGCTTTGAAGGTATCGAGAAACAAGAGCACTCTGTTTAACTGACGGCTCACAAAATATCCCCTGTTCGGTACTGATGCTACAACCCCTCTACTTTTTAGTTCAGAATAGGCTTTGAAAACGGTGTCACGTGAAAGGGATGCGTTTTTAACCAGTTCGTTTACTGAGGGCAGCATGTCTCCTTCAGCCAAAGTGCCTTCGCTGATGGCATTGGCAATGGCGTCAACCAGCTGAAGGTATTTCAGCGTATTTGAATTCGGATTAATGGTTAAATTTATCGACATGCTGTTCTGGTCTGTTCTGGTCACAAATATAAGATGGAATTTGGAATAAACAAGTGATAATGCAAAGAAATATTTTGTGTTGTTGGGCAGAAAAATCAGAGGGTAGTTGTGCTGGGTTATTGTGATAAATGAAGCATGGTTGTAAATATGAAAACTGGTATCGGGTCGAAGAGGTAGCATTCTTTAGTTTTGTGCAATAATTATAATCAAAATCAACTTCAATACATAAATCAAATAGTTATAGGCCATTTCTTCAACATTAAAATATGATGTGCTATTGATTAAACATTTCCGCCAGTTTTTCTGCCAACTGTTTTACAAATCCCTTATCGTCCCAGTAGCGAATGTGAGAACCAATATAAACTCCGGTATTGATTTCATGATCCCTTACAAGGTTGTTGTAAATTGGACTTAGTGCTTGTAGTGGCCATCCCAAAACATCGTCCTTGTCGTAGTAATTGTCCCAGGAGAAATTGGCATTCCGGCGATCGAATGCCTTGATGCTGTATACTTTTAATGCTGAAACATAAATGGGAATGTTGCACCCAAAAGTGGACAAGTGTGCCAAATTGCGGAGGTTGTTTTGGTCCGTAGAAGGTGTTTTGGAAAAAATCCCCAGTGAATGATCGGCATCCCAGATGTAGCACGAAAGTACGTGTACGCCTATCGATCCGGCAACAATTACCAGTATACTTTCCTGGTATTTTTGCATGAGTTGATTCACTTCTTCAAATCGGTCGCGTAAACAGCGGTGAATGGTTTGATAAGCACTATTTGCTTTGGACGGATTTCTTTCAAACAAAACGGCATCGCCCACCACATGCAAAACTGTTTTACGAAAACTTAAGATCCCGCCAAGCCGGTTGCTGGCATTCATACGCTCGAAAAGTTCTTTTTGATTTTGATCAATGCCTGTTTCGTTAAATGGACGACATTCAATCACCGAGTAATTGTTTTTTAACTTGGTGTACTTAAGTTGTTTGATCAGTTCCTTTTGTAAGCCTTTTGAGAATCCTGCTTTTTTAACTCCTGTGCCAGGAATGGCAATAATGAAGAGGTGTTTGCTCATGGTGCTTATGAATTGATTGATAATCAATATTCAGGACAAAAATAGCTATTATTTTATTAAGGTTCACAATTCGTGTAATTGAAAAACATACGGAAAGTTTGCACGGTATTTGTTTGAATGTTGGAGACTTTATAAAAACTAAAAGCTATGAAAAATTATACAATTCAAATAGGTAATGTTGTTTTATTGGCACTGCTTATCGGAGCATCAATTTCATGCCGAACGCTTGATTTTGCTGAGTTGACTCCTGAAAGTCGCAATTCAAATTTGTTGCCTGCCATGGCAACCGAGGTTAATGTTGACGTGTTGGAGGGCTATTTTTATGGGAAAACAACCTCCACTACTGAATTTATATCACAAAATGAATCGGAGTCAAACTCAACCATTATTCAGACAATCGCAGATGATCGTCCTTTTTCAACCACGTCAAATGACTTTATCACCATATTTGAACGTGACGTGAAACAGAACATCAGCAATCCAATAGGAAAAAGGCAAGGCACCATGGTCTGTAAAATTGTGGCACTTAATTCCGATATGGGAGGAATGGGGCTGGCGATGATCTCGGCATGTACTTTTGGAACACTAAATCTATTGGGCTTCCCATTCAGTAGCAATGCCGCAAGTGTTGATGTGGAAATTGAAGTATATAATAAAACTGATGAGTTGATTGGTAGTTATCAGGCTGTTGGTCGATCACGGGTCTTTTCGGCCCTCTATTATGGTTATGATCCTCTGTCGGCAAGCCGTCTTTCAAAAATAAGGGCGTTTAAAGAAGCACTGGATAAAATCAAATTGCAAATTAATGCTGATCATGACTTACTAATTCAAGCATTGAAGGATTAAGGCTTTTTCAATATTTCGCCTGATCAGTTAATCAGTTGTTTATGTTTCCTGTTTGGACCATACAATTTCTTCTATTTAGAATTATTCCAAAATCACTATCTTTGCCGCTCATTTTAACAACGATATGACGGAGCAGGAATACCAAGGGAAAAAAGTCGCGTTTTATACATTGGGTTGCAAACTCAATTTTGCCGAATCGTCGAGCATGGCCAGGAAGTTTGAGGACATTGGATTTGAGCGTGTTGACTACAAGGATGAGGCCGATGTTTATGTGGTCAATACTTGTACCGTGACTGCCGAAAGCGATAAAAAAAGCAGGAACCTCATTCGTTCGGCCATGAAGCGTAACCCGAATGCGGTAATGATGGTGACGGGATGTTATGCCCAATTAAAAAGCGAGGACATTGCGCATCTGAAAGGGGTCGATTATGTGTTGGGTTCAGGCGAAAAGCTTAATATAACGAGCTATGTACACGATTTAAAAAAGAACGAAGAACCCATCATTCGCATTACCGACCATCGTAAAATCAAAAATTTTTTCGCGTCATATTCATATGGCGATCGGACCCGAACTTTCCTGAAAGTGCAGGACGGATGTAATTATTTTTGTACGTTTTGTACCATCCCTATGGCACGTGGATTAAGCCGAAACGACTCTATTGTCAATACCATTGCCGAGGCCAATAAAATAGTGGCGCGCGGAATAAAAGAGATCATTTTAACCGGAGTGAACATTGGTGATTTTGGCCGGTCGACCGGTGAAAACTTCTTCGATTTGGTCAAAGCACTTGACGAAGTGGAAGGACTGGAACGCATTCGGATTTCGTCGGTAGAACCCAATTTATTGAAAGACGAAATTATTGAATTTGTGGCCCAATCGAAACGATTTGTTCCGCACTTTCACATCCCTTTACAGGCCGGTTCCGATGAAGTATTGAGCCTGATGAAACGAAAATACAACAGCGAACTGTTTGCCGAGCGAGTTCATAAAATTAAATCACTGTTGCCTGATGCTTTTATTGGTGTTGATGTAATTGCCGGAACAAATGGTGAAACCGAACAGTTTTTTCAGGATTCCTATGCATTCATTCTTGATCTGGATATTTCACAATTACATGTTTTTCCTTATTCTGAACGACCCGGAACCTTTGCTCTGAAAATTCCACATGTGGTTCCTGTTGCAGAGCGTAAGGCGCGTGTTCAACGATACATTGATTTGTCGGAACGGAAACATCGCCTGTTTTATGAAACCCAACTGGGAAGCATACGGAACGTGCTCTTTGAGCATCAAAATAAGGGTGATCGCATGTTTGGCTGGACCGATAATTATGTTCGCATTGAAACCGATTGGGATGAAAAACTGGTTAATCGGGTTCTCCCTTTTAAATTAGAAAAGATAAATGCAAACGGTCATGTGGAAGGTTTTTTGATTGGCTAGGGTACTTTACTTAAGAAGATTGATTCTTCGTATTTAATCCTTTGATATTCTTTTGATTTTCTATTACTTCACAGGTCAATTTCAAAAATTAATTTTTTGGGAGAAAGAGAGTGTTCCTGAAAATTGTTTTTTTGGGAATTTTGAGAGGGAATTTGATATGATATTTTTACGTTTTTTGACGAGTCTGATCTTAATTGGTTGTCTGCAGCCGGTATTGGGTCAAGTGGTGATGAATGAAGTACAATCACGAAATACTTCCGGAATTATAGACGATGATGCCGAATATTCCGATTGGATTGAGCTTTACAATACTTCAAATGCTACGGTGAACCTGAAAGATTATTCCATAAATGATAATTTAATCGATTCAATTGGCTGGGTATTTCCTGATATCGAATTGCCGGCACATGGTTATTTATTGATTTTTGCATCGGGCAAGGATCGTAAAACTTTTGGCTTGAATTACAAAACTGTAATCAATAGGGGTGATGACTGGCAATATGTTATTCCTCCCAGCGATTTGGCTCAGGGTGAATGGCGATCTCCCGGCTTTGATGCCGCAGCCTGGCAAACAGGTAAAAGTGGTTTTGGATATGGCGACAACGATGACCAAACGGTGCTGAATTCCTTAAATTCTATTTTTATTCGCAAAGAATTTAGCATCGATAAATTGGATGCATTGGAAGATATTTTGTTGCATGTTGATTACGACGACGGCTTTATTGCTTTCCTGAACGGAAAACCCATTGCCATGGAAAATGTTCAGGTTCCGGGTACCCTCGATTACAATAATGTGATAGCCAATGGAGGCCATGAAGCTGAAATGTATCAGGGAGGTCAACCCACGGAATATCGTCTGGACTTAAAGACCCTGACTGTTTTTGAAGGTTCTAATGTTTTGGCTGTTCAGGGATACAATACAAGCGCAGGCTCATCTGATTTTTCATTAGCGCCCTATTTAACCATTGGCGCCACCAATTATGGTTTCACACAGGTTGCCGATTTTATTCAAAACGAAAATGGCAGTCTTCACACTAATTTTAAAATAAAAAATGAAGGGGAAAGCCTCTTCCTATTTAATGCTGAACATCAACTGGTCGATTCTTTATGGGTAGTTGAACTCCCTGCCGATGTTTCCTACGGTAGATTTCCTGACGGGGCATCAAACTGGAAATACTTTATGCAGCCAACACCGGGCGAAGTAAATGCCAATCCCATTGATGTTCTTCGAAACGATAGTGTTTTCTTTTCACTTCCATCTGGATTTTATTCCGGGGAAATCCAGGTTGAGCTCTCTACTCATTCAAAAGATGTCGTCATTAGATATACCACCGATGGAGCTGAGCCAACGGCCGGTAGTTTAAACTATTTCAGGCCTATCTCGCTAAGCAAGACTACACCGCTGCGGGCAGCTGCTTTTTTAGATGGAATTAAAATAAGTGAACTCTTTACACATAGTTTTTTTATAAACGAGACCCATACCTTGCCGGTTTTTTCCATTGTTACCGATCCTCCAAACCTTTGGGACTATAACGAAGGCATTTATGAATTGGGTCCGAATGCCGAATCAGGGAATCCGAACTTTGGTGCCAACTTCTGGCAGGATTGGGAAAAACAGGTGCATTTGGATTATTTTGATGAACAAAAAATACAGCACATCGATCAGGATGCAGGAATAAAAATTGCTGGGGCGTGGTCGCGTGCTAATGCTCAAAAATCGCTTGCTGTTTTTGCGCGCAGTCAATATGGGAAAGGGTCCTTTCGTTATTCTTTTTTCAAGGACCTGAAAATCGATAAATTTGAGTCATTTCTTCTACGTAATTCAGGCAACGACTGGAGTTCTACCATGCTCCGCGACGGCTATGTCTCCGAAATAGCAAAGGTATTGAACGTTGATCGTTTAGCCTTTCAGCCAGCAGTGGTTTACCTTAATGGAGAATATTGGGGCATCCAAAATCAACGTGAAAAACCCAACGAGGCCTATTTTGAAGGTCACTATGGAATTCAAGATGAGGAGTTGAACCTTCTGGAAGTTCAAAATCAAGTTGTCAACGGCAGTTCGAGCGGATATTTAGATATGCTCAGTTTCCTGCAATCCAGAAATCTGCATGAGGACCTTAGTTATAAGCTGCTTAAAGAGATGGTGGATGTGGACTGTTTCATCGACTATGAACTCATTCAAATTTATATTCAGAATACCGATTGGCCAGGCAACAACATCAAATTTTGGAACAGCACCAAACCGCATAGTAAGTGGCGCTGGTTGCTGTATGATACCGATTTCGGATTTGATATATGGGATGATAACAACTATCGTGACGATGGATTATCTTTTGCCACAAATCCCAGTGGTCCCGGCTGGCCAAATCCGCCATGGTCAACCTACTTGTTAAGAAAACTTCTAACGAATGATGACTTTAAAAATCAATTCATGAACAGAATGGCTGATTTGCTCAATACCACGTTTCAGCCGGATATCATGGATGCAAGGTTGGATTCGATTATATCGCTAACACAACATGAAATGAGTAGACATCTTGTTCGCTGGGGGCAAGGCAAAAACTGGTTAGGGAAAATTGCAATAATACAACGCTTTAATGCCAATCGTCCAGCCTATGTCTGGCAGCATTTTAATACTTATTTTAGTACAAATAATTATAATGTCACGTTAAGCATATCAAATGCCAATGATGGTCGAATAAAAGTAAACAGCATTGTTCCCGATGAATATCCCTTCATGGGCTCTTACTTTGGAAATGTGCCTGTAAAGTTTACCGCGCTTCCGAAAGTAGGCTATAAATTTGTTCGTTGGGAAAAAGGATCCACTTCAACTGATGCAAGTATTACTTTAAAACTGACCAAAAATCTCCAGCTACAAGCCGTTTTTGAGCCCCTTAGCGGAAATGAAGTAGTGGATATTGTGATCAATGAGATCAACTACTTTTCAGGTGAAGAATACAATTCAGGTGATTGGCTTGAATTGTACAACAATAGTAAATTTACGATTGATCTTCATGAATTTGTGTTGTCCGACGTTGCTGACCCGACAGGTTATATCTTTCCGGAAAACACGCTTTTATATCCCGATGCCTACTTAGTGGTTTGCAATGACCAGGAGAAATTTAGCAGCGTGCATTCTTCCGTACGCAATGTCATTGGAAATATTTCTTTTGGTTTTAGTCGAAAAGGGGATGAGCTTATACTGACTGATCCACAAAATAATTTAGTGGATCGAGTGAAATACGAAACGTATCAGCCATGGCCCATCGAACCATTTGAAACGGCAGCAACACTGGAATTAAAGAATGTTAACCTCGACAATAATTTATACAGTAGCTGGGAGGCAGGCCCTCTTGGGGGGACCCCCGGCGCTGCTAATTATACCACAACATCGAATGACGAGCTTGTGGCGAACAAGGCAAAACCCACGTGTTTCCCGACCCGGTTTCATGATTATACCACTTTACGCTTTCAAGATGTTGGTAGCTCTCCCTATACCGTCAAAATTTTAGATCTTCAGGGAAGATTAAGAAATTTAATTTCAGGAGAGTTTGGTGATGATTCAACTCATTATTTAGATATTTTTACCGAGACGGAAAATTATCAGCCGGGCATTTATTTTGTACATGTCCAAACTGCAACGATGGTAGAAACCATTAAAGTACTAAAACTGTAAGTGCTATGATAGATTATAAACAATTGTGTGACGATGTTCAAAAGTGTGTACTCAACACTGCCGAAATGATTCGCCGTGAACGAAAACAATTTAAAGCCAATTCGGGCATTGAAATTAAGGGTCACAGTAATTTTGTTACCTACATCGATAAGTTGTCAGAGGAACAATTGGTGGATGCCCTATCCAAGCTATTGCCCGAAAGTGGTTTTATTGCGGAAGAAGGTACCAGCAGCAAAAAAGGAGATCGGTACAATTGGGTGATCGATCCTATTGATGGCACTACAAATTTCATTCATGGACTAACTCCTTATGCCATTAGTGTAGCACTTATGTGCGACCAGGAAATGGTAATTGGTGTGGTTTACGAAATTTCTCACGGAGAAATGTTTTGTGCATGGAAAGGTAGCTCGGCTTATCGGAATGGCGAAGTTATTGCTGTTTCTGAAAATTCAGAACATCAGCAATCTTTAATTGCCACAGGTTTCCCTTATTCCGATATGGGCAAGCTTCAAGTATTTATGAATTCTATGGTAGAGGTCATGGAAAAAACCAGTGGCGTTCGCCGTTTAGGTTCAGCTGCCATGGACATTTGTTATGTGGCTTGTGGACAGTTCGAAGCTTTTTGGGAATATGGACTTCATCCCTGGGATGTTGCTGCAGCTGCATTCATATTGCAACAAGCGGGAGGTAAGGTTTGTGACTTCAATAAAGGCGATACTTATTTGTTCGGTGGAGAGATAATTGCCACAAACGCCAATTATTTCAGTAAATTTTACGAAATTGTTCATCATCATTTAGGAAGCCATGAATAATCAAAAAGTAGTTGCATTAAACGAGTTGCTCAATTCTGTAGATCAAAAGGATTTTAATCTGGATGTTTGGAAAATTAAGGCAAGTTTAGTGGTTAAAAAAATATTTGGTTCGTCCGACGAAAAACTTGAGCTGATTGAAGCACTTCATTACGATTATTCAAGTTGGTCCTTACGAGACAAAACCGGGAGTAAACAACCCGATACCGTAAAGGCACAAGCCAAAGGTATTCTGGAATCGGCCATTCTGGAATTGGCTATTGGTGATTCTGTTCATCCTGTTTTGATTGAACTGCAACAGGAACTGACCGGGTCCGAAATGAGTCGTCTCCAACAATTGTTGGATGATGAAGGCCTAGATGAAACAAGATTGATGGATTACCTGAGTGGCATAAGTCCTCAAATAAAAGACAAAGTTTTAACTCAGCTGCTATTGAAAAAATACGAATGAAGAAGAGCCTTGGGTATAATATTTTACTGGTGCTTACCTGGCCAATGCAACTTTTTCCTCTTGAGTTTCATTATGTTGTTTCTGATCTCCTTTTTGGTGTGTTGTATTATCTTATTGGGTATAGGAAAGCAACTGTTCGCATAAATCTGCGGAAGTCATTCCCCTCAAAAAGTAGCCTGGAATTAAAACAACTGGAACGAAAATTTTACCATCATTTTGTTGACCTCTTTATCGAGACGCTTTATTTAGTTCACATTAATCAAAAGCGAAATACGAAACGATTGAATTTCGAAAATGTTGAACTTATCAATCAGCTTTATGCAAAGGGGAAAAATATCATTTGTGTAACAGGTCATTATGGTAACTGGGAATTTTTAAGAATTCATTCCGTGCCCTTGCAACATAAATTATATGCTATTTATAAAAAATTGAACAATCCTTTGTTCGATCGGTTTTTCAAAGATGTAAGGGAACAAGATGGAGCTCATTTGTTAGAGATGCGTCAAACCTACAAACAATTGGTTCTTGATACGGAAAATGGTATTCCATATTTTGCTCTTTTTATAGCCGATCAACGACCAATTAAACAGGAAATCAAGTTTTGGATGCCCTTTTTAAATCAGGATACTCCGGTTTTGACTGGGCCGGAAAAAATGGCAAAGAAGACCAATTCTGCGGTGGTATGGGCTGAAATGAAACGCTTAAAGCGTGGCTATTATAAAATTGTTTTTAAATTGATTACCGAGACACCAGCCGATGAACCTGAATTTGAAATTACTCGGCTATTTATGAGTGAATTGGAACAGGCCATTCAGCGCTGTCCTGAAGTTTGGTTATGGACGCATAAAAGATGGAAACATCAACGCGAGATTAGTAAAATATAGTTTGAATATCTTTATAATATATTTTAACTTGCGCCTTGGAATAAGCAAAGAGAATTTTAAAAATTAGTCTTGAAAACAGCAATTGTCATTTTAAACTGGAATGGAGTTGAGCATCTTGCTAACTACCTGCCGTTTGTCGTTGAATTTACCGATTTAACGAAATGCGATGTATATGTTGCCGACAATGGATCCACCGATACTTCTGTTCAATTTGTAAAAGAATCCTTTCCCCAATTTAAGGTGATTGAATTGGATCAGAATTATGGTTTTGCAGGAGGATACAACAGAGCGCTGGCACACATTGAAGCAGATATATTTTGTTTGTTAAACAGTGATGTTCGGGTGAGTAAAAAATGGATGGACCCTGTTCTTAAGCTATTTGAAAAGGAAGATGATGTAGCGGCAATACAACCCAAAATATTATCGGACCATGATTGGTCCCGTTTTGAGCACGCAGGAGCAGCAGGCGGGTTTATTGATAAATATGGCTATCCGTTTTGTCGTGGACGTATTATGGACGTGATTGAATACGATAGGGGGCAATACAATAAAAACACGGATATTATGTGGGCATCAGGTGCTTGTTTGTTTATTCGTGCCCGGGTTTTTAAGGATGCAGGTGGTTTTGACGATGACTATTTTGCCCATATGGAGGAAATTGATTTGTGTTGGCGTTTGAAAAATCAAGGTCATCGCATTTTGTTTTGCTACAAAAGCAAGGTGTATCATTTAGGTGGGGCAACTCTTGAGTATGAAAATCCTAAAAAATTGTTTTTAAACTTTCGAAACAGTTTGTGGACTTTATATAAAAATTATACGGGCCGTTATTTCCATTGGATCATGTTCAAACGTAAGGTGATTGACACTTTAGCCATTGTGAAATTCTTTTTTTCCTTCGATTTTGTGAATGCCAATGCTGTAATTAAAGCACATTTAGCTTATTATAGAAGCAAAACAAAATTGGAAAAGAAACGAAGGGAATTAAAGGCAAAAGTGAAAGTTCCTGTTCATACTGAAATTTTACACAATAGCATTGTTATGCAGTTTTTTGTGCACAAGCAGCGATCTTTTTCCCTTCTGGAAAAATTTCATTATTCAGTTATCAGGAAGGCAAAAGACAAAAATTATTAAGGTTTTTCGAATTCTTTGACTTTACTAAAATCGATTCCAATATCGATATCGGTATTGTAATATGAACTGCTGTTTAAAGCTTTCAATTTTTTGAATCCCGCAATCCATAAGTAGATAATAAAAGGGATGAACAGCAGTAATAGAAAGTTGATTCCTGACATCAAAATGAAATCATAAATTCCATGGAGAAGGAAGGGTAATAGAAACGAAAGATACAAATGCTGTTTACGTTGTTTAGGGTAAAATTTGGCCAGGCCAAAAAAGAAACCCATGCTCACTCCAAATAATGCATGGGCTGGTACCGCAGTAAAGGCACGTGTCAATCCGGTACTAATTCCACCATCCATAACATAGAGTACATTTTCTATACCGGCGAATCCTAGTGAAATGAAAGTGGCATAAACTATTCCATCGAATTTTTCATTAAACGCTGCACTTTTCCAAATTAACAGGTATAAAGCCAATAATTTAAAACCTTCTTCGCAAAAGGCAGCTACCATAAATGCTCTCCATGCACCGGCAAGAACTCCATTTAGCCCACGACCTATGAAGGACATGAACTGTTCAGCAAAAATAACAGGTAGTGCAATAATTACTCCCAAAACCATAGAAATTAAAAGTAAGCTCCAGGGCTCTTTTTCATATTTATCGCGGAAATAAATGTAAAATGCGATAATAAAAACCGGTGCAAGGGCTATGGCAAGAATGATTGACATTTTATCCTATTGTTTCAATAATTTGACCAAAAATTGCTTCCAATTTTGGTGCTGCAATTTTGGCGATGTCTAATACTTCATGGTGTTTGTTGCCTTCTTCAGGAATGGCCAGCCCGTTGTTGGTGATGACCGACATTCCAAATACTTTCATGCTCATGTGATTGGCCACAATAACTTCCGGAACGGTGGACATGCCCACCGAATCGCCACCTATTGTATGAAAAAAGCGATATTCAGCAGGAGTCTCAAAGCTAGGCCCGGTAAGCCCAACATAGGTGCCTTCATGCAGTCTGATTTGCTTACTTCTGGCATAGGACCTTGCAATTTCACACAGGCCGGGGTGGTAAGCTTTCGACATATCGGGGAAGCGAGGTCCCAAACGATCGTCGTTTTTACCAATGAGCGGGTTTGTTCCAAAAAAGTTGATGTGGTCAGTAATCATCATTACATCTCCCACTTCAAAGTTGTAGTTGATGCCTCCGGCGGCATTCGAAACCAGAAGGTATTCGATCCCCAATTGTTTAAACACTCGAATGGGAAAGGTCACTTCTTCCATACTGTAACCTTCGTAATAGTGAAAGCGCCCTTTCATGGCAATAATTTCTTTGCCCCTATATTTTCCAAAAATAAGTTGCCCGGTATGTCCTTCAACGGTTGAAAGTGGAAAGTTGGGTATGTTTTTATAGTCCAGTATATATTCCGCCTCGATTAAATCGGCAAAGTTGCCCAATCCGGAACCTAGAATCACAGCTATTTTACCGCTGAATTTTGTTTTTTCCAGAATGTACTTTGTTGTTGCTTCTATTTTCTGTAACATAATTTAATATTCGTTTGTTAAATGCATCTTTTGTTTTATCGAGGAATTTTATTTCGATGGGAATATAATAAAGTTTCTCGAAAAAATGTGGTGGTTGATCTTCAACTGATTTTAAGCGCACTAAATCTTTTTCGGTACTGATAATAATTTTGGCTTTCTTTTCAATTTGTTGAAATTTATCGTCTAATTTAAGTAGATCAGTAGAAGTGTAATTGTAATGATCGGGATATTTTTCATGGATGATTTCTCCAACTTGGGTTTTTAAATAGTCAAGCAGAGGATCTGGATTAGCAATGCCCGTTATCAGCAAAACGGAATAATTCCGCATATTGTCAGCGAACAGGCTCAATCCTTTTTCGGCTGGTGTAATTTCGCCATATACAATGCTTGTGAAAAACAAGTTTTGGTACGGGCGTATATCCAGTTTGTTTTTGATAATGCGCTGCTCAATGGGTTGCAGTTTCGAAGGGCATTTGGTGAAAATGATGAAGTTGGCCCGGTATTTTGCATTGCTCTGTTCACGCAAGCGACCATATGGTAGCAGGTGATCGTTAAAGATCTGGCGGGTATAATCGATCAATAAGATGTTGATGTTTGCTTTAACACTGCGGTGTTGGAAAGCATCATCAAGAATAATGGCATCAATGTCTAACTTTTCGTCGGCTAATAATTTTTTGATGCCGATCTCTCTTCGTTCACAAACAGCTACAGGAATTTCCGGAAATTTCTGTTTGATTTGAACCGGTTCGTCACCAATTTCATTGATGGTAGAATGGCTGCTAGCTAAAATAAACCCTTTGGTTTTGCGCTTATAACCCCGGCTCAGATAAGCTACATTTGAGTTCGATTTTAATATGTTTATGAGGTACTCGGCATGTGGTGTTTTTCCTGTTCCTCCCGCCGTTAAATTTCCAACTGAAATAATGGGTACGTTAAATTCGTGTTGGCGCAAAACCTTCATGTCGAAAAGGAGATTGCGGATGAACACGATTAGTCCGTAAATTAAAGAGAAAGGGTACAAGAGTATTTTTATCATCTAAATAGGATATGGGTTAAATTTACGAAGAAGCTTGATGGTAGCCAAAAAAAAAGTTGCCTACCAATTGGGAAGGCAACTTTTTTATTATTTAGTGGTGTATTATTCCAAATCCAGACCATAGGGCATGCGAGCCATAATTTCTTTTTTATCTTTTAATTGCTGTAACGTAGTATAATATTTTGCGGCACTACCTAATTCGTTGATTATGGCACGTTCTTTCATTTTTGTTGAAAAATCTTTTAGTAAGGATTCGATTGGATCGGTTTGTTTGGGTAATTTGGTAATTCTGTAATCGTCGAGATTAGCCATTTTAGCTGCAATGGCAAGCGCATCGTCTAAATCGCCCAGTACGTCAACCAAACCCAGTTTGAGGGCGTTTTCGCCTGTCCAAACGCGTCCTTGTCCAATGGCATCCACTTGTTCGAATGAAAGATTGCGGCCATCGGCCACATGTTGCACAAAGGTTTTGTAGGTAGTTTCTACCATGTTCTGCATCAATGCTTTTTCTACAGTGCTCATTGGACGATACATTGATGGTAAATCGCTTAGTGCGTTCGTTTTTACTACATCGTGATGAATACCCAGTTTGTCTTCGAATAATTTTTCAAGGTTCGGTATTAATCCAAATACGCCAATTGATCCCGTAATTGTTGATGGATTGGCCACAATGGTATCGGCCGGACAGGCAATGTAATAACCACCTGATGCAGCTAAATTGCCCATGGAAACAACCGTTGGTTTTGTTTCCTGCATCAATTTCATTTCTCTCCAAATGAGTTCCGAGGCCATGGAACTGCCGCCGGGAGAATTCACTCTTAACACAACCGCCTTAATGGTGGAATCCGTACGAGCCTTGCGTAACTCACGAGCTAATGCGCGTCCACTAATTGACTCACTGTCGTCGATAGAGCCATCGAGATTGATTTCACCTGATGCGTAAATGATCGCTATTTTATTTTTGGCTAATCCTTTCGATTTTTTTGCTGCGGGAACAGCCTTCATGTCTTTCACGCTAACTACAGGTATGCCTTTGTCGGCTTTGGTTCCGGTTTTCATACGTAGAAAATCGAGTACCTGGTCCTCATATAAAATACTGTCAACCAATTGTGTTTCGATGATTTCATTTGAAGTTCGGAACAACATGTTTTTATCCGCAATTTGGTTGAGTTGTTCAATTGAAATATTTCTGGATTTGGAAATTCCACTTAAAATATTGTTCCAAATGCTCCCCATATACACTTCAACTTGTTCGCGATTTTCATCACTCATTTTGTCAAGCAGGAAAGGTTCAACTGCAGCTTTGAATTTACCATGACGAATGACCTGCATTTCGACACCTAACTTTTCTAATCCTTTTTTATAAAAGGTTGGTTCGGCCGATAAACCGGTAAACATGAGCATGCCTTCAGGATTCAAAAATATTTTGTCGGCTGCCGAAGCCAGATAATAGGCTTTTTGAGAATACACTTCCGAATAGGCATAAATAAATTTCCCCGATTCTTTAAAATCAATCAGAGCAGTTCTGATCTCTTCACAAGCAGAATAACCTGCCATTACCTGATCGATTCTCAAGTAAATTCCATGTATGTTTTCTTCATCTTTGGCCTTTTCAATGGCCGAAATAATATCATCCAGACCCATGCGTTTATAGCTTTCGAATCCTGGAAAATTGAAATCTTGAAATGGATCGTTTGGACCTCGATCAACTACCTGGCTCGATAGTTTGAGTTCCAACATAGAATGTTCTTTAATTACGACTTCTTTTTGTGATGAGGCCATAATTGCTGATAAAATGCCACCCATTATAAACAGGGAAAGAATACTGATGAGGAAAATACCTAGCATGGTAGCTAGAGTGTACTTAAAAAAGCTTTTCATTCGATTAATTTTAAATTTTTGTTTTTATGTTTTGAGCCTTATCAATCGATCGGTCGGAAACTGGTTCGCAATGTATGTGATGGATTTTGCCCCTTGTGTTTATTCTTCAAAAAATGATTGTTACAATATAAGTAACAAGCTTGACTAATTAATTACAAAACTTGCATGATTGTATTAAAAATAGTTCAAATTGAACAGTTCAAAGAATAAAATGTTGTCGAATTATTGGTTTGAATAAAATGGAAGCTCTAAATTGGCCGCCAGAAATAGTCATTCCTATCAATTAATTTTAAATAATGCTGCAAAAAGTCTATTTGTCCTTAGGTTCTAATCTGGGTGCTCGTGAGAAGTATTTATCAAAAGCAATTCGTGAAATTAATGCGACTATTGGACAATTGGTTGTTTTGTCAGGCATTTATGAAACGGAAGCGTGGGGATTTAAGGCCGACGAAAAATTTTTAAATGTGGTAATTGAAATAACTACTGTTTATAGTGCATCCGAAGTATTGGAGAAATGTCTCGGTATAGAATCAGGTTTGGGTCGGGTCCGAAATTCAAACAAAGGCTATAGCTCCCGTAACATTGATATCGATGTGCTGTTTTATGCGAATGAAATAGTTGCTGATGCAACTTTGACTCTACCGCATCCACATTTGAGCAAACGGCGCTTTATTCTGGAACCCTTGAATGAAATTGCTCCAGATTTTAAACATCCCGTTTTAGGATTAACAATTACGGAGCTTTTAAAACAATGTTCCGACCCTGGAATTGTTACTCCATTGGGAGTACTTGCTGCCTTCGACTAATTTTCTTCTATTTCGGGCGCGTATAAAAAGTCGTTGTAAGGGAAACGTGTAATGTGAATATTTTTCACCGATTCATAAAGCAGTGCTTTTAATTCTTCATGATTTGTTTTTTCGGTTGCTGAAATAAAAATGGACGGAGTATTGTTTTTGCCCATCCAACTATTTTTCCAGTCGTCCAGAGTCCAATTGGCCTGGGTCGATTCACTCAAATCGTCATCATCTTTTTTAATGTACGAAAAGGCATCGATCTTGTTGAAAATATAGATAGTTGGTTTATTTCCTGCTTTGATCTCCTCCATCGTTTGATTTACTGTTGCTATTTGTTCTTCAAAGCCTTTGTGCGAAATGTCAACTATGTGCAACAACAGGTCTGCCTCGCGCACTTCATCAAGCGTTGATTTGAACGATTCGACCAAACCATGTGGAAGCTTTCTGATAAATCCAACCGTATCGGCTAAAAGAAATGGTAAGTTTCCTATGACCATTTTCCTTACCGTTGTGTCGAGTGTCGCAAATAATTTATTTTCGGCAAACACCTCTGATTTACTCAACAGATTCATCAATGTGGATTTTCCAACATTGGTATATCCAATCAGTGCCACGCGTACCATCTTGCCTCTGTTTTTACGCTGGGTGGTCATTTGTTTGTCGATCTTTTTGAGCTGCTCTTTTAATTTAGCAATTTTGGTGAGGATAATTCGACGGTCGGTTTCGATCTGAGTTTCACCGGGTCCACGCATTCCAATTCCACCACGTTGGCGTTCAAGGTGAGTCCATAAACGAGTCAAACGAGGGAGTGTATATTGAAGTTGTGCCAATTCGACCTGTGCCTGAGCATAGGCTGTTTGAGCCCGGCTGGCAAAAATGTCGAGGATAAGATTGGTGCGGTCCAATACTTTACACTCAACGATGCGTTCAATGTTCCTAAGTTGCGATGGACTTAATTCATCGTCGAAAATAAGCGTATCAATCTCGTTCACCTTAATGTAATCGGAAATTTCGTTCAATTTACCGGGACCAACAAAGGTGACTGAATTGGCCGTAGGCAATCGTTGAAAGAATTTTTTTTGCACTTCGGCACCAGCCGTTTCAGCAAGAAACTCCAGTTCTTCGATGTATTCACGTGCTTTATATTCATTCTGATCCGGTGTGATAAGTCCTACTAAAACGACTTTTTCCACTGGAACACTATTGTCTATTGGTTCTCCCATACTATAAGTGCAAAAAAATCCTGGTCCAACAAAAAGCTAAACCAGGAGTAACTATGTTTTTAATAATTTCTATTGCAATTGGAAATTGATTGGAACAGTGTAAGATACTCTAACCGGTTTGCCTCTTTGTTTTCCAGGCTTCCATTTTGGTAAATTATTTACAACGCGCAAAGCTTCCTGGTCAATAGATGGGTCAACACCACGAGCGATACGTGCGTTGCTGATACTTCCATCTTTATCTACTACAAAGGTCACATATACTTTACCTTGAATACCGTTTTCTGCGGCAATTACAGGGTATTTAATGTTACTTCCGATCCATTTGCGAAGTGCCAACTCTCCACCGGGGAATTCTGGCATATCTTCTACAATAATGAATACTTCATTTTCTTCTTCACCAGTATCTTCCTCTATCACTGGAACCGCGTTAATTAAAGTATTATCATCTGCTTCAGTTGATTCGAATTCGAATTCTTCATCTAATTCAACGTCATCATCAATAATTGTTAATACTTCAACAACTTTTGGTGGTGGTGGTGGTGGTGGTGGTTTTACTTCTTCCTGGCGGGTAATTGGGATCACCTCGTCTTCAATCGCCTCAGTGTTGAGCTGGCCAAGTGTGTCTGCTGATTTTACAGTGTCGTTAAGGTTAAAGGCTGTTAAGACTATCCCCAACGAAAGCACCAAACCAAGCAGAACAAACATGTTCCGTTTGCTTTCCAAGTCGGCTTTTGGTGTTTTCTTAAGTTCCATAAATCGTATTATTAATGCGTTTAATATTCTGAAATGAGCGGCTAAAGTTAAAAAATATCTCTTAAATGCCCTATTCCAAATTGAAAAATGTAATTATTTATTTTCGATGAACTTAAATTCATCTAGCAAGAATCGTACCTCTTTCAATTTAATTGAAATGTGATGAATATGTTGTAGGAAACTTTTACGGGTTTTCCGTTCTGAAAACCCGGTTTCCACTTAGGCATCGTGGCCACAACCCGCATGGCTTCCTTGTCGATCAAATCGTCTACTCCTCTTGTAATGGCAATATTTGAGATACTTCCATCTTTGTCTACCACAAAGTTAAGGTAAACTCTTCCGGAAACATTCAGGTTTACAGCTGCCTGAGGGTATTTGATGTTTTTACTTAGCCAACTGTTCAGGTTTTTCATTCCACCAGGAAATTCGGGCATTTGCTGTGCAAAAAGAAGTGTGGGTTCTTCCTGTATTTCTTCGGTATATTGAATTGGATCCGGTAGGGGATCATCAATTTCGGGAAAATCGAAATCCGGATCGGGTCCGTCAATTGGATCATTGGAAATCAAAAGCAGGTCAAGTAGCTGATGACTGGGTGGAGGAGGTGGCAAAGGTTGGTCTGGTTTTGTTGGTGGAATAAAGATTTCAACAACAGGTTCACTGGCTGACCTGTCAGGGAGGTCAATTTTTTTCACTTCGCTGGTTCCGGTAAAGGCAAAAAGAACGGCAGCCAAACTAATGGATAATCCAAAAAGGAAAAAGGTTTTTCTTTTGGTTTCCAAATCTGCTTTTGCATTTTTTTTTGTTTTCATGTGATCATGGTTTAAGTTATCATTCATTGTTAACTGAAATGCGCATGATGTAAATTGAATTCTGAATCATGTTTTAAACAATCATGCTCAATTCATGGCTTATGAAACTTGTTGCAATTATTAGGTGTTTGAAAAGCTAAGAGGAAAGAATAAAAGCAATTACTGTTCCAAAATCACATTTAAAATTATTTTATGGATTTTAAGAAAAAAAACTATATTTGCAGCTCGTATTGAAACAGGGATTAAATTGTCCTGATTGCAAAAGAAAGAATATTGTTGAAATACGAACAGGGGGGATTAGCTCAGTTGGCTAGAGCGTTTGACTGGCAGTCAAGAGGTCACCGGTTCGACTCCGGTATTCTCCACTTGAAAATGAAAGAGTTAGCAAAGTTTTGCTAACTCTTTTTTCTTTTGGGTGCAACATAGGTGCAACAATTTGTTCATATTATTACACCGAATTTCAATCTAAGTCACATTCACAACACCATGTTGATCAGGTGAGAAAATGTAGTTTTCCACACTTTGGAAGAAAACATACACCTGAGCCTCAACACCGGCACCAAATGGTAAAAGGATATTGGCTGCAGCAGCATCACGAGTGATATTCACACCCTGCAATACTCTCACTTCACCATTACAGATGGCCATTACGCCCAGTTTATCGGTGGCCAATGCTGAACCTACACCAGAATTATCCTCCCAGGTTACTGAAATTCCACCTTCCGTTGCAGCATCATCCTGGATAGCCAGGTTGTATGGCAAGGGTAAATCACCAATTGAGATCTGCAATTTGCTGAAATCCGGAATTTCACCATTGGCATCAAATACCTGCAGGTTGGTTTTGGTGAACAGGTTGTAACCTGTCATCTTCACAGCTTTCTTGTTCCAGATAGGTCGGATAATGGTATCCATGATAGAACGGGCTAAGGCCACGCATGCACTAAACTTTGCCCGATGCTGAATTTGTTTTTCAGTATTGGCATCGTTATGATGATCGGCTTTGACTCTTAAGTAGCTGATCCCCTTCCAGGATCCTCCTACCACATTCCCAACGGTTCCCGATACACCGCCAAGAATTCCTTGACTAATTTTTCCCATGACTATAAATTTTAGAGGTTTAAAAAAATGAATTGATTGATAAAAAGCGATTCAACCGAATATGGTATAGCTTTGGTATTAATGAGGTATTACTTATTTACCAATGCTTTCTTTTCCAATTTTCGTTTGATCCATGCCAACAACAAGGCTGACAATATTCCACTGAGCAAACTCACCAAAGCCTCAACAGAGTTGATGACATTGGCTGACACATCTCCTGCCGTTTGAACAGTATCAGGAAGCGCTTGTGCTACCCCAAGAGATGAAAGTGATCCGATTAAAAAATTTCCAATATTTTTCATGACTTATTATTTTGATTCAATGCATTTTAATACAATCAGAATTGACATGAAAGGATTTGGATTTGGAATGTAGCATTTTTCACTGAACAGGTAAATTATTCAGTGTAATTCTCTAATCACTATTGGTTGGTTTTAGAAGATTTTACCTGATTAAGAGATTCTTGATTTTATAAAAAATTGTAATTTGCATTTAAACAAAACTTCACACCAATGAAACAATACACCCACGCATGGCTGGCAATGATGGCCATGAAACGACTTCAAAAAGCAACAATTGCACAAAGTGAACAGAAAGCTGCTGAAAGCTTATTGAAATGGTTCATGAATCACCGGGATTTTGTAACGAAAGGCGCCTGGTATCCTGATGCAGTCATTAAGGATATGGCCAGCAGTCATGTTTTGAAATACAAGCCAGGCGATCAGTCCACACCCGGAACATTTAAACGGCTACCGAAAGAGTATCATCTTTATCAAATTGGTAAAACCAACCAATTGTATAAAAAAGTATATTCCATTGAAAAAGGCAATTTATCTGATCGTTGTGAGGCCATAGCCCATAGTATTATTGACAACCTAAAAATGCAGGAATGGGAGGATAAAGGATCTCCAATAAGCCCAACAGACAATCATGTCGCTACTTTGTTTTATATGTTGAGCCATTACATTGCCGATGCCCATATGCCATTGCATTGTGATTACCGGTCATTCTCAGAAGGTGCCGATATTCATGCTCACATCGAAAAGGAATGGGATGAAGCCGTGCGCGATTGTTTCTCCATTGATTTTGAAAATGAACGTTTTTTCTATGATCCGGAAGGTTATCCATTGCAGGTGAAAAACATTCCTATGTTTGCATGGATAAACCAGGAACTTGGGCTTAGGAAATTCACTTCATCGTATGGAACCGGCAACGACAACACCTGGGATTTCATGTGTGCAATTACCCAATTCTCTTATTTGACGGCTAATCAAATGATCCCGGCAGAATACAATGAAGCTAATCTGGATTGGGACACTTTTCTACAACTTCAAACAGAAAATAACTTTGATGATTACAGTAAATTTATACTAATGGACGCCATTGATTCCATAGCCAAGGTATGGTTACGAATATGGATGAGATACCTGAAATGGATGAAGTTGTAGCACCTTCTTCTTCATTCAAATAGAGGAATAAATAAAACCAATAAACACCATTTATTTTAGCGGGTTGGAAAAGTCAAGGCTTTTTGGAAAAATACTACCCGTAGGGTGGAGATTTTTTCAAAAACCTATGGCTTGGCCTTGACGTGCGAAGGCGTAAAATATCTTTGTGTTTCGGTTTTATTTTCGTTTACAATCAACGTAGTTCCGTTTTCGATTTAGGGAAGCGATACAGTATGAAAAAGGATGAAAGCAAGTTGGTGGGTGGGGAAGGTTGCAGAATTTCCGAAAAAGCGGTGTGTTGGCTTGTGTGGCAAGTGCTGAGTTTTTACGAAGCTCTTGCATTTGTGATGCTATTTCAAATTCTAAGTGAAGGCTCTAAAGGTATTTTGAACGGAATTTGAGCTTTTCAGCGAAAATGGAGTGTAGCAATGACTTTTGTGCCTGATGTTGTTACGAAGTGCTGCCGCTGGCATTCGGGCAAGTGTAGGTGAAGAAGTGAGCAAATAGTGGTGAGGTACGAGCCGCTTTTGCGAATGAATAAGACTACTCTTGCATCATGCAATGAATTTTCAATTTGCTAAGCCGTTAAGTTTTGTTTGAGTTTTTGGAGTAGTGAGGTACGAACAGTTCCAAAAATGAAAAGTAAACGGTTTGAAATACTGCCGATGGCGTCCGTTTCTAATGGGTTGACGAATTTACCCTTAAAAGCCAGTTGCGTGGCGCATTGGAAAAACTGAGCTTTGAAGGGTGAATGAGGAAACCCAGGTCAATGGTAGCCCGCGAGTTGCTATTTTGCATAATGCCCTTATATGACGGTGATTGCTGACCGCAGGGAAAGCAACCGTTATATAAGAAGGGATTATGAAAATATAGCTATGGATGTATGAGCTGTATCATATCGAAGTATTAAATGGGGGACATACGAGCTAACAATGGTTTATGTGAATTGATCCAAAACCTGAAAGGTGATCGACTGCATGCTCATTTATACATTTATTGAGCATCATTAAGATATTCGATGCATATTTTTAGAGTATTTATTTAATTAAAAAATATTATGTGTATGCGTTGAATTAACTTATTTCAAATTCAGGATCTTTTTCTTTCATTATCATGTACCAATTCCCTGTTTCAATTAGAGCTTCTTTTCCTGCCAAAAACAATAAACGGTCAAGTTCTTTTTCCTTTATATTATCTATTATATCTTTATTCAATTCTATATTTAATTTATTTAATGTTATTGTAAACAGATTTTTGGACATTCTATATTGATTCATAATTTGTTTATAACCTTTCTTTTCCAAATATGCTTTTGAAACTGCGGAAAGACCAAATATTACACTATCAATGATAATGTAAATATGACATCTATGTTCTAGATGTCTTATATGTAAATAATGTTGGCTAAGAGGAAATTCTTGAGGCATTATCTCAAATAATTCAGGATTGGAAAATTTACAGTAAGCAATACCTATAAGCCCAATAACTCCTATTATTAGCGTTAAAAAAGAAATTCTATCTAAAAATTTTACTTGTTTTTTAATTTTGTATATTTTTTTGTCAAAATATTGAATTTGAGTAATTATCCAATCATTTTTTATAAATTCAATATTTTTTTTTCTTGTTTTATTTATATCGTATGTTAATCCATATATAGCTTGTAGAAAATGTTTAATCCAGTTAAACTCTGATTTGTGTATTCTAAGAATGTAGTCTGCTGTGTTTTTATTGACATTAAATAAGTTCCAATAAAATTGAACTCTTAGTGCTTCAGATAATACTCTGCCCTCAATATAATTATGATGACTACGGAGTTTAATAGCAATAAAATATTTTACTATAACAATGAGCAAAACAGTAATAATTGACCAAAATGCCCACATAATTAACCCTTTATGTTTGAATACCTCAAACATGGAAAAAAAGATAAAACCTGAGAGAAAGAAGAATAAAATAGTATTATTATAACTTTTTTGTTTTTTATCTGTCTCCGACTTTATAAAATTACGGATTTGGTTTAAGCGATCAATTGAATTACTGGCTTTCCTATTATAAGTGATGCTGCTTTTATTATATGTAGCAATTTTGCTTAAGGCTTTTTCAATACTTTTATCATTTAGAATACCATTCAAATCTGCATATAAGTTTTTGATTTGCAATGGAATTCGATTTTTATTATTCTTTCTTTCACAATGTATAGATATTAAACTACCTTCTATATCGAAAATTTGATTGACAACTTCATTTTCAAATGTACCGTATATTTTGAATTGTACTATTTCAGAAGTTCCACCGATACGATTTTCTTGTATTTGACTAGCGGTACCATTCCATAAGGATATTAATAGTATTGAACTATTAGCAATAAACTTACCACCTTGCCTATAAAGCTGTTTTTTATCTTTTAAATTATCATTGTTTTCTAGTACAAAAAAACGTTCTGCTTTTAAGAGTAGCGAATTAAATATTTCACGTTGTTTTTTTGTTCTAAACTGTATAGTTTTATATTCTTCAATATTATAGGGAATAGGAACAATAAGGTTATAATGTCTATTTTCCTTTTCTTTTAATTTTAGAAATAATTCAGCGACAAAAGTGTCTGCACCAACTGCTAATTGAGAAAACAACGTAACTGGTATATTTGGATATTTTAAATCAATATCATTAAACAACTTTTCAATTTGTTTTTTATGCTTTTCAGTTAAAATAGCATCTCTGTTGCCTACAATTCCAACAGTAATTGGTATTTTACTATTTTCTAATTGATTTTCCATTTATCAATAATTTTAGTAAAATTACTGAGCAAATTATCTCTTAGGAAGAAATAATTACCTTCAATCTCACATCTTTTCAATATATCCTCAACTCTATTTATTATTGATTTATTAGTGAAAATATTATTTTCATTGTTAGATGCATCAATTCCCAATTCCACCAATAACGATACAATAGGTGTATGCGAGTTGCTAATTACAATTCCATTATTTTGTCCTATCGCAATCATTAATGCTTTACTCATCTCAATAAATTCCTCTGTTTCTTCAACGGGTCTTAGGGGTATTGCTATCTTATTAAGGTTTTCAATAGCTATATACAACTCTTTACTTACTTCTGAACTTATATCATTAAAAACAATTTTACCGATATTGTTCATACGACTCCAAAGTGAATATTTGTTATTTTTAGCATCTTCATTATTAAGCCATTTTGAAATAAGAATTTCTGTGTGTCTTTCTCTCATTGCCCTGACTGACACGTCTTTGATTATGGAGATAAAAATATTCTTTAATTCTGTAGTAGAACTGTCATCTATATTTTGTGATAGTAAAGCATATACAAATTTTAAATAATACAAAGGTTTAAATAATGACAGACGATTTTCTTTAAGAATGGCTTTACCTATTTCGCAATACCGATTGTAATCATTTTTATCAACGCTGTTCAAATTCAGAATAAAAGCATTTTTAATATCGATATGTCTAAAATCTGGATTTTCAAATTGAATTAGATACGTATCCATCACTATTCTTTTATCACCAACAGCAACAAGAACTGTTTTTTCTTTATTAGAATAATCAATAACTAATCCAATTTTTATTTTTTTAATGGCATTATCATCAAGATTAGATTCAGCTAACATTATGATGCCAGAAATTTTAGACTTTACGAGATGATAATTGTATCCTATAGTTGGATGAACAGCGTCTTTTAATTTTAGAATATACTCAATAGACATTATTTTACCCTTGTGAATTCCATCAAATTCAGATTTAGCTAATTCATTATCAATAATAGAATTTACTTTGCCAATTCTTAGTTTAATTCTGGTTTTATATTTGCTTGTAAAAATGTATTGAAGTAATTGATTTTCATCAATCGCCATAGGTGGATTAATCCAAGAGATGTTCTTGAAATCTACAAAGTGTAAGGTCTTGTTGATTAGATTAAAAACAATAATACCAATTTTGTCTTTTGTTTTTACTAAGCTAACAAATGTGCTATCAAAATCTTTTTCGTTTTGTGAATCGATGTTAATTCCGTGCGCAAATTTTTCTAATGTACGAGTTATATAAAATCTATTTCCTAAATATCTTTTTAGATTGGATAATGAATTGTAGTCAGAAATTATATCAGCAGGAATATACTTATCAATTTCTTGTAGATCATAACTTATAAGAAGTGGTCCCGATTTTAATAATATTGTTTTCTCATCAAGCATACCCAAAATTAACGTAAGAATTATTTCATTATCATATATTCTTATTTTCGTTTGATAGTCTCTTGTAATATTTACTTCTTTTTTAACATGATTCATTGAATTAATAGTCACTGGTAAATATCCTCCTGCTACTTTAATAAGTTTTATAATGTTTTTAACAGTGAACCATTCGTTTAGAAAATGATCTTTACCGCGAATTATTATCTTATAATCATCGAAGCTTGGAATAGTAATTTTTATCTTATCATTTTCAAGAAAAACTAATGTGGTAGAGTAAGGTTGGATATTAAACGCATTTGAAATTATTTTATAATAGTTATTTTGAGTATTAAAAAAATAATAGCCTTTTTCAATTTTGGGTTTTGCAACATACGTAGGTACTTTCATTTGAAAATTACCTTTCCCAAATATCAATACATCCATATTATTATTTATTGGAAGTATTGATTTATCATTAAAAGAACTTCTTCCAGAAGGAATCCATTCCAATAATTCTATTGTGTCATTTTCATAATTATAATGGTTTACATTTTTTAATCTCAAGACTAGTGAGTCTCCTGTACCCAACAATCCTGAAGGAAAATTATTTAATCCCAGATTAGAACTTTGAATCTTTATATATCCTTTTTGTAGCTCAACGATTCTTCCAGGGGAAAGTTCAATAAATATTTTACCATAATACTCGCATATTAACGTTACTGTTATAATATTATTGATTTCCAGATAATCAATTAATGAACTTGTGGGCAAACTAACCTTACTTAATTCCGTAATATCTTTTTCACCAAATAAAAAGAAAGGATACCTAAAAGTTAATTGATCGGAATTTAATAAATATGCTGGCACTAAACTATTTGAATACTTTCTAATTTTAATAGATTTACTATCCCATCTGTCGTTTTTCCAAATCTGAGTTTTTTCATCCACAAATTTCCATTGAGAGTCTAATATCCTTCTTCTTATTTCAAAATAAGATGCTTCCATAAACGATAATTGGCTGCTCCCTATTTTATAAATGTGTTTGTCTGGTGAAAAGATTCTAATCCAATTCTGATCAAATGAAATATCTACTTGTTTAAATCTGAAAGTATTAGGGATATCAATATTTGCAATAAATTTATTTATTAATGCATAGTTATTTTCTTTCTTAAGATAATCAAGCAACTTGTTAGTCTTTTTTAGTTTAAGTTCAATATTGGCAAACTCTGATGCAATAAAATATTTGTTATTATAAAAATTATTTTCATCTAATTTATTTGGATTTATCTCACTAATATTGTTCTTCGGTAAAATATTTATAAGCTTGGTGTTTTCAAAATATCTTATATCAGAAGGAATTAACAATCGAAAAAGTACAATTCCGTCAACCTTAATAATTTTTACAATATCGCCGTGTTTAAAATGCTCATCATTGTTTACACCTAACTCAACAAAGATACCAGGTCTTAATTCTAACCTATATTTTTCACTGTAAGTATTAAAATTGACAACGACAGCTATTATATCTTCCTTTTCCAATTTTTTTGAAAGGACGATTCCATGTCGTATGGGCATAAAAAAATTACCATAAAGAATTGATTCTCTTGGTCCAATTAAGGAAAAATTATATTTCACTTTACTTCTCTCATAACTTAAGTGCACCAAAAGTATTTCATCTTTTATGAGACCCGAAATTCGCTTATTTTCGTCCAATCTTTTGCTAAATAGTTTTACTAATGTATTTGCATCCGCTGAAAAATCTCGCTTTTTTATGTAGCAATTATCATTAAACTGAATCTCAGTATTCGTTGCAGAAACTGAATTTACCAATGGAATTATTTTAAGCTTATAAGAATTGTTTTCATAATAAATGTTTTCAGCCTTAAAGAACATCAATTTATTATTTAATGAATCATCTTCATTGCTAAGCTTAACAATATTAAACTCTATATTCCTATAATTAGTTTTTTCTATAATTTTGGCATATAATATAATTTCCTCTGATTCACATTCTTTAAGTTTTAATTCATCTAAAGATTCTTCTGATAATTTAAGTAGACCATTTATGTTCTTATCGATAAAATTTGTTTTTATATCGAAAGCTGAGCCAGGACTTTCAACTCTTTTAATTATTTTGGTTTTTGAATCAATGTAAAGGGTATGTATCACATTTTTGTTTAATGAATCATTGTATAATTTACTTGTAAAAAATTCAATTTTCCTGCTATAAATACCAATACTCGTGATAGTAATATTTGTTATTCTATCACCATGAAAAATTATAGATTTATACTTGGAGACGCTGATATTATTTATGCTTAGCTGATTCTCATTTAATATCAATATTCTTCCATAACCGAATTCAAAAACATATTCTTTCAGCTCATTGGCGACGATGTGATTTAAATTGTATACATCCTTATCGTACAAACCTATAAAAGTTAATTGAAATTGTTTTTGATCTTTAGAACCAAGTGTAGCAAACCAATTTTTAAAGTCTGGAAAATAAATAGGCCTTACTTTCAAGGAATGCATGTATAATCCGTCCTCCCATTTTCTTAAATCTAGGAACGCATTTGATTCTTTTTTAAAATCATTGAAAAATGATGAATTGGAAAAGTCTGGCGATAGTTTATATACTTTAATATCTTTAATCTTTTTATAATTAAAGGTGTCCGTCCATATAGTGTTTTGGTTTATTGGGATTTTTAAATCGGCTGGAAGTTTTAACCCAAATAGTTTAACATTTCCATTAGAATCAATTCTTGCATTTAAATTTGGTTTATTATCTAAGCCTAATTGCAAATAATCTTTTAACCTTTGCAGATTATAATCATACTCTTGGTATTCATTTGTTTCAATTTTTTCATTTCGTTTCTCTTTGACATAATATTCTCTATTTTTTAATCCGCGGGCATTTTCTTTAGGTTTATTACTAGAATAATTATTACGTATTGGGCTTATCTCATCAATAAACGGATTCCAGAAATAGTCTGAAGCTTCAAATTCAATTGATTCATCTAGTGGTAATTCATTTGGTAATATTTTTATTTCAGAATTGTATAAACTACTGATTCCGTTGTTTTCCAAATTAATGAACAATGAATTATTTCTTTTGTATGCTTTCTTAATGGTTGGCAATAATTCATATAGAATTGAAATATTAGTCTTTAATTCATTAAGATGTTTCTCTTCATTTGAAATGGAAAGTTGTATTTTTTCAGATTCAGGAAATGATATTTTAAAATAAACAATTAAACTTTTAGTCGGATTAACAATTCCAGCATAATTGTTTTTTATATCATCGAAGATATTATTTAAGGTAATTTTAGTATCTGGAAGGTAGTCATTGGTTTTTATAAATACATTCATTCCTATGGCGTATGTCCATAAATGTCCCTTTTCACCAGTTATCGGATTAAGATAGTTGTTTGAAATAAGTACTAATCTCAGAATTTTGTTTTCTATCTGAATCCCACAAATAAGTTCAAAAAGACTAAAAGGATATGGGTTCTCATTTTTTATTGTTTGATATTTAAGAGTCACATATTCAAAATCAATCAATTGTTGTTTTATTCCAATAATATCGACGATCCATTCAGATTGTTTGAAATTTACAATCTCGTAATTAAATGATTTCTTTAAATTATCTATTGAATTCCATTTAATAGATTCAGGCGGCATTAATTTAATGGGGTTCCCATTGAAAGTTTTGGACAATTGTTTTTCCCCCTTTAGTAATATACTTGTTGAATAACTATTGGGGTCATAATATATAGAATGTATAGCATCTGTTTTTTCATTAGAAAAATTATCAATTGATTCTTGATAAAATTCACCCTGTTCTCCATATAACAATTTGACGAATCCAATATTGTTTCTATTTAATATACCTTTAATGAAAGGTTCATTTAATGACATAAAAGCTAAATAGTCAAGTTTCCTTTGAATGAAATCTAATTTATTTTTATGATATAAAGCGTTATATGGTGAATTGATCAATCCTTTTTCTGTCTCACTATTTTTTAATAATGAATAAAAACCATTAATTAGTTTCTTTTGGAGTACTTGTTGTTGTGCCCTCTTATTACCAAATTCAAATATTGTATTAAATAACAAATCAATATCATAAATACATCCATACTCTAATATTAAAAATACGATTAACTCCCTTAGTGTATCATTTTTAACCTTTAAAAGTAATTCATTATTTATTAATCTAATGAGTTGCAATCTCACATAACGGTCTAATTCTAATGTTCGATAAATTGAGGATAACTCAATTTCTAAATCTTTTAAAGCAGAATCTACATCATTACTGTATGTGTCATATAAATTATTATTGTTGACAATTTCTATTATTCGAATTGATTTATTAAGAACTAAGCTGTTACCTGTCTTATTTCTGTTTGGTGTATTTATAAGTTTAATAAGTTCATCTATAGAAGCAAAACTTAATATTATTCTAGCCTTTGCATTGGTGAGATTAAGATTTAAGGGTGAATATTCAGCATAATTCATGCTAAAATCAGCATGTGTGAAAAATGAATACAAACTTATTAGCTGATTGTTAATGAAATTTCCAAGTTTATAAAACTTTTTATCAGCACTATTTTTAATAGTGGCTTCATGTGCTATGACAGAAGTTAAAATATTTATTGAATTATTATACTTTTCTAAAGAAAGATAAGTTTGAATGATCCAAAAAAATATTGAGTTAGGTAATATAATATTTAAATATAATTCGTCATAGGTGCTATTAATTGTAAGTTTATATCCTTTAGATGAGGCATTAATTTTATCACTAAATTTTTTAAATAAATTTAAATTAGGCAGTGATGAAATACTTTTATTTCTTTCATAAAATACTCTCTGAATACTTATTTGCTTTTCTGAACCAAGACAAGGGGAGAAATTATATATTGTTTCTTTTTGCTTTGTTTTTTTATTAATAAGATTATCGTATTCCTTGTGATCTCTAATTTTAATATAATCCCAATATTCTCGATGAAATCTCATACAAAAAACCGATAATTTCAAAAGAGGTTCTATACACACACTATCAATAGACAGGTTAATAGACAAATACAATGTGTTTAAATATCCAAAGATTGATGTTCTAAAATATAATAATTGGTCTTCACTATGCTGAAACCAAGTGTTATTGTTCATCAATATTCCTTTGTTACTTATTTCTATTTTTGGTAAGGGTGAATACACTTGCTTTTTAATATCATCTATTGAATGTTTGACTTTATTATTATCTGTTCTCCTAAAAGTATTTTTTAAATTGTAAACAGCAATCAGACTTTGATTCTCTTTAGGTAAATCCAAGAAATTTATTTTGTTTTCTGGCTCAATAATGATTGATGCAAAAAATGCCAAAGAAATTTTATTTTCTTTTAAAAACAAGGTGTAAAGCAAATTAAATTGCCAATAGGTTATTGTTAGTGCTTTTGTTCGATACTCGAAAGGTGTAGGATTATTCGGTGTAATAGGTTCTCTTAGTTGCTCGAAGTAATAATTATTTTCTTGTCCTTTGTTTCTATCCGTTAATCGGTCAAATAATATTAAATCATAAAATTCTTCTTTGATATTTTTAATAATTTTTTCTTTTTCAACTTGTAAAAGTTCTTCATTGATAGAAAATAAGGTTTCAGTTTGATCAATATCGTTATGTTCACTTTCAATATCAAAATAACTGGCATCAATTATCAATTCTGTTAAATCAGGATTTAAATGGATATCATTGTAAACTACATATTTGTATATATGGTCGATTAATCCATTTTTATAATTTTCAAAATCAACTAATCTAATAATTCTTGCTGCAATAATAAATGCGAATCTCCCATATTGATACCTATATGCATCTTCAATAAAATCCTTCAAAGTCCTTTCATCTTCATCTTCGTATTCAATTTTAAATGAACGTAAAAAATCAGGATCGTGTGTTAATTTAACATATAAGTGGCTTAGCAGTGTTGATGTTTCTTTAAATTGATATATATCTTGATAGGTACCTAATTTATCCGATTCCTTTATTTTATTTAGGCTGGTTATTTCCTTTAAATATGTATCGAGAAAGTTATTGTGTTCACTATCATTAAGTTTATTATAGGATTCACAGTCTATTTTTACCAAAAAATCGTAGCAAAAACTTCGTAGAATGTTTTTTAAGTTATCTGCCTCTATTTCAGATAGAATGATTAGAATCTGAGGATAAGCATAAATTTTGTAATAATCATCTAATAAGTTGATTTGTTCTATTGCCGATTGTAATGCATTGTAATTTGAGTTTTGCCAACTTATAATATCTAAAGAGTTTAAAAAAACATTAGATTGCTCAAAAGTTGATTCCATGCTCAATGTAAAATGCCAGTCTCGTAAGGGATTAAATTTCATAGATATATAAATTTTCTTCCATTGTTGACAAGTGGTCGTATGCTCTATTATTTTCTTCTTCTGTTATAAGATGATACGCAAATCTCATGTTTGGGTCTTCAATTATTTCAGAAAGCTCACTCGAATTGAAAGGTGATATTATTGAATTCAAGTATTTTATAACTGGACTTATGTTTTTAATATCTAACATACTATACAGTCTCTCATGTGTATGTAACAAAAGCCAAAACTCATATTTGCTAATTGGCTTAATTGCTACATTCCCAGATATATAATTCTTACGAAAATATTCATTAGGTAATTTTTCAACCAATAAATCATACAGTTCAGTTTTAAGTGGATTAATTTTATTTAATGCTGTTAAAAAAAGTATTCTCTCCGGTTTTTCTTCTAAAATGGTTTTAAACGACTCAATGCTAAGATAGTTGTTAATGAATATTGTCAAGAGATGTAAGTCTGTTTTTAATGCTTCATAAATTATCGAGCACGAATTTGTAACTCTTTCAATGATTTCTAATTTATGTTCATATTCTCCAAAATTTAGAATAAAGTTTAAAAAAATATTTTTAAGCTGATTGATTTCAAGTTTTTCGTAATCAATTTTACTGAATGATAAAAAATCATTAAACCCCTTACTTCTAATGCCCATTTTAGTATTAAGTAAGTGAGACCTATTCAAGTAGTTTACTAAATCTTCCAAACTCAAAGGGTTGCTGCTTTCGGTTTTGTTCTCAGTAAGGACCTTTACACATTTGTCATTCAATTGTAAATATGTTTCCATTGCATAAATTTTTGACAAAGCACTACTTTTGAAGTTAAAACAAAGAATAGTGTTTCTAATATGTTTTAACTTTCTAGTGTTTAGCATTAATTCTTTATAGTCATCTACACTTTCAATTACTAAAAAAAGAGCTTTATTGTTAGAATTATTAAATAAATAGGATCTGGGGTTGGTCTTTTCCCAGTTTCTTTCATTTATTTCATCTAATTGCCTGCAGATAAGTCTTTCCATATGTTGTAATTCATAGTAAATATCTGAATTCCCAATCCAAATATTGGTGTAGCTCAATCTGTTATAAACTAGATATTTTAAAACATTAAAAGACAAAAGGCTTGTATTAAATGAATCGTTAATTAAATTTCCCGTATAATATTTTTTGAATTTATTACATAATTTATCAGCTAAATGAAGAAGTTCAAATTGATATGAAAACTTATGTATTAATTCGGATGGATCTTTGAAAATAGAACGAAAATGACCGATTTTTTTTAAAAATATTTTGAATTCTATTAGAGAATCATCATAACTTTCTAATTTGTTGTTTTTAAAATACACGAGTATCTGAGGTTTTTTACTTTCTAAAAATAATTTATAGGCAACATTAAATTCTTCAACCGTATATTCCCCAGCTTTTGTATGAAATAGCACAATAAAAATATCAGACTTTATAATTAATTTATTGTAGTCATTTTGTTTTCTTTCCGAACTAATAACCTCAGAAGAATATTCCCAAATATCAAGGGTGATATGATAATAGTCTCTATACTGATTGTTTAATTGTGTAACCAATTTTTCAAATTCTACTCTCTCTTCCTTTAATTCATTGGATGAAGCCACGAAAATATTTATTTCTGTTTTTTGAAGCATTAGGTTATTTTCGTATTATATAGTTAATTTACACGTTTTAGTTTCCAAATTTATTCTGATAGTTGTATTTAAGGGTCGGCAAACAACAACCTTGATATTTGAAACTATTTCCTTTTTCTACACAGCTGTAATATTCGCATAGTTATTGCTTTCTTTAACAGAAAGATGAATGTTTAAATGCAACAACTAAATTGACATTTATTACATAACAATTACTATTGTTTAATGACAAAAGTTTATTTAAACAACTCCCTAATTTATCAATAAAACAATTAACTTACTAACCTGATTTAAGTTATTTAAAATTATTCAAATATTATTAGATAATGATCTGAGTTGTGCTAAGCGTTTATGTTCAATTTGGTGTGACGGGTTCGACAAAAGTGATTTTTATATTATCACTGATAACTGAAATCTGGTGCCAACAAAAAAGGGAGATAGCATTGTAAGCTGGACTTGCAGCTCATAAAAATAAATTCCACTATAAAATAACAAATCTGATATTGTTAAAAATAGAAACTAAAAAAGCAACGTTATAAATTTCCCTTTTAATGAAATTTATTGTGAAAAAACGTATAATACATTAGACTTCAAACCCATATTTCTTAAGCATCTTCAAATTATTTAAAGCATATTTCTTGGCTCTTTCATCCATTGGGTGTTGATTATTTGCAACTTTCAACATGAATCTAAAGTTTTGATCCTTTAATCGTTTGTTTTTCTTATCCCAGTCAATCATCTTTTGAATGAGTTCGATAGTAATTTCCGGATTTTCTTCTGTGATGTCTTCTTTCTGATTTTCAATTTCGTCAATTTCGAATAACAGGTCGGGAGCGGTTTCAATAACCTTGTCAATTATCTCGATGGCATTTTTTCGTTCATTGTCTGAAATAAATGAATTATTTCTAATCCTGCCTGACATGTTGAATGCAATTCCTGACTTATACGATGTGAGTTCACCGGTTTCTCTTCCCCAATTTTCAATTTTACTCCATATCTGATGAGGTATAGCTTTGATTCGATCCAGTTCTTCCTGAATTTCTATTTTAACTTGTTCGTCTTCCGTGATACTTTTTCTTATAGGGGTTTTTGAACTAATAAAGTCTGGTTTCAGTGAATTGAAATCAATATCAAAATTGTTTTCTTTAATAGTAATCCAACATTCTTCCTTTTTAGCCCATTCGCCATATAGAGATCCAGGAGCATTCGATTTAATAAAGTTCTCCAGTTGAATCATTAATTCATAAAGTATTTTCTTAAAGTTCTCACTTACTGATTGATTCTTCCAAATTTTATATAAATCGATTTTGTTTTCCGTTTTTAAATTCAAAAGTGCCAGGGAATAGGGTACAGTAATATACCTCATGTCGCCAATGGAATTTGGTTTTACTCCGTATAATCTCTCTGCCGATTTGAATATAATCGCTTTAGCCACCAAATCTTCATAGAATACATTGTCGGGAACATTAGGCATGTTGTAGTTTAGAAATTGCACATAGTTCTTCTGACTTCCTCTCACTACCATGTGAGGTCCAATTACCAATCTTTTTCCAGACCATACCTCCTGATAATAATTTGCATATTTCGCTAAAAGTTCTTTTGTGATTACCTGGCCACGAGGATTCTTCAAATCGAAAGCTTTACGCTTTGAAGGGGTAAAGCCATCTTTTAATCTGGCATTTTTATATTGACCACGTGCCCTTTCATAAAACCATCTGGTTTGAATATTGCTTCCCTCAACGGGTGATGACCAAACAGACCGGGAGATTTTTTCCAATCCTATGTGGAAAGGTTTATTCGAACTTAAATCGGAAGTAGAAACCTTATTTTGGGTATTTGCATATTCGGCAATCCTGTTAACAATTTCACTAAAATTATCGCGTTTTTTTACAACTGTTAGTTTTGTTTGCACAAATATTTTACTGATTTCGGCCTTTTCTTTTTTCCAGGTATGATATACTGATGCAGTGGTTTGTCCACCATTTACAATCTGAAAGTCTTTTGCCCAAACAATTGCAGAACTACCATCTTCCATCACCTTAATTTCCAACTCGTCGGCTGTTGCCGCAATTCCATTGTTGAATGCCAGAAACATATGTGGTTCATTCTTGATGGTTGTCCTTATGCCTTTGTTTATTTTACCTGTAAATTGCAAGAAGGAACGAACATTCTGTTCCAGTAAACGTGCACCATATTCTTCATAGATACTGGCTAAGGTCGATCCCGGAATCAAGGCAAGATATGATTCGTAATCATCGTTTTCACCTGGAGCTTTTAAACATGGAATCGCACTACCATAGTCTTCGAATTTAATTTCGATTGGCACATGTGACTGATCTGAAATGTTAAACAAATACTCAATATCAATTATTCGCGTATAGATTGAATAACCTGAAATGCTTTTACTATTTTTTATATCCGACTTGTAAAAGCCATTGGTAAGAATGAAAATATTTACCCTGGATAAATATTCCTTTACCTCTTTTACTTCGGCTAAGGTATGAGCCAAATCAAACACCTCTGAAGATTCTTCCAATTCTGTTACATATTCCTTGTAAACAGCATTACGGAAGAACTTCTCAACCTGATTTACAGATGACTCAACTTCCTGTTTTGTCAAATTAAACGGTGTGTCAATTCCTTTAAAAACGGAAATGAAAAGATCAAGTGTCTCGTAATTTTCTGCAAGCGCATAAGCATTTAGTTTATGCATTGTCCGACCCAATTTATCTTCTTTGCGGTCAAAACAAACCATTGCATTTTCAGTTTCACCTGCTTCTGATAATAAATCAATAGCAATTTGTGTAAAAATCTGTTCCTGTGCCCCTCCTTCTTCCTCTGATACCTGTGTAGATTTTATCTCCTGAAACAACTCATTGTAAAAATCTTCAACTGTCATTTGAATTCAAGTTTTTGTATGATTTGGTTAAGATTGGTTTTGTATTTTTCTGTTTCCGATGAAAAAACAATTGAATATTTTACATCTCCAACTCCTTTCATCAGATCCTTTTCCTCTATTCTGGGAAAATCATCTT
This sequence comes from Prolixibacteraceae bacterium, assembly GCA_041821245.1. Taxonomy (GTDB): domain Bacteria; phylum Bacteroidota; class Bacteroidia; order Bacteroidales; family Prolixibacteraceae; genus Roseimarinus. Next base: position 75,378 of record JBGUEP010000031.1, read on the forward strand.
TTACATCAAAGAACTCCTCATCCCTAATTAAAAAAGATATGTTTTGATATTGAGGTCTGTGATGTTCGAAATAACCGGCATTTGTAAGTTTACGCAGGAATAAATTCTGGCAATTTTTATTGTCACCGATCATTGAGAATAGTTCATCGACCAAAGTATTTAACGAATACTCTTCACTGTTACGCTGTTCAACCGACAAGTGAAACAGAAATAAATCATCCAGTAAGGTTGTATCCAATTGTCGTTCATTACTGATATGAACCTTTTGTTGATTGTGTGTTTTTGTAGTTTTGACTTCTATGGCACATCTGTCTTTTTCAAAATCCCGAATACCATTGTCAGGACCAGACCAAATAGTCAGACTATCTTTTATTTTATTGGTTTGTGCTATCAGTTTTTTAAGAAAAAAAATCTCACCAAACAGACCAATTTGCCTTTCGGGAGATATTCCAGAACTTCTTACCAATATAAAGAGTTCTTTCCATTTGATAAAACGGTTTTGAAGTGATAGTATAAAAGCAGGTTCCGATTCCAATATTAAAACAGCATGGAAAAGGTCTTCGCTTAATACTGCAAAAATTGATGTTAATGAATTATCCAAAAGACTAATTAGAATCAGGAATCTTCCCTGGTGGCTTTCATCAGGTATTATTTCCGTTTTAATGTCCTTTAAATCGTTAAGATCAGAAATATCAATTTCCTGATTTGAAATCCGAAATGCAATGCTTTTTACTTTCTCAGGCATTCGCATAGAAATAAAGCAATCCGGAATAATCTCGGCTGAATATCTTTTAAGTATAATTCCTGATTTTGAAAGACTTTCTTCTTCAAAATTTTGCCAAATGTCTTCAATCTTCGTATTCATAATCCTCAGGTGCTTCGTTTACTTCAAATTTAGCAAGCAATTGCTCATGAACAGCATAGGTGACGGTCGTATTGGTTTTACTGCCCGGGAAGCGGATTGCATAGCCAACAATGGGAACATTAACATCCAACAAACCTGCTTTCTCAGGATTCAACAGATATATCAAAAGCAAGGGAAATCTGGCATTGCTGATTTCCAAATCATTTCTAACCAGGTTCCCATTCGGATAGTTTGGCATTTTCGCATTTGGATCAACCAATAACTTTTTCTGAAGCGTTTTATATTTTGCCGATTCCAATTCTTCAAATGTTAAGTCAATGAACTCATGCGAAGGACTTATAATGTGAGACTTTCTGATGTAATAAATTTCATCGTTACTACTTGCATCATCCTCGGAACGATCAAAGAGCCAGATCTTCATCGATTCAGAAAAGTTATAATCGTTGTTTTTAGCCCTGCTCGACATTACCGCAACATGCCATTGATCCAATTCATGATCTTTCTGTTTTGCATTAATAAATTCTGCTATTCTAACAGGTGAAGCAACCGGATTGTCCGGGGCCATAAAACCATTCAGAAATGATACAATTTTTGGATAATCAATATTATCCCACAAAAGGCTACCTGCCTTATCGGAAGGCTTATCCTCAATTGATAAAATGAATTTATTAAGGTTGTCAATGTTTGAATCGATCAGTTTTCTATTTTTACTCAGCTTGTAGGATTCAATTAATACACCAGACCATGAGATGTTTACATTTACCGCTGTACGAATCTTATTGGTTGCAGATATCTGTAAAACTCCAGGATGCGTTCTTACTTTCAATGCATATTGCTCAGGTGTACTTCCAGCAATTTCAGACATGTAATTGAACTCATTTCTCAATTCTTCCGAAGCAAGGGTTATATGGCAAAACCATTCGTTTAATTCCCGCGATGTGAATAAGCGGCATAAATCGACATACCCTGGTCTGTAACCAAACCAACGGCCCATTTGCATTAATGTATCATACATTCTTGATGCGCGGAGGTAATAGCTCACCGACAAGCCTTCCAGTGTTAATCCTCTGGATAATTTATTACCACCAATTGCAATTACAGATAAGCCTGCTTCTTCTCCTTCTTTTGTATATTTTTTATCGTAGGCCTGGTAATCCAGAACGTCCTTTGCACCCCCATGAATTTCTTTTACCTGAATTTTAGTTGCAGTCGGATGAAGGTTTATTAATACATCTTCCCATGAATGGACTTTAATATTAGGATCAAGATCTGCTAACTCAGAATTGAGGATCTGTTCAGAAGTCGTAATATAGGAGCGATAACCGTTGTGATCATTCTCGAATGTACTTCGAATATCATTCAGAATTACCGGATTGTTGTGTTCAATTCCCAGACGGTAATAGTTAAATACATTTTCAACCAATTCTTTAATACGTGCCTGCCAAATCTGGAACCGGGAGACATGAATCAACATTGAATTGTGTTCATGATTCTGCCCCCTCAACCTACGTATCGAACAGGTAATGATAAAACATTTTATTGCTGTTTTTAGGGACTCCGGAATTTGATCCGGCATTTGATCGTCCCGTTGATGCCGATCAGGAACAAAGGTCTGGTAATCGTTAATGCAATGAATTATTGGCAAAGTATCCAAAGGCATCTCTTCTTCTTCCAAAGGCTCAAAACCAAATATTTTGTCTGGTCCTATATAATTTGATGGTGCAGGAATATTGGTAATGAAATCCCGTGGAAACAGATTGTCTTCGTTTAAAGGAATAAAGATGTTCGCAAATGGAGTCGCCGTATAACCAACATAGGCACTTTTCTGAAACAACCTTAGCAAGTTCCTTATCTGACCATTGATCCTTGTTGGGCTTAGATCGTCTCTTTTTGTATTTATCGATGCATTATCCGCTTCGTCATCAACAATTAACAATGCTTTATTTCTGATGATTTTATGACCGTCTGAAGTATCTGTTGTTTGAGCAGAAAGCCATTGTTCCAACCGATCCAATACACTGGCATTTTTTTTAACTACTGCAATAATTGGCTCATTCGTATTGAAATTTAAACCCAGTGCATTTGCTGCACCTGCATTAAAATCGCCATTATCCAAACTGGAAGTGAGCGAATGAGCAATAATATCTCTGTTACTTTTGGGTTCGCCTACCCCGATCCATAAGTTATTTTGTTGAAAAGCTCTTTGATATTGCGTATCAAATCCAAGAAAACCTTCATCCAATCTTAATTGAGTTTGACTTCTTAAGTTTTTATGAATGCCTGCCAGAACAATGATCATTTTAAAACCAGCATCAGCTGCTTTGCAAATGAGTCCGGTATAATTTGCTGTTTTACCTGATTGAACCTGACCAACAACCATTCCCCGTTTGTCAATTTGTACTTTCTGGGTTGGATCAAACAATGCATCGAGAGTACGATCAGTTAATTTATCAAAATGATTTTGGTTCGTTAATTAGAAGAATCCTCTAAAATTTATTGGTTGTATATTACATATATCGTGGAAACAACCATTTCGCCAGAACATTTTTGGCTGATGTCTGGCATTAAAAACTCGATACAAATAAAAGGCATTTTTGTTCTCATTGGAAAAGTCATTTTCCCTTTTGGAAAAGAAAATAGGCGTTTCTTTGCCCAAAGTAGTAGTTTTTACTTCAATAAAAATATCTGATCCTTTTTCTTCTTTGGAAAGTATATCATAGCCTGCTCCATCACCTTCATCTTTTGAAACCCATTTAACCTCTCTCGCTAATTTAGGAAAACCTGCTTGATTTAATCTCCACTTTTCATACTCAAAAACCAGTTTTTCGCCAACTTCACCAACACAACGGTTTTTTTGTTCCTGCTCTAAATAATTTCGTTTAACAGGTTTGTAATTTTTAATTGTAGGTTCTTTAAAAATTGTTGGTTCAGGAGGCGACACTTTCCATTTTTCAAATCGAATATTCGTTGGAGAAGTCTCAATTTCGACATTAATAAACGATGTGAAATCTTTCTCAATTCCTTTGTCTATTTTGATGTATGTTAAAATTTTATCCTCTAATAATTGCTGATAATTCCATCTTGGTTTATAACCTTTCAGATAAGGTAATCCGTTATTAATGAGAGCTGCACTAATATTTTGATGCTTAAATTCTATGGAACTTTCTGTTCTATTAATTAATTGCATCAGCAAATTCTTTCGGTGTTCTGATTTTTTATAACTAATTCCAGCTATTTCGGCATGCAACATTTGGAAATAATCTGCAATTATTAATTCATCTTCTATTTCAGTCCAATCCGCCATAATATGAGTTTACTTAAAAATTACATGTCCAATTTTAACCTGATTAATGCTTCCTGTTTGAAATTTCTTCCAGAAGTTTTATTCTTATGTTTACTTCATTCATTTGAAGATTATACCATTCAACTCTGGAATAAACCTTAGGAATTAAGTTAACACCGTTCCCATCTTTAAAAGTCATTGTTAATATTTCATCTATTGCCTTTTTTGAAAATTGAGTAGGAGTGTCCGTGTTATGGGTGATTACTTTTCCAGATTCATCGGTTGTTATTGTCAAAGCACCAATTTGTATAATAAAAGGGCACTTTCCTAAAATCCTTACTTCAACTTCCTTTTGGTAGTTTTCAGATTTTATTTTAAGCTCTTCAATAATCATATTAACTGCTATTTCTTCCATTGGTAAGTTTGTTTTATTATTTCTATGCCGCAACATCCATCATAGGAGGTACCGCATTCCCAATTTGTTTAAATGCAGCTGTTCGGTTCTGACCTTCCTTCACTCCTTCAAAATAATAGTTATCCGGGAATGATTGTAACCGTGCTGCCTCACGTACGCTGATTGAACGGTTTTGTTCGATATCGGGATGGATGTAATAATGACCGTCTTTTGCGATGTGAGCAACAACCGTATGAGCGTATGTTAAGTCCTGGGCAACAACTTTAAATCGATCGATGAAGGAGTGTCGGTTTTTATGCGTTTTTAAACCTTCCGGAAGGTCGTTATAATCCAGTCGTTGGCCAGCGTCATTCCATTTATTGACTGCAATACGGTAAATCTCTTTATCCTGCTCAGAATGTGGTCGTGCAATATGCTGAGTCAGTATATCTATTCCATTTCGGATTGCATTCTGTTCAAGGTATTCGTTGGTATTCGTCTTGTAGTTTATGTATTTATCAATTCCTTGTCCAGCAGCAATTGCAGGTAAATCAGAAAAAATGCTGTCAACTTTGAATTCAGATGGCGTCCGGATTGCTTCCAGATCTGGCAAATTTGGTTTTAGATCTTCTCTCCAACCAAGAATTATGATACGTTTGCGGTTTTGCAAAACTCCAAAATTTTTGGCAACAAGTGTATGCAACTTCATTTTGTACCCTTTCTCCAGGAAGAGCTGCTCCATGTTTTTGAGGTAAGTTCCACTTTTAGCTGATTTTAAGCCGAGAACATTTTCAAATACAAAAAATTTCGGGTTGTATTTCTCCAGGTATAAAGCATATTCAGTGTAGAGGTGGTTTCGTGGATCGCTTTCCATTCCATCAGCTGATCTCGCCCTGCCAACCAATGAGTATGCCTGACAAGGTGGTCCCCCAATGATGAGGTCAATTTCCTCGTTGTGGTGTTGTTCTGAAATTAAACTGAAAATCTTTTCATTGTTTTCAGGACCAATTGGAAGATTAATAACGCTATCAAGCAATTTTACAGGAATGTGCCGGTATAATGTTGAACGGTTAATTTCTCCCTTCAGATAAGAAAAATAGATATCAGACCTTCCCTTTGATTTGAGGTAATGATAGGCAATGCGGGTTCTCAGCGTATTGCATGCTGCATGATCCATTTCAACATGTGCAACCGGATTAAAACCAGCATTAAGAAAACCTTCGGACAGACCACCTGCACCAGCAAAAAGGTCGATATAATTCATTTTAGTTGTTTTCAAAGTAAGGCGTTGAAGGTAAAGGTATAAAATTATCCATACCAGTCTCAAGTAATGTTACTTCAAGCATCAGATTATAAATATCAACGCCCTCGTTTTCACAAACACTGAAACAATTATTCATTAATTCATTTCTCAAATCTGCTTCTTCTGATGAGTAGCAAGGTTTGTTCTCATTTAAAACTACATAGTCATGGAAATCATCATCCGGGTGAAAGCTGATGCCTTCCGCAACCAGTTGTTTTGCGAATGCTTTTACATCCTCTGTGGTTTTGATTTCAGTAATCATTTTGATCGATTTTAAGATTATTAAATAGGGTATTCAAAGTTGTATCCATGTTTTTTTTCTTTAACTCACACTCATAAATTGTGATTACATTCCAGTTTGACGCCTTCAATTTATCAATATTCTCCAGGTCGAGCTGTTTGGTTTTAACTATTTTTTCCAGCCACCATTCCGTTCTGGTTTTAGGTACCACAAAATATTTACAGTTCTCATGTCCATGCCAAAAACAACCATTGACAAATATTACCGTTTTATATTTTGGCAAAACAATATCCGGCTTCCCTGGTAAATTTAATGAATGTAAGCGAAACCGAAAACCTTTAGCAAAAAGGAATTTACGAACCAATATTTCAGGCTTAGTATTTTTACTTTTTATCCTGCTCATATTGAAACTTCGTGTTTCTTTATTGTGCACATCTGTCATAAATCCGAAGCTTAATTCATATGTATTCAAGCTGAAAACTATACGATCATTACAAAATAAATGATTATATTTGTAGAAACACTATTTAAAATCATTAGTGTCCGGTAAAAAAAATAACCGGGCAGTCATTTTTTAGGCTAACCCGG
>JBGUEP010000032.1:0-74484 GCA_041821245.1 Prolixibacteraceae bacterium
AATTGAAATGCATTACACTCTAATTTATTCTCCCCCCAACTTTTCAATGTGATCCAAAATTATTTCGTGCTGTCTATATTTTTATAACTTCGCCCTCATGGCCTTTGCAGATCGATACCTGGCGAAACAAAATTCGACTTTCTCACTGAGTCCCATCGAAGAATGGGATGCGGTAGAACTCATTGTTGTGATTCCAAGCTATAATGAGCCTGACCTGAGCACTACCCTAAAATCTCTGTTCACCTGCAATCCCACCTCCCGGAAAGTTGGTGTACTGGTAGTAGTGAACGATTCGGAAAAGTCAGCACCTGAAGTTCTGGAACAAAATCGAAAGACACTGATGGAAATTGAGCTTATGGAAGCTGAAGCGCCACAGTGGATCCAGTTGTCGCACATTTACGCACAACAACTCCCGCACAAACATGCCGGAGTGGGTTGGGCACGAAAAATTGGAATGGATTTAGCCCTTACACATTTCAACCAACACGATCAATCTTCAGGAATCATTGTTTCATTTGATGCAGATTCCACCGTTGCTCCAAATTATTTTCAGGCCATCCAACAGTATTTTATTGAAAATCCTGAAAGTATTGCTACCACCATATATTTTGAACACCCTTTGACGGAAGATGAAACCTCCGATGCAATTAGTTGGTATGAATTGGACATGCGCTATTACAAACACGCACTGCATTACACCGGCTTTTCCACTCCCATTTATAGTGTAGGATCGAGCCTTGCCGTAAAAGCATCGGCATATGTTGCTCAAGGTGGAATGAATCGAAAAAAAGCCGGAGAGGATTTTTACTTTCTACACAAAATGCTACCCTATGGAACAATCGGCTCATTAAATACAACTACCGTATTTCCATCGGCACGCCTCTCCAACAGAGTACCTTTTGGTACAGGGGCAGCATTAACGAAAGACAACAACGGCGAAATCGACCTCACCTTATGCTTCCCATTGACAGCTTTTAATGAACTTCGTTTGTGCTTTGCCCATATTGATCAGTATTATATAAATGGCGCCCATTTGAAAGTTGAAAATCTTTCGGCCAACCTTGTGTTTCAAACCTTTTGTTTGAACAACTCTATTGTTACTCAAATTGGTGAATTGGCCAATAATTGCAGTAGTATTGAGGTATTTCGCAAACGCTTTTTTCATGTATTTTCGGCCTTTATCATTTTAAAATGGTTGAATTATGCTCAGTTGAACGGTTATGCAAAATGTTCCTTACTGGCACAATCCTACGAATTGGCCAAGCTTCGAGGCTTTGCACCTAAAAACGTACCCGAACATCCTAAATTAATGTTAAAGTTATACCGCGATGTAGATAAACTGCCGGAAATGACTAGATTTGCAACTTGATTGATCATTAAAAGAGAAGAAAATGGAGTTACTACCTACGATTTTAGTTGTTGTGGTTTTATTAGGATTAGCATTTTTTGGCATGGCCATTCAAGCTATATTTTCAAGAAGAAAAAGATTTCCAAACACTCACATTGGCGGGAACAAGAACATGATGTCGCATGGCATTACCTGTGCACAAAGTTGGGACAAAATGGAACAACGCAAAGTGCGTCAAATTAAATACGACCGCCTCAATTAAAACACTTAATTTTCGAAGTAAGTTCCGCCTGTACCTGGTGCTTCCTGAATTTCTGCGGCAAATGATTTTAATTGAATTTTCAGAATAACAGGATTACGTTCGCGTCCCAATCCTTCAACCAAATTCATGAAAGGAGCCGGAACAAATTCCGTTCCCCCGCTTAACAATTGCCTTATTTTACGAGGTGAAACCAAAAATACCAACTCATTTTCCGCTGTAATTGATTGTGCTTTATCAAAAGCGCCAATGGCAGAATTTTCGGTATAAACAAAAATTTGTTCTGCCTTTTTATCGTGAATAACGTGAAACATTTCCCTTTGTTGGTTACTCGTATAATTTAAAAACAAATAATCGAAGTCGTCGTTCCCAACATATTTTTTCACGGTATAATATCCGGCATCAGTAATGTACTTGAAGGAGTCATCACCTTTAAGCATGTGATAATTTAGTGGTAAATTATGGCTACCAAAATCAAATAAATATTTGGGGACGATTCCCTCTTTTTCGATGGCATACACTGTGTTCCCCAGTGTTTCCCAAAAATAGATGTCGTTATTATTAATGTAGAAAGCAAATCCCTCGAAGGGAATACTATTGCTAATCAGGCGCATTTTCCGGTCGATTACCTTTCCGTTTTGATCCGCCTTAATGAGTCGGTATTGAGACTCACTATTGTGCCAGCCCATGTAAACCCAATAGTTGCCAAGGTTGTCACGCACAAAATCAGAAGGACTGATTCCAAAATCCAGTTTGCCGACTGATTTTCCATCGTAGCTAAAACGATTGATGATAGAATTTTCGAAATTATAAATCTCGATCTGCTTTAAATACGGATTCAAACTGAATTTGGCAGGATTATTTAAAATGGGTAAATTATCAGCTTCCTGTGCTGGTTTTTGCTCGCAAATGGTATTTAGTAATTCACCTTCGCTGCCGAAATGATAAACGCATTGCGAATTCCGATTTTCAAGGATAAAATAGTCTTCACCATCTACCTTTAATTCCATGTCGGGTGAAATAACTCCTAAGCGATCTAATTGTAGTGGTACAAATGAGACATTGGATATGAGTTCCGATTCAATGAAATTATCGCCATAAGGTTCCGGAATAATAATCTTTGTTTGTCCTGCAACAAAAATTCCAACAAGCATTAAAAAAAAAGTGATGTATCCTCTCATTCAGTTATTTTTTCAACATTTCCCCGCGATGAAAATAGTAAATAATTCATAAATAATAGATCATCAAGCAATAAATGATTCAATTTCTGAAAGTTAATTCGTAAGAATAAATGGGCTGAAGCCCTTACTCATTTTGACCTGATTAACTCCTTCATCATCGGCATAAATTAAATAAACCTCAATATCTGGTAAAGATTGCACCAATTCCATCGCATTTTCAACCCCCAAGACCATTAATGCAGTAGCAAAAGCATCGGCTGTCATACAATCATTGGCAATAACTGTTGCACTTAACAAACTATGATCGACAGGATATCCGGTATGAGGATCGATAGTATGAGCATATTTTTTGCCATTTTCCACATAAAAGTTGCGATAATTTCCAGAAGTTGCAACGGCTTTATTTTTTAGTGATATGATCGCTTGCAGCTCTATTGGTGAAGCCGGTTCGTTATCGTTGGGCTCATTGATGCCAATGCGCCAAATTTTCCCTTCCTTATTCACTCCATGTGCTACCACTTCGCCACCTATTTCAACCATAAAGTTTTTACAGCCTTCTGAGGCCAGCAAATCGCCAATAACATCAACGGTATATCCTTTCGCAATGGCACTGAAATCAAGCATGGTTCGCTGATCATCCTTACGGATTTTGCCATTGACTAATTTCACTTTTTGGTAACCTACAAAATCTTCAATGCTATCGATGAGCTCAGGCGTAATTAACTCCTTTTTCCTGAACCCAAAGCCCCAAACATTCACCAATGGCGCAACGGTAACATCAAATGCCCCTGCGGTTAGCTCAGACACTTTTTGAGCTTCGTTAAATACATTTACAAACCAATTGTCGAGTACAACGTTCTGATTCGTGTTCACTTTCGACAATATCGATTCTGTTTTAAAGGTGGAAAGCGAAAGGTCCATTTCATGCAATACACTATCAATTTTCGGATGAAGATCGTAACCTTCGGGACTTTCGTAACTCACGTGATAATAAGTGCCATAAATCGCGCCATCGTTAGCCATGTATTTCGCAGTGGATTTTGCCGGATTACAAGCTGGCAACACGATAGCTACCAAAAAAGAAAAAAACAGTAACTTATTCATAATGTAATAACAATTTAAACGGCTGTAAAAGTATACATTTTACAACCGTTTGAATGATATTTTTTGCTCAAATCGTATTTATCGGGCAATACCGGCACGAATGCGACGCATGGCTTCTTTTGCAGTTTGTATCCCTTCAATTACTTACCAAATATTGTACATCCGGTAACCATGGATATAGAAAAGGTACTTTCCTAGTTTTTACGCCCCAAGTTAATGAACCTTATGATTAAACAGGGTTTTCATTGCAAACTGATTTTTTTGGGCTCCTATTACTTTTCAACATTAAAAAACAGAATACTTTGCTCTAATTCGAACGCCTCTGTTTTTAAAATCTTAGAGTTTTGTGCCATATCTTCGGCAGTAGTGGCATATTCCTGAATCACCAGATTTAGTTCCTGAATGGCACTGTTAATTTGAGCCGCGCCGTTGTTTTGCTCGCTGCTCGATATGGTAATATCGTGTACCAATTGTGAAGTTTTTTCAATTTCAGGAGCGAGCAACATCATAAAGTCATGTGTTCCAGTGGTAATGCTTACGGCTTTTTCTGATAGTTTGGTAATTTCGTCAGCAGCAATTCGGCTATTCTCAGCCAATCGTCGTACTTCGCCTGCAACAACTGCAAAACCTCGTCCCTGATCACCGGCTCTTGCAGCTTCCACTGCAGCATTCAATGCCAGAATATTGGTTTGGAAAGCAATATCGTTAACAACAGATATTTTCCTTGAAATGTCTTCAATATATTTTAAACTTTCTTCCTCCTTAAGTAATAATTGCTGAATACCTTCAGCAGCCTTTATTGAAATTTGTTGCGTTTGTTCTGCATTGTAGGTATTATTTTCGATCATTGCAGCCATTTCCTCCACAGCCGATGAAACCTCTTCGGCTGATGAAGCCTGCTGACTTGCACCGCCTGCTACCTTCACCGAAATATTGTTGATTTGATTACTACTTCCGTTCACTTTTACGGCACCCGAAGTGATTAAAGTAACTATTTCGCGCAATTTTTCATTCAGATTATTGATGGCCTTACTAAGCATTCCAATTTCATCTTCAGAATTGACTTTTAATAGTGCCTTCGGTAAAATTCCACCTTGGATTTGGGTCAGGCGAGTAAGTACCAAACTGATTCTATTGGTAAAATACAGGTTGAACAAAAAGATAATGACCCCTGAAGTTAGAATCAGACACAAGAGTGATCCTACAATAAACATCCAAATGATGGCCGCCTTTTCTTTCGTAATGCGCTCCATTTTGGCATAAATAAAGAGGTGACCCAAAAATTTGCCATCCTCTAAACGAAGTGGACTTATGGTCACAAACGATTGCCCTTCGTCACTATCAACAGTTAAATAAACATCAGCGTCTATTTCTTGGGTAAGCGCCTCGTATCCATCAAGTTTCGATACTTCAGCTTTATCTTTCCCGTTGTATTCCTGATGCATTGAAAAATAGACTTTCCCATTGGCACCAATTACAAAACATTCTTCAATGGTTTCACCCACCAACTTCTCCATAATTACTTTGTCCTCTGCCGATTCGTATCGTAATAATCCTTTTGACATTAAATAAGCCGGAGTTTGAAAATTTTGTTTTAAACTACTTTCAATTTGTGTCGTAAACCGGTCGATGTAAAATACACCTAAAGCAAAAAGAGCGATAAATTCAGTTACAATAATCAATGCACCAATCTTATACGACAATCTTTTAAACCGGAATTTCGCTATATTTCCCATTTCCTATGCGATTATTAATTAAATAACTTGATCACCTTTCGGCAATAGATTCCCTTATTCCCAAAAAATCACTGTATTGTTTTCCCTCTTGTAATATATAACAATTCCTTCAAAACTTACAAGCTATGTTGTAGAATAATTAAATGCTAATTTCCCAACTGATGTCAAGGGATGATATAATCACAAAATATCTTCACCAGGAATTTCAGATTGGATAGAATCCGCAAAACAACACTCAAACTGCAAAAGCAAAAAAAGGCCCTCTAACTGAATAGAAGGCCTTTACTATGTTAGTAAAACTATTAATTGCCAAAATCGTCGAAATAAATATTTTCTTTTTCAACACCTAAATCGTACAGCATTTTATTTACAGCATTGGTCATCGGACCAGGACCGCACATGTAATATTCGATATCTTCAGGAGCATCGTGATCCTTTAAGTACATATCGTGAATAACCTGATGAATGAAACCAACGGGCCCTTCCCAATTGTCACCGGGTTGAGGGTCACTCAAGGCAATGGTGAACTTAAAATTTGGAAATTTTTCTTCGATGGCACGGAACTGATCTTCGTAAAAGATTTCGCGTACCGAACGTGCACCATACCAATAGGACACTTTACGTCCTGATTTTAGGGTATGGAACAAGTGAAAAAGATGTGAACGCAAAGGAGCCATTCCTGCTCCACCACCAATATACAGCATTTCACTCTTCGTATCTTGAATAAAAAATTCGCCGTAAGGTCCTGAGATGGTTACTTTATCGCCTGGTTTGCGAGAAAAGATGTACGATGAACAAATTCCTGAAGGAACATTGGCCCAGCCATTTTTCTGACGATCGAAAGGAGGTGTTGCAATACGAATATTCAGCATCACAATATTTCCTTCAGCAGGATGGTTGGCCATGGAGTAAGCACGATAAGTTTCCTCAGTGTTTTTCATTTTGAGATCCCAAAGCTTGAATTTATCCCACTCATCGCGGTACTTTTCTTCGATTTCAAAATCTTTAAAATCGCATTCGTATTTAGGAACGTCAATTTGTATGTATCCGCCTGATTTAAAGTCGAGTGTTTCGCCTTCGGGCAGTTTAACCACAAATTCTTTAATAAAAGTGGCTACGTTGTGGTTCGATACCACTTCGCATTCCCATTTTTTGATGCCCATTACTTCTTCCGGAACATGAATTTTCATATCCTGACGGACCTTAACCTGGCAGCCTAAACGCCAATTGTTTTGTTGTTCTTTACGAGTAAAGAAACCAGTCTCGGTAGGTAGAATTGATCCACCTCCATCGGTGACCTGGCAACGGCACATTCCACATGTACCACCACCGCCACAAGCCGAAGGAAGGAAAATACCGTTTGCTCCCATGGTGGAGAGAACGGTTGATCCGGGTTCCACTTCAATCACTTTTTCACCTTCGTTAATATCAAGGGTGACTGAGCCTGACGGCATCAATTTCTTTTTGGCAAACAACAAAATACCAACTAACAAAAGCATTACTCCCAGAAAGAATATAACACCTGTTAATATAATTGTTGTTTGAGTAGCTAAAAGAATCATGTTATCTGATTTTTAATCGTTTCTACTAAAGTTTAATTCCTGAAAATCCCATAAAGGCCATCCCCATCAAACCGGTAATGATAAATGCCATTCCCAAGCCACGTAAGGGTGCCGGAATATTCGAATATTGAATTTTTTCACGTATAGCGGCAATACCTACTATTGCTAAAAACCATCCGACACCTGATCCAATGCCATAAGTAGTTGCTTCACCTACATTCAGAAATTCTTTTTGCTGCATGAACAAGGCACCACCTAAAATAGCGCAATTAACGGCAATCAATGGTAAGAATATACCAAGACTTGAATAAAGTGCAGGAGCAAATTTCTCCACAATCATTTCTACCAATTGTACCATTGATGCAATAACTGCAATGAACATGATAAATCCAAGAAAGCTTAAATCAACGCTTTCGAAATTTGGTCCAAGCCACGAAAGGGCGCCTTCCTTCAATACATGATTTTCGAGCAAATAGTTAACCGGAACGGTAATGCCCAGTACAAATATCACAGCCAGACCTAAACCCGTTGCAGTTTTTACCGACTTCGACACAGCGAGATATGAACACATCCCGAGGAAGTAGGCAAATACCATGTTTTCCAGGAAAATCGATTTAACGAATATATTTATAATATTTTCCATTCTTCTTTTTTCTAGAGGATTAACTATTTATCTTCAATTAACTCACGTTTTTTGGTACGATGCACCCAAATAATGATACCCACAGTAATCAAGGCCATTGGCGATAAAACCATTAAACCATTGTTGGCATATCCAAAATCGTAAAAGCCTTGTGGCACCACCTGAAATCCGAGTACTGAACCTGAACCAAGCAATTCGCGTAGAAAGGATACGATGATTAAAATCAATCCGTAACCTGCACCGTTTCCAATTCCATCGAGCAAGGAAGGGAGTGGTTTATTTCCTAAAGCGAAAGCTTCCAGACGTCCCATAATAATACAGTTGGTAATAATTAAACCAACAAAAACGGAAAGTTGCTTACTGACATCGTAAACAAAGGCCTTTAAAACCTGGTCTACTAAAATTACAAGGGCGGCCACCACTACCAATTGAACAATAATCCTTATCCGATTGGGAATTGAATTACGAATCAATGAAATAATGAAGTTTGAAAAGGCAGTAACAATGGTTACTGATATGGCCATTACGATGGCAGGTTTCATCTGAACCGTAACAGCTAAAGCCGAACAAATCCCTAAAACCTGCACGGTAATTGGGTTTTGACTGCTAAGCGGATCGGTCAATAATTTTAAATTCTTCTTCGAGAATAAGGCATCATTTTCACTCATAACTTTCTATTTTTTCTTGTTGAAGAATTCGACATAGGATGATAAATCATCGGCGAGCATATTCTGCAAGCCCTTACTGGTAATAGTTCCACCAGATATGGCATCTACTTTATGCTCAGCAGGTGCAGTTTCGCTTGATTTGGCCACAATAAGGGATACAAATTTACCCTTGTCGTCAAAAATAGTTTTTCCCTTGAACACCTGTTGGAATTTAGCGGTGGTTATTTCCGCTCCCAGTCCGGGTGTTTCTCCAGCATGATCGAAGGTTGCACCATATACGGTATTTAAATCGCCATCCAAAGCAATGTAGCCCCAAATGGGTCCCCATAAACCTGCTCCTCTTAATGGAATTACGTATTTAGTTCCTTCGTCACCAAAGTTAGCTTCATAAACAGGAAGAACTCTTTGATCGAGTGGCTTAGAATGTTCCACTTTCAAATCAACTGTAAAAGCATCACCGTCAACTTCTTCTCCCTTTGAATTAATGAGATAGGTTCTGGTAATTTTGTCAGCATATATTGCTTCAGCTTCAGTAGCTACAACATTTATGTTGATGGAAGCCAATATGTTTTGCTTTTTCTCTATTTCAATGTTACGCTTTTGGTATGGTTTGAGTGAAATAGCCGCATACGATAGTATCGCTGCTACAACAATCACCATTACCGAAGCATAGATGAAAGTATATGTATTTCCGTTTCTATTCATTTTGCATCGATTTTAATAATTAAACGGTAGCTCTTTTTAAGCGTTTGCGAATATTACCCTCAACAACGTAATAGTCGATTAAAGGAGCAAAGGTATTCATCAACAGAATGGCTAACATCATTCCTTCAGGGTATGCAGGGTTGAGCACCCGAATAACCAATGCCACCACGCCAATAAGGAAGCCATAAATCCATTTTCCTCTGTTGGTTTGCGCAGCTGAAACCGGATCGGTTGCCATAAAGACTGCTCCGAAAGCAAAACCTCCCAATACCAAATGATGCCAAAATGGGATTTCCATAAAGGCATTCGTTGCAAAAATATTAAAAAGAAAACCGGTAACTAAGGCACCTAAAGCCGTTGCTGCCATAATTTTCCAACTACCAATTCCTGTAATAATCAGAAATGCAGCACCCAACAATATCGCAAAGGTTGATGTCTCCCCGATTGATCCGGGAATAAAACCCCAAAAGGCATCTGACACATTATAGGTAAAAACTCCGTTGAGAGCCATACCCAGAGGCGTTGCACCGGAAAAACCGTCTACCGCTTTTTCTGCACCAATTCGTACCCAAACGTTATCGCCACTCATGTGCGATGGGTATGCGAAAAATAAGAATGCACGAGCTATCAGAGCGGGATTCCAAATGTTCATTCCTGTTCCGCCAAAAGCTTCCTTCGCAATGATCACTGAAAATACAACAGCCAATGCTGTCATCCAAAGTGGCGTATTAATTGGCAATACCAGGGGAATTAAAATACCCGAAACAAGGTATCCTTCGTTAATCTCATGTCCTTTAATTTGCGCAAAAGCAAACTCGATACCCAATCCTACAACGTAGGAGACCACTAATGCCGGCAGTACACGTAAAGCTCCGTAAATGAACACTTGCAGAAAACTCTGTTCGGCAAATGATCCCACAGCATGAAAGTGCTGATAACCGATATTGTACATACCAAATAGCAATGTAGGAACCAATGCTATGACCACAAAAATCATTGTTCGTTTTAAATCGATACTATCACGAACATGTGATCCTTTTTTCGTGGTGGCATCTGAAACATATAAAAATGTTTCCATTCCTTCGAAAAAGCTTTGCAAAGCATGAAGCTTTCCACCTTTCTCAAATTTTGGCCGCTGCTTATCGAAAAAATTCTTTATTCCTTGTCCTTTCATTCGATTATTTTTATTTTTTTAAAAGGAATCTAACTCCGCTTGCCTTTTCAATTTTCCTTTTTCTGAAGAAAAATTCAGGCTTGTTTCATTAGAATATTTCTTTTCCAAAACCTAAAGTTCCGGATGTTTCTCACTCTTAAGCTAATTCTTTAATCATGGTAGAAATACCTCCACGCAAAATATCCTGTACCTCAATTTTTGAAGTGCAAGCGAATTCACACAAAGCCATGTCTTCTTCAATGACCTCATAAATTCCCAATTGTTCCATTTTATCGATATCGTTGGTGATGATCGATTTCAACAAATAAACGGGTAGAATATCCATAGGTAGAACTTTTTCGTATTGTTCTGAAACAACAAAAGCGCGTTCACCACCATGTAAATTGGCGTCCATCACATATTCTTTCTTTGGAAATAATTTCGATAAGAAAGCTTTACCTGCACTAAATTTATTAAATCCAGGCAAGGCCCAGCCAAAAGGTTCAATGGTATTTCCCTCCGGAATAACAGTGACCTGATTGTTGTAAAAACCTAAATAACCATCGTTATCTAAACGCGTTCCGGTTAATACGTTACCGGAAATAATTCTTTCGGTAGTTGTCTTCGCTGTTTTGTTTGCAACCAATGATTCAACCATGGCACCAACAACGGTTTTAAAATATTGAGGAGCCACCACCTCGGAACCAACTACAGCAACCAATTTTTCCATGTTCAATTTTCCGGTTGAGAACAAACGTCCAATGAACACCAATGCCTGAAGGTCAACGGTCCATAAAACCTCACCCTTGTTAATGGGTTTTATTTTATGAATTTGAATTCCAACATTGCCGGCAGGATGCGGGCCATCGAAAAAGTTGATTTCAACTCCCTTCAAGTTAGAGAATTTTGATCCCTGGCGTAAACCCAGATAGACTTTCCCGTCGGTCAATTTAGCTAAAGCATCAATTCCAGCTTGCAAAACAGCCAGTTCTTTGCTCAGTGTAAATTCGTAATCGGGAGCCAATGGCGAAGAATCAAAACCGGAGATAAAAATATCCCGGGGAGTATCCAATGCTTTCGCAATAACACCAAAAGGGCGTTGAATAATGTAAGGCCAAAGCCCACTCTTCAACAAAACTTGTTTAATGGTTTCTCGATCCGGTGATTTGGTACCGGTAGAAAAGTCTTCAGATTGGAATTTCCCATCGCTCTCTATCTCCACTTCCAAAATGCGACGACGTTCTCCTCGGTTAATGGCGACCACCTTTCCACTCACCGGAGACGTAAATTTTACATCTGGTTGTGATTTGTCGTAAAACAAAGGTGTACCGACTTTAACCATGTCATCGGCCTTTACGGACAACTTGGGTGTGAGTCCTGGAAAATCAGAAGGCTTAATTGCAAAGTTGGCTGCAACGTTTCCGGCTCCAACAGACAATTCAGCTTTTCCTTTCAATTTAATATCTAAACCTTTTCTGATTCTAATAGTTTTCGACATTGATGAATTTTTGATTAATTTTTTTTTAAGACGGGCAAAGGTAAATAATTTAGGGTATTATTTTAAATTTAAGTGCAAATATCTACATATTTAAAAGGGGATTCTGAAAATATTTACCTGTCCTGTTCAGCCAAATACAAAAATAGCAATCATTCGTATTCATCTTTCTCTTCCGCCCTCTTCTACTTTTAAAGGTTCAACGGCAATTAATTCAATTTTAAAACGTTTATTCTCTATTTAAAACAACTCATCTTTTTTATTATTTTTGGATGAACCTTACCTTAACATACCAAAGCAAACAAAGGCATTGGAATGAATAAGGTTGAATTTATCACTTATTAATTTTTCATGAAGAATATATTTTTTCTGCTTTTTCTGAATTTACTACTCATAAGCCAGGCATCTACAGGGGCAAATTTACCTCGGGTACTTGAAAATACGGTGTATGCCGACAACTTAAAAACGGTAGAAATGTACCGCGACGGATGGAAACTTTCGAATCCCATTCTAACTTTAAACAACGAAGAACAACTCATTTTCTCCTTCGATGATTTGGACAATGAACAAAAAGATTATTATTACACCATTTACCACTGCGACCGTAACTGGCGAATCTCAAAAATACCACAACAAGACTACCTGGATTCGTTTCTGGATTTCCCCATTACCGATGCAGAATATTCCGTAAACACCAAAGTACGTTACATCAACTATGTGCTACGAATTCCCAACGAGGATGTGCCCTTAAAACTTTCGGGCAATTATGCCTTGGTGGTATTCGATCGTGACCAGCCTGATCAACCTTTAATCACCTGGAGATTTTATGTTGTAGAACCCAAAGTGAGCATCAATGCTCGCATAAGACGTGCAAGCTACGACCCTGTTAACGGAGAGAATCAGGAAATTGATTTTATTATTGATTATGGAAACTACCCAATTCAGGACCCTTCTGCTGACCTGAAAGTGGTACTCACACAAAACAACCGTTCCGACAATGCCATTACTGATCTAAAACCTTTGTACATAAGCAGTGGCCGTTTAGAGTACGATTACAGTCAGGAGAATGTTTTTAAAGGCGTGAATGAATTCCGGTCATTTGAAATCAGGGGCATCAAATACCCGGGCGAAGGAGTAGCTGAAATAGGCTTTTATGATCCTGTTTACCATGCGACACTTCTGACCGATCAAATCAGAACACAAAAAAAATACGCTTCTACAAAAGACCTTAATGGAAATTTCTATATTGAAGCCTACAATCAAACTGTTCCGGAAATTGAAGCAGATTACCTTTTCGTACATTTCACTTTAGCACTCAATCAACCATTTTTAGGCGGTGGAGTATATGTTTTTGGGAGCTTAAGCAACTGGCAATGCAATCCGCAAAACCAAATGAAATGGAATTTTGAAAAACACCAGTATGAGCTAATCATGCTTTTGAAACAAGGATACTACAATTTCATGTACGCCTACAAGAATGATAATGAAAGTGTTGCCAAATGCGAAAATCTTGAAGGCAGCCACAATGAAACAGAAAATGATTACCAGATATACGTCTATCATGGTAAAATTACTGACCGCTACGATCGACTTATAGGCTGCCAAAAATTTAATTCACTTACCAACCGGACATTTATTCCTTAATTATCTTCATATAAGTGTGGCGTGCAAGGTAAAAATAGAACGTAGAACCTTTTCCCGGCTTTGACTCAAATTCAATGCTTCCCCCCAGCAATTCGGTCAGGTATTTTACAATCGTCAAACCAATTCCTGTACCTGAATATTTTCTATCGAGCCGGTTATCGGTTTGATGAAATTGCTGGTAAATCGCATCTGTATCTTTTTGGTTAATTCCAATGCCCGTATCTTTTACAAAAAATTTTATTTCGTCTTTCTCAACAGTATATCCGAACAGAATTTCCCCTGAAGCGGTGAATTTGATGGCATTATCAATCAGATGCCCCATAATCTTATTCAGCAAATGAGCATCGGTAAGCAGTTCGAAATTTGGCGAAGAATGCCCCAGACTATAATTAAGGATTGTTTTACCTGAACTTTTTTGTAAAATTTTCTGGTATTTCGAATAAAGCTTTGCAAACAATTCGTTGATTAGGCAAGGCTGTAATTTCACGTTCATGGTGCCAGATTCTAATTCTGAAATATCAATCACATCAGTGATAATCCCCATCAATTGCTCTCCATTCCGAATCACGATATCCAGGAAATTTCTCTTTTCAGCTTCATTGAAATGCTCTTCGAGCGACAGATTTGAGAACCCGATAATGGCATTCATGGGAGTTCGCATTTCGTGTGAGATGTTTTCAAGAAAGGCAGCCTTCAATCTCGAAGCAGCTTCGGTTTTCTCTTTTGCCACCACCAATTGGTGTTCAAAATCTTTTTTAGCCGTAATGTCCCGACCAATGGAAATGATCTGATTTTCGTTTAAACGAGCCAGACGCATTTCAAAAATCAAGGTTTTTCCACTCGACAACTCCATGCCATATTCAATGGTTTCGATGTTATCATGCTCAAGTACATACTGTATACTTGAAAATATTTGGTAGGACATGGGTTTTGAAAATCCCATTTCAAAAATTGTTTTCCCGATGATGTCATCCTGACTCAGTTTCATCAGCTCCTCGTTATTTGTGACATAATCGATGTAGGTGCCATCGCGTTCGATAATAAAAAAAATATCGGGCAACGACCCCATTAGTTTTGTAAGCCGTTGTTCTCTCACCATCAATCGTTCACTTTCGTTTTTAAGAGCGCTAATGTTAATGAAACTACTCACAATCATGTCCGGCTCGGGATAAACGTTACTAATTATAAACCATTGCTCCAAATGTTGAATATACACTTGTAGCCTGCTTTTCGAAGAATGGTAAAACACTTCCTGCCAATTAAAGGAATCACGAAATAACTTCGGAAAAATTTCCGAAAAATCCACACCATGCATTTCCTCCTTGATCACCCGAAAATTTCTCTCAAATACAGTATTCGCACGTATCACAAGCATTCCTGATTTTTCGCCATGCTTATCGCGTTGAATTTGCAACACCAGAATTCCAATGTCTGTTTGACGCATCGACTCACTTAATTGACTACGTAGTTGTGAATTTTCAATTGCAGTTGAAGTGATCAGTGTTTCGAAAAAACGGTACAGAAAAAGAGCCACTCCCGCAACCACTGTTGTTTCGAGGAATGGATTACCCATTTCCAGCATAGTTTCATTGTTCATCCAGCTGAGTTGTACGAAGTAATCGGATACAAACATGAAATAAACTAAAACAGCAAGCGAAATCAAATAGTAAATCCAAAAAAGGTGAATTGAATAACTGAACACAAAAAGAAAAAGAAATGCAGCATATAACATTAGCTGAATCCCTTTTAATGCATCGGCATCAGTGGAAATGGCATAGTAATTATTAATAAATAAAAAATAAATCGCCAATGGCAGGATAAATATAACCCGCACAGCCGAATGATAATTCCCCTGCAGGAGAAAAATCACCTTCAAAACCATCATACTTCCAAGCACAATTATTCCAGGAATGTATTTTGATTTTTCGATATTAAATGCAAACATTACCGTTAACGAAACGGCTACCAGCAGCCCTGCCAGTGATAAATATGTAAGAATTTTTGCTTTTTTCTGTATCAGACTTAAAACCCCTTCAAAGTTCTGAAATAGAAAGTCAAAATTCATTGTTTTATGTATTCATCATTGATTAAATATATTTTTTTGTTCCACAATGCCCATTTAACTACAATTATGCATTGCATTCACAATATAATACATTTTAGTTACCTAGCAATACTTACATGATATAGCTATGTGATTTTTATTAGCTTTTAAACTAATATAAGGTTCTAAATTTGAAACCATCAAAAGCTTGAAAATACATATTTATTCATATTAAAAAATTCATTTCTATGTCTAACGGATTCTATAACGTGCCAATTGCTACCAATGAACCAATAAAAACGTATGCACCAGGAACAGTCGAACGCCAGGAGTTAAAACAAATGCTTGACAGCTTGCGCTCCAAGGAAGTAGAAATCCCCATGATTATTGGAGGAAAAAAAGTTACGACGGACCATAAAGTACGCATCGCACCACCTCACGAAATTAAACACACCTTAGGATATTATTACCAGGGAAATGCCAGCCATGTAAAAATGGCTATCGATGCAGCACTTTCGGCCAGAGAAGAATGGGCCAATACCAGCTGGCATCACCGTGCTTCTATCTTTTTAAAAGCGGCCGATTTATTAGCCGGTCCATATCGCCAACGCATGAATGCTGCAACAATGCTGGGGCAATCGAAAAATGCGTTCCAGGCTGAAATTGATGCTGCTTGCGAACTCGCCGATTTTTATCGTTATGGAGTAAAGTGCATGACTGAAATTTATGCCATACAACCCGAATCGAATCCAGGCATGTGGAATTACAGTGAATTCCGTCCACTGGAAGGTTTTGTTTTTGCCCTAACGCCATTCAACTTCACGTCAATTGCGGGCAATTTACCTGCTGCTCCAGCCATGATGGGAAACGTTTGTGTCTGGAAAGCTTCAAAAACAGCCATCTATTCCGCACAGGTGATCATGGAAATATTTATTGAAGCAGGACTTCCTGCCGGCGTAATTAATCTGGTTTTTGCCGGTGGACCCGAAACAGCTGAAGTTGTACTGAATCACCGTGAATTTGCAGGCATCCATTTTACAGGATCAACGGGAGTATTCCAGAGCATCTGGAAAACAGTTGGTGAAAATATCTACAAATACAAATCGTATCCGCGCATTGTTGGAGAAACCGGTGGAAAAGATTTCATTTTTGCCGACAATACATCCGATAAAATAGCATTGGCTACGGCCTTGGTTCGTGGCGCTTTTGAATATCAGGGTCAAAAATGTTCCGCTGCTTCACGTGCATATATCCCACGTAGTATTTGGGCCGAAGTGTGGGCCGAAGCCGAAAAACAACTGAAGGAAATAAAAATGGGCCCGGTTGAAGATTTTACCAATTTTATAAATGCCGTAATCGATGAAGCCACTTTCGACAAATTAAAAGGATATATCGACCGGGCAAAAACCGATGCTGATGCTGAAGTTATTTTTGGCGGAAACTGTGACAAATCCGTTGGATATTTCATCCAACCTACTGTTATCAAAGCTAAAACACCGCAATACGTCACCATGGAAGAAGAGCTTTTTGGACCTGTATTGACTGTATTTGTTTACGATGATGAAAAACTGGATGAAACACTCGACATGTTGGACAATACATCCATTTATGCATTGACCGGAGCCATTTGGTCACAAAATCGTTACAACCTGGCAAAATATGCCAAACGACTGGAGAATTGCGCGGGTAATTTTTACATCAATGACAAGCCTACCGGCGCTGTGGTTGGCCAGCAACCTTTTGGTGGCGCAAGAGGTTCAGGCACCAATGATAAAGCAGGTTCAGTTTTTAACTTTTTACGCTGGACTTCGATCAGAACGATTAAAGAAACTTTTGTTCCGGCCAAACATTTTATGTATCCCAGCTTTTTACCGGATAAAGATTAAAATAGACCAACTTTTTATGCCGAAAAGCACTGCCCAATGGTGGTGCTTTTTTTTAGTTTTCAGCGAAGAACAAAAGTTTGATCAAGCAAAACAATGTGCCGTTCCAAATCAAACTGTCCTTTTACCAGTCCCAAATTATTCATCACCCCAGCAAGTGATGTACAATACGTATAATTTAAATTGTAAAAACGTTTCTGAAAAATATGGGCAATAGCCGTTGGTAATGGCTCATTCACCCAAAACACACGAACCACAGAAGTACTTTCGACCTCCATTCTGGTAATATTTTGTCGCATTTCAATGAGCTGGTTTAACTTCTGCTGAAAATGGACTGGTAAGGGTAAAAGAGTTAAACCCCTAAAATCAATCAACACTTTTCTTATTTGCAAATCGGAATAATTCTCTTTTAAATACTGAATATACTGCATATAAACATCAAAAGAAAACTCACCGATAAAACGCTGGACTAAAAGACTTTCATCGATAAATACCTGATACTTAATTTCCATAATATGACCATATTCATTTCAGTTGATTTTACCCATCTCATTTCAACGCAATTGAATACATAAGATACAAAAAATTAAAAACTGAAGCCCTCAAACTTAAAAAATAGTTGAACCAAGATTAGTTGCAAAAGTTTTTCGCACGAGTCCTTCCCTTTTCGTTCTCTTTTTATTTAGATTTGTAGCGTCTCTTATTCATTCAAATTATGAAAAACGAAATCGTTGCATTTGCTAAAAAATATAAGATCCAATTGGGGATTTTGTTATTTTTTGTAATATGGATGAGTTTCTTTGATGAATACAATTGGATACGCATTCAACGTGACAAAGCGAAACTCGAAAATCTCAAGGAAGAACGGGAATATTTAATTGAAAAAATAAATAAAGATCGAAAACAACTTCATACGCTTCAATCGGACAGTGAAGCCCTGGAAAAATTCGCTCGTGAACAGTACCTGCTAAAAAAAGAGAACGAAGAAGTCTACATTATTCAAGAGTCCAACTAATGTATAGTTCATGGCTCCGAAAGATCAGGGTTCTGTCACTGCTACTACTGATTTCGTTTATGGGTGCACATGCTCAATCCAAAGAGTACAAAACGCCCTACTTTATTAGCATTAATTATCGAAGCGGCAAAAACGAACCACACAATGATAAAGTCAAAAACCTGGAATATCCTTATCGTGGAGTAGACCTAAAACTGGGTTGGCAAACATTGGGGAAACAAACCTGGCAGGAGGCTTTTCGCGAACCAAGTTTTGGCGTAGGCTTGAATTGGAATACCTTTAATACAGACATTTTAGGCACTCCAATGGCGGCTTATTTCTTTACCAACTTCCCTCAAATATCCGGCAAATATTTTCGTATCGATCTGGAAATTGACCTTGGCTTGTCCTATGGCATACATCCATACGACCCGATCAGTAATCCTGAAAATTTTGCCATCGGGGCAAAAGTAAATACTTTTTTCGGCTTCTTTCTGGAGCAGTCGTTTCACGTCAACCCACACATTGACCTTTTTGTTTCTGAAGGATTTACCCACTATTCAAATGGAGCAATGGCCTATCCCAACTACGGACTAAATATACCGATGTTTAAATTAGGAGCACGCTACCACCCCCATGACATGGAAGTATTCCCCAAATCGGCAAAAACAAAATATGGCCTTCGGTGGGAATTCAACACTTATGTTGCCACAGGTAGGCAAACTGCATTTATTCCACCTCAAACATTTCACGAATACACCATCGCTCCGGCCATTTACATACGCCCCTCCTATAAAAGACGTATTGGCATTGGCTACGAATTGGCCTACAACGAAGCCATTACCACAGTGTATGAAACCCGCAACAATACCGGGAAACAGTTGATAACTCAGGGGATTTTTGCCGCCCACGAATTCATCATTGAACGCTTCACCATAAATACTCAACTTGGAATTTACCTCAAAAATCAGCCCTCGGATACCTTTTATTATGAGCGTCTTGGATTAGGATTCTATTTCACAAAACACATGCGCATGGTCTTGGGGCTAAAGGCTCAGCGTTTCACTGCCGAATATGTCGAAGGCGCATTGGTTTTTGACTTATTTCCCTTTCAATTCTCTCATTAAATTCTAAATCAACGGATACCTGCATTTTTCTATATTGGTTTTAAAAAATCAATTGGCCGAAATTTCCTTGCTTAAAAGTTAAATTTCAATTTGTTTTATATTCATATTTTCATATCTTGTTCATACTAATTATAAATAAGATGCCACGAAACCTCGACATATTTAGGATCAAAACCAACAATGTACTTCCTCAAAAAGGTAGGATATTAATTGCTGAGCCTTTTTTATCGGGGAGTTATTTCAATCGATCCATCGTGTATCTGACTGAACATAACCAAAATGGCGCCGTTGGTTTCATCTTAAACAAACCAGTTGACTTTCCTGTATTGGAGTTTAAAAAGGAGTTTCCCAATTTCGCTGATTCTATCTATTTAGGAGGCCCCGTTAACATTGAATCCATGTACTACATCCATACTCTGGGCGAGCATATTCCGGGAAGTATCTTAATTAAAGATAATTTATACTGGGGTGGTGATTACGACCATTTGAAAGACCTAATCAATTCAGGTTTTGTGTCGAAAGGACAAGTCAGATTTTTTTTAGGATATTCCGGTTGGGACAAAGAACAACTGAAAGAAGAACTGAAAGAAGACTCCTGGCTGGTAGCAGACATCC
The DNA here is from genome assembly GCA_041821245.1 of Prolixibacteraceae bacterium. Lineage (GTDB taxonomy): Bacteria > Bacteroidota > Bacteroidia > Bacteroidales > Prolixibacteraceae > Roseimarinus. Next base: position 20,162 of record JBGUEP010000032.1, read on the forward strand.
CTGCTAAAATGGTAATGGAAGACAACAAACAATTGTGGAAAGACATGGTAAAAAAACAAGGCGGAATTTATAGCTTGTGGGAGAATTTCCCAAAAAACCCAAGCATGAATTGATAAAAATCACCTCGTCTCAAAAAAGCCTGAATCATTATCTACTATCCGTCAAGATAGAATCAAAATCTAAGCTATTTGTTTTCATTCAATTAATTATTCGCGGTAGTTTCTTTCAATCACTTTTGATTCAGACAAAAACGATACACCTTGCTGTCCGTATGTTCCAATCATAATGGATTGAATTAATAACTGATTGGAATAATTGACCGCACCCCAGTTGATGATAAAATTAGCCCCTACACCACCTGCCAATTCAAAATCTTCAACAACAAATTCAATGGATTCTAAAGGCAAAAGCAACAATGTTGAATCGACATATTCCTTTAATGTTTGGCCATGTGAATCGTAATATTTTGCAGATAAGATATAGGCAGAGTCCTGTAAGGAAGTATTGCGTAAGCTAATAGTAGAGGTAAGATGAAAACGTCGTGTTCCATCCTGAAAATAGATATCGGAATAAACCGGTACATAATCCGATTCGAAGTAATTTAATTTGGCGGTATCGATAGCCGAATAAGTATAAACGTGACTCGGATGACTTCTTTGTTTTATCTTTTCCGTTTTTTTGTCGGTACAACTTAAAAACATTAACAAAGACAATAGTACTAGTAGGTTTCTCATAAGTATTACTTTAAATCCAAATTCGCCAACGTAATTTTATCCTGAAAACAAAAAGTACATTCTAACTCATTGCCACCAAATTAAGAAATAATCAGATAAAAGCTTAATTTATAAGAAAAATATTGTGCATTGATACAATCTGGAAATCATAACCGGACTAAATCAGTAGAAAGTCCAGGTCATAATATACATTTCACTTGCATGTGTTTGTCCCAAACACACGAAACAAAACTTTAATGGCCAAACAATTTATTCAGGAAGTGTTGTAAAAGCGATGGTTCAATTATTACAGGATAAATCAAACCAAATATAGCGCCGATAAAATGGGCGTCGTGTCCGATATTATCGGAATTACGTTTACTCATGTACAAGCTATAACCCAGATAAAGCACGCCAAACAATACGCCGGGAATAGGAATCACGCCAAAAAACCATAATTTATTCCATGGATCGAAGAAAATGGATGTAAAAACAACTGCCATAACCGCACCTGAAGCTCCAATGGCCGAATAATGCGTATCGTTCTTATACTTGAAAACCGACCAGGCACTGGAGAAAATTAAACTGAGCACATACAACTGAACAAAATAGAAGCTGCCCTTGGAGCCAAACACCATACCAAAATAATCCTCGCAAACTCCACCAAAAACATACAAAACATACATGTTCACCAACAAATGTGACCAATCGGCATGTACCAATGAATGACTTAACAAACGTTGCAACTGCAAACGGTGGTACACAAGGTAAGGTTTCATACTCAAACGTTCAACCAATTCCTGGTTGTAAAAAGCATATACCGAAACGGCTATGGTAATGAGGACAATAACAAGTGACATATTAATGAATTATTTTATAAATCATTTCGCGTTGTAAATCGGCCGCTGAAGCCGACACATTTCCAACTCCTTTTGATTTCATATCGTATTCGCGCAAGATGGCGATAATCTCAACTACTTTTTTAGTGGAGTAATTGCGTGCTGCACTGACATAAGTATCCACAAAAAATGGAGAGATGCCCAACATTCTGGCCACGTTCGCTTTCGATTTATCGGGACTCAAATGGTATTTCAACAGCTTATTGTAAAAGAAAAACAAGGAGGAAATGGTTTTGGGTATCGGATTCAAATTCGGGTTCGATCCAAAATAGTTGATGATACGGTTGGCTTTTAATACATCTTTCGCTCCCAGTGCATTCTGTAATTCGAACACATTAAAGTCTTTACTAATGCCTATGTTTTTTTCGATGTCGGCTGGCGATATAGTGCTTCCAACAGGCAACAAAATCATAAGTTTGTCGAGCTCGTTTACCACCTTACTAATTTCAGTTCCAAGATATTCTGCCAACATCGCCGAAGCATGTGGTTGAAGGGCATAACCTTTTCCTTTGCAATAGTTTTGAATCCATGGAATGAGCTGATTTTCATAAATTTTTTTCGACTCGTACACCACACCTTTGCTTTCGGCTACTTTTAAAATCTTCTTCCGTTTGTCCATCGATTTGTACTTGTAACAAATCACCAGAATGGTCGATTTCAATGGATTTTCGACATATGACAGTAAGGCCTCCTCTAATCCTTTCAGGTTTTGAGCTTCCTTTAAAATGACCACCTGAAAGGCCGACATCATAGGAAAACGTTTGGCCACAGTTAAAATGGTATCAATAGTGGCATCCTTCCCATACAAAACTGTTTGATTGAAACTGCGTTCACCTTCTTCCAATATATTGCTGGCCATATAGTCCGAAATCTGATCGATAAAATAGGGCTCCTCACCCATCAGAATGTAAACCGGATGGTAAATTTTCTTTTCTAAATTTTGAAGAATCTCGTTATAGGTCATGCATCAAAAAATTTAAGGTGTTTTACTGAACGACCCTGTTCGCGGATAATGCGCATGGCTTCGACACCAATAGCCAAATGATCTTCCACAAAGTTCTCCGTAACTTCCTTATCGCTGGCATCGGTTTTTACTCCTGCAGAAATCATGGGCTGATCGGACACCAATAACAAGGCACCGGTTGGTATTGAATTGGCAAAACCAACAACAAAAATGGTGGCTGTTTCCATGTCGATGGCCATGGCGCGGGTAATGCGCAGGTATTCTTTAAAGTGTTCGTCGTGCTCCCAAACGCGTTTATTGGTGGTGAACACCACACCTGTGTAATAGTCTCGTGCATAATCGCGCATAGAAGTAGACACCGCACGTTGCAAATTAAAGGCAGGCAAAGCAGGTATTTCAGGTGGAAGGTAATCATTGGAGGTTCCGTCGTGACGGATGGCCGCTATGGGCAGAATAAAATCGCCCAGTTTATTTTTGGTTTTCAATCCACCACATTTTCCCAGAAACAATACTGCTTTGGGCTGAACAGCACTCAGCAAATCCATTATGGTAGCTGCATTTGGGCTTCCCATCCCAAAATTAATGATGGTTACACCATTGGCAGTTGCCGATGGCATGTTTTTATCCTCCCCATCTATTTCGACCCCAAACTTTTCGGCAAATAATTCAATATAATTCTGAAAATTGGTCAGCAAAATGTATTTCGAAAAATTCTCGAGTGGCACACCGGTATACCTTGGCAACCAGTTATTGACGATTTCTTGTTTACTCTTCATGTCAGCGTTCAATTCGAATGTGCTGGTAAAAATACAAAAATTGCGTCAGCAACGATGCTGAATTTTGTTAGTTTTGAAGAGCAGCATAATGAGTGCCCAAAGTTGAGAGTTCAAAAAACGACTAAAGTATAGGTCAGTGCCAACATTTATGTTATGCTTATTATGGGGTTCAAAATCCGGATTGAAGCCCAACGAATTGAAAATAAACCTAAGACACAGAGAAACTAAACAATAATATGACACCACAGCTGCCACAACTCAATTTTCCGCTATCCAATTTTAAGCTGAAGGAGCAAGATGGGAAACTCTACATTTTGGATGTGGTTCGAAAAAAATATGTGGTACTCACCCCGGAAGAATGGGTACGTCAGAATTGTCTGCACTACCTCCGCGACGTGAAAAAATACCCGGTAAGTCTGCTTACTGTAGAACGCGGTTTTAAAGTAAACAAACTCAATCTCCGCTACGATTTGGTGGCCTACAACAAAAAGGCACAACCCGTTTTACTGGTAGAATGTAAGGCTCCCGATGTCAAGATCGATCAAAGCACCTTTGACCAGATTGCCGCTTACAACCTTGAATTGAAGGTTCCTTACCTGATGCTCACCAATGGTCTGCAGCACTTTTGCTGTGTGACCGACTTCGAGAACAAACGGTTTCAGTTTTTGAAGGAAGTGCCGGGGTTTGGCGAGGTGAAAATGTAAATTACAAAAAACAAGGAACAAATTCCAAAGCATAAACCAAACTCCCTAAAATTCAGTTTCATATTTACTGATGTTTAGGATATTTTTTAACGAAAAACTGCTGGAAATATTTTGCATGATTTTGAGACTTTTGGGTCTAAAAAATAATTTCCGCTAAACCTCAGTCACTGATTAAAATTTAAATTGATAACTGAATGATGGTAAAAACGGAATAAGTGTTTGCATGTAAAGTTATATTCCTTTATCGCCTGAAGCTCCACCTACACCATACCCGGTTCTGTCCTGATAAAAATAGAAATAAGCATTTTTACGATTATAAACATTTAATACACTGATTGAAAATGTTCCATCAAACTTTCCAATAGTATAAGGAAAGTTAACGACCAGGTCCAAACGGTGATAATCTTTCATTCGTGAACCATTTCGGGCTCCCCAAACAATTATCTCCTGGTTATTTTTGAATTGATATTTACCCTTTGCCAGTGTTACCGGATAACCTGAACCATAATTCCAAACGGCAGATAATCCAATCGTCTCCTTAATTTGATGATTAACAACAAGGCTAATATCCAATCTACGGTCGTAATCGAAAGAATAAGCATTCCCATTGTTGATGTTTTCAAACTGGCGGGTTGATTTGGCAACGGTTGTACTTAGCCAACCTGTTGTCCGGCCCTTCAACTTTTGAAATAACAATTCAATCCCTTTTGAATAACCACTTCCACCTCTTTCTACTACATTCTCCCATCGATCAAAATTTCCGTACAAAGAGGCTCCTTCTTTGAATGCTACAAGGTTACCTATCGATTTATAATAGGCAATGATTGAAGTAGCATAAGTATCATTCATAAAATTGGCAAGCAAGCCCAATGAAAACTGTTGAGAGAATTCAGGTGTGGCCATCTCGGTTGCAGGCATCCAGTAATCGCTTGGGAAACCACCGGTAGAATACGTCAATAAGTGGATAAATTGATTCATCTGGGTATATGACGCATTGATTTGAAGATGCCTGAATAGTTGATAATTCAACAAAACACGTGGCTCAAGATGAACAAAGGTTTTCCCGTTAACAGTATAGCTTGCCAAACGGCCGCCAAGATTTCCGCCCAATTTTTCGTAATGAATTTCTCCTTCGGCATAAAGCGCATTTTCCCAACCAACAACCCTGCTAACAAATGCACTGTCGGCTGCCAAACCTGTTGAGGTTTCCGAACTGTATTGTTTTATATGGACTGCATCATTACCGGCATATAAACTTAGAAATAAACGGTTATTGTCGTTTAGCTTATAATTGTACTTTCCGTTGAGATCATAAAAGCTATTATTCAGTAACCCATCTGAAATTAAACTCATGACAGGCAACACACTTCTCCGGGCAGAAAGGATATACGAGGAACGCCCCCCGTGAACTGGACCTTCGCATGAAATCCTTGAGGACAAAAGACCTATGGTACAATTTCCTTCGCGATTGTACAAATTTCCGTCTTTCATTCTTACATCCAAAACTGATGACAAACGACCTCCATACCGGGCAGGAAAACCTCCTTTGGTCATTTCAACATCGTTGATGGCATCGGTATTGAAAACAGAAAACAAGCCACTAAAATGGGAAATGTAATACAAAGGAACATCGTCGAGCAAAACAAGATTTTGATCGGGACTACCACCCCGCACAAACAACTGGCTGTTGGCTTCTCCTCCAGATTGAATGCCGGGCATTAACTGTAAGGCTTGTATAAGGTCTTGTTCTCCGAAAAGGGTTGGGAGCTTCTTAACTTCTTTCATCGAAAGGCGAACAGTGTTCACATTATCATGCATAGCTATTCGCGGCGACTCCGCTTCAACCATCACTTCGCCAATGCGCAATCCGGGTTGTAGTTTAAAATCTACACGCTGATCATCCTCTTCCAAAACAAGCGTTTGAGATTGATAACCGGTATACGATGCCCTGATTGTAATGTTGTGTTCAGATCCAAGCGTTAAACTAAAATAGCCAAATTCATTGGTGGTACAGCCTTTCAGGCTCTGCATATCGTAAACCGATGCTCCGATTAATGCCTCACCTGTTAATGAATCACTGACATACCCACTAATTGCTATCCTGTTTTGCCCGGATATCAAACCGGGTAACAGTAACACAATCAAAATAATCCAACATTTCATTTGATAAAATTTATGAGGGTGTTTAGTATTTTATTCCTTCGAAATTGGTTTGATAATAAACCTCCTGGTAAGCACCAAAAATACCATATCCTCCTTTTACATTACCCATTATATTCACAGGTTCAACAGTGCCCAACAGGGCCTCGCCCGAGATGTTGAACATGTAATTTAAATACGAAGCGAAATAGGTATAATAATTTTTTGAAACCGACCGGAATTTCACGGTAATATACCCTTCACTAATCCTGTGGTACGATTCATCTTCACTACAATAATAGCTGCTCCCGGAATAAAATGAAACAGTGATTACTTTTTGCCCCGATCCAAAAGATTGATCAGAAAAAAGCAAGCGATGTGGGCTGAAGTTCTGCAACTCGGCATTTTCAGGATAATAGAATTCATTCGTAATTACCGGATCTTCCGAGGACACTACAAGTCCACTGTAGTTATTATACCCCGGGGTAATTTCTACTTCGTAATAATTTTCGCTTTTTAGCGGATCTTTAAAATAAATGATTGCTTGTCCGATTGCAGCCCCTAGATTATCAACCCTTACAAAGGGATCAATCTGTACCGAGTCGAGAGCTACCTTAACCGGTAAAACATCTTCAACAACTACAGTAGGAAAACTGTCACAGATTACTTCCAAAACATAAGTTTGGTTCGAACCAGGAACTACATCTGCACGGTAGACATTATAAAGGGAATCGAAAACCAGTTTAACCACCTGCCCGTTTTCGTCGGTCATTGTTACCAATGCATCTTTGATGGTGTCTTTGTTGTATTGAATTTTTGCTGGCGTTGGGCAAATACAGTCACTTCGTTTATCTCCTGCCCTGCTCCAAGGTAAATCGTCACAATTGAATCGGCCACCCATTTGACCCGTTTCTTTTGGTATCCCACAAACGAAACGTTGACCGAATCGCTTTTGCACAGCAAAGAGAAATAGCTATTGGCATTGGTTAAGGTTCCACATTCATAGCTATCAGTTGCAATTGTAGCACCGATTAATACTTCACCACTTGCGTCATCTTTAACAAAACCTGTAAATCGTTGCTGACTAAAGCAAAAGAGCGATATGTAACAGAGAAGTAAAGTAAATTTAGATTTAATAATCATCATAGCCATCGGGGTTTGGGGTGATTGTATCTGTTACTGTTGCACTGTACGCAGCAAATATACCATGGGCATTGTTGATGTTTGAGTACAGGTTGTTGTTGGTCATGCTGGTTAGAATACCATCGGCCTCAAGACCATTTTCATACAAATAATACTGCTTTTTGAAACGTTAATAATCTTCGGTCACCTGCCGAAGTTCAACTTTTAGTGGAAATAAGTCGGTTATCATTGGTCCACCATTTCTGGACGAGTAGGATCCAGTGAAATAGTTGAGGTGCATGGTATAAACTGAATCTGGAATGATTTCATTACTGAAAAGTGCCATGGGCAAGCCTTCGTTTAAAATAACAGGGTCTGTTATGGTTTCCAATACTGTTTCCTCAAAAGACTTTGAGTCCCATCCTCCCATAAGAAGAGAAATTATCACCTCATAATATGTCCTTGTCTTAAAATCGTTTTTAAAAGTTAGTTCAATAGCCGGGTAAGTATGTCCTTCCTCATCTTTTCCGGCAATATTAATGTGTTCAATATTGACGATTCGCGGCTCTTTTGGAACAATCTGTTCACAGGTAATGGTATCATAACCAGGCACAGCAACCTTGCAAGTATATTTTTTTAGTGGCTCAACTACAGTTGTCGATTTATATTCACCTTTCTTATCACAGTTTAATGCCTCAACATACCGATCATTAACAAAAAGTTCGGCCATAGCATTTTCGGTAAAACCCAGTTGCTCGTCATCCAACTTCTCAGCCAATGAAATATTTACACTCAGCGTATAGCCAGCCTTTAGAAGGGCATTAACAACTGGCACCGGATGATAATCCGGATATGGTTCATCAATTAACTCCCGACAGGAAATCAGTAAAACCAATAAAAGAAATTCAAATAAATGTATTGCCTTCATAAGGGTAGTTAATTCAAATTATAAGGAGCTACAGTTTTAGCTTAAAGTTGCAAATTTGAAAAGCATTTTACCAATCATCTCCCTTTATTTTTTTTCTAGTTTGCGTGCATGATCCACCTTATTAAAACGATATGTTAGCCCAAAACGGCTATTGGTATAATTACCAAAACCATATTCTGCAAAAACACCTACTTTTTCGGCAACATAATATGCAGCCCCAAAATACAAACCATAATCAAATTCGAAACTCATTTCAGGGTAATTCCCAACTGGTGTTAACCTTGTAAAACCGCCCAATTTTGATGAAACATAAAAATCAACTTTTGATTTTTCCACATCTAAAAACAATGGAATTAGTTGAACATTTCCTCTTAAACCATAAAATATCGTCGGTTGATTGTGAATACTCGCTAATCCCTTAGTGTAAATTAAACATGCACCCAAATACCCACTAATTTCGATGTTGTTCGTAATACTTTTACCATATTCTATTTGATAGCTTCGAGAATCCCATCGATCATTATTGGGGCCGGCACCAAGTAGCGGATATCTTACAAAAGCTATTTTAAAGTTTCTTTTTTTAGTGAAATTTTCATCCTGAGCTTTAGCCTGCGAAACATTCAATAAAACAACCATTAAAATGAGTAAGGCTTTTATTGGCACCTTTTTATCATTTCTACTTTTTATCATAAGACAATAGCCTTTTAATTTTATTTACGATTGTGTTACTTCCCGTTGATTTATTATCGGTATTCTGTTCAAAATAAAGCTTAAACGACACCGACGGAACCATAGGTAAAAAACTCACCTTGTACTTTTTATAATATTGATAATTGCCCTGCATATCGTAATTTGCATTTGTTTCTTCACCCGGCGAATAATAATACGAAATTGCATTTAAACGATTATAGGCATTGTAAATGGAAAAATTCCATTCGGCTTTTCTTCCATTTTTAGTGGTCTTTTTATACATACATCCTAAATCTAAACGATGATAATCTTCCATTCGGGCACTATTTCGTTCACCGTAAACAAGTACCTCATCGTATTTATCGACTCCAAAAGGCAGAGACCACCCAGCTAGTGCCCTGGACATATATTGCCTTCCAATTACAGGAGTATAAGGCAAACCGGTTTGATAAATCCAGGTAATACTTGCCGACCACTTATCGGATAATTTCCGATTAATATTTATTGAAGCACTATGAGGTCGGTCGTAGTCGAATACAAACTCTTCCCCTCTATTGATACCATCAAACTGCCGCGTTGTTTCAGAATAGCAATAGGTAACAAAACCAGTCCATTCCCCACTGTTTTTTCTAACGATGAATTCAATACCCTTCGATTTTCCTGAGCCACCGGTTTCAATTTTACTTCTCCATCCACCATCGCCTAAAAGATTGGCATAACCCTCTTTGTAGGTTGCCAAATTATTCAATTCTTTATAGTATACATTTAATTCTGAGTCGAACTTACCTGTTATAAAACTGCCTTTCCAACCTGCGGCGTATTGAACAGATTTCGACGGTTCCAACCTGTTATCAACCGGTACCCATATTTCATTATTCATAATGGCTCCACTTGTGAGCAATAAATGAGCAAATTGATTTACTTTTTGGTAGGAATAATTCAATGTTTGGGTAGGAAGGAAGCGTAAATTAATATTCACCCGTGGTTCCAAAGCATTCATGGAATATCCTTCATTTTGAAAAAGCACTGCTCTTAAACCTAACTCGGCATCAATAATGCTAAACAACTTAATTTTATTGGTCATATAGGCCGCGTTTTCCGATGAGTTAATCTGTTCATATTCATTATCGGATTCATCGGAACGAAATGTTTTATTGGGAATATGGCGGTAGGCTGAATATTTAGCCCCAAACTCCACACTATAGTTCTTTAAAACCCGGTATTGCCAATCGCTTCTTAATGAAAAACTATTAACACCAGATAAATATTTGCTATCAAAAACCAACGTATCGCCTTGAATATGAGAAACAAGCTCATTATCAACCTTCAACCTATAGTTGGTGAATGAAATGATATTATTAACAAACAAGCGCGATGACACCACCCTACTCCAACGGCCAGACATTAACCAATTTCCCCAAACATTTTTAGCCTGTACTTTTAGGCGTTGCTCATGCTTATTGGTATTTGAGTAGCGCAAATAATCATCACCCTGATAGAAATTTATGTGATAACTATTTTTTGTATTAGGGCGATAGGTGAATTTTGCATTGATATCGTGAAAACCATAAGTCATTATCGAACCATTATCAACAATACTTAAAAAAGTCCACATAAGCGGCTCAGTAAAAGTTTTACGCCCTGTTACAATTAAGCTGGTTTTATCATTAAATAACGGCCCTTCAATGCTAAACGAAGCATCGGTAATTCCTAAACCAACGTTACCCATCCACTTTTTATTGTTTCCTTCCCGCTGGGTAATGGCCATTACTGAACTTAATTTACCTCCATATTTTGCAGGAAAACCACTCTTGTACACATCCATACTGTTAATCATATCGGGATTAAATACCGACATAAAACCGCCCAAATGATTCACATACAATAATTGCACATCGTCAATCAGATAAAGGTTTTCACCAGGGTTTCCACCACGAACATTAATCAAGCTGGTTCCTTCGCCCTGCGACTGAATACCAGGCATTAGCTGCAAGGTTTTTAACACATCGGGCTTTCCACCAATGGCAGGAATATTTTTTAATTCGGCAACACTAAGTCTTGTTGTATTAAACTTTTGAAATCCTTGCGCACGCACATTAACTTCTTCAATCTCCTGCCCGGCATCTAGCAAAATGGAGATTAAAGTATCGCCACCACAAATAACAGTTTTATTTTGGTAGCCGATAAACGAGACCCTTATTTCGTTCCCCTTGCTTAACAATGAAAAATAACCATTGGTATTGGTTGCTGTGCCATTGCTTGTGTTGCTTTCAACAACTGTAGCTCCTACTAACAATTCTCCTGTATCGGCATCCTTAACAATACCCGATATTTTTATTTGTGAAAAACATAGAAAAGGAATAAAAAGTACAATGAGGGTAACTATTTGCTTAATCATAATAACCGTCTAAATTGGGAGTAATAACATCGGAAACACTAAAGGAATATCCGGCAAATATGCCGTAGCCATGATCGATATTTGAATACAAATTTTGATTGATCGTTCCTGTTAAAACATTATCGGAATATAAATTTTTTTCATACAGGTAGAGTTGTTTCTTATACCTGTAATAAGACTCTGACACTCGTCGTAATTCTATATAAAATGGATAAATTTTCATGCGAACCGGACCAGCGTATGCAATATGAAAATTATTATTATAGTTTATTGTAATTACATACTGTTTTTTTTCAATTAACTCATTACTAAAAAGAATCATTGGAAGGCCTTCGTTTAAAAGAACAGGGTCAACAATTTCGGCAAGAGTCGGAATCTCAAAACCGTTGTTCTGTTTAGTATGTATTATAATTTGATAATAAGCATTAATATCCAAATCATTTTCAAATTCAACTTTTACCGCCGAATAATTCCGACCATCAATATCATATCCAGCGATATTAATGTGCTCAATACTTTTAATTGTTGGTTCTGAAGGGATAATTTCAGTACATTCTGCTTGCTCGTAACCTGGCACATTAACTTTGCAATGATATTTAGTTTCATGCCTTACAATAGTTGTTGACGTGTATATCCCATTGTCAACAAACTTTAGAGTTTCAGCAAACGCATCGTTAATGTACAAATCGACTGTTGCATCCTCAACAACCCCCAGCGGATTAACATCCAACTTCTCGGCCAAAGAAACATGTACTTTCAATGTATCGCCTTCTGCCAGAAAAGAAATTACCGTTGGAACGGGATTAAATTCAGGGAATTGCTCACTTGTTAAGGTATGGCATGAAATAGCCAGCACAGTCAGCAGAAGGAGCAATGAATGGTAAAGTCTAATTCTTAATTGCATTAGAAACAATAATTATTTGGTCCTTAATTGAAAAATATTTGATATCAAAAAGTAGCCACATACAGTATGTAGCTACTTTTACTATTATTGGTTAATCACACTCATCATGAACTGGATTTCCTGTTGTTTGAGATGAATAAGCATTAACATTATATTCCTTGAAATATGCGTACGAGTCATATCTATAATTAGCTGTATATTGTCTCTCAGCATATTCAATCGTTTTAGCAGATTGCGAACCTGAATGATTAATAGTTTGATAGCTCCAAAAACCAAGAGTACTATAATAAGTAGAGTAAAAATGCATATTGTATGTTATTGTTTTCTCATTAAGCACATAAATTCCCAGCCAATTTTTCTTCCAACTTTGAATTTTGTATCCTGTTTCAACATATGCTTCACCACTCCAAAAATTATATCCATCTCCCTCAACATAAGCATTAATCGTAACCAAATAATCACCAGAACCAGCTGCTAAATTATCTATAAGGGTACCACAATTCCCAAGAGCACTTTTCAATGTCTCCTTTTTCACTTCATTCAATTCAAAGTCAGGATTATCAAGCACATCTTCCGCACATTGAACTTGTTTTAATGCTTCAATATTTTCGATACAAGTAGAAATCGTTTTTCCGCCAAACACCTTAACCGCTTTGTCTCCAACAGTAAATACTTGATCTTCATTCATAAAATAGCGAAAACGACTATCTGAATTTTTAGTTTCAATATAAAGATCGCTATTATCCTGTGTTACTAATTCAAGATATTTTGAGTTATTGATAAAGGACAATAATTCTTCCTTACTTTGAAATCCTTCAACATCCATGTTATCATAAAACAAATCAGCCTCAACTCCATAAGAAGTAAAGTCTTTTTTTGCAGCCCAATTGACTTTTTCCTCAGTGTTCATTTTAAGTACAGTTTCAAGCTCTTCCTCCATTTGACTATAACTATCAAAATGCAAAATGCTTAGGTCAGAAGGCTTTTGCTCAGTCGTAATATCCTTATTACATGACGAAAATACAAGTACAAAAACAACAAAAAATAAATAACTAAATTTTTTCATATTTCATTACTTTTACGAACCGGGAGTTACAGCTCCCAATTCAGATTAATGTTAAATTAATTTGTGATTTTAGGCAGCATAATTTTGACTTCGTCGATTTGACAATTCGGATTGTGTTGCCTTTTACATTTTTGAAATGTAAAATTTTGATCTTCATTAGCGAAGCAGCTGTGCCTTTGGCCGGGCAATGCTCTGGACAATCCTACTCCCGATAGAAGTTATCGGGATCAATCTTTCTTCATAGGCAACATATTTAAGGCATAAGGCTCCGCTAACCCCTCCAAAGGAAGGGAATAAGCGGCGCAGAACATTATTGGGCATTTACTTAATCCTGTTGGAACAATACCCAAAGGGTATGTTGTTAAGGTATCGGTATTTCCTTGCAAGGAACGAAAGAATCCTGTGTTTGTTGAATATTGGGGAATATTCATTGGTTTTAAATTAGTTAAAGGTTAAGTTGATTCAAAACTAAAAAAAATAAAAACGATTAGTACCAAACCTTACGTACTATTTCTTTTTATTTCCAATCAGTCTACATAAATGATTAGCAAAACAATCAGAACGAAACTGGATTCACCTATTAATTCCGAAAAGGTGAAAAAGGTTACCCTGTTTTGAAGAAAAAATTTAAAAATTTGCGAAAAAAAAATTATCGAAATTCCAGAATTAATGGTCTGCAGCACTTTTGCTGTGTGACCGACTTCGAGAACAAACGGTTTCAGTTTTTGAAGGAAGTGCCGGGGTTCAGTGAGGTAAATTCCAAATAACAAGAAACAAAACACATAATCAAAACATTAGGAAGAGTAAAAAATAAGCAATAAATTAGGAGTCCATATCGATTCAACGATTAGTTCGTAAATTAAAACCAAAACAATCATGAAACTACCTAATTTCATTTTACTTTTCACTCTCTTCATCGTGATCAACGCTTGTTCTAATAAAAATTCAACAAAAAAGGAGCCGACAGATGAAAACTGGCTGAAGATTTCGGGTGATCAAATTGTCAATTTAAAGGGCGACACCATTTTTTTACGTGGTTTTGGACTCGGCGGAATGCTGCACATGGAAAACTTCATCAATGGTTATCCGGCCAATGAAGAAGCCATGCGGGAAGGGCTGATGGATGTTTTGGGAGAGAAGAAATACAAACTTTATTTCGACACTTTTCTAAAAAGTTATTTCACCGATTCCGACGCAGCTTACATTCAAAGTCTGGGACTTAACCTTGTTCGCATTCCCATCAACTACCAGCTTTTTGAAGATGATATGAATCCGGGCGTTATAAAGGGAGATGCCTTTGAACACCTCGACCGAGTCATTAAATTATGTGCCGAACATCAAATCTATACGATAATTGACCTGCATGCATTACCCGGATGTCAAAACCAGCATTGGCATAGCGACAATCCTACGCACAAGGCATTATTCTGGATACATAAGGACTTCCAGGACCGAGCCTTACACTTATGGGAAGTAATTGCCGAACGGTATAAAGACCAGCCGTGGGTGGCGGGCTACGATTTAATTAACGAGCCGGCAGAACCAACAGGCGAAAAACTTTTTCCTTATTACAAACGCCTATACGATGCCATTTCCAAAATCGATCCAAACCACCTGATGTTCCTGGAAGGTGATCTTTATGCCACCAAATTTGATCACTTCACTGAAATATGGGATAATGTGGTTTATACCAATCACGATTATGCAGGCCCCGGATTTATTCGTGGCGGAGATTATCCTGGTTTTACCGGTCAGCGGTATTTCGATAAGGATACGCTCGAAATGGATTTCCTTTCAAAAAGTGAATTTATGCATTCGCACCATGTGCCGCTGTGGGTTGGCGAATTCGGCCCGGTATATACCGGTAATTCTGAAAAAGATGAAATGCGCTATCAGGTATTAAAAGATCAGCTGGCCTACTACAACAAATACAAAGTTAGCTGGTGCATATGGCTTTATAAAGACATGGGACTACAAGCCATTATGCATCAAAACCCCAATACCCCATACATGAAACTGGTTTCAGCCTTCCTTGCAAGGAAAGATTCTCTTGGAGCAGATGCCTGGGGATCGACCGACAAAAATATCAGGCAGGTGCTACAACCACTCGAAGACTTGTTTAATAAAGAATTCAGCACCTATAATCCTTATCCCAAGGGTTGGCAAGGGGATATCAATCTGTTTGTTAGACACATTCTTATTTCTGAAGCACTTATCCCTGAATATTGCAATTTATTCAACGATTTGTCGGATGAAGAACTGATTGCACTTGCTGAATCGTTTCGATTTGAAAATTACGTGAGACGCGATCGTCTGGAAGATATATTAACCGGAAGGGAAAAATAAAAATCATTATAAAAAACGTTGAAGTAAAGAACCGTTCTCTTTTAGAAAGAACGGTTCTTTACCTGTTACAAAAACTTCTGCAATAGATGCTCATCGTCCCAACCGTAAGCTGTTCGCAACCAGCGTTTTTTAATGCCCACTAATTCAAAGCCTATTTTGAGAAATAGTTGAATACTTGGCTCATTGCTGGCCGCTATGTTGGCATAAAGTTGAACCAAGCCCAATTCATTGACAGCATATTCCTGAATCAGGTCCAGGGCTTCTGAAGCAATTCCTCTGCGCCGTTCCGATGAATCGTACACAATAATACCGATGCCGGCACGGGCATGGTAGGGATCAAAGTCGAAGAGTTCAACGGTACCCAGTGCCTGTTGTTTCTGGTCCTCGATCATCAAACGCAACTCTTTGCTTTCCCATATGTCGCGGTCGTTGCTTTTAATATAATTGGCCAGGGCAAATCTCGACAAGGGAGTGTGAGCGTTACTGACCCGCCATACTTCGGCATCGTTTTCCCATTGATACAGCAATTCCAAATCGGTAGGCTCCAATGCACGCAGCGTAATATTTCCATTCGTCAGCGGCATCAGTTTTGTCCCAGTTTAGTGAAGGCCTTTAGCACTATTTCAAAATCTTTTCCAATGTTGTAGTTCCTGGCATACAACATATTCTGCCGATCGATGGTTTCTTTTCCAAACGATTCAGCATCCAACAAATCGGTGGTTTTCAGAATTCCTTTTTGAATAACGGGCAAACCCAGATAGAGTTCAGTATTAACCACATGATAGCCCACCCAACTGCATTTTTTGCTCAATACCCGAACTATATTTTTGAAAAAACCACTTCGGTTATCCACAAACCAAACGGAAATAAAATAGGTGAGCAGCAATACCAGAGAGCTTAAAACGTCGAAAAGCCGTTTAATGCGCTTGTTCTTTTCACGGGTAATGGCATTTACATTCAACACATACATGTCACCAGCAGTATCGATGGAATTACTTCCAATGATTGAAATACTTTGAGGGGGTGCTATTTTATAATCGAGATTAAATTCCGACAAGTTGAGCATGGTCCTGATCACCAGCTGTGAACTGATATCACCGGAACAAAAAATCAGTTCTTCAATGTCATTAACTTTAACTATTTCCCGAATTTGATAAATAGATCCCATATATCGTTCGGACCTGGGCTGACGTTTGGTAGAAATATATCCCACCATATTGGTTACAATTCCTGTTTGCATTAATAAATCGGCCACTCGTGCGCTTTCCTTTTTCAGTCCAACAATAGCAACCCGTTTAGGTTTTCGTGTGCCAAGTGTAAATTCTTTTCCCACAATAAAATGCAAACTCAAACGAACAAAAGTGACACTCAATAAGGACAGACCGGTTCCCAATAAAATTATGGCCCGTGAGAACCGGGCACTATTGGGCAATAAGGAATAAATGACCAAAATCAGAATTGTTCCTGAAATGAGTCCCCTGTACATTTTCAGAATTTTGACGGGACGCTCGTAGCCACCCGAATAATACATGGCAATGAGCCAAACCAACAGATAGGCAGGGACAGCATAAAGCATTAATTCGTCGGGATAATAACCAATATCATAACGATAGGCCTCCCATTTGGGAAGTAGAAAAAAGAATCCCAGATAAATGACCAAAAAATCGAGAATAGGCAGCCACATTGTTTTCATCAAACGATGACCTGTTGCAATAGCAGCCCTGAAATAAATGGCCAGGTGAATAAAAAACGAAAACAAACCGGCGTATTGTTTCGAAAAATGTTTGTTGGCAAAAATAATCATCGCATTATAAAACATGCGCACATAGTTTAAACTGCCTTTTTTTGTGCTTTCGCCTTTGTAATGTATGATGGTTGTTTCGGGAAAATAGTAATTTTTATATCCACCTTTGGTGATTCGGTACGACAGATCGATGTCCTCGCCATACATAAAATAATCTTCGTCGAGCAATCCTACTTTATCGAGGGTTTCTTTTCGCATCAACATAAATGCGCCTGCCAGCACATCCACTTCATGAATTTCATCGTTGCTTAAAAACGAAAGATGGTACTTTCCGAATACTTTCGATTTTTTGAAGAGTGCCGACAAACCAAATATTTTATGAAAGGCCACCCATGGAGTAGGAAGTCCACGTTTCGATTCGGGTAGAAAGTTCCCCTTGCCGTCGATCATTTTCACCCCTAATCCACCGGCATCGGGATGTTGGTCCATAAAAAGGATCACTTTCCCGAAGGTGTCTTCTTCCACCACGGTATCCGGATTCAACAATAAAATGTATTCCCCCCTGGCCAGGCGCATGGCTTGGTTATTGGCTTTTGAAAAACCCAGATTTTGTTTGTTGGCAATGAGTTTTACCCACGGGAATTTATGGATAAGCATTCCGGTTGATCCATCCACCGAATTGTTATCCACCACATAAACTTCAGCAGGAATGGTTTGAATAGCCTTCTCCACAGCGTATAAGCACTGTTCAAGAAAGTGCTTCACATTGTAATTAACAATAACTACTGTAAGTTTCATTTGCTGTGTACTGGTTGCTGGTTACTGGTTACTGGTTGCTGGTTTGTCGTTCCACATTCAAACAACTAGCAACTAATGACCAGTGACTCATGACTAATTTATGATCGTTTCCAAAAACTTTTTTTCTTTTTTGGAGCCACTTCAAATACGGATTCACTGTCATTAGGGTGCAGCAGCTGGTAAATTTCGCCCCATGAAGGCAATCCACCAACATTACGATCGTCGATGTACAGTTCGCAATCGATTTTGCGGCTTTTACTTCCATCAAATACTTCTTCCGGATAATTGGCATTCACCGCATAAAATTCAACGCCATTACTACGACAAAGCTCAACAGCCTCGTCGAGATAACGTCCAGAACGATAAGTCCATAAAATGAGTACATGCCCCTTTTCCTGGAGCATTTTCAAGGTTTGAAATGCAAAAGGCCGAACTTTTCCAATGGCTGGATATTCATGTTCTACAATTGTTCCGTCAAAGTCGACTGCTATCTTCATATTCCCTTAATGATTAATGATGTCACTATAATTTAATCGGTTTAATATGGATCGGCCAAGGGTCAACTCGTCGGTATACTCCAATTCGCCCCCTACCGAAACACCTCTTGCGATGGTGGTAATCCGTATTTCAAATTCTTTCAATTTCTTATAAATGTAAAAATTGGTGGTATCTCCTTCCATGGTGGTACTGAGGGCCAAAATTACTTCAATTATTTTCCCTTCTCTTACCCTATCCACCAGCGAATCCATTTCAAGATTAGAAGGACCAACGCCATCCATTGGAGAGATGATCCCTCCTAAAACGTGATAAAGTCCATTAAATTGTTGGGTGTTTTCAATGGAAAGCACATCACGAATGGATTCCACCACACATACAATAGCCTCGTTCCGAGCCGGATTTACACAGATATTGCATATTTCGGTATCGGAAATATTGTGGCAAATTTTACAATGTTTCACTTCCTTTTTCAATTGCAGAATCGAATGACTAAAATCTTCCACTTCACTTTCCTCGCTTCGCAATAAATACAACACCAAACGAAGGGCTGTTTTTCGTCCAATTCCGGGGAGTTTGGCAAACTCTTCGACCGCATTTTCCAACAATCGTGAAGGGAACCTTTCGTGCATGGTTTAATGGCTTTTAAAAGTTGATCAAAGGAAGAAAATAAACCTCAAATAAACAACCCGAAAGCAATTGCAAACTGTTTTATTCCCTTGCTCAGATCCTTATATTCGGCAAATGAAAGCGAAAAATTGATCCTTTCCCTTCTTTCGATTCAAGTGAAATGGCTCCGCCCATCAATTCAATCAGATTGCGAACAATGGATAAGCCCAGACCATTTCCCCCAAACTGACGTTCCGTTTTACTGTCCACCTGCCTGAATCTTTCAAACACGGCATCTTGTAATTCATCGGGTATACCAATTCCAGTATCCTCCACCTTAAAATAAATCGATTGATCGTCGTATTTTTCAATTCCAAATTCGATGTATCCCTTTTGTGTGAACTTTAGCGAATTGCTCAACAAATTGATTAAAATCTGATTCAATCTGTTTTTATCAGTAAAAATTGTAAGACTGGCCGGATGGTCAAGGATCCGAAGTTGCAGGTCAGGCAAACGTAATGTTAATAATCGTTTGGAAAATTCCATGTATAAAAGATCAAGCAATTCATTTAACTGAATGTTTGATCGTTTAATGGTTAACTGTCCGGTTTCCAGGCTTGAAATATCAATAATATCGTTAATGATCTGGAGCAGGCTATCGGAACTTTTTTTAATAATGGTATGGTATTTTTCCTGTACATCGTTGCTTAGTTCGTCCGATTCAGTGAGAATACTGGTAAAGCCCAGAATGGAATTCAAAGGTGTTCTGATTTCGTGGCTCATGTTTGCCAGGAAAGACGTTTTTAAGCGGTCACTTTCTTCGGCCTTATTTTTGGCATAAATCAATTCCTCCATCAATTCCTTTTTGCCGGTAATGTCTTCTTTTACGGCCACATAATTAATAATAACACCTCGTTTATTGGCAATTGGTGCAATAATGGCATTCTCCCAGTAGAGTTCTCCATTTTTCTTTTTGTTGTGAAATTCGCCCTTAAATTCATTCCCTGTTGAAATCGCAGCCCACATTTTTTTGTAAAATTCAACCGGCTGTTCCCCTGATTTTAAGATTCGGGGGTTTTGCCCCAACACTTCACTCAAGCTATAACCTGAGATTTCAGTAAACTTTGGGTTCACATATTCAATTTCCCCATCGGTATTGGTAATTACAATACTAACCGGACTCTGAGTTAATATAGTCAGTAGTTTTAGTTTTTCTTCCTCGTCTTTTTTTCGTTGGGTTATATCGTGGCCGATTCCAATTAAACCAATGATTTGTCCTTCGGAATTCCGATAGGGAATTTTGGAGGTGGTGAGCCATTTAGCTTGTTTCTTCTCATTGATCAATTCTTCTTCATGATTGATCATGATCTCTCCTTTTTTCATCACCTGCAAATCCGATTCCCAGAACTGTCGTGCTATTTTTTTCGGAAAAACGTCAAAATCTGTTTTCCCAATAACATCTTCTTCCTTTTCGGCGCCTATATTTATTAAATCGGCCTTATTGGCCAGGATTTTCTTCCCATCGATATCCTTTATGTAGATGGCATCTGGAATGTTATCGATTAATGTTCGCAGTAATAAATTTGTACTTTTCAGCCGTTCAGAAGTTTCTTTCAAATCAGTTACATCGGTAATGTTTCCGATATAACCAATTAGTTCGTTTTGCGCATCGAACTCAGGCACTGCTTGTCCTTTCACATATACCACCTCACCGTTTTCGTGCAAAAAACGATATTCAGCATTTGATATTCGATTATTGGCACGGTTGGTATCCCAACTGGCAACGAGTTGTTCCCGATCGGCAGGATGCACATGATTAAGCCATCCGTTTTCAAAAGCATCGCTTGCGCTTAAGCCCGAAATTTCACACCATATAGGATTAACATAAATGGTTGACCCATATTTATCGGTTTTAAAAATACCAACAGTCGAATTTTCAGCAATGGTTTCAAATTGCCTTTCGCTTTCCATTAAAGCAGCCTCAACGTTTTTGCGATCGTTAATATCACTTATAAAACCTTCGATGGCAATTAAGTTGTTGTTTTCATCGTATACACCTTGTCCTTTTTCCCAAACCCAGATTAGCTTTTTATCCCGGGTCTGAATTTGATATTCCAATTCAAAAGGATGCTTTGCATCAAGGGCTTCCTGTGTTTTTTCCCAAACGGACTTTCTGTATTCCGCAACAATCAAGTCAGCAAACGATAGCGTTTTATTGCCCACCAAATCTAAAACATCATAACCGGTTAAGTCCAAACATCCCTTACTAAGAAATTCCATGGTCCAGCTTTCGTCATTTTTACAGCGGTAGGCCATTCCGGGTAGGTTCGACATCAGGGTAAAAAGCTGACGTCGCTGCTCTTCAATCACTAAAAGGTGCTCTCGCTCTTCCGACTGATCGCGAAAAACCAGAATCACGCCACTTATTGCACCATTCTCATTAAGTATGGGTGCTCCACTATCGGAAATAGGGATTTCTTTTCCATCTTTTGCAATCAAGAGGGTATGATTGGCCAAACTAGCAATAACACCTTCGCTTAAGACCTTTTTCACCGGATTGACCAAACGTTCGCGGGATTGTTCGTTAACAATGTTGAACACCACTTCAATGTGCTTATCGATAGCCTCATTTTCTTTCCACCCGGTTAACAGCTCAGCCACTGAATTCATATTTCGGACCAATCCTATGTTATCGGTCGTAATCACTGCATCTCCTATGCTGTAAAGGATCGTTTTAAACTCCTTTTGTGATTCTAAAAGCAATTTCAAACTGCTTTTTTGTGATTGACTGAACAAAAAGGCGAAGGCAAGGAAAACCATGATGACCAGAATTAAAACCATGATCAGCGATCTGTTGTTTGTTAGATCTATCTTTTCATACAATTCAGCTTTATCAATTTTAGCCACAAAAAACCATGGTGTACCTGGAATTTTATCAACATAAGCAATTACCTTAACTTTACGATAGTCGATGCCCTCAACAATACCACTATACCCCATACCTGCCTGAACAGAGGTAATCTCGTCGCTTGAAACAGGAATACGTAAGCTCAAGGCACTTCCCGGTAAATGCCGCAACTCGTTTAAAAATACGATTTGATCACCCTCCCGTCGAAGGATAAGTGTTTCAGCTGTTTTGCTGGGAACCGGCCATTTTTGTATAAACGGATACAGAAATTCATTGGCATCAATCACGAAAACCATTATCCCCAGAAGAGCACCGTTTCGACCATAAACCGGTGCCAAAAAATCCAGGTGTATTTCGTTGTGATGATTGCATAGGTATAAGCCACTTGACACCGAAGTCTTTTCAACAATACACTTATCCGCTGCTTGTTTTACCTCTAAATCCAATGGATAAGTTAAACCTGTTGCAGAAAATCGAATTTGATAATCGCTTGTAATCAAAAATATTTCAGAAAGTGAATGTTCTAAGAGTAAATTATTTAACTGCAGCAATAAAATTTTATCCGTCAGAGTATCATCCCTTTGCATCCAATCTTCTATGTTTTTGATCAAAACACTATTTTGTGCAATACCAAGGCCATCAGACAATTCATTAATATACCACTCCGAAATCTGATCAATTTTCAGCTGGGCAATGGTTTGCAATTCATTCTGAACACCTTGTTTCAATTCCCTCTGACTATTCCGATTGATCAGATAGCCACCAATTACTACTAATAAAACCAATAAAAAGAATAACACTGCGATAAACGATCGCTGACGATTTAACCATTTCATTCACCTAATTCTAAGTACATGCCAACCCGATTTAATAACTTGAGCACCAGACTTTGTATTTTTTTTTCAATTTAGCGTTAATAATGCGACTATGTCTAACAATCTCAGTATATTTTATGTTGCAAAGAAATATATAAATTCAATCATCTAGGCCTTGCCTGATCTTTTTCATAAAATGAAAAAATGGTCGGGAATTAATGTTAATGAATAAATCGGCTTCGTTTTAATGTTTGGAAAAAGGAATTTCCTACTTCTTTACCCTTCCGAGTCTGATCATCAACATGCTGAATCCTTTCCATACGCTACGGTTGAATTGATATCGACTTTCAATTTCAAATTGCATTTAATTGTCTCGTTTGTTTCTGTGGAAAATTTTACTTTTACTACGGTATAAATACTTTTCCTTCGTGATTATTTTTATGAAACTACTAACGGCAATATTGTTTTCTTTTATATTTTTTGTTCCGGATTCTTTTGCGACACCAGCATCACTGGATTCCGTTGATTTTTATATTTCACGCCATTCGGAATACGATCAGCGGAAAGAAGATTATATCCAAAAAATAAAACAGCAAATTAGCCAAAACAGTAAAGACAAGCAGCAATTGTATGTCCTGTATCAGGTGATGTATGAAGAATACCGCTCATACATTTATGATTCGGCCTATGTGTACGTTGAAAAGCTTATCGATATTTCTTCGACATTAAACGATAGAGATAAGATAATTTCCTCCAAAATAAAATTAGGGTTTTGCTACCTGTCGTCTGGATTATTTAAAGAAGCTTTTGACGTATTAAGCTCGCTGGACATGGCAGGATGCACTACCGAAACCAAAATTGACTACTACACGTGTAAATCGAGACTTTATTTCGATTTAGGAGATTATAACAATAGTGGCAGATTCAGGGAAAAATACAACGAAATTGGAAATCAAATCATCGACTCAGCTCTAGTTCTGCTGCCAGTTGGTTCACCACGTTATTGGTCTGCAATTGGCCTGAAGCACATGAAATCTGACGCTTACGACAAAGCCCTGGAAGCTTTTCATAAAATGATTGACAGCCACAATTATACCGTACACGACTACGCAATTGCCACTTCCAGCATTGCGTATATCCTGGGTTTACAAGGGAATGAGCCGGAGGCTAAAGAATATTTGATCAAGGCGGCCATTGCCGATATAAAATCCTCGGTGAAAGAGACCGTTGCCCTTCGAAATTTAGCTCAATTGTTATATGAACAAAAGGAGATTGGCCCCGCAGTTAAATACATTCGTAAGGCTTTGACCGATGCTGCATTTTATAATGCACGACACCGCCAGCTTGAGATAGGGCATATCCTGCCAATTATAGAAGGCGAACGAATGACCATTATTGAAAATCAGCGCGATCGGATAACAATTTTTTCTGTTTTTATTTCATTTTTGGTGATTGCGCTAATTGTTGCGCTGATAGTTATTTGGAAAGCATTCAAACGGCTCAATATGGCTCAGCGAACTATTCAGGACGCAAATAATAAACTTAGAGAAGCCAACAAAATTAAAGATGAATACATTGCCTATTTTTTCAATCAGAATTCGCAGTACATCAAAAAAATGGAAAAGCTGCAAAAATGGGTCAATCGAAAAGTGGCAACCAAACAATATCACGAGCTGAAGGATTTTCCACAACAAATGAATGTTCCAAAAGAACGTGATGCCTTGTTTGAACGGTTCGACCAGATTTTTTTGAAGCTTTTCCCCAATTTCGTCAATGAATTTAATAAACTGCTTAAACCCGAAGAGCAAATTCATCCTAAAGAGGGAGAATTGTTAAATCCTGATTTGAGAATTTATGCATTGATCCGGTTAGGGATTAACGACAATGAAAAAATTGCCGGGTTCTTGAATTATTCGGTCAATACAATTTATGCCTACAAAACTAAAATTAAAGGGAAAGCTGCGTGCACATCTGATGAGTTCAAACAAAAAGTGCTGGAAATAAAATCGATCTGATGTATTGCTTTTTAAGTTTCTAATGCGGAATCGCAATTATTTGCGCGTTTTGTATTTAAAAAATTCAATTGAAATATTTGTTCGTACTGAGTTCAGCGAACCAGCACTTTTTTGTGTTGGATAAGGTTCCATTTTACGAGATAAATGCCCGAGCTCAAATTCTGAAATAACATTTGTTCATTTCCAATAGAACTCGGGGAATATGCTCTTCCCCAAATATCATAAACCGAAACAGATGTGTTTCCTGTCCGTGTTATTTGTAATGTATTGTTCTTTGAACTAATCCCTATTTCTTTATTTTCTTTTTTTTTAATCGAAGTGGTGCTGCAATTTTCGGCAAAGATAAACGAAGCTGGCACTGCATTGGTATTGGAGTTTGCCCCAATGTTTTCGTACTGAAGATTACAGTAGCTTCCGTTACCTTTTGCATTATAAAAATAGAGGCCATAGCGTCCGGTTCCGTTAACATGTATGTCTCTTAACACAAGGTTGCGGATGTATTTTGAGGTACTTCCAATAAAAATAGCATCGTTTTTGGAATCGTAAAAATCGATGTCGTAGATTTTAATGTTCTGCAAATCGTATTGCGAGCTGCTGTTGATATGCAGTGCCCCCTGCTGATTTCCCCACAAATCGCCACCGGTGCCTGCAACACCGCTTGCTACGCCACCTCTATACACCGAAATGTTGTAAAACTCACTGTATCCTTCATTGCTGAAAGGCATTCCCGGAAAATCGCAGGTTACCCTAAATCCGGCTTCCATAGGATCGGTAATAACAATGTTGTAGGCTTTGTTTTGTTTCCCACCAAAAAAGCCCAATCCTGAAGCGCGCCAGTTGTTTTCCGATGTTAAATACCTGAAAACATTGCCTACACACATGCGATCGCCCCGCGACCACGATGCGATATCATCGTCGCCATTGTTACGAAAACTGCACTGTTCCAACGTTGAATTGATGCAACCATAGGCCAGATTAATACCATCGGCATAGTTATTGCGAAAACGGCAATGCTGAATGTTTAGGTTATTTGCCCCTTCAATCCATCCCCCGCATTCAAAATGTTCAATCCAAACGTTCCTGATAACTGAATTAGATCCAAAACTACCCATAATCCCTTTGCCTACCTGATAACGGTTGTCATTATTGTAATACCTCTTGTTATTAATGGTGTTCAGGAACAAACCTTCCAAAACAAGATTACTGTTGCTTGCTTCAATGCCGCGCTTGCTGTAAGTCCCTTTGTCGTCCGACGAGGCAGTGAAGTAAATTTCGGTATACCACATTCCCGCACCTATAATTTTGGTATGGTCTGCGGTGATGTAAATCCGATTGTCCACTTCATATCTTCCCTCGGGAATAAAAATGGTTTTTCCTTTATTTTGAGCAATAAAAGAAGTTAGATTGATATCGTCGGGCGAATAGGCAATTTTATTCTCATCCTCGATTGATTCAAAGGTAGTTGCTTCAGGAACTTCTTCTAACTCTACAAAATCGATGGTATAAGGAATAACATTATCATCCGCTTTTACCAAACGGAAGGTGGCCTTTGCCGGAATTTTGCCGGCTAATTTCAAATGCATTTCGTCGAAACGCATTCGCGGAAATTTAGTCGAAGTGTTGGGAGTATTATCGGGATATTTACTGCCGCTTTTTAAGATATACTGCCACGCCCAATAAGAATTGAGTGGAATCATTTGTATAGAATCGCCATTGACATATAAAACCAAATTCCCCCTTGTACCTTTTCCTTCCGCATCGTCGGGTAATGAAAATCGGATCGTCAATCCGTCGGCAGCTTTTTCGTTGGTCCATTGTACATAAGTATCTTTTGCAATAAGCTGAATCGCCATCTGGTTAGACGCTTCGCTTTGCAGTTCACGTTGGTCGAAGGTAGGTGCTAAAAAAATTCCATTCGTTTCACATTTCTCCGGTTCGGCTTCATAACGTAAGTAGGCATGATTAAAATAGCCCCGTTCATTTTCATCATCGGGAAATAAAATGTTTTGTGCGTACATATTGAATACGGGATACAAAAAAAGTAAAATCACCACTAGATATTTTCTGCTCATGTTTTATGGGTATTTTTAAAATGGAAGTTGAATGTACAAATTGATTTGGAACTTTCTAAACCATCACCTTTTTACCAGCCTGTTTTATCCCCTTTTTTGGACAATTCTATTCAATTACACCTGCTTAAAATCTATATTTTATCCCAACAAAATAAACGCTAAGTCCTGAATTTTAGCCAGATATAAAAATATCGATCTATATTTTCCCTGAGCTTCCAATTTGCCCCCCTTTCTCTGCCTATCTTTACGTTCAGTTACTAATTAAACTTTTAACATTATGAAAAGATTTACTTTACTGGCCTCCTTGTTGCTACTGATAGTGATGATTTCAAGGTCACAAACACTCAATAATCCCAACGATGCGGATGGTTATTACATTGTAAAATGGGATTGTTCACAAAGTACATGGGCTGCCTCGAATGATTTTGAGGCCGACGAAACGTTCACTTTCGCAGTTGACGTTACCGGAACTGCTTTTGAAGAATGGTTGAAAGCAACACCTACTGCTGCAGGGGCAACCCGTGCCCTCGCCATTAACAAATGGACCAACTATGGCGATGTTAGTGGTGGAACCAATCGATTAAAACAGATAAGTGGAAACATTTATGGAGCTACCTGGAATATCATACAGATGGCCAGCACCTTGGATGTAGCCTCTGCAACCGGAATTGATTCGATTATATATGTTTACGGACAAGTTTTTGGCTTTGAATTTACTGCTGACAATCCAGGTGCAGGTTGGTGGATGTGGCCTGCCGATGTTGCAGAAGGAACAGCCATTGATCCGGGAACCGGTGCTATTTTCAGAACACTTCCTTATACCGGAACCAAAACCAGCGCAGAATTTTATAGCGATGATTATGAAGGCGGATTATTCTTTTCCAACAATACACCGGAAAAAGGGTATACCCTGCCTTGCCCGGAGAATAAAACTGGAATTTCAAATCAATTAAAGTCTGATGCTCCTGTTGTTGGTCATGAATATTATAATCTAATGGGAGTGAAACTTTCACAAGAACCTGCCAGTGGTCCTTTTATTCACAAAATGATAAAAGCCGATGGTACATTCAAAACTGTAAAAGCAGTAAAAGCAGCCAGATAAATTGATGATCGTGTCTCTGTTTTAAAAAAAGCGAAGTTCTAACGCTTCGCTTTTCTTTTCATTCCTTTTTTTGCTAAGCCTACAACCAATAGTTATGAATAAGCTAAAATCCATTGTTTTTTTTGCATCGATTGCCCTATCCTGTCTGTTAGGCATAAGTATTCATGCACAGGAAACAACTCAAATCAGCGGCAGTGTTTCTGATACAAATAACGAAACCATTCTTGGGGCAACGGTTACCCTTACTGTTTCAGGCAATATAATTGGAGGAACTGTAAGCGATGTGAATGGCAATTTTTCATTGTCGGCCCCGGCTGGAAGCACACTGAATGTTTCTTTTATCGGATTTAAGCCCTATAAAGAAGCAGTAGTTGTAGGAAAAAAGACCTATCCGATTATTTTATTGGCAAATATAGAATCGCTGGACGAGGTTGTAGTGGTGGGTTACGGCACCCAAAAACGGTCCGAATTAACCGGTTCAATTTCCTCTGTACAGGCCAATGACATTAAAGATTTCTCTTCTAAAAGTTTGGCCGAATCTTTAAGCGGAATGGCTGCCGGCGTAATGGTTACCAAAAGTGAAGGAACGCCGGGAAGTGGTGCCGATATTATTATCCGCGGTGCCGGTTCGCTCAATGGCATGAATCCGCTTTACATTGTGGATGGAGTACCACAGAACGCTGGGTTCAACTTCAACATGCGAGATGTAGAATCGATTGAAGTGTTAAAAGATGCCGGTTCAGCAGCAATTTATGGTTCCCGCGCGGCTGGCGGAGTGATTCTGATCACCACAAAACGCGGGAAAGAAGGTGAGAAAGCGACCATCAATGCCAATGCCCGTTATGGAGTCAGAAACATTACCACCAATATCAATTTACTGAATACAGCTGATTGGATTCGTGCACGCGATGCTTTTGGAACCGGAAGTACCTTAGATGTTCTTGGAGCAACAAGTATCAGTGATTTGCCGGATACCGATTGGATGGACGTAATGTTTGACCCGGGAATTGAACAGGAATACAACCTTTCAATCGCTTCCAAAACAAAAAACACAAGCTTCTTTTTATCAGGAAGTTATTTAAGCGAAAAGGGTGTTTATATGGATACCAAAGCTGACCGTTTTTCCTTCCGAAACAATATCGACTATAAATTTAACAATCACATTACCCTTGGGGAATCGATTTATGGAAGTGCGGTAAAAACAAATCCTGCTACTTCCTCCTCAATTTACAATCATACCATTCCGTTCCGAACAACGCCGGTTTCGCCTGTTTACGACGAAAACGGAAATTTTGCAAAAACAAACGATAAAGCAGGCAGCGGTCCAAACTTTGCCAGCCTGGAAGACGCTTTTCATGTATTTAACGATAACAATTACACCTTAAATGCTCAGGCTTACTTAAACATTCGTTTTATTGAAGGTTTGGATTTGAAAATAACCGGAGCAGGTGAATTTAACGGATTTTCAAAAAGCACTTTTACTGAATTTCGTGATTTTGGCCCCGTACAAGTGAGCCCACAACATTTGAATGCCTACGCAGGAACCATGCAGAACCTGATGTTTAACTCAGTACTGACCTACGATGCGAAGTTTGGAAAGCATAGTCTGAAAGCGATGGCAGGAAGCGAATTATGGAAGCGCGACGGTTATAACCTGGGGGTAACTGCATACGATTTTGCTATTCCGGTAGCCGAATCCATAGCCTTATCATCAACAGGTCCAACCAAGGATGCTTATGATAATATACCCCTTGAACGCAGAGCCTCGTTTTTCGGACGTATCAATTACAGTTACATGGGCAAATATTTACTCACCGCTAACTTTCGCGCCGATGCTTCCGACCGTTTTGTGGGACAGAACCGTTGGGGATATTTTCCATCGATTAATATGGGCTGGCGCTTAAGCGAGGAAGATTTTATAAAATCAGCTACCGGAAATTGGTTAAACAATGCTAAAATCAGAGCTAGCTGGGGAATACTGGGTAATGACGCAAGTGTTCCTCAATTTATGTATCAATCCACCTGGTCAGGAACAGGTATCAGTCATTCTTTTGATGGAACTTCAACTCAACAGTCCGGATACTGGCTGGCCGTTTTTGGTAATGAAGATCTGAAATGGGAAGAAATCAATCAAGTCGATTTGGGATTGGACTTGTCATTTTTTGACAGCCGCTTAACGGCTTCGTACGATTATTATAACCGGCAAACAAGAGATATGCTTTACCGGGGTGATTTGCCTTTGTCGGCCGGAATGAGTTACTATTTCAGCAGTGACGACCCTGCAAATACCGTCCCTGTTTATTTCAACGCAGGTTTGGTTCAAAACCAGGGACACGAAATCACAGCAGGCTGGTCCGATAAAAAACATGATTTCCATTATTCAGTTAACGCCAATGCCTCGTTTAACGCCAATCTGGTGAAACAAATTGGTGATGCTCCGGGAGCAAATCCCATCGACGAAGGTTTGAACAATGCCTGGAATTTAATCTCACGAACTCAGGACGGACATCCCATGAGTATGTTTTATGGCTATAAAGTACTGGGCATTTTCCAGGATCAGGCACAGGTTGACGAATACAATCAACATGCCTTGGAAGCTTGGAAAGTGCAAAATCCGGATCATACCAATTTTGACCCTGCAACAGGGCAACCGCTTAACCTGAATGGGCAAGCCATCGGCATTTATTATCAAAAGCTACAAACAGGAGTTGGCGATTTGATTTTTGATGATAATGGAGAAGGTCGGATCACTCCGCTCTCGCGCGATTTTATTGGCAATCCATGGCCAAAAATGACTTTTGGTATGAATATAAATTTAGACTATAAAGGCTTCGATTTAAGTGCAGTATTTCAGGGTGCTTTCGGATTTGATATTATGAATCTGGTAAAACCGTACACTCAAATGTTCAGTTCGGACAATACAACAGCTGAGATATTTGAAACATCCAATTTTGGTGTTGACAACCCTATTGTAACCGACTTACCGCGTGTTGGATACCTTGACGACAAAGGTTCGTTCATCGGCGATGGAGCAGCCAATAAAAACTACTCAACCGTTTCGGCTTATATGGTGGAAAAAGGAAACTACTTAAAAATGAAAAATTTATCAATCGGATACACCTTAGCTAAAAACATTGCAAAAAAGGCTTCGATTGAAAATGTTCGTTTTTACACCAGTATACAAAATGTGTTTACGTTGACGAACTATTCCGGCATTGATCCCGAAATCGGAGGTGGTGTATTGATGCGTGGAGTGGATCATCAAAATCGTTATTTACCGTCTCGTCTTGTTTCATTCGGAATCGATTTAACGTTTTAAAAAGAAGCAAAATGATAAATTATTACAGCAGTATAAAACGAGCCATGAGCGACCAACTTTTTAATTTTCGCAGAATTAAAAACGCTCTAAAAAATACGGTGATCCTACTATTGATCTGGTCAATGGTTGCATGTTCCGATTTCTTCGATATTACCAACAAACAAACCTTGTCGACCGACAATTTCCCGGCTACACTTGAACAGGTCGATTTGGTGCTCACCTCTTCCTATGCGGGTGCTTATGGAATTGGCACGTATGCCTTCTATTGGTTGCCAATGGGGATTTATTTGTTCGATCACACCACAAATACCTATGGTTCATACGACGAACGCGGCACCAGCATGGATAATTATACTGATGTCAACAGCCGTTATACGACTCAAATGTATGTTGATATCTGCAAATGGGCGAATTTGTCGACTACAGCCATTGAAGCCGTTGGCAATTACCGGGAGGAATTTTCTACAACAAACGAACAGGCCCAATTGGATTACATGTTAGGGCAAGCTTTGTTTAACCGTGCCTTAGCCTACTGGCACGGACAAATATTTTTCGAAATTAAACCCGATGGCTGGGGATTCCCGCTTTTCGATAAAGTGGCAGGCGACCTGGAAAATATGAAGAGAGAGAGAGCTACAGTTTCAGCTACCTGGGCGTTTGTAATGAATGATCTGGAAACAGCAATCCCATTGTTAGCCGGGCGTAACGAAAAATACCGCGTTTCGGAATGGGCCGCCAAAGGTCTGCTGGCAAAAGTATATATGCAGTCACTTTCTATTTTTCCTGAAAATAAGGCGAAAGCCAAAATGCTGATGGAAGATATTATTAACAATAGCGGAAAAACATTAGCAACATCTAATGTTTACCAGGATATGTTTTATGGCAATGAGGAGAACGAATTTAACACTGAATCGTTATACGAACTGGGAATGACCACAAACTGGAATCAAAGTGGTCCGTGGGAAGGTTACTCAACAGGCAGTGGAATGCCCATGGTAATGGCTCCCTGGTACATGGATCTCGATATACGTTTCAGGCCAAATGTTGAAGGAGCTGTTGATCCGTTGACCAAAGAGCTGGATATGATTACCTCCAAAAAAAGTAGTGAATGGGGAAATAACTTTATACATGATGCCAACATTAAACGGTTTGGATTCTACGGAATTGGTGGTGATACCATACCAAGACGAACTTTTAATGCTGCATTTGAGTCTTCACAAGCTCGTACCTTTGAGAATTATCCTTACCTGACACAAGATCCGAATTACAGGCAGAAAAGTCTTGATTTGAAAAACGACAAAGATCGTGTGGATCCACGTTTACTTTTATCTGCAGGACAGCCTTATGTGGATGAATACGTGAATGAAAAAGGGAATATGACCTTTTATGATCGTTCCAGCGAAGTGAATAACCGCCCCGATTTATTGACCTGGCAACATCGAAAATTCACCAATATTCGTGGAGTTGAAATGGGACCGGCTCCTTACGGTAAAAACCAAAGTAGCGATGCCAATTATCCAATTGTTCGTTTGGCTGACATTTATTTACTGTATGCTGAATTAATAAAAAATGATGAACCGGCAATTGCCTTAGAATATATCAACAAAGTCCATCGACGTGCCTATGGTTTTTCAACGGAATCTCCTTGCCCATTCGACTATCAAAGTTTGAACGATCGTACAAAAACTGCTGACCCTAATGACCATTTGGCTAACGACGTCTTGAAATACGAACGTTGGGCCGAACTTTTTGCCGAAGGACAATGGTGGTGGGATGTACGTCGTTGGAAAATCGGACCTGAAGAGGCTGATTTCTATCAGGAAACACGGCATGGAAATATTACATGGAAAGGCGACGAATCCTACGTTCAACCCATCCCGCAGTTAGAACTTGAACGAAACGAAAACATTCAACAATCACAAGGTTATCCTGGAGTTAGATAAAAAAATCAATTAAAAAAAAATAAATACAAGCAACGAGTATTATGAGCGTAAAAATAAATCAATTGAGATACCTGCTTCGTTCAGTATCTTTAGTCACCTTGCTGCTATTTGTCGCGTTTGGCTGTTCAACTGTTGGAGAGAAATCGTATGCGGTTTCATCGCCCAACGGAAAAATAAATGTGAGTATTAGCACTCCTAACGGGCAATTGGTCTATCGGGTCAATGATGCTGATGAAACGATCCTGAATGAGTCAAAATTAGGTCTGCGTTTTAAAAAGCACAGCTCCTTAGGCGAAAAAGTGGAAGTACTCGATGCCATTTCTGCAACATTCAATGAAACATGGGAACAACCCTGGGGTGAAAAACGTTTGATCGAAAACCGCTACGAAGAGTTGTGCTTGAACTTGAAAGAAAGTAGCGGCGAAGGCAAACTGTTTTCAGTAAGAATCAAGGTTTACAACGATGGCTTTGGATTTCGCTACGAAGTTCCCGAACAAAAAGGAGTCGATTCCCTGGTTATTATGGATGAGATCACCGAATTCAATTTGCCTAGTGTTGATATGGCCTGGTGGACACCCATTTATTCCGAAGATTACTATGAAAGCATTACCCGACATACCCCGGTGAATCAAATGGATACGGTAAACTGCCCACTAACCATTGAAACCAAAAGTGGAAAATTCCTGGCCATTCAGGATGCTAACCTGACCGATTATGCCGCAATGAACATTTACTGCAAAGATTCAAGTACCTTATCTGTTGATTTAACCCCCTGGAGTACAGGTGAAAAAGTTTTCACTAAAACTCCTTTTGTATCCCCATGGAGAATGATGATCATTGCTGAAAAACCCGGCGATTTAATCACTTCATACCTCGAACTGAATTTAAATGATCCATGTAAAATTGACGATACCTCATGGATCGAACCGGGAAGATACATTGGCATCTGGTGGGGCATGCACATGGAAAAGTATACCTGGCACATGGGACCAAAACATGGGGCCACCACACAAAATACCAAACGCTACATCGACTTTGCTGCAAAACATGGATTTAGTGGTGTGCTGGTTGAAGGATGGAATACCGGATGGGAAAACGAATGGACCCACGAAGGGTACAAGTTCAGCTTTACAAAACCCTACCCCGATTTCGATATCGAAAAAGTTACTGCTTATGCAGCCTCAAAAGGAGTTCGCTTAATTGGCCATCACGAAACAGGAGGTGCTACCAAAAACTATGAAGCCCAAATGGAAGATGCCTTCAAGCTATATGAAAGTTTGGGCGTTCGTTGCGTAAAAACAGGTTATGTAGGTCATTTGCTGGATTCCATTGAACGGCATAGCAGTCAGTATGGCGTACGCCATTTCCGTAAAGTGATTGAAACAGCTGCAAAATACCACATTATGATTGACAATCACGAACCGGTAATGCCCAGTGGTTTGCGCCGCACCTATCCTAACCTGGTCTCACAGGAAGGTGTTCGCGGACAAGAATACAATGCCTGGAGCACCGATGGCGGCAACAAACCGGAACACCTCACCATTGTTCCATTTACACGTGGTTTAGCAGGTCCCATTGATTATACGCCCGGTATATTCAATTTCGACAATCCGGTATATCCCAATACCAAAGTTCAAACAACCATTGCCAGCCAGTTGGCTTTATATGTTGTTATTTACAGCCCCGTTCAAATGGCTGCCGATATGATTGAAAATTATGAAGAACAACCGGCCTTCAAATTCATTGAACACGTTCCGGTAAACTGGGAACTTACGAAAGTACTTGACGCAAAAATTGGTGATTATATCATTACTGCCCGTAAGGATCGATTTTCTAACGAATGGTATGTAGGTGGAATCACCGATGAAAATAGTCGTGACATAAGCATTGATCTAAACTTTCTGGATGAAAACTTAAGCTACTCGGCTGAAATTTATCGTGATGCAGATGATGCAGATTACCTCACCAATCCAACATCACTCACCATTGAAAGCAAGGTTGTAAAAGCAAACGATCAGCTTCATTTTCACCTGGCAACAAGTGGAGGAGTAGCCATCAGATTTATACCACAAAAAAGTTAAAAGACTGATTCAATTCGTAGTATTTATTCCCAAGAGCTTATCAATTAATGGTAAGCTCTTTTTCATTTTATCTATTGAACTGATGTTATAATGGAACAAACCACCTTTTTTCGAATTACATTTGCGCCTTTAATAGATTAAAATCAGGTATCCTGCGTTATAGGAGATGGAAGAATGTTCAACAAACTAATGTGGATGATGAAAAAAGATACCGCACGGAAAATTTTTGTAAGCTTGGTAATATTGGGAATAAGTCAACTAACGTTTGCACAAAGTTATTTCAATGCATTTGGAGTTAGAATTGCCAATGGTTCAGCATACAGAACGGCTGGACTCACCTATCAGCAAAAAGTTTTAAAAGATTTCACCATTGAAGGTATTGCTCAAACTGATTTTTCGAAAAACAGTACCTTTCATGCCTTATTTGAATACCATAAGCCCATTATCACCAAACGTCTCAATTACTATGTTGGAGCAGGCTTGATGAGCGGCCGCGAACACACCCTACATTCCGATTCCTTACGAGCCTATTCCTCTGCTATATTTGGTGCCGATTTAATTGCCGGATTGGAAATTACGCTTATGAAATTCACCATTTCGCTCGACTATAAACCAAATTTCAACATCACCGGCCGTGAAAAATGGTTCCAGGACCAAGTGGCGGTTTCTGTTCGGGCAGTTATTTTAAGCGGTCACCAACATGCTAAAAAAGTAAAAGCAAAAGAAAAGGCAAAAGCAAAAATTATTCGACAAAACAGAATGAAGCAGCGAAATTCCAATCCTCTAATAAAAAAGAGAGCGAATTAATCGCACGACTTTCAAGGGCCACTCCAGATTTTTCCTATGTCGATACATATTTATTTATTTTTTCCTAAATTACCAATCGTATTGTTTTCATTCGCATTTATGAATTTTCAACATGGAAGATAAAAATAAACCACATCAAGATTTTATTGAATTTGCCAAATCACTTTTGCTTCATAATAACACTGAATATCAAAATACTGAATTCAAAACATTACTTGCTGAATTAATTGTTAGACATGAAAATGAAGCGGTCAGTTCAGCCGAACTGGAACAAATTAAAAAACTGATCAACAATCAGGCTCCCATTGAAAATGAAAATTTCATAGCAGCCTATGGCGATTTAACACTGCTCAATCAAAATGGCCTAATATTAAAATCGACAGGAAAAACTATTTTACAAAATATTGTCGCGGAATTCATGAATTTATTAGGCACATCAAGTGCCATTTATGAGCTGAATGGGGATTATGCACTGGGTATTTTGAGTTCAGGCTGGTGTAAGTTACTCGACAATGCTTCGCGAAATCTTTGTGGAACCGAAAGCAATAAGGAAGCACTCGACTCAGGAAAATGGTTATGTCACGAATCCTGCTGGAAGCACGCATCACTGGCAGCTATTCAATCAAAGAATCCCGTGGACATTGAATGTAATGGAGGAATTCACTTATATGCAGTGCCCATTATTATGAATGAAGAGGTCATTGGAGCCATTAATTTTGGTTATGGAACACCTCCAACTGATGAAAATAAACTAGCTGAAATTGCCCATAAATACGAGCTCGACCTGGATCTTTTAAAGGAGAAGGCAAATGATTTCGAGCCGCTCCCCCAAGCAATTACTGATTTAGCCCAAACAAGGCTAAAAAAATCGGCCCGACTCATTGCGGAGCTTGTAGAACGAAAGTCCTTTAAACAAGAATTAAAGCTAAAAGATATTCACTTACGGCGTTTGTTCGACGAAACACCCATCGGCATTTTCCGAACCACTTCACTTGGCAAACCACTGGAAATTAACAAGGCTTTGGCAAACATGCTAGGCTATAGTTCTGGCAACGATGCCCTGGCATTCTATTCCGATCTGGGAAACCAACTATTTGTCCATCCAATACGAAGAAAAGAATTCATCTCAATTTTAAAAACTAAAGGGGAAGTTCACAATTTTGACTATGAAGCAAAACATAAAGATGGCCAGCACATTTGGTTAAGAATGAACGCCCGGATTGGTGAATACCTCAACGAATCTGAATTCACTATTAATGGATTCACCTCGGACATTACAGAAAAAGTGACTACCAACATCAAATTGCAAGAAAGCGAGAGTAAATTCAGAAGCGTATTAGAAAACATTCAGCTTATTGCCTTAATGCTTGATGCAGCAGGAAATATTGTTTTTGCCAACGATTTTTTACTGAATTTAACGCATTGGAAAAAAGAAGAAATCATTGGGAAAAACTGGTTCGAAATTTTCATTACTAAAGATACTTTGGAGGAAGTGAAAGCAGTTTTTACTAAAACAATTTTAGAACAAACCTTCCCCGTCACAATGATCAATGAAATTCATACTAAAACGAACGAAATCAGAATCATTAAATGGAGCAACAGTGTTCAGTATAACCGCGATAAAAGCATAAACGTTACCAGCTTAGGAGAAGATATCACGAAGCAGTTGAATGCTGAAAAGGAATTAATCGTTTTGAATGAGGAGTTATCCACACAAAACGAAGAATACCTCACCTTGAATGAAGAATTACAAGAAAGCCTGAATAAAATTCAAACCATCAATATTGAACTGGAAATCGCAAAAAACAAAGCAGAGGAATCGGATCGGTTAAAAAGCTCATTTTTAGCTAATATGAGCCACGAAATAAGAACCCCGATGAATTCAATCATGGGATTTGCCAGTTTACTTCCCGAAGAAGAGCAGAAAGAATTGATCAACAATTACGCTGCGATTATTGTAAGCAGTTCCGAACAATTGGTCAGTATTATCGACGATATTGTGATGTACTCAAAGTTACAAACCAAACTGGTTTCTATCCATTATTCCAATTTTAAAATTATGGATCTTTTAACTGAAATAAAACGTTCATTTAATCTGCCACTATACAACCAACAGGTTGCTCTAAGTATTGAATATCCTTACGATCCAATGTTAATGATCAATTCCGATTACGATAAATTAAGGCAAATTATATCCAATTTAATCTCCAATGCATTTAAATATACGCTTTCAGGTGAGATAATTATTGGTTGCAGCCTGAACGAAAAACAGGTACAGTTTTTTGTTCAGGATTCAGGGATTGGTATTGATGAAGAAGACCTCAAAAAAATATTTGAACGATTTTATAGGGGCAGCAATGTTGATCAAAGCCGAATCCGTGGAACTGGTCTGGGATTAAGCATTGTAAAAGAACTGGTTGAATTAATGGGAGCTGAAATTGAAGTTGAATCAGTTCCAGGTACTGGTTCCTCCTTCAAGATTAATTTAAACAGATAATTATTTAGGTAAAAAAGTTGGATACTTATAATACATGGTTTAAATTGTTGATAATTAAAACCATCATCAATGAATCTTCCAACAAAAAGTAGTAAGGCAATTCAAACCATCATTAACTCCGTCCTGATGCCTATGGTTGTTGTTGACTACAAGGCAGATTTGCTATACATTAATATCCCATTCATTTCACAAACCGGCTTTTCATATGAAGAATTGAAGGGTAAAAATATATTCAAAGAACTATTTCATGAACAATTAAATTTCGACTTAAATGCCGAATTTGCCTCCTTTCAGCAAAACGAATCAGATGATAAAACCCTTTTTAAAATCCCTTCTATTTTAATTGATAAAGGAAAGCAGCAACATGCAGTGAATGTTTTCATCTCAGAACTAATTTTAGATGAACAAATCTATTTTCTTTTCCACCTCAACGAGATCAACCTCACAAAAAAAGAGCAACAAGTCATTTTAGAGAAGGAAAAAATGTTTCAGGCTTTGAGCAAAGCATCAACTGAAATATTGGATTTACCCGACCTAAAAAGTATCTACCAATACATCTGCCAAAATCTACAAGTACTATTCCCCCACTCTGTGGTTTTATTTGTTCAAGTCAATGAAGAAGATAAAGAAACCAGCCTTATTGAGATCGCAGGCTTGTCAGACAAATTACTACTGAGGATCAGACAAATTACAGGTTTTGAACTCATTGGATCAAAATTTAAGTTGGTGCCTGAAATTATCCGACGCTTCAAATCGGGCAATTTTACGGAATTCGAAGGAGGCTTGGCTGAATTTTCGATGAACCAATTTCCTGCCTTTGCGGCAAATACAATGCAAAAAATAATTGGCATTCATAAAATTTACACCATTGGCATCAATAAAGACAATGAATTACTTGGGGCCATTCATTTTTTCACCCGTAACAAAACCTACATTTCAGATGGGCGCTTCATTGAATTGTTTGTAAAACAAGCAGGCAATGTTATCCAGAACAGGATAATGAATGAATTGCTGCTCCAGAGTGAAAAACGATTTCGCTCTATCTTTGAAGAAGCGCCAATGGGCATTGCTTTAATTGATTCATTAAATGGTCAAATTTATGAGGTGAATCAGAAATTTGCAGAAATAGCAGGCTGGAGCATGAAAGAGATTGTTAAGACCGATTGGATGGACTTTACTCACCCCGATGATGTACAAGCAGACCTCGACAATATGTTACGCTTAAATGTCGGTGAGATTTCAGCCTTCAACATGGATAAACGATACATTCGAAAAGATGGATCCTTTGTTTGGGTAAACATGACCGTTACGCCGGCATCGGTGAAAGACATCAGCAAACCATGCCACTTGAGCATAATTGAAGACATCACTGAAAAGAAAAATCACATTGAGGAGATCCAAAGGGAACGTATTCTGTTGAGAACCTTAATCGACAATATTCCCGACACCATTTATGTAAAAGACCTGAATGCACGTAAAATACTTGCAAACCTTGCTGATGTTGAAGTTGCCGGACATCAAAAAGAAGCGGACATTACAGGGAAAACCGATTTGGAAATCTATTCCGAAGTGGATGGTACAAATGGCTATAACCAGGATATGCAAATCATACAAACGGGCTTACCGATATTAAATGATGAAAGTTACTTTTTCGATATAAAAGGAGAAAAGCAGTGGATTCAAACAACGAAGGTGCCTCTTCGAAACGAAAAAGGCGAAATCACCGGATTAATTGGAATTGGTAAAAATATTACGGAACGAAAAGCAGCGGAGAAAGCACTTGCCGAGAATTATCAATACATCAAATCCTTAATTGAATCCATCCCAATGGGAATGGATGTTGTTGATTGTGAAGGAAACATACTTTTCCAAAATGATATTTTTAAAAACATGCTAGGATATGATGCCAGAGGAAAAAAATGTTGGAAAACCTACCGTGATATTCAACAACCCTGCACTGCTTGTCCTCTTAAAACGGGCATTGAATTAGGGGTAACAAAAACCTATGAAGAAGAAGGTATTCTGGGAGGCAAAATTTTTGAAATTAGTCATACCGGAATTCTATTTGAAGGGCAATTGGCCATGTTGGAGATTTTTCATGACATTACTCCTATTCGTGAATCTGAAAATAAACTGAAACAATTTGCCATTGAACTTCAAAGCAGCAATGCCGCAAAAGATAAACTGTTTTCAATCATCAGCCACGATTTACGAAACCCCTTCAGTTCAATTTTAGGATTTTCATCGTTGTTGCACGAAAACATTTCGTCCTTCAAACAAGAAGAATTGGAAGAAATCATTGAGGCGCTTCATGTGGAGAGTACTACTGCATTTACCTTATTGAATAATCTATTAAATTGGTCGCGTACCCAATTGAAAAAAATTGAAGCAAAACCGTATAATTTTATACTGAATGAAGTGATTTTGGCCTGTTTAAAATCAGTATCCGAATTGTCGAAACAAAAAAACATTCAACTGAAAGTGGACTTAACCGAAAAATTTTATGTTTTTGCCGATGACACGATGGTTGAAACCATACTACGAAACCTGCTGACAAATGCCATAAAATTCACACCCTCGGAAGGTGAAATTACAATTAAGGTCATCAAGAAGGAAGAACTGATTGAGATTGCTGTTCAAGACAACGGAATAGGCATGAGCCCAAAAATACTCGATCAACTATTTGGAAGCGATAGTTATACCTCAAGCCCCGGAACCAACGATGAAAAAGGAACCGGCTTAGGGTTAAATGTATGCAAAGAATTTATAGAAATGAACAATGGGGAAATTTGGGCGGAATCAACGGTCAATGTAGGTTCAACGTTCCATTTCACCTTGCCGTTAAAATAAAATAATTTTATCTGGTCAGAACTTAAAATAATCACCAATAAATGAACAACCTTACCTTTTTATAGTACCCGAACAGGCAAAAAAATCGATAAATGAGACTGAATTAAGAAAAAAAATAAGACCTTTCCAAAAAAACAGGTTAAATGATTCAACTCGATTTACGAACCGTTTATTTAAGTTATGTCCTGACTGACCTTGTTAGCTTAATCGTTATTCTCAGTTTCTACCTTCAAACCAGCAAACGATTTCCGGCTATAAAATACATCGTGTACAGCTTTTTGCTGCATACAATGGGTACATTATTAATCTTTCTACGCGGTTCAATTTCCGATTGGTTTTCCATTCCACTAGCGCATACCTTTTCTGTAAGTGCTGGCTTATTGTTACTAATAGGCCTTGAAGATTTTTTGAAAAAAAGAAGTTCGCAACTTCATAACTACATTTACATTGCCATCTTTTTTATAGTACATAGTTATTTTAGTTTTGTTAAACCTAATATTGAATATCGTTCATTAAATGTATCTGTGGCTTATTTCATACTTTTTAGTCAGTTGGCATGGCTAATGGTTATCCGCATAAAATCAAATCCAATCAAATTTACCTATGGTGTAGGATCTGTTTTTATAATTTATGCTCTAATTCACCTTTATCGTATTATCGACTTTTTCAATCATGATCATATTGATTTCAACTATTTCAATTCTTCTAACCAGGAATCCTACTTCATATTTTTAAATCAAGTACTTTTCCTTTTTCTCACTTTCACGCTGGTACTGATGTTTAACAAACGACTTCTTTTGGATATTGGCGCTCAGGAACAAAAATTCAATAAAGCCTTTCATGCTTCTCCAAATGCCATTACCTTAACCCGTTTAAGCGATGGTAAAGTTTTTGAAGTAAACCAGGGATTTAAGAAAATCACCGGATACGAAGCCAGCGAAGTGATTGATAAATCTTCGGTGGATTTAAACCTTTGGTATAACGATGGTGACCGCGGAGAGATGCTAAAAGAGTTGAATGAAAAAAGCAAGCTCATTAATCGAGAATATTTATTTAGAAAAAAATCAGGTGAAATTATCACAGGTATTTTTTCGGCAGAAATATTGACCATTAACAACGAAGAGTGCATTATTTCAACCATTAACGATCTATCCAAACAAAAAAAACTGGAAGAAAATCTGAAGTCCATTAATGCCACAAAAGACAAGTTTTATTCAATTATAGCCCACGACCTGAAAGCACCTTTT
The DNA here is from genome assembly GCA_041821245.1 of Prolixibacteraceae bacterium. Classification (GTDB taxonomy): domain Bacteria; phylum Bacteroidota; class Bacteroidia; order Bacteroidales; family Prolixibacteraceae; genus Roseimarinus. Next base: position 63,113 of record JBGUEP010000032.1, read on the forward strand.
AATACATTGATAGGTCTGAGCGAAGTACTAAAAAACGACACAAAAGAACTTGATACTGCAACAATCATTCATTATGCCAACCATATAAATGATACTGCAAATCAAACTTACAGACTACTCGAGAACTTACTGGAATGGGCTCGTATGCAACAAAATACAATAACATTCAACCCTGGATCATTCAAGCTAAAGAAGATTATGGAGGAAGTGTTGGAATTATTACAAGACAAAGCAAACCAGAAAGAAATCACAATCGTTTCGTTGGTTGACGAAAAAGTGCTGGTTTATGCCGATGAGAACATGCTCAAAACAGTCCTCCGAAATTTAATTTCCAACGGATTAAAATTTACCAGGGCTATGGGTAAGGTTGAAATACGAGTTGAAGAAACTGAGAATCAAACAATTATTCAGGTAAAAGATACAGGTATTGGAATGGATCCTGAAATTTTAGCGAATTTATTTTCATTGGAATCGAATACCACCACACCAGGAACCTGCAACGAAACAGGTACCGGATTAGGACTGCTGATTTGCAAGGAATTCATTCAAAAGCATAATGGAGAAATCCGGGTTGAAAGTAAAATAGGGAAAGGAAGCATTTTCAGTTTTAGCTTACCGAATACAAATCGGTCGCCCACTTAATAGAAGGAACCGTTCTTTTTAAAGAGAACGGTTCCTTTAATTTAAATGATAATACGATTGGCCTATTCTTGATCCGTTTTCCGATTCATCGGAAAATTGATCCGCCTATATCCGTTTAACCTGCTTAATCCGTGTTCTATTCATATTTTATTATTACAAAACCCTTGTTGCAGCTACCGGACGAGGCGCCTTAATCACTAAAGCTACCGTGTTTTTATCACTTTCATTGCTCAATGAATGCACCACAAATGCCGGACTTTCGATCAATGTTCCTGCTTCAAATTGCTGAGTTTCCTCCCCAACCAATACGGTCAGAATTCCTTCAACAACAAAAAAGGTCACATCAACAGGTGTTTTGTGGGGTTTCAAACTTTCGCCAGGTTTCAGGGTCATGTGCATAATTTGTGCACTTGGATCGTCGTACATTTTGCGCACTTCCACTCCATGTGGATTGCTGTTTAAGGGTTCTGTTTTAAAATTTCTTGAGATCATATTATTTTATTTTTATGTTGATTATCAATATTTTGATTATACATCAATTTATGCTCTTGTTATTTTCGTTTAAATTTTTTACGGTATACCATGTAGCCGCTAAACACCACCATCACTGCAATCAAGCTGCTCAATGGCACCAGAAGAATATAAAAATTGCCGAACAGAAAACGAAAAAAACGTCCGGTATGGATTTCCAGGGACAAGTTCCACAAGGACATTTTGGATTCGGTCAGAACTTGTTGCGGCATTTCAGGAAACACATGCTGGTGAGCTACCGGAATTGCGCCACGATCATATTCTACCAGGTACTTTTCCCCGGCAACACCGGTAAGAAAACCCGTAACTTTGTAATCACCAACCGGCCGGCCCGACGGGGCACCCTGATATAACTGCCCCTTGGCAAAATCATATATTTCGGGATGAGCCGGATGCCACAAATACAAACCCGAAAAAGATCCGATTAAATAGGCTCCATTGTTATAGTGTTCCAGCACATTTATCCCCATTACACTTACCGGAGGCTGAATCTGAAATGGAATAGGCTTCGATTCATTTTTTCCCATTCGAAACATTCCATCGGATGTGGAAATTAAAAATTCTTCACTTTCGGCATCATAGAGAATATCACGCAATTTGTCGTACCACGGATTTGGCTGATCGAGGTGTGAATATTTTATTGGTGCAGTGTTTAAACGTGCAATGGCAATCAAGAGTGGTGGACGCAAAAACATTCCGGTAAAAAACAATACAATCAGAAAGACAAAAAGCCACGCTCCGGTGAAGTTGTGCCATTTCAAGGACCATCGATTGGTTTTAGCCAGGTTTGAAATGGGTTTTTCCTTACGTTTTCTTCTTTTCATCCACTTTGGAAAGAAAAAATAGATGATGCCGGTCAGCGATAAAAAGAGGGTGACCAAACCCAACAGATCAACAAAAAGTTTCCCCGGCAAACCAACTATTTCGCCTGAATGAATTTGCCACATGGTTTTAAAAACGCTTACCTCATTCTTATATCCAAGCGGTGCTGCAAGTTCAATTTTTTCAAAATGGCTTAGTGTTCCTTCCGATTTTCCTTTAAATAAAAAAGATCGGTTGAGGGCATAAATGGTATCGCCAACACTCTCGATGCCTACAAATCGTTTGATTGAAACATCAAGTCTCAGATCTTGCCATTTTTTCGATTGCTGATTAAAAGCAAAAAGCCCAAATTGAGTGGCCGCATAAAGCTCTCCATTGGCAGAACGGTGTACATCGAATATTTTACGATTGTCGACACCTTTGGGAAAACCTGCATTTAAAGAATTGTAGTTGACGAAGGTAGAATCTGTTACCCAAATGCCCACATTTCCGAAAACCAGAATACTATCGCTAGTGACGATCAAATTACTCTTGAGTGCACTGTTGTTCCAATTGGTGTACTGAAACTCTTTTGGCAGCGGCTTACGACTAACATCAAACCTTGAAAACAATTCCCGATGGTTCATAAAAATCCCGCTTACTGCATAATACAGCAGTAAAAAGGCAATAATCAGACCGGGCCACTTGTGCAGCTTTTTAAACAACGAACTTTTTTTCCCACTCATCACTCAGCGCTTTTACAAAGCATTCAAAAACCATATTTCATGAAATTTAATTCTAAATTCCAATTCACTATTTTCCTTTTAATCCACTCGCCGCTAATTCATTCTCCAATTGGAATGCCTTTTTAAACAAGATGTTATTTTCCAAATGAATGTGACGATGCAAATCGCTTTCAAAATCCTTTAAATTTTTAAAGGTGACCTGATAGGTACCGCATCCGTCGGGTGGACAAGTATAAGCGTTGGATAATTGAGTTAATCGTTCAAAACGTTCACCTTCGATTTCGTGTTCCTCATTAAGTGCGTTAATGGTTTCGAGCATTTCACCTACTTCAAACGGACTTGTAATTTCTTTTCTTTTATACTTGACCATCTTTGTAATGTAAGGGAAAAGAATCAATTCTTCCTTTTTCATGTGCGTAGTCAAATTCCCTGCAGCACCATCAAAAAGGGCCTTAATTTCGAACAATTCAGGATGGTTTTCTCCATGCACATCGCATAGTTTCTGTAGTTTTTGTTGCAGAAAAGGAATGTTTTCATTCACATAAGAATGATGTCTTTTTTCAATGTAAACGCAAAGTTCGTCTAATTCTAAACTGTTAATGTATTTTGAATCCGGGTCGTTCATTTCAACAATCGCTTCCAATTCAGGAATCAATTTATTAATGTCAACTTCCGATTTTTCACAAGCTTCGCCCAATGAAATATTTCCTCCACAGCAAAAATCAATTTTATTTTTTTCGAAAACCTGTGCTGCTTTAAAATTGATCTTCACGATGTCCCCAACTGTTGTGTCTGTTTTTATATTCATGTCAATTTGTATTTTTCTAATATTTTATTTTGAAGAAGGATTAGGTTAATATCGAATTTGTTAATACATAAAAAACTGATTTAATTCGGGTTAAATCATTTTGACTTCCCTGATTTACGCATTACTCCAATCCCATTTTCCATTCCTTTATTCTTCCCAATCCAGTAATCGATTCTCTCCTGTAATCTTCTGTAATTCTGAAATCTCCTGTGAAACCTCCAATATCCCTTTGTAATTCCCCTCCGAATTACGCACCGCATAATATTGAATCAATACATACTTCGCACCCATATGAATCCAAAACGACGCCACTTCCTTTTTACCATCTTTAAATGATTGCACAATCCGGTTTACAACATCAACGCTTTCGTGCGGATGGCAATTCTGTACTTTTCGTCCAATAATGCCGGTGGTGCGCGGGAAAATGCGATGTTTCGGGTTTGAAAAAAATTTAACCGTATCGCATTCGTCCACAAAGGTTACATCAACCGTTAGATGGTTAAAAATAAGTTCGGCCTGTTCAATGCTTAGTGTCCCCGTTGTAAAGTTGATGTGTTGATCTGATAGTGAGCTGGTCTTCTTCTTCAAAATTTGTTGATCAATTTTTACAAAATGGAAACCAATTTCTAAAGCTTGCTGCAGCATATCGTCAAAATCGATGCTATTAAAAGTCTCCAGCATTACCGGAAACAGGACATGTTCTTCACGAAAAATAATGGTGTTAATGTTAAAGTAAACCAGACTGCTGATTTTATTAAATTGCACCAAATCGAATGAGTCCAAATTCAATATTTCAAGTGTTCGCTTTATGTTCTGGCGAATATCGTCGTGGAAGGACCACATCAGCTTTAAACAGCTACTATTTGCCCATTTTTTCTCCATTAAAGGGAATAAAATATTTTCTTTGATTACATAGTGGCTAAGGAATTGTTGCAGTTCCTCAAAGCGAATTTTTAAGCTTGAAACGAGTTCAGGATTTACTTCCCTGTTGATTTGTTTTATGTACGTTTTTGTTTGATTCAAGTACCGAACAACACCTTCATTGTTCCTGATCAAACAATCGATGAAAGAATCGGTTGGAGCCTCAATAGCAGGATATTCCAATAAGGACTTATAAAGTATATTGAATAATTTATTGGACGCACTTTTCAACTGATCCATATCTACATTTCCATCAAACAAACGATCGAATAAAAGCAGAAAATCGGCCGGTGTAAATTTGGTGCTGAGGATATTGTATTGCTCAAGCAGTTCACTTCCATTTTCTTGATTCATTAATCCGCGCATGTAAGCGGTCAATTTTTCAACTCGTAGTTCTGAATGATGGGTAAATTCTGACATCTGCTTTTTTATATCTGTTAAAGTAGCTTCGTTAAGATATGCTACCTGTTGGTGGCATTTTAGATTAAAAAAATTAGAATTTAAGAAACTGCTTATCTTTTACTATCTCATTTAATGTGATGGTGTTCAAAAAAGTATAGGTATCCTGCTTGATATTGTTCCACTGATCGTGAAGCGCACAAGGATTTTCACTGGAACACTCTTCGAAACCTAAAACGCAACCGGTGTATTTCTCCACATCTTCAACAGCCTTTATGATTTCAATTAAATGAATTTCATCTAAGGGTCGACTAATTTCGTACCCACCATCACGCCCTTGAATGGAACGAATCAAACCGCGCTTGGCCAGTTTAGTCATTAAACCTCTCAGGTATTTATCTGAGATATTTAACTTTTCAATGAGAAACTTCGCAGAAACCAATTTCGAATCTTGTATTGCCATAAAGCTTAAAATACGAATGGCATAACGTGCTGTGCTGGTCAAATTCATTTTCTAATCAATTTTTGTTTTAGATCGCTACAAATATAAAGTTTAATTTTGAATATGCTACTTTTCTGTAGTATTTAAATTGATTTCTCAGTAAGCCTTCCAAATAGTAAACTAAAAAATCAAATGTAGTCAAATACCATGAAATGATTAAGAATTGAATTCTAAATCAGAAAGTTTGCCGTATTAAGCAATAAAAACGTATATTACCAGAAATCATAAATTAGGGTGGGTGGCCTCTCACACGACTTCCCAAAACCCTAACTGATAGTTAATTTGCTTATTAAATCATTCAAAAGAAAGGTATAGTGCATGTTCGACAAAACACAAAACAAATTTAAATCACCCGATCTCAAAGAGATGCAGGCGGTTGTTATAGACTACAAAACAATTATTTACATTAAAATGGGTGATGATCCTGTAAAGGCCAAAGCTCGCTATATGGAACGACTAAGGGCTCCGAAATAAAGTACAAAATATTCTACGTCGTACACCATTTCTATAACAATTGAAATGGCTAAGACAAAACAGCAGGGATTGATGATATACATCAATCCCTGCTGTTTCATTTAAATCGGTTCAATGGTTCAATTGACTTACTCTTTCGTTTGATTCAACAAGTGTTTACTCAGATCACGCAATTTATATTTCTGTATCTTCCCACTTGCAGTCATTGGATATTCCCTTAAAAAGAAAATGTATTTAGGAATTTTAAATCGCGAAATCTTACCGCGGCAATAATCCTTAACATCTTCCTCCTGCAGATTTATATTTGGGTGTAAAATAATAAACGCCCCAACTTCTTCGCCATATTTTTGACTTGGCACACCAGCTACCTGCACATCTTTAATTTCGGGCATTTGATATAGGAATTCTTCAATTTCCCGGGGATAAATATTCTCTCCTCCTCGGATAATCATGTCTTTGATTCGACCTGTAATTTTAAAATTACCATCGGTATCTTTCACGCCAAGATCGCCCGAATGAAGCCATCCATTCTTATCGATTGCAAGAGCTGTTGCCTCAGGATTTTTGTAATAGCCTTTCATTACATTATAGCCTCGACAGCACACTTCACCTTGCACGTCAACAGGAAGTTCGGCACCTGTTTCAGCATCAGCAATAATCACTTCAATGCCTGGCAGCGGCCGGCCAACTGTTCCCACTTTAACTTCAATTGGATCGTCTACCCTGGTTTGCGTCATAACAGGCGAAGCTTCAGTCAAACCATAAGCAATGGTCACATCGCTCATGTGCATTTGATCAATCACCTGTCGCATGGTTTCGATGGGACATGGTGACCCGGCCATAATTCCCGTGCGCAACGAACTTAAATCAAACATTTTAAACATGGGATGATTTAATTCGGCAATAAACATGGTTGGAACACCATACAGCGCCGTACATTTTTCTTTCTGAATGGACGCCAAAACAACTAAAGGATCGAAACTCTCAATCATAACTGCAGTGGCACCATGTGTTACAATGGCCATAATTCCCAATACAATTCCAAAGCAGTGGAACATTGGGGGCGGCAAACAAACACGTTCATCCGCTGTAAACTTCTGACATTCGCCAATCCAATAACCATTGTTCAAAATATTGAGATGCGTTAGCATAACACCTTTGGGAAAACCCGTTGTACCCGAAGTATATTGCATATTGATCACCTCGCCAGGAAGTACGGAAGCTTTTATGTGGTTCAGTTCATCGTCACCGATGTGCTGCCCCATAAGTAATAGCTCAGGAGTATTGTACATCCCTTTGTGCTTTTCCTGACCTATAAAAATAACGTGATCGAGGTGTGTAAACTTTTCGCTTTTCAGGTAGCCCCGTTGCATTGTTTTCAATTCAGGAACCAGCTCATTCACCATGGAAACATAATCACTATCGCGCCAACCATCAATCAAACAAATGGCTTTTAAATCGGCATTTTGCATCAAGTATTCCAATTCATGTACCTTATAGTTGGTATTGATGGTTACTAAAACTGCTCCAATTTTAGCAGTGGCAAAAGTAAAGGTAAGCCAATCGGGGACATTAGTCGCCCAAATTCCTACGTGGTCGCCCTTACCAATGCCTATACTTAGCAAGCCTTTTGCCAGGCAATTCACCCGATCATCGAACTGAGCATAGCTAAAACGTAGATCGCGATCGGCATAAACAATAAAATCCTGATTCGGAGTTTCAATCGCCCATTTTTCAATGAAACTACCCAGCGTTTTTTCTATCAAATCCATAATTTGAATATTTCGTTTAGAATAAAGGATATTAAACGGGAGTGTAGACTACCGCCAAGATCTTGGCTGAATTATCGTTAGCACAATGAACATGATGCTCTACAATAGAATCATAATAAATACTATCCCCTACGTCAAGCACGTATGATTCTTTCCCGTAAGTGACTGCAATTTTTCCTTCAAGGACAAAAATAAACTCCTCCCCTTCATGGCTTGAGCTGGTATATTGACCACCTGCCTTAGCATGAACATCCACGATAAATGGTTCCATGTGGCGTCCACTTTTACCACTTGCCAAGGCAAAGAAATCGAGATGAGCACGGGCATCAATATTCTTATTTGAAAAACTTGCTCCTTTATTTTTTTCCTTCTTCCGGGATAATACGGGTCCCAATTGTTCATCATCATCAAGAAATGTCCCCAATCGAACACTTAAAGCACGTGCTATTTTAATCAGGGGAGCCAACGACGGATGGAAAGTATTTTCTTCAATCAGCATGATTTGTTCTACGTCGAGGCCTGTTCTATCGGCCAATTCTTCTACTGAAAGGTTTTTGAACTCACGGATTCGCTTAATCTTACCGCCTAAACTTCTACCAGGTTTCATAAGGTTGTTATTTTGGTTTTAACAAATATACCAATTTGATGATAGCTCCAAAAAAGAAATGGATCAGTTTAGAAAGATGGGGATCATTTAACTGTTTCTCCTAAAATAACAATCTAGCAAAGCTACTATTGTTATTATAAAATGAATCATTTGTCTTGCAGACGGCTCTACTTTATTTTCACTTGAAGATTATTGCTTCGTTCTGCAATGCTTAAGCAAGCTCTGCATTGCTCTCACTATCGCAATAATTGTCTTGATACAATAAAGTAGACAAACAAGATCAAGGCTCCCATAAAATCTTCTTGCTTCTTTTTGCAAAAGCTAAGTTCGGCCGGGTGATATTCGAGCGAAGCTCTCATCTTCCCGGTCTCCCTAAGCTTTCGCTTCAACAACCAAAAATTTTTATGGAGGCCGGTCCACGCTTGCGATCATATGTAAAATAAACGAAATATCAATTTTTGTAATTCCGCTGTTTTAAGAAGCGAACACGTGCGAGGGGCGTTAAAATGGCGAGCCCGTCCAACTGCCCATTGCAATGTTTTTAAGGCTGTATTTTAAAATTTATGCTAAGAATCAATGCGTGGCATAATACGCTAAAACCTCATCACTTAACACATTTGAATTGAAGCGGGTTTGGATATCAGCAAATGGAATGGCAAAATGACACCCTTCGCGATAACGACTGCATCCGAATGCGTTTCTGCCTTTCAGCATTTGTCCCGATTTGCATTTCGGACAGGTAAAACTTCCATCCTTCTTCTTTATTTCAACTTTTGGCTCCGTTTTCTCTTCCTGAAAAACCACCTCCAAAGCTTCATTCAGCATTAGGCTACCTGCCACCTTTTTCCCATCGAGAATAAAACCTGCAATACGCCCTGTTTTTCCCTTACCAATTAAAGTAAGCAGCTGTTTTTCGCTTAGCTTTTTACCCTGCTGAACGAAAGAAACTTTAAAGTGGCAGCCGCTTTTATATTGGTTACATCCATAGGCAGCATTACCTTTCAAGAGTATACCCTCCTTACATTTCGGACATGCTAAAGCTTCCTGCGTTACATCGGCAGGTTTTGTTTTAGGCGTTTCCTTTTGAACAGCTTCTTCTTCGTGAATGGTAATCAGTTGCTTTCTATCTTGCTTAACTTCCAACACAATTTCCGAAACCATCACCTTCATTTCTTCCAGAAATACTTTGGCATCGTATTCCCCGTTTTCAATCTGGCGCAGTTTCTTTTCCCATAACCCGGTTAATTCTGCCGACTTCAGCAATTCATTATGAATGGTATCGATTAACTGAATCCCTGTAATGGTGGGTACGAGGTTTTTACGTTGACGTACCACATATTTTCGTTTGAAAAGGGTTTCTATAATATTTGCACGTGTTGATGGTCTTCCAATACCGTTTTCTTTCATCAATTCACTCAATTCCTCATCGTCCACTTGTTTTCCGGCTGTTTCCATTGCCCGTAACAAGGTTGCTTCGGTATAATACTTCGGCGGCTGAGTTTGCTTTTCTTGCAAATCGGGTTCATGATCACCAAATTCACCTTTCACAAATTGAGGCATAAGCGGTGTCTCGCTATTGGAACCTTCAGTCTCTTTTTTGGAATACAACTCACGCCACCCCGGCTTCAGAATGACCTTTCCCGTTGCCTTAAACTCAATCTTACCGGTTTCACCCAAAACCACCGTATTGGCAACCACACAATCGGGATAAAAAACAGCTATGAACCTACGGGTGATGGTATCGTACACCTGCTTTTCATTGGGATTTAATCCAAGAGGATCCATCCCTGTTGGAATAATAGCATGGTGATCGGTAATTTTTTTATCGTCGAATACTTTTTTGCTTTTTTTGATGGGCGCTGTCAGTAAACTTTTCGTAAAGTTGGCATAGGGATTTAATTTTTCAAGTATCCCTTTGATTTTGGCGTGCATGGCATTGGGCAAAAAGGTGGTATCGACACGAGGATAGGTCACCAACTTTTTCTCGTAGAGCTTTTGAATGTATTGCAAGGTTTCTTCGGCAGTAAAACTAAACCTGCGATTGCATTCTACCTGAAGCGATGTAAGGTCGAATAGTCGTGGTGGTTGCTCGATGCCTTTTTTGGTTTGCATGGACATGATCGTGAATACTTCACTTTTTATCCGACTCAAAATATCAGCAGCTTGCTCCTTCGAATCAAATCGTCCGGAGCTGGCATTAAAAGTAACATCACGATAAGTTGTTTTTAACTCCCAATAGGTTTCCGGCACAAAATTCAGAATTTCCTGATTCCTTCGAACAATAAGTGCAAGGGTTGGCGTTTGCACCCTGCCTATAGAAAGTACCCCTTTGCCGTTGGCATATTTCAAGGTATAAAGTCGTGTAGCATTCATTCCCAGCAACCAATCACCAATTGAACGGGCATTTCCGGCTGCATATAACAAATCGAAATCGGCACCGTCCTTCAGGTTTTGAAAACCTTCGGTTATGGCCTCATCGGTTAAGGACGAAATCCAAAGCCGCTTCATTGGTTTTTTACATTGAGCTTTGGTTAAAACCCAACGCTGAATCAGTTCCCCTTCAATTCCTGCATCACCACAATTAATCACTTCGGTACATTGTTGGACCAATTGTTCAATGATGCCAAATTGTTTTTGCACCCCGGCGTTCCCAATTACCTTTATTCCAAACCGTTTTGGAATCATCGGCAGACTATCAAAACGCCAGCTTTTCCACGATGGAGTATAATCATCAGGTTCTTTTAAGGTACACAAATGTCCAAAGGTCCAACTCACCAAATAGTCGTTTCCTTCGAAATATCCGTCACGCCGGGAAGTAGCTCCCACGATTCGCGCAATTTCTTTAGCCACACTCGGCTTTTCTGCAATACAAAGTTTCAATTGATATCCCTCCATTTTCAGGTTTAAAAGTACGCCTTAAGGAGTTTTAAGCCAAACGGAGTTATCAACAATTCACCCATTCATTCTACCAGCACATTAAAGTCGAATTCGGACTTAATGTATGTGCTGCTTTTCATTCGTTTAATGTAATTCTCCCTTATTAAGGCTTCGGTCTTCGTTGCGTATTCTTCCGCATGGACTAATTGCCACGGACGGTAAGGTTTGGTCGATTGAGTAGCTCCTGCATTATGTCGTTGCAATCTCTTTTGAATATCCACACAACTTCCGA
>JBGUEP010000033.1:0-72581 GCA_041821245.1 Prolixibacteraceae bacterium
CGGTCTTACTAATGGATTGCTTCAAGTCGAATAGCATTTTTTCGGAGGCCGATCGCAATTAACGTACTTTAGGACTTTAAAACCATTTTTTTGTTGCTTAAAAGTGGTACACATCATTCACTGTAGAACCTAAAAGTGCGTTGGCTTTCAGAAATGGCGGGTCAGTGATGGGGTGAATTATTGCATAAGTGATTGCAAAATAAGGCTTGCCTTAATTTGCTGAACGGTGCAATAATCTTAAAAAAAAATTGGGATTCCTTAGAAAAACCCAAAAGAGGCATGTCCTTTTGCTTTTGTGCTTTTTCTTATGAATTCCAAGAGCGGGGGAAGAATCATTTCAACAGTGATATGCAATTTGCCACTAAGTCCTGTTGTCAATATTCCAAAATTACGGATACCAACTCACCCTCGTTGCGGATGGGCCAGGGGTTTTAAATATTCGTTTTTCAACGCATTGCTAATTATCAAAAAAAATAGTCAGGAATTAAACGAATACCTGTTATTCTGTATTCAATGTTGAATTTGACACTTGAATGATTCAATTGTCCTCCACTTTTAATTGCCATGCCGATTTCATCAACTCAGATCTTATTATTTTTATCGTTCCATTAATTAAACCAAAAGATGATGAAGCGAAGTGCATTAATTAGTACAACCTTATTTTTTCTCCTTTCAACTTTTTTCTCGAAAGCACAGGTCACCATAGAGGTGAATACCCAACAAGAAGGAACAGCTATGAGTCAGGACCTCATAGGGGCTTTTTTCGAAGACATTAACTATGGAGCCGACGGAGGATTATATGCCGAATTGGTGCAAAATCGATCGTTCGAATATTATCCGGTGAAAGGCTACATGAAGTTAAGTCCGCTTGAAGCGTGGAGTTTAGTACAGGAGGGTAGTGCAAAAGCGGAAATGACGATTGAAAACAGCCAGTCAATCAACTCCACCAATACCAACTATTTGAAGTTGTCGATTCGTAATGTGGGCACTGGTGTTGGGATTCAAAACAGCGGCTTTAACGGGATTTCAGTAAAGAAGGGTGATCGATATAATTTTTCGGTGTACATCAAACGCGATGCTGATTTTGACTTACCGGTTATGGTTAGTTTACGCAACACCGATGGAGATAATATTGGTAATGCTGCTATAACTTCTACTTCGAATAAATGGACGAAATATGAGTTGGAGCTGGAATGTACGGCTTCCTTTAAAACTGCCACGCTTAACTTGGTAACAACTGGTTCAGGCACTATCTATTTCGATATGGTTTCGCTGTTTCCTCAAAATACGTTTAAGAATCGGGAAAATGGGTTGCGGCAGGATCTTGCCCAGGCAGTGGCCGATTTGGAGCCCAAATTCCTTCGTTTTCCCGGAGGATGTGTTTCACATGGTCGAGGGCTCGATAATGCCTATCGCTGGAAAGAGACCTTGGGCGATGTGGCCGAAAGGAATCCAAACTGGAACCTGTGGGGATATCATCAAACCTACGGCTTGGGTTTTTACGAATACTTTGTGTACTGCGAAGATATTGGCACCATGCCTCTTCCTGTTCTTCCGGTGGGGATTTCCTGTCAGTTTCGTGGCCGGGAAATTGCCCCCATTAACGAAATGCAGCCATGGATAGACGATGCCATCGATTTGGTTGAATTTGCGAATGGAGATGTTTCAACTGAATGGGGATCGGTACGTGCAAAATTAGGACATCCAGAACCCTTCAACCTGAGCTATATTTGTTTGGGAAACGAGGAAGATGACATCCCTGAATTTCGCGTACGTTTTATGATGATTGCCGATTCGTTGCGAAAATATTGTCCCGAAATAAAAATCATTGGTACATCGGGTACCGACGATACCGGAAATTATTACAACACGCTCTGGGAGTTTAGCCGGGAGAATAAGCTGGATGCTGTTGATGAACATTATTACAACGATCCTGACTGGTTTTTGAACAATGTGAACCGTTACGATGATTTCGATCGTAAAGGACCGAAAGTATTTATTGGTGAATATGCTTCACGTGGCGATCGTTTGTACAATGCCATAGCGGAAGCCGCTTATCTTACAGGGGTAGAAAAAAATGCCGATGTGATTGAATTGACGTGCTACGCTCCACTGTTCAGCAATGAAAACAACAACCAATGGAATCCCGACCTCATTCGTTTCGACAACAACAATGTGGTTAAAACAGCCAATTATTATGTTCAGCAATTGTACAGTGTAAATGCAGGCGACACCTACCTTACCAGCACAATTACTTTTGATGAGGGGTATGTCGATAAAACAACACCGTATTTAGGCAAAGTTGGTGTTGGTAGCTGGAACTCTCAAGTGCAGTACGACGATCTAAAAGTAACGAGCAATGGAGAAATAGTGCTTGATGAAAATTTTGAATCGGGTTCAAACAATTGGGACGTAATTTCTGGTGCTTTTTCGCCAGCCGGGGGAACGTATACGCAGTCATCTAAAGCGGAACCTGCATTAAGTGTTTGCAAAACAGTCGTCAACGAAAACAACTATACCCTAAGCATCAGGGCCATGAAAACGGGTGGGGCAGAAGGTTTTCTGATTCCATTTGGCTATCAGGATGAAAAAAACTATTACTGGTTTAACATTTCAGGCTGGGGCAATACACAGCACGCCATCGAAAAAATATCCAATGGCGAGAAGAGTGTGTTATTTACAGTAAGCGGTAGTATCCAAAATAACGTATGGTATAAGTTGCGGATTGAAGTAAAAGGCAATACAGCTAAATGTTATTTAAATGACAAGTTATTGTTCGATATACCTGCACCAGCCGGGCCAATTACCGCATCGGTTACCGAGGATATTGAAACCAACGACCTGATTTTCAAACTGGTGAATTCAGGTGCTCAAACCATTTCGGCGAACCTAAAAATAGCTGGGATTAACATCGATCAGGAGGTTGAGGTCACAAGCTTAAGCGGTGAAGCAAGCCAGCGAAATACGCTCGAAAATCCCGATTTAATCGCACCAAAGCTATCGTCCATTCATGCAAAAAATTCCTTTGAAATGGCATTGCCACCGTACTCTTTTCATGTTTTCCGGATCAATAAAAAGCAATAGTTCCTTTGAATGCACAGAAAATAAGAAAACGTTGATGAAAGTATAGCTGTTTTAATTAACGTTTTTGGTAAAACTGCTACGATCTAATAGAGGCTGTCCATTAGGACAGTCTTTTTTGTTTTAAGGTTACGTGTAGAATATTCGTTAAAACCCCTGTTATTGGTATACTTATACAGAACATAAAACAAGAAGCCACCCATCCTTGCGGAGGGGTGGCTTTTAGTGTGTTCTTGGATCGAACGATATATATGTTGTGTTTAAATGCGAATTACTTCACTTCTTCAAAATCAACATCGGTTACTTCGTCATCTTTTGCTCCTTGAGCTCCTGCATTTGGATCAGCTTGTTGTCCGGCTTGCGGTCCGGCTTGTTCACCTGGTTGTCCTTGTGCATACATTTCTTGCGAAGCAGCTTGGAATACGGTGTTCAATTCAGCGCTTGCTGCATCAATGGCATCAAAATCTTGTTTGGCATGAGCCTCTTTCAATTTCTTGAGTGCCTCTTCAATTGGAGCTTTTTTATCAGCTGGTAATTTATCGCCAAACTCTTTCAATTGTTTTTCAGTTTGGAAAATCAGTGTATCAGCATGATTTAATTTCTCAACTTGTTCTTTTGCCTGTTTGTCAGAATCGGCATTGGCTTCTGCTTCTTCTTTCATTCGTTTGATTTCTTCATCGCTCAAACCTGACGAAGCTTCAATACGAATACTTTGTGATTTACCGGTGGCTTTATCTTTAGCACTCACGTGCAGAATACCGTTGGCATCAATGTCGAATGTTACTTCAATTTGTGGTACGCCACGTGGTGCAGGTGGAAGTCCGTCGAGGTGGAATCTTCCAATGGTTTTATTTCCGTTGGCCATTGGGCGTTCTCCTTGAAGAATATGGATTTCTACTGAAGGCTGATTATCCGCAGCGGTAGTAAAACTTTCGGCTTTTTTTGTTGGAATGGTTGTGTTCGAGTCAATTAATCTGGTCATTACACCACCCATTGTTTCAATACCCAATGAAAGTGGAGTGACATCCAACAACAGAACATCTTTTACTTCGCCGGTCAAAACACCACCTTGAATAGCAGCACCTACGGCTACAACTTCATCGGGGTTTACTCCTTTTGAAGGGGCCTTTCCGAAAAACTGTTGTACTTTTTCAACTACAGCAGGAATACGGGTAGAACCACCAACTAAAATCACTTCATCGATATCGCTGTTGGTCATGTTGGCATTTTTCATGGCACGACGGCAAGGTTCAATGGTGGCTTGAATTAATTTATCAGCCAACTGTTCGAATTTTGCACGACTCAATGATTTTACCAAGTGTTTTGGTATACCGTTTACCGGCATGATATATGGCAAGTTGATTTCAGTAGTTGAAGAACTTGACAATTCGATTTTTGCTTTTTCAGCAGCTTCTTTCAAACGTTGCAAAGCCATAGGATCCTGACGTAAATCGATTCCTTCATCTGATTTAAATTCGTCAGCTAACCAGTTGATGATCACATCATCAAAGTCGTCACCACCAAGGTGAGTGTCACCATCGGTTGATTTAACTTCGAAAACACCCTCTCCCAATTCTAAGATGGAGATGTCGAATGTACCACCACCAAGGTCGAATACGGCAATTTTCATGTCTTTGTGCATCTTGTCCAGACCATAAGCCAGGGCAGCTGCAGTAGGTTCGTTGATGATACGACGAACGAGTAAACCGGCAATCTCGCCTGCTTCTTTGGTGGCTTGACGTTGAGAATCGCTGAAGTAAGCAGGTACGGTAATAACCGCTTCTGTCACTTCTTGTCCCAAATAATCTTCAGCAGTTTTTTTCATTTTCTGAAGCACCATTGCTGAGATTTCCTGAGGTGAATATTTACGATCATCAATTTGAACACGTGGAGTGTTGTTGTCACCTTTTACTACTTTATACGCAACACGACCTACCTCTTTCGACAGTTTGTCGAATGATTCACCCATGAATCGTTTAATTGAATAAATGGTTTTTGTTGGATTGGTGATGGCTTGACGTTTGGCAGGATCACCCACTTTGCGTTCTCCATTTTCAATAAATGCTACGATTGATGGAGTAGTGCGCTTACCTTCGCTGTTAGGGATAACAACAGGCTCGTTACCTTCCATTACAGAAACACACGAGTTGGTGGTTCCTAAGTCAATTCCAATAATTTTTCCCATGATATTGTATTTTTTAATTGTTTTCTGATTGTTTAACGGTGGCCAAATGATCAATGATTGTGCCAGCAAATTAATTGCTGCCAATTCAGAAATATTGACATCGTACGCTTTTTTTTACAGGTTTTGTGTCAGTTGTATAGGCAAATGTCTGCCAAATAGACGGATTTATTTGACTTCCTGATGCCGATATACTCGGAAATGATGCCATCTTTATTCTGGCGGAGCTGACAAAAAGGACAGGTTTATGTTGTCAGTTATTTTTATGATCAAAACAAAAATCTTTTTTACTTGTTCGTTTAGTACAACATTTCAGTGTAAACTGATATTTTAGCTTTTTTAATGTCGTATTTTAACACAATCTATCAGCTTTATACTACTTTTATTTCGTTATCGGAGGGTTTGACAGGATTGGTTGAAGCTGTTGCTTTCAGGGTTCACCTCTGAAAATCATAAGGGTTTTGACATTAACCAGTTTTGAAATCCAATAAGAGTTAAATTCAGGTTCAATTAGATACTTGTAAAAATGAATAATTATAATCCAGCTATAGCATTGTTGATCTTTTTTGGTTCGGTCATCGTTCTTTTTGTTTTATTCCGACCACAAAAGGGTTGGTTTTGGCTGATCAAAAGCAAAAAAAAGTCCAATGAAAAAATAGTTATTGAAGATGTGTTGAAATTACTTTATCACAACCAAAATGTGAACAATGTATTTAACATCAGTGATCTGACACGAAATTTGGAGTTTAGTGATGAATTGGTCGTAAATACCATAGATAGGATGATCGGTCATGAATTGATTGTGATGGAAGGTGAAATTGTTAAATTGACTGAAGCGGGAAGTGATTATGCTTTGCAAATTGTTCGTGCTCACCGTTTATGGGAAAAATACCTGGCCGAAAATACCGGGTTTGACAAAAACGAATGGCACAAAAAAGCCGAGCATAAGGAGCACGAATTGAGTAGTGAGGAAACCAATTTGTTAGCCTCACAGTTGGGAAATCCACTTTTCGATCCTCATGGGGACCCCATTCCAACTCATACCGGCGAAATGGCTAAAGTTAGAGGGGAATCTCTTGCGAATCTGGAAGTCAATACCATTGGGCGAATCATTCACATTGAAGATGAACCGGAAGTAATTTATAAACAAATTATGGCCGAAGACATTCACATTGGATCTCAAATTCGAATTGTTGAAAAAACAACTTCTCGTATTGTTTTTCATTCCGAAGGTGAAGCTTTTGTTTTAGCGCCTGTTGTTGCCGGCAACATTACCATATCCGTTATGGAAAAAGATGTGGTTTACGATGACGATGTCACTCGACTTTCCAGTTTATTGGTCAATGAAACAGCAAAGGTTGTTGCTATATCAAAGGAGATACGTGGAGAAAACCGTCGTCGCCTGCTGGATTTAGGTTTTGTTAAAGGTTCAAAAGTTCAAATCGATTTAATCAACCCATTGGGCGAACCCAAAGCCTTCCTGATTAAAGGAACATCTATCGCCTTACGAGACGATCAGGCATCAAAGATTTTAATTTTAAAAGATTAGAAATGGAAACACCTCATAAAGCACCTCATGGCAGTGCCTGCGAAACTTGCGGCCAGTTTAATGCCAATGGATTAAAAAAAATGGGAATTAATACCACCGAATTCGATTTTGTGGTGGCTTTGGCAGGCAATCCCAATACCGGAAAAAGTACCGTATTTAATGCCTTAACAGGTTTGCGCCAACATACCGGGAACTGGCCGGGAAAAACCGTTACACGCGCCGAAGGAGCCTTTGTGTACAACGACGAAAAATTTATGTTGGTTGATTTGCCGGGGACTTATTCCTTGCTTTCTACCTCGGAGGATGAAGAAGTCGCCCGAAATTTTATTCTTTTCGGAAAACCAACGGTAACAGTGATTGTTGTTGATGCGAACAGGCTGGAACGGAACCTGAATCTGGTTTTGCAGATCCTGGAAATTACCGACTGTGCTGTTTTGTGCCTTAACCTAATGGATGAAGCTAAACGAAACAATATTGAAATTGATACCCGCGCTCTTTCACGCGATTTAGGTATACCTGTGATTCCCGCCAGTGCACGCTATTTAAAAGGCATTCCGGAACTGATTCAAACCATTAGTGACCTGGCCAATAGAAAAATAGTATGTCAACCGCACCGGATAAAAAATATTCCTAAAAACATTGAATCAGCGGTGGAAAAATTGAGTTTGGAAATTCAAAAAGAGTATCCCTTAATTGCCAATAGTCGGTGGTTGGCTTTTAGATTGCTTGAAGGCGATACCAACATTATAGAAATGCTCCGTTCGGGCGAAATTGTTTAAATCGAAAAGAATGAAGAATAACAATATCGAAAATATTATTGCCCTGTCGCAAGAATTAAGGTGGAAAGTGGGCGATGAATTTCATGATCATTTGACCGAGGGGATTTATGCCGATGCCGCAGAGATTGTTGCGGAATCAGTTAAGGTGGATAGCAAAACCTACCGCAATCGATTGGATGTAAAAATTGATAAAATAGTGACCAGTA
Organism: Prolixibacteraceae bacterium; assembly: GCA_041821245.1. GTDB lineage: Bacteria > Bacteroidota > Bacteroidia > Bacteroidales > Prolixibacteraceae > Roseimarinus. The sequence continues at coordinate 7,798 of JBGUEP010000033.1, forward strand.
AAACATGGGGTTTTCCCATCATGTTTTTAATACTGGCCGTTGTGCTGTGGCTTACAATTGTTGGAGCCAACTATCCTTCATCGTTCTTAGCATCCATTTTGCTCGATACCATTCACCCCGTTTTAAAAAGTTTGGCAGCCGCTATTCACATGCCATGGTGGCTCGATGGTTTTTTAATTGACGGGATTTACCTGGCAGTAGCGTGGGTAATTGCAGTGATGCTTCCACCAATGGCCATCTTTTTTCCATTGTTTACACTTTTAGAAGATTTTGGTTATTTGCCTCGGGTGGCATTTAATTTAGATTATTTGTTTAAAAAGTCAGGTGCTCACGGAAAACAAGCCCTTACCATGAGTATGGGGTTTGGTTGCAATGCCGCAGGGGTAATTGCTACCCGTATAATTGACAGTCCACGTGAACGTTTAATTGCCATTATCACCAACAACTTTTCACTTTGTAACGGACGTTGGCCTACACAAATATTAATTGCGACCATTTTTGTTGGGGCTGTAGTACCTCCGGCTTTATCTGGAATTGCCTCTTTGTCGGCAGTGATTGGAATTGCCTTGTTGGGGATCTTTTTTATGTTTTTTGTATCGTGGGGTCTCTCAAAAACTGTTCTGAAAGGTAAGGTTTCTACTTTTAATTTGGAACTTCCACCTTATCGTCCGCCTCGTTTTTGGAAAACAATTTACACTTCACTGGTCGATCGTACAATAATTGTATTATGGCGCGCCATTGTTTTTGCCGCGCCTGCGGGTGCTGTTATTTGGTTGATTTCAAATGTCAATATTGGCGGTGAAAGTATTGCAGCCTGGGCCATTCAGTCCTTTGATGGCTTTGGATTTTTGTTGGGATTAAATGGAGTAATTTTATTGGCTTATATCGTTGCGATTCCTGCCAATGAGATTGTTATACCTACCATATTAATGTTAACCGTTTTAGTTACCGGTGTTTCCGGAGGTTCCGGAGCAGGGGTTATGTTTGAACTGGATTCGGCCAATGCTACCGGTGATATTTTAAGAGCTGGGGGATGGACCTTACTAACTGCAGTGAATCTGATGCTGTTTAGTTTATTGCATAATCCTTGTAGTACAACCATATATACCATTTATAAAGAAACAAAAAGTTTAAAATGGACGGTGGTTGCTTCAATACTGCCGGTTATCATGGGCTTTGTGGTGACCTTTTTGGTGGCTCAGATCTGGCGGTTATTTTAAGCCATTTCTGCGTTTCCATTCCGGAAATTCATACAACAGTAATTCATGGGCAAATTCCTGAACAAAAGCATAGTTGTTTCTTCGTTCGTAGGATATTTCGTTGTAGGTTTTGCAGATGACTCCTTCGCGATCGACCCAGTATGGTTGGCCGGTTTCAATGTTATAAAAACGTGCCCAAAGATCGGGTCCGTTTTTATCGGGAACTAAAATACGGTTGAAGCCTTCAGCGGCAGTGCTATCTTTAATGAACTCTAATTTGTACCCGGTGATCTTTGCGTCTTCGAACCATTGACAGGCCGAAATGATCGCCTTTTTAATTTCCGGTGACGGATTTTCAATTTTCATCAAATATTCGATGATTGAAATGCTTTCTTTCCCTGAGATGCTAATTAATTCGTAGGAGCGGGCATTGGCGGGTTTGAGGGTATGTTCATCGTGTTGTGCACACCAGGCGGTAAGTTTGCCATTGATGACGATTTGTGTTTTTAAAATAACGTCAATCCCTTTTTCAACAGCGGTTTTTGCTTTTTCTCTGGCCGAATTGTCAAGAAATGAAAAATCTGTCTTTTTCTGAGCAATATCCGACATCAGTTGCATTACACCAATCATGGCATCGTCATTAAAGGTGATGTGGGTATAATATCCTTTTTTTGGTGGATAAAATTGAGGCCAGCCGCCATTGGTATATTGTGCTTCGATCAGGTAGTTGAATCCTTTCTGAAAAGCCTTGCCGTATTTTTTATCCTTGGTGGCATTGTAAACCTTTGCTAAATATCGGAGGTGGGTAAAAGTTGTTCCATTATCGATGGTGGCATCTATATTCTCTTTTGCGCTAAGAATTTCCTTAACTTCTTTATCGGAAAAGTGACGTGCAGCATTGATGTTTTTAGGCCATCCACCCCAGGTGCGTTCTAATAATATCATATTGTCGGCAACGCGTTGAGCTTCATTCGATTGGTACCAATTGGGTTTTTGCGACAGAAGAAAATCCCAGTCTGTCCGCTCCGAATCATCTATTTGTAAACCTTTATGATTGTCAGCAATGAGTGAAAGGGTGATTAAATTGATGATTATTAAAAAGAATATTTGTTTCATATCAACCTAAATTTAGATTTTTAATTTTATTGAGCTCACCAAGTGCACAAGTGCAGCTAATTCTCTTTGGTTCGTCTGGAGTAATCAAAGTTAGGTATAACAGATCGTAAATCTGGATTAATTTCGTTTGAAAGGGGGGAGGAAATCGTCAGTATTCAGCCTTGTGGTAGTAGCAATGCAGCAGACATCTGAGCTTTTGCTCATTTTTGGAACAATTTCGGCCTATTGAATTCTGATTTTTTCGATGTGTTTTTGCTTAAGTGCATTATTCAATTCAATAATGTATAAGCCCTTTTTTAATGTGGTCGTGCTCATTTGGTAATTGTCAATAAAAGTAGCACTTAGAACGGTTTTGCCCGAAATGTGATACAATTTAAAATTGACTTTATTTTCACTGGAATTTTGGAGTAATAGGAGTTGACGTTTCTGGTTATAGCTGATTGTTGCAAAATTGCTTTGGATATCAGCAATCCTGTTTCCTATTGTATCGACAGGTACGTCGAAATATTTCACTGTTGCTGTATCCTGATTGGTAACTGAAATGTTATCGAGCCAAATGGTGGCTTCTCCCATGGGTCTTGATTCTGCCACAATTTCTAGTTTGTCCACTGCTTGCCAGTCGAACAATCCTTCGGCATTGTACCAGGCATTGTCCCATGAGCCATGTTCTTTAAATGTTGAAAGCGGAATGTGCAAGTGGTGCCATTGCATATCGAAATCCATTAGTTGTTGATCAACAACGATTCGATTGCGCCAAGGATGATCGTCATCGCCTGTTTTGGTGTCAATAAAACGAAAGTCGATTACGGTGGCTGGATCGGTTCCCCGGATAATAAAATCAAGTGCATATCCTTTTTCTACGAGTTGCGAAAGGTCTTTGTCCGGACTAAAATTGAAGGTAATGCTATTGTATTGCGTAGCATTCGACCAAGAGATACAATACTGATCGTTGTTCACCCTGTCGGTGGAATAGAAACTCATTTCACCCGTTGTATTGGCACTATTGCTGACTCCGCTCCCGGCAAAATCACTGAAAATTTCAAATCCTGTGGAATCAGGTAAGGCGATGTAGTCAGTTTGTTCAGGTGGTGTTAAACCTAAATTTTCAACCATGGGCACATTCATATCGTGATAAAATTGACCATTGCTGCCTTTTTTATAAATTCCGAAACCGCCATGATAATCCCAAATGGTCCAGGCGATATTTTTCGATTCAAGATATTCACGCACCACTCCATACCAGTAGGTGCGGTCTTCATCGGGACTGTTTACATCGTAAACGCCAAATTCGCCGCAAAGCAGGGGAACATTCCGTTCATTTTGAAATTTATCAGCAATGTCAATGAGGCGATGCACCTCGGTAATGGTACCTGTGTTTTTATAATCGTTGTAGGAGCTTTCAATCCATGTGCCTTTTAATGAAGCGGGAAATGCTGGCATCTTGTCGGCGACATAAGGGAAGGGGACCCCTGTTAAATCGGTCATGTCTGTCCAACTGGCACCTTGATGCGTAAATAAAAACGGATCGTAAAAGTGGAAAGTGTAAATTAGATTGTCATCTGAATATTTGGGCATGTTCTGGAGATTGTTGTAACTGTTCCAACTGGCGGGTCCAACAACAATCGTGTGTTTGCTGTCTACTTTTCGGATGGCAGTAATTACCTCTTGCTGAATCGAATTCCAGAGTGCATCTGATATTCCGTGGGGTTCATTCAATACTTCGAAGTAGATTTTGTTTGAAGTATTCAGGTAATGCGCTGCCATTTGAGGCCAAACCTTGATCAGGATTTCTCCCACCTTGGGATCGGTGTCGGTTGCCGAATCGAAGGTGTGGTTATCGAGAATCAGGTGAAGTCCCAATTCTTCAGTCCAGACAATCACTTCATCCAGAAAAGAATAAAAAAGTGGATCGATGGTGTAATCGGGAGCTCCATTGGTCATAAAATGCAGATTGATGGGCAAGCGAACCACATCGCAACCCATACTTTGGATTTGCTCAAAATCGGTTTTGCTGTATTTTGTAAATTGGATTTGTTGCGCACTTCCTGCCTGAAACCAATTGGTGAGGTTTACTCCACGTTTAAAAGGCAAGTTGTTAGCGCCACTACTGGAAAAACACAATAAGGCTGCAAAAATGAAAATTAGATAGCTAGATTTCATCGATATAAGTTTTTATTGATTTTAAAAGTAGTGAATTTTAAGCAATGACCATGGTTGAAAATCAGGATAATTCAAATCGAACTGTTTCTTTGTTTTGTCTGGACGTGAACATTCTTTTGTACGTTAAAACAAGAAAGAAATGATATTTACTTATAAAGCTGCTGATGTTTTTTCAGTAACTCAGCTTTAACTAATTTTCCTGATGGTTTGATTTGATCTTCCGTCCAACCTCCTTTTTTTCCGGCTTTTGGAACCAATGCGGCTGACGATTCATTTTTGTCTGCAACCGACCAATTGCAATGACTAATCCCATGTTTATCCATCCAGTTGTACCATTTCTGTGTTTCTTCAGGATATACGGGACCATCGCCATTGGCATTGGTGGTGCCATATTCGGTGACAAATAAACAAACTCCATTTTCAATGGCTTTATCACCTATTCGCATCAATTCCTCCTGGTGGGTTCCGGCATAAAAATGCAAGGTATAGGCAATGTTCACTCCCTTAATTGGATCGAGTGCTGCTTCGTCCACTCTTTGCGACCACAATGGTGTTCCGCAAACGATGATATTGTCGGGGTCGTTCTGTCTGATTACTTCAATTACTTTTTCGGAGTAGGGTTTGATGACTTCACTCCATGATACTTTCAGTGGTTCGTTATAAATTTCATAAATAATATTGGGGGTATTTCCGTATTTTTTAGAAATTGCTCCAAAGAAAGTTAAAGCTTCGGGGAGGTATTTTTCGGCAGTATGCTCATGGAAATCGACAATGACATACAATCCTAATTTGATGGCAGCGTCAATGACATTTTCCATTTTTTTCATTTCCTTTTTGGGATTTTGCGCATAACCTCCGGGACCAACGCCCATCGCAGCGCGCACTACTGAACAATTCCAGTCCTCTTTTAACCATTTTATGCATTTGTAATTGTAATATTTTCCAATCCACTGACTCCAAAATAAGGACATCCCGGCCAGTTGAGTTGGATTCCCATTCTGGTCAACAATGTTTACTCCATCGATTCGTAACTGTCCCAATTTTTGAACGGGCGTAATGCTGCTGTTTTGTGGTTTTGCACTGGTTGAAATGAACATTGAAGCGATAATTACAAGGAAAATGATAATTTGATTTCGCATTTTACTTTTTTATTTAGTTGTTATTTTCTATGGTTTTGTATATTGAAAAAGGAATATATGGATGGAAATTAGTTGTTTATTTTAATGCCAATACTATCAATTGGGAAGTCCCTGATGTAACCACCGTCCTCGCTGGTTTTGAACTCTATTCCATTTTTAATTTTCGATTCCTCACAATTTTTTATGAAGCCATCAATTGTACCTTTGGGAGTATGAATACTGCCAGACTGGCAATTTTTTTGAGCCCAAATGTTTTGCTGGAGTACAATAAATATTGTGATGAGAAAAAGAAACTTTTTCATTTGTGGGGTTTTGGTTTCAAATATAATAATTCGAATGTAAAGAGCGAATTTTAGTAAATCAATTATGGATAGAAGTGTATTATTCGTTGAAAAAGGGTAAAAAAAGAAGTCGCCCAAAAGCGACTTCCCCATCAATTGTGACTTCCTTTCGGAAGATCACACACACATCTTAAATATTTTTAGTTTTGTTCTTTATAAATAAAGCCATACGACTCGTCGTGCTGACTTAAATCGAGACCGATTTTTTCTGAATTTGGAGAAACTCGCATTCCGACTATTTTATTGGTAAGCCAGTATAAAAACAAGGAACCACCAAAGGCGAATATCGAAACAATTAATAAAGTCAACAAATGGAAGCCAAAAGTTCTGAATTCACCATATATCAGTCCAACTCCATTTGCAAATACAGCTGTTAAGAGCATTCCGGTAATACCGCCAACTCCATGTGCGGGAAATACATCAAGCGTGTCGTCTATATTCGATTTGTGCCCAAAATAGTTGATGGCCAAATTACTGATGATGGCTGCTGTTACACCAATAAAAATACTGGATCCAACATTAACAAAACCTGCTGCAGGCGTTATGGCAACCAAACCAATGACCAGGCCGATTGCTGCTCCCATTGCCGAAGGTTTTTTGCCTCGGGCAGCATCGAAGAAAATATAAGCCAGCATGGCTGCGGCGGAAGCCGTGTTGGTGTTTAATAAGGCAAGTGTAGCTGTTGCATTGGCTGCCAGTGCTGAACCCGCATTGAAGCCAAACCAGCCAAACCAGAGTAATCCAGCCCCCAATAGTACAAATGAAATGTTGGCAGGTTCAATTTGTTTATTATAGTCCTTCCGTTTGCCCAGAAAAATAGCGCCTGCCAGTGCTGCAAACCCGGCTGACATATGAACTACTGTTCCACCGGCAAAATCAAGAACACCCCAGTTGCGGAATAATCCATTGGGATGCCAGGTCATGTGTGCCAGAGGAGCATAAATGAATAAGGTAAATAAAACCATAAATAGCATGTATGCTCTGAAGCGGACACGTCCTGCAAATGATCCGGTGATTAAGGCCGGTGTGATTATTGCAAATTTTAATTGAAACATGGCAAATAGAGCCAGAGGGATGGTTGGCGCAAGATCGGGATCAGTATGGCCGTGTACTCCCCGAAACATAAAAAAGGTCATCGGATTACCAATAATGCCCGTGCCAGGCCCTCCAATACTGTCGCCAAATGCAAGGCTAAAACCAACAATGATCCAAAGTACACTTACAATTCCCATTGCAATATAGCTTTGTAAAATTGTGGAAATAATATGGCGGGGATGGATCATTCCTCCGTAAAAGAAACCCAATCCGGGAGTCATCAACAGTACTAAGGCTGTTGCCGTTAACATCCAGGCGGTATCACCTGAACTTAGATTCGGATCTTCAGTGAATTTGCCACTTCCAGGAAATAGAATACCTAAAATTGCGGCAATAACAAGTAAGCCCAATATTAGGAGCCAATTACCTTTACCTTTCATAAGAACTAACCTTTAAAAATTCAAAAATCTGTAAAAAATACCTTTATTATAACAAATAGCTTGTTTGTTGATGCAAAAGTAGAAAAAATATCAATAGTTTGTAGTATTTGGCTGGCTTATAATTATTGTTAAAGTTTAGTTAATGGTGGGGGTGTGCTGAATTCTTTGCTGTTTTTTAGTGCAGGATGGTTATGTGTATGGGGGGTGTGGTAGTGTAATTTGTAATATAATGGGGCTTTTGCGTTGAGTTGATTTGCTTGCGGAAATGGAAAATTGATAATGATCTGACACTGGCTTTGTGTGAAGAGATCAGCTATTCAATCATCAAAAAACTCAATATTGATTGAAATTGTAACACTTTTGATTAAATTAGTGCCAAAATTTGAAAAATATAATACTGAAATAAATATATTCTAGAAAAATGTCAGTAAAGCACCAACTCGATGAGATTGATCTAAAGATCTTAGATATCATCACAAAAAATGCACGTATGCCTTTTAAAGATGTAGCTGCTGAGTGTGGAATTTCACGCGCAGCAGTGCATCAGCGAGTAAATCGTATGGTTGAGATGGAAGTGATCATTGGTTCAGGCTATCACATTGACCCAAGAAAAGTTGACTACCATACTTGCACTTACATTGGTATTTTTCTGGATAAGGGGGGTATATATGAAGATGTGGCTGCCAAGTTATCAACTATACTTGAAGTGGTTGAATGTCATTATACAACCGGACAGTATGCCATTTTTGCGAAAGTTTACGCCCGAAACAATGAACATCTCAAGGAAATTCTGAACGATAACATTCAGAAAATCCCTGGTATTTCCAGCACTGAAACGTTTATCTCATTGGAAGAAACGTTTAAGCGAGAAGTTCCTATTTATTAAATTCGTTGTTTCACCACTTCAAACAGGAGGATGCCTGTTGCAACTGAAACGTTTAGCGATTCAATTTTTCCCTGAATTGGTATTTTAACCAATTCATCGGCGATGCTCAAAATGTCGTTGGATATTCCATGTTCTTCCGATCCCATTACCAATACACAAGGTACTTTATAGTCGCCGGAATAATAATTGGAAGCCGCTTTCTCAGTAGCTGCAATTACTTTTAGCCCATTGTCTCTCAGACTTCTGATGGTGTTGTAAGGGCTGCGGACCTTGCAGATTGGAACATAATGTAAGGCACCTGCAGAAGTTTTTACTGCATCGGCATTAATTTGTGCCGAACCTTTTTCAGGGACGATAATTGCATGCACACCAGCGCATTCAGCACTTCGTACAATGGCTCCGAAATTACGAACATCGGTAATCTCGTCAAGGTAAAGGAAAAAAGGAACCTGGCCTTGTTCATAGGTACGTGTGACTATTTCGTCAAAATTATAAAAAGGAACCGGTGAGATAAATCCAATAACTCCCTGATGATTTTTTCTGGTTATACGGTTTAGTTTTTCTTCCGGCACCAATTGATAGTGCAATTGGTTTTCTTTGATCAAATCAGAAAGTTCCTGAAATAATTCGCCTTGCAACCCTTTTTTGACCAATAATTTGTCGATGATTTTGCCTGAACGGATGGCCTCAATAATTGCTCTTATTCCGAATATAAAGTCGTTGTTTGTCATGTGCTAAAGTTAAGTCGTTTACGCTAATAAAACCTGATTACCATGTTTTTTTGTTTTGCCATTCTTCCAGTTGGTCAATGGAAATTTCCCATTCATAAATGGTTTGTTCCAGAATGCGTTTTACTTTTTCATATTCAGTAAAAACAGCTTCTGTCTGATTTTCCGGACTAGCCAGAAGGAGGTCCATTCCTTTTATTTTTTCTTCGAGTTCTTCTACTTTTGTTTCAAGAGTTTCTACTTGTTTCTCTGCTTTCCTTATTTGTTTGTTGATCTCTTTCATGTCTTCAAACGCAACATCGTTATTTGACTGCGAGACTGTTTTTTCAGTACTTGATTTGACCGTTTGTTTTTGTTCCAGTTCCTTTAACGATTCAATTTTTCGTTTTTGGATAAACTCGTAGATGCCTCCAAGGTGTTGTTTAATCTTTTTGTCCTTGAACTCATATACCATATTGACCAAACCATTCAAAAACTCACGATCGTGTGATACCAAAAGTATGGTTCCTGTGAAATCTTTTAATGCTTGTTTTAAGATTTCTTTGGAGCGCATGTCCAGGTGATTGGTTGGTTCATCCATGACCAAAAAATTTACGGGCTCGAGCATGAGACGAATCATGGCCAATCGGGTACGTTCTCCACCCGAAAGTACTTTTACTTTTTTCTCCACTTCATCGCCCGAAAACATAAAAGCTCCCAAAATGTCTCTGAGTTTTGTTCTCACGTCACCCACAGCCACCTTATCGACTGTTTCAAGAACCGATAGTTCTCCATCGAGCAAATCTGCCTGATTTTGTGCAAAGTAGCCCACTTTAACATTGTGGCCTAATTTGAGCATGCCGGTATGGTCCAATTCTTCCAGAATGATTCGTGCCAGAGTAGTTTTACCTTCCCCGTTTTTACCGACAAACGCTATTTTTTCTCCTTGTTCTATAAATAGGTCAATGTTGTGGAGAACCTCCAATTGATCGTATTTTTTTCCGATGCCTTTGGCTTCAACAACAATTTTGCCTGATCGTGGGGCTGGTGGAAATTTTAAATTAAGTTTTGAATTGTCTTCTTCATCCACTTCAACCACATCGATTTTTTCCAGTTGTTTGATGCGGGATTGCACCTGAACTGCCTTGGTGGCTTGATAACGAAAGCGATTGATAAAATCTTCGATGTCCTGGATTTGTTTTTGTTGGTTGCGACTGGCGGCTATTTGCTGTTCGCGGCGCTCCACTCTCAATTCAACATATCTGGAATAATTGGCTTTGTAATCGTATATTCTGCCCAGTGAAATTTCAACTGTACGTGTAGTAATGTTATCGAGAAATGCCCGGTCGTGTGAAACAAGCACTATGGCGCCATTGTAGTTTTTCAAAAAATCTTCCAGCCACTGAATGGATTCAATGTCGAGGTGGTTGGTGGGTTCGTCGAGTAAAAATACATCAGGCTTTTGTAGTAGGAGTTTGGCCAGTTCGATGCGCATTCTCCATCCGCCGCTGAATTCTTTGGTTGGACGGTCAAAATCGCTGCGCTTGAATCCCAAACCTGTAAGTGTTTGTTCAATATCGGCATGAAAATTATTGCCACCCAATACATTAAAATGATCGGAAAGGTCGGTTATTTTTTGGATCAATTGATGATAGCTTTCGGTCTCATAATCTTTGCGTGAAGCCATTTCGAGGTTCATTTTCTCGATTTTGCGCTCCATTTTAATCACCTTATCGAAAGCTTTTAAGGTTTCTTCAAATACCGTTTTGGAGTCGTTCATCAGCATGGTCTGTGGTAAGTAGCCAATTACTGCATCCTTTGGTACTATAATGTTGCCTTCGGTGGGGACTTGCTGACCGGCAAACATTTTCAATAAGGTGGATTTTCCTGCACCATTTTTACCCACCAGACCTATCCTGTCACGCGGATTTACAATAAAAGATATGCCTTTAAAGAGTTCGAATCCTCCAAAATTTAATTTTACCTGTTCTGCCGAAACCATTTTTCAATTTTTTGTGCTGCAAAGATAAAATAATTGACGAAAGGAAATTGGACCTTTTGAGAAGCCATTTATTTTGAGTGACGTTGTCAATGAAGATACATTAAAATTCGATCGCAATAGTTTAGGGCTGTTCGGTGAAATGGATGTGGATTCAACTCCTGAACCAGAACTTGAATTTGAGGCGTGGATGATCAACGATAAAATGTGGATGAAACAATTTGAAATTAATCTGGTCGACAGGATTGAGGATGTATCTGAAGAACTCTTGGCCATAGAGCAATGGATGACCGATGATGAATTGTGGCGGTTTTGAAAAAGGCACAAGTTGTTTTGGATCAAGCTGTGATTTGAAAAGAAAAGAACAGACTTATTTGTGGATCTGTTCTTTATCTTCATGTTTTATATCATTCTGTCTCCGGTTCTTCAAGGTCCGGTTCTTCTGTCTCAAATTCTTCTACGTCCAAATCTTCTACGTCTAAGTCGTCGGATGCGTATTCATCTTTAACTGGGATTTCATTGGCCGATTTAGGTAATGCCGCACTTTGTTTAGCCAAATCATACGGAAAAATTTCAGCAATTGTACTGAGCGTTATCGATGTGGTAACGTAGGGTACCAGCATGTAAGAAAGACCATCGTCAAGACGTTTTAAGGCCTGATTTAAGTCGTCGGCCATGATCAATAAATAGTTGTTGACTTTTTTCTCTTTGCCACCTTCTTCGTCAATGGTAATTAAACTGATTTTTGCCTTGTACCACCATTCACCGTCTTCCTTGTTAATAACCTCTGAGATGTTTGATTTTTTGATGTTCATCACCTGAAAATCACCCCGTGTTATTTCATGCATTTGTTCAAAAAGCCGAGTTTCAGCATCGGTAAACGATACGGCATCAATTAAGTAATTGTCGCTTACTTTACGTTCGTAACCACCTTGATCAATTTTAAGGTATTTTACCTTGCACTCAAACCATGTCTGCATCATTGTCTTTAATTTTAGCGTGCAAATGTAAGCGAAAACGAATTGAATTTAACCATTCGCAGGAAGGTTTTTTACATTTCTTGGGCTCTTAATACCTCGCCGGAATGATAAAGTTTACTGTGGTTCCTTTATTTGCTAAACACTCCACGGCAATAAGTCCTTTGAAGAAAAAGTTAGATGTTATATAAAAGTGCGTATTTTTACATGGTGAAGCGCTGAAAGGAAACCTATACCTTTAAAAAATGCAATTCTTTTGTAGATCAGTAAACCACATGCTGTTTTAACTGTTTGAAATAGTGAAACGTTAAATATTTGAGATGACATTTTTTTTAGACGATATTGGATATAATGATGAGCTGGTTGAAGGTGTTGATTATTATATGAGTAAGCAAGGTTACCGTATTATGACTGCAAAGTATCTGCAAGAGAGGGGATGGTGTTGCGGGAATGGGTGTATGCATTGTCCGTATCAGCCACGTGCCGTAAAAGGCAATTCAAATCTTCGTAATAAATAAGCTGCCCATCTAAATTTAATAAAAGCAGTTTTATCTTTGGCAAAAATTTAGAAACTATGAAAGGGACAGATGTGCGCATTGTATTTATGGGAACTCCGGATTTTGCCGTAGCAAGTTTGCGGGCATTGGTTGAAGGAGGGTATCAGGTTGTTGGTGTAATTACCGCACCCGATAAACCTGCAGGAAGAGGACAGGTCATGCATCAAACTGCGGTGAAGGTATATGCTCAATCGCAGGGATTAAAGGTTCTTCAACCTGAAAAATTGAAGGATGTTGAATTTATCGAAGCACTTCGATCGTTAAAAGCTGATTTGCAGGTTGTGGTGGCTTTTCGTATGTTGCCTGTAGTGGTTTGGGACATGCCCGCCCTCGGAACTTTTAATCTGCATGCATCGCTTCTTCCAAAATATCGTGGTGCTGCTCCTTTAAACTGGGCGCTGATCAATGGAGAAACCGAATCGGGTGTAACTACTTTTAAATTGCAGCATGAAATAGATACAGGCAATATCATTTTTCAGGAAAGAGTAGCCATTGGTCCAAACGATAATGTGGAAGTTTTGCATGATCGCTTAATGGAAATTGGTTCAGGTTTGGTGTTAAAAACCGTTGAGGCTTTGGCTGAAGGAAATGTGAAATTTGTTTCTCAGGATGAGTTGATTGCGAAAGGTGATCTTCCTTGCCCTGCGCCTAAAATATTTAAAAACGATTGCTTAATTCATTGGGAAAACTCAGCCCTGTCGATTCATAATTTTGTGCGCGGATTAAGTCCTTATCCTGCAGCGTGGATGAAGTTAATTGCTGAAGATGATCAAACGGAATTAACGGCAAAGATTTACCAGGTAGCCCCGGAAGAAGGCAAAGTTGAAGTAGCGCCAGGTACTATTCAGTCAGATTTAAAAACTTTCGTAAAGATTGCTGTAAAGGACGGATTTATTTCAATTAAGGAAATACAACTGGCAGGTAAAAAACGGATGAAAGTGGATGAGTTTTTGCGAGGATTTCAACAAATTGTAAAGTATAAAGCTATTGTTTAGGGGCCAAATAATAATAGCCCGCGCCTAATGCGGAGAAGCAGGGTAAATGAACGAAGTGAATGCCACCTCATGTAGATTGAAATATGAGAATCGTCCGCGGTATAAATTGGAATAGTGAAAGAATCTTGTTTAGGACGATATTGGTGAAATTTGTAAAATTGATATTGCGCTAAACTTACTAAAGATGTGTGATTAGATTCCTCACTGCGTTCAAGATGACACGGCGCATGAAGAATTAAGGAAAAAATATGGCGGCTCTGCCGCCATATTTTTTCCTATCCACTCCAATGGAAATCTCATTCCGACGTAATGAGGGATCCCAATTAAACTTTCAGTATTTTGTGAATTGGAAATCCTTCAATGGTGTAACGAGGCAGAGCGCAGTGGAGCTTCTTTAGGGAATCTCAACAAATTTACCAGACAATATTGTTTTGTTAATTACTTCTTTTTTGATGGCAATACATTAATTACTTTAATGTCTTCACTTCCAATAAATGGAGTACCTCCAACAGTTTCGCCAATCATGGTTAGTGTATTCATCTCATTAATGTTAAAAGGCAAGTCTTTGATATCTTCCATTAGAAATTTTGCCACATAATTACCTCTGTCGTCAGATTTCCAACTATTAATTGGAACATCGTTCAAGAAAACAGTTGACGAAGCCACCAAACTGTAGGCAATGTTGGTATGAACAGTTACTACTTCACCCTGATTTTGTAAGTTTAAAACTGAGGGCGAAACATCGATTGTAATTTCAATGGTAGGTAAGGTAAATCCGGTTTGAATAAAAAACAGAACGAAAAGGATGGTGCCAAACTTGACCAATTTGTGGTTGAATCGTTGATTTTTCATAAAACTTGATATAAAGGGTTTAGTGCAAGGTACGCACAATTATGCACATATGGTCATTCCTTCTTATGTTTTTCAGCTTAAATTCAGGCAGTTGTGGCTGGCTGGTCAGTGCAGTCCTTGCTTCAGGAAATCCTGCGAATTGCGCTAAATCTGATTTTTTTTGAAGGCGCTGTCAAAAAATAATTTAGATGATCAATTGTTTATTGAGCTTCTGATTTTGGTTTCCTTTTTCGTAAGTAAAGTGGATCACCAACAATTGGTTTATCTTCTTTTTCCATGCGGTTGAGCCGATACAGCCTACTTAATTTTACACCATATTTTTGTGATATACTCCACATACTTTCCTGTGGCAATACCACATGCTTATCGTTTCCTTTTTGGGCAATGTAATGCTTACGTTGAAGGTATAAAAATGTATTGGCAACAGGTTGTTTCTCTCCTTTTGGCAGATCGTTGTAAAAATATATTTCCCATTCTTTTAGGTTGAATTCTCGGGCAATGCTCTCGTAGGTATCACCTCCAACAACATAAATAATTTCGAGGCCATTCATTTCCTTCACATCGCGGCGACCATAAGGATCAATTTTCAAATCCTCAATGGATTCAAGAACTTTTTCTCCGGTTTCTTTCCATTTATTTCTGTTTTCTTCCGGATTGAACCTTTTACCTTTTTCTGCAAGAATATCGTGTCGGGGTAACTGGTCTGCGGTCACATTATCCAATAAGGCAAGGTTTTCGTCTTCAATAATTTTGATCAAACGATGCGCATAATTGGGATCGGTGGCATATCCCGCAGCTTTTAAACCTTTTGCCCAGGCGTTATAATCGGTATGGCTAATTTTAAAAAGGTAGGCGTAACGTGGATTCTGAACTAAAAAGTTGGTATGGTCTACATAGGAATCTTCCACACTTTGGTATTTGCGAAAACATTCGTTGAGTTTGTCGTCGTTGTGATATACGCGGGCACCTTTCCAGTCACTTTTACACTTGATCCCAAAATGATTGTTTGATTTTCGGGCCAAGCTACTATTCCCATTCTCTGATTCCAAACATCCCTGTGCCATGGTGATACTGGCAGGAATTCCACTTCGCAGCATTTCTACAATGGCTATTTCTTTGTAAGCATCGATGTATTCCCTGCGCGAAAGTCTTGTTTGCGAGTTGGCAAATAAGGTGATGAATAGTAATATGGAAATGGTGATGAGTAGTACCTGTTTCATTATCTTCCTGTCTTTTAAAGGATACGCAGCAAAAATAAAAAAATTGTGTTCGTTTTTTGCGAAATGTTGATAACTATAAAAAAGTTGTATTTTTGGAGAAAGTGCTTGTTATGAAGAACAAAACAATTGAAATACATTTCACTGAAGTGGATTCATTGAGTGAACTTGATCCTCGTGATGCCAATTTGGTCTTAAAGGCGCGTGAAGCATCCAATCATGCCTGGGCTCCGTATTCCGGTTTTCGGGTTGGGGCGGCCGTTTTGTTAGACAATGGTAAAGTGATTATTGGGAATAATCAGGAGAATGCTGCCTATCCTTCCGGTTTGTGCGCTGAACGTGTGGCCTTATTTGCAGCCAATGCCAACTATCCTGATGCCGTGGTGGAAGTAATTGCGGTTACGGCACAAAATAAAAATGGACTGGTTGATGATGCGGTGAAACCCTGTGGATCGTGCAGGCAAGCTATTCTTGAAACTGAAATTCGATTTTCGCATCCCATCCGTTTAATTTTGGATGGTGGTAAAACAATGAATCTTGTTGATGGCATTCGCAACTTACTTCCTTTAAGTTTTGGGAAGAACGATTTGCTTTAATTTTCACTCTTGATTCAGTTCGAAGGTGAAATAATCAATATTATACAGGTAACAATGGAAAACAGTATAAAAGGTACACGTACCGAAAAAAATCTGCTCATCGCATTTGCCGGTGAATCGCAGGCAAAAAATCGTTATGAGTGGTTTGCTAAAGAAGCTGAAAAAGAGGGCTACCAGCAAATGGCTGAATTGTTTCGGGAAACGGCCACCCAGGAGCAGTCACACGCCAAACAATTTTTAAAATATTTAGAAGGTGGAATGCTTGAAATTACCGCAAGCTATCCGGCCGGTTCAATTGGTTCAACCCTGGAAAATCTGAAAGCTGCCGCCGATGGAGAAAACGAAGAATGGACCCTTTTGTATCCTGAGTTTGCCCGAATTGCAGAGGATGAAGGTTTTAAAAAAATTGCTTCGGTGTTTAAGCTGATTGCTCAGGTTGAGGAACGGCACGAACTTAAATACCGCAAATTGATTCAGAACATTGAAGAGGGCAAAGTATTTGAAAGCGATGAAGAAGAAGAGTGGGAATGCCGGAAATGTGGATATGTGCACAAAGGAAAAAAAGCCCTTCAGAATTGTCCGGCATGTAACCATCCGCAGGCCTACTTCGAGCGGAAGAAGACCAACTACTAAAAAATGCGAGACCAGCGATTCATTGCAGCACATCGCGGTGGACCTCTAAAAATGGAAGAACACCAGCTATTGATCAATTGGGCCTGTCGATGTGTCGAACATGTAGTGCCCATTTTCGGTGAGCCCATCGATGAGCGATTAATTCATTCCATTTGGGTAGCAAAACAATGGGAGAGCGGAAATGCCACTGTTGGTGAAGCAAGGTCTGCCTCATTGGAAGCCATTGCAGTTGCCCGAGAGGCGACCAACCCAGGTCGTGTAGCACTTGCTCGCGCTATTGGACATGCAGTAGCAACGGCACATATGGCTGATCATGCACTTGTTGCTGCCTCATATGCTTTAAAAGCGCTTAAAGCCTCAGGTAAATCAACCGAAGAAGAACGGAAGTGGCAAAATGAACAAGTGCCCCCTGAAATAAGACATCTACTAATTTAATTAAGAAACCGTTTTCTCAAAGAATTTCCATAAAGGCTCATTCGGTACCGGTGCCACAATATTTAGTGGCTCTTTTGATACGGGATGAATTAATTCAATTTTCCGCGCATGTAAATGAATGCCTCCATCGGGATTGGAGCGTGAAAAACCGTATTTCATATCGCCTTTGATTTTACATCCTATGGCGGCTAATTGCGCACGTATTTGGTGGTGTCTTCCGGTTTGAAGATCAATTTCCAATAAATGATAGTTGTCGGAGCTGGCAATAAGTCGATAGCTCAAAAAAGCTTCTTTGCTTTGCGGTTTTTCAGTGAGTGAAGCATACGATTTATTTTGCTGGGTGTTTCTGACCAGCCAATGGTGTAAGGTTGCTTCGTTCTGTTCGGGTTTTTTATCCACCACAGCCCAATAGGTCTTTTTAATTTCTTCCTTCGATTGAAACATTACATTGAGGCGCGTTAATGCTTTGCTGGTTCTGGCAAAAAGTACCACGCCACTTGTTGGACGATCGAGGCGGTGAGTCACACCCAGGAAAACATCTCCGGGCTTGTTGTATTTCTGTTTGAGGTAGGCTTTAACATCTTCGCTCAAGGGAGTGTCTCCGGTTTTATCGCCTTGTACCAATTCGTTTCCTGTTTTATTTATGGCAATGATGTGATTGTCTTCGTAGATGACCTGCATAGTATTTTTCGATTTTTGTCAAAGGTAAACATTGTTAAGAAAGTTTAATTTTTAAAGTGAAGTATAATTGTTTTTAATATGACACGTTTGTTTTTCGAATGGCACGTTTATTGATTAGTACTGCAATGTATTTTAACTAAACAAACAACAACTATGAAAGCACGTTATTACTTGATGGGGCTATCGGTATTCTTTTTGATTGCCCAAACCACAACAGCACAGGAAATCGACTTCGATTTAAAAAACTACAAAACTACCGACTACGAGCGATCCAGCCTGGATTTCTATTTCAATTTCAACGAATCGACAACAAAAAAACAGAATGAAGAGGAGACTCCGGATTATGTGTATTCATTAGCTTCTCAGAATCTGCGCAGTCGATTTAATTTGGATTATTCAACAATTAATTTGTCCCGTGATAAATTAATGGAAAGCGGGGCCACCTTATCAGCTTCCCTAAATAATTCTTTCAGTGAAAATTATCGCTCAATGTATTTTCCAAAGTATACTTTGGAGAAAAGCTCAAATGTTGGCTCTGGAATAGAGTTTTTTAGAAATGTTTCCAATTTCTATTCACCACAGTTCAATAAGTTTTGGGAATATAAGGTAGATGCTAAAGTGAATATGACCAATTTTTATATCGTACAAGAGAAAGATACCAATAGGTTTGAAAGTTCTCAATTACAAATTCCGGCTAGTATCTCACTTTATATTGGACATGGCCATGGCCGGATTGAATTTGTTGAAGATGCTGTTGAAGCCATTTATATTTTAGACGAACTGCAAAAAAAAGGTTTAACAATAAAGGAAATTGGTAATGATGACATTAAACAATTGGCGGATAAAATTACAGTTTTAAAAAAGAAACGTTTTTTTGATAACCGGTTCTATCGGGAGGAGGTGATGGAGGAATTTGTAATGTTTTTAATGGAAAACAAACTCATTCAAAATGCAACAGTAGGACTCTTTAATACCGTTAATGATTACCATTACATGGCAGGAATAAATCAACGATTGTCTGGTCATAAATTTGCGTATGGTATTGCACCATCACTAATCGCAATGCAAAATTACAACAAATTGGACGATTCAGAAAGAAGTAATTATAGTTTAGGCGCTAATGCTAAGATAAGTTATGAAAATCACAAACCGGTAGATGTTAAATGGCAAAAAGATTTTTATACCGATATAACTTTTGGACTCCAAAATTCAAAGTCGAAATATAATAGTGAGAACAGTGGTAACTGGAGCAGCTATGAAGTGCCCTATAGTTTTAACTCTTCAACAAATTATACGATCGGGTTTTATCCCGATACACGAACGTACTTTGGATCAACAGTGTATTGCAATTTGAATTTTAACAAGCTACTTAATTTTGAAAATAAGAATTATGCCCCTACCTATGATGCAGGTTTCAATTTTAGTGGATACTATTATTTATCTGAACATTTGCGTCTTAATGGTTCCTTTACTATCAACTACAATTATGATTCTGATGGCCACCCTTCAAGTAGCATTGAAAATACAGGTTATCAATTTGCCCAATCTTTTAATGTTTCCTTCGATTACTACATTTTCTAAAAAATACAAAAGCCGCAAGAGTTCTCCTCCTGCGGCTTTCTATATGTTTTTTTCCATTGACTCATTGACTTTTTACTCAATGACCAATGACTATTTTTAATACTGTTCTTTTTCGTTGGGGAAATCGCCCGATTTTACATCGTCGACATAAGCGCCAACCGCACCTTTAATCTCATCGGCAAGGTTGTGATACCGGCGTAAAAAACGCGGCGAAAATTCCTGGGTAAGTCCAAGCATGTCGTGTATAACCAACACCTGACCATCGACACCGCCACCGGCACCAATTCCAATAATGGGAATGTGAAGGATTCCCGATACTTTTGCGCCCAACTCGGCTGGTATTTTTTCCAATACGATACCAAAACATCCGGCCTCTTCCAATAATTTGGCATCAGTGATTAATTTTTTCGCCTCCTCATCGTCTTTGGCACGTACCGTATAGGTTCCATATTTGTGAATCGATTGAGGCATTAATCCCAAATGTCCCATCACCGGAATCCCCGCTGAAATGATCCGATTCACCGATTCAATGACTTCTTTTCCACCTTCGAGCTTTACAGCATCGGCATGGGTTTCTTTCATGATTCTTATGGCCGATTTGAGGGCCTCACTTGAGTTGCCCTGATAGGTTCCAAAAGGCATATCAACCACGACCAGTGCTCTTTTTACTGCTTTAACCACCGAGTTGCCATGGTAGATCATGTGATCCAGTGTAATGGGTAAGGTGGTTTCGTTACCGGCCATAACATTTGAGGCAGAATCACCCACCAAAATGACATCTATTCCAGCCTGATCGACCAGTTTGGCCATGCTGTAATCATAGGCCGTTAACATCGATATTTTTTCACCCTTTAGCTTCATTTCTAAAAGCACATGGGTGGTTACTTTTCTAATTCCTTTATGAACTGACATAGGTCCAAAATTTATTGATTGGCCCAAAGGTAGAAAAAATTGAATTGCATTTTTTACAAGCAAAAGAAAAGCCCCGCCAAAGGGCGGAGCTTTATCTTACCATAAAATTTGCGCTATTTAACTATGAAATTTATTTTCGAACTAAAATTCGTTTGGATTTTACCCATTGATCGGATATTACCTTGCATAAATAAAATCCTTCCTTCATATCGTTCACCTGAAATTCAATTTTAGATTCACCAGCCTGTAAATTCAGATCTTTAATCTCTTTCACCTTTTGTCCGCTCAGATCATAAAATTCAACACGTACAAGCGATGTGGCATCCAGATTGATTTTAATGGTTCCTTTCTGGTGAATGGGATTAGGATATACATTGATTGTTTCGCTTAAGGATTCAGTCTGTTGAAAGTTCGATCTTTCCCCGGCTAAAAGGAAATTTGAAGTCAACAGTCCAAGAATAAACAATAGAGAAAAAATTTGTGTTTTCATGTCTTTTTTAGTTAATGACAGAATATTATCAAAAACGTTGCCAAACTTTTCAAATTAGTTGCTGTAAGTTGTTTTTTTTTGAAATTGATTAATTTTTATCCTTAACTTCACAATAACAAGTCAACTTTAAACCTGTTGGGCAGAATTCTGTTTATTAAATCAGGTTGATTTGTTTCGAATTGACCGTATGAAATAATTTGTCACTAAGCACTGAACCATGAAAAAGAATGTCGGAATTTTAATTTTACTTGTAATTGTATTTAACACTTTGGCCTCTTGTGAAAGCCCGAAAAAGGAAAGTAACTCCGCCGCATTAAACTACCTCGATTATTGTGCAGGTTGTCACGGATTTAAACTCGAAAAATTTGTGCAGAAGGATTGGATGTTTGGTGAATCCAATGCCGATCTGATTTCTTCTATAAAAGAAGGACGCTCTAAAATGGGGATGCCGGGTTTTAGTAAAACTTTTACAGATAAAGAAATTGAAGCTTTGGCGGTTTATGTGAAAAATGGAATTCCGACCTTGAGCGATACAACAACCATTATTCCGGTGTCACCCATTAACACTTCTGAAGAATTAAGTTTCGTAGTGGATACGGTGGTGAGTGGACTTAATATTCCATGGGGATTAGAATTCTTACCCAACGGCGATTTGTTGATCTCAGAGCGGGAAGGAATACTCTATCGATTCAGCAATGGTGTACTGCATAAAATTGAAGGTTTGCCTGAAATTTTTGTTACGGGGCAGGGGGGATTGCTCGATCTGAGATTGCATCCCAATTTTAAAGAAAATGGTTGGCTTTACATTTCCTTTTCCGATGTGGCCGACGAGGAAGGTGAAGTTGGCGGTAATACTTCCGTTATACGTGCGCAAATTAAAGACGATCGTTTGGTGAACATCGAAAAGATATTTAATGGTCAACCCGATACTGATAAGTCTTATCATTTTGGCTGTAAATTGGCCTTCGACAAAGAAGGATATTTGTATTTTGGTATTGGTGATCGCGGATACCGTGAATTTAATCCTCAAAGTTTAAGCAATACCAACGGTAAAATCCATCGAATTTTCGATGATGGTCGAATTCCTCCTGATAACCCTTTTGTGAATACACCAGGTGCCGTAGCATCTATTTTTTCCTATGGTCACCGCAATCCACAAGGAACAGCCATGCATCCTGAAACAGGTGAAATTTGGGAATCGGAACACGGTCCCAAGGGCGGTGATGAGCTAAATGTAATAAAGCCTGGTTTAAATTACGGCTGGCCGCTAATTTCATACGGTATCAATTACGACGGGACCACTTTTACTGACATTACGGAAAAGGAAGGCATGGAACAACCTGTTTTTTATTGGGTTCCTTCCATTGCGCCTTGTGGAATGACCTTCGTTACAGGCGACATTTATCCTGCTTGGAAAAATAATGTATTGGTCGGTTCCTTAAAATTTCAGAATTTGGAACGGCTGGTATTGGATGGCCATAAAATGGTTCATCGTGAAAAATTATTGAATGGAATTGGCCGGGTAAGGAATGTCGAGATGAGCCCCGATGGTTTTATTTATGTCGCAATTGAAGCGCCCGGGAAAATAGTGCGTCTGGTTCCTTACCGCCAAACGCAGGAAGATGCCAAATGAAAGTTTTAAATATTCATTTGCATTGCGGATAGTTATCATTCTGTTTGTTTTCCAGACTCTTTTTGCTCTTGGGAATCAGGTAAAAGCATCGGTGGGCAGATTTGTTGTAGCCGATACCATTTTGATTTCAGAAATTGAGGTCAATGCCGATCTTATAAAAGGTAGTCTGAAGTCGGTTACCGGAAGTCTTTCCGTATTGAATGAGGGACAAATTGGGGCACACGATCAAGTTACCATTTCGCAGCAGTTGAATTCCTTGCCAGGTGTGTATATGCACGCCGGAACATTTAATACCAACCGTATTGTGATTCGGGGAATCGGCAGTCGCACCCCTTATTCTTCGAATCGAATCAGGGCTTATTTGAATGATATTCCGCTAACCAATGGCGATGGAGTAACTACATTGGAGGACATTGATGTGAGCCGTCTGGGTAGGATTGAAATTATGAAGGGCCCCAATTCGGCACTCTACGGCTCAGGGCTTGGAGGAACCATTAAACTTATGACCAATACTTCGGAATCCATTTTTGATGCCGGAATAAAGTATGGTTCGTTTAATACGCGGCAGTTGAATTTAGTTAGTGGGTTTCGATTGGGAAAAACAAAGGCAACTACGTCTTTGCATCAAACACATTCTGATGGTTTTCGTGAAAATAATCGGTATGATAGGTGGTCAGGATTTCTGACGGGCCAACGAAAATGGGATAAGGTGGAACTAAATTTCACCTTATTTATGGTGAATATGAATGCACAAATCCCCAGTTCTATCGATTGGTTAACATTTCAGTCAACACCTGAAAAAGCCGCTACCAACTGGTTGAATGCTGGTGGTTGGGAAGAAAATAAACGTTTGCTGGCAGGTTTAACCATTCGTCATCAGGTGTCGGAACATTTAGCCACCAAAACAACACTTTTTACCGGCGCTGCCAAATCGTTTGAACATCGTCCGTTCAATGACCTAAGCGATCAATCGATGAATATTGGCCTTCGAAGTCAACTGATGTTACATTATAAGAAGGTCGATTTTATTAATGGCATCGAGTTATTTTCCGAACAATACCACTGGGCCACCTCATTGGATAAAGATGATGTTTTCACTGCTTTGGCCAATGTGGATGAAAATCGAAACTATGCAAATATTTTTGCATTAGGCAATTATAGGCCGGTACCACAGTTGCGTCTTTCGGCAGGGCTAAATCTGAACAGCTTAAATTATAGCTATTCTGGCAACGATGTGGAAAGGGATAATTTTAGTTATCCCCTAATACTTTCGCCCCGTTTCGGCTTAAACTATGAAGCGTCTGCAAGTTTTAATTTTTATGGTTCGCTTGGGCACGGTTTTTCACCTCCTTCCTTAGAAGAAACCTTAATGCCCTCCGGTGAAAAAAATGCTGAAATTAAACCAGAAACAGGATGGATGTCGGAACTGGGAATTCGCTTTGTCGATTCACAACATAAATGGTTTGTCGATGCTTGTGTTTACACCATTGGAGTTAAAAATTTATTGCTGACAAAAAGAATTACCGAAGAAATATTTATGGGTATTAATGCAGGAAAAACCCATCATACAGGAGTTGAAATTCAAGCCAATTATAGTTTTTTTGAATATGCATCATTTCCTGGTTCCCTTTCTTTGATGGGGGCACTCACTATTTCAGAAAATCGTTTTGTGAACTTTATTGATGATGAGGTGGATTATACCGGAAACCATTTGCCGGGAATCCCATCGGGTACTGTATTTGTGGGGCTGGATTGGCAGCCAACTGAAAAGTTAATGGTGAATATGAACCAGAACTATTTCGGGAGTCAGTTTATGAACGACGCCAACTCCGATCGCTATTCATCGTATTCAGTATTGAATTTAAATACGGCCTATTCTTTTTCTGTGGGAGCAAAATTGAATTCAAAATTAATTTTTGGTGTTAATAATCTGCTGAATAAAAATTATGCCTCCATGCTACTGGTCAACGCTCCTGTTTTTGGTGGTCAATTGCCTCGTTCTTATTATCCTGGCTTACCCCGTAATTTTTACATTTCTCTTTCATTCCAGATTTGATTCCACTGCATATTTATTCAAATTTGGGCTTTAAGTACAAAATGTCCCCTTAGTATGGGCATTATTTACCCTTTCGTCTGAATGATTAGTTGTTAATTCGTGCATTGGAATTACACACTGATTGGTGCATAAAAATCAAATATGAAATTGAGAAGAAAAAAGGATGTGATGGGAAATAAATACATTATGATTATGTATTTTCTTTTGATTAGTGGGCTAAGTTTTGCACAACCACTGGCTTTCCCGACTGCTGAAGGTCATGGGGCCTATACTACAGGTGGTCGTGGCGGAGTAATTATTGAAGTGACCAACTTGAACGATAGTGGGACAGGTAGTTTACGTGCGGCTATTGAAGCGAAAGGACCTCGAATTGTTGTTTTTAAAGTTTCTGGAATTATTCAATTGAAAAAAACCTTATCGATAAAAAATGATGACATTACAATAGCAGGTCAAACTGCACCAGGAGACGGAATCTGTTTGCGCGATTATACACTTACCGTGGATGCCAATAATGTGATTATTCGATACATTAGAAGCAGATTGGGTGATGAACAAAAACAGGAAAATGATGCGATGAACGGTCGTTTCAAAAAGAATATTATTATTGATCATTGTTCAATGAGCTGGTCTGTTGATGAGGCAGCCTCATTTTATAGCAATGAAAATTTTACAATGCAATGGTGTATTATAAGCGAGAGTTTATACCATTCGATACACGACAAAGGTGATCACGGTTATGGAGGTATTTGGGGCGGAGAACCTGCCAGTTTTCATCATAACTTATTGGCACATCATACCAGCCGGAATCCACGTTTTAATGGAGGACGTGATGGTTATGGTTCCACACCCTTAACCGAATTTGTTGATTTCAGAAATAATGTCATTTATAACTGGGGCAAAAATAGCGCTTATGCGGGGGAAAAAGGAAATCAAAATATGGTAAATAATTACTATAAGGCTGGTCCTGCAACTCATAGTCATAAAAATCGGATCATTGAACCTTACGATATTGGTAACTGGTACGTTGAGGGAAATTATGTTGAGGGTTATCCCGCAATTACAGCCGATAATTGGGCTGGAGGAGTTCAGCCAAACGGTGGAACAGCATTAAGTAAGCTTAGGGTGTACCAACCATTTCCAACCGGACCGATTGTAACGCAAACACCAGAGGGTGCTTTCGAATCTGTTTTGGAATATGCAGGTTGTATTCGTCCTGTGCGTGATGCTATTGACGAGCGTATTGTGGAAGAAACAAGAACAGGAACAACAACCTTTGGTGCCAGTTATGGTGCTGGTGAAGGTATTATTGATACTCAAACTGATGTAGGTGGCTGGCTGGTGCTCACATCAACAGAAGCACCGCTGGATAGTGATCATGACGGTATGCCTGACGAATGGGAAGATGCCAATGGCTTAAATAAATTGTTTGCTGATGACCGCAATAATTTGCTGGAAGACAGTACTACGATGGTTGAAGTTTATCTGAATTTGTTGGCATCACCTATTGTGTATCCCGATAGCACTATATTTATTCCGGATACCACAAGTACTGAAATTATTGATACCACAAGTACTGAAGTCGTAGATACGACAGGTGTTGGAATTTATACCATGGAGCAGCTTTCCGATTTGAAAGTGTTTCCAAATCCGGCACAAAATCTGGTTACAGTTCAATATAGTTTACAAAAGGACGCAAAAATGCAGTTTACTTTAGTTGATATGACTGGAAGGGTAGTCATGAAAAATGAAATGGAAAAAAGATTTAGCGGGTTGAATTCCTTCAATCTCGATATTAGTCATGTTCACAAAGGAATTTATTTTCTGAATTTGACTTCAGCAACATACAATTCAACAATTAAAATGATAGTTAGATAACTTTTGATAAGTTATTAGGTTTAGTAGGGCCCTGAATGATTTTTCAGGGCTTTTTTATGCGTATTTTTAGCCTGTTAATTCAACATAAATTTAATCTAATGGGGCTAAAATGCATCTTAATTGTAGGCAGTGTTTTTTGTTTCACAATGCTTAAAGCACAAAATCAGAAACCGCTTATCGTTGATAACATTAAGGTTGAGCTAGGCAATTTAAGTTATGGTGACTATAGTTTTTCAATGGAACGAAAGATCGCTACCAAAAGTTCGTTGAGTTTGCGCCTGGGGTATCTGCAGCCATTCAATCATCTTCTCAATAAGTACGATATCAATCTGAGTGGCGATAAAACCGGATTTGACACCTCGTTGGAATATCGTTTTTTTCTTTTAGGCAAACAGAAAGATAAGTTGTTGGGATTCTATGCTGCACCCTATTTCCGTTACGCCAATTTAAGTCTGAACTTTCTCGATGAAATTCAAATTTCACCTTTTAGTGTGGCATTAAACTATTCAAACATAGGTGCGGGTATTCAGTTAGGTGTACAAGGTCGTTTAAACGGAGATGGGAATTCGAATAGTTTCCTGAATCATATCATTTACGATTTTCATTTGTTGGGTGGAGGTATTGACTGGCATAAACTGTCGATGAAATATCAGGCGATGAAGAATCCAGATGAGTACGATTATGGCCAAATAGAAGACGATATTCGGGGGTATTTTGATAAGTATCCGATTTTAAATAGAAAGTTACAATTTGGATATCTTAGCAACAAATTAGGAGTGACTCTTCCACTGGTTCTACCTGGATTGAGGGCAGGATTTTCAATTGGATATCAATTTTAATCCATTTGAACATAGTTGAAAGGATGCAGTCGGACAGCAATGTTCAACCTACAAATAAGGGGAAATTATGACCTTCAAGGCATCAACCCAATGATCATCGGCATTTAGGCTCTCGACCATGGTGAGTTTTTTACCTCCTTTTTGTATGAATAGTTCCTTGTATTCAACACCAATTTCTACTGTGGTTTCCAGACAGTCGGCCACAAACGAAGGTGCAGCAACCAACAGATTGGTTGCACCGGCCTCTGCACGGTTCATTAAATTTTTATCGGTAAAAGGAGTCATCCAGTTGTTCGATAAGCGGGATTGGAAGGAAACGGAATAAGTCCCTTCTTTTAGTCCCAATCGTTTTACCAATTGGCGGGTAGTTTCGTAACAGGTGGCTTTATAACAGAATTTTCCGTGCTCCGGTAAAGCTTGTTCACAGGTGCAGGTTGAATTGGATATTCCCGGATGTGTTTTGTCCAGTTGCCGGTTGGGCAAACCGTGGTAAGTGAAAATCAGATGGTCGTATTCTTCCGGTTTATAGGAAGCAATTTTGGCGGCAAAGGCATCCAAAAATGCAGGGTGGTCGTAAAATTGGTTGATCACATGCACGTCAGGCAAGGTGTTCCAATGGCGCATTTCGTCCCAAACTGCTTGTGTCGCTGTTCCATTGGTTGACGATGCGTACTGTGGAAAAAGTGGCACTACAACAACATTTTTATACCCTGCTTTTTTTATGGCATCTGTAGCCTTTTTAATCGATGGATTTTGATAACGCATGGCAATAAACACATCGGCTTTTTTGTCAAGTTTTTTTTGTAGTTTTTCTTGTAATTCAAGAGCATTGTACAACAGTGGGGAGCCTTTTTTGGTCCACAATTGTTGATATAATTTGGTCGATTTAGGTGCCCGGAACGGAACGATAATCAGATTGACCAATAGTTTTTGGGGAATCAGGGGCAAATCAATCACCCTTCGATCGTTCAAAAACTGAAACAAATACCGGCGTACTGCCTTTACCGTTGGTTCATCTGGTGTTCCAACATTCACCAATAAAATTGCTGTTTTTGTTAAATTAGTCATTGGACATTAAGTCATTAAGTCAATTGTCAATTCGTCATTGCGAGGACGAGGAACGAGGACAGAAGCAATCCGTCTCATAATTATTGCGTCACTTCTTTCGCGATGTTGCTTTAAGTTACTCCATTTTCCGGTCCCCGGGCTTTGTTTGCTGAGCTTTTTGAAGAAGTCGAGGACTTCAATTTATTCAGTTCACTCAGTTCACTCAGTTCACTCAGTTTATTCAGTTTATTCAGTTCACTCAGTTTATTCAGTTCACTCAGTCCATTTTCTATTTCACCCAATCTATCCCCTTCTTCAATAAACTCAAGGTTTTTGCCTCTTCACTTCCTTCTTTCGGTTGATGTTTGTAATGAAATTCTACTTCGGCGGGTAAACTTACTAAAATCGATTCAGTGTTGCCACCACTTTCCAATCCGAATTTTGTTCCGCGGTCGTAAATCAAGTTGTATTCAACATACCTTCCCCGACGAATTTTTTGCCATTGTTTTTGCGCTTCGGAAAAAGATTTTGTGCCATTTGCTTGCATCAACCTTTTGTAAATTCGGGGATAAGCTCTGGTTAAATCGGCTGTTAATTGAAGCATCTTTTCGAATTCAATTTTTCCGCCAGGTTTTATTCGATCGAAAAAAATGCCACCCACTCCTCTGGTTTCTTCGCGGTGAGGTAGGTAAAAATAATTGTCGGCCCAGGTTTTCCATTCGGGGTAGAACGAGGTGTCGTATTTGTCGCAAATGGTTTTCAGCTCATGGTGGAATTCGTTTGCCTCCTCAATATTTACATAACTTGGAGTAAGGTCGATGCCGCCACCAAACCATTCAGTACCATCATCCAAACTAAAATGGCGTACATTCATATGGATGGTTGGAACCCAAGGCGTATTGGAATGTAATATGGATGAAATTCCTGTAGCGGCATAACGTTGTGCACCTTTTCCTTCGCCCAGTAAGGCAGCCATTTTGTCGGAATATGGCGCTTCAACGTGTGAAAAATTAACCCCGGCTTTTTCAATAATATTGCCCTTATGCATTACGCAGGTTAAGCCACTGCCAATGTCTTTTGTCCATTCATCATGTGTGAATTTGGCCTTACCATCGCCCTCCTCCAATATTGAAATCACTTCTTGTTGAAGTTGGCGATATAAATGTGCTACGTGTTGGGTATGCATGCCTATACTTTTTTGCGATTAAGGAATCGGAAGTTTTTTTTCTGAAATTCAAAAAAGAATCGGAATTGGCCCAATAATCCGCCAATCACTATAAGTAACAACTGATAGGCGGGTATCAATATTAGGATATAAAGAGGAACTTTGATCCAAAGTGATGTTTCAGCTGTAATTCCAATTAAACCAAAAACCAATTTACGAACTACCATAGCAGCGCTTCCTGTAATGGAAAAAACAACAAAAATAACTATCAATTGCCAATCAGAAGCGATGTTCCATTTGGTCTTAAACTTATTCATCATTTAAAAAAAGACTTAAAACTATTTATTGGCATTGAAACAAATAAGCGGTATAAAGGTTGAATCTTTTTTTTGGGCGGGCAAATCGGTCTATGGCTAATAGCGTCCTCAACAAAGCCTGGTTTCGCAGGCGGCGTTCAGGGGCTCCCTTTGGTTGCCCTGCCCTCCGCGCTCAACCATCGCTTTGTTTTCAGGCGGCTAATCGCCTTCGCCCTGCCCGGGTCTACCTTTATGGGAAGGTTTTCATTTTTAAAAGCCCGATAAACACTTTGAGCTTTATTTCTTGCAATTTCAAAGTTGAAGTCATGTAATTTCAAAGTTGAAGTTATGTAAATTCAAAGTTGAAGTCATGTAATTTCAAAGTTGAAAGTATGTAATTTCAAAATAGTTTGTATATTTGTTATTCAAAATCAATGGAATATGGTCGTTTTTCGTGAAATACAAAAGTCAATTAGGATGTTTTTATCAAAGTATCCAATAATTGCCGTAACGGGTCCCCGACAATCGGGTAAAACTACGATGCTAAGGACTCTTTTTTCAGACTATCGATACGTAAGTTTGGAAAATCCTGATCATCGAAAATTTGCAGAAACCGATCCGAACGGATTTTTGAAATTGTACAACCATCAGGTCATATTCGATGAAGTTCAGCGCGTTCCTCAATTATTCTCCTACTTGCAAAGTATTGTCGATGAAAGTAAACTAATGGGGCAATTCATTTTATCCGGTTCGCAAAATTTTCATTTGATGCAAAGCATTACCCAAAGTTTGGCGGGTAGGGTGGCCTTGTTTAAGCTTTTTCCCTTCGATTTTAGGGAACTGGAATCTGCAGGATTGTTGGATAATAACTATTTAAAAAATATGCTTAGAGGATTTTATCCGGCGATTTACGATAGGGATATTCCATCTAAATCGTTTTATTCAAATTACATGCAAACCTACGTACAACGCGACGTTAGTGAGTTGATAGCGGTAAAAGACATGCGTACATTTCAGAATTTCCTGGGTTTGTGTGCCACGCGTGCCGGCCAATTATTAAATTTAAGTTCATTGGCAAAAGATTGTGGAATATCGCAACCAACGGCAAAGGCATGGCTTTCGGCTTTGGAAAGCAGTTACATTGTGTTTCAATTGTATCCCTATCACAAAAATTTCAGCAAACGAATCATTAAAACTCCGAAACTCTATTTTTATGATTCAGGCTTGTTGTTGCATTTATTGAAAATTTCGACAATCGAACAAATACAAACACATTCCATTAAGGGAAATTTATTTGAAAACATGATGATTTCGGAATATGTAAAACGAATGCACCACACCAATAACTTAAACGACATTTGGTTTTGGAGGGATTCTGCTGGTCACGAAATTGATTTATTGGTGGACGATGGAATACAGCTACAAATTGTTGAAATGAAGGCTGGGATCACTGTTATGCCCGAAATGTTCAAAGGATTAAAATGGTTTGAAGAAAACACAGGATTATCCAATTTGAAAAAAATATTGGTTTATGGTGGGAATGAAGCTCAACAGAGAAGCTATGGTGAAGTGGTACCCTGGAATGAATTTGTGAAAATCTAATGCTAAGCCTTTTAATTGGCTGAAGCTGATGGAAAATGAATGCCGATATGCAAATCGGGCTTTAGTCCAACTCCCTCAATAGATGACCATAAATTCATATTGGATGAATTGGGCTAAAGCCCATGATTTTGTTATCCCTGTGTCCGTCCGATAAATCGGACGGCAATTCACAATCGGACGGCAATTCACAATGGGACGGCAATTCATAATCGGGCGGCAATTCATAATTTGGGCATTCTGACTTGCCGTTGGCTTCAGCCAACGGACAAGGAATGAATCATAATGAAGGGCTTTAGCCCAACCCCCTGTCAAACCCATTCTTAATCATAATTCTTTCAATCTCTTCGGTCCATGTCATTGTCTTGTGGTGTTCATCCTGATTTTTGATATAATCTCTAACCTTGTTAACATGCGAAAAACTCACTGACGCTGCATAATAGTCATCTTGCCACACAAAATGGCTTGGCAGCACTTTCATTTTATTGATCCAATAGGCACTTTCGCCTTTCATTAAATGCATTACCTCAGCAATATTTTGTTGCTTACCCAAACTTATTAAAGCATGAACATGATATAGATGGGCATTTACAAAATCGAGGTAAATTTCTTTCGATTGGCAATATTCTTTAAAATGACTAAGTAAAACTGGTCTGAAGGAATTGGGGATGATACACCTTCTGTTTTTCGAACTCCAGACACAATGCAGATAGATTTTTGTGTAGGACATAGTTTGTTATTTTTCAATTAATCAACTACACAATATAATAAAATGTGATGAATTGGACTAAAGCCCGGGATGTGTTTTTTCTTTGATCGTCCGATGAATCGGACGGCAATTCATACCTCGGAGGAAATATTAATAAACAATTATATACTATGCCGATTATTTAAGGCTTATGCCTTGCCGTTTGCTTTAGCAAACGGTCAAGGAATGGATCAAATATATGGGGCTTTAGCCCAACTAATTTTTATCGCTCAACTGATCCGCAATTGTTCTCGCCTGCTTAATCCTGTCGGCCATGCCTATGCCATCACGAATGCCTCCTGCTAAAATTAATCCGGGGTATTCTTTCTGAAGCCTATCGATGGTTTCGAAGCGTTCTTTTGAATCCGCTCCGTATTGAGGAATGGCATAACGATAACGGAAAATACGAATGATATCAGGGAAGAAGGCTTCCAAACCCATCATCGGTGGAATTTCCTTTTGAAGCATCGTTTTTAATTCATTGTCGCTCATTTCAATTTGTTCGGGGCGACGCATTCCTCCCAGAAATACTGAAAGTAGGGCTCCTCCTTTCGGTGCGCGATTGGCAAAGAATGATGAGGTAAAAAGTACGCCCAGTATCTTTTTGTTTTCAATGGAAGGCACCAATCCTCCGAATGCGTTAATATCTATACCTTTCCAGGTATTGTAACCCAGAATTACCTGAACCACTTTTGCGTATTTTAATTCGGCAAAAATGGTTAGCTTTTCATCTTCTACAAAAGTCAGAAGTTTAGGCAAAGCATAGCCTCCAACGGTTGTAACAACTTTTTTTCCTTGAAATGAAATAGCTTTCCCCTTTTGCATTGTACTCACTGCAAAGAGGCCGCTATCAGTTTTGATTTCAGTCTGATCACAGCTCAGGAAGATATTTTCTTCGCCGATGAGCTTCGTTAAGGCTTTGGTGAGTTGTTGTAAACCTCCTTTTGCAGAATAAACTTCGCTGGTGGCTTTTTGTAATCTGGGATTGCTTTTTTTCTCCTTTGCCTTTTGGATGGTTCCTTTTATAAAACTTCCGTAATTCTGTTCCAGATTGTACAATTTTGCAAGAGCATATTTTGGAATCAGGTAATCGGTGTTTCCGGCATAAACTCCAGAAACGAAAGGGTCAACGGCGTAATTTAAAATGCTTTTTCCCAACCTGCGTTTTACAAAATCGCTCAGATTTTCCATAGGATTTGTTCCCGGTTTACGCCAGGGTTCACCCAAAACCCTGAACTTGTCGGGTAAGGTAAAAAGGGGAGTGGTAATCGCAGAGATAGGTCCGGAAGGTAAAGCGTGCCATTTATTACCTTTCCAGATTAAACGTCTTTTTGCTTCCGGATTGGCCGTGATGAGCTCACAACTATCGCCTAAATCATCAAACAATTCAACTACTTCAGGATTGGAAAGTACACCGGTATTAGGGCCCGATTCAAAAAGAAAACCTTCTTCGGAATGGGACTGAATCACACCGCCTGTACGATCAGCCTTTTCAATCAACGCAACCGATAAACCTGCTTTTTTCAGGTAGAAAGCCATGGTCAAACCAGTTAGGCCTGCACCAATAATGACAACATCTTTTTGAATTGTTTCCATGTTCTCTTCAATTTATTTCGAATTGGCCAACAGCCAATAACTAATAGCTAATAGCCAACAGCCAATAGCTTTTTTACCAATTAATATTTTCATCAATAAACTTGATCAGGCCTTTGGCCATAACTGCTTGTTCATCTTGATTGGGATGTCCATTAATGTTGTGGTAGGGCATAAAGTAGGTGAAAACCTTTTTATCGTCCATTTGACGAACGGCTTCTACAACATATCCCGGCCAAGGTGATCCCTCTCGTGTGGCATCCATTCCCCCCATTGAACAAATTATTTGTGCAGTGGGGTATTTGCTGCGTAAATTACTTACGAAAGTTTTGTAGGCATGAATAATAAATTCTTCTGAAGGTTTTTCAGTGCCAAAATATTTTTTGAAGGAATCGTGTTGGGGCATATTCACCAACCACGAATCATTTTGCATCAGGAGAATCACCACCACATCGGGTGTGTATTGTGAAAAATCCCATTTGCTGTTTGGATCCAAAGGAATTAAATGGTCGTAAATGTCAGGCATGATATAAGGGAACCAGCTAACAGTAATGCCAATTCCGCTTTTGGAGGTGCACATGTATTCTGCATTGTAATGGCGGGCCGTTAGCGCAGCATATGATTTGTAATTGTTGGTGAAAATGCTGTCGGAACGATCTCTGCCTGACGTATCGTCAACGGCATAACCACAGGTAATGGAGTTTCCGTAGAATTCGATTTTCTTTTCACTAACGGGTTTTGGTGCCAGCAGACTTGCATTCATATTGAGTTCAAAACCGTAAAAATCAGTTCGTCCACGGTCATATTCTGTTCGTTTAAAAAGCTCAAGGGAATGTTTACCCAAAGTAAGATTTTCTGCCAGGGTGATGAGTTCCTTTTTGTTTGTAGGGCGAATCACAATCACACTATCATTGTCGATAATTACATTGTAATAGTTGTCACCTGTTTCATCCTGCATCATTGCTTTTACAGCAGTTCCTTCAAAATTAATTTGAGCAGAGGTGCCCGACCAATAAAAGGAAGCCATTGTATCGGTGTGGACTATTCTTCCCATGTAATGGATTTGATTGGAATTACTAGTCACAAATTCATCGGCTTTTGTGCAGGAACTGGTTGCAAGAATGGTGAAGAGCAGTGTAAAAATGAAGAGCAGGTTTTTCATTTTAATCAGATTTATTGGTTGAATGTTGGGTGTCGTCATAGTGTGACTTAAAGTCACCCTTTGACGACACATGGTTATACTGGTGTTGAAAACGTTTTTCCGGCTGTGCCAATTAGTGGATCGAAAGTGGCCGCCACATTGCGCAGAAACATGGCGCCTTCATCGTTCATTATTATGTTTTCGTTTTCGATTCGGATGATTCCATCCTGTTCTAATTCCATCAATTCTCCAGGGCGACTAGCCAGTGCAGACTTTAATTTTTCTTTCGAAACATTCAATCGAGCAGCTAAATCCTCCCAGATGATGCGGTGGTTACACATTAATTCGGTAATGGTTTCGCGGATGAGTACTTGCTCGTCGGTCAGTTCATAGCCCTTGATAATGTTGAATTCACCCTTGTTGATGTGGTCGATGTACTCGTCGATTGACTTGGTGTTTTGGGCATATACTTTAGCCAACTGGCTGATTCCTGTTACGCCAAAGGCATATACCTGCCCGGTGGTTCTGCGTGTACAATATCCCTGGAAATTACGGTGCAACTGACGTTCGCGCTGTGCCACACACAATTCGTCATCGCTTTGGGCATAATGATCCATGCCAATTGCTTCGTATCCATTTTTTTGCATTACGGCATAAGCCAATTCATTCATTTTTACCTTTTCGTTGTTCTCAGGCAAACCATAAACTTCCAGTTTCTTTTGGATTTTACTCACCCATGGAACATGTGCATAGGAAAAAGTCACCAATCGGTCGGGTTTCAAAGCCGCCGCTTTTTCAATGGTTGCGGCAAAACCTTCGGCCGTTTGTTTGGGCAATCCATAAATGAAATCGAGGTTCACTTTTACTTCCGGGTCATCTTCTTTCAATAGAGCCATAATATGCTCCAATGGCATAAAAGGTTTATCCCGGTTAACTGCTTTTAGTACATCATCTTCAAAATCCTGAATTCCCAAACTGAAACGTTTGAATCCTGCTTTTTTGAGTCCATGGATTTGATCCTCATCTAAATAGGCCGGATTACATTCAATGGCAATTTCAGGATCATCAATAAATTTAAAGTTGGCAAAGATAAGCTCATTGATTTCCTGCAAATATTTTACATCCACGGCATTGGGTGTTCCTCCTCCATAGTGAATTTGTGAAACCAATCGGTTTTTATCCAGCTTGCCGATGACTATTTTCAACTCTTTGATCATGGCCTTCATGTAGTAATCAACTGCATCGAGCTTGCGCATGCCATAGGAGTTGCAACCACAGAAATAACAAAGCTTTTTACAGAAAGGAACATGAAAATAGAACGAAATATTGGACGGACTCCAGTTGTTCGAATCCTCAATTGCTTTGAGATAATCGACCGAAGTGTATTCTTCGGTGAAAAAATTGGCCGGCGGATAACTGGTGTATCGAGGTACCGGTTTATTGTATTTTTCTAACAGTTTCGTCATTGCGAGCATAGCGAAGCAATCTTTTGTGTTGTTTATCAATATTTATTATCTCAAATCTTCAATCTCATAAAATAAATCTTTCCATTCAGGATTGACAGAATGTATATGTAACCTCCTTTTTCCATTTCATTGCTGGTCAAGCTCTGTTTGTCACAGATTGCTTCGTCGTTCCACCTGCAAATGACTGGCTATCTTCCCCAATCGGTTTTTTTCACCCAGTCGGTAAGAAATTTAGCATTTTCAAAAGGTAAACCCGGCATAAAACCGTGACCTAAGTTGAAAATCCAATTTTGGTTCTCTTTACCAAATTCCACCAAAGGATGAAGTTGTTTTTCAATTTCATCTTGAGGAGCAAAAAGTAAACGTGGGTCTACATTTCCTTGCAGGCCAATGTTTTTGTGAACGAGTTTTCGTGCCAATTGTATGGGTGTTTGCCAATCTATGCTCAGGTAATCACAACTTTCAGGAGTGATTTGGGCAATTCCGGCTCCAATTCCTTTTGGGAAGAAAATGTATGGAATTCCTTTTTCACGAACTGCGGCATAAATTTTATTGTTGGCAGGCATGAATATCCTTTGATACAAATCGAAGGGAATTAATCCGGCATGTGTATCGAACAATTGAAAAACCTGCACGCCGTGTTCAATTTGCCCAAGCGCATAAGTGATGGACAATTCGGTAATGGCATCAACTAATTTTTGAGTGGTTTCAAGGTTTTCATACATGAATTTGGTGGCATCGGGGAATTCTCCTTTGCGGCCCAAACCCTGCAACATGAAAAGTAGTACGGTTAGCGGTGCTCCGCAAAAACCGATTAGTGGAATATTGTCAGGACGGGTTTTGATGATTTCGTCACAAACATCGTAAATATAATTTAGCTTCGATGGATCGGGATTCAGATCTTTCAAAGGATCATTCCGGAAAGCCAAAGGTTGATCAAATACCGGACCTGAATCTTTAAAATCGAGTCCCATTCCCATGGCATAGGGGATCACTAAAATGTCAGAAAATAGAATGGCAGCATCAGTCCCCAAATCGTGAATGGGCAGTAAGGTCACTTTTGCGGCAATTTCAGGATTTTTCATCATTTGCCAGAAGGTATAGTCTTCTTTAATTTTCAGATAAGAAGGCAATACACGTCCGGCCTGACGCATGAACCACACGGGTGGACGACTGGTTGTTTCTCCTTTGAGTGTATTTAATAGTATTGAATCCATATAGAATTATTAATTGAATGAACTGAAAATTTAAAAGCTGAATAAACAGAATTAACTGAATAAACTGAATAAACAGAATTAACTGAATAAACAGAATAAACTGAATAAACAGAATAAATTGAATGAATAGATTTACAGAATAAACTGAAGATTTTTTTGAGGTTTCAGTTCATTCGGTCTTTCAGTATTTCAGTCTTTTAACTTTTTTAGTGCAGCGTTTGCTGCTTCAATTGTGCGGTCAATGTCTTCATTACTATGGGCAATTGACATAAAACCAGCCTCAAATTGTGATGGTGCCAAATAAATTCCGCTATCTAACGAAAGTTTAAAGAATTTGGCGAATAAATTAGTGTCACATTTGCAAACATCGTCGAAAGAAGTAACACTTTCTTCTTTGGTGAAGAACAGGGTAAACATGGAACCAACCCGGTTGATCACCCCAGGGAAGTCATTGTCAATTAAGGCTTGACGTAATCCTGCTTCCAGTCGGGCCGATTTTTGATCCAGTAGTTGATAAAAGTCTTTCGTTTCATCTAAATGTCTCAGGGCACATACACCGGCAGCCATGGCCAATGGATTTCCCGACAAAGTTCCGGCCTGATATACCGGTCCTACAGGTGCAAGTTGATCCATTATTTCTTGTTTGCCACCATAAGCTCCAACAGGTAGACCACCGCCAATGATCTTAGCAAACGTACTAAGATCAGGAGTAATTCCTAAGATTTCTTGTGCGCCGCCTTTTGCCAGGCGGAAACCAGTCATTACTTCATCAAAAATAAGAATAGTGCCATATTTTGTACACAATTCGCGCAAGCCCGAAATGAATTCTTTGCTTGGAATTATCACCCCCATGTTGCCGGTAACCGGCTCAATAATAACTGCGGCAATATCTTCTCCTCGTTTTTCAAACAACAATTTTACTGTTTCCAAATCGTTGTATTTGGCTGTTAATGTTCCGGCAGCCATTCCTTTGGTTACACCCGGTGAATTGGGTTGTCCTAAGGTGAGGGCAGCTGATCCTGCTTTGATTAAAAAGCTATCGTGGTGGCCATGGTAGCAGCCTTCGAATTTAATGATCAAATCGCGTTTGGTATAACCACGTGCCAATCGAACAGCACTCATGGTTGCTTCAGTTCCCGAATTCACCATTCGCACGGTATCGATGGAAGGTACCATTTTTTTGATTTGCATGGCCATTTCGGTTTCCAATAAAGTTGGCGCACCAAAACTGGTTCCTTTTGCAGCTGTTTCGCAAACGGCCTGTAAAATATCGGGATGGGTATGTCCCAAAATCATAGGTCCCCATGAACCTACATAGTCGATGTAAGTATTGCCATCAATATCGGTGACTTTTGATCCGAATGCACTGGCAATAAATGGTGGTGTGGCATTCACACTTTTAAATGAACGCGTGGGAGAATTGACTCCGCCCGGAATGTGTTTTTGAGCCTCGGCAAAGGCAATTTGACTTTTACTATATTTATTCATCTTTCGTAACACTTTTTTATAGTTGTTCCGTCATTGCGAGGAGGAACAACGAAGCAATCTGTTCAAACAGCTTGCTTTGTTAAATTGCATTTCGCTCGCAATGATGTATTTATAATTTATCCACTATATCTTGAGCGTGATAGGTAATAATCATATCGCTACCGGCACGTTTAATAGAGGTTAGGATTTCCTTCACAATGCGTTCTTCATCGATCCATCCTTTTTCAGCTGCAGCTTTCACCATGGAAAATTCGCCACTGACGTTATAGGCGCAAATTGGCATGTTTACTTCTGTTTTTACCCGTTGAATAATATCGAGGTAGCTTAAAGCAGGTTTCACCATTACAATATCGGCACCTTCTTCAATATCGGCCATCACTTCTCGTAAAGCTTCGTTGGAATTGGCCGGATCCATTTGGTAGGTTTTGCGATCACCAAATTTTGGCGCACTATCGGCTGCCTCGCGGAAAGGTCCGTAAAAAGCCGATGAATATTTGGCTGAATAGGCCATGATGGGCGTGTTGTAAAAACCACTTCCATCCAATGCTTTGCGGATGGCACCCACACGGCCGTCCATCATGTCACTGGGAGCTACCATATCGACACCTTCCTGTGCCAGAGAAACTGATTGTTTGGCCAGAGTTTCCAAGGTTAGGTCGTTGTGCACATCGCCATTTACTATAGTTCCACAATGACCGTGTGATGTGTATTCGCAGTTGCAGACATCAGCAATGAGATACATATTTGGTACTGCTTTTTTTAAGGCACGAACAGCCTGTTGTACAATGCCGTTGTGTTCACAGGCCACCAGTCCATGTTCGTCTTTATGCTCAGGTATTCCGAACAGCAAAACAGCTTGAATCCCTTTGTCGTACAATTCTATTGTCTTTTCAACCAACAAATCGACTGATAATTGTGAGTTTCCGGGCATACTGCTGATTTTGTTTTCAACCTTGGATCCGGGACAAACAAAAAGCGGCATAATCAAATCGTCGCGAGTTAGTATGGTTTCGCGCATCAGATTCCGGGTGACCGGTGAGGTGCGCAGTCTTCTAAGTCTGGTTGTTGGAAATGCCATATCGTATTTATTTTAATTTTTTGTTGTTTTTTCCTTTTGAATTGCTCTTGAAATTGCTTCTACAATGCCGCTTGCACTGGATACATTGGCTATGCCTTCAGCTTCAATGCCTTGCGATTCAATCTCCTCTGCTGTTGTTGTTCCAATGCAGATGAAACGGAGTTGCTTAACATTGACTTTATTGTTTAGTGCTATTTCAAGATTTACAAAACAGGAAGGACTGGTAAGAATAATATAATCGTATTGGTTTTTTACAATACGGTTCAAGTCATCCTGTTTGATATTTTGAGGGATCGAATTATGGTAAACCACCATTTTTGTACATGTTGCTTTAGTTGAGAGTATATCGGCAATGGTTTCCCGTGCTAAATCACCTTCAGGGAATAGAATATCATCTTCATCGTTGACGGCATGTATTAGTTCCGCAGCTAACTCTTTACCCGTGTTACCCGGATTTTGCATTGTTGCTTCATATCCATATTGGGCAAGAATCGTTCTGGTCTTTTTACCTACAACAGCGGTTTTAATTGAGTCGGGTAAATCATAACTTCCGGTGAATTTTTTCAAATTTTGAAAGAAATAATGAACTCCATTGGGACTTGTAAATACGATCCATGAAAATTGGTTAATGCGAATTAAACGTTCTTCATCATCGATTTGTAATGAGGCCGATTTAATTTCAATGGTGGGCATCTCAATGAGTTTAGCCCCTTGGGTTTCCAATAACCTAATTAATTCAACATTCTGACCAGCAGGTCGGGTTGAAATGATCACTTTATTTTGCATTAGTGCACTCATTACCTAGTTACTTTCTTTTTTAATTTTTTCTAAAATAGGACCAGCTCCCTTTTTCAGGAGTTTGTTTGCCAGATCAATTCCACATTTTTCAGGATGATAAATATTGCCGATCGTTACATCTTTAATGAATTTTTTTCCATCGATGGAAGCTACAAAACCATGTAGGGTGATGGTGTCACCATCCATTTGACTGTAACAGCCGAGTGGTACCTGACAACCACCTTCCAGTGTTCTTAAAAATGCCCGTTCGGCTAAAATTGCAGTCCAGGTAGGTTGATGGTTTATGGTTTGAAGTATTTCCATTACTTCGGGGTCGTTTTGGCGGAGCTCAATGGCGATGGCTCCTTGCGCTACAGCAGGCATCACCACTTCGGGATCAATGATCTCGGTAATGTATTGATTGAGTTTCAATCGTTGTAAGCCAGCAGCAGCCATAATCATGGCATCGCAATACCCTTCGCTCATTCGATTCAGACGGGTTTGTACATTACCACGAATATCTTTTATTTGAATGTTGGGATGAATACTTAACAGGGCGGCCTGCCTCCGTAGGCTCGATGTGGCGACTACATCGTTTTCGGTAAGTTCTGAAAGCTGTTTTCCACTCAGGCAAACCAGTGCATCGCGAAATTCACCACGTTCCAGCACTGCGCCAAGTTGCAAACCTTCAGGTAACATCGTTGGAAGATCTTTACAGCTATGCACGGCTATATCTACTGATTTGTTATAAAGAGCAACTTCAATTTCTTTGGTAAACAAACCTTTGTCCCCAATTTTAGAAAGTGCAACATCCAATATTTTATCACCTTTAGTATGAATAATTTGAATATCGACCTGTAGTGACCGATTCGCTTCTTTTAAAGTGTCTTTAACTTTGTATGCCTGATAAAGGGCCAATTGACTACCTCGGGTGCCAATGGTTATTTTTTTCATTCGTTTAATTTTGCTTGCTTGTTGGGTAACTTTAGGTACTCGCAGGTATCTTTTTTGCCAAATATGAAGAATTTATTTTACATGCTTATTTCTTCATGCAATTGATTTCGTTGTTTTCCGAATTACGCCTGTTATTTTCCTCTAATTTAAACAATTCATTGATGAAATTCAATGAGTCGGTATTTCTTCCATTATCGGTAATGTTTTTCAGATTTTTAATCAGAAGACGAGTATAGCGTTGCGTGATGTGTTTGGTGTAATGATCGACCGCTTTTTTAATTTCTTTGGACTCGATGTGCTTGAAATTTTCCAATTCCTGACGATATACTTCTTCCAAATTATCCGATATGGTTTTTATGGCAGGACGCAAGGATCGACTGACCATCCATTCATTAAATTCCTGAGCTACTTCGTGGATAATGACTTCTGCGATAGCAGCACATTCTCGTCTTTTTTCGGTGTTTTCTTCCACTACTTTATTTAGATCGTCAACTGCGAAAAGTTTGACATTCTCAATATTGCCAACTTTTACATCAATGTTTCGGGGAACAGAAAGGTCGATATAGATTTGTGGCGTTCTTCTTGCCAGTTGTGCTTTTTTTGCCATTCCTGCAGTAATGAGCTGATGGGGTGCTCCGGTGGCCACAATGATTACATCGTGCTCTTTCAGTTGTGACGGCATCGAAAGAAAACTGTGAACTTCAGAATTGTATCTCGAGGCCAATGTTTGAGCCGTTTCTTTGGTTCGGTTAATTATTGCAGATTTCCCAATTCCTTTTTTTACCATATTTTGCAAGGCCAAACTCCCGGTGTCA
Organism: Prolixibacteraceae bacterium; assembly: GCA_041821245.1. Lineage (GTDB taxonomy): Bacteria > Bacteroidota > Bacteroidia > Bacteroidales > Prolixibacteraceae > Roseimarinus. The sequence goes on from JBGUEP010000033.1 coordinate 50,533, forward strand.
CCTGCTCCAATTATTAGCAGCGACTTATCTTTCATGTCGCCCAATTCTTGGGAACACAGCTCAACAGCAGTGCTACTAACCGATAGATTGCCCAGTTTTATACCTGTTTCGGTGCGGGCTCGTTTACCTGCCTCAAACGATTTTTGAAACAAGCGCATCAGAATCGCATCGGTTAAACCTGCATCGGTGCAATACACGTATGCTTCTTTGATTTGACCAATAATCTGATCTTCTCCAATAATCATTGAATCGAGACCTGAAGCTACACTGAATAAATGTTTAACTGCTTCAATATCGACATGGTGATATAAATAACGGCCACACTCATTCTCTGCTTGCTTGAACGTTTTTAGCGCGGTGGTTACTTTTTCAATGGCTGTTAGTCGATCGTATTTGGTTTGCGAAAAGTACAACTCTGTTCTGTTACAAGTCGATAAGAGTACAATATCGGAAATACCCGTTTCCTTTTGTAGAAAATCAGCAAATGGAATTATCTCATCTTTGGAAAATGAAAATCGTTCACGTTTATCAATAGGTGCTGTTTTATAACTAATGCCTAATAAACCAATCATATGGAAAATCTAAAGAACAAAAAATGAAAATGAATCAAAATGATGTTAAGCCTGTATTCTTAACCAATGATGGGAGGTGGGCGACTGAATAAATTGGAAGTGTGTAGGTAATTGTATTGTAAAAATTCTTCAAGAGGTGGAGAAAAGGTTTTGGCTTGATCAAAGGATGCGATGTACAAGTCGAAATTGGCTGATTGTGCTTTTATTAATTTCAATTGAAGAATGAAATCGTGGTAATGGGCATCATTGTTGCCATATTCCTCTGAAGGTGTTAGTTTTTCGTAACTTATAATAGTTGATACAAACTCTTCTTCGGTGGCCAGTTGATCGTGTTTTTGGAAGAAACCCATACTCATCCCAACCACGTAGGCAAAAGCCAGCAGGAAATAGGGAAGAGGTGTTGAAAGAATTCCAATTATAAACACAAGTCGTAAATTTTAAATTTGAATTTCAAAAGTAAATTTTTTTTGATGAGAAAAAAAAGATTTACCCAGAAACAAGTAAAGTAGGAACATGTTTAGCTGAAAATTACATTTATCGCATTTTCTGCTATGATTTATTTCCTGTGCCGGATTGATTTATATCAATTTCATGAGTCAGAATGGGAATTTACATAAGTTTTTAAGGCCAATAAAACACTTTCCCGAATTGATAATGTCAATAATATTAGGCATTTTTAAAAACAATTCTTCACAAGTCCTAATTTTAACAACATGAAACCAAGCTCTTTTTTATTGCTAATTGCCTTGCTGTTTTCGTTTAGTTTATACGCACAATTTTCACAACGTAGCCGGGATAGTATCAATACCTTAAATCATCTTGATCATCAGTTGATGATGAAACAGCTTGGTATTGATTCCTTAAGGCCAGGTCCTTCAGGTAATCCCGATGATGTAAATGCAGCCAATTCTGATGAAAAAAAGGCTAAAACTTACTCCGGTTTGCCCGATCCTTTGGTTTTTAATAATGGACAATTTGTACAGAATGTATCTGATTGGAATCAACGAAAATCTGAACTATTTGAAGAATTCGATCGTGAAGTTTATGGACGGATGCCAGACCATACGCCTGCAGTGCGGTGGAAAATTGTGGCATCAAAAGATACGATGGAAGGTGATTTTGCCATAGTGGAACAAGAGTTGATTGGGCATGTTGACAATTCATCCTATCCCGAAATAAGTGTTGATATTAAAATGACATTAAGCTTACCGGCAAACGTCGATAGGGCTGTTCCTGTAATGGTCGAGTTGGGCTGGATTTGGCCTGCCAGCTGGAAGCAACGGCCGGTTGAACACCCTAGCTGGAAAGAACAATTATTGCAAAATGGCTGGGGATATGCCATCCTGATACCAACTAGTTTTCAGTCCGATAACGGTGCCGGTTTGCGGCAGGGAATTATTGGATTGATGAATAAAGGTGAACCGCGTAAAAATGATGATTGGGGAACATTGCGGGCATGGGCATGGGGCGCAGGCAGGGCGATGGATTATTTTGAAACCAATCCAAAAATTGATGCAAATCGTGTTGGTATTGAGGGGCTTTCGCGTTATGGCAAAGCGGCCTTAGTCACCATGGCTTATGAACCCCGCTTTGCGATTGGTTTTATTGGTTCTTCAGGTGCAGGGGGGGCCAAATTGTTACGTCGTAATTTTGGCGAACAAGTTGAGAATTTGGCCAGTTCGTCTGAATATCATTGGTTTGCTGCTAATTTTATAAAATATGCCGGCCCACTTACAAAAAATGAACTGCCGGTTGATGCTCATGAGTTGATCGCACTTTGCGCACCACGTCCTGTTTTTGTCAGTTCCGGATCACCATTTGTTGAAGGAAACTGGATTGATGGTAAAGGTATGTTTCTTGCGTGCGTTTATGCGGGTCCTGTGTATGAATTGTTGGGTAATAAGGGATTAGGCATTACTGAAATGCCTGTTATTGAGTCTGCATGGATCGATGGAGATCTTGGCTTCCGGCAACATGCGGGAGGTCACACCGTAGTTCCCAATTGGCCTACGTTTATTCAATTTGCCAGGCGTTATTTTGAACCGTATAAATAATCCATTCAAGAAAAATCGATTTTTTTAATTTCTTATAATCATTATTCCGATTTTTTCAATTGGCTATTGATTCGTTAGTTCTACCTTGAATAAGGAGTCTGGATTTAATTCTCAAATTTCAATTCTATATTTTGGGTTCTTATTTCGAGCGGACATAGGTTAATAAGTAATTGCCGGATTTCTGGTACAATGCGTTAATTTAAATTTGAAATAAATCTGCAGAGTTATTATGTGAAATTATTTTTTTTAGCGAACTTGCAATCGGTTGCATAAATTATTTTATTTTGTCAACTTTGAAAATAATTTGCTTCGCTTTTATAACGAAAAATAGACATGTAAATAAGGTTATCATCCTAATTGTAAAATTAATGACAAAAATAGCAGAAGGATAACTTCTTGTAATAAAAACAAATATTTTAACCTGAATACACCAAAATATCCACCGATTGCATAATTTAAATAAATACATTGCAATGAATTAATTGACGGTTTATAAAATTCAAAATAGTTTAAATAGATACTCAATACTACGATCTAACTAATACGAATACTGACAGAAGTTTAAAATGATTTAACCTAAAAATTTATGAAAAATGAAATCAATGTTTGGAGAAATTTATTTTCTCCAATAATTACTCGAAGTAAAACCTTGCGAACTATTGCACTTGCTGTAATTTTATTGCTTGGTGCTTCCGCCACGTCATTTGCGGCCGATGCCAATGCCTTACAAGGTAAAAACATAACAGGAAAGGTTACCGATTCCAATGGATCAACTCTTCCTGGTGTAACGGTTGTTGAAAAAGGAACAACAAATGGCACCATTACCGACATCGATGGGCTTTATTCCATTACAATAAAGGAGGAGAACGATATTCTTGTTTTTTCATTCGTTGGGATGGAAAGTCAGGAAATTACAGTTGCCGGTCGGTCGGTTGTTAATATTTCACTTAATGCCGACATGTCGGACATTGGTGAAGTTGTGGTTGTGGGGTATGGTGTCCAACGGAAAGAAGCCGTAACCGGTTCTGTAGCTTCAATCGATGGAGATTTGATGCGTACCGTACCATCGGCTAATATCACGCAGGCTCTGCAAGGACGTTTGCCTGGTGTGCAAATGTCGCAAACATCATCCCAACCCGGAGCCGAAATGCAAATTCGTATCCGTGGTGTACGTTCACTTAGTGCTGATAATAATCCACTTGTGGTGCTTGATGGAATTCCTTTTGCCGGAACAATTGGCGATATTAATCCCAGCGATATCAAGAGTATTGATGTTTTGAAGGATGCTTCAGCAACTGCGATTTATGGATCACGTGGTGCCAATGGAGTGATACTCTTGACGACCTACAAAGGGCAATCGGGAAGTAAAGCCAAAGTTAGCTACGATGTATATAGTGGTTTTAAAAAAGCCATTAAAATTCCAATGATGAATGGACCGGAATTTATTGCTCTGCGCGAAGCAGCCGGTAAATACGAAAGCAACGGCGAGGATGAGTTTGCGGATGTAGATACTGATTGGCAAGACTTATTTTACCGAACTGCAAAAGTTACAAAACATGATTTAAGTATTTCTGGTGGTACTGAGCAAGGTAGTTATAGCATGGGTGTAGGATATTACCAGGATCAAGCGGTTATACCTACTCAGCAATATAGCCGTATTTCAATGAGAGTTAGTATTGATCAGGGCGTTGGTGAATACATCAAAGTTGGTTTGTCAACAAACAGTAATTATAACCTTACTGAAGGCTCACAAGTGGGAATGTATGGCATATTAAGTTTATCTCCTATAGTTGATCCTTATAACGAAGATGGCACTTGGAAAAGAACTGTAAAGATGCCTTTGGATGAATCTTGGATTTACCCCAGAGATGTAGTAAATGATTTGTCAGATCGCTGGTTAAACGAAAAAAGAGGATATGGAACCTATAATAATTTTTACGGTGAAGTTAAAATTCCAGGTATAGAAGGCTTAAAGTATCGTGCCAACATTGGTTTGAATATGCGTACCGGAAATAACGGTTCATTCACGGGAGAAGGAATTAATAGCACAAATCCAACGAATGAGTCAGCTGCATCGGTCGAAAACTCGGTGAAAACAAACTGGGTCATTGAGAACTTGCTGACTTACGACCGTACTTTTGATGACAAGCATACCTTGAATGTGGTTGGCTTATACTCTGCAGAGGAAACAAAATATAACAAGTCTTATATGTCGGCCAGAAATATTCCGGAAGAAGGATTCCAATTTTATAATTTAGGGCATGCTGCCGGTGATATTACAGTTGATCCAAACAACCAGGATTATTGGAAAACTGGATTGGTTTCGTGGATGGGACGCGCCATGTATTCATTCGACAATCGTTATATGCTTACAGTCACTGTGCGTTCCGATGCTTCATCAAGGTTGGCTGAAGGTTATAAATGGCATACCTATCCTGCAGTTTCAGCAGGGTGGAATATTGGAAATGAATCGTTTATGAAAGACATAAAAGCGATTAACATGTTAAAACTTCGGGTAGGTTATGGACAAACATCCAACCAGGCGGTTGCTCCTTATGCTACCCTTGGAAGATTAACGACTACTCCGTACAACTTTGGTGATGATGTGTATGCAACAGGAGCCTATGTAACTGATCTTCCTAACCCTAATTTAGGATGGGAGTACTCTGAAACTTTAAACTATGGATTGGATTTTTCTGTTTTGAATCATCGCCTTTCAGGTACTTTTGAATATTATGTTACCAATACTAAAGATCTTCTTTTAAGTCTTTCCCTTCCAACCACTTCAGGAGTAGGTGGCTTTACCGGAAATATTGGGGAAACACAAAATAAAGGTGTTGAAATGTCGCTGAATGGTTTGATCATAGATGATTATAACGGATGGTCATGGGACGCCGGTATTAATTTGTATGCAAACCGCAACGAACTTATAGCCCTTGCATCAGGCCAGGAACAAGATGTCGCAAACGGCTGGTTTGTAGGACATCCTATTAATGTAATATATGATTATGAGATGATTGGACTCTGGCAAGAGGAGGATGTGAACATGAGAAAGTATGAGTCAAGTGCAGCACCAGGCGCCATTAGAGTTAAATACGATGGTGAATTCGACGAGGAAGGTATACCGGTTAGGAGAATTGGAACCGATGATCGGCAAATTATGCACCTTGATGCTAAATTTCAGGGAGGATTTAATACTCGATTGGCTTATAAAGGATTAGACCTGAGTATTGTGGGTGCCTTTCAAGGCGGAGGAATACTTATTAGTACCCTCTATGGATCAAGTGGATACCTCAATTTGGAATCGGGACGCAGAAATAATGTGAAGATTGATTATTGGACACCGGAGAATACAGGTGCCAGGTATCCAAACCCTGCTGGACCTACAAGTGGAGACAATCCTAAGTATGGAAGTTCATTGGGGTATTTCGATGCAACTTACATGAAGATACGTACAATTTCATTGGGCTATTACATCGATCAAAAATGGACAAAAAATGCCGGAATTGAAAAATTACGCATATACTGTACGGTACAGAACCCATTGGTGATGTTCTCTTCATACAATAAAGCATCGGGTTTGGATCCTGAAACCAATTCATATGGTGACGAAAATTCCGCAGTTTCTGCATATAAAAGGGATATTCTGATTGTTGGTGCAAACACACCATCAACACATAACTTTTTGTTTGGCATTAATCTAACTTTTTAACAATAATAATGATGAAACACATACATATTAAAACGATAATTGGAACGGCTTTGTTGTTGTTGTTCTTCCTGGCTGGATGTGAGAATATATTGATTGAACAGCCGCGAAGTATTTATACTCCTGAGTATTTCAAAACCGAAAAAGGTGTTAATGGTGGATTAACATCATTATATGCCAATCAACGCCGCTATTTTCCAAACGGGTACTATTATAACGCTTGTTTTAATGGTACCGATGAAGCTACCTGGGGACAGAGTGCAGATCAAAATTTTTTAATTCATGATTACTCCGGCCGGGGAGATCTTACTCCTTCGAATAGTACAGCCAATAGGTTATGGGATAATGCATTTCCTGCCATAAACACCGCAAGTGGTATCATTGAAAATGCAGCTGAAGTAGGTATTTCAGATGAATTGATTGCCGAAGCCTATTTCTTCCGTGCCTTTAACTATTTTTTACTGGTTCAAACCTTTGGCGGTGTGCCTCTTGATTTGGGAGCAGGAGAGTTGATGTTTAATTCGTCAACCGCAAGAACTTCTGTTCGGAACACGGTACCCGAGGTGTATACCCGGGGTATTCTTCCTGACCTGTTGATTGCTGTGGAAAATTTGCCTGAAACCAGTCGTCTTACCGGAACTGTAACTAAAACTGCGGCCCGTCTATTTTTGTCAAAAGCTTATTTGACCTATGGATGGTGGCTCGAAAATCCCAATAATATTCCTACTTATCCACTTTGTGATCGCACTGATCCTGCCGGACATGATGCTCAGTATTATTTTCAGCAGGCTTATAATGTAGCTGTTGAAGGAATTGATAATCCTGGTCCATTCGGTTTAGAACCAACATTCTACGATCTTACCTTAGGCTCAAACGATCGGAATAATGAAATGTTGTTATATGTTGATTACACCGAGACCAGCGAGTTCTACAATGGACAAAGCCTTGATTATGCAACAGGAGGAGATAATGATAATTTTGCTGTTTGGATGATGACATGGAACTATACGCTTATTACCAGTTTAAACGAGGCAGGTGAAAAAGTAAGTTCAGTTGTACGTGAAGCGGAACAGCATTTGGGACGTCCTTGGACTCGTATGGCTCCAACGATTGGTGCAATTACAAAAACCTTTGCCGACAAGTCGAATGATTCACGATACGATGGTACATTTACTACCGTTTATCGTGGTAATTGGGATAAAAATCCGGATAATACCTACAGGACTTTGATTAATGCCAACGGCCTGGAAGTTTTTCCAGGTGATGCTATGCTAACTTTCCTGGATGAAGAACCTGATAGCCCCATTACCTACCCAGCAAGCATGGGAAACAATGGTGTTGGTGGAGGTGAATTGCCGGGAAGATCTGATTTTGTGATCGGACCAAAAGGTATCAGCAGGGTAGTGTATCCTGGACTTTATAAATTGGGTACTTACCGAACCGATAATAGCGGCGGATATGGATCACCTAATGGTGGAATCACTCGTCCATTTAACATTGCTAAATTTTCGGAATTATACTTTATAGCAGCCGAAGCAGCCGTCAAAGGCGCAACTACCACCGGAGGTAAAAGTGCAAGAGAATTAATTAATGTTATTCGTGCACGTGCCGGAAAATGGCGTTTTGATAATAACGGAAATAAAGAGAAAATTGAGGATCATAGTGAGGAAATGATAGCTGCTACACCTGCAAACATAGATATTGACTATATCCTGGCTGAACGTTCTCGTGAATATTTTGCTGAAGGTTATCGTTGGTTTGATTTAGTACGCACGCAAAAATGGGCTGAATATGCTTCTACCTACGAAATTTGTGGAATTAGTTATGGCCAACATACGCCTGAAACATTTGAACGTCAAATTGAAGATTATCTCTATTTGCGTCCTATTCCACAAAGTCAGATTGATGGTATGGAAATGGATGAAGCGGAACTTGATGCTTATCAAAATCCAGGATACAATTAGGAATAAAAATGATATTCCATGGCTTTTGCCACGTGCTTTTGTTGATTTACAAGCGTAACTCAAAATGAAGGTTATACTGAATAGGTTAAAATAGGCAATAGAATTACCGGTGTTTTCGATGTTATACAAAACATTGAGAGCACCGGTTCTTATTTTTAATTATCTTGGAAATACTTAATAAATGCCTGTTTTTTGCCCATCGTTTAAAAGAAAACATGTGTTTAAAATGAGCCATTAACATTATACATAAAATACATACGGATGAAAAAATGGATTAATCTGAGGTCCTTGCTTCAAATAAGTTTTTTAGGACTATTAGCCTTCGGCATGATTTGCTGCAATCGGTCAAAAGAAACATCAACAGAAGTTGCTAAACAGAATGCTTCAAAAATGAATTACGTCTCATTTGACAAAGGGAGTAATAGGTTCACTCTTGCCGAAGATGGTCAAGTTGCACCAATTGTCGCAGATGCATTAGATTATCCGGGTGTATTCAGAATTCTGAATTATTTTAAAGAGGATATAAAAAATATTGCCAGTGTTGAACCCAAACTGATTTTGGGCCAACTGCCTCACAGTAAAAACATCATTTTGGTGGGTACTTTGGGGAAAAACAAATGGATTGACCAATTGGTTGCCCGGCAAAAAATTGATGTATCTAAGCTCGAAGGTAAATGGGAAACTTCATTGATCCAAGTGGTGGATAAGCCCTTCGAAGGAATCGAACAGGCTTTGGTGATTGTTGGGAGCGACAAGCGTGGAACTTTTTATGGGATATTCGATGTTTCCCGTAAAATGGGCGTTTCACCATGGTATTGGTGGGCCGATGTCCCGATTTTGAAACATGACGGTATTTATGTAAAAAATGGGCAATACAATTTAGGCGAACCCAAGGTGAAGTACCGCGGAATATTTTTAAATGATGAGGAACCGGCCTTGGGGCGATGGGCCGTTGAAAATTACGGTGGATTTAACCATCTGTTTTATGAAAAAGTATTCGAATTGATGCTTCGCTTGAAAGGAAATTATATTTGGCCGGCCATGTGGTGGGCCAGCTTCAATGCCGACGATCCAATGAATACACTTTTAGCCGACGAAATGGGAATTGTTATGGGCACCTCACATCATGAACCCATGGACAGGGCACATGCCGAATGGAAACATAATCCTAAAGGTGAATGGAATTACGCGACCAATGATAAGGTACTCCAACAATTTTGGCGCGAAGGCATCGAAAGAATGGGTGATCGTGAAGTGATCATTAATATGGGCATGCGTGGTGATGGCGACATGGCCATGAGTGCCAGCACCAATATTGCCCTGCTTGAACGTATTGTGCACGATCAACGAGAAATTATTGAGGAAGTTACTGGTAAACCGGCAGATCAAACTCCTCAAATGTGGGCGCTTTACAAGGAAGTGCAAGATTATTACGATAAGGGAATGCGTGTTCCCGATGATGTGACCTTGCTTCTTTGCGACGACAATTGGGGGAACATTCGCAAATTGCCAAAACCGGGAACGCCGGAACGTTCGGGTGGCTATGGCATTTATTATCATTTCGATTATGTTGGGGGTCCCCGGAATTACAAGTGGGTAAATACCAGTCCGATTCCCCGCATTTGGGAACAAATGAATTTGGCATACGAACATGGTGTCGATCGCCTTTGGTTGGTCAATGTGGGTGATTTGAAACCTATGGAATATCCCATTTCCTTTTGGTTGGATTATGCATGGAATCCTGAGCTTATTCAGGCTAACGATCTTCAAACATATGCCTTAAATTGGTCCGAAGAACAATTTGGCAAACAACATGCTGAGGACATTGCTGAATTGTTGACTCAGTACACAAAATTCAATGGTCGAAGAAAACCTGAATTATTAGCGCCAAATACTTACAGTCTTACTGATTATGAGGAGGCAAATACAGTGATTGCCGATTACAATGCATTGGTGAAAAAAGCAGTAAAAATTGGGAAGGATTTACCCGATGAGTATCACGATGCCTATTATCAGTTGATACTGCATCCTGTAAGGGCCTGTGCCAATTTGAATGAACTTTATGAGTTGGTAGCCAAAAATCGATTGTATGCAAAACAGGGTAGAGCAGCAACCAACGATTTGGCGGTTCAAGCAGAAGAACTTTATAAAAAAGATAAAGAATTCACTGAATATTACCATACGAAAGTCGCCAATGGGAAGTGGAATAATATGATGAATCAGGTGCACATTGGCTATACCTATTGGCAACAACCCAATGAAAGTGTAATGCCTGAGGTGGAAACTGTTGAATCAAAGCGAATTGCTGACATGGGAATTGCTGTGAGTGGTTCGTCTCAATGGGTTCCGGGCGATTTGGCCGATGCTGCATTGCCAACCATGTATCCGTTTGACAACGTGAATTACTACATCGACGTGTTTAATCGTGGAAAACAAACTTTTAGTTTTAAGGCAATATCAGGAGTCGATTGGTTAAAGGTTTCACCGAAAAATGGAAAAGTAGATAAGGAAACACGTCTGACCGTTAAAGTGGATTGGAAAAATGCACCGGAAGGAGAAAATGTGGTATTGATCACCATTACCGGGCCTGAAAATAAAAATCAGGTGGTAAAGGCAACAGTAGTGAACTTCAGTTCAAAAGCGAAATCGAAAATGAAAGGTTACATCGAGACCAATGGATATGTTTCCATTGAAGCAGAACATTTTGCGCGAAATGTTGCCGGAATTGATGCCACTTGGGAACTTATCCCTGGATTGGGACGTACCTTGTCGGCCATGCATCCTGTTCCGGTGAATTCATTGAGGCACAAACCGGGCATGGATAGTCCCGTGTTGGAATATGATGTTTGTTTGCACAGTACAGGTGAAGTTAATTTGAAATTGCATCTTTCGCCAACCCTTAATATTTATAACGATGAAGGTCTTGAATTGGCTGTTTCCATTGATGATGAACAAGCCCAAATCATTAATATTCACGATGGCTTTGAGTTTCGCGAATGGGAAGAAGCCGTTCGAAACAATGCCATTTTTGCCAATGCAAAACTGTTCATCAAAGAGCCAGGAAATCACACGCTTAAAATTTGGATGGTCGATCCGGGAATCGTTTTACAAAAATTGGTGCTGGAAACTGCAGCTCCACGGTATTCCTATTTGGGGCCACCAGAAAGTGAGTACAAAAACTAATTTTCAATGTAATTTAACTATTAAGCTGTTTTATTTATGAAATATTTGATAACGATTGGTCTGCTGGGATTTCTGCTTTATTCTTGTCAACCCGCACAGGAAACCATGTTAAAGCTGAATGAAAAACAGTATTACGAAGCTCCCGGGGTGAACGTAATGGTTTTCACGAACTGGTACAATGGTTTGTTTGGCGATGAGAAAATGAGCGGAATTGAAATCATTCAGCACGAAGTTCGTATCGTCACCAATGGTGATGTTCGCATCGATCCAACACCGGAACAGTGGGATGCCATCCCTCAATTTATCGATCGAACAGTAGATTCCATTTCTGGTGTTATTGAAGCGCACCTGACTTATGCCGATTATAATTTCAATTATACTGTAAGGGCAGAACCGGATGGAGCTAATCTATTAATTAGTGTTCTCATCGATCAGGCGGTGCCCGAAGAATTAATGGGGAAAGTTGGATTCAATATGGAATTTCTACCTGCTGAATACTTCGAAAAATCGTATTTGGCTGATCACAAGCCCGGATATTTTCCGCTATACCCCAGTGGTCCGATGAAAATAAACGACGAAGGAAACACGGAACCATTGGCATTGGCCGAAGGAAAATCGTTCATTTTAGCTCCTGAAGATGCGGAACGAAAAGTGATGATTGAATCTACTTTAGGAACGATAAAATTGTACGATGGTCGGAATAAGGCCCAAAATGGATGGTATGTATTGCGCACACTGATTCCTGCAAATCAAACAGGAAAAGTGGTGGAGTGGCGATTGAAAATAAATTCCATTCCGGCGTGGTTGCGCAAACCCATGATCGCTTATTCGCAAGTGGGTTATCACCCCAAACAGGATAAAGTGGCCATAGTTGAATTGGATAAAAATGACCAAACGGACAAAACGATTACCTTGTTTAAGGTGGAAACTGATGGTTCAAAAAATAGGATAAAAACAGCAAAACTAGACTTTTGGGGAAGCTACCTTCGCTACAATTACGGTAAGTTTGATTTCTCTGAAGTAAAAGAAGCTGGAATTTATTGTTTGCAAGTAGATGATGTGCTAACCAAAACTTTCATCATTGCTACTGATATCTATCAAACAGCATGGCAGCCGGCACTCGATGTTTATATTCCTGAACAGATGGATCATGTGTTGGTGAATGAGGCTTATCGGGTATGGCATGGAAAATCTCATATGGACGATGCCTTGCAAGCTCCGGTCAATCATACCCATTTCGATTTGTACGCACAGGGCCCAACTACAGATACGCCTTACCAGCCAGGTCAGCACATTCCCGGATTGAACATCGGCGGTTGGTTCGATGCCGGTGATTTCGACATTCGAACACAAAGTCAGTATGGTACCTTGCTAACTTTGGTGGATGCGTGGGAAGCTTTTCACATTGTAAGGGATCAAACCTTGGTGGACCAAACCCGACGTTATGTCGACCTTCATCATCCTGATGGAAAAGCAGATCTTCTTCAACAAATTGAACACGGAACATTGGCTTTAATTGCGCAACATCGTGCATGTGGACATGCCATCGCCGGAATCATTGTTGGTGACATTTCGCAATATACACACCTTGGCGATGCAGTAACCATGACCGATAACCTGATTTACAATCCTAAATTAAGTGAGCTGGAAAGCAATGGTTATGAAAGTGGTGTTTTCGACGATCGCTGGGCTTTTACGAGTAAGAGCACGGCGCTCAACTATGGATCGGCGGCAGGATTGGCAGCAGCAAGTCGCGCATTAACAGGCTTTAACGATCAATTGGCGGTCGAATGCCTTGCTACAGCGAAAAGGGTATGGAAAGAAGAACACAGTAAAGAACCAGATTTGTTTAGGGTAGGAAACACAACGGGAGGTAACCTTTTGCAGGAAGAATTGAAAGCTGCTGTTGAGCTGTTGTTATGTACCCGTGAGAAGGAATATGCGGAACGTGTTTACGAAATTTTCAACGATACTGAAGCTCCTTTTATGTTTATGTCGCCACTTTTTTTAAAGGTATACAAGTACATGGGCGACGATTTTAAAGCGCAAATGAAAGTTAAGGTGGCGGAAATGCTGGAGAAAAGTAAAACATTTGCCGGCGACAATCCTTTTGAAGTTCCCATTACCCGTGGTGGTTGGGCAGGCAATGGTGCCGTAATGGGCTATGCCATCAATAATTACAATATCTATAAAGTGTTTCCCGATTTGGTGGATAAAGAAACCACTTTCCGTGGACTGAATTATATTTTGGGTTGTCATCCGGCATCCAATGTATCGTTTGTATCCGGAGTTGGAACAGTATCGAAAAAGGTGGGTTATGGGAACAACCGTGCCGATTATTCATTTATCGCGGGAGGTGTGGTTCCCGGCGTTCTCATTCTTCCACCTGATTTTCCTGAGAACAAGGAAAACTGGCCATTCCTTTGGGGTGAAAACGAATACGTCATTCCTATGTCGGCCAACTACATTTATTTAGTGCACGCAGTTCAGGATTTATTAAAGTAAGAGCGTATCAACAATACATCAATAGTCATTTTCTTTCTGAAGATGACTATTTTTTTTCTGCTTAAAATGTGGATGTTATTTAGATCGGGATGGATTATCCAGTCGAAACATGAATGGATTGTTTGATCGTCACTTATAAACCATGAATTCATTTATAATATTTGTTTTATAATTTCATATCTTCGTACAAAACCATTCGAATTATAACGTTAAACAAAAACACCATGAAGAAAACGATCACGATGCTTACTTTTCTATTAGCCACATCTATGGCATTATTCGCAAAATCAAAAACAATTGAGTATCCCGCATACGAATTTAAAAAGAGCGGGATTTATAACTTAACAAAAATTGAATTGACTGATTCTGCTACTTTTTTAACCATTCACAGTACTTTCATTCCTCACTGGTGGGTTGAGTTTAATGATTACGAGGTGATTAGGGATTCTGATACTGGTCAGGAGTTTAAGATAACAGGTATTGAAGGTGCTGTTATGAACGAGCATCTCTGGATGCCTGATTCTGGTGATAGTACTGTGGTCCTAATTTTTCCTCCACTGCCATTGACAGTGAAGAGAATTGATTATCAGGAAAATATCTTTGGAATTTCACTTGATGCAAGTAACGCTGCGAAACGAGGAGCTTCTATTGTTTCACCTGAAATCGAAAAATGGTTAGGTGCCGAATTGTCCAAAGCATCTAAAAAAACATTAGATGATTTTGAGTCCTCCGATTTTTTTAATGATAGTCCTGCGAGGTTGATTGGTTGTATAAAAGGATATGATGAAAGGGTGGGCTTTTCTACCGGAATAGTTTATGCGAGTAATGAATTCACCCGTGATGATTTTCCTATCGTAGTACAAATTCATCCGGATGGAAGGTTTGAAGCCGAAATTCCAATGAATAAGCCTGAAAAAACATATGTGGTGTTTGGTGACCACTTTATGTTTCCTTACTACATGGAACCTGGACAAACACTGGCCATGATTCTTGATTGGGAGGAATTTTTAACTGCTGACAGAAAAAGAAATGTCCGATACCAGTTTAATCAAATCGAATTTAGAGGAGCTTTGGCAACTATTAATCAGGAGCTGCTTGCTTACCCCGCCGAGCAGCCGAACTATGAGGAGTTCAGGAAGAAGAGAGGAACAATGACTCCTTCTGATTATAAAATTGATCAGAAAAAGGAGCTTGAAAAAAATCTCACTGTGCTGGAGGAGTATTTAAAGAAAAATCAACTTTCAGCCAAGACACAAAAGATACTTTATAACGGGGTGATTGTCACTCATGCTAACTTCTTATTTGATTATGCAATGAATCGTGATTATTATGCTCAACAAGATACTACAAACGAAATCTTAAAGATGCCAATTCCCGATTCGTACTACGATTTTTTACAGGAGATTCCTTTAAATGATCAGAGTTTAATGGTGGTTAACGAATTTAGTACGTTTATTAATCGTTTTGAATATTGTCCATCGTTTAGAAAAGCACAAATGATTGCTGCCAAAAAATCAAGACCATCATCTATGCAGCCTCAAAAAACTATTCTGGATTATTTTAATGAACAAAAAATTGAAATCACCAATGAGGAACGTGAGTTTCTTACGCTGGCCAATAGGAAGGAACGGAGCAAGGAGGATACTGAGAAATTACAGGAGATGACAGAGATTTCAAAATTATTTGGTGAAAAATATAAGGAGCAAATTGAAAGTTTCGTTGCTCTGTATGTAACTCCTATGACTTCGCTATTGTCAGGTAATAAGCAAATTGAAACATGGAAGGTTAAGGATTCTATTTTGATTTATGAACTTGGGTTGGAATCCAATCTGGCCTATGAGCTGGCTAAAGTTCGCTCGTTAAAATATTCATACGAATTTGCTGGAACCAGGGAGAACGCAAGTGAACTTTGGACTTTTTTGAAAGAGGGAATTACAAGGCCTTACCTTTTAGTAACTGGCGAACGATTATTGAATGAGGCTTACCCTGAAGAAAAATTGGCATATACCCCTATCCCAGATGGTATTGGTGCTGATATCTTCAGAAAGATTGTTGATCCGTTCAAGGGAAAAGTATTGTTCGTTGATTTTTGGGCCACTACTTGTGGACCGTGCATCGCGGGAATAAAGAAGATGAAGTCTACGCGAGAGAAATATGCCGATAATCCTGATTTTGAATTTATATTCATTACAGATGAACGTAGTTCACCCGAACAGAATTATACTGATTTTGTGAAAGAACAGGAACTCAAGAACATTTACAGGTTGTCGAAAGATGATTACAATTATTTACGTCAGCTTTTCAAGTTTAATGGAATTCCAAGATATGTTGTTATTGATGCCAAAGGTGATGTGATCGACAATAATTTTCCGATGCATAATTTCCAGTCAGAATTGTCAAAG
The DNA here is from genome assembly GCA_041821245.1 of Prolixibacteraceae bacterium. Classification (GTDB taxonomy): domain Bacteria; phylum Bacteroidota; class Bacteroidia; order Bacteroidales; family Prolixibacteraceae; genus Roseimarinus. The sequence goes on from JBGUEP010000033.1 coordinate 66,922, forward strand.
CTATTACCGAAGTATCTGCCAGAGTAATAATGTTGCGGTTTACTTTCACCTTTTACTTTAGTAAAATGCTTTTCAGATAGGAGGTATTGGTTTATGGTGAAGCCACAAACCAATACCTCTTGTAAGCTTCAAATTATTGTCATCTGAGCATATTAAAATGTAGCGAGGGATTGATATGCATTTTTTGTTTAAACTGGACGCAGCAAAATTATATTTAATTGCCCTGTAAGATCATTTTTTTACTTGCAGAAAATTTGTCTGCTTTGATGGTGTAAAAATAAACTCCACTTGAAAGATTTTTTGCATCAAATTTAATGGTATGTTTTCCTTTTGCAAATTCCTTTCCGGCCAATTCTGCTATTTCAACACCTAATAGGTTGTACACCTTCAGTGATACGTAGGTGTTCCCAGGAATTTCGAATGAAATGTTGGCCTTATCACTAATTGGGTTGGGATAAATCTGTCCCAAGGCATATCCATCACTTGATTCAATCCGGTCAGTTCCGTTTGTTGAACTACACGCATTTTCAGCATCATTTCCCATTCCTTGCGGGGAATCGGTATAGTTGGAGATGCATATTTTATCCAATTTGGCTCCGTCTTCGCGGTAAGTAATGGTTAGTGTGTGTGCTCCTGCTGTAAGGTCGTAATTGTTTAAATTCATCCATTGCCATGCACTTGTTGCCAAGCCGTTCACCATTACAAAAGCTCCATCATCCATTTTTATCCAATAGGAATCGTCGTCAGCACTAGGACAATTCAGGCGTGCATAAATGTTGAAGTTTCCGGCAGTCTCCACTGAAAAGGAAAGTTCAACGCTTCCTTCACTTCCTGCAGCTTCGGCCAGGCTTTGAATGCCTGCTTTAACCATGATATACGATCCATCTGAAGCATCCGTATCAGCTATGATATCCCAATTTTCACCTATGCTTGCAGCACATTCCGGTTCTAAATAAACTGCTTCTGTATCGGTTGGGTTTTCAGGTTCCTCAGGATTTTCAGGTTCTGCGGCTTCAATACCCATTAACGAAAGCATTTTTACTCCGTAGCGCCTTCCTATTTCCCGGTAGCCTGCAGAATTGAAATGCAGGTTGTCGGCTGCGTCGGTGCATTTACTCGAAGAAATAACGTAGGAATTGGATACCGATTGAGGGAGCTTGGCAATGATTGAATTCATACTGGCGCAAACGCCACCCTGATCGGCATGTACCACTTCACCCGCGAGCAATGGCACTTTTGTCGGGTTTAGGTTAAGGTCGACCATCAAATCATCGTAGATACTTTTTACTTTGGCGGGCCATTGACTATCACCTGTATTTGATTCCCCCTGGTGAAGCAGAATTCCTTTGATTATTCCATCTTTCTGCGCCTGTTTGGCCAAATCGATCAGGTAAGCATATGGATTTCCAGTGTATTCGTTGATGATATTTTTTAACCAACTTTCGGTAATTGAAGAAACATAGGTTTGATACGCGTTTTTTTGGAACAGTTCAATTTTGCATCCGGCAACTGACACGTTAATGATCCCAACTTTGATGCTGTCGGGTAAGTTTTCAACCATGGTTCTTCCAAAATAATCGGCTGGGCTTAAACCTGAATAACATCTGGTCAGTGGCGGAACAGCTGTATACCATGAACCTTTTGTTCTACCTAAATTTGAACAAGCTACTGCTTCCATCACCTGAAAACGAGGATCAACTGTTCTGTCTTGTGTCTCAATTGTACCCTGACCTTCCATGTTGGATTGTCCGAAACAAAGGTAAATGTGAAAATTCGGATCTTGTGAAAAGACGTTCATTGATAAGAGAAGGAAGCTATAGAGTACAAATATTCCTGATTGGTTTCGGATCATTTTCATTGCAATTAAATTTAAAATTTATGGGATATAGAATCCCTATTCGACGATATTTGTTGGTTTTTAAAAAATTGTTGTGTCTGTTACAGTTAAAAAGGTATTTGACATTAATTGGTTTGTACGATCATTTTTCGGCTACTGACAAATTTATTTACTTTTAAAGTATAAAAGTAAATTCCTTGTGGATAATTTCTGGAATCGAATACGATGGTATGTTGGCCCGGATCATATTCTTTGCCGGCGATTTCTTCAATTTCAAGCCCAATTGTATTGAACACTTTTAATGAAACATAGGCTTTATTGGGAATTTGAAATGAAATGTTGGTTTTTTCATTCACGGGATTCGGGTAACATTCGCCTAATTCGTAGCCGTCAGCAGAAGGCATTGATCCAATTCCGTTGGGTTCAACCGGTGCTTCCCATCCAATAATAAGATCATCCACTCCACCTTTATCTGCTGCTTCGGGAGCATATGGATAATTTGTAATGTAAAGTTTGTCGAGCATTGCTCCGTTTTCACGAGGGCAAATGGTGATGGTATGTTCTCCGGGTGTCAACATCCCACTCGAAAGACTTGTCCAGTTCCAAACTCCACCTGTACCCAATCCATTTAGCATGGTATAATCGCCATTGTCAATTTTCAACCAGAAGGAATCGTCATCTGCTGAAGGACAATTTAAACGTCCAAAAATATTATAGGCTTCGTTAAATTTTGTTGTAAAAGTAGCACTAATCAAAAACAGAGGATCAGTTGACGCGGCGCTTAGATTTTGTGCAAGTTCTTGTTTAACTACAATGTAGTAGTTGTTCGACGCTTCGGTGTTTTTTACAATATTGAAATTGGTCCCATGCCCCTCCGATATTAAACGTTCTGCTTCGATGTTAATTTTTTCGTAAAGAGAATCAGCAAGCATTGGGAATTTCGGTTTATTTGTTCCCCACCAATTGATCCAACGCTGATGATCCAGGGTGGTATAATTACTTTTCATTACGGTTGTATTGATCGTAGAATCACCAAGTAAAAATTTTTCAACAAAGGCGATCAATTCTGGCTCCTGTTCAGCAGGAAGTCCACAATGAGCATGTGTTGTTTCCATGGTCCAGCCAATTCGGTCTTCAATACCAAACTGTTTGTAAACCTCGCGGGCTGCCATCAATGAAACATAACCCGATGGGTCGGCTAACCAGGCGATGCCATTCCCAAAGGTTAACATGGCACGTGGTGCGATCATGGCAATCAATTCATGATGGTCGTGTGGAAGTTTGGCTGTATTGTTTCCGGCAAAACTCCACATGTCATTCTTGAACCATTTGTTATCGGTTGCCCCCAATTTTTCAACTGCCCCAATCGTTTCGGAAACTCGCCAGGCAGGAATACCTCCGCCCCCTGATTCCTGAGGTAAAGTCAATGCGATACGTTCGTCAAGGGCACCGGCCCAAAGTGCCATTTTACCGGCATAAGAACAACCTGTTACGGCAAGGTGCTTTACATCAATGGGCAGTGTGCCATTGGCAGCACAAATTTCTAAACCATCGATAATGCGACTGACACCCCATGACCATGCGGCATATTGTCCGGTATTGTCTACATTTTGCTCCGGGTAAAGTTTAAAAAATGGATCGGCAGCTGATGGGTTTCCATACGCCGACACCTGATCATGACTAAAAGGGATGCGTGCGATGTTACGATCGGTAAATATGCTAGACGGAAGACTACCGTTGGGACTGTTCATTCCTATGATAGCAGGGAAAGGTCCCGTTCCTTCAGGCAAGGTAAAGTTGGAAGTAATGGTGCATGTTTGTCCGTTGTTTCTGACCACGACGGAGAGCTTTCCTTCGGAATAACTGGCCGTTACACTATCGCGTGGCACTACTGGTTTTATACCGATTTCATAGTTTTGAAGTTCCCATGCAATTTCTGCACGCCGTTTACTCCAGTCGCTGAATTGAGTGGAACGTGCTGTGGTGGAATCAGTCCATCCAGAGGGATCGGTTGCAGACCACATAAATGGATCGGGCAATGGACCAATGGTAGGTAGTTCGGCAAATGTTGGTAAAACCGGCTTGTCGAAACTTGCCCCGGTATTTTCAAGGTCATATACCAAAGGAATATTCTGAGCAGATGTATTAAACACAATTAATGTATACGATAGAAGGAATAAAAGGTTGAGTTGAATTTTCATTTTGCTTCTCATTTTTTTGCAGTATTATAGGTTATAAGTTAGATTGAAGAGCACTCGCTGCTTGACTTTTATTTGCTATCTTATTCAGCTGATTTACTATCTTAATTTAAAAGTAAAACCTTTAAAAAGCAATAAGGTGCATTAACATGTTTATGCACCTTTTTTTCTAAAAGATATTAATCATTCTACCCTTATTTATAAATATTTTTTCGTTGTATCTTTACAAGATCTATGGATAAAACACTACATCTGCTTATCATGTACACCATGTTGGTGTTAATGCTCTTATTGCTGCAAAAGGGACGCAACGACAGGAAGAGTTTATATTTAGCGGTTTATGCATTTATTGAGATCCTGACCAATGGTATCGACAGTATATCTCTTTGGGGTGGAACAGCTGTTTATGAATGGTTTCCAACTTTACCTTTTGTTGCAAAACCAATCACCTTGTTGTGGGTGCCTTTTTTTTATTTTTATGTCAGAACCTGTTTTTCACAGCGGTTTGAATTAAAAGCCAAACACTTGTTACACCTTCTGCCTTTTGCTATGGCCATGATTTTCTTTTTAGTCATGTACGTCATCCGGCGAGGCCAAATGACCACAATTAAGATGTTTGCTTTCGGTTCAGTTGAAGGTTATTCAATTTTTGTCATTGATTACATTGTTCGCTTGCAGTACATTGTCTATAATGTATTTATGATCATTCGACTTTTTAAAATTGAAAAGAAGCGAAAGCAAAACAACACTGGTGTTGATTTGAATGTAAATATTAAATGGTTACGGTTTATTGTATATGGTTATGCCATTGCCTGCTTTGGCGCCTTTATTGTTTATTTTAGCTGGTATATCAATGGAGCTTTTGCTGCTAAATTGAATATCTTTTCCATTTTGTATTTTTTCTTATTTTTCTTCGTTATCTTTTACGATACCATTGTGACAAAGTCGTTTAGTTCGGTATTGAAAATAAAACAAGTACAAATTCCGGAACAGGAATTAAATGATATCATAAAGCGTTTAAAAATAGTACTCATTGAAAACCCGCTTTACCTTGAAGCCGATCTTAGTTTAAAACAAGTTGCTGAGGCATTAAACGAAAAAGAACGCAGCATTTCGCAGGCCATTAATACCATTGAGAAAAGGAATTTTAAGGATTATATTAATGAATTACGTATAAAACACTCCTTAGAACTGCTTCGCAATCAACATGACAAACCTATTTTTGAAATTATGTTCGAATCTGGTTTTAATACCAAAGGAGCTTTTAATACCGCATTCAAAAAATATGTGGGACTAACTCCGTCGGAGTACCGCGATAGTCTGGATTAATCACATGGTGTTTTTGTGGGGAAATAAATTCGAGTGATAAGCATTTCAATTTGGGAAATTGTTAATATAGTGTTTTTAGTTCCACTTCGATTCGCCTCAAGCCGGCTAGGCTCTTCATTTTTGTCTTACCACAAAAAACCCGCCTGACCGGACGGGCTGGGAAGCAAAAAAGTCATCCCGATAGTTATCTGGACCGAATAAATGTCATCCATCTTTTTGCAATCCATAAGTGCGGCCGGGCGATCTTCGAACAAGTTCTCAGCTTCCCGGTCTTACTAATGTATTGCTTCAAGTCG
>JBGUEP010000034.1:0-67418 GCA_041821245.1 Prolixibacteraceae bacterium
TAATTTTGCCATCTTCAATTTTTTCTAAAATCCACCCTATTTATGAATTGATCCACCCTTTCAGTAAACCACCGCTCAAGGACTACAGTCATGCAGTAATTTTTACAAACAAGCATGATCTACCAAATATTTTTTAAATCATCCGGAGTATATTGGTGCTTGCGTTCCGACCAGAGACTATCTTTCTTTCTCTTTAAATTTAAGGTGTCTTTGTTAAAACGATTGTGAAGAAAAGCAATGGGAACCAACAAAAGGTAAAACATCACTCCTAAAACAACCTTCGACACCACATAGCCCAGTAAATCACCCAACTTATACCATGCCAAAGCAAGTAGTTTTGCTAAGGGTTGTATAACAATTGCAGCTATTCCCACTCCAAGTCCAATGTAAAGAAAAACAGAACTATGGTAGACCAAATAGAGCAAAATCATTCCGGTTACGATAACCACAAGCGCTTCAAGCTGTTTTTCTTTCTTCATTAATTCTTACTAAAAAAGTGTGTAAATAAATGGAGCCAGCGCACTTCCAGAGCTCATAACAATGAGCAAACCCAGCAGAATAAAAACAATGAAGGTTGGAATTAACCACCATTTTTTACGCTCTTTCATGTAATTCCAAAAATCTCTCAGAAAATCCATAGTTCTTAAATTTCAGTGCAAATATAAAAATCCCTTAGGTTTGTGCTAATCTAATTTAAATTCTTCGCGCCAATTGTCCATTTCAGTCCAATTGGGCTGATCTTCTTTTTTAAAGAGGTAATCATTCACCACTAAATAATCCATTTCGGTGCGCATAAAACACCGATACGCATCGTCGGGGGAGCAAATAATGGGTTCACCCCTCACGTTAAAACTGGTGTTAACTATTAGTCCATAGCCAGTAAGCTGGCGAAAGGCATCAATTAATTCCCAGTAGCGAGAGTTCGTATCTTTATGTACAGTTTGTATTCTCGCCGATAAATCGATGTGTGTAATGGCGGGCACTTTACTTCGCTCAACATACAAACGCTCCATAAGTGGCATACTGAAATAATTGTCAGGTAAAGGATTCAACATGGAGTCCTTCACTTGTGCCACCAAAAGCATATACGGTGAATCACTTGCTAATTCAAAATAGGTGTTATTCTCTTCGGCCAAAACGGATGGAGCAAAAGGTCTGAAGCTCTCGCGATATTTTATTTTCAGGTTGAGTTTCTTCTGCATGGTTTTATTACGTGCATCGCCCAGAATGCTGCGGTTACCCAAAGCACGGGGACCAAATTCCATACGCCCCTGAAACCAACCAAGCACATTTCCATCATCAATGAGTTGGGCGCTTTGTTTGGCCAATTCAGCATAGTTATCGAATTTCGTAAAAACAGCTTTGTACCCTTTGGCCACTTTCTCTACTTCGTGATTGGAATAAGAGGGACCTAGGTAAGCACCTTGCATGGAATCGTATTTTGACGGAACACGCGGCTGATCAAAATAGATATGGTATCCGGCATAGGCGCAACCTACTGCACCACCGGCATCACCGGCAGCTGGTTGAATGTAGATGTCATCGAACATTCCACTTTTCAGCAATTTTCCATTCGCCACACAATTGAGGGCCACACCACCAGCTAAACACAATTTTGAAGCACCGGTCAGTCGTTTAGCCTCTGCAGCCATCTTTATAATAACTTCTTCGGTCACCTCCTGAATAGCCAGAGCCAAATCACAATGCTGTTGTTCCAGCTGATCATCGGGCAAACGACGTTTAAAGCCGAACAGTTTGGCCCATTTCCCATCGGGGACCATACGCAATCCGGTGGCATATGAAAAATACGATTGATTCAACCACAACGAACCATCCTCTTTCACATCCACCAGTTTATCTTTTATAAGTTGAATGTACTGTTTAACATTGTCCGAATCAGGAATTCCATAAGGAGCCAGCCCCATTAATTTATATTCACCCGAATTCACCCTGAAACCCAGAAAATAAGTAAATGCTGAATACAGTAGCCCCAATGAATGGGGAAACCGAAGTTCTTTTAAGATCTCTATTTTATGGCCAACTCCTTTGCAAATCGAAGCAGTAGCCCACTCCCCCACACCATCAACTGTTAATATCGCAGCTTCGTCAAATGATGAAGGATAAAATGCACTGGCTGCATGCGATAAATGATGTTCGGTAAAAAGTAGGTTTAACTTTTTCTTGTCGTATTGGCCAATACTTTTTAGCTGTTCGTGAATGATTTTTTTCAGGAACACCTTCTCTTTTAGCCAAACAGGAATGGCCGTAACAAAAGAACGAATTCCTCGAGGAGAAAAGCCATAATAAGTTTCCAATAAACGTTCAAATTTTAACAGTGGCTTGTCGTAAAAAACTACTGCATCCAACTCGTCGAGCGTTATTGCAGCTTCTTCCAAACAATATTTAATCGCGTTTACCGGAAACGATTCATCCTGTTTTATTCGGGTAAATCGTTCTTCCTGGGCTGCGGCAATGAGTTGCCCATTTTCCAAAATGGCAGCCGCTGAATCGTGATAAAAAGCTGAAATTCCGAGTATCTTCATGGATTAATGTTCTGTGCTTAAGTCTTGCTTTCGAATGAAATTTTGCTTGTTTTTCGATCCCATTTGAAACGAACGTCACAAATATAATGTTGTGCTTCGAATTTACAAGGAATACCACAGGATGCTTTTTGAATAGTTTGCACCTGTATTTCAAAATTAATGAATCACTATTTTTATACTTTCAGTAAATTTTAGGCCATTGATGTAAAGAAAAAATAAGCCCCTCGTTAATTGATCGCATGCTATTTCAATGTTTGAATACAATTGAGTATTCAGTATTTCGCTTTGAAATACACAGTTCCCTGCGCCATCAAACAACTTTAAATTCAACAATTCATCAGAAAAGCCGACCAACTCCACTTGCACCACATTCCCATTTTGCATCCATTTCATTTTCCTTTCCAACCTTTCAACATTAAATGCAGTAGCCTCTCCGGTTGAAACTTTGAGCACTTTTTCTTCGCTTTGCCCAAAGCCTTCATGAACAGCACGAGCACGAATGGTACCATTGTTAAAGCCGGAACTAAAATTAATCAGAATATGGTTTTCCGAACTTTCCCCAGTCAACTCTTCCGATAGCGTCCATTTTGTTTCGCTTGAATTGAAAATTTCAGGAATAGCATATTCCACCGCATTCGCGCCGGACTGAACAAAAACAGGTCCAAAAATGGTATCAGGCATTTCTGGGATACTGTAAAATTCAATGGGGTTTAATTCATAATCATCTTGCAAACCAATCAATTTCAAATCAAGTTTATCAGGGGCAACATTCACACGAATAAAATTTTCGCCTGAAACCTCTCCCATTCCCGATGAAACTAATGTAACATTTCCCCAACGATCGTAAAAGGCTGGAATCGCATCGGCATTACCAGCCACATCGCCTGTAAAAACCACTACTTGCTTTCCGCATTCGACCAACATGGGATGCACATCTTCCCAATAGTTAGAGTGACTTTTGATTTGATTAAATCTTGAGCGACTATTGGAAAGTACTCCTGAATATTTTTCCAAACTGTTCCACAATACTTCGTGAAAGAAAATATAAATATGATCTGCTCCGGCACCTGAATTCTTAAGTTCATTATCCAAAAAGGCAAGTTGTTCCTCTGAAATATTACGATCGCCAATTGTGCTGTTCAGAACAACAAATAAATTATTTTGATTTATAAGAGCATAATAGGATCTACCATGTTTTTCGTTGAATATGGAATAGCCCAATGCATTTTCGTCGTGATTGCCCATTATATAATAAGATTCCAGCTTGAGATCCTGCAATTCATTGGCCACCTTGCTCCAGCTCTTTTTGGTACTTTCATTTACGATGTCGCCAGTAAGAAATATGGCAAAAACAGAGGAATCAAGCTCACTTTCAAGCTTCTGTAAAAAAGGCGGATGCAAGCCTAAATTAGTACCTTCATGAGCACCATAAGCATGTCCGGCAACCAAAAAGGAAAACTCATTGGTGTTATTCGCATTCAAATTACCTATAAAAACGATAAGGTGAAGCAGCATTAAAATTTTCAGAAACATGACATCATCAATTTAATAGAACAGGAACAACAATAAAAACATTGTTAAAATAGTATGGCTACATTCCCGAAAGCCTTATATTTAATGAAAATTCGAGAATGAAAAGATTATCGTACTTCATTATCCTTCTAATGATTGGATGCAGTGCACCAAAAAGCAACATTCAAGTGACCATATTTACCGCCGAAGGTACTATTAAGCTTGAATTGTATCAACACAAAGCGCCAAAAACAGTGGCCAATTTTTTATCCTATGTCGATCAAAATTTGTATGACGGATCCCTTTTTTATCGCACGGTAAAGCCCGATAATCAACCAAATAATGAAACAAAAATCGAAGTTATTCAAGCCGGCCTTGAATTTAACGACACGGACGAAGAATTCCCTCCAATTCATCATGAGAATACACAAAAAACGGGGATTTTTCATGTCGACGGCGCCATCAGCATGGCTCGTTCAGATACAGGAACAGTAACTTCCGAATTCTTTATTTGCATCAACAATCAGCCAGAGCTTGACTACGGAGGTCATCGCAACCCTGACTTACAAGGATTCGCAGCCTTTGGGAAAGTAATAGAAGGAATGAATGTAGTCCGCACCATTCAATATATCCCCGATGTAAACCAACTTTTAATTCAACCGGTTGTTATCGATAGCATACGTCGCACAAAATGAAAGAAAAATTAATTATTGGACGGAAAGACTTCGCTCATTTCCCTGAATTGGAATTGGAAAACATTGCTGTTAAAATTGATACCGGAGCCTACACTTCCTCAATTCATTGCCACCAAATTGAAGAAATTGAACTCGATGGAGAAAAGGCCATTCGATTTCAATTGCTTGATCCCACGCACCAGGACTATAATGACCAGGTTTTCGTTTTTAAAAATTTCAAATTAAAATCAGTTAAAAGCTCTACCGGACAGGCAGAACTAAGGTACATCATCAAAACAAAAATTTCATTATTTGGCAGGCGGTATCCCATCGAATTATCCTTAAGCGAACGTGGCGAAATGCGTTATCCGGTTTTGCTGGGAAGGAAACTTTTGCGTAAAAGATTTTTGGTTGATCCATCCCTTCAGAACCTTTCATTCGACAGTTTGAATCATCAATAATTCCATTATCTTTCGCCGCTTAAATAAAAAATAAAACAAGCACTAATATCATCAAATGAAGATTGTAATATTATCCCGAAATCCAAAATTATATTCAACAAGTAGATTGTATGAAGCTGGTCTCGAACGAGGTCATGAAATGGTCATCCTCGATCATTCGAAATGCGACATCATCATAGAAAAAAAGAAACCACAGGTTTTTTACAATGGAGAGAGCATTAGCGGTGTAGATGCCGTAATTCCTCGAATTGGAGCTTCTGTTACCTTTTATGGTTCATCGGTTGTTCGACAGTTTGAGATGATGAAAATATTCACAGCCAATGAATCTCAGGCAATTATCCGTTCGCGCGACAAACTAAGGAGTTTACAAATTCTGTCCAGAGCCGGACTAGGTTTACCAAAAACAGCCTTTACCAATTATTCAAAGGACGTTGAAGGCGTGATCGATCAGGTTGGGGGTGCACCTTGTGTTATTAAATTACTTGAAGGCACACAAGGAGTTGGTGTTGTTTTAGCCGAAACGCGAAGTGCAGCAACATCGGTTTTAGAAGCTTTTCATGGTTTGCAGGCACGAGTAATTGTACAGGAATTTATAACTGAAGCCAAAGGGGCCGATATCCGCGCATTTGTAGTAGATGGTGTTGTGGTTGGTGCCATGAAACGTCAAGGTAAAGAAGGCGAATTTCGCTCTAATCTGCACCGCGGGGGAACTGCAAGTTTAATTGAACTGACCGAAGAAGAAGAAAATGCAGCACTCAAAGCCGTTCGGGTTTTAGGCTTGGGAATTGCCGGTGTTGATATGTTACAATCGAGTACAGGTCCCAAAATAATGGAAGTCAATTCATCGCCAGGCCTTGAAGGCATCGAAAGAGCGACCCAAAAGGACATTGCCAAAGCCATTATCCGTTACGTAGAAAGACACGTTGACTAATTATGAGAATTTTAGATACTGAAATAATACCAGGGAGCAGCCATCAATTGAACATGGCCATAGCGCGCTTGCACACGCACACCCCTTTAAGTGTGCCTGTAATCATTGAACGTGCTAAAAAACCCGGACCATGTTTGCTGTTAATGGGTGGAATTCATGGCAATGAAGTAAATGGCGTTGAAATTGTTCGTAAGATAGTAGCCAATAAAATCAACAAACCCGACATGGGAACCACTATCAGCATACCGGTGCTGAATGTTTTTGGTTTTTTGAACCAACATCGTGAATTTCCTGACGGACGAGATTTAAACCGTGTATTTCCCGGATCGGCAAACGGATCGTTGGCCAGTCGTTTCGCCCACATTATTATGGTTGAAATCATGCCATATATCGATTACATAATTGATTACCACACAGGTGGAGATGGGCGTTTCAATTTCCCTCAATTGCGAATTGGTGAAAACGACGAAAAAACACTGGAATTGGCCAAAGTGTTTGGTGTGAAATTTATCAAATTTGCCAAGCAACGCGAAAAATCATTCCGTGAAATTGCCAACAAAAAAGGAAAAACAATTTTGTTGTTCGAAGGCGGAAAAACACTGAATTTAAACAGTGATGTTACCAATACTGGCATTCAGGGAGCCATTAATGTCATGAAGCATTTGGGAATGAAACAATTTAAAAACGAAGTGGTGTATGCTGAAGCCCCTGAAAAAAGAATCATTGTTTCCGCCTCAACCTGGATCAGGGCCAAGTATTCCGGAATGTTTCGGTCCACCGTTCAAAACGGCAGCTTTGTGCTCAAAGGCGATGTACTCGGTAGCATTTCAGATCCCTTCGGTAACTTCGAGAAAAAAGTAATTTCACCCAACGACGGTTATATATTATGTTATGATCATTCCCCAATCGTGAATCAAGGAACAGCGATTATTCACCTGACTTCATCAATTACAAAAAGTTAAGCTCAATTCCCTGATTAAAGTGCGACAAAGTGGTCAGTTAATTTCTCTAATTAATAAACGCATTCACCATCAAATCCCATCACACTCATTTTCAATAAATTTCAATCAAATCAACCACTATATTTAGAAACATAATAAATACCCGAATCCATTGTCAAAAAAAAGTCATTTGCTTAGATTTACCGTCATCTAATCTTTAGTAAAATGAACTACTCTTTCTTTGATCTCCTCAAATTGATTGGCTCATTAGGTTTCTTCCTTTATGGAATGAAATTAATGAGTGAATCACTTCAAAAAGTTGCTGGCGATAAAATGCGAAATATTTTGCAAGCGATGACCTCCAATAAATACAAGGGAGTTCTAACCGGCATTGCAATCACCGCGATCATTCAATCATCATCGGCTACAACAGTTATGGTAGTCAGCTTCGTAAACGCCGGACTACTAACACTAACGGAATCGATAGGAGTAATAATGGGCGCCAACATTGGCACAACTGTAACGGCTTGGCTAATATCTTTGCTTGGATTTAAGGTTGACATTAATGTTTTTGCCTTGCCGCTTATCGGCATTAGTTTGCCTTTTATCTTCTCTAAAAGTGGGCGGAAAAATTCATGGGGCGAAATGATTATCGGCTTTTCCATTATTTTCATGGGATTAGGCTTTCTAAAGAATTCCGTTCCTGATATCCATAGTAATCCTGCAGTACTCGAATTTTTTGCACAATATTCATCGTATGGATATTGGTCAATATTGATTTTTCTGGTTGTGGGAACTTTAATGACCTTGATCATTCAATCGTCAAGTGCGGCAATGGCATTAACTTTAGTGATGTGTTACAATGGGTGGATCAATTTTGAAATGGCAGCAGCAATGGTCATGGGACAGAATATTGGCACAACCATTACAGCCAATTTAGCCGCAATGGTGGCCAATAGTACTGCAAAACAAGCTGCCAGAGCCCACTTACTATTTAATTTGGTTGGTGTTATTTTGGTCATGATTGCTTTTCATCCATTTATGAAATTAATCAATTGGGTATGCGAACTATTTGGCTTATATATACCTATGGGCAGTGTTACACAACCCTCATTTGAAACAAACGATTCACTCCCCATCGCATTATCCATTTTCCACACTGTATTTAACATTCTAAATACCTTAATTCTTATTTGGTTTATTCCGCAAATTGCAGCATTGGTAAAATGGTTGGTTCCATCAAAGGACGACGATGATGAAAAATTTGAGTTAAAATACATCAAAACAGGATTAGTTTCAATTGATGAACTGGCACTTATTCAAGCAAAAAATGAAATTTCAGTTTTTATTGAACGCTCCTTAAAAATGTATGCCCTGGTAAAAGCCTTAATGAAAGAAACTTCAAATAAACAAAGCGATAAACTCATTCGAAAAATTAGGAAATACGAGGAAATTGCCGATAAAATTGAAGAAGAAATTGCCAACTTTTTAACTAAATCTTCATTTTCTGAATTAAGCCCCTCTTCTTCTGAAACGGTCAATACAATGTTAAAATTAGTTAGTCGTATTGAATCACTAAATGACTCATTATACGCAATTGCTGAACAGTTGTATTTGAAAAAAGAGAAAAAAATGGAATTTAATAAGGACATGGAAGAACGACTCAATCAACTCATCTCAATGATTGACGATTTGGTTTCGGAGCTCCCTAAACAGATTATAAAAAAGAATCCCTCTATCGATGTCGATCAAAAAAGAAATGAGCGTGATGACATTGACAATTACATTGAAAAATTAAATCTGGCCCACTTAAAAGACATCAAAAAAGGTGTTTACAAGTACAAAGTTGGAATTGTTTACTGCGATGTTTTCAATGAATTAGAGAATACCGGAAATCATGCCTACCATTTATTAAAATACATGAACGAATTGAACATTTAAATTGAACAGCATATGAAAGCTTTTAGAGTTTGGGTTCTATTTATGACCACCGCACTGGTTTTCACGCAGTGTAATACCAATGTTGCCAAACGCTTTAGTGTAAATAACTCAAAAATAATTTACTCGGGCCGGGTTGAAAAGTTAGGTGAAGAGGTCGTATTAATTGGTTCGGCAGCCTCTGCGACGGCCTATTTCACAGGTGACACCTGCGTTTTGTATGTAAAAAATAACAACAGTAATGGCTTACACAATTTTTATTCCGTCGAATTAGACAAAGAAGACCTGGGCCGCTTTAGAATTACAGGTGATACTACTGTAGCTATTCCAATAGAAATACGTTTTGAAAGAGAGGTCCATAGCATTGTACTTACAAAGTCAACAGAAGCAGCGAACGGATATATAAATTTCCAGGGAATTTATTGCGATAATCTGGAAACACCTCCTCCACCGGCCATGAAAAGCATTGAATTTATTGGCAATTCAATCACTTGTGGAATGGGTAACGATACTTTGATGATCCCATGTCACACCAATCAGTGGTACGACCAACACAATGCCTACTGGGCATATGGCCCAACGGTTTCACGGGCATTAAAAGTAGAATATTTGCTCAGTTCTGTTTCAGGAATAGGCATTTACCGCAACTGGAATGGTGTTGGTCCAACCATGCCCGAAGTGTATGAAAATCTTTACCTCAATTTAAACGAAGAAAAAAAGCGCGACTTCACTACATTTAATCCCACCATTGTGAGCATTTGCCTGGGGACCAATGATTTTTCCGATGGTGACGGTAAAAACGAACGATTGCCCTTCTCTGCTGAGACCTTTACCAATACATACATCGATTTTGTTCAAACCATCCTCAATCATTATCCCGAAACCCAAATTGCATTATTGAACAGTCCGATGGTAAAAGGTGAAAAAAACGAACTATTTTTAGAATGCTTAAACAATGTGAAAAAGCATTTTGAAGGCACTGAATATAAACCTTTCGCCATTTTCACTTTTGAGGAAATCATCCCTCATGGTTGCGATTATCATCCCGATATTAACGATCACATGACCATGGCTGATCAACTTTTTCCGTTTTACAGCCAATTGTTGGAGGAGTAAGTTATGGAACGAATAAACGACCTTGCCAGGTATCACGAAGGTGTAATTCTTTTTCAACTTTAGCGATAAACTCAAAATTTTTAATCCCCCATTTTGGTGCAATTAGCAAGTCAAAAGGTGCCTGACTTACAAACCGTTCCACTATAATTGCAGGATGTAATAGCTCCAGGTAATCGACCACTGCATCAACATAACTTTCAACGCTTTGAAATAGTTCAATGGCCTCCGGAGCATCTGAAAATTGCTTTGCAATAAGTGTATTCTTATGAATTTGAAGTTGATGCAACTTGATATTTTCAATCGGAAGCCTGGACATTTTTTTCGCCTGTAACAGAATCGTTTCTTTATTTTCTCCCGGCAATCCCAAAATCATATGGGCACAATTATGAATTTTTCGATCGCTTAATTTTTGGAAAGCTTCTACGCTCTCTTCAAAAGTATGCCCCCGGTTAATTCGTTCCAAGGTTGTATTTTCACAAGACTCTACCCCCAATTCCACCATCACATACTTATCTTGAGCTATGCGCTCCAAATAATCCAACAAGTCATCAGGCAGGCAATCGGGACGCGTAGCTATGACCAGTCCAATAATACGTGAATGACTCAATGCCTCTTCGTACAATTCAATTAAATTTTCAAGTGGTGCATAGGTGTTCGTATAGGCCTGAAAATAGGCCAGAAATGATATCGACTTGTATTTCGAAGAAAAAAATTGAATTCCATCATCTATCTGGCTGGTAATACTTTTTTTCAGATGACAATAGCTTGGTTGAAAGGTTGCATTGTTACAATAAATGCATCCACCAAGCCCTTTCGTACCATCACGGTTGGGACAGGTAAAGCCTGCATCAATTGAAACTTTCTGTACTCGTTCAGAAAATATTTTCCTGAAATGAGAAGGAAAATCATTGTAACGTTTGCCATGTCCCCATGCGAAAATTCTCTCCAGTTCTGCCATGGTGCGAAAATACGGAATGATAATTAATTTTTAAATGTTTATATTTTTTTGAATATTAATTCACTTGTAGATTTTGAATTCTGTGATTGTTTTTTACTTTTAATGCGTTGGAATCAAACAAATTATGTTTACAAAAAGAAATCTGGAACAGATACAAGATCAAGGGCTTACACTTAATAAAGTTGAATCACAAATCAACGACTTTATTAAAGACTTCCCGCAAATACACCTCACTGGGCCGGCTACGCCGTCAAAAGGACTAGTTATTCTCTCGGAAGAGGACGAATCGCGCTATGTTTCGGTTTTTGAAAATTCACTTTCTTCAGGATTAAAAACCTTGAAATTTGTGCCTGCATCGGGCGCTGCCAGTAGAATGTTTAAAAATTTGTTCGAATATTTAGATCGTGATGAGTCAGATGAGGATGAGTTTATGCAGTTCTTTTTTCAGAATATTGAAAAATTTGCCTTCTACGATCAACTTAATGAAATCATCACATCCTCCGCTTCGAAAAAAGAAATCGTAAAATTTATTTTATCGGATGACGGGCTTGGTTATGGATCCAAACCTAAGGGCTTGCTGAAATTTCACCATTATAAAAATGAAAGCAGAACACCTTTTGAAGAACATCTGGTAGAAGCGGCTTCGTATTGTACAGGCGTAAATGGAATCGCCCATATTCATTATACCATTTCACCCGAGCACCTCAAAGGATTTGAGGAACTTTTAGCAACAGTTAAAACAAGCTATCAAAAGCGATTTGGAATTACGCTGGATGTATCATTTTCGTTTCAACATAAATCAACCGATACCATTGCTGTTGATCCAACTAATCATCCGATCAAAGATGAAAATGGAGATCTTATTTTTAGACCCGGTGGTCACGGAGCCTTAATTGAAAATTTGGGTGAACTGGATGCCGACATTATTTTCATTAAAAATATCGACAACGTTGTGCCCGATCGCTTGAAGCAAGATACCAAACGATTTAAAAAAGCACTGGCTGGAATGCTGGTCACTATAAGGAGTAAAGTATTTTCATACCTCGAAAAATTAGAGAATATATCATCAGCAAACGAACCTGAATTACTGAACAAAATTGAATCGTTCATTAAAAAGGAACTCTTCGTTGATTATAATCATACCTTTGACAACACAGAAGCAAAACGTCAATTCCTGATCCAAAAATTAAATCGGCCGATTCGTATTTGCGGAATGGTGAAAAACGAAGGAGAACCAGGCGGAGGTCCTTTCTGGGTGCTTAATCCAGACAATACAGCTTCGCTTCAAATTATCGAAAAAGCACAAATTGATTTAAATGATCCACAACAGATTGATTTTCTAAATCATTCAACACATTTTAATCCGGTTGATCTGATTTGCAGTACGAAAAATTACAGAGGCGAAAAATTTGATTTGAGCAAGTATGTCGATGAAAAAACCGGTTTTATTTCTCAAAAATCAAAAGACGGTATCGAACTGAAAGCATTAGAATTACCCGGACTTTGGAACGGTGCAATGAGCAATTGGAACACCATTTTTGTAGAAGTTCCCATTGCAACCTTTAATCCGGTTAAAACAATTAACGATTTACTCAGGCCTGAACACCAATAAAAAAACGCAATACGGTTTAATTAAATATACCCAAGGTGAATAAAGAATCAAGAAATTTTCAAGAAGAGCAAGAAATACACAATGCTCTCCAGCGCTACGAAGAAATGCTTCGGAAAGGCTTGAGCATGTATTTCGATGTTTTTCAATTGGAATATATTATTGATAATTTCTTAGAAGATGGGAAAATATATCAAGCCTTACAAGTGGTGGAAATGGGTATGAATCAACATCCCACTTCTTTAGCTTTAAAAATTAAGAAGGCAAATATACTTTTAAACCTTGGTGAAGTTTCAAATTCGCTGGAATTGACCAACGAATTGGTAAAGATAGAAGACACCAATCACGAATTACATTTATTGAAAGGATCATCGCATTTGCTTTTGGGGCAGAGCGATGAAGCTGTTCGTTCATTCAACCTTTCCTTAAAATATTCAAGCGAAGATCGGGATGAAACCTTATTCAATATAGGATTTGCCTATGAACAAATTGGCGATTACCACAAAGCTGTTCACTATTTAGAAGAAGCGGTTTTGCTGGATCTTGAAAATGAAGAAGCCATGTATGAATTGGCCTTTTGTTATGAAAAAATTGGCGAAAATAAAAAGAGCATAGCCTGCTATGATAAATACTTAGATTTAGAAGCTTTTTCGGACTCAGCATGGTTCAATTTAGGGATACTTTACACCAAGATTGAAGACTTTGAAAAATCAGTTTGGGCTTATGAATTGGCACTCGCACTGAATGAAGATTTTCCAAATGCCTGGTTCAATTTAGGTCATTCATACATGCTGTTGGGCAAGTTTGAAAAGGCCATTGGCGCCTTCACCAGTTTCAATGAATTTGATGCCGAAAATGATGACATCTATTGTTTTATTGCCGATTGTTATATTGGGTTAGATAAAGAAAAATTAGCCCTGAAAAACTACCAGAAAGCGCGTAAAATTAATGCGCTTAATGCCAAAGCCTGGTATGGTTCAGGATTAATTGAAAAAAATAGAGGAAACATAAAATCATCGTTCGATCATTTAAAGAAAGCCGTAAAAATAGACGAAGAAAATAGTGATTTTCATTACTCTTTTGCTTTAGTGGCTGCTGAAATGAATCGGTTTAAAGAGGCCAGCAATTCTTTTGATGCCGCCATAGAATTAAACCCACTGGAGTTAGACTATTGGCTTTCGTATGCCGAAGTATTATATCAACGAGGCATGGTGGTTACTGCCATCGAAACCTTAAAATTGGCCAATGAATTTCATACTGACCGATCAGAAATAAATTTCCGTCTGGCCGCCTATTATTTAGATTCCATGAATGATAAAGAAGCCCGCGGACATCTGCAAAAAGCATTGGAAAGCAACAATTCAAATTTACACCTGTTTCTCGATAGTTTTCCCGAAGCCATTAATTCGAAGTGGGTCAACAAACTAATCAAAAAATATCATACGTTTGAATCATAATCCCCTTATTGATCCTTATTTAATCCACTATTAAAATATACTTCAATGAACAAATACATAAGTCTCTTTTTGAAAGGAATTGGAATGGGCGCCGCAAATGTTGTTCCCGGTGTTTCGGGAGGAACCATTGCATTAATTACCGGAATTTTTGAAGAACTCATCGATTCAATTAAATCCTTCGATTTAAAGGCACTCAAGTATTTGCTTTCAGGCAAGTTTAAATCCCTTGCCACACACATCAACCTGAATTTTCTACTGGCAGTATTTCTAGGAGTTGCAGTAAGCATCTTATCTTTGGCCAAACTTTTTGGTTATTTACTGACTGATTATCCGGTTTATATTTATTCGGCATTTTTTGGTTTAATCTTAGCGTCCATTTATTTTGTTGGAAAAACAATCGAAAAGTGGAATGCTTCTGTAATTATCAGCTTCATAATTGGTACCGCCATTGCCATCTCTTTAACCGTATTAAAACCTGCCGGTGAAAACAGTACGTTTTTTTACTTATTCATTTGTGGTATAGTGGCCACGTGTAGTATGATTTTACCGGGCCTGTCGGGTTCTTTTGTTCTGATATTAATGGGCAATTACAAATTGGTGATGATTGATGCCGTAAATAATTTGGATCTTAAAATATTGTTACCTGTGGTATTGGGAGCCGGTTTTGGTTTAATCTTATTTTCCAATGCTTTATCGTGGGTATTTAAAAAATTTAAAAATCAAACCATTTCGATTTTAACCGGATTTATTTTAGGTTCCATTGGCATACTATGGCCGTGGAAAACAGAAGTTTTTGCAACCAATTCGCTTGGAGAATTAGTGTTGAAAGATGGCCAAGGCATTGTGGAAGGCTATGCATGGCATATGCCACAGCAATTTTCACAAGAGATTGTTTTCGCCATACTTTGGATGATTTTTGGAATTATTATTATTTGGGGTACGGAATATCTCGCCAATAAAAATAAAATAGTAAAATGAAGACATTTGGATTAATCGGATTAAAATTAGGATATTCTTTTTCAAAAAAGTTTTTTAACGAAAAATTTGAAACAGAAGGCCGTACAGATCTTCAATACGTAAATTTCGAATTGGATTCAATAGCCAAATTCCCATCAATTTTCGACATGTACGAAGAGATTGCCGGATTAAATTGCACCATTCCTTATAAGCAACAAATCATGCAATATTTAAGCGAAATTGACGAGGAAGCTAAAGAAATTGGTGCTGTAAACACCATAAAAATCATACATTCAGAACAAGGTTTAAGACTCAAAGGCTACAATACCGACATCATAGGTTTCAGAAATTCTATTCAACCCATGCTAACGGAAAAACACAACAAAGCCCTTATTTTGGGAACAGGTGGAGCCTCAAAAGCAATTAAACATGTACTCAGCAAACTGGGTATCGATTATGTGTCGGCTTCGATTGAACAACAGTTAGAACACAATGAAATCCGTTATGATGACATTGATGCTGCCTTGTTAAAGGAACGATTAATTGTGATTAATGCAACCCCACTTGGAACCCATCCCAATATCGACAATTGCCCTCCAATTCCTTATGATCAAATTACCAACGAACATGTCATGTTCGATTTGGTGTACAATCCGGAAGTCACTTTATTCATGAAAAAAGGACAAGAAAAAGGGGCAAAAACAAAAAATGGATTGGAAATGCTACATGGCCAAGCTATTGCTTCGTGGGAAATTTGGAACGCTTGATCCCTTCTTTTCTGAAATACTTACTTTGAACCGTTATAAATAAACGCATTTATATAAGAATGTTCTAAAACATTTCTATTGAAAATAAAGCAGAATTACAAATAACTGACTTTTATCATACTTACGTTAGCGTACAACGAAAATAGTTGATTTTCAAACGATTGAACTCACAGGAGATAATCGACACCTTCTTTAAAACCAAGCTAAAAAACAAGGCTATAATTCCTCATACACCATTCAATTTGCGAATTTCATCAACGAATAAACTCCGTTCGTCAAAGAATATCTTATTTTTTATTATATTTGATTTGATTAAGAAATTCAGAAAAGGTGAAAATAAACTGGTTAAGCACTCTTTAGATTCATTACCTGAAATTTCAAGTCCTTGCAAATGTTTTTGATAAAAACTTTATCATGGGGAAATTACAACTGCTTTTAACTCTTATTATTTTGATGGTATTGACCAGCTCCGGATATGCCAAAACATTGGGGAACTTTAAAAGTTATAAGCAAATAACCGATAAAGAAATTCTTATTGAAACCACCAATGGTTCAAAAATTCTTGTTTCTGCCTATAACCAATATGCAATTGGTATTTCCGCCTTTTCAGCCAACGAAACAGTCCCTTTAACTTCACCAAATTCAATTAACAGCAGAAAAGATTTAAATGGCTCCATTTATGTTGAGGAACTGGATGAATTGATGCAAATAACTACTACAAACCACGATGGTTTGGTCATTAAAATTGATAAGCATCCACTACGCTTTTCATACATCAATAAATTAAATGCGAATGTGTTGTTTGAAGAGTTATCGAGCGTAAAATTCGGAAACAAAAATAACAGCATCAATTTAACTATTGAGGAGAACGAAGAACTGAAGTTGGTCTCAAACAAAAATCACAAGGCAAATGTACAATCCATTCAGCAAGGCGATCTTATAACCATTAAAAAGGAAAGTGAAATCACTCAGTCTGCCAACGATGTTTGTTTGATTTCATCAAAAGGCTATGCCATAGTATTTGAATACAAAGTGGAACATGAAATTAATTATTTGAAATCGGATAAAATTAAAATATCAGCAATTGGGAATGCCACCTGTTTCAATTACCTCTTAATTTACGGACCACAGCAGCCAGAATTGATTGATAAATATGCCTTCCATACCGATACAAACGACAATCAAATTTCTTTAAAATAGGAAATACTGAATAGTGCTAAAGATCTACTAAACATTTACATCACCCGGATTTATCAAACTGTTCATAAGAGCATAAACCGTTAGTCCTGCAATGGTTTTAATACCTAATTTTTCTGTTATATTTTTTCGATGTGTGATGACCGTATTCACACTAATAAATAAATGATCGCCAATTTCTTTATTCGAATATCCCAATGCCACCTCTTTAAGCACATCAATTTCACGAGCGCTAAGCTGGTCATTTTGCTGGTGCATAATAGTTGTAGCCTCATTGGCAAAAAACTCGTTTAACTTTCTGATGACTTCAATTTCTGTATCATTAGGCAAAATTAAAAACTGATGGAAATCAGCATTCATTTTTTCACTTCCAAGAACCATAATTTTACCTCTAAAATTGAAAATTAAGCGATTGAGATGATCCAATTTAGGCACATTCAACAAACTATGGTGAACAATCAAATAATGGTTGTTTTTATTTTGTGTTTTGAGCAAATGATCCAAATTTTGAAATTCAAGATAATTTGCTTCGATACTACACATACCAATACAGGCCTGAATACCACTGATGATTAAACAATGGTGAGCAGCAATACTAATTTTCACTTGCTTGGTTATATTACTCACCTAATTCCAGTATTTTGTTTTCAAGAAATATCACTTTTGGTATCAACACTTTATCCTCAATTCGAGAATGATCATTTAAATCATTTTCAAGTCGAAATAGTTCGATGAGCAATTTTTCCAAAATATCACCGCGCTTTACGGGCGGCAGAAACTTAATGATCAAATTTTTTAAGTCAAAAAGTTTTTCCTCCAAATGATTATGATCCTCATCGTTATGTTGTGTATGATTGGCCTTAATTTTTGAAATTAATTTTGAAGAATATTGTCCTAGCCGAAGTGCTTCTTCCAGCTCAGTAGTATAAGGAAAAAGGTGATCATCTTCCTGATGCAAATGCCGCACTAATTCTTGCTTGTAATCGTTAAAAAAATTAGCAATCAATTCATTGTTGGATTTATTCTCATTCGAACTGGAATGTAAAAATTGTTCCACCATTTCTTCCAATTCAGGAATCTTTATCGTTCTATAATAATGGTGAGTATTTCTTAAATAGCTAATAATTAAAGCAAGAGGATATCGTTCGAACAGATTTTCAGCAAAATAATCACTATTATGATATGAATTCAAAATTTCAAGAAAAAACAAGTGTTCGAGATTTTTTTCGTCACAGATTTCCTTAACCGTTTTATTTCCAAAGCCCAATTCGATACCGAAACGTCCAATTATTGGAATCAAAAGGTAGTTACTATGAATTACATCTGCCAATTTCATATTTGCAGAAAAAACCAACTTTTTAGTACTTGTTATACCTGTTTTCAACGCGTTTGATTTTTTGTATTAAAAGAATACGATCAATTGTAATTGTTATAACTGCTTTTTCTTGAAAGAGTTCATGAAATTGGCAGGATATTGTTATTCCGCTTTTGGTGAATGAATCAATCCATTCAAATTAGAACTATGGATTAAAAAAAATTCAATCAACATTGACAAAAATAGAAATTGTAAGCGGTCTATCTCTCATTAATAGTTGGTATTTTTTCTGCCTTCAATTAAGATTTGGGGAGTAAACACTTAAATAATTTTCTCAGTGCTTAAATTAGTTTAATTTAGCGCCACCCTTCATCAAAAAAGATTTTTGAAATGAAAAAGTTGAGTCTAGTAATTTGTGTGTTTAACGAAGAAGAGAATATTGAACCTTTGGCTAATCAAATTAAAACTGCATTGGCAGCTTATGATTTTGAAGCGATCTTTGTAGATGACGGTTCCTCTGATTCAACGAAGGATAAAATCCGGGCCATAAATGATGAACGTTTTGTTTTAGTCGAACTCAGAAAAAACTACGGACAAAGTTCGGCATTGCAGGCAGGAATTGATGTGGCCAACGGCGAATACATCATTACACTCGATGGCGATTTACAGAATGACCCGGCCGACATTCCTGTTATGCTAGACTTATCGATAAAAGGTGATTGGGATGTGGTAGCTGGAATAAGAGCAAACAGGCAGGACGGAATGTTTTTAAGGAAAATACCGAGTAAAATAGCCAATTCAATCATTCGAAGTACCACCGAAGTTCGGATTAAAGATTATGGTTGTACCTTAAAGTTATTCAAAAACGACATTGCCAAAAACATTAAAATATATGGCGAATTGCATCGTTTTATACCGGTATTGGTAGCCCTCGAAGGTGGAACAATTACCCAAATGGACGTAAAGCATCATGCACGCATTCATGGAAAATCAAAATATGGCATTAACCGTACTTTTAAAGTGGTTAGCGATTTATTCGTTATGCTCTTTTTGAAAAAGTACTTGCAAAAACCCATGCACTTATTTGGAGGAATTGGTTTGTTAAGCATTGCAATCGGGATAGCCATCAACCTCTATTTATTCATCCTGAAATTACTCGGACATAACATCTGGGGAAAACCTATTTTAATATTGGGAGTTATCTTACTTATTGCCGGTTTGCAATTAATCACCTTTGGCTTATTGGCTGAAGTACAGATGAGAACCTATTTCGAGTCACAAGACAAAAAACCCTACCGAATCAGAAAAATTGAAAAGGTAGGGTCATAAATTTTAATTGCCGAAATGCTTATTTTATCGCATCCAGTATTTTTAACGTAGCATCATAATCAGGCTCTGTGGTAATTTCAGGCACGATTTCAACAAACTGAACAATTCCTTTTTTGTCAATGACTACAGTACCGCGAGCCAATAAAGCCAATTCTTTAATCAGGTAACCGTATTTATTTCCAAATTCGCGATCACGGTGATCCGATAAGGTAACAATAGAACTTAATCCTTCTGCAGCACAGAATCTTTTTTGTGCAAAGGGTAAATCCTGTGATACACTCAAAACCACCACATCACTCATACCGGAAGCCAATTCATTAAATTTTCTATTTTGTTTTTGACAAATACCGGTATCAATTGAAGGATAAATAGCTATAACAACAGTTTTACCAGCAAACGATGATAATGTAACTTCCTGTAAACTTTGATTTATACCTGTAAAATCAGGAGCTTTCTCTCCCACTTGAATTGCATGACCCGTTAATGTTACCGGATTTCCCGCAAATGTTACTAATCCTGTTCTTTCTGACATATAAATAATATTAAAATTTCTTCTACCTCTTAAACATAACAATCACGAAAATGTTTTACAGACATAAAAATAAAGTAGAAAAACCCAAAATCGCCAACAATTGGGCTTACATGGCTTTTCGTTTAATCCCACAACCAAGGTTCCGTGTTTCCTGCAGTACTATTTTTTGATTTGCACCTAAACTGTTTAAGGCGTCTTTCAGATAAAATACTTCCACCTCATCGGCATTTTTATAATTATCATCAATTGCGCCTTTATACACCAGTTTATTGTTTTTATCGAAAAGGAAAACATGCGGCGTTGTTTGTGCTCCCATCAAATTTGCAAAATCGCTGTTGACATCCACTAAATAGGGCCATTCATATTTCTTTTCCTTTGCGTGCGTGCTCATCGCTTTTTTGGAGTCATCACCATCACGTTTCATCTCATTAGAATTCATCAAAGCAAAACCAACACCATTCTTCTTAGCCAATTCATTGATCATTGGATACCGATCCTCCCAGGCAACTACGAAGGGGCATGTGTTACAAGAAAATATGATTAATAGTCCATGCTCACTTTTTAATTCATCAATCGAATAACTCTTTCCCGATGTGGTGCATTCCAACTTCGCTTTGAATTCAGGAAGCGACTCTCCAATTTGTATTACAGGATGTTGAGCAAAAGAATTAAAAGTTGCAATAAGCAATAGGATAAAAATGAATTGTTTCATAAACTTAAAAATTTTGATTCGCTAAAATAACCAACACGAACGTAAATTTGTTTATTCTAAATAAGCAGTAAAAAGCCAAGCTCCCCGATCTGATCAGGAAACCTGGCTTACAGGTTCTAATAATTATTGGGTTTTATACGTTCATGGGCTTAATAAATTCGCCATCCCGATTTCTAAAATTCCCGGTAATAACAAGAATTAAATCAATCAAATACCAAATCCCTAAACCTCCTGCAGTGATCAGCATTAATATTCCGGTTCCAATTTTACCTAAATAAAAACGATGTGCACCAAACACTCCCAAAAGCCCACTAAGTAATAAGGTGGCCAGCCACTGGTTATTTAACGAGCTATTTCGGGGAGCATCAGGTTGTGGCACACCACAATTTGGACAAACTTCAGCTCTGGACTGAATGGCGGTACCGCAGCTAAAGCAATATTTTTCTTGTTCTGTTCTCATAATCGTTAAAATTTTAAACGAATATCAGAAGATTTATTCATTCTTACATTTCAGAATGGGTAAACCACAGCATTTTATCGGTAAGCATAGGCAATTTGATGAATATGGAAAGTTTGCAGAAGTAGAGCGATACTTCATTAGCCTGATTGGAAGTTCCAGGCATGCCAAATGAGATGCACCCGAGCAAAAAAGATCTGTTCGGTAAAAATTCACAAATTTTATTGAGGTAAGCGTAAAATGATCCAATCGATGTAATGACAATTGCATCCAAGACTTTTACTACCTTTGGATTCAACTGATTTTCAATTGTCATAAATGAAATACATCAGACTATTGTACTCAGTGGTACGTTTAAAAAATCAGGGAACCATTAAATTGGCGTCCCACAATTTATGAATTGCGTTGGAAAGTATTCAAATCATGCCTTTAATACTCTATCAAGTACCTAACGGCATACGTTATGATTACTTGCTGAAGTTATCCCCCACTCCAGCCCAATCAAACAATTTGAATAAATGATGTGAATAATGAAAAACAAGTCTGCTACTTTAATTTTAAAGGCCCATGGCCTATAGTTGCAGATAAACAAACGATTTTACACCTTAATAAGAACGAAAGTTGCGGTGAAAACTGCTTGATGACAATTTTGTTGGCCTTTTAAAAGGATCAACTGGATTTTCTGGAGGAGTATCACCACCTTTAACAGCAACCAATTCAACAAGAGATAAGATATGAGCATTTTGTTCACCAGCAAAGAAATCGTTTAATGTTTTCATAATAGAAATCTTAAAATTGTTATTATTTTTTTTGACCTTCACCCATTAATTCCGATTATTGGCAAAAGGTTACCCTTGTTTTTAAATTATTTTTGATGAAAACGCATTTTATTTTGACAGCCAGCATTGTTTTTTTGGTAATTAGCCTAGCTACCAAAGAGATAGCTCATGCCAATAAAAATCAGGATAGCCTTATATTTTTGGCAAATAATTTGACTTCTGAAGGTTCAATCCAACTTTCCGGGAACAATTATGCTAAAGCAGAGTCATATTTTATGAAATCCATTGCCACGTGGGAGCAAGTTGAGGAGTACAATGAGTATAGTTCCTACCCCTTTTTTCAGCTCGCCAATTTGTATCGAATGACGGGAGCATACGACAAAAGCATACTAAATTACAACCTGGCAGAAAAAATCCTCTTAAATGCATCAGATGATTATGTGTACTTATTAGGAGGTCTATATGCTACGTTAGGATATTTTTATTACGTTTATGGTGATTATCAAAAATCCTTTGACTACTACAACAGGGCTTCAGAATTAATCGAGCCCTTCAAATACAGCAATGAAAATTTATACGCGAATGCCGTTCTTGGAACTGCCCAATACTTTTATGCAATTAAAAAATATGAAGACGCGAAACAAATCATTGAAAAATATCTTAAGGAAAACAATCCCAATAACCTATCATTTAAACAACTCTTAGGCAATATTTATATTGAGGAAAATAACCTTGATCAAGCCATTCAAGAACTACTTTATGTTACACATGGTTTAAAAAATGACAATATCAGATATGCACAGGCAACATTAACCCTGGGAAAAGCTTACCTCAAAAACAACAATTTAAATGAAGCAGAAAAGTGCTTTGCCTCAGCCTTAACCCTTCTTGAAGCCAACTTCTCAACCATTGATCCATGGATGGTTTATTACTATGAAATTTATGGTCAGTTTTTAATGAAAAAAGCAGAACATGAACCCTGTGATTACAACAAACTGGCCAATTACACCGAGGCGGTTAATGTCTTCGACAAGGCATTGTTGGCCAATTCACAAATGCCCGATAATAAAATACCTTATTTGGAAGGCAAAGGAGAACTGATCACTCCGGCACAAGTGAAAGATGTTTTTATTAATCGTACCATGGCCTTAAATCAAATTGGGAAACTTTACGAGAGTCAGAACGATCGGTTCACGGCCAACGTATTTTACGATAAGGCATTAAAATCAGCCGATGCCACCATCCTCTTTTTGCACGATTTAAGGATTAGTTTTCTCCAGGAGGAAAGTAAAATCAGTTTGACGGAACAATATGACAAGGTTTATTTAGAAGGTTTTAAGATTGCAGAGAATTTATATGAAAACACCCAACTGCCCAACTATTTTGAGCAGATGCTCAATTTTTCCGAATCGGGAAAGTCTGCTACTTTCCTGGCATCACTGAACGACATCAAAGCAAAAAACTTCGGCGGTATTCCCGATTCCCTGGTACAACAAGAACGCAACATTACCATGCAATTGTCCAATTTGAAGCAATTGAAATTTAATGAGCAGAACAATGTTAGTCCCGATTCGATACTCGTGAATGAGCTGGAGAAATCCATCTTCAATTTACAAAACAAGCACGATGAACTTATTTTTCTTTTTGAGCGCGACTATGCCGATTATTTCGATTTCAAATATCGAAACATCACCATTTCGTCGAATGATATTCTAAAAAAACTTCAGCAAAATCAAACCTTGGTGGAATATTTCGTTGATGAACCCGAATCAGCCTCAGATACGGGTTATGTATATGCCTTAACATTCAACTCTTCAGGAGAATCGTATCATAAAACAGTAATCAGCTATGAATATGTCTTACATTTACAAAACATAATTTCGGAACTAACAAACAACAACATAGGGGATATTAATTTAGACCATTTTAATCGATACACCAGCGCAGCAAATTACTTATTCAATGTCTTAATCAAGCCACTGGGCTTAAATGAAAAAGTAAGCGATTTAATTATTATACCGGATGGAAGAATGGCATACATCCCTTTCGATGCCTTAATACGTACTTTGCCGAAAGAAGAAAGGATCGATTATCGAAATTTAGACTACCTGGTTTATGACTATAACATTACCTATTCCTATTCGGCGACACTTCATTTCGATTATTTTAAAAGCAATAAAAAAAAGGGTAGAAATATTTTAGCCTTTTCACCCACTTATACCAATGAAGATGTAGACCTCAACAAATCGGCCTATCGCAACAGACAAATTAATCGCAACATATTACGTCCATTGCCAGGAGCAAAAGATGAGGTTATTGGATTGTCTAAATTTCAAAAGTGCACTGCACTTTTCGGAGCCGATGCCAGCGAAACCAATTTTAAACTAAAAGCCGGCAACTTCGATATTTTACATTTAGCGATGCATACCATAATTAACGATTCTATTCCAATGTTTTCAAAATTGGTATTTTCCAGCCCAAACGATACCATCAATGATGGCTATTTGAATACTCAAGAAATTTATAATTTAAAATTAGACGCCAGGCTTGCTGTATTAAGTGCATGCAATACGGGTTCGGGAAAAATGCGAACCGGCGAGGGAGTCATGAGTTTATCCCGGGCATTTTTGTATGCCGGGTGTCCTTCAATTGTGATGACACTTTGGGAAGTCGAAGATAAGGTAAGTGCCGAGCTGATGCTGAACTTCTACCGTTATTTATTCAAAGGTTTTACAAAACCCGAAGCCCTCCGAAAAGCAAAAATTGATCACATTAAACAATCAGACCCCTTAAAATCACATCCTTATTTCTGGCAAGGATATATTTTAATAGGTGACCCTTCGCCAATTAAATTCAACAACAATGTTTTGATTTCCTTATTGATCTTTTCCGCCATTCTTTTCATACTTTGGCACTTTATTCGCAAATACTATTTTGAAAAGAAAAGAAGAAGTAGCGAAAAATAATTCATTTTCAAATCCTAAAATTGACCGAAAGAAGTAACTCCGCAACCGACACCAACATGAAATTTCGACACTTACAAATTCTCCTCATATTGCTGGGCATCTTATTTAACACAAATGCCTACTGCGCCATAGACAACAGTATGCCTGAACCGGGCATATACGATGGGACTATTGGTAAAACCAACTTGATATTAGTCATTAATGCAAAGCATGAATTGCACGCCACCGGTTATTTTATTCACAATAGAAAAAATGTGATGGAAGAGAAACATAACATCACATTTGAAGTCATCAATAACAAATTGAAAATCATGTCTGATGAATATTGGGGTGAGTTGCAAGGAAAAATCAGCTCATCAAAAATTACCGGCACCCTTCGGATAACGGATCGCAAATTCAGGTTGTTCTTTTGGAAGAATCGTCTCTCCATCAACTTTAAGCGACGAACTGAATTTAATCTGGCCAGTTCCAAACGCTATCAGGAGGAAATATTCAGCAAAATACAATTCCAGGAAGACATTAAATATGGAGAAGCTCAAGGATACTGGACCAAGACCCCTTACCTCGACGATCCATACATTGAAATATTAGCCAAAGGCATGGTTAATCTATTGAAAGGAGAAAAAGAACAGGATCTTATGCTCGATATCTATTTACCAAAGGGCGACCAACAAAAAATCAGGCCATTGCTTCTACTCATTCATGGAGGAGCTTTTTACATTGGGAATAAACAATCACCAACCGAACAATTGATGGCCTACCATTTTGCGAGAATGGGTTACGTGGTCGCCTCAATGGATTATCGCATGGGATTCAAACTAGGTAGCGACGATATTGAACAAAGTGGCTACAAAGCCATCCAGGATGCTCACGCGGCTTTAAGATTCCTGTCGTCAAAATCAAAGCAACTCGGATTCGACACCAAACAAATTTATTTGGCAGGAACCAGCGCAGGAGCCATGGCATCGCTAAATTTAGCTTTTCTTGATAATGATGAACGCCCCCAAAGCACCTACCATGCCAATAAAAATAGAGATTTGGGAAATATCGAAGTCAGTGGAAATCCCTTTACCAATTCATTTGAGATAAAAGCAGTAACCAATCTTTGGGGAGCAGTTTCTGACACCTCAATCATCGATCCTGATGAACGTATTCCGGTTCTTTCCATTCATGGAAACAAAGATGATATTGTTCCTGCAGACCATAGTTTCCCGTTCAGAAACACCTTGAAAATAAACCAATTGGTTTTGAATCAAATTTATGGTTCCATTCCAATTCACCAGCGTTTGAACCATCTGGGGATTGAAAATAAATTAATCATTTTAGAAGGAAAGGGTCACGAACCACAATTGGAAAATTTTAAGCGAGTGAATTCAACTCTGGATATGATTATCGATGAAATGACAACATTTATGTACCACCAAACGATTACACCGGTAGAATTGTTTGATAGTGTTTATACGGTGTCGGTGAACAAAGGCCTTCAACCACTTGTATTGCCGGTAAAGGAATCAGAAATTTGTTATTTTGAAGTCGAAGGGGGATTAAAAATTAGCGACCATCCGGGCGAAACCACAGTAATCTGGATCAAAAATAATCCTCACACAAGCATTACCTTCTACACCAGCAACAAATTTGCGGCCTGGAGCAAAGATTCAATTGCCGTAAAGTTTTTGCCTTAAACAATTAAATGACTGCAAATACCATTACGAACAGCCGAAGCATGGTAGACTCAAAACATACAAGTTCAGAAAAACCTGCGCCCTAAAACTGGTGAAAGCTGGCTCCAATAAATTTTAATGCATCGGGTAATCCTGTGCGCCAATACGTCCAGTTATGAGCACCATCGCTCATTCTGAATTCATGTTTGATTCCCATTTTAGTCAACTCAATGTGCAAAAGGCAATTGTCGTTGGTCAGAAAATCATCATCGCCACAATCCATCATTAACCGCAAACCCCGGTAAGCATCGGCACCTTTTGTTTTGGTAATGTCAAATGCATTGTTCAATCGGTAGTGTTCGGTTAAGCGTGCGGCACCTTCCTGATAAGGTCCAAACAACGATTTGTGAATGCGTTGCCATTCTTGTTCGTCCACACTCATGATATCTTCTTCCGAAAAAATGGCAGCACTGAAAGCCACCGCAGCGGCGAATTTCTCAGGGTATTTCAAGGCATAATTCAATGTACCATAACCGCCCATCGAAAGTCCGGCAATTCCTCGGTAACGGCTTTCAGTTCGGGCCCGATAGGTTTTTTCTATAAAAGGGATAAACTCTTGTAAAAAGAAATCCTCGTATCGAACTGAGTTGTCAAAATTGTTGATGTAAAACGAAACACCTCCATCGGGCATGGCAATAATCATAGGCGGAATTTCACGCTGGGAAATGAGTTCATCGGCAATTAAATTCGCCTCACCAAACTGCATCCACCCCATGTCGTTATCGGAATAGCCGTGCAGCAAATAAAGTACAGGATAAAAACGATTTGATGTTTCATAATCGAAGGGTAGGTAAATGGTGTAATGTACTTGTTTGCCAAGAATTTTGCTGTTGATGCTTAAACTCTCTTTGACCGTTCCTCTGGAGAATTGGGCAAACAGACCTGTTGAAACGCTTAGAAATACAAAAATAATCAGTATTGATTTGGTTTTCATAGTTTGAAATTTAGGCATTAATACTTTCGATATCGGGCTTTCAAGTCGCGGATGGATTGTTCGTGCTCAGCCTTACTCCTTTTATCGATCGGACTATCGTCCATGGAATTCCCGTTCGTTTCTTTCTGACTCATATTGGAAAACCCATCCGAATCAGACTGACTATCAATAAAAGACAAGAGAACTCCGTAAAATATCTCAAGCTGACTGTCGTCAAAAAACTCAATGTGCTGAATAATCTTGTTTTTTATTTCTGTTGAATTCATGTACAATAGTTATTAGACATGTGATTTAATAAATTTAAATTCTTCTTGAACTGTTCAATATAGATTCATATCGCTACAAAATAAACCATAAATATCAACACTTCATCTATTTGCTATGATAGAAATATTTTCCCGTAATCAACAATCCGGCAAAAACAAAAACAGCAAAAACCAGGCTACTAATGGCCAGTTGCATTCCACCTGAAATAATATGTCCACTTGTGCATCCACCGGCCATTCGAGCGCCAAAAATTAAAATAAACCCACCAATAAAGGCCCAAAAAATACGGCTAGTCGTAGAGTTTCCCCTGAATTTTTCCCAATTGCGATGAATCAATGTCAACTTAAATTCGCGACGGAACAATGACATGATCAATCCGGCAAGCAAGGCACCAATCAGAAAAACGACTTCCCAACTACCCGGTGTTTTGATTTTACCGAAGTAATCGTTCCCTGTTGCACCAAACATTGAATCGGACAAATAGGGAAAAGCCGTTGATGCACCAATGGGGCGATCCATCACTCCTTTCATAAAAACAATGCTATTTAATAACGCAAGAGCAATACCTGCATACAGCCATTTACGATCTTTCTTTTCAGCCCACCTATCCATAACGAAGGCCGCAAAAACAAGTATGACTCCAATTAAAATCACCACAGAAAAAAACAAGCTTCGATTTGGAATAAGTTCCGACACAGATAGTTTCCCCCAGTCGGGTCCAAGCATGGAATTGATCTGCGGAAATAAAAGCGTAAAAACCAGACCTCCGGTCAATCCTCCGGCCAATCCAACTAAAGCATCCAATGAACCTTCTCCCAACGAAACCGCCATAGTACCCGGGCAATAACCCAAAATGGCCATTCCTGAGCCAAAGATAAGTCCACCCAGCATAATGCCGACGGCAATGAAAGGTTTTACATGATAGGCAGCCCAGCCCAATTGAATTTCGGCGGTAAGCAAAATGGCCCCCACCCCAATAGCCACTAAAATAGCTTTTGCTACTGTAAGATCTTTTAGCATGGCCATGCCACTAATTACATTGTATTTATTCAGGTTGGCATAACTGAGTATGGCGCCGAACAAAAATCCTAAAATAAGAATAACGAATGTTGTCATAATTCCCTGTTTTTTTAAGTTAATAAATCAAGGGGTATGCAGGATAGAAATCAATTGCTGGCAAAAAATTGGAAACAATGAATTGAATTCTGTATGCCCAAAATTACATTTTGGTGCTCATCAGTAATCGGTTAGCACAAAAGTAAAGTTTATGTTTACAAGAAGACTAAAAAAGTTAATTTTTTAATAGTTTATAAAGCCTGGATGGATCCTGCCGGTTATCCCAGAACGAAATAATGTATATCGACTTATTATCATACTCATAGTAAATATTATAATTTCCAAAAGTAAGCGTTCTTGTTTCACTATTAGAAACCATAACCCCTACTTCAGGTGCTTCGACAAAATTAGTACACGTCTCCTAATTAGCTCTTTAAGCTTTCGGGAATAGTAAACAGATTTATTTTTAAAATTCCAATAGTTGAAAATATTTTCCCGCTGTTTAATTGCTGTCTTCGACCAAATTACGGTTCGTTTAGCCATTGCTCATCCATTTCATCAAGTTCTTCCTGTGTTAAATATCTACCAGCTTTTATATCATCTCTACCCATTTGTAGCATTAGTTTTTGTTCTGCGGTCAATTCAACTGAAACATCATTTTTTATAAGAGAGCTTATCAAAGATTCAATTTCAATTAAATATTCGGTATCATCAATTCCATTTATAGTATCAATTATCTGATCCTTTATTTCTTTAACATTTCTCATAACTAAAAACTTATACACTGCAAGTTAATAAAAAAGGATGCGCCAGATAGCTATCATTTTCACAAACTCATTATACTGCAAAAACTCTGGCATCAAATTATTGCTTCCCTATCATCTCCAAAAACTCATCTTCGGTGAGCATTGGAATGCCCAGCTTATGAACTTTTTCGAGCTTGGCCGGGCCGATGTTTTCCCCAGCCAGTAGGTAGTTCGTATTTTTTGAAATGGAACCTACATTTTTACCACCATGTTGTTCAATCATTTTTTTCAAATCCTCACGCGAATGCTTCTCAAAAGTTCCTGAAATAATAATAGAAAGACCGGAGAGCTTTTCGCTTGTTCCTTCCAGCTCCTCATCAGATAGTTCGAATTGCAAACCGGCTTCACGCAATTGCTCTATCAGTTTTCGATGCTCTTCAATTGAAAAATAGGCCACCAAACTTTCAGCAATTCGTCCTCCAATTTCATTAACTTCAGTTAATTGCTCCAGGCTGGCATTCATTAAAGCATCCATATTTTTGAATGACTTCACCAATAATTTGGCCACTGTTTCACCAACAAAACGAATACCCATGGCAAAAAGAACCCGCTCAAACGATATCTTTTTTGAAGCGTCTAAACCTTCCAATATACGTTGTGCTGATTTCTCCCCCAAACGCTCCAATGCTGCAATATCTTCAGCTTTTAATTGGTACAAATCGGCCACATTTTTAATCATCCCCTGATTATAAAACAATTCTACCGTCTCCTCGCCCATTCCATCGATGTTCATGGCTTTCCGGCTGATGAAATGAATAATTTTCCCTTTGATTTGAGGAGGGCAACCGGTTTCGTTAGGGCAGAAATGTTTCGCTTCACCATCGTCACGCACGAGTTTTGTTCCACATTCCGGACAAGTATCAATAAATTGCACACGCTGGTTGAGTGGGTGGCGTTCGGATTCGTTCACTCCTGTAATTTTAGGAATAATCTCCCCACCTTTTTCCACCTTAACAATGTCATTGATGTGTAAATCGAGGTTTTGAATAATGTCGGCATTGTGTAACGACGCTCGCCTCACTGTTGTTCCCGACAACTGAACAGCCTCCAGATTAGCCACAGGAGTGATGGCGCCCGTTCTGCCAACCTGATAATCAACCGACAACAAACGGGTTTCTGCTTGTTCGGCTTTGAACTTATACGCTACTGCCCATCGGGGCGATTTGGCTGTGGTACCTAAATCGTTTTGCATGGCGATGGAGTCGACTTTAATCACTACCCCGTCGGTGGCTACCGGTAACTTCGACCTTTCGGTATCCCAATAATGAATAAATTCCAAGACCTCATCAATAGATTCACATTGACGCGTGTGTTCCGATATTTTGAAGCCCCATTTTGCGGCTTGTTCCAGATTGTGCGTGTGGCTGTCGGTTAAACGAATTTCGCCCGGAACATAGTAAAAATATCCATCCAACTTGCGCTTAGCCACCACCGATGAATCCTGCATTTTAATGGTTCCGGAAGTGGTATTCCGTGGATTAGCCAACAATTCTTCGCCATTGGCCGCGCGTTCTTCATTCAGTTTTTCAAAAACAGCAAAAGGCATCACCAATTCCCCTCTGATTTCAAACTCATTGGGCCAATCGTTGCCTTGCAAACGTAGTGGAATACTGCGAATGGTTTTCACATTGGCAGTCACATCATCTCCCTGAACACCATCGCCACGCGTGACGGCATGATTCAGAACTCCTTTTTCATAAGTGAGACTGATAGAGACCCCATCGAATTTGAGCTCACAAACATAAGTGGGCTGCAGGTTAGTATCTTTTTTGATGCGGGCATCAAACTCTCGCAATTCACCTTCATTGTATGTATTTGACAGAGAAAGCACCGGATATTTGTGTTTTACCTGCTGAAAGTCAGAAGTAATATCACTCCCCACGCGTTTAGTTGGCGACAAAGGATCGTTAAACTCTGGATATTCTTTCTCTAACTGCTCCAGTGCTTTAAGCTTCTGATCAAACTCAAAATCAGAGATAACAGATTCCGCTTTGACGTAATAAAGGAAATTATATCGATCGAGCTCTTTTCTGAGCTGTTCTATTTTTAATTGGATAGTGCTATCTTGCATCGGTAGTTATTTTAAATAAAAACAAGCGGGATTATTTACGGTTTTACCAAAAGCTAAATTTAATCGAAAATAGATTCTTCCCCGTCAAACATCGAAAGCAATTATGACTAAATTATTCACAATTTCCCTATTCATTTTCACAACACTCCTACTTAAGGCCCAAGATGAAAGCCTTGAATTGATAGGAGACCGACCCGATATGACCGAATCGGCCTATACCATTACCAAAGGACATCTGCAATTTGAAAGTGGTGTAGATATTAGCAAAGATGCAATTGATGAAACCACCCTCACTTATAATTCTAGTTTACTGCGTTATGGCCTAAACAATAAAGCAGAATTAAGGCTAGGCGTTGAACTTTATAAAACCTTTTGGGGAGATTATTCAAAAAATCTTGTGCCAATATATTTGGGAACTAAAATCAGACTGGTCGAAAAAAATGGCAAAATTCCGCAAATTGCCCTAATTGTTGCGACAGGTGCAGAACTTCAAAAAGCAGGAATCAGATCGATCCTTGAACTTACTCCCGGAGCTATTTTTACCTTTGAAAATAGCCTGACGGACAATATTTCGATCGGATATAATTTGGGAATAGAATATTCCAATCTTGCTCAAGAGATCACAGGTATTCTTTCGGCTTCATTAGGAATTGGAATGGGCGAGCATAGTGGTGTATATGTTGAAGCTGCATGGTTTCCTGCACCACAAACGAATGATGCCCGTTTTAATGCTGGAATAACACATCAGTTTAGCGCAAAATTCCAGGCGGACATTTATGGCGGACTTGGATTACTGACTGATAGTCCGTTTTTTAATGCCGGCGCAGGAGTAATTTTCCTATTCTAAAAGAACCCCTAGATCCCCTAAAGGACCTTGAAGTTTACCTTTGGAAAGTATACTTTTCTTAATTTCACTACCTTTAGTTTTCTAACAGTATAAAAATTCCTTTATGAGAACACTACTATTAATGGCAATGGCGCTATCAAGTTTGATTGCGTATGCGCAAGACCGCGTGACAGGCTTACCTTTTGCCACTCGCTCCGAAGTAATTGCCCAACATGGCATGGCTTGTACCAGCCAGCCTTTGGCAACTCAAGTAGCCATTGATATTTTAAAGAAAGGCGGCAACGCTATTGATGCAGCCATTGCAGCTAATGCCTGCCTCGGACTGATGGAACCTACCGGAAATGGAATGGGGGGCGATTTATTTGCCATTGTTTGGGATGCCAAAACAAAACAACTTTATGGTTTGAATGCCAGTGGACGCTCACCCTATGCACTCACCCTCGATTATTTTAAAGATAATGGATATGAAAAAATTCCAGCCCTGGGACCTTTGCCGGTTTCAGTTCCGGGTTGTGTAGATGGCTGGTTCGAATTGCACAAGAAGTTCGGCAAACTGCCCATGAAATCGATTTTGCAGCCCGCTATAGATTATGCCAGGGAAGGATTTCCGGTTTCTGAACTCATCGCTTATTACTGGGGACGCAGTGAATTTCTGAAAAAGTATGAGGGATTTGAAGAGATCTTCTTACCCAACGGGAAAGCCCCGGAAAAAGGCCAGATTTTCAAAAATCCATACTTGGCAAATACGCTTGAATTGATTGCCAATAAAGGTCGTGATGAGTTTTACAAAGGCGAAATTGCGCAAAAAATAGTAGCTTATATGCAGGCGCAGGGAGGATTTCTCTCCATGAAGGATTTTGAAGATCATCATTCCGACTGGGTTCAACCCATTTCGACCAACTACAGGGGGTACGACATTTGGGAATTGCCACCCAACGGACAAGGTACTGCGGTTTTGCAAATGTTGAATATTTTGGAACAGCATGATTTAGCTTCGGTGGGATTTG
Organism: Prolixibacteraceae bacterium; assembly: GCA_041821245.1. GTDB lineage: Bacteria > Bacteroidota > Bacteroidia > Bacteroidales > Prolixibacteraceae > Roseimarinus. The sequence goes on from JBGUEP010000034.1 coordinate 33,861, forward strand.
GTTCAATTGAATACATGCATTTGTTTATCGAAGCCAAAAAACTGGCCTTTGAAGACCGTGCCAAATATTATTCCGACCCGGACTTCAACAAGTTGCCCATCGATCAACTTATTTCAAAAACATACGCTAAAGAACGAAATCAACTCATCAATCCGGATAAGGCGGCCCGCTCCTATCCTGCCGGAGAATTGGAGCAGGGCAACACCATATACCTTACAGTTGCTGATGATGAGGGGAATATGGTTTCACTCATTCAAAGTAATTACCGTGGCATGGGATCGGGCATGACGCCCGGCAAACTAGGTTTCGTACTGCAGGATCGTGGAGAATTATTCAGTTTAAAAGAAAACCACATGAACTGTTATGCACCACATAAACGCCCTTTCCATACCATAATTCCTGCTTTCATTACAAAGGAGGGAAAACCATATATCAGCTTTGGATTAATGGGTGGCGCCATGCAACCACAGGGTCACACTCAGGTAATTGTGAACATGATTGACTTTGGAATGAATCTCCAGGAAGCGGGCGATGCTCCCCGCATTTATCACGATGGTTCCAGTGAACCCACCGGTGAAATAATGACGGACGGTGGCACAGTTTACCTGGAATCCGGATTCGATTACCTGACCATTCGGGAATTAATGAAAAAAGGACACAACATTGCTTACGATTTGGGAAGTTACGGCGGATATCAAGCCATTCTTTGGGATAAAAAAGAAGGAGTTTATTATGGTGCCTCCGAGTCCCGTAAAGATGGGATGGCAGGCGGATATTAATAAAATATTACCTTACAAACATTTTTTCAACACCATCAATATACATGCTTTAGCTTTAAATATGAACTCAAAATTTGCCTGAATGAAGATCTTTAGAAAAACCATCATACCGTCTATTCTTGCCTTTCTTTTTATACTCTTAAACCCAGCTGTCAACTATTTGTTTGGTGAGCCTGATAGCTTTTGGGCCTTGATTCTGAGTTATAATCAAATCCCAACAATAATTGTAATTACATGGGCATTAATTCAATACATCAAGGCCTTAAAAAATCTACTTCTCACCAGATACGACATTCAACAGGAAGATAATTTAAAGCCACGTAAAATTTATACCCAAGTTAATATCCTTGCCAACATTATTATTTTTGTGATCATCCTTTTTGCCATTGGGTTCGTGTTACTATCTTTTGAGAACATCAGAAAAATTGGCATTGGATTATTTGCATCAGCCGGTGTTGCCGGAATAATTCTGGGACTGGCCGCTCAAAAGGTTCTTGCGACTATCATAGCAGGAATTCAGTTGGCCATTGCACAACCTTTTAGAATAGACGATGCTGTTGTTGTTGAAAACGAATGGGGTTGGATTGAAGAAATTAATCTCACCTATGTTGTCGTGCGCATATGGGATAAACGCCGATTAATTTTACCTTCGACCTACTTTATGGAGAAACCATTTCAAAACTGGACCAGAACAACAGCTGAAATTATTGGTTCGGTTTTTATCTATACCGACTATACCATTCCATTTGAGCCCTTGCGCACTGAACTGACCAGACTTTTAAACAGTACAGCGTTGTGGGACAAAGATGTAAATGTTCTGCAAGTGACTGATGCCAAAGAAAGCACACTTGAAATACGCATTCTCGTTAGCGCCAAAAATTCTCCAACAGCATGGGATTTAAGGGTTTTTATTCGTGAAAAAATGATAGAATTTATTCAGAAGAATTATCCGGAAAGCTTACCAAAAAGCAGGCTTATTATTAAAAATGAATCGAAAAATGCTCCATTGGTTGAAATAGCCAGGTAGCTCTTCGATTCGAACCAAAAATAAATAGAGAACTCAATTTAAAAATCCGAATTAAACATTTTAAATAAAGCCTATGCTATCTTCAATATTAGAAATTCTGGTCATGTTAAATCCATTTGCACTATTCTTGTATTTAGAGCCTATCAGAAAAGATTTAGATCATAAAAGTTTTATTAAGGTAATACTTAAAGCAACATTAATCTCTTTTACCATTTGTCTGGTCTTCTTCTTTTTTGGCGACTTTATTTTTAAAAATGTATTTCAAATCAACTTTGAATCGTTTCGCATTTTTGGTGGGATTATCATCTTTTCGTACGCCTATTTCTTTATTATTAAAGGACAAAAAGCACTGATCATGATCAAAGAGGACTTAAACGATTTGGCTTCGGAAATTGCCTTGCCATTTATGGTTGGTGCTGGTACGCTTTCGTTAAGCATTGTGCTTTCGCATAAGCAAAACATAGCCATGGGCAGCTTAATTCTGATTATTGTATTCATTCTCAACTTTGCTATTCTATATGTCTTAAAACGCCTTAAAGATTCTGTTGACGGGCTCAAGTTAAAAACAGCCTTTGATAAAAACATGGAAGTATTGTTACGCCTAAATGGATTTTTTATTGGTGCAATTGGAATTAATATGATCGTAAATGGGATTTTCAACCTACTCAAATAGAAAGCTTCGACGTGCTGTATAGTAAATGGAGAACTTCTCGATTGGCGTATTCGTAAAGAAAAAGAAACCGTCCCCCGCACAGCGGAAGACGGTTAGAATCATCTAAAAACTAACATTTACACTGGTAAAGTGCATTAAAATTTATTGGTTAATAAAGTATTTATTTAGTGTTTAAATTTTTATATTTCAATCACCTGACCGGTTTCATTATAGAAAACCGGAGCAAGACACTTTGTTTGAATTTGAGCAAACTTTTCCACTCCGGTGCAATGCCCCGTAAATATTCGTCTAATTTCACTTTGATTAAAAAACTGAGCCAATTGATCAGTAATCTCATTTTTGTCGTCTTTGATATGAAAACCTCCGATGACATCCAATACGGGCTGTTTAAAATAATTTTTTGCGGTTTCGACCATATTTGTTATTCCATTGTGAGAACAACTGCTGACAATTGAGACCCCTTTTTCAGTTTTCAACACTAAAAAAAGTTCATCGGAAAACAGATCGGCGATTTTCAGGTTGTCCTTTTGGGTATAAAAAAAATCTTTGTGCTGATCAGCTTCAAAATAAGGATGGATTGATGGAACAATAAATATCCCATCAACCACCTCTAATGTATCCTTAACCCATATAAACCGTGGATTTTCGGTATTAATTCGATGACTCATCCCAATGAACCGATCATTTTTAAACTTCGGCCAGCTGGCTTCTTCTTTCAAATAAATTTTTGCCTTGTTGTTGTTTTCGATAAAATAAGCCAACCCTCCCGTATGATCGTTGTGTCCATGACTTAAAACCAGAGCATCTACTTGTGAAATATCAACACCCAACAACTTGGCGTTGTGCGCGAAATTCTCACTTGCGCCAGTATCAAAAAGCACTTTTGCATTCGCGGTTTCAATATAAAAGGACAAGCCGTGTTCAGCCACTAAATGCGCCAGCGAAACCCTGTTTTCGATGAGTGTAATTACTTTCATTGTCTATTCGTTTTTCTATCTTTCACGTTTATAGTACCAGGCAGCTAAACCACCCTCCAATACTTTCACATTGGTATATCCATATGCCTGAAGAACCAATGCCGCTTCATAACCACGTAATGATATTTTACAATAGGTGATTATTTCTTTGTTTTTATCCTCTGGCAACTCACTTAACCGTTCACGGAGCTGGCCAAGAGGAATTAACGTTTCGCCTTTACCTAAACGCATGGTTTCGAATTCATCGTAGCCTCGCGTATCCAACAAAAAGATATCCTCTTTCCGATTAAGTTTGTCTTTCAGTTCTTTTGCTTTTATACCGGTAAAGCGTCCTTTTCGTTTATTTTGTAAGATGTGAGCTGTTGCAATGCTGTGATCGATCGCCAACGAGAAGGGCGGAGCATACGGAAAATCGGCATTGACCAGATCCTCAACACACATTTTTGCCTGAATAGCCATGGCCCAAATGGCAATTTGTTTACTCACGTCACCAGGGCCAATGCACTGAGCGCCTAAAATCTGGCAAGTATCGGCATTTACAATCAATTTGGAAATCAACAATTTCCCTTCCATGAAGCCTGGTTTATCAGGGCCGGCATTAATTACAGTATCGACACGAATGTCAAGTTTATTGGCTGTATCTTCAGAAAGGCCGGTTGCACCAACATTATAGTCAAAAACTTTACAGATTCCAGTTTGAATGGTTCCTTTGAAGGTGACAACATTTCCTATAACGGCATTCTCTCCTGCAATTCGACCTTCAAGATTCGCCAAATCGCCATAAGGTGCCAAAACCTTTTTACCGGTAACTAAATTTGGTAATTCGATACAATCGCCTATGGCATAAATATCTTTGTCGGATGTTTGCATGTATGCATTTACTTCAATGCCACCCAATTCACCTATCTGGATACCTGCGGCCCTTGCAAGTTTCACATTTGGACGCACTCCAATAGCTATAACAGCCAGTTCACAAGGAATTTCTGTGCCATTTTGAAGTTTTACAGATTTGAGCTTACCATTTTCGCCAATAAACTTCGCCACTCCATTGCCGGTAACAATATTGGCTTTCGATTTCACATAGTTTTCGACCAATTTGGCCATATTAAAATCAAGGAAAGTGAGTAATTGTGGCAATAATTCAACAATTGTGATTTCGATACCCGCCAATTGAAGTGCCTCAGCAGTTTCCATTCCAATTAATCCACCTCCGATAACTACCGCCTTTTTGATTTTTTTTTCATCGTGAATTTTTCGCAAATAATCGGCATCCTTCATCGATTGCAAAGTGGTAATGCCATCTAAATCGACGCCCTCAATGGGGGGGATATTTGGAGCTGCTCCGGTGGCTAGAATTAATTTATCATAGGAAAATTCAGCCTTTTCACCGGTTTGAAGGTTAATGGTTTTAACCAACTTGTTTTTTCGGTCAATTTCCAGAGCTTCAGTATTCACTATGGCATTTATGCCCTTTGATTTCAAATAAAATTTTTGATCTCGAACCACACCGGTAGGCGTACTCAATAATTGATTCCGGTTATCGAAGAAACCACCCACATAATAGGGATATCCACACGATGCCATCGATAAATCGGCATCACGCTGAATAATGGTTATTTCTGCGAACTCATCAAGTCGACGAGCTTTTGACGCAGCTTTAGGACCGGCGGCAGAGCCACCGATTACAACGATCTTTTTTTTTGATTGATTCATGGTTTATTTTATTATTTTGATTTAAAATCAACAAACCATGAGGCATTTAAAACTTATTCAATTTTCAAATAAGTTAGCAACTGTTTCAAGGTTTGTCGCTTTTCACTAATTACGATCAACTGCAGATTAGCTTCAATCGCCTTCTGCTGAACTTTCAATCCAAGTTCAAAGGCTAAAAGCGTATCTACTTTATGTTTTTCAACAAGCAGATTGAGTAGCTTTTTGCCAACACCCATACTCAAATCGGTGTATGGATTATCGATCAACTCAACAGTTTTAGTTGTACGATCAACCACAGCGAAATAATTGCTTCTGGCAAATTGCTTGGATACGATACTCGATTTTTGTTTTATTTCTATCGGGATTGCTATTCTCATGGTTAGTCCTCCAAATGTTGAATATTGGGTGATTCACACAGCGGGCATTTTGAAAACTCCGTATCGTGTGGGTTATTAAATTTGGAATCACACTTTTCACACAAATACCAATTTCCATTAAAAATGGAATTTCCACCTTCAATAAGTATTTGGCGTGCCTCAGTTAATGCTGTGGCTACTTTTTTACGCGCACGTTCATATATTCTTGTAAGCGTTGGCCTTGAAATTTGCATTAAAACCGATGCTTCAACTTGCGACAATCCTTCGTAGTCCAAGAGACGAATAGCTTCGTATTCTTCAATATTTAAAAGAACAGGATCCGTTTGGTTTTTATAATAACCCAACGGAATAAAACCTTTAACACGCGGTGGCATTTGCACCTTGCTAATTTGACGTGGTCGTGGCATAAATATTAATTGTTTACAAATTTAGCGAACATATGTTCATTATTCAAATCATTGTTAACTTTTATTCTCCTGAAGATATAAAAAGTTAATTCAAAATAACTAACACCCTGATATAAAAACATCAACAACATAACCAACAATACATTATCACTCCAAACACTCCATTTAAGAAGAGAACACTCACCACAAAATTAGGCGTATAGTGCAAAATATCTAAAATATACTTTACAATGTGAGAATATTCTCACTATCTTTGCTGTAAATATTTTTGCTATGCCACGACAATATAGATTGAGAAAAATTGTAGCTCCTCCCCGATTCAGTGGATACAAACCATATGGATGTATCCAACATGATGAATCACCTGTGGAATTGCTCTACGAAGAGTATGAGGCGCTAAAACTGGCTGATTATAAATTCATGAACCATCAGGAAGCCGCCTTATTAATGGGCATTTCGCGACCAACTTTTGCTCGTATTTATGAAAATGCCCGGCGAAAAATAGCACTCGCTCTGGTTGAAACACGGGAAATTATAACAGCCAGCGGTAATAGTTACAGTGAAAAAAAATGGTTCAATTGCTGTTCGTGTCTGGCTCGTTTTACCATTCCGATATCAGCTTCTCGTAATGAATGCCCAATATGTAAATCAGTATCAATAGAAACTTTAATAAATCAATAAAAGAAATGAAAACAGTTATTTCTACTCATGAAAAGTCATTGAATTCAAGTATGGATAAAAGGTTTGGCAGAGCCCACTTCTTTTGCATTTTTGATGATTCAACCAATCAAACTTCATTCGAAGACAATCCTTATTTTGAAGCGGAAGGCGGAGCCGGATCAAAAACCTCAGAATTAATGATACAATGGGGCATTAAAAAAGTTATTTCTGGCCATTTTGGCCCCAAAGCTAAAAGTGTGCTGGAAAAATTTGATATCCAAATGGTTGAAATTGAAGAGGATATCAGTGTAGAAACACTATTGAATAAAATTAAAAATAAATAAGATGCCAGGATTTAATCAAACCGGGCCAACAGGACAAGGTCCTCGCACCGGAAGACAAGCAGGAAAATGTGGAAATAAAAACCGCGAAATAAATGAGACTTCCCTCGAAGCTCCAATAAAAACTATAGATACTGTTGGAAATGAAAGTCCAGACCAGTTATCCGGTTTAGGAAGAGGACTTGGAAGAGGACTTGGAAGAGGCCGTCGAAGAGCAAATGGCAGAGGCAATGGATTCAAAAACAACAATTAAAACCAGAAGGATGAATAAAAAAATAGCAATTCCGGTAAAAAATGGAATACTGGATGCACATTTTGGCCATTGCAAAAACCTGGTAATATTCGAGGTCGATGGAAAAACAGTCCTTAACGAAAGCGTGATCGACGCTCCTCCTCATGAACCAGGCTTGCTTCCAGAACTGTTATCGGGATTGGGTGTTACCGATATTATTGCAGGTGGAATGGGCGAAAAAGCCATTCAACTTTTTCAACAGGCAGGAGTTAACGCATTTGTTGGTGCACCACAATTAGCTGCAAAACATTTATTAGATGGATTTCTAAATCAAACCATTCAATTTTCAGCCAATTATTGCGACCACTAAGGATGAACAAAGCGTGTTATTATTGCCACATTAAAACCCTTGACCAGCTCATTGAAAAACATAAATTATCGGCCGAACAAGCCGATAATTTAACCTCAAGTGTTTACTTGTATCTTCAGCACAACTGGAATTTATCCAATCCCTTGATCGCAACGACGATACAACGCATTGCTAAAGAGCAATTAAAAGTGGAAGATTTATATATCGATGAAAAGCAAGCTGCCAATACCTTGCTTTTAAATTCCTATGATAAATGGAAACAACTAATTACGAACAGTAAAAATCCATTTCAAACAGCTGCCAAGTTAGCTGTAATAGGAAATATTATTGACTATGGGGCACATTCGGTACCCGATGAACTGGAAGATTTTATCAGCCAACAAATACATCAACAACTAGCAATTGATCATTCGGATGCTCTAAAGCAAGAAATTTTAAAAGCAAAATCAATTGTGTACCTGGGCGACAATAACGGTGAAATCGTATTTGACAAACTTTTTATCGAATGCATTGCGCACCCATCTATCACTTTTGTAACGCGAGGAAGTACAGTATTGAACGACATCACTATCGAAGATGCGAAAAATGTGGGAATTGATCAATGCTGTCAGGTAATGTCCAACGGATACGATGCACCTTCAACAATAATGAACTATTGCTCAGCTGAATTTCAACTAAAATTTGAAGAGGCCGATTTAATCATTTCAAAAGGACAGGGAAATTTTGAAGGAATCATGGACATCACTAACAAGAACATTTTTCTTCTGCTCATGGCTAAATGCGATGTTATTGCTGAAATATTAAATGTATCAAAGGGCTCAATGATAATCAAACAACAGAACATTTTACAAAATGAATTATAAAATTGCCATTGCCAGTGGAAAAGGAGGAACAGGAAAAACCACTGTTTCAGTTAACCTTTACAAGTACCTGAGTGAAGCACTAAACAATAGCGTCAGGTTAATCGATTGCGATGTTGAAGAACCCAATGACCTGCTATTTTTCAATAACGCAATACAGCTTAATCAAACTACAGCCACGCAACTTATTCCTCACATTAATACTGATCATTGTACCTTCTGTGGAAAATGTGCCGAATATTGTGAATTTAATGCCATTTCAATTATTCCTTCGGTAAAATATGCTCAGGTGGATGCCTCGCTCTGTCATTCATGTGGAGCATGCAGCGTTGCATGTCAATTTGATGCGATCACTGAACACGAGGAAGCCATTGGAACTATTTCGGAATTTGAAACCAGTTTTGGCAAAGGACTCACTGCGGGAAATCTAAGCATCGGATCGTCTATGCAAACCATGATGATTTCAAAAACAAAAGCAAGCCTTTCCAATGACCAGCAAATTACCTTGTTCGATTCTCCTCCCGGCACAAGTTGCCCCGTTGTTGAAACCATAGCCGATACCGATTATGTTATTCTGGTTACTGAACCAACTCCCTTTGGACTGCACGATGTACAACTCATGATTGAACTGGTGCACAATTTATCCAAACCTTTTGGCTTGATCATCAACAAAGCCGGCTTGGGTAACGATGAACTCAAAAAATACATCCAGGCAAACAACATTGTTTTATTGGGTGAAATACCTTTTTTAAAAAGCTATGCAGCTAGTTATTCAACTGGTAATCTGTTGCAAAATCCTCCTGCTGAAATTGACCAGGAATATCGAAAGATTACCTCCAAAATACTTCAAAATTTGAATCAACAATGAAAGAATTTACCTTACTAAGCGGCAAAGGGGGAACAGGAAAAACATCCATATCAGCCGCCTTGGCATCATTGGTTTCGGAAGCTATTTTTTGCGACAATGATGTAGATGCTGCCGATTTGCATTTAATATTCAAACCCGAAGTTTTAGAAAAGCATCAGTTTGAAGGTGCATGGGTCGCATCCATAAAACAAGATATTTGTACCCAGTGCGGCATTTGTATGGATACCTGTCGATTCAATTCGATTCACGAAAACAATGGTATCGTTGAAGTAAACGCCTTTCAATGTGAAGGGTGCCGATTATGCGAAAGAGTTTGCCCCGTTGGGGCCATTCAATCGGAACGCAGCGACCGCAATTTCTGGTACATTTCAGCCACACGTTTTGGAACTCTGGTACACGCCCGCATGGCTCCCGGCGAAGAAAATTCAGGAAAACTGGTTGCTTTAATACGGAATAAAACGAAAGAAATTGCTCAATCAAAAAACCTGAAATACATTATCAACGATGGCCCTCCGGGAATTGGCTGCACGGCCATTTCGTCTATCACCGGTACCGATCATATTTTACTGGTGAGCGAACCTACAAAATCGGGACTACACGACGCCATACGGGTGATTGAATTGGCCAAAAATTTTAAGGTTCCTATTTCAGCCTTGATCAATAAATTTGATTTGAATGCCGATATGTCTGACCAGATTGAAACCGAATTGGCGCACTACCAAATACCAATTCTTGCCCGATTGCCCTTCGATGAAATTTTTGTTGAAGCCATGATTGAGGGAAAAAACATTGTGGAATTTGCACCTGATTCAAGCATTTCAAAACAATTAAAATCTGTATGGGAATATTTAAAAGATAAATGATGACACTGCCAATAATTGCTTTAGGAAATGAAATTTTACGAAAAATAAGCAAACCTGTTGTTGTTGAGGACGAAAAGATAGAAACATTACTCGATGAAATGTGGATATCGATGAATGAAAGTGACGGGGTTGGGCTTGCTGCACCACAGGTTAATCGTTCGTTAAACCTTTTTGTAATAAATACCAAAATCATGTATGAACGACTAACAGATGATGAACGAATTAATCTGTTCCCTGATGAAAAAGGAATAAAAGAAACCTTCATCAATACAAAAATAGTTAGCCATTCAGAAATAACATGGAGCGATTACGAAGGATGTTTAAGCATACCCGGAGTTTATGAAACGGTAGAACGATCATGGGAAATAACCCTGGAGTATTTCGATGAAAATTTCAATGCACACACCAGATCCTTTTCAGGATATAACGCCAAAGTAATTCAACACGAATACGATCACACCCAAGGGGTCTTATTCATCGACAGGCTGTCACCTTTACGAAAGAAACTACTAAAGAGTAAATTAAACAGAATAGTTGTCGGTAAAGTGAATACAAATTATCCCATTGTTTTTAAAAAACACACATCATGAACAAATCAGAAAATCAGATTAAAAACATCATCCTAATTGCTTCGGGGAAAGGTGGAGTTGGTAAAACTACAGTGGCCACCAATCTGGCAGTAGCACTAGCACGCGAAGGATACCAAACAGGCTTACTCGATGCCGATTTGTACGGCCCATCCATACCCTTGGCATTTGGCTTAAACAACCATAGGCTGGAAGTTGAAACCATTGAGGGAAAAGAGATTTTTACGCCCATCGAAAAATATGGCGTAAAAGTAATGTCACTGGGTTTTTTGATGAAAAAGGAAGATGCCGTAATCTGGAGAGGCCCAATGGCATCGAAAGCGTTAACCCAATTACTGGAAGACACCAGGTGGGAAGTACTTGACTTTTTAATTGTAGATTTACCTCCGGGAACAGGCGATATTTCAATCACATTGGCTCAGAAATTACCTCAAGCAAAAGCCATCATTGTAATCACACCACAACAGATGGCTATTGCTGACGGAAGAAAGGCGGCGGCTTTATTCAATTCGAATGGAATAAACATTCCAATTCTGGGAATTGTTGAAAACATGTCGTATTTCATTCCTGAACAGCACCCCGATGAGCAATATTTATTGTTTGGATCAGGTGGAGGCGAACAATTATCGAACGAAATAAATGTTCCTTTACTGGCAAAAATCCCTCTTGTTGCAGATGTTTGTGGATTAGAAGACGCAGGAAAAACAATCTTTGCATCATCAAACAAAACGATCGTTAAAGTGTTTGAAGAATTAGCAGAAAAATTATATGACCCTGAACACGCGCTTCAACTGTAAACACAATTAAAAAGCGTAGATGTTCAAAAATATATAAAACAGAAAAAATTACAATATGAAAAAAACATTGATCATTGGAGCCAGTGTAAAGCCTGAAAGATATTCCTACAAAGCTGCAGAGAAATTGCTGGCATACCATCACCCCATTGAAATGATTGGTAGTAGAGAAGATCTTTTATTTGATCTGCCCATCCACAAAACGCAAATATCCTTCACCGATATCGATACAGTAACACTGTACCTTTCGGCTAAATTTCAGAAAGAATATTACGACTATATTCTAAGCCTCAAACCGAAGAGAGTAATTTTTAATCCGGGAACAGAAAACCCTGAATTTGAGGAACTACTGAGTAAAAACAATATTGTTTCTGAAGTTGCCTGTACACTAGTTTTATTGGCCACCAACAGTTACTAATTAAAATCATTCGGTAATACCTTCGAGGTAAAACATAAAAGCATATTCCAAGGCTTTTTCTTTATAGCGTTCAAAACGTCCTGAGGCTCCTCCGTGACCGGCATCCATGTTGCAATACATTAAAAGCAAATGGTCATCGGTTTTTAGGGTACGTAATTTCGCCACCCATTTGGCAGGTTCCCAATACTGAACCTGAGAATCGAATAAGCCGGTAGTTACCAATAGGTTTGGATAGGATTTTGCTTCAACATTATCGTAGGGCGAATAGGATAACATGTAATCGTAGGCCTCTTTATTTTTAGGATTTCCCCACTCATCGAATTCATTGGTTGTAAGTGGAATTGTTTCGTCCAACATGGTGGAAACCACATCGACAAAAGGTACTGATGCAATAATTCCATTAAATAACTCAGGCGCCATGTTTGCAACTGCGCCCATCAATAAACCACCGGCGCTTCCCCCCATTGCATAAAGGTGTTTACTTGAGGTATATTCTTCGTGAATTAGAAATTGGGCACAGTCAATAAAATCGGTGAATGTGTTCATTTTATTGAACATTTTACCTTTATCATACCAATTTCGCCCCATAGCCTGACCTCCTCTAACGTGTGCAATAGCATAAATAAAACCCCGGTCGAGCATCGAAAGCCGCGTTGAACTAAAAAAGGGATCACGAGTCATTCCATACGATCCGTAGGCATATAACAAAAGCGGCGCTTCACCGTTTAGTTTTGTCCCTTGTTTATATACAATTGAAATTGGAATTTTTTCACCGTCGCTACCAGGAGCCCAAAGTTGTTCTGTTTTGTAGTCAGACGGATCATGACCACCCACAACTTCTACCTGCTTTTTCAATTCTTTTGTCCGATCATTCATGTGGTAATCGTAAAAAGAATAGGGTGTGGTTAATGAAGAATAAGTAAATCGCAGAATGGAAGTATCAAATTCAGGGTTAATTGAAATGCCGGCAACATAGGCCGTCTCCCCAAAATCGAGGTAATGTTCTTCCATCGTATTTTGATCGATGACTCTTAAATGGGTTAAAGCATCGTTGCGTTCGTTCAGCACCAAATAATCTTTAAAAATCTCAATATTATCAATCAAAACATCATCACGATGTGGGATTACTTCAGTCCAGTTTTCGATGGAAGTTGCATTTGCGGAGGTTTCCATCAACCTGAAATTTTTGGCGTTCCAGTTGGTTAAAATGTAGAATTTATTTCGAAAATGAACGATAGAATATTCATGTTCATCATTGCGTGGTGTAAATTGGTGCAATTCACTTTCGGGTTTTTCGGCATTGATCAAATGATAATCGGACGACAAAGTACTTTCGTTCCAAATGATGATGTATTTGTTCGATTTTGATTTAATTACACCAATGTAATAGGCAGGATCATTCTCTTCGTAAACCATAACATCGTCAGACATTTTGTTTCCAATGCAATGCCTCCATATCTTATTGGACAATAAGGAAATTTCATCTTTAGTAGTATAAAAAAAGGTGGCGTTATCATTGGCCCATTCACCTTCACCGGTAGTTAATTCTAATTCATCGTCCAATATTTCACCCGTTTCCAAATTTTTAAAATGATAAGTATAAATTCTTCGACTCACCGTATCTTCGGCAAATGCAAGAAGCTTATTGTCAGGACTTACAGTGAGTCCTGTAATGTGATAATAATTATTATCTCCAACTCTTAAATTTGCGTCAATGAGAATCTCTTCATTCCGATTGAGCTTATCTTTTTTACGGCAATAAATGGGATATTCTTTTCCCTTTTCGTAACGGGTATAGTACCAATAACCATTCTTGAAATAGGGAACCGATTGATCGTCCTGTTTTATGCGCCCCACCATCTCATTAAAAAGATTTTCCTGTAAGCGCTCGGTAGTCTTCATCACCTTTGCGGTATATACATTTTCAGCAATCAGATAATCCAGAACTTTTTGGGTTTGTTTATCGGGATGAAGCGCATTTTTCTGATCATCGGTTAAACGCATCCAAAAATAGGGATCGATACGATGATGGCCATGAAAACTTAAGACGGATTCTTTTTTATCGGCAATTGGTGGATTCTCAAATTGAGAAGCCTTAATTGGTCTATACATATGATGAGTATTCGGGCATAACTACAAAACAACCAGCATTAACAATGCGGGTATAAATTTCATGAGATCTTGAAATTTTAATTCTGCGAGTTAAACTATTTTCAAGGAATAAAGAAAGTATTTCATGAAAAAATTAAATAAAAAAAGCCATTGAATAAAGTATCCAATGGCTCACTATAGTTGAGTTAATTCTAAAACATATAATTCAAGCCAATATAAAGTCCTGAGGTTCCATCCTGTTCATTTGCGGCCATTCCATAATCAACTGCAACAACGAAATTTTGATTCATTACAATTCTCAAACCAGCCCCATAGCTCACGTGTAAGCCTTCTCCATCGGTCGAAAAATAATCAGTATCTGAAAGTATAGCTGTTGAATTAAATTCACCTTTAGAATCTACTTTACCCTTAATATCAATGAATTGAATAGTTTGACCAAAATCGGCAAATCCGTTTAACCCAATATAAAAATTTTGATTAATCCAATTGAAATGAACGGCTTTCCAACGTAATTCAACATTTCCATAGGCAAAACCATCACCAACAACCCGGTTACGGTTGATTCCTCTGATTGTTTTACTACCACCCAATCCCAGCTGATCTTTCATTAATGACGTTTCGATTTGCGTTTGATAATAAAATGGAGTTGTTCCTGCGATGGTCCCCTGATAACCTAAACGATAGGCTAATGAAAGGTTGCGTTCAATTAACGTGAAATATTGACGATGTGTAAAGTTGAATTTCACAAAACCAGACTCTGATCCCAGAAATTTTGGGGCTCCAAAAATAAAGGCTTCGGTCCACATCCCTTTCATCGGATTGGGTTCATTATCGCGGGTATCGAAAACCATTCCGGCTTTTAACAGGGGAATAAAACCTCCGTCTTTTTCTTCTTCCGAAATAATTCCCCAATTGACATATTCATCGTAAAGTGTATTCACATCGGGTAGTTTATTGGGATCATCTTCTTTTCCTTTATTCAGTTTATCGATATCAACCGGAGCTACATTAAAACTTTGCATATTGATACCCACCAGGCCTAAAAATCGTTCATCATTAAAAGGCATTTGGATATCGGTTTTGAAACGGAAAGTTTTGTTCTGATACTTGTAGAACATTCTTGACTTATAATCAGCCGTATTGGTGTCGTCCGTCCAATTTGAATTGTACTTCGATTCAAAACCATTAAAACCATAAAAATCGAAAGCTTGATCGGGCAAATAAGCTAAATCAGAAGTAATTCGGATCCCAGGAATCAAATACTCAGAGTCGAATGCAATACGGTAAATTGCACTTCCTTTGGTAAATTGCGAGGCTTCCATGTATATGTTCTGCAAATATTTCGGATATTCTTTCCCATCGCCATAATTGAAAAAATTAAGCAAAACTCCATATTGAAATCCCAAATCGGTATTGTAAGTAATTGTTGGCAATCCGCCAACATTCCATCCGGTTTTGGTATTGTCTGTTTTTTTGGCTTCCTGGGCAAATAAAATAGTGCTTAAAACCATTAATGTCAATACAAGTAAACTCTTTTTCATAGGATTCTGTTTAGTTATTTATCGCCTTTATTTAAGGCTAAAGCTAAAAAAAAAATCACAAATGTAATAGAAGATATTTTTTAACATAGAATCAAATCTTTATTGCTATCCTCCAGTATTCTTCCGTCTTATTTTATTGCTTGCGTAAAATTAATCACTGCTTATTGCCATTTAAAATTTAATTCTTAGTATTTTGCTTGACATAAATAATGAAAGCAGAAACACTTCATAATCCTAAAATCAAGGGAAGAGTATTCCTTTGGATTTTATTGTCTTTGCTCATCTTTTTTGGTGGTCTCAGCCTCTATTTGTACTTCAATGCCGAAAAAATCATCAATGACAATTTATCTGATTTTGTATTTGAACAAACCGACAGCACTTATCAATTAAATTTTGAATCAATTAAAATTAACTTCAGGAATAAAGACATCACAATTAATAATGTTTTACTTGAAACCAATCCAACAAAACCTAAAGATTCTTTAAAAGCAAATTTTTATTTCAAAACACCACTACTAAAGATCTCACAAATAAGGATTTGGCCTTTAATTAAGGACAGGCGATTTGTTGCAGAATCGTTTAAGGTAGAACAACCTGAATTTGAGTTTGGTCAAAACGAAAAAATGAATCTGCAATTTCTTTCTAAATACCAGCTAAAACAGGATGAACAATTGCACCTTCCGGTATTTGCTGAAATCTTTTTTGATACTTTATCAATATTAAATGCACAACTAAGTATCGATACCTTATTTAATACTTCAACGGAACTTCCTCAGATCAATTTAGTAGCCACCCATTTTAAGCTTGGCGGACGAAAATTTACCGATACACCTTATCCTTTCGATGTTTCCGATTTGTCGTTGACCGTAAATAATTTGAATGAAAAACTTCCGGACCAGCTTCACAAAATAGAAGTAAAAGAAATACAACTTTCATTATTACATTCAACCATTACCGCACTACAAGTCAAATTAACACCGGTTTCGGATACCTTAAACAGTGCTGAAAACAGGTATCACATTGTTGTGCCGGAAATTAAAATGCTGGTTGAAAAAATTTCAGAAATAAATAAGTTCGATACCCTTTCGATTCAAACCATGGAATTTATTGACCCTGAAATTCAGATAAAATTCGGTTCAAAAGTTAAAAAAGGCACGCCAATTAACGAGATTAATTTCTATGAGTTAACTGGTAACAGCATGCAATGGATTAAAGTAAAACATTTCAGTTTCATAAATGCCGACATCAAATTTACCCCTTCAAATTCTGATATCGTTGCTCAGCATTTCGAAAATATGTTTGTTAACTTTTTTGATTTCCTCATTGATCCAACATCCTTTCAGGTAAAAGATAGAATTCTTTCAGCCAAAGATCTAAATTTCAAGCTGAATCGTTTTACGCTAATACATAACGACAAAGTGCATGAATTAGTTATTCATGATTTGAAAGTTGACTCTCGCGTCCACGAAATTTCGACAGGACAATTTGTTTTTGAACCCATCAACGAAAATGCGAAAAACCTGAATACCATTATCCACATGAACAGCAAAGGGCTTATCTGCAAACGTGTTGATTTTACCCAATTCTATCATTATCAAATATTACCAATGGGTGAATTGTTAATCAAAAATCCAGAAGTCCAAATTGATTATAAACACAAACGCTCCATAAAAAAAAGGGTGAAGGACAAGAGCATTATCCTGGACAAAATAAGCGACTATCTTACCGGTATTTATGTAGATAGTACAACCATTACCGATGGGAATATTAGTTATAACTATAGAAATTTAGATAAAAAAGAAGGGTATTTCAGAACCGATTTTAATTTTAAACTCACCAACTTGTCGATTGACAGCACCACTTTTGCTCAATCGGATAAAATATTTTTCGCCGAAAATTTTAAAATAAATTTGGAACATTTGCAATTACAACTCGCCGATGAAACCCACCGTTTATCCAGCCAATCAGTTTTTCTGTCGAGCATTGAAAAGAGTGCTGAAATTATTGATTTAAAAATTATGCCCATCAAGGTAGTAAATGGTGATAACAAGAACTATTTTGAAAATAAAAACGAATTCTTCAACATTCATTTTCCTCATATTCAATTGAATGGAGCTAACCTACATCGGGCTTTTTTCGACAAAATGCTTTATATACAATCCATTGACATTGAAAAACCAACCTTTAATATTGAAAAGTTTGGAGAATGGAAAACGGATAATGTAGCTAAAACTCCCTACCAAAATGCTTTATATGCAATGGTTTCTGATTTTTTATTTAGCATTAACATTCGTACCCTAAATATGGAGGATGGCGTTTTAAATATGGTACAACATAAGGAAAACGCACCTGATTTTGATTTATCGAATTTATTTTCAATAAAAATGAAAAATTTTGAATTGGATGCCAATTCATCAGACAAATCCAACAAACTCTTTTTCTCCGACGATATTGATCTTATTTTGAAAAATCATAGCTTTACGTTGGCCGATGGAGTGCATAAAGTTGATGCCAAAGAAATTGGTATCCTCTCAAGTGAAAAAAGGGTTTATGTCAAAAATGCCAAACTTTACCCTGATATTTTGTCCGACAAATTCCAGCATTTACCCATTTCTGTTTTTGCAAATATTCCTGACATGCAAATTACAAACGCAGATATTTTTACGCTATTTAATAAAGGACAACTTCCGGTGACCGATGTTATTCTTAATCGGCCTGAAATAAAATTTCTATTTCAAAAAAAGGCAGCTCTTGCCAATGAGGATAAAAACGATGAAACGCTAATTATATTAAAGGACTTAAAATCAGTAACGGTACAACGATTTAAAATTAATCAGGGAAAATTTGAATTTGCAAACTATGAAGATTTTAAAAGCAGCACTTTTGCAACGGCCAATGTGAACTTTGAATTGACCAATTTTAACATTGTCCACAGGGAGCAACATTTTGAAACCTCCTATTCCGATTTTCAATTCAACTGTAATACCTTGTTGGTTAATTTGCCCGACCAGGAACATTCATTACGCATTGAACAAGCAAACTACCGCCTGAGTGATCAAAATTTCACCTTAAAAAACATAACATTTGAGCCATTAAATACCATTTCACGTAGTGACAAAAAGCTTTTCATAGACTTTAAAATACCTGAAATTCAATTAAGTAAATTCAATATTCGCGATTTTCTAAAAACAAAAAACATTCAAATCGACAATATGGAATTGAAGCAGCCGAATTTACTAATTACGGATAGCCGAATTGAAAAGAAATCCAAATTCTCACCTTACCAGCTTGACTTATTTCCGAGTATTCAGTCGTTTTCAGAGTCACTCCACATCAATACTATTCACATGGAAGAGGGCAATATCGAACTTAAAAAGAACCAGCCAATGGCCCTTAATAAGTTATCGTTATTGGCACATAATTTTGTGATCGATGAAGCCAACTCTCAAGTTGGAAAACTACTCAACTCTGACCAGGTTGAATTTAAAATAAACGATCTTTCCGGAAAAACAAAGAATAAATATTTCGAATACAAGATTAAACAAATAGACCTGAATACAAACGGTGAATTTAACTTGAAAGGCATTTCATTACAACCTTTGCTAACAGCCAAAGAGTTCGCACGGAAAAAAGTTTACCAGGCCGATTATTTCAGTATTGACAATGCTGATTTTTTCGGAAATGGTCTCGATGTTCGTGAATTCATTGAACAGAAAAATATTTTTGCCAATGAACTAACTGGAAATTTCACCAAGGTTAAAATCCATAGAGATAAAAATTACCCTCTAACGCCCAACCTTAAAACAAAATTACCCCAGGAAGCACTACGTGACTTATCAAACGGATTGTTTATTGCAAAAACAAACCTCACTATTCAGCATTTTCAATTTACCGAACGAGAGCCAGGAACCTTCCACAACAGCATGGTATTTGTAACCAATGCCAGCGCAGAAATAAAAAACGTCACCAATGTGCGAAAGAACTTAGCCATTCGGCCCAATATGACGGCTAAAATACAAGGTAAATTAATGGATGTTGCCGATGTAACAGTCGAACTCGACATGAATATACCTTCGTTCGGCAATGAATTTACCTGTAAGGCCATTTGTGGTAAAATGCCACTGAGTACCCTGAACCCCATTGCCGAACCAGGTTTAAAACTTTCCATTAAGGAAGGCATAAATCATAAAATGGAAGTTTACTTCGAGGCCAATGAAGATTCATCAATTGGCAATATTCGTTTTGCATACAACGATTTAAAAATCTCGGTTTTAAGTGCTCGCGATGGCGAATTAAAGGAAGGAAAATTTATCAGCTTTCTGGTCAATTCTATCGCATTAAAAACTGACAATCCAAAACCAGGAAGAATCCTATTGCCGGCCAAATTTGTAAATCATCGCGACAAGCAACGTTCGGTGGTTGGCTATTGTTGGCGTTCCATCTACTCAGGAATCAAAGCAACCATGGGCATCAAGGAAAAAGAAAACTAAACAATAAATTTAAGTAATCAGCTACTTTGATTCTTTTTAAATTAGTTGAACCACCATTAAATTCATCGTTTATTTTGTACTTTTATTCAAAACCAAAATTAAACATCATGAATAGTATAAAGGGATCAAAAACCGAACAGAATTTACTGAAAGCCTTTGCAGGTGAATCACAAGCACGCAACAGGTATAATTATTTTGCAAAAGTAGCCAAGAAAGAAGGTCTGGAGCAAATTTCAGCTTTATTTGAAGAAACAGCGCTGAACGAAATGGAACATGCCAAACGTTTCTTTAAATTTTTAGAAGGCGGAATGGTAGAAATAACAGCCATGTATCCTGCTGGAATCATTGGTACAACTTTAGATAATCTTAAGGCCGCTGCCGACGGTGAAAATGAAGAATGGACCGAACTATATCCTGAATTTGCAAAAATTGCTGAAGAAGAAGGATTTAAAGAAGTAGCTATGGCCTTTAAAATGATTGCGAAGGTAGAAAAAGCCCATGAAGACCGTTACCGCAAACTTTACGACAACCTGGAAGCAGGCAAAATATTTAAGCGCGAAGGCAAAGTAATCTGGAAATGTAGAAATTGTGGATTTATCCACGAAGGTACAGTAGCACCAAACATGTGTCCTGCCTGTCAACATCCACAGTCCTATTTTGAAATTAAAGAAGAAAATTATTAAGAAGCAGTATAAATTACAAAAAAGGAGAAAACCCTGAAGCAGGTTAGTTTTCTCCTTTTTTTGTGATTAAAAATTGATTAAAAACTTCCATGTAAGTGTAATTGAGACACTTCCAAAAATAATTCGATTATGGACACAAGTTTTTTGTCCTGAACTAAGCCATATATATCAAAATATTTTTTCTCTCTCGACAACGTTAAGTCGCTTGACTATAACAGGTTTTATGCCTAATTTACATAAGCATTAACCAACAGAACAAAACCAATTTTATGAACACTCCCTTAATCGCTATCGATCAGGATAAATGTGTTAACTGTCACGCTTGTATTACAGTATGCCCAGTAAAATTCTGCAACGACGGAAGTGGTGACTACATGAAAATCAACACTGAAATGTGTATTGGTTGTAGCAGTTGCGTCGATGCCTGCACGCACGAAGCGCGATCAATTATTGATAATTTCGAAGAATTTATGGCAGCCATAAAAAAGAAGGAAAAACTGGTTGCTATTGTTGCACCAGCCATTGCTGCAAGCTTCCCCGACAATTATCTAAATTTAAATGGCTGGTTGAAGTCTATTGGCGTTTCTGCCCTTTTTGATGTAAGTTTTGGAGCAGAATTGACTGTTAAAACCTATCTTGAACACATCAAAACCAATGCCCCCAAGATGGTCATTTCGCAGCCCTGCCCTGTTATTGTAAATTATCTTGAAATCTATCAACCTGAACTGCTCCCCTATTTGGCACCGGCCGATAGTCCTATGGCGCATACAATGAAAATGATACGAAATTATTACCCTGAATATAGCCAACATAAAATCGTGGTAATTTCCCCTTGTATTGCTAAACGCCGTGAATTCGACTCTATTGGACTTGGCGATTTTAATGTAACCATAAAATCGCTGCACAAGCATATTCACGAAAAGGAAATAAATCTGAACCGCTATCAAGCCATCTTATTTGATCACTCCCCAGCGGAACGAGCGGTATTGTTTTCCACACCAGGAGGTTTGCTCCGAACAGTTGAACGTGAAATGCCTGAAATAGTTAATCATAGCAGAAAAATTGAAGGTAAAGATATTATATACGATTATTTAAAAAGTTTACCTGCTGCACTTGAAAAAGGGATTGCGCCTTTATTGGTCGATTGCCTAAACTGTGACAAAGGTTGCAATGGAGGACCAGGAACACTCAATAGGGACAAATCATACGATGAAATTGAACACCTGATCGAAAAACGCAAAGAGGATGTTCAAAAGTATTATCAAATTACTGGCAATAACATCAAATCGAAAAAAGGCCTAAAACTACTGAAAAAAAATATCGAACAATTTTGGGATGCTGATCTTTATGGTCGAACATATCTTGATCGATCCGCTCAAAATAACATTCTAATTCCTAACAATGAGGACCTGAACAGCATTTATTTAAGCATGAAAAAATATGGCGAAGAAGATATTTTCAACTGTTCATCATGCGGCTATGGAAAATGCGAAGACATGGCAACAGCTATTTTTAACGGACTTAACCGGATTGAGAATTGTCATTATTACAATTATAAATCGCTATTGGAAATCGCGTCAAAAGTATCGATAACACTCACAAAGATTGAACAACATTCAAAAACCATCAATCGAATGGTCGAACTTTTTAAGTCACTGGAATTCGATTTTAGTACACTGAGCAATGCCTTCAATTTACAAAAAAGTCTGATTAATGATTTTAGTACAATTGCCGATGCAATCAATAGCATTTCATTCCAAACAAGTATTTTATCGCTCAATGCAGCCATTGAAGCAGCCAGAGCAGGAGAAGCAGGAAATGGATTTGCGGTTGTGGCTCATGAAGTAAAACTACTTGCCGATCATACTTTTGATGAGGTTGGGAAAATCAAACCATATGCCGAAAAAATGCACGACCTGTTTGATGAAGTTTCATCAAAAATTGGAATAGCATCCAGCGAATTCATAATTGGCAGAGAAATTTCAAACAATGTGGCTAAAGACCTGGAATCCATGTTTGAAATAGCCATGGAACTTCAACTACAAACAGGATCAATTACCAACGAACAACATCTTTCAGATTAAAAAGTGAATCATTTCCGGTGAAAGTGCAAAACAACTTGTATTTTAGCTAATCAATTCGTAAAGTTTATTGTTAATATTTTAAACAAATTGGACAGTCAACTGTCTTAATAATTTAAAAATTAACTAACACAAAACCGCGGTAATAGTAGCTATATGCAGAACCATTCACCACTAGGCAATCTTGATATTGCTTCTGTTGAAGAGTTGTATCAACAGTATTTAAAAAACCCAGAATCAGTTGACGAAAGTTGGAAAAACTTCTTCCTCGGATTTGATTTGGCTGCTCAAAATTTTTCAGCGAAACCAATAGTAGCAAAAAATCAAATTGAACTTGACAAGGAATTTAAGCTATTAAGTTTGATTCAAGGCTATCGTCAAAGGGGGCATTTATTTACAAGAACCAACCCGGTTCGGACTCGTCGTAAATATTCACCAACGCTGGATATTGAAAATTTCGGATTTGACAAATCAGATTTGAATACCATTTTTGAGGCTGGTTCTGAAATAGGTCTCGGACCTTCGACCTTGCAACAAATCGTAAATCATTTACAGGACACCTATTGTGAATCAATTGGTGTGGAGTATTTATACATGCGAGATCCTGAAATTGTTGCCTGGTTACAAAAGAAAATGGAAACCACCAGAAATCGGCAGGAATTTACAGGAGAACAACGCAAACATATTTTCGACCATTTAAAGCAAGCTGTTGGCTTCGAAAGTTTTATTCACAAAAAATTTGTTGGACAAAAACGTTTTTCTTTAGAAGGAACAGAAGGAGCTATTCCCGCACTGGATGCCATCATTGAAAAAGGAGCCGAATTGGGGATTGAAGAATTTGTCATTGGCATGCCTCATCGGGGACGATTAAATATTCTCGCCAATATCCTCCAAAAGCCCTATGAATATATTTTTAAGGAATTTGCCGGAAAAGAATACGAAGGTGACATTTCCTTAGGCGATGTTAAATATCATTTGGGTTTTGAAAATCAAATTGAAACCGATTCAAACAAAAAGGTACGATTAAGCCTTCTTCCAAACCCATCGCACCTGGAGGCGGTTACCCCTATAGCAGAAGGTATGTCGCGTTCTCGCATTGACTCAAAATACAATGGTGACGTAAGCAAACTCGCTCCGATCATCATACACGGCGATGCAGCAATTGCCGGACAAGGAGTTGTTTACGAAGTGGTTCAAATGGCTAACCTCACCGGATATCACACAGGCGGAAGCATTCATTTGGTATTCAATAACCAAATTGGCTTTACCACCAATTACCTTGAAGCGCGTAGCAGTACCTATTGTACCGACGTGGCTAAAGTAACCCGCTCTCCCGTTTTTCATATCAATGGCGATGATGTTGAAGCGATTATCTATACAGTTAAATTAGCAATGGAATTCAGGCAACGGTATAAAAGTGATGTGTTTATCGATATCCTATCGTACCGAAAATATGGACATAACGAAGGCGACGAACCACGTTTCACCCAGCCATTATTGTACAAAGTGATTGAAAATCACCCAAATCCAAGGGATATTTATGCACAAAAACTAATCGATAAAAATATACTCACTCAGGAAGAAGTGAATGATAGAATTCTCAAATTTGATGATTTACTGGATCTTAAATTAACCGAAGCCCGTAAAACGTCTAAAGTCAACATTCATAATTTTCTGGTTGAAGAATACAAAAACTTTAAGAATCCGGCTAAAGCCAATTTGTTTGAACCGGTTAAGACAAGTGTACCTGAGCAAAAACTAAAGGATGTTGCCAAATTAATGCTCGATATGCCTGCCGATAAAAAATTTTATCGCAAAGCTTTAAAGATTGTAGAAGATCGCAAACAAATGGTGATCGATAATAAACTGGATTGGGCCATGTGTGAATTACTGGCTTATGCCAGTTTAACCCAGGATGGACACCCTGTACGATTAAGCGGGCAAGATTCACAAAGGGGCACGTTTGCGCATCGACATGCCGCTTATGTTGAAGTGGAAACCGGTGAAAAATATTTCCCGCTTAATAATTTGCACCCGGGTCAAAAACACATTCATGTATTCAATTCACCATTGTCGGAATACGGTGTTTTAGGTTTCGAATACGGTTATGCCCTGGCCATGCCAAGTGTATTAACCATTTGGGAAGGTCAATTTGGAGATTTTAACAATGTCGCTCAGGTTATTACTGATCAGTACATCACATCGGCGTTGGAAAAGTGGGGATTACACAATGGACTGGTGCTCTATTTGCCACATGGATACGAAGGTCAGGGACCAGAACACTCCAGTGCGCGTATTGAGCGTTTCATTGCACAGGCCACCAACAACAACATCCAATTGATGAACCTCACCACTCCGGCCAATTTATTCCATGCCTTACGCCGACAAATGCTATGGCAATATCGTTTGCCATTAATTATTTTCACTCCAAAGAGTTTACTTCGTCATCCACAGGTCAACAGTACTTTTGATGACCTCGCGAATGGTGAATTTATGCCGGTTATCGATGATACCAATGCTAAGCCGGAAGAGGTGACGACCTTAGTTTTTACCACCGGAAAAATTTATTATCATTTGAATGATATAAAAATAAATGACAATCATTCAAATTATGCAATCATCAGAGTGGAACAACTCTATCCTTTTCCTGAAAAAAAGGTAGAAGAATTGATTGCAAAATACCACAAAGCAAGCCGATTTGTGTGGGCTCAGGATGAACCAATAAATATGGGTGCCTGGCCATACGTTTCACGCAGTTATCCTAAATTCAATTTTGAACCTGCAGCACGAAAAGAAAGTGCAAGTCCTGCAGGTGGTTTAATGGAACAACACAACATCCGGTTGCAATTAATTGTCGATACCGTATTTAAACAATAACCCATTTTCAATAATCCATTATGATTAAAGAATTTAAAGTACCAACCCCGGGAGAATCAATATCCGAAGTAGAAATTGCCAGTTGGATGGTCGAAGATGGCGCTTACGTTGAAAAGAACGATGAGTTGGCCGAAGTTGAATCTGATAAAGCAACGCTGCTATTGGTGGCTGAAGAAAACGGAGTCATTAGTATTAAAGCAGAAGTTGGTCAAACGGTTGCTGTTGGAAGCATTGCCTATACTTTAGATACCGATGCAAAAGGGGTAAAGAAAACCAGTGCCAAAGTTGAAGAAAAAAGCATAGAAACCCAAGCCAAAAAAGAGCCTAAACCCATTGTTTCAGAAGACATATCATCAGGCAAAACGGAAAACAGTCAAATAAAAGTGACACCGGTGGCTGCCGAAATGATGAAAGAAAACAAGTTAAATGTTGATGATATAATTGCAGGTTTAAAACGAATTTCAAAACAAGAAGTTGCCTCAGTTTTAGGATCAACATCCCTGGTTGAACCTGCAGCGCCAGTTTTTACAGGTACTTTTTCACGAGACGAAGAACATACCAAAATGACCATGCTTCGTCGCCGACTAAGCGAACGATTGGTTAATGTTAAAAATGAAACTGCAATGCTCACTACTTTCAACGAAGTAGACATGAGTAGTGTGATGGAATTACGCCAAAAACTGCAAAACAAATTCATTGAAAAACATGGATTTAAAGTAGGATTCATGGGATTCTTTACGAAAGCGGTGAGCATTGCCGCCATGCATTTTCCTGCGGTAAATTCCCGCATCGAAGACGATGAGATCGTATCCCATTCCTATGTGGATGTTGGTATTGCTGTTCAAACACCAAAGGGCTTAATGGTTCCCGTTGTTCGAAATGCCGAATCAAAAAGCATTCTGCAAATTGAATTGGACATCAAAGGATTGGCACAAAAAGCTCGCGATCGAAGAATCACCATGGAAGAATTATCGGGAGGAACTTTTTCCATCACCAACGGTGGCGTATTTGGCTCACTATTATCAACCCCAATCATTAACCCTCCACAATCGGCTATTTTGGGAATGCACAACATTGTTGATCGCCCGGTAGCATTAAATGGACAGGTAGTCATACGCCCAATGATGTATATTGCTGTATCCTACGATCATCGAATCATCGACGGCAAAGATTCTGTGGGTTTTTTAAAAATGATAAAAGAACTCATCGAAGCGCCTGGACGCATGTTGTTCAATGGAGCTACACCTGAAGAAAAATTGCTTGACCTATAAGGTTAAAAATCAATAGAAATTGCAAAAAATAAGAGTGGTTGCTGAAGGGCAATCACTCTTTTTTCTATATTCGTGATCTAAAAACAGAAAACAATGCAAGCAAATCGGCTAATCTTCATTTTACTACTCTTGGTTTCATTTACGGTTAAAGCTGAATTGCCCGTACTTAGCGATCAATCGAAGGTCATTTTATTTACCTGCACCCCAGGTGATGAACTGTATGCAGGATTTGGCCACAGTGCACTTTGGATTAGCGACCCCTCCCTGGGACTTGATCGATTGTACAACTACGGAACTTTTGATTTTAATACTCCCAACTTCTATTCGAAATTTGTTCGTGGCAAATTGGATTACATGCTAACGGTAACAACTGCCCGTCGTTTCATTTCAGAATATGAATACCGTAAAATTGGCGTAACTGGTCAAACACTCAAGCTGAATTTAACTGAACGACAAAAGCTTCTCGATTTGGTGGAAACCAATCTCCTGCCGGAAAATAGATTCTACAAGTACGATTTTTTTTACGACAATTGTGCAACCAGAATACGTGATTTGGTGGTGAAGGCCGTTGATGGGGAAGTCGACTTTAATACGCCTGATAAAAACATTTCGTTCAGAGAGATTTTATTCCCGTACCTGAAATATACTCCATGGACCAAATTTGGCATCAATTTGATACTGGGTCTGACATCCGATAAGATCGCAAGCCCCAATGACTACATGTATATGCCTGAACTGATGCAAGAGGAATTTGCTGCAGCACTGATCATAAAAGGTGACGATAAATATCCATTGATGGAAAAAGAACAGCAATTTTTAAAATCGAAATTGATTTTTGAATACAATTTACTACACGATCCCGCCTTATTTTTTAGTGGTTTATTTTTGATTATTGGCCTAATGACTTTCTATGAACTGCATTCGGGGCGCTATTACAAATGGCTCGATATTGTCTTAAATGGGATAGGTGTTCTAGCCGGTTTATTTCTGTTTTTCATGTGGGTTGGAACCGATCATTCTGCCACCAATCAAAATTTGAATTCCTTGTGGTTATTCCCGGCTCAAACCGTTTTTCTCAGCTCTTTATTTTTGAAGAAAAAATGGAGAAAAAAACTGGCTATGATTTCATTTACCATCATCGTTACGGTTTCGTTTGCAATGCACATATGGCCACAAGCCAGTGAAATATCATTTCTAATTATTTCACTGATTTATGCTTTACGATATTTATTTCATAACAGGCTGGCATTAAAACAAGACGAATTAGCCAAATAAAACAAGGAACTGAGCCGAAATCCCTTTGGAGAAATACCGATATTAGTCCTCACAATCATCCGACAAATTGAGCAATTCAATTTTACGAAACTCAGTTCTATGGCTCTCCGCCTGAATCGCAATGTGTCCTTTCGTTAAGCGATCTCCTGTTTCAGGCGAAAGTAATTTTTGATAATCGGGTGAATCAGGATCCAAACGTGGATGAGTATATTCCAATACAAGTTCTCCATTAAACAAATGTTTGAAAATTGAATCACCATAAACTTCAATTTCAACAGTGGTCCAGTCTTCCCCATTAATCACCTTCGATGAAGAATTGTAACAATGTGACAACAATGGTTTGCCATTGATATCAATGATGGTTCCGGGAGTACAAACGTTAAGGTTTGTCCGATCGTCATCACCAATTCCCCCCAATAATTGCACTTCAATACTGGTTGGAAAATCCTGGCCCGGCTCCATACTTTCAGCCGACTGGCTGTGCAGCATCAAACCATTGTTACGGTAAGCCCAGGCTGCTCCTCCATTCACCTGATTTCCCACAAAACGATATTCCACACGTAATTTATAATGTGAATACACTTTATCACTAATTAAATGTCCAAACTTGTCATTGAAGTTTTCATATTCATCGTAACTCACTACCAAATTTCCATTTTCAACACGAAAGGTATTTTTATAGTTTTCGCCTACCACATTTCCTGCAAACTTCACTTTCCAACCATCCAAATTTTGTCCGTTAAACAATTGAATCCACTCACTTTGTACTGTTTTCTTCGATGCACATGAAACCACCAAGGCAAGCACTAACAGAAGAGATGCTATTCGTACCATATTTTTTTGTTTTGAAGATAATATTATTTCCAGAAAAGAAAGGTATAAAGCGATGCGTAAAATTACCGCTTCCATTTCAGTGCAAATTCTTTTGGTAAATTTTTGAGAATTTCTTACATTCCCAATAATTTGATTGGGTAAGCATCGGGTATGAAGCGCATAGGGGTATTTCTTTTTTTTCAACTATTTATCTGTACTTCACAGGCACAGATTTTTGAGACCATTAACGACAAATTTCACAATAATTCGTCGGGCTGGCTAATTAATACTGAAGGAGAAAACACTTCAATAATTAAAGACAGCGTGTATTACATTCACAATCAAGAAGCAAAAAACGAATACTTCGGTACTTTCATTATTGATCCCAATTACAATTATACCATCGAAGCAAAACTCACTCAAACAGAAGGTGATAAATGGACAAGTTACGGTTTGGTTTGGGGCAATTACATCGACACTGATCAATTGAATTTTATCATCACTTCGAAAAAAAAATTCCACATTGAAGGAAAAATAAACAACAGGCGAGTTCTTATAAAAAACTGGAACAGAAGTGGTAAAATTAAGAAAAAAGGCATTTCGAATATTTTGACCATTAAAAAACAGAGCCGGGTCACAAAATATTACATCAACAATAAGCGGGTCTATACCAGCGACAACTACCCCTTGGTGGGTACCGAATTGGGTTTTGTAATTAATGGAAACGCAGACATTAAAGTCGACTATGTTAAGGTGAGCACCATAAAACAAACCCTTTACCTGGTAGACGATCCGGTAACCGGTAACCAATTGCAAAATTTAGGACCAAAGGTTAATTCGGCGTATTCTGAACGCGGTCCTGTAATTACTCCGGATGGTAAAATTCTTTACTTGACCAGAACACATCCCGACAACATCAATGGCGTGGAAACTGATGACATTTGGTTAACCAGCCTGGATGAGAATAATGAATGGAAAGAGTTACAACACCCAGGCTTTCCTTTAAACAACAATGGCAATAACTTTGTAGTATCAGTTACGCCCGATGGCAATACTTTATTACTGGGCAATACCTATAAACGCGATGGTAGTCCCGACAAATCAGGAATTTCAATTTCAACCCTGGAAGATGGCCAGTGGCAAGTACCAAAAAAACAAACCATTCAAAATTATGAAAATAAAGACGCTTACGGAAGCTTCTTTTTGACTGCCGATGGCACTAAACTAATCATTTGCGCTGAAAATGAAAATTCCTTTGGCGATCTGGATCTTTTTGTATGTTTCCTTAAAAAGCCTGGACGATGGAGCGAACCAATCAATATGGGGCATGTCGTCAACAGTTTTGCATCCGATTTTGCGCCATTTTTAGCATCTGATGGTAAAACCCTGTATTTTTCCAGTTATGGACATAAAGGCTATGGTAGTTCTGATATTTTTGTTTCAAAACGGCTCGATGACACTTGGGAAAACTGGTCCATTCCCAAAAATTTGGGTCCCGAAATTAACACCAAAGGTTGGGACGCTTATTATTGTACCTCGGCAAAAGGTGATTATGCCTATATGGTATCCTCCAAAAAAGACATTTCGTATGGACTGGAAGACATTTTTAAAATAGAAACGGTAGAATCGGCCAAACCTGACCCGGTAGTACTGGTCAGTGGATATGCCTTTAACGAAAAAACCAATCAACTGATTAACGCCGAAATTCGTTATGAAAATTTAAAAACAGGTGTTGACGAAGGACATGCCAATGCCACTACCGACAATGGCTATAAACTGGTTTTACCCAAAGGTGAATCGTATGGTTTCAGAGCGGTATCCGAAGGGTTTTATGCGGTATCGCAAAACATTGATTTAAGTGATTTGGAAGCCTTTGAAGAAAAACAAGTTAACCTTTATCTTGTACCTATCGAACGAGGGCTAGCCATTAGATTGAACAATATTTTCTTTGAATTTGATAAAGCAGCTTTGCAACCTCAATCGTTTTCAGAGTTAAATCGTCTGGTTAACGTACTTAAAGAAAATCCGAAAATTGAAATTGCCATTGCCGGACATACCGATGACAAAGGTTCTGACCTGTACAACCTTGAATTGTCCGATGATCGCGCCAAAGAAGTGCGACAATATCTGATTGATAATGGCATTGAACAATACCGTATCACTTCTCAAGGCTATGGCGAAACACAGCCAATTTCCACCAATTCTACCGAAGAAGGTCAACAGATGAATCGCCGAGTGGAGTTTACTATTTTGTAATTTATCTTCTGTAAAAACAAAAGCAAGAGACTTTGAATTGAAATTCAAACACTTAAAAACACAACCTCCACCAATAGTGAATAATAAAATAGATTCAAGCAAACAATGCTTTGGGAAGAATAAGTTATCTGCGCACACTTCTCTAAATAGAGACAGGCCATTAATTGATACGATGAACAATAAGTTGAGCATTATTTTGATTATTTTCAAAAAAATACAATTCCATTCTGAGTTAAAATTGTGATATTTGTCATCTCATTAATATAACAATTACAATCAAAATAAAACAGCATGTACAAAATCCAAAACCTCAATCAAATTGACCAGGAAGGATTAAAATTATTCCCTGCTGACCACTACGAAATCAACAGTGAGATCACAAATCCCGATGCAATTATCTTGCGTAGTTTTAAAATGCACGATATGGAATTGCCATCCTCATTAAAGGCGGTGGCCAGAGCTGGTGCCGGTGTTAATAACATCCCAATTGATGTTTGCACTGAGAAAGGAATCGTTGTTTTCAACACTCCAGGAGCAAATGCCAATGGAGTTAAGGAGCTGGTTATTGCCGGATTAATGCTCTCTTCTCGTGATATTTCAGGTTCAATCGAATGGTGTAAAACCTTAAAAGACAAAGGTGACGAAATCCCTGCTTTAGTAGAGAAAGGGAAAGCCAATTTTGGAGGTAACGAAATCAAAAATAAAACACTTGCAGTGATTGGTCTAGGTGCAATTGGTGTTTTGGTTGCCAACGGTTGCCAGGCTTTAGGTATGCGTGTTATTGGATTCGATCCCTACATGTCAGTAAAAGCGGCCTTACGTTTAAGCCGTAATGTTGAAATTACTTCAAGCATTGAATCCTTGTTATCACAAGCCGATTATGTAACCATCAATATCCCGCAAACCGGAGAAACAAAAGGCTACATCAATACTGAACGAATTAGTATGATGAAAGACGGAGTGGTTGTCTTGAATTTTGCCAGAGGCGGCTTGATCAACAATGCCGATATGAAGGTTGCATTGGAAAGTGGTAAGGTGGCCAAATACATTACAGATTTCCCCGATGCCGAAACAATTGCAATGAAAAATTGTATTTCAATTCCTCACCTGGGTGCCTCAACCGTTGAATCAGAAACAAACTGTGCAGTTATGGCTGTTGAGCAATTAATGGAATACATTGAAAACGGGAACATCATCAATTCCGTTAACTTTCCTCAGGCAGAAATGGATCGCAGCTCTGGCGGAGCACGCATACTAATTGGCAACAAAAACATTCCAAATATGGTTGGTCAAATTACAACAACACTGGCCAATGCAGGGGTAAATATTGCGAATATGCTCAACCGTAATCGGGATGAGATTGCCTACAATATCATTGATGTTTACCGTAAAGAAGTAGAACCTGAAATAGTTGAAAAAATTAAATCAATTGAAGGTGTTTTTATGGTTCGAATATTACCGGCATAATTCTACAGTTCAGTGACAAATTAGGTCACCTAAAATATTTACAAAAAAAAAAGAGGGCGATTAGCCCTCTTTTTTTTTTTGTAAATATTCGGGAACTTTTTATGCTTGGAGCTAAAGGATTCTATACTAATTTTTGCCTGCAATACAAATGCCATGACCTTCTAAACCTACGCGACACAACTTTTAAACAAAAAAGTCATATCTACTTATTCGCCCTTCTAACATCCAGCCGAACATACAAATTAATTTATTCCAACAAAATGAACTTTTAAAATATTTACTTGTTATAAAATCGAAGTTCTGTTACAGGTTCTACAGTAACGTACTTCAAATCAGACGTTACATTAAGTTCATAAGGTTTGGTTTTGTTAGTTTGGTTAAGGTTAACCGCGGGGTGGTTCCCGCGGTTTTTTTATGCTATTCATAACCCTCAAAAACATAATATGGCTCCGGACTTTAAATAGTCACCATTTCAGAATACGAATAAGTTTTTATGGATCAGTTCATAATTCGGGTTGTTTTTATATTTACGCATAAATTTTGGCTACTCTAAAAAGGAAGAATTCAATATCCACCACACCTCTAAGAGTTGCTCTAAAAGCTTTTAGTTTAGCATTAAAAGATTCAGCAGAAGCATTCGTACTGCGATTGTCAAAAAAGTTTAATATCTCAGGATAATGCGAATAGAATGGGATCAATTCATAATTAGGGTGGATTTTAGAAAAAATGGAAGATGTAAAACTATC
>JBGUEP010000035.1:0-64823 GCA_041821245.1 Prolixibacteraceae bacterium
TTGAAGGTGGATTATGGCTGGTTCTGATGGCATTAAAACCATTCTTTTTCATTATCGCGACTCGTCGATATTCAGCAGTTTTAAATGCTGCGGCACCTAAAATACCATTATCGTGATGCATGCAAGCTCCCTTTAAAAGGACTGGTTTACCATTCAGTAAAAATCCTTTCTCCGCTGAAAATTCAATGGTACGAATTCCAAAATTCACTAAATATTCATCCTTTTTCTGACCATTCTTTATAAGCATAACTTTGGCCGAATATAGATTTGGTGATTCCAAATTCCAAAGAACAGGGTTTGCAATGCTTAATTCGAAGTTTGAGTTGGTCTGCCCATCTGATTTTACCATTAATTCCTGATCAATTATTTGCAGCACTGTTTTATCGGGTGCAATTATTTCCGTTTTTACCTGAACTGTTTCTTCCGATTGATTTGTATTTTCTACTTGTATCGCTAATTTTACAACAGCTTCATTTTCATCAACAAGTGCGGTTGTCACAGCAACACCCCAATCGGCTATGTGCACAGGGTCAATTACCGAAAGCGTAACATTGCGGTAAATTCCAAAGCCGGTATACCATCGTGAGCTTTGTTCCTGATTTGTTACCTTCACTGCCACAACATTAACATTGCCTGCCTCAACCAAATAAGGTGTGATGTTTACGTTGAAAGGCGTGTAGCCATATTTATGTTCGGCAAGCTGCTTTCCATTAACAAAAACAATGGCTTCTGATTGCACTCCATCAAAATTTAAAATGACTTGTTGTCCAATATCCTCAGGTTCAAGCTGAAAACTTTTGCGGTACCAGGCAGTTCCACCACTAAGAAAACCCACATCAATGCCTTTTTCTATCCCTTTAAAAAAAGGTCCAATATGAATTGAATCCTGTATCTGCAAATCTTCAACGCTGATGTCGTGTGGTAAATCTATGCTTCTCCATTGCGAATCGTCAAAACCGGGTTGAGCAGCATTCTTAATATCTGAATTTGTAAATTTCCATCCTAAATTGAAATTTAAATCTCGGTAAAATTCGTCCTGCTTAATATTATCATTTGTACATGCGAATAAGATTAATGTACTCAGCATGGATAAAAGAAAGGCTTTTGGGTTTGTTCTAATTAGGTTTTTCATTCTCATTAAGATTTTATTAATGTGTGAAGAGAGCTATAAAGGATTAAATTATTCTACATTAAATCTACCAGGATAAAATATTCATCAAAATAACAATAGATATTAAAAATCAATCACGATGTAAAATAATTTTACACCATGTTTGATATATTCTTTACAATTGAGAAATTTAATGAATCAATATTTTCTCTGACTGAACCGAATCCTCAGATTTCACCCTAAAAATATACAAACCACTTTTAAACTTATCTCTGTTTATCCCAAAATTCAAATTGTGCTGGCCTTGCAAAAGCATCCCACGATATAAACTGCTCATCAGTCTGCCATCAATACTCAATAACTCTATCTCCGTTTTAGTGTCTTTTTTTAGTGACAGATTAAAATTAATCTGATCAGTAACAGGATTAGGAAATACTTTAAACTCCTGTTTTTTCGAATTCGAAATAGATGATACCGCATTTGTTTGTGAAAGGTCTATCAAACTAATGTTATCCAAATAAACTTTTCCACTTTTGAAATCTCTGAGCGAAAAGAAAAGTCTGCAATTGTTATCACTTTCATGGGTAAAAGCAAAATCATAAGTAAAAGTATTAGCGTTACTCGTTACTTCAAAATCGAATTTTTCAAGATAACCTCCATTATCACCGTAGTTTTTAGCCAATTGAATTCCTGCTTGAGCCGGGCTGTCAGCCCAGATATCAAATGTAAGCATATAAGTCTTATTTTGTGTCATCGACAAGTCATATTGCTGAAAACCAAGATGCCAATTAGCTGCTGCAACCTTTTTTATTTCGAAAGTGTAAACGCCATCAATAAATGAAGCGACTGCATTCTCAGTTGTTTTAGCAAAGATATATGGATCAGACCAACCGGTAAGTCCATCATCAAAATTCCCATTATTAAATAGCTCGCCGCAGCAAGCGCATTTTATACAGGTACAATGGAAGTATTATCAGAACCGTAATGGTTATTGGATTATTGCTTTCCATATCAACAAATTTGTCAAACACATAACCATCGTTAGGGATTGCTTTTATATGAACTGTTGAGTTTTTTTCTTTAATGGTTTCAGGATTTTGATCGACATTAGCTATAAAGCCATAAGCTGCCAATAACCACAGCGTAACTGCCCCACCAAGTATCCAACCTAATTTCTGGTTCATACTTGATGCTGAGAACACCAGGCCTGTTGCCCGTCGTGCTGTTTTCCACTCCGACCAATCGGAAGAATCGGCATACATTGACCAAAGTAACGGGAAAATGATACCGGCGCAGAAACTGACAAATAACTCTAAAATATAAATTAATAACACATCACCTTTTCCTAAAAAGAAGAAGGGAGAACTAAAAAATACGGCTCCAAACATGGCATACATAAAAGTTTTTCGTTTCCCTATTGCTGCAGAAAATGGTTTTGCCATAACCACTCCCAAAATATTAGCAGCCTGCCCAAAGAATAAATACAATATACCTATGGCAAATGTCATTTTTGAGATAGAAACCGCTGTTTCATCAATGATGTGATATTTGAAATAATTCATTGCAACACCATCGCGAATGATATTGAATATAATGTTCATTACTCCTGTCCCCAAAAAAATGAAACAGGGAGCATTTTTCAATAGATTTCTGAAATCTTCCTTTAAATTGTTTTTTTTTGCGATTTTGGTGGCGTAACTCTTTCTTTGGTCCAAGAGAATGCTAATACGAAAAACAATCCGGCTAATAAGCCCTCTGCTGAAGATATTGGCAATCCTTCAGGTGCTAATTGCTAAGATCTGTCATGGAGCACCAAATTCAGTGTACACAATAATAAATGGCGATTAATTTTACAAAAAGAAGAAAATGTTTTATGCGAAGTTGAGTCAAAATTTAATAAAATTAACTGCCCCATGAGAACCTCGGCAGCTAGGCAGGCTCAACAACAATCGTTTATCAAATCCCAATTATTTGCGTTTG
The DNA here is from genome assembly GCA_041821245.1 of Prolixibacteraceae bacterium. Classification (GTDB taxonomy): domain Bacteria; phylum Bacteroidota; class Bacteroidia; order Bacteroidales; family Prolixibacteraceae; genus Roseimarinus. The sequence goes on from JBGUEP010000035.1 coordinate 3,092, forward strand.
TCGTTTGCGTCTTTTGAAAAGAAAATCAAATTAAACATCTGTCTCATCCTTGAGCGAACCCGATTTCCATAGTACGTTTCGATTTCGCTGGCAGAAAGGTTGGTGGTGAGATGGGTTACGGTGCCAGTAGCAATGAATAGCTCATAACGGTTTAAAAGGATTTCGGCCATAACATTGCATTCATTGCCATAGTATTTCAGGTTTTGCTCCGTACCCAAGTCATCGAAACACCAGGTTTTAGGATGATCTAGATTGTGTGTACTGTATTTGCTGATGACATCAAAGCCCTTACTGATGAATTCGTAGCTGATCTCACGACACGATTTTAAAATATACCTTTCCTGTTGAGCTTGAAAATAGCGAAGCAATTTCATGATGCTGGTTTTGCCACATCCCACCGGTCCGGTGAGCATGATGCCTTTTTGTAAGCATAGCCCCAGGCGTTCTGAATTTTCCCGATCGCCAATGGTATAAACGAGCAGTTTGTAGAGCAAATCATGATCGCTCTTGCTGATTTTAAAACTCTGGCCGACCACTTCCCTGCCCTTTTCCTCCATAAAAGCCAGACATTTACCGAAATCAAAAAGCAGGTTGCCAGCATCGACTGCAGCAAAAGAGCTAAAGTGGCTCGGAATAATCCTTGTCTCTCCGGGTTTGAAGCTTGCCTGGCTTTGGATTTTTTTGATTGTTGCGCTGATGCTTTCCATGGTTGTTGAATCGTTGTGAATTTAACATCCAGTTTCGGGCGGCGGCTTTCCAGTCTTTCATTTTTGAACGGCCTCCCACCAGCCAGCCATTGCTCTGGAAGTAATTGAAGAACTTTTCGCCCTCAACGGGAGAATAGCCTTTTTCATCGAAATAGATCCGGACGTGTTGTTGTGATGGAGGGATATCAGGACCAAATCCTTCGCTGGGTTTTTCATGATGGTACTGTTGACCACCACTTTCCTCCGATTTCATTTTCTTTTGTTTTTCAAAATGCAAATCAAATTTTGCTGCTTGCTTATCCATGTTTTCAGGGTTTGTATTGTTTATTAAAGGTCTCACTGCTTGTTCACTACCATTATCAAAACTGAACAGGTAAATGACACTTCCGCGGTGCGGGTTATACGATGGTTCATATTTGAGGTATCCCATACGGTCGAGCTCCTTTAAACATTTCGTATAGGTGTTGACCGAACCAATTTTGGAATGCCTCATCAGCTCATCCCTGGAAACCGCAATTGGATTCCTGAAAAAATTGAGGTTCCATCGCCTGAACAGTGCCATGTAAAGGCTGAGGTGAAACGGGGTGATCGCTGTATCGGCATCCATTTTCTCGAATACGGCTAAAAGTTGTTTGATGTAATTCACCGGTATACATTCATTTAATGGATTTGGTGCGATTGTCTACTTTCGTGGTTCCCAATTCTTCTGGTTCATCGCCAGTTCGCTGTAGCCATGTACTTTATTCGACTCTAACATTTTCTGAATATCGGCATATTCGTAATAAATCACTCCTCCAATTTTTGTGAACGGAAGGGTTTTGTTTAATCGAAGGTTTTGAAGTGTACCCGGAGAAATGTTCAATATTTTTCGGACTTCGTAGGACTTGAGCCATTTTTTTACCGGTTGACCGGCCAGCTCCTTAAATAGTTTTTTAATCTCATCGAGGAATTCAGCTTTAAACTCCATGAGGTCTTCGGTGGTAAGAATTTGTGCTGACATCTTTCTAATTTTTAAAATATTAATATTCAAATTTCAATAATTTTTATCAGATTTATTCCCAACCTGTATCGAGTTGGGTGTAAATTTATTTTAGTTTGCTTTCGTTTATTTTGGTTCTTTTTGAATTATAATGAATTAAATAACAGACGATATCAACCAAAAATCCAACTCGGTGCAGGTTGGGTTTTTCAGATCTCCTTATTGATTTTAAGATCAAGAGAGGACTTGAGATAATTTAAACCTTTCGACGGTATTTTCCGATTTTTAATATCGTAATATATTCGGGCGTAGTCATGTAGGTCAACATTAAACACCTTCCCAAAGTATTCCATGAGCTTTTTTGTTTCAGTATTTCCATTGTTGATAGAGCCTGATGCGATTAATGAATACACCAATTCAACAGCAGAAGTTCTGGTACCTGTCCAATTATAAGTGTCATTATCCAAACCCTTTATTGCAAGGACATCCTTATTTTCAATGGCCAACAATTCGGCTTCCATATAGGTTTTAAGTTTTTCGTTGGCAAGAATTCTTGCCACCTTGTGATCGTGACTAGTAGAGAAACAAGGAGCTGACAGATCGAAATATTTGCCGATAATCGTGTTTTTAATAAAATTCTTTCGCAAAAAATATTTATCGTCCAAATGATAGGAATTCGTTCTGTAATAGATATAAAACAAACTGTATTCCAAATGTGTTTGTAGTTCTCATCATCAATCAGCATTAATACAATTTGCATAAAAATGAAAGCATTTAAGTTCTAAGTTCCCGTTTAGTTCACCGGAAAAGGTTAAAAACGGTCCAAAAAAGGTCAAATAATAACGTCGAACTCCATACTTTTGATAGCATTAATCAACAGAATAACTGTCGATTACAGACTTTCCAGTGAACCAAATTTAAAAAATATTCTGGTTCACCGTTTGGTTCTCATTTTTGTTGAAATAGTTTAAATCGAACTGATTTATAAAAAACAGAAAAGCCTGCAAATCAAACGATTTGCAGGCTTTTGATGTTGGCTGATTGCCTTGTTGTCGGGGCACTAGGATTCGAACCTAGGACCCCCTGGTCCCAAACCAGGTACACTACCGGACTGTGCTATACCCCGAAAATATTTTAACCGGTGCGGAGAGAGGGGGATTCGAACCCCCGGTACAGTTACCCGTACGTCAGTTTAGCAAACTGGTGGTTTCAGCCACTCACCCACCTCTCCTTTGCGGTGTGAAACTAAATTATTGCATTTTCATCTGCTTTCAAATTTCCACCTTATACTTGAACGTCTCTGCACTGTTACCAGTGCGTTTCTGAATGTGCGTGCAAATATATATCGTTTCTGATCTTTTCCAAAATAAAACCTAAAAAAATAAATAAAAATCGTCATTCTTTTTTTAAGTTGTTGATTAACAGTAATTATCGAATATTAAATCTAAATGGTTACGTATTAAAAAATAAAAATAAAATTAATCACAGCACTAACAAATTGACAATGGTGCAATTAGGAGCAAATATGAACAATTGGGCGCAGCATAAGGCCAGGAAAGCCTTGTAATGCTTGTTTATTTGAATTGGGAGATGTAAATTTGGTCTATTAATATGATCGTTCTACGAAATAAGATAAAAAGCTACCGCATTATTACACTGTACTTGGTAAACTCAACATTTACATTAAACCGAGAAAGCTTTAGAATGTGATGACAGGCCTTGTAGTCCACCAGCTGGTGGATGAGTAGATTACTACCGGTGGAAGTCAGAGCATTTTGGCACTCAAATCCTGTACTTCGGGGTTTTATTCAATCAGTATAATGCGGTTCTTTTTTTTCTATTTTTTCCCGGTCACAAATCCTACCAGAACAGACAATCCAAACATTACCAGCAAAAACAAACATATTCGAGCAATAAAATCACCATTTTGAGAATAAAATGTCTCCTTCGAATTTCTATTGATCGTTCCTGTAATGGATGTTTTTGTCCACCATTGTGTTGATTGCTGAATCTCCCCTTTCTGATTAATAAAGCAACTAATTCCTGTATTTCCTGAACGGGCAATACTTCGACGCAATTCGATGGCCAATAGTTTGGCATAAGCTAAATGTTGCCGGTAGCCAGGTGTATTTTTCCACCAACCATCGTTGGTGATGATAAAAATCAATTCTGCCCCCTCCTGAACAAATCCTGAAGTATATTCACCAAAAACAGATTCATAGCAGATGGGAACACCAACTTTCACCCCATTGTAATCAAAAACTTCAGTTTGATTGAATGTGGCCAAAGATCCTGTTGTCCCTCCCAAATCGATGATGAACTGATCAAAAATCCCCAGGTATTTTTTAAAGGGCATTTTTTCGACCCCTGAAACTAACTTTGATTTATGATAGATGGATACGGGGCCATCTTTGGTGATTAGCAAGGCAGAATTGTATCCATCGTACAGCAGGGTGCTATCACTATTGTACTGTGCCGTGGATGAAGGTTCTTCGGACAATTGATATTCCTTGTAGGTCATTGCACCAAGAATAAAAGCCGAACGAGAATAGTGGTCGGCAAGAAAGTTCTGAACCAGACGAATTGGCGGACTATAGTTCCAATTGTTCAACCAGACCTCCTGCAAGGCTGTTTCAGGCCCAAGGAAAAAACCGACACTATCGTTGCCCAGCGAGTCGGAAACACTCAATAATCGCTCGTATTGCTCTTTAAAAGGCATGTTGTCGAATTTATCGGTATAAGGGTCAATGTTGGGTTGAGCAATCACAATTTGAACCGAATTTTCCTTTTCATGGTATGTTTGAAACATGATCATCGAAATGCCCATTGGGACAAGCAGAATGCCAATGGCAATGAACATTTGCAATTTATACGTTTCCTGATGCAGGATAAAAAGTTTTTTGATTAACTGCCAAATCGCCAGATTCACCAGAATGACCCACAACGACCCACCAAAAACGCCGGTAAATTCATACCATTGTATGATTTGGATGTCGTTGGCAAAGCCATTCCCAAGGGTAAACCATGGCCACGACAAATCCCATTTAAACTGCAGATATTCAAATGAAATCCAGCAAATAACGAGGAATGTATTTCCAAACCCTTCGCCTTTTAACCGCCGTATCACATGAACGATCCACCAAACAAAAGACATTAAAAATGTATTTAACAGAATGAGAAAAATTGCTCCAACAGGAGTTGCATTCCAAATCCACCAAACAGTCAAACTGTTCCAAACAAAAAAAGTAAGTAGTGAATGCCACCAGAAAACAATGGAGGCATTGGTTTTTCTATGTCGAATAAAATAATTGTCCACCCAAAGCAAAGGGATGAACGCGATAAGTAAGAATAGTCCTGAAAAACCAACCCAGGCTAAAGAAAGTAAAATACCGGAAAATAGAGCAGCCGAAATTAATTTCAACTTCATTATCCCACATGTTTGTTATCAGAGAAATCGAGCAAGGTTTTCTTTTTCTTCTCAAAATAAAAGTCAAGTTGCCCCAACATCAGCGCAGCCCACCCCACTTGATTGATGACCACGGACTGTTTGTCCAAATTTAATATTTCTACCGGCGTCTCCAGGAAAGTATGCGTATGTCCCCCCAGTATTAAATCGGTATAACGTGTGTTTTTGGCCAATACAATGTCGCTTGTTTGCGGTGAATCATACTGATACCCCAAATGGGACAAGCAGATGATAATATCACATTTTTCATTTTCGCGCAGGTGTGTTTCTTGTTGCTGAGCGACCTCAATGGGATCGATATAAATGGTGTTTCCGCTTAAGGATTTTCCAACTAAGCCCAAAAGCCCAATACCGAGACCATATAAACCAATTCGAATGCCTTTTCTTTCGATAATCAAATTGTTTTTTGTCATTCCTTTCAAAGGAGTATGCGAAAAATCATAATTTGATGTAATCAAGGGAAAATTGGCAAATTGCAAGTTTGATTTTAAGGTTTCAAGCCCGCTATCAAATTCATGATTCCCGATCGTTGATGCGATATAGCCCATTTCGGACATGAGTTTTAGTACCACTTCGCCTTTGAAAAAATTATAATAGGGTGTACCTTGAGACCAATCGCCACTATCCAGTAAAAGTAATTCAGGATCAGATTGGCGCATTTTTTTGACATAGGCTGAAATCCTGTTCATCCCTCCCCGACCGGAGTATTTTGGATCATTATCGGGAAAGGGTTCAAAATGGCAATGCATATCGTTCGTATGTAGGATCGTCAGTTTATTATAGCCATTGTAGGCCAGCGAAGGCAATGCGTACAGGCTAGCCCCTGTGATTGCCATTGATTTGATAAATGAACGTCTATTCAACATTGTATATCCTCCCGTCTGTTTTGGCCTGTATCGCCTCGCCAAGGGCGTTGCTTCTCTTTAGGTAATCAATGATCACATCCCTCATTTTAAATCCTGTATCGATGCGTTTTTCAGCCCAGGTTAATACTTTCATTCCATCGCCACCGTTGGCAATGTAATCACTGGTAATTAGCCAATATTTTCTGCTGATGTCGACAGCCAAACCATCCACCTTAATATTTTCTGCTTTACTGTGATTCATACCGAAAGTGATCCCGGCAACACCTTCGCCACCACGGGTGCTGATATAATCGGCTAAATCGATTAACTGCTGCCCCGTGATTAATACCAATACCATTTCGTTTTCAAACGGCATTAACTCGTAGGCATTTAATATTTTAATGGGACCTTTGGGTAAGGACGCCCGAATTCCACCATGATTGAACAGCGCTATTTCCGGATTAATACCTTCTTGATTTTCTTTGCAATAATCCACTGCAAACCTTAATATTAAATCACTTAAAAAATTACTCAAGGGACTTTCCGGTTTGTAACTCAGCAACGGCTCGGAAGCATTTGCAATAACTTCCGACATTTTTGCGTCTACTGTTTCTTTATAGGGTTTTAGTATAGACATAAACTGAATATCGCTAATCGAATCAGCAATAATATCGATAGGATGATTCTGGTAGTCATAGCTTGTCGTTTCGGAAATGGTGCTGCATCCCAAAGAAAATAATACAAAAAAGCCCGCTATTAACAATCGTATGTTCATTACTTGACAAGTATTTGTTCTATTTATGACTAGATTTTTTTTTATTTTGTCCTAACTTATATTCAAACTCAATAAAAATAAAACGGTTCATTTCAACCTGCTTCTTTTATTGAAATTATTATTTTGAACCTAAATTTTTACAATGATCGTAAAATTAAGTGTTTTAATTGACAAGTTTGGCACCTCATTGATAATTATAAAACTTCCTTTGAAAAATATATTCTCTAATTCACTACTAGTCATTGCAATGATGATTTTTTCAAGCGGGTACTTACCTGCACAGGAACACAAAATCATTAAAGCTAAAAGCGGCGATAATATTTACAGCGTTTTTCGTGAGAACAATATCCCCTATTCCTACTTTAACGAATTTACCTTATTGAATAAAAGCAAGCTGGGAAAGGATAACCAATTGTTTGCAGGTGTAAGTTATCAATTACCACTTGTTGAATCGACAACAACAAATGATCAACCAGGCTCTGCGGATCAAAAAAGCCAGGTTTCAAGCTCTACACGAACGGTCAAATACGATATTTTTGGTTCAAAATACGAAAACATTGAGATTAAAAGTGACGAACTTAAAGGTGCTACCTACTACCTGGTTGCCGGGCATGGAGGCCCCGATCCCGGAGCAGTTGCACATTATAATGGTAAAACGCTTTGTGAAGATGAATATGCCTATGACATTACTTTGCGTCTGGCCCGAGAATTAATTTCATATGGCGCAATTGTATATTTGATTACCCGCGACAACAATGATGGGATCAGAGATGGCTGGTATTTAAAGCCAGACAAGGACGAACGATGTTACCCTAATTTAACCATTCCAATCAACCAGAACGCTCGATTAAAACAACGTAAGGATGCCGTAAATGAACTTTACCTGCAATATAGGGGCACTTACCAACGACTTGTTGTGATACATGTCGATTCCCGAAGTAAAGGCCAAAAAATTGATGTTTTCTTTTATCACGATAAGCGAAGTGCTCAAGGCAAAAAGCTGGCGACCAATCTTCGCAATACTTTCGACAGTAAATACAACAAGCATCAACCCGGAAGAGGTTACAACGGATCGGTTAGTGAACGAAATCTATACATGCTGAAATATTCGTGGCCGGTGGCAACATTTATTGAATTGGGAAACATCAATCACGAGCGTGATTTAAAACGTTTTATTATGGATGATAATCGACAAGCGGTAGCCAATTGGTTGGCCGAAGGCCTGCAAATTGATTTCAAAAACAACAAATGATGACATCCGCTGAAACTCCAATTATCCTCTTCGATGGAGTATGCAACCTTTGTAATACTTCCATTCAGTTCATTTTAAAGTTTGAAAAGCAGCCCTATTTTAGCTTTGGAACCTTGCAGTCGGAATCTGGACAACAAGCGTTAAATCGTTTCAAATCGCAAACAATTACTGATTCTGTACTTTTGATTGAAAATAACAAATTGTACCAGGAATCGGAAGCTGCGCTTCGAATAGCCAAGCACCTGAACTATTTTTGGATATTCTATTATTTTATTTATTTACCCAAATGGATGCGTGATCCGGTGTACCGATGGATTGCCCGTAATCGCTTCAAATGGTTTGGAAAAAGAACCAGCTGCATGATTCCATCTCCAGATATAAATGAACGGTTTATTTGATTAGTAATTCAATTCCAAATCACCCGATTCGTAAGCTTTGAATAGTTTGGACAAATGCCCCATAAAATTTCCAAATTTAAAAACCGCTTGCTGAGTTCCTTCAGATATTTCTTTTTTGTTCATTTTCAACATTAAAATAAGGTAAAGCGTATTTAATGCAACCTCTACATCAGTGTCGTCACGTTTCGATTTCTGTCGAACCAACTCAATGTCTGATTTAATGTCCTGGTATAATTTAATGTATTCATGGTCAACCTGTTCTTTAATAATGGCCAAATGAAAGCGATTTAAATCATCTGTCAGGTTAACCAAAAATTGCAAATGCCCTGTTTTTTGTTTTTGCTCTTTTTGCATCATCAGCACAAGATTTTCATACCAATGACTTATTTCAAGGCTTGTGCTTCCATCTGCATTATAGCTTGGAATTAAAGTGGTATTAATTTTTTCTATGTCTAAATCCAGTGCACGAATCAGGTCTTCAACCTGCCATAAATAAAGGATATATTCAGTAATGTTGCTTTGTCTTTTTTCCTTCGAAACGATCATATTAATTTTTTACGATTTTAAAAGTTTGCAGATTGGTGCTGTTCCTAATCTTCAACAAATATAGACCCTTTTTGTAGGAGGAAAAATCCATTGCCACTTTGTTTCTAACAATACCCTGCTCAATAAGATGTCCAGTCAGATCAAATAGTTGTAAAAAACAGGGTTGATCAGATGATATCGATTGGATAAACAACTCATTATCTACCGGATTTGGATAAACCGAAAACATTTGATCAGGGCGCGATATATCTTTAAGCCCAACTAAAAAAGACGAAGGCAATTCCATTGCAAGTACTTTTTTATTTCCATTGTTATCGGCCAGGTAGATATTGGTCCACTCAGGCCGATCGGGCAAATCATTCTTTTCCACTTTGCTTGCCCAATCCTGATCGGTATAGCGAAAGAAATTTTTGGTAATATCCTGATAATAGGAATAAAACGGTCCCGTATAAGCTACGTATTGGTCGCATTCGGGGTTTTTAATAATAAACGTTCCTAAATTAATTTTACCGGTCCCCGTATGTAAAACCTTACCAACCATATTACCCAACGAATCAGTGGGTTGGGTGTGTAAATCAACAACAATGTAATCTTCTTTGATAATATCGTCGGGATTCAGATACAAGTTATTGTACCAACCTGAATAGGGCGGTGCTCCACTACCTCCGCTCTCAAATAAGGCGGATTTCAGCCACTCCTGTTCTTCTGCACTAAACAATTGCTGATCCAATTCCTTTTGGGCCAATATCGCAAGCTGATCCATTATCTCTGCGAATTTTGGAAAAAACTCTTTGAGCTGATAGCCCCCCCATGTTGTATTCTCTATGGAAGAAAAAAATTGACCTGCATCATGTGAAAATGTTGCCAATCCTTTATAAAACTCAGGATAAGGTTCCACGTATGCGTATGGGTAGGAACATCCGGTCATCCCGGTATACGAAGGTTTTGCGTACAATAAGTTATCGTGCCTTAATTGAGTCCAACTGGCCAATTGTGTATTCAATTTTTGTTGATGCCAGGCCGATGTTTTCATAAAAAATGGTTGCTGGTCTTCTTCCTTTTCCGGATTTAAAGTTCGGATGGCCCCCAACCAGCTATTGTATAAACTTTCGGTCCAAAAGGAATCCTCTTTTTGATCGATTAAATAACGCAAATTAGCCAGGTTGGCGGCATAAGGATAACGATTCAATTCGGATTGCAAAAAATGTAAAGCATCGCTATTTCCTAAGGCAAATGCAAAATCTAAGGGATCGGGCATTTCACGATTAACTTTTTTACCGTTGTACACAATTCGATCGTACACTACATTAGAGAAAACGTAGGAATCGATAATAAAACGTTGCCCTGACAACTTATAGGAAACAGGCAATACATCGGGACGATCGCTCATTGGATTCACAAAAAGCATACTTCCCATTATTTTTTGGGTAAAATCTTCATTTAACGACAGGCCATCGTAGAATTCATTGTACTTCGCATCCATCAACATTTCATTGGCCGACGAAATTTCTTTTGCCTGATAGTATTCATTGATTTCAGCAGGGTTCACATTGTCGCTTTCCCCCACCATGTAGGTGATCGTTTTTTCATTAAACTCCATGAGTTCTTTATTTTCTGCACCGATGTAAAGTTGATTGAGCATAAAGGCCGTCATATTCATCCTTCTGATTTCATTTTTCTGCCAAGGTTCTTCCCATGGATTTGGTTCAGGTGCGGTTAAAAAGAGATCGATTCGCCCCAACCACATCATGGTGCGGAAATAGGGCTCAAGTGAATGGAAACCATTCCACTTATCTTCTTCGGTATAAACATAGTGTCCGCGTACTTTAAATTGCGAAAAATCGTAGGACCTGGTTCGGTCGTTATAACAAAACATTCCCAGTGCAGTAGCCTTTTCGGCTTCAATAGCCGCCATCACCTCGTCGAAAAGATCCTGCGATGCCAAACGTAAAGGTTGTTTGGTGTCGGTAATTAATGAATAGGCAACAGTGAGATATAAATCTACGTCTTCGAGGCATTCATCAATACCTTTACCCTGATATTCAGTAATTAATTGCGGGAAATTTTCGTACATTTTTTTTGTAAAAGCTTCCAGATTTTCCCTTAAGGTTTCATCTTCGATGGTCTTTAACAGAAAATCATAAGAACTGTGTAAAGCATGCAAAATGGCATCAGTGGATATAAAAAGCGGCAGATCATTGGCATACACTGTATGCATGGCAGTCCCAAAATTACTGTAATTTAAACGGCTTGTTACAACGAAATGGTTATCCTTGAGCAAATTGAGTTCATCGTTGCTCAATTCGAGCTTCATTGTCGCTGAATCGAGGTAAAGAATTTCTTTGAAATCAGGTGTATTGTTATAGCCTTTATAGTAGCTGTTTTCAGGGCGGGGATACAAACTATTGAGCCCTTCGGATGTAAGATTTTGAGTTTGAGATTTAAATTGATCGTATTCTTTTAAATCCAACTGTGCATTTAAATTTATTTCAAAAAAAAGAAAAAAGAAAAAGAATAAAAGGAGAGAATTTGTTTTCATGGTCTACAGTTTTGATTTTAAACCATAAAGTTAGCAAACCAATTCTGAATATCCAATAATTAATATATACTATAAATCACGGAAATCGTCCATTTCCCGGCGGTCCTTTTTGGTTGGTCGTCCGGTTCCTTTATCGCGCTCGGACCATTTCATAAATTTTTGCATTTCCAGAATCTCGAGATTTTCTTTTGGAGTAATGTCTTCCATGAAATCAGGAACCAACTTCGCTCCCATTCGTTTTTCGGTTAATGCAATCACTTTGTAATGATAGGTCACCGGATTTTTACGAACGTGAATGATATCGCCAACTTTAAGTTCTCGGGATGGTTTAACTTCAACGCCGTTAATTTTGATGGTGCCTTTCCTGCACGCCTCAGAAGCAACACTGCGCGTTTTAAATAAACGAACTGCCCATAACCATTTATCGATACGAACCTGAGTAGTCATTTTATTTGTTGTTGAATTGATTCATGGTACGGCCCAGACCAATGGTTCCAAAAGACTTGATAATTTGAATGACCGTGTCGATCCGCTCCTGAAGTACTTTTTCTTCATCGTCGCTCCACTCACCCAACACGTAATCAACTTGCCGTCCTTGTTCAAAGGCATTTCCAATTCCAAAACGAACCCTTGCATAAGCATTGGTTCCAAGAATTTCAGCAATGTGTTTTAATCCATTGTGACCGGCATCGCCTCCTTTACCGCGGACACGAATACTCCCCAAAGGCAGGGCCAGATCATCAACAATGATTAAAACATTTTCAAGCGGAATATTTTCTTTTTGCATCCAGTAGCGAACAGCATTGCCACTGAGGTTCATATATGTGGCCGGTTTAAGCAGCAAAAAAATACGTCCTTTGAATTTGTATTCAGCAACTGCACCATAACGTTTGTTGACATTAAAAACAACATTGGACGCCCCTGAAAGAGCGTCCAATATTTTAAAGCCAACATTATGGCGAGTATTTTGGTATTCTTCTCCTATGTTTCCTAAACCTACAATTAAATACTTCACGTCGTAAAATTGATCAGTTATTGAATTCTTTTGGATCGAAATTTTTAGCAAATTGGAGTGAGTATGAACCTGATTTTCATCCGTTCAAATCACGTTCAAATTACTTCTTTTTACCTGCAGCAGCAGCTTCAGTACCAGCAGCAGCACGAGCAGCACGAGTAACCATGATACGAACAACAGGAACTGATTTACCATTTAAAATAGTCAATTTTTCATCCTTGATATCGCCAACACGGAAACTTTGACCTAATTCCAGTGGTGTTACATCAATGGTGATTGAATCTGGTAAATCTTTTGGAAGTGCAGAAACGGACAAACGACGTCTTTCAATTTGAAGTTTACCCCCTGTTTTAATTCCTTTTGCAAAACCTGTAGTTTTAACCGGAATGCTCACTTTAACAGCCTTATCATCACTAACTTTCAAAAAGTCGATGTGCAGCGTAATGTCTGATACAGGGTGAAATTGAATATCCTGCATAATGGCCTGATGCTTGTTTCCGTCTATATCTAAATCGATTAAGTAAACGTTTGGCGAAAAGATTAATTTGCGCAAATCACTTGATTCACAATAAAAGTGAACTGGTTCATTTTCACCGTAAAGAACGCAAGGTACTTTTTCTTCTTTTCTTAATTTAGCAGAGTCTTTTTTACCTAAACTTTCTCTTACTTTACCTGATACTTGAAATGTTTTCATAATTTTTTGTTTTGTGGTACTCAGCCCTCTCCGTCGATAAACGGAGCAAACCGCATACACTTGTTATTTAATGTACTTATTTTTAAAGCGCTGCAAAGATAAAATAATCTTCTAAAAAAACAGGAGCTAATGAAAATAATTCATCACCTCCTGTTGCAATTCTTTTATATTGAATAATTATTGAATGTAAAAGGTACTAATTGACTTATAATAATACACTTTATCAATCACATCGGCCAATAAAGGAGCCAATGAAATAATTTTAATCTTATCGGATTGTTTTTTCAACGGAATGGTATCGGTGAAATAAACTTCAGCAAGTGCCGATTTTTCAATCCTTTCATAGGCCGGTCCCGATAACACAGGATGTGTAGCAAATGCACGAACACTAGTTGCACCTTTCTCCATTAGCAAATCAGCTGCTTTAGTTATGGTTCCGGCAGTATCGATAATGTCGTCTACCAAAATCACATCTTTTCCCACCACATCGCCAATAACGGTCATGTTACCAACAACATTCGCCTTGCTTCGTGTTTTGTGGCAAATGACCAAATCGGTTTCGAGCAGTTTGGCATAGGTATTGGCACGTTTGGTGCCACCTACATCGGGCGATGCGATGACCACATTGGGTAGATCCATCTCCTTAATGTAAGGTACAAAAAGAGAAGAAGCATACAAGTGATCAACCGGAACATCGAAAAATCCCTGTATTTGGTCAGCATGCAAATCAACCGCAATTAAACGGTCAATTCCGGCTTTCGAAAGTACGTCAGCAGCAACCTTGGCACCAATCGATACACGGGGTTTATCCTTTCTATCCTGACGAGCATAGCCCAGATATGGAATAACTGCGATTACCTTATAGGCCGATGCGCGTTTTGCAGCGTCAATCATCAAAAGTAATTCCCATAAATTATCGGCAGAAGGGAAGGTCGATTGCACAATGAAGACGTATGAACCGCGAATGGTCTCTTCAAAACAAGGTTCAAACTCACCATCGCTGAAGCGAGGACAGGATGACTTTCCTAAATCGATATTCAAATGATTACAAATTTGCTCTGTTAAGTAGGAAGTAGCAGTTCCTGTAAAAACTTTAAGCGGGGCTTTGCGTGGCATGCTATCAGAATTTGATTAATTTCCTCGGCTCAAAAATATAAAATTATCGATGTGTTTCCACATTAAATTCCAGATTTGAGTGAATTCTATTCTCAACCGTTCCAAATCATTTGGCGGAATCGGCCTTATTCACCTGATCGATAAAATCTAATAATTCATCTTTACCAAATGATGTTTCTGCTGATGTTACAAACATTCGAGGGGCTTCATCCCATGTTTCCATCATTTTTGCAGTATAATTTGATTTAAAGTTCTCAAATTCTGTTTTATTCAGCTTATCTGTTTTGGTGAAAACAATGACAAATGGAATTTCATTTTCACCCAACCAATCCATAAATTCTAAATCAACCGGCTGTGGTTCGTGTCTGGAATCAACCAACACAAAAACACAATACAAATTTTCGCGGTGCAGTAGATATTTTCGAATAAATTGTTCCCATTTCTTCCGGTCTACCTTTGAAACTTTGGCAAATCCATAACCCGGCAAATCCACCAAATACCAGTCGTTATTAATCAGAAAATGATTGATTAAGCGGGTTTTACCTGGATTACCTGAAGTTTTAGCCAACTTTGAATGTCCTGCAATCATGTTAATCAATGATGATTTCCCAACATTTGATCGTCCAATAAAAGCATATTCTGGTTGACTGGTCTCAGGGCACTTTTCAACTTCGGTATTACTTACAACGAATTGCGCCGTTTTAATAATCATGGATTGTTGTTTATTTAATGTACACCTCAAGCAATTTGCTTTGTTGGCCAATTGGTTCAAAAATAATTAAATTTAGCGAAGCAGGGATCAATACGGTATCTCCCATTTGCATTTCGACCATTTCGCCACCCTTTTGTCCAACGGTACACGCTCCTTCAAGGCACATTAAAACCACAAAACTATCGAAGGCATAATAATCACGTTCTATCGGCTGCGATAAATTCAGCACATTGGTGGTAAAGTAGTTACATGAAACCAATTCGGTGGCTTTATTCAACTCAGGGGTATAAATAACCTTAGGATCCTTTACTTTTTGATAATCCATTACATCCAAGGACCAATCGAGGTGCAACTCCCTGCCATTGCCATCTTTATCCTTCCGGTCATAATCGTAAATTCGATAAGTGATGTCCGAAGTTTGTTGAATTTCAGCAATTAAATTTCCGGCGCAAATGGCATGCACCCTACCGGCAGGAACAAAATAAGCATCACCTTTTTTTACTTCTTCGTAATTGAACAGTTCTGTTAGCGATCCGTCGTTCAATTTTTTTAAAAAAGCATCCTGACTGGTATCCTGATTAAAACCAGTGATCAGCCGGGGTTTTTCCTGATCATCGAGTGCGACCCACATTTCTGTTTTACCATAGGCATTGTGACGTTCCTTGGCCTTTTGGTCGTTGGGATGAACCTGGATAGAAAGGTCGTCGTTGGCATCAATAAGTTTAATCAACAGAGGAAATTCAGTTCCAAATTGTTCATAAATTTTTTCACCGACGATGTCGTCCATATAGATCTCAATGAGCTCCTGAAGATCGTTCCCTGCCAAATGACCATTTGTAACCATCGACACATCACCTTCAACTGCTGATAATTCCCAGCTTTCGCCGATGTTTGTTTTGCCTTCGAGATTTTTTCCAAATCGGGTTTCCAATTTGTTGCCGCCCCAAATACGCTCTTTTAAAATGGGTTGAAATTTAAAAGGATATAAACTCATATTTATAAGGATAAAGTAGAATTGACAATTTATTTATTCACTGGCAAACTTAGAGTCATCCGATGACCAAACTTTATAAGTAGTTAAATTTCAAAATCAACCGCAGCTCTTTCGGTGCTGATTGTTTTAACATAATCGCCCACCTTAAGATGTTCAGGATGCGATTGGTAAACGTTCAAATCATCGATCGTTTCAAAATGGCTAATTAGACACAAGTCGAACGAAGCAGCATTTAATTGATAATTTTTCCCAACTTCGATGAACTTCAACTCTGGAATCAAACTCCTTAATTCCAACAATTGGTTGGCTAAGTGGTTCAATGCAACCTGTTTTTCTTCATCATTGTTGAATTCTTTCAACTTAAAAAGCACAATGTGTTTGATCATTTTAATAAATTTTGGTTGAAAGGTGGCAAAGATAGAACCGTTTTTGCACTAAATTTAGTAAAACCGATAATGCCTGCTCCTTTTAGCTAAAAGTTAACACTGTTTTTATTGTGCTTGTTTAATAAAGAAAAAAGGCCCCCAGATAGTTGGAGGCCTTAAACATTAAAAATCAGACTAATTAATGAATTTTAAATTTTGATTTGGACACAAAAATCTTTTCAATCAAACTTTTATCATTGAACCAAACCTCTTGGTTTTCGGAACTGGACAATAAATTTTCATTACCATTTTGTTTCACCTGCAGCACAACCGGTGCTAAATTTTCACGCTCAACGGTCAGCTGATAAAGTACCGAACCACCCGGTGTTATGGATGAAATACTGGTGCCAGATTGATTTTTCAATGAATTAACATAGCCTGCACAGCCCACTGAATCGGCCAAAACACCATCAAGCATCCATTTCCCATTCGTTTTTGACAGTACAAATGATGAATCAGACGGGTAATCAAAGCTAAGTTTTGTCCAATTGGCCGTTGGGTCTTTCAAAACCGTTTTATCACGAAAATCATTCATGACACGGTTGAAAGTACTACTTAAAAATCCTTCCACTTTATAGACTTCTTTTTTACCACTTAAACGCACATAGGTTGACATGTTACGGGGCTGTGAAAATTTGAATTTACCAATATATACATCGGCCAATTTTTTAGCATCCTTGTAAACTTCCACTTTTGCCGCTGCCAGCGAATCACTGACTTCATATTCATCCCATTTGTCCTTCGAATTGGACACCAGGCTCTTGGCCTGAAGGTCCTCCATTGCTGTAATCATTTGTTCGACAAGGGAATTACTTGCCCTGTATTTTTCCTGGCCGTCGGAAATCATCCACTGCTCCCCTTCTTTTTGAAGACTCAGTTCCTGATGATTATTTTGTTTTGAGAACAACTTTAGTTGTGTTATTTCGTCGTGTTGTAGTTCCACCAATTGTTTGTTGAATGAGCGGTCCTTTTGACTATCTTTTCTGGTAAACAATACAAGCACCAATACCAATAAGATCGCAAAAACAATCAACAAACGCGTATTACTTCTTTTATTAGGCATCTTCTGATATGTTTAGTTAACAAAATTATCTTGCATGCGTTTAAAACGAATATTGCGTGTTCTCTGACCTCTGATTATTCCATAAAGAATAATCAACAAAATGGGCAAGAGAAAATTGAGGTATTTCAGGAAGGTCTTTCTTCCGTCTTCAATTTGATCAAGTGGTCGACTTGTTATTCCTTTGGTTCGCAACTCAATCAATCCGGTATCGTCCGACAACCAATCAATAGAATTGACCATCAAATTCACATTATCAGCATTGATTTGCTGAGCCTGGTCCCCACTTCCATTCACTGCAAATTCACCATCTCCTACAACCACCATTTTTGATTTTGCATTGGACGACAAGGGTCCTTCAAAAGCGAAGGCAACAGGAATTGATGGTTGG
Source organism: Prolixibacteraceae bacterium (assembly GCA_041821245.1). GTDB lineage: Bacteria > Bacteroidota > Bacteroidia > Bacteroidales > Prolixibacteraceae > Roseimarinus. Next base: position 21,006 of record JBGUEP010000035.1, read on the forward strand.
TTAAAATCAGCTTCGGTCCATTTTTTCTGTATGTCGAAATACAATGGAGCACCTTGCCGACCAGACATGTTGGAGGAGACCACAAGCGGGAAAGCATGTATTGCGGTATCACCGGCAAATTCTACCGGACTGGCAAATTTCAACACAATAGCCTCCAATCCTTTACTGATTGGATGATCGGCAAAATTGGTCATGATTGGCAAATAAGGAAATTTCATTTGAGTTTGAAATTTAAAATATCCCTGTTGTTGCACCACATTAATGTTGTTGCAGGAATTATCGACAATAAACTGTGGGCTTACCATAATTCCTTTCTGCATCAACCACGTTTCCAATCCAGTATTGACTATTGTTCCCTGCGAATTTTGCAAATTACCATCTACCCTATCGATGGCTACGTATACATTTCCGCCATTGCTCATGTAGGCATCCAACAAGGCAAAATCAGCAGGGGCCATTGAGTCTTTTGGAGCAATCAATGCCAAAGTGGTATATTTCTCCAGATGAACTGTATCCGAAAGTGTTAGCTCTTCAACATTATATAGCACTTCAAGTGACTGTGTGGCCTGCATCATTTCGGATAAGGAAGGTTCTCCATGACCTTGAATAAGCCCTACCAAAGGTTTGTCATCAACCACAACTTTTTTAATGGCGGTTGATAAATCATATTCCATGGATGCTCCCGGCAAAATTAACGGGATGATTTCTTCCTTGTCGCCATATTGAACTATGGCTGCCAGATAAACCTGTTTTTGGACTGTCTGATCCTTTTCGCGTACGTTCAAAATTCTTGGTGCTATCCCCTTTTGTCCCAACTCCTGTTGTAGTTTTTCATCCTCGTTTGGACTAACAAACTCGTAAACCAAATTTCCTTTTGACAGGTTGGCATATTCAATCAGCATTTCCTTGAATTCACTGCGGGTTTGCACAATAGCCGCCGGTAAATCGCCCGTAAAATACGCCGTAACCGTTACAGGATCATCCAAATCACGAACAATGTCACGGGTTGCTGTGCTTAAGGTATATCGCTTATCGGCAGTAAAATCGGCCCGCATAAAAAAACGGCTCGATAGAATATTGATTAGAATGACAATTCCAACTGAAAGCAGAATTGCCAGTAGTATATTTTTATTCTTCATCGCTTTCCTTTTATTTACGTTTCACTAATACAGCTTCAGATCCCATTAATCCAAGAAAAATAATGGATAAAAAATAGATAAGATCCTTCGTATCGAGCACTCCTCTACTAATGGATTCAAAATGAGTACTCATACTCAGATAATGAAAGATATTCCCCAGGGTATTTGAAAGGGAATCGGCTAAGACATTGAAGATCACATGAAATAATATCCCAATAAAAAGTGCCAGCAAAAAAGCTATGATTTGGTTATTGGTTAAGCTGCTGGTGAAAATTCCGATACTAATATAGGCCCCACTCATCAGAACCAATCCCAGGTATCCTAACCATACCGATCCATGATCAATATCGCCCAGATTAGCAACAGTTATGTAATAGGGCAAGGTTAATGCCAGGGCAATTATTATCAGTAGTAAGGTGGAAAGGAATTTTCCGGTGACAATTTTCCATTCTGAGATGGGTTTAGTCAACAACATTTCAATAGTTCCTGTTTTGCGTTCTTCTGCAATCATACGCATGGTGAGTGCCGGTATGAAAAAAAACAGGGTCCAGTAGGCTATGCCAAAAAACGATTGCAGACTGGCCTGATTCACATAAAAAATATCAGCTCCTTTTATCCATGTGAAAAATCCACTAAAGCCCAAAAAGGCTACAATCATGATATAGGCCAGTAGTGAATCGAAAAAAGAGCTCAATTCACGAAAGGTAATGATCCAAATTGACTTCATATTTTCTCAATTTTATTAGTGGTTAGTAACTTCTCTAAATACATCCTCCAGCTTGGTCTCAATAGGTGTTAATTCGCCAAGATACCAGCCGTTTGAAGCACACAAATCGAATATGGCTTTTGCTGAATTCATCTGCGGTTTACTTTGCAATTCGAAAGCAGTATCAATATCATGGGCAAAATCGACCATTGCAACAGAACTGAGCGCCTTTAGAGCCATATAAACAGAATCGCGATTGCCACCAATGATTTTCAGACGAAGCAGTTCATCGCCCTGAGCTTGTTTTCGCAACTGTTCAGAGCTTCCATCAGCCACAATTTTCCCCTTATTTATGATCATAATTCGATCACAAGTGGCTTCAACCTCAGCTAAAATATGAGAACTTAGAATGACTGTTTTTTCTTTCCCAATTTTTTTAATGAGTTCGCGAATTTCGATAATTTGGTTGGGGTCTAATCCAGTGGTTGGTTCATCAAGGATCAACACTTCCGGATCATGAATTAGAGCTTGCGCCAATCCTACACGCTGTTTGTAACCTTTTGAAAGTTCTCTGATTTTTTTATGCTGCTCCCCTTTTAATCCGCACGTTCGAACCATTTCAAGAATGCGTGCATTCACTTTGTCTTTTTTCACCCCCTGAAGCTGTGCTACAAATCGAAGATAATCAATCACCGGCATGTCGTTATACAAAGGATTATTTTCGGGCAAATAACCAATGTGTTTTTTAACTTCCTCAGGATTTTCGTTTACGGAAATACCACCAACTTTTACATCTCCCTGCTCTGCATTTAAATAGCAGGTAATGATCTTCATGGTGGTAGTTTTCCCAGCACCATTTGGTCCCAAAAACCCTAGTATCTCACCGGTTTTAACTTCAAATGATAATGAATCAACAGCTTTTTGCAGACCATAACTTTTGGTCAAATTTTCTACTTTTATGTCCATTTATACTTCATTTAAAATTTGGCGTCCCGAAAATAAATAATCAACTTTTTTATTGGAAGTCCCCTCCTCTATTTTTAAAATAATTTAACAGAATGAAACACAAATTAAAGTTCATTAACCGCAATAAATTTTTCTGGCGAGAGGATTTTCTATGACGCAGAGCTACCGGATGAGCCGATAATCACCTTAAACTTGAATAAAATGGCCTAAAACATCCATTTGAAAACCGTCAATTCATAGATTAATTTTACTTTTGAAAAAAACAACAAACATGATAGTAATTGGAATTGCCGGAGGTACCGGATCGGGAAAGACCACTGTAGTGAAGGAAATTGCTAAAAATCTTATTGACAAAGATATTGCCATCATACCTCAGGATGCCTATTACCGCGACAGCTCTCATCTTCCTCAGGAAGAACGCCAGAAAATAAATTTTGATCATCCTGATTCCATTGAATTCGAACTGCTGGTTCACCATATTAAACAACTCAAAAAAGGTTTGTCGGTTGAACAACCTAATTACTCCTATCTGACCTGTACCCGATCTGATGTCACTGAAACCATACACCCCAAACATGTCATCATCATTGAAGGAATTCTATGTCTCACACCTCCCGAATTGCGCGATTTGATGGATATCAAAGTATTTGTTGATTGTGAAGCAGATCTGCGACTATCGAGAGTGATCATGCGTGATGTGAACGAGCGTGGTAGAGATGCGCAGAATACATTGCAACGTTACGAGGATACTGTTCGCCCCATGCACATTCAGTTTATAGAACCCACGAAACATTTTGCCGATATCATTGTTCCTCAGGGAGGTAAGAACCTTGTGGCCATTGATATTTTAACTCAATACATCGACAAACAATTATCTGAAAAATAAATCTCATGCTCAATCAAATTAACATCGAATCGATCCTGTTTCTAGACATTGAAACTGTTCCGATGCTTCCCGATTTTAATGATATGTCGGAGAAATTTAAAAAACTTTGGGAGAAAAAATCAACCTACTTTAGAGAAGGCGAACAAAGTGCCGCCGATGTCTTTCAACGCGCCGGAATTTATGCTGAATTTGGTAAAATCATTTGTATCTCGGTAGGAACGATCTACCAAAAACAAGGCGAAATGAAATGCCGCGTTAAATCCTACGCAAATGATGATGAAAAAAAATTACTGTACGAGTTTGTGAATATGCTTGAAAATTACAGCAAACACGGTTCAGCAAAGCTTTGCGCCCACAATGGACAAGAATTTGATTATCCTTACATTGCCCGAAGGTGTTTAATCAACAATATTCCAATACCAAAATTGCTTGATATAGCCGGTGCCAAGCCTTGGGAGGTTAAAGATGTACTACTCGACACACTTCAACTTTGGAAATTTGGCGACTACAAAAATTACACCTCCCTGGATTTATTGTGTGCCGTATTCGATATTCCTACGCCTAAAGATGACATTGACGGTAGCCAGGTGGCAGAGGTATATTATCAGGACGGAGATCTGGACCGTATAGTCATGTACTGTGAAAAGGATGTTTTTGCACTGGCCCAATTATTTCTCCGGTATCAGGGGAAAAAGATTTTACCGCCAGATGCATTTGAATCGGTATAAGGTATAATAAGAAAGGCCGGTAAACACCGGCCTTTCTTATTATATATCTGAATCAGTCTAGAAAATATAACGAATTCCCAGTTGCAACTGCCAACATTGACTGTAGCTGTAATTGGTTGAATACGTCTCTGACAAGTAATTCCCATCAGTATCTTTTACCATCGAGTAAGATGGAACATTGCTGGCATCAACACCTTCAAATTTCAAGATTTGGCCGTTATTAGCAGAGAACATGTTCTTTGCAATTCCCCATTCGCTGTTAATCAGGTTGCCAAAGTTTAGGAAGTCGAAATTAACCTGCAAAGTATTTGTTGTGCTACCCACTTTCACTTTGAAATCTTGAGTAAGACGTAAATCAAAATTATTCACCCAAGGTGCCATTGCCGAATTAGCTTCAGCATATTCGCCCATGTGTTTGCTCAGGTAGTTATCTTGATCTGCAAATGCGAAGAATGCATCTTCGTCAGCTGAGCTCACAAATTTCACGTCCCCTTTGGCTGCAGGAATATAAATCAGGTCGGTAGCATATCCGTCGCCGTTCATATCATTGGTATAAGTAAAGCTGTATTCGCCGGCAGTAAAACCGGAATAGAAAAGGTTAAATGTAGTGGCCATGTGATCGTTGGCATAATTAAGTTTGTACGAAACTGAAGCAATTGCTTTGCTAGGCACCACATATTGTGAACGTTGAACAGTTGGTAAATGTGGACCATCTACTGCAATTAAACCATTGTAGGCTGACGCTGCATTACTACCAGGCATACCTGAAATTTCTTTCGATTCAGTTAAGGTATAGGCTACCATTACATTCAAATTCTTTACCGGTTCAGCAGTAACGATGATGTTGCCTATTGCGCCCCATCCTTCACTGCTATTGGCCAAAACATAGGCGTTTTTACCGTTGTTCGAAAGAGTACCGCTTTCAGGATAAATGTATCGGTTATCAGAACTACTAAAACGCTGCCATGAATTATCAGGTTGATTCAAATCATAGTTTTTCAGCATTACGCCATTGATATTTTTGGTGTAAATACCTTCAACTGTAACCGATAACGGGAACGAAGCAGGAACATTATAATCTAATGCGATTGAAGTTTTCCAAACCTGAGGCATTTTAAAATCGGGATCAATTGCATTGATATCACGTGGCAAAAGCCCTTGTTCAGGAGTAATTGTATTGGGTAGATTCAATGTACTAATCATTTTGTCCACATCAGTAATCATTGGTCCCGCCAAAGAAGCTAAAACAGGATCGGCACTGCTTACATTTCCATCAGCATCGTATTTGGTAACAGCAGCATAGCTTCCCTGAACCATTCCTGAGTTCGTAGGCATATTGGTAAAGAAAACCAAAGGCAACCTTCCGGTAAAGATACCTGTTCCTCCACGAATTTTTAATGTATTATCGCTCGATACATCATAGGTAAAACCTACCCTTGGCGAAAGTTGAACTTTGGCTGTTGGCCATTCACCAGTGTCAATTTTTTTACCGTCAAAGTCCAAGGCATAAATGGCGTTGTTTGTGATAATATTATCGACATATTTCAAATAATCGGCTCGAATACCATAGGTTAATTTGAAATCGTTCGAAACGCTCCACTCATCTTGTCCATATATACCAAGCTGATTAAATGCAACTTCTGCTGCAGGATTTGTTTCTCCATCGTAACCGTAAGTCAATGCAAAATCTCTAGGTGCTCTTTCATTTAAGAAATCGTCGACGCTGGCATAACGGTAGTAACCGGTTCCGTTTCGCATGTAGGAGTTATTTGCCATTTGGTGTTCAAAACTAACACCAGCGGTAATTTGATGGCTGTTCAAATTGTAACTTACATTGTCGATAATATTGAAGATGTTATTATTTACACCATTGTTCCAGGTAAATAATTCATAACCGGCAGAAACATAAGGTTCCAGTATTTGTTGGCCACCGTCGGTAACTCCGTTCATAATATCGATAAAAGGGAAAGGATCGGAATTTGAACCACGAACGTCATTAATTTTGGTGTAAGTGGTTAAAAATTTATTCGACACATTATCTGATATCCGACTATTCAAATCCAATGCAATCGAATTCACAATGTTATCCGATGAATACAGTGAGTTTGAAAAGGCCATAGAATATTGCGAAATACGATCCATAGCCCTGTTACGGAAACCTCCATCGGTAGAATTACCATTTGTCTGATTCCATGCCTGGTTCTTAGTATAGTTGTAACGTAAGCTTAACTTGTTATCATCGTTAATGTTCCAGTCGATACGAGCTAAAAGTTTGCGGTTGCTTTCGTCCGCAGGATAGTCGGTGTATGAACCGGGATCATATCCATAATTATTGATCAAATGTTGGCGAATTAGTTCCATATCCGAAGCACTGGCACGTGAAAGGGATTGGTCAGTATTGGCAACACCATTCTCCGATGGTCTCCATGTTACCACCTGACCGGGACGTACTTCATATTCTCCGTTTACAAAGAAGAATAACTTGTTTTTAATAATAGGTCCGCCCAAGGTTACGCCATAAATCGTTTTTGATTCCTCAGCACGATCGCCAAAATCAACATCGCCAATTTTGTTGCCTCGCATGTTCTGATTACTCATGTAGGAATAAGCTGATCCTTTAAATGTATTGGTACCTGATTTTGTTATTGCATTGATACCTCCACCAATAAAATTGGTTTGTCGCACATCAAAAGGAGCAATCACAACTTGTATTTCTTCAATAGCATCCAATGAAATTGGGTTTCCGCCACCAGGCAAATTTGAACTTAATCCGAAGTTGTTATTAAAATTAGCACCATCAACGGTGAAGTTGGTAGAGCGGCCATCACCACCAGCAAAGCTCATTCCATTGGCATATGGAGAAATCCTTGCAATATCTGAAATACTTCGATTAATGGTAGGCATATTTGTCATCTGCTCATTCGAAATATTGGTTGTTGCACCTGTTTTTCCAGTATTAAATTTAGAAGGTTTTGCTCCAACAACCATTACTTCATCTACCTCTGTAGCTGTTTCATTCAAAGTGGCGCTTAGGCTAAACGATTCACCAAGGTATAACGAGATATCAGTAAATATTTTGGTTGAAAAACCAACAAAACTCACTTTAACTTCGTACGGTCCCCCCGTACGCATACCTTGCAAACTAAAACGACCTTCGCTATTGGATGTTGTAGCATACTGTGTTCCAGAAGGAGTGTGAACAGCAACAATTGTTGCACCAGGTAAAGGTAGAGCATCGTTACCTGTAACTTTTCCATCCATACCCGAGGTTGTCACCTGAGCCATTAGATTTGGAGTAATAAACATCGTCACAAACATGGTTATGACAAAAATGAATAGCAATTTTTTCATGTGAATAAAGTTTTTGAAAATTTGATGTCGTGTTGGATTATATAATAATTGAGTTTAAACATATTTTACTTCGATTGGATGTCTTTAAATAATGGATGTAAAGTAAAGCAGGTTCTTTCCTTTTTTCATGAAGTTTTTGTTATCAATAAATTAAACTTTAATTACATCCTATAATTTGTTCTAAGTCAATTTTTAATTTTTTAACATTTGAGAGAAGAATAAAATTAAGGATTATTGTAATACAAAGGAAAGCAGATTAGTTAATTGTTAATAAATAAGTAAAACTTAAACAGTTCTTTTCATCTTATACAATTGGGTTTGAAACTGAATTGAATCTTCTATCTTTGTAAGCTCATTGCAAAAATGAATAAAACGCACAATTCAGGGATTTTTAATGTTTCAATAAGTATAAAGTTTACCATCAAATATTTAATATGAAAGTGTTCACAAAGGGGTTTATAATACTGATATTATTTTCATTTACTGTGCCATCGTTTGGGCAGGGAGTTCAGAATCAATCGTTAAAATTTAGTCGTTTGTTACGTTTGGTCGAAAGTTACTATGCCGATTCAACTGACATGGAAAAATTAACCGAAGTAGCTATTACCAGTTTGCTCAGCGAATTAGACCCCCATTCTGTTTATATTTCAAAAGATGAAGTGGATGAAATGAACGAACCTCTTGTAGGCAGTTTCGATGGAATAGGTGTTTCATTCAATATTCTACGGGATACCTTAATGGTGGTTCAAACCATTCCGGGTGGACCATCTGAAAAGGTTGGACTGGAAGCAGGTGATCGCATTTTGTTAATTGACAATGAATTGGTTGCAGGCATTGGCTTAACCAACCAGATGGTATTCGACCGTTTACGAGGTGATCGGGGAACATTGGTCAATGTCAAAATCCAGCGTAAAAACGAAAAGGAAATTCTGGATTTCGATATCATCAGGGATAAAATCCCGATTTTCAGCCTTGATGCATCATACATGCTCAACGATAATACAGGTTATATCAAGTTAAATCGGTTTGCAGCAACCACAACAGAAGAATTTGTTTCAGCGATCGAAAAACTAAAGTCTGGTCATAAATTAACGAACCTTGTTCTTGATTTAAGAGGCAATGGAGGTGGTTACCTTAAACAAGCCTTCGAAATATCCGATCAGTTTCTGTCAACAAGCAAAACAATAGTCTATACCGAAGGCTTAAAAAGCCCCAGAAAAGACTACACTTCTACCGTTGAAGGTGAATTTGAAAATGGGAATCTGATTGTTCTTATTGATGGAGGTTCTGCTTCAGCCAGCGAAATTGTTTCCGGCGCCATACAGGATTGGGATCGGGGCATTATTATTGGCCGACGTTCATTTGGAAAAGGACTGGTTCAGCAACCCTATTATTTGACCGATGGTTCAATGATCAGATTAACTACTGCACATTATTACACACCCAGCGGTCGATGCATTCAAAAACCATATACCAATGGAGTAAAAGAATATCGAAACGACATGTCGGAACGCATTTCGAATGGCGAATTGTTTAGTAAAGACAGCATTTCCATTGTTGATTCACTCGCCTATAAAACACTGATTAATCAACGCACGGTTTATGGAGGTGGTGGAGTTATTCCTGATGTTTTTATTCCAATTGACACTTCGGCCAATTATCAGTACTACAATAAACTGGTACGAAAAAGTGTGGTGAACCAATATGTAATTGACTACATCGATATCAACAGGAAAAGTCTGGAAAAGAAATATTCGAATTTTGCAGCCTTTAAATCGGGCTACGAAGTTAGTTCTGACATGCTGGAACATATTTGGGCGAATGGTGAAGCAAAGGGAATTCCACGTAATCAGGAATCAATTGATTTTATTACCAATCATGCAAAAAGTCATATCAAAGCCATTGTTGCACGTGATTTATGGAGTGCCAGCGAATATTACGAAGTAGTCAATTCCGACGATGATGAAATCATTAAAGCACTTGAGATTCTATCGAATCAGTCAAAATATAATTCTATTTTGAAAAGCAATTAATGATTCAAACTATTGCCGAATGGTTCATACGTAATTGGGTCGAAATATTAGGCACTCTGCTGGGAGTGATTTATGTTTTTCTTTCCATTCAACAAAATATACTGACCTGGCTAACCGGCTTATTAACTTCGCTACTCTACATTTATGTGTTTTTTGTAGCCAAGTTTTATGCCGACATGGGGCTTCAGGTTTATTATGTTTGGGTGAGCATCTACGGATGGTGGCTTTGGTCGAAAGGAATGGAGACCAAAAAAGGACACACCACCATGCCTGTAAGTAGAATTAAGCAACAACAAGCTTTAACATTAACCTCAATTTCCCTGCTACTATGGGCAGGGATCTACTTTATATTAAAATATTTCACTGATTCGACGGTTCCCTTTGGCGATGCATTTACCACAGCCTTAAGTATTGTTGCCACCTGGATGTTGGCCCGAAAAATAATTGAACACTGGATCATTTGGATTGTGGTAGATTTTGTTTCCCTGGTGCTTTATGTTTACAAAGGACTATACCCCACTTCAATCATGTTTATTGTTTACACCGGAGCAGCTATCTGGGGATATTATACATGGAATAAGCAAGTACTGAAAACCAATGAGTAAAACCCTTAAGATAGTTTTAACAGGCGCCGAATCAACAGGCAAAAGCACCCTCTCGGAGAAATTGGCGGCACATTATCAGGTCAGTTGGATTCCTGAATTTTCAAGGTCATACGTCGAAAATCTCCAAAGAAAATACACCTACTCCGACATTGAATACATTGCCAAACATCAAATGCAGACTGAAAACGAACTAAGTAATCAAAAAATTATTTTCTTTGATACCTGGCTAATTATTACCAAGGTTTGGTTCGATTTCGTTTATGGGAAACACCCTGAATGGTTGCACCAAGCTATTTTAAACAGCACAATTGACCTGTTTTTGGTCTGCGATGTGGATATGCCCTGGATTGCCGATCCCTTGCGTGAAAATGGCGGAACCAACCGACAAATTTTACATGATATTTATTTAAACGAATTGAAACAATATAACTTTGCTTTTGAAATAATCAGTGGCACTGGAGAAGAACGAATGCTGAAGGCACTTGAAGCCGTTAACAGGTGTGTGCAGAAACTTCAACCCACTTTCCTTCACAACCATTGACTTAAAGACTAAAAAAATGAAAGTAATCGTTGACGATAAAATACCATACATTAAAGGTGTATTGGAACCATTTGCCGAAGTAATTTATCTGCCAGGCAAGGAAACCACTCCGGAAATTACAAAAGATGCCGATGCCATCATTACCCGCACCCGCACAAAATGCAATGGCAGTTTGCTTGAAGGATCGACTGTAAAACTGATTGCGACGGCCACCATTGGCTACGACCATATCGACACAGCGTACTGTAAAAAAGCAGGGATCGACTGGGTGAATGCCCCCGGGTGCAACAGTTGGTCGGTGGCACAATACATTATGGCGGCACTGCACACTTTGGCAAAGGAAAAAAATCTGGAACTGGAAAAAATGACCATTGGTGTAGTTGGTGCAGGAAATGTGGGATCAAAAGTAGCGCGTTTGTGCGAAACAGTTGGCATGAAAGTCCTGGTCAACGATCCGCCCCGACAGCGCAACGAAGGTGATGCTGCATTTGTATCCTTAAACGAAATTCAACAAAAAGCAGACATCATCACTTTTCATACTCCGCTCACTCGCGAAGGTGAAGATAAAACCTTTCATCTGGCTGATGAAGTTTTTTTATCGGCATGTAAAGATGGTCTCTTTTTCATCAATTCATCAAGAGGTGAAGTGATGGAAACAAATGCAATTAAAGCAGCATTAACTTCAGGTAAAATTGCCGAGGCCATTATCGATTGTTGGGAAAACGAACCTGGAATTGACAAAGATTTACTTGAAAAAGCATTTCTAGCAACTCCCCACATTGCGGGTTATTCAAAGGATGGAAAAGCAAATGGGACCAGTATGAGCATACAAGCGCTGAGTCGTAAGTTCGGCCTGGGCATGGACGATTGGCACTGCCCTAATGTTGAAATGCCGAATGATACATTATTGGAACTTGACGGCACAGGAAAATCAAAACAACAAATTATTTCTGAGGCCATATTTTTCACCTATCCCATTTGGAAAGATAGCCAACGTTTAAAACGTTCACCTGAAACCTTTGAGAAGCAGCGTGGCGATTATCCTGTGAGAAGGGAATTTCCTGTTTTTACTATTGCTGCAAAAAATGTAGAAACAGAGCTAATTGAGGTTTTGAAAAATATGGGATTTAAACTATAAAAGCCTACAAAATTTGCAGGCTTTTACTTCTGATAACTGTATTTAATTATTTCTTTAAAAGATCTCTAATCTCACTGAGCAATACTTCCTCATTTGAGGGAACAGGAGGTGCTGGAGGAGCTACAGGCGTCGCTTCTTCCTTCTTTTTCATTTTATTCATGGCTTTAATAACCATAAATATGGCAAAGGCGATGATTAAAAAGTCCAAAACAACTTGAATGAAGTTTCCGTAATTAATACTTACAGCATTAATCGCCGCACCGGCGGCATCAATTCCTGCATCTTGAATTACCAACTTCAAATCCTTAAAATTGACACCACCAACCAGCATCCCTATTGGAGGCATAATAATGTCATTTACAATTGAACTAACAATTTTACCAAAGGCACCACCTATGATAATACCCACTGCCATGTCAACAACATTACCTCGCATGGCGAATTGCTTAAACTCCTTTCCTAAACTCATGATTCTTCTTTTTAGCTTTTTTTAATTTTCTTTGAGACAAACAATATATCATGTAATATGTTTAATAATTAGTATTTTTTTAACAGATTCAACAATTTTCGATCGAGTTGATGACCATGCCAATCTTCATACTCGACATCAGTTCTGCCGGAATCTAATATACCAAAATCGCCCCTGAAATTCCATAGCGCATATCCAATTCCATTTTTAGTAAGGATATCAATAACATCTTCGAACCAGGCCAGGAAAACGTGGTGTGGGGTTTTCTTCCAGCAACCACACTCGCCACAATGCACACCAACACCTTGTTTGACCAAATTGATCCAGGGTTCGTACAGTTTTTCCAAATCAATACGACTGTAATACCGGCCATCAATTTCACCCGGCCAGACGGGAGTGGGTGCATTTTCCGGATCTTTCATGGCCCATGGCGCCTGATAGTGACTGATGTAATGCGGAAAATACCCCCTGCAACTTTGAGCAATGTTTAAATCGGTAATTTCAGGAATGACTGAACTTCCAACATCATTGCCGTCAGCTACAATCATATGATCAGGATTTTGTCTTCGGATAGCCTCCGCTGCTGCTTTGGCAACTTTTCGATATACGGCACCCGGTATGGTTGAACGTTGGCTGAGTTGGTCGTTCATATCGTCACGCAAACTGGGTTCATTCACTAAATCGAAACTAATTTTTTTAGAAGAAACATCTTTAAATACTCTGGCCCACATTTCCCAATGAAAAACAAATGAATCGAGTGCGGCATCATCTACCCAAAGATTAAAGGGCTCAACAAACCCTGAATTGACACAATAGCCTGGTGCCCGATGTAAATTTAAACTCACGTGTAAATTGTACTTATGTGCCAGTTCAACCAGCCTGACAACTTCTGCTACTTTCTGTTCATCAATTAAATAGGTTCCTTCTGCTGTTATTGGATGTTTAAAGTCATAGTTCAAATAACGTGGATAAGCCATTGGAATACGCACAAAATCGAAGCCCCATTCGCTTATCCATTTCAAATCATCCTCAGTGGTTGCCGATGGACTGAATCCTTTCGGTTCATGTACATTAAAAAAATCAAGTAAATTAAAACCTCTCCAACGAGGAATTCTATTCACCAATTCACTCCTGCTTTCACTTGCCAGTATTGATTTACCCATTAGAGCAAAAGTTGTTGTTGCAATTGCTGTATTTTTAATAAAAGTTCTGCGGTTAAGATTAAAATCATCCATATCCATGTGATTATTAGTTAGGTTTTAAATTTAAAAAAATACAGGAACATATTTGGAAATTGAAGCAGTTTTAGATTGCTTTTTCATAAAAAGATTTGTTGATTTGTTTTCTGTTAAATTGAATGTTATGCGAATATTTTTGACCGGAGGAACGGGTTTTATTGGTGCTCACGTTGTGAACGAAATGCTTACAAAAGGTCATTCAGTGACCATTTTAGCCCGAGAAGTAAACAAAATACCGGCCCTGCATGGGCTGCGCAATGTGAAAATCATTAAGGGGGATGTTGCTGATGCCAAAACATATCAGGAATCACTGAAGGGACAAGAAGTTCTAATACATATTGCACTGAATTGGGGCGATACCGCCGTCGAAATGCTCCTAAACGATACGCTTTCATCGGTTCAATTGTTTCAACTGGCCGCAAAAGCCGGCGTAAAAAATATCATTTACACCTCGTCAACCGCAGTGAACGATTGGGTATATATGGACGATAAAGCAAGAGCTTTGGGTGAAGAAGCCACCGTTTTTGAGGCGAGTAAACAAAATCCAGTGACTCACTATGGTGCGACAAAGGGTGCTACTGAACTCTTTTTACAGTCGATTGCCTTTGAATATAAAATTACAACCAATTGTATACGTCCGGGATATACCTTTGGAAATCCCGCAATTGAAGGCGCAAGTATAGAAGCCGATAACCGTTTTGTCACTATTGTTAAAGCCGCACTGGCCAATGAACCCATTGAAATTATCAAAAACGATGGAACCCAATTTATTGACGCCGGCGATTTATCAAAAATATATTCAGCAATATTAGAAACCGGAATAGACGGGAAGATGTATTTTGGCCTGGGAAATCGTTTTATCACCTGGGAAGATGTGGCATTCGAAACCATTGCCCTAACTCAATCAAAAAGCGAGCTGGTGGTGAAAGATTTGGGCTGGCCTGAAGCACCTGCACTGTTTGACGTTGCAGCAATCAAACGCGATTTTGGTTTTAGTTTTGACAGCTGGCGAAATATAGTCATGCATTTAAAGTACCTGATTGAAAAATCATGATCCAATGAATTACTTACAAAATTAAATTGCTCTTCATTTTTGATGAAGAGCAATTTTTATAGGTAGTTCATTTAAATTGTTCGATTTGTTCTATTCCCATTCAATGGTTGCCGGCGGCTTAGAGCTGATGTCATAAACCACGCGGTTAATTCCGGGAACCTTATTGATAATTTCGTTGGAAACTTTAGCCAAAAAATCATAGGGTAAATGGACCCAATCGGCGGTCATTCCATCAGTGGAAGCCACTGCCCGAAGTGCCACTACATTTTCATAGGTACGTTCATCGCCCATCACCCCGACGGACTGAACCGGTAGCAGCATAACTCCTGCCTGCCATACCTCATCGTATAAATTCCACTTTTGCAGCTCATTGATAAAAATGGCATCGGCTTCCTGTAAAACACGCACTTTCTCTGGAGTGACGTCGCTCAGAATGCGAATACCTAAACCAGGACCAGGGAATGGATGGCGTCCCAGTAACTTTGGACTAATTCCCAATTCCTTGCCTACCCGTCTCACCTCATCTTTAAATAGTGCTTTCAGCGGCTCAACCACTTTCAATTTCATTTTATCGGGTAAACCGCCCACATTGTGATGCGATTTAATGGTGGCTGAAGGTCCGTTCACCGAAACAGATTCAATTACGTCAGGATAAATGGTGCCTTGCGCAAGCCACTTTACATCTTGTATTTTATGCGCTTCGACATCAAAAACTTCAATGAAATTGCGACCAATAATTTTACGTTTTTGTTCGGGCTCTGTTATTCCTTTTAAATCGTCCCAGAATTTTTGTTTCGCATCAGAACCAATTACGTTCAGGCCCATTCCTTTGTATTGCTCCAACACACTTTCGAATTCGTCTTTTCGCAAGAGTCCGTTGTCGACAAAAATTGAAGTCAGATTCTTTCCAATGGCTCGATTTAATAAAACACCGGCAACTGTTGAATCAACTCCACCCGATAATCCCAAAACCACTTTATCATTGCCCAGCGCTGCTTTCAATTCCTTTATGGTGGTTTCAATAAACGATGCCGGTGTCCATGATTGTTCACAAGCACAAATATTCACCACAAAATTGTACAGCAATTGTTTTCCTTCCGTGGTATGGTACACTTCGGGATGAAACTGAATGGCATAAGTCGATTCACCATTAATTTTGTAAGCTGCATTTTCAACGTCCGATGTACTGGCAATGATTTCGTAGTTTTCAGGCATTCGTTCAATGGTATCGCCGTGCGACATCCAGACCTGTGAACCGTTGGTCATTCCCTGAAACAAATTATTATTGTGGTTGATGTATTTCAGGTTGGCACGTCCGTATTCCCTGGAATTCGATGCTGCTACTTCTCCACCAAAAAAATGAGCCAGGTATTGTGCACCATAGCAAACGCCCAATAATGGCAGTTTTCCCTTGATCGCTGACAAATCGATACGTGGTCCCTTCTCGTCGCGCACCGAATACGGACTGCCCGAAAGAATGACTCCCTTAACGGTTTCGTCGATGACCGGAAAGTGATTAAAGGGATGAATTTCACAGTAAACGTTCAATTCACGAACTCTACGACCAATCAACTGCGTGTATTGCGATCCGAAATCAAGGATCAGAATTTTTTCCTGCATGGTACTTTTTTTAGAATGGGCAAAGATAACCCGATTCGGTAAATAGTAAAACAAAAGTTAAGTTCTATTCAAGAACTTGGCATGGTTTAATAATTATGAAATCTCACAGCGATAAAATCATAAATATAAAACACAATTTAAGTCAACGATTTAAATTCAGCAATAGAGGCTTCTATTTCCTTCACTTCTTTTTTTAGAATTGAAATCAACTGATGATACACCATCATGCGTGATTCGGAATCATCACGTTTTAACATTAGCTCAGATTGCTTATCGTTTATGGAATCCACAATCTGTTTTATTTGACTTATGCTTTGAATGGTTTTTGTTGAAATTTCTATGATTTCATTGGTTATAACCCTGAATCCTGTTCCATGACTACCAGCTCGGTTTGCTTCAATAGACGCATTAAATCCAAGTATTCGCGTTTCATCTGAAATACTATTCACAAAGGCCAGAATATCACCAGTTTGCTGAACCAGCCTGAACAGTTCTGAAATATTCTTAAAGAGGCTTGTAAATTCATTCTCAAGGCTTTGGAACTGCCTCGCAAGATTATCGATACGTACATTTAGTTGTTCCATTTCAGTAACCAACTGATCACTTTTTATTATTCGCTCATGAATATCGGTATCGATGGTCACCAAATGCGTGACATTTCCGGTTTCATCGAGAATTGGAACCAGCGCCGTTTGAGTCCAGATTTCTTTGCCTGTTTTTGTAATGTTTAAAGCTTCGTAACGATAAGGCTGTTTGGTTTTAGCTACTGTCTCCAGTCGATATTCAACATCGGAGCTGAATGATGTTTGACGATAATTTTTCCCCAAAGCACGAGTAAATTCTTCGAAAGTGTATTCATACATGTGCGAAAAACCCTCATTAATCATCTGGATATTCCCCTCATTGTCCATAAGCATAATCGCGTTGGGACTTTGAGTGACTACACCCGCTAATATATTGGAAAAGTGAAGTTGATTCCGAAATTTAGCATTGGTGTTCGTACAATTCTCAAGTTGATTTTTCAAATCATTTAATTCATCGCTTTGAGAACACTCTCTTGCATTCTTTTTTCTATTACGAGAAATATAGATAATATTAAAAATGAACGAAAAAGACAAAACAACAATCAAAATGTAAACCATATCGCACGTATGTTTTAAAAATGAAAGCCAATTCTAATGTTTTTGTGTCATTTACACAATACAATCCTGGCAAATTTCTTATCATTTCTCAATATGTTAACACACTCCTGTTTTTAACTTTGCTGAAAAAATAACTGCAAATATCGACAAGGCTAAATAGGAAAGGGTGAAACCTTCCGATTTCACCCTTTCCTATCTTTCAATGAACGAATTACTTTCCGTAAATTTCTTCTTCGGTATAAAATTTATCCGCAATAACGGTCGACTTGATGGTATTTATCTCCACGATTGCAGGTTCCAATAACAACATGGGTACATCTACCCTTCCGTTATTGATAGTACCTTTAGCCGATTCAATGGTTTCACCGCGTGCCATTTTAACGGCTAAACCAACTGCAGCCTCCGCCGTTTCACGAATTGATTTATAGATGGTCAATGACATTTTACCTGCCACCACAGCCTGCACTGCATTCAATTCCGAATCCTGTCCGGTTAATACTTTAACATTTTGAGTCCCATCTTCTTCAATTGCTTTTAAAGCGCCCATAGCCAAACCATCGTATCCTGTAATAACGGCATCAATTTTTTGGTCGGTAAAGGACAATACGCGTTTCATAATTTGATATGCATTATTAAAATCCCAGTTTTCAACAAAGGTTTTATACACAATGTTAATGTCGCCACGATCGACATAGGGTTTTAGAAAAGCTTCCTGTGCATTTTTAATGGAGATGGCATTTACATCGCCTGCATCACCAAAAAGAATCACATAATTACCCTTAGGAACCTTACTTACCGCGTGTTCAACCATTAATTCACCAATTTTAGCGCCATCAAATGTGACAATATAATCAAGGTCACAGTTTTTTATCAGACGGTCATAGGCAACAACCGGAACGTTATAACTATGCGCATCACGCACCGCTGCAGCTGCTGTATTGGCATTTGACGGTACGATAATCAAAACATCGACACCTTCTTCCAATAATTCATTGGCTTGTTTTATTTGTAAATTTTCATCGTTTTCAGCTGATCGAACTAAAATTTCGACACCCATATCTTTGGCAGCGTTTTCCACATAACGTTTATCGATGATCCACCTAGAGCCTTCAGTTGCAGGTATTAAGAATCCTAATTTAACGTCTGTTTTACTTTTACATGAAAATAAAAGTAAAAGTATTAAACCCCCAATTAAGTACTTTTGAATAAATTTCATTGTTTTCCCCGTTTATGTTACACAAGCTGTAAAATTAAAATTTAATCTTTCCCTTCAATCGAAAAATGTTTTTTTTTTACATGTTAAAGAAATACGTGTATTAAATTTGTGTTAGTTAAATAAAATTTTCTACTTTGCCACCTCTATTATCCAACTAATCGACCTTACATAAAATCAAATGATTGGAACATTTCCAATTATTAATTGTGAAACTAACTAATATGGGACAACGGGAACAAAAAAAATCCAGTCAGTTTTCAATTTTTAGCCTATGGGATGATCTAAAAATTGGAATGAAAATCGGTATTGGGTTTACCATACTCACTGTTTTATCGGCTGTAATTGGGGGAATAGCCATCATTAACATGAGTAAAATTCAAACTGAAACAAAATTTTTGGCCAATGAATCACTTCCTTCAGTTAATGAATCTGTAAGGACAGACAAAGACTGGCGTGAGGTTTTGATAAGCATGCAAGCTTATGACCATTTAAGAGACATTTATTATTTAGACCGAGCTAACGAAAATCTGGGAAAATTCTCTCATTCGTTGAATGCGTTGATCTCCATCGCAGAAAATTCAGAAGCATCTACTTTAAATGTCAAAAAACTGAATGAAATTAAAATTTCATTAACAAATTATGAAAATCTTATTGCTGAATACAAGGAACTTGTGGTTGGGAATGAAGTGTTACTTGAGACCTTAGAAACGGATATTCATTCGATTCAAAAAAGTGCTCCTGGCAGTAACATCGTTGGTATTATCAATGAAGGTGGATATTATTTATACCAATCGATCAATAAAAGAAAACCTCATGAATTAAGCCAGGCAAGAGGGTATTTTAATCAGGTGGCCCGTCAATCGGCCAACGGTTCAAAGTCCCAACAAATTGCAACGAATGCACTGAAGCTAATTGATGGTTACCAAAAAGCCCGAACCATTGAATTAAAAAGAAATGAAATTGAAGACCTACTGAAAGTTGATGTGATGGCACTTGCCGATGTTGGTGTTGATCAGATCACTGAAATGACTGAAACCACCAACAAGATTATTTCAAACTCCAGAATATCGCTCAATTTCATAATGGCCATCATTATTATCATTGGAATCGTATTGGGTTACTTCATTTCTTCTTCCATTACGAAATCAATTAAAATGGGCTTAAAAATTGCACAAAATATTTCCAATGGAATCTTACATCGACAACGTGAAGTCAGTAGAAAAGATGAAATTGGTGAATTGATGACGGCCCTTAACCGGATGAATAATCAGCTTAAATTTATTGTAGAAGAAATCTCTGGTGGTATTGAAAACATTTTTGTTGCCAGTCAGCGCATGAATAAAAATGCCAGTGAGTTGAGTGAAACAGCAACCGATCAGGCAGCTACAACTGAAGAAATCTCCAGCTCCATTGAAGAGTTGCACGCCAATTTCCTTCAAAATGCAGAGAATGCCAATACCACAGAGGCCATTGCAATGGCAGCTGTTGAAGGAATACGCGATGGAAATTCAGCAACAGAAATGGCATCCAAATCGTTAAATTCAATTATCGAAAGAGTGGGCTTTATTGGCGATTTATCCTTCCAAACCAATATTCTTGCTCTGAATGCTGCCGTTGAAGCGGCTCGGGCTGGCGAACACGGAAGAGGTTTTGCCGTAGTTGCTGCCGAAGTTAAAAAATTGGCCGATAGCAGTAAACAGGCAGCCGAAATGATCAATAAAGTGAGTAGGGAAACCGTTATTGCATCGGAT
Source organism: Prolixibacteraceae bacterium (assembly GCA_041821245.1). GTDB lineage: Bacteria > Bacteroidota > Bacteroidia > Bacteroidales > Prolixibacteraceae > Roseimarinus. Next base: position 41,589 of record JBGUEP010000035.1, read on the forward strand.
GACGCCGGTGTAAAACTCAGAAAAATTGTTCCTGAAATTGAAAAAACAGCTCAACTCATTCAAGGCATAAAAATAGCCAGTAATGAGCAGGAAGCAGGAATTAATCAAATCAACAACGCCATTCAGCAGCTGAATAACATTGCTCAACAAAATGCATTCAGTTCTGAAAATATGGCCAACTCGTCGCAAGACCTTTCGGCTTTAGCCGACAAATTGAAGAAAGTGATTACCTTCTTCAAATTAGGGAACCAAACGAATTAATAGAACACAGGATATTCAAAAAGGGCAGTTGATCTGCCCTTTTTTATGCCAGCTAATTTTCCTTCCAAAAAAGGCTGGCGCTAATGAATAAAACAAATCGGATGAAAGCCTTCATTTTTGCGGCAGGATTAGGAACGCGACTTCAACCTTTAACCAACAATTGTCCAAAAGCCTTGGTTGAATTGAATGGAAAACCACTTTTATGGTATGCCATTACCAAATTATTGGATGCCGGCATTTCCGAGATAATCATCAACATTCACCATTTTGGCGATCAGATTATTGAATACATCTCAACACATGACTTCGGCATTCCCATCTACATTTCCGACGAAAGGGAAAGCTTACTTGATACAGGTGGAGCTTTGCCCAAAGCGGCTCATTTTTTTCAGAACTCCTCGCCTATTGTTATCTACAATGTAGATGTGATCAGTTCGGTAAATTTACGGCAAGTCATTTTTTATCACAAACAAAACCAACCCTTGGCGACATTAGTTGTCCGTGACCGGGTAACCAGTCGTTATTTACTTTTTGATGAAGAACTACAACTTAGCGGTTGGAAAAATTATGAAACCGGCGAGGAGAAAATTTCCCGATCGAGTTTTATCAACTCATGCGATTATGCATTTAGCGGTATACAAGTTATTTCGCCTGAACTGTTCCCATTAATTCAGGAAACGGGAAAATTTTCGATCATTGACTTGTACCTCCGACTTGCAAAAGAACATCCAATAATGGCATACATTGATCGATCGGATATATGGATTGATTTAGGCAAGAAGGGACAATTGCTTGAAGCAGAAAAACATTTATCACAGCTGGGTTATTGAAAGCTCCTGAATAACAGCAGAAAAGCCACTTTCTTCGTTTGATTTTTCACTGGTTCTAAAGCGATGACGCAATTCAGCAATACCATTGCTTAATACATAAGGATGGGCAACAAATTCAAACATGTCCAAATCATTGTAATCATTTCCAATACCCACTGTTGCAGCATAATCTACTGACAAATAATTGCATAACCATTTTATCCCATGCCCTTTCGAAACGGAATCGGGAAATATTTCCAACCAAATGTAATTTGAATTGATGGGCGAGGTAGTGCGAATGACGCGTACATTTTTACATGCCATCTCTATTCCGGCCTTCAATTCTTCAAAAAGCTTTGTATCATTAGGAATTACGGCCATTATTTGCCCTGCACTTCCTAAATAATCCAATCCATTTAGTTCGTGAAAATCACCTTCATGAAATCCCAGGTAACGTTCAAATTCCCCACACGGTTCAGCTCCTCGATGAAATTGGAATAGATTATTATTCGGAATGGCCTCATAAACAAAAAAGTTAAACTGCCCCTTGAGTAAATGAGCGATGATGGCAAGCGTAGTCTCTTCCGAAAAAAACTCCCGATGAAGTAGCTGCTGATTGTTCCAGTCGTAAATTCCAGCGCCTGAAGAATATACAACATAATCAATTGGAACGGAGGATGGCAATACCTCTTCAACTTTATGCAAACTACGCCCCGTTGCAGCTATTCTGGTAATCCCTTTTTCACCCAAATGAATTAACATTTTGTAATCCTCAGGTGAAATTGATTTATCATTTCTCAGCAAGGTGCCATCGAGGTCGGTTGCAACTAATCGTATATTTTTTAATGCAGCTTTCATATTTTTTAGCATTCAACAAAACAACAATTTTTTATATTGTGTTCTAAAGTTGAAAATAGTTTCATTCGTTATTATACGGCAGATAATTTTGCCAAATCTTTTTTTGCACTTGCCGCCAAAAAAGGATCGGACAAGGCACGCATCATCAATCCTTTATTGTTGTTTCTCTTCATCAGCAATGCAAAAACATCAGTTAAAACCAAACTTTCTGAAGGTTCATTCAACTGGACCATTGAATCACCGGCTTTCACAAAACCCTCATTCAAAACCCGCACATAAATTCCAGGATAGGGTGCATTGGAAAAAAGTTTTACCATTTTGGGATCGTTAAAACGAATTCCCAATTTGTAACACGGTTGGCGCGGCTGACTCACCTGAACAATAGCTTCACCAATTTGATAGGTAGTGCCAATTCGAATCGTCCTTTCGATAAAACCTTCAGTGGTCAGATTTTCACCAAACATTCCCCACTCCATTTTTAAGCTTGGAAACTGTTTTTGCCAATAGTCGTAATTTTCGGAAGGATAGAGGTAACAAGCCTTGTCGATTCCTCCATGATATTTTCGATCCATTACATGATCCTTTTCAACATCTGTTTGCCCCAGGAAAATGGGTTCATTCACAGTATATTTATAAATTCCGGTTTGCTTTTCTACCCCATTATGAATGATGGTAACTTTTTCCCCAATATTGGTTGAAATGACTTTTCCCATAACTTCAATGATTTTAAATTTCGCCTTTTAATTTTCTTTCGTGATGCCGGGGGTAGACTTCATTCAGTGGATGGACTTCCTTTTTTCCGTCAACATAAACAGCACACCATTCAGCAAGCCTTCTGCCCAATCGTTTGCACGAATCAATCTCCTTATTTAAACGTGGTTCTCCTGCCTGTATGGCACCATAATGCAAAGTATGCTGGTGAGCCACATAATCGGTAACCCCAAAAACGAGCATCCCGAAATTCATCAATAGAGTATTGATGCTTTGACAAGTCAGTTCGGCGCCTCCACCCCAACCTCCCTGGGAACTGAAGGCACAAGCAATTTTGCCATCAAGCTTCATCCAAAGGTCAATCTGGTCTTCCCAGAATTTTTTCATTTCGAAGGCCATCAATCCCAAATGGGTAGGCGAACCCACCGCTATTCCATCCATCCAAAGCAAATCATCTTGCGTAGCCTCTGCAACAGATCTCAAACGAATGGTGTTGCCCGGTAATTCCCTGGCTCCTTCATGAACGTATTGGGCCATTTTATGCGTATTTCCTTCTTTGCTGTAATATAAAATCAGAATGTTTGCCATATGTGTAAGTTGTTATTCAAAAATAGCAGAATTTTATGAGTTCGCCTTCGAAAGTATCAATGCTTTACGAATATTACTATTTTTGAATTTCAATTTGAAAAGAAACAAAACATGGCAAAAGAATATACCAGCGAATTTTTAGTTGATTTTGGACCAAATGGAGAACAGTTAATCCCTGTAGTTACTCAGGATTCTACTACCAAAGAAGTTTTAATTCTGGCGTATGTAAACAGAATGGCCTTTAAAGAGACCCTTCGCAGCGGCTATGCGACCTATTGGAGTCGCAGCAGGAACGAATTATGGAAAAAAGGACTGACGAGCGGCGACCTTCTTAAAGTGGTTGAAATCAGAACAAATTGCGAACAAAATTCATTGTTGTACCTGGTATCTCCCGAAGGAAAAGGCGCCTGTCACGCTAAAAAGGAGAATGGCGCACCCTACTCTACTTGTTATTACCGCAAGTTGGACGAAAACGGCAAATTGGAAATAATTGAAAAAGAATAACAAGTGTAGGTTGTTCCGGAAATTTGAACCAGAAAGTGATCTTCCGTAAATGTGAACTTATTTATCGCCTTCAAAAAAAAGTTCTTCTTTAATCATACGAATTCTGTTTTCGGCATAGGCTAAATCGGATGATTTGGAGTTGGTGCATGCTTTCACAAATTGTTGGTAGAAGGCAAGTGCCAGAGTTCTGTTCATGTTCCATTCTTCATAAGTTACAGCCATATCGTACAAGACCTGGTAATTGGCACTATCATACATGCGCACCTTTTGGTAAGTTTCCATGGCCTCCTTAAACATTCGTTTCGCGGCATATGCCCTTCCCAAATGGTGATACACATCGCCGGTGTAATCGGGTATGATCATGCCCGAAGCCGTTTCGAGTAATTCAAGTGCCTTATCAACTTTTCCCAGTTTATTGTACGATAAACCAGCATAAAAAGGAACAAAGGGGTCATTTTTAATTTCATCAACCAGAGAATCGAGTAAAACAGCAGCGTATTCCTGATTGCCGGTAAAATATTCACAAATTCCCAGATTTTTTAAGTGAAAGGGATCGGTATAATTTTCCAGTCGGTTCAATTGTCGATATAAAATTACCGCATCTTCATAATTTCGATAGGAACCGAAATGAATGTAGGCCAGCTTACTTATGGCTGGTTGATAAAGTGAATCGATTTGAAGGATAGTGTCCAAAACAGCAAGCGCTTCAAAATTACGATTGATTTTGGTATAACAATCAGCCACCAACAGTTGCAATTCCTTGTTGTTTGACGGGTAATATGGATTTCCATCAGCAAGATCAATCACATAGGCGTATTCTTGTAACTTATACCTGGATTGCATTAGCTTACGCAAAAAGTATATGTTGGAACTATCGGCCATATAAAGTGATGCATAGATGCTTTTCGCTTCAGCATAACGATTCAGATCCATCAAAACACCGGCTTGTTTACCTTGTATACGGGTGTTGCTCGAATCGATTAAACTCAAATACGTATATCCCTTCAAGGCTTCGTCCTTTGCACCCAAGCTGAGTTGCGCATCGGCAAGTCCTTCCACTAAAGCCTGATCATCAGGAAATGGGTTCAATCCTTTTTGAAAGTAGTGTATGGCCTCCTGGTAATCAAATTTTTGCAGCTTGCAGACTGCGGCCATTTGATAATCGTGTGCTGTGGCTTTTGCATCATCAATTTTTTCGTTCAACAGTTTTAGAGCCAACTCATACTCTCCGTTGTAAAAATGTTTTTCGATTTTGTTTTGTGCGAAAACAGAAGAAAACAGACTACTCAAAAAAATGGCGATCAGTAACAGTAGTTTGGTCATGACTTTGGATATTGAATTTTGGGATCTGTAATTTAATGAATCAGCCTTGAATTTTCAACAACAAAGCTGATTCATTTTTAAAATTTATTGCAATTGAAAATTAATTGGAACGGTATAGCTCACATTAACAGGAATACCTCGTTGGTGTCCAGGTTTCCATGCCGGCAAAGTATTAATAACGCGCAATGCTTCCTGGTCGAGCGATGGATCTACTCCCCGGGCAATTCGGGCATTATAAATTGAGCCGTCTTTACCTACCACAAAGGTTACATAAACTTTCCCCATGATACCATTTTCGGCTGCAATCGTAGGATATTTGACATGTGTTCCCAGCCATTTCCTCAATGCCAATTCACCACCGGGGAATTCAGGCATATCTTCAACAATGATAAAGGTTTCTTCTTCATCGGCTAAAGTTTTCCCAATACCATATCCAACTACTACCAATTCAGAAATATTATTTGGATTAGCATCAAGAAGTTTCACTTCAAGTTTTGAAAACAATTCCTTTTGTACCGGGTCATCAGTATTGAAGGCTAATTGATATTTTTCTTTGTCCAATTTCCCTTTTAGTTCCGGATAAAGCATTATAACATCTATCTTATCAGCCGTAACCAAATTCAAATAATTAATTTCCAAACCTCTAACAGTTTCATAAGTAGTAAATTCACCATTATAAATGAAGTCACCTTCGTCTGTTTTTCCATCAGAGCGGTCAAAATCTTCGCAGGCAAAAGCTAGGGTCAACATTAATGCGATAAGCACCCCTGCGCTATAGCGAAGAAATCCATATTTTTTGTTTGTATTTTTTGTAATCATTTTGAATCGTTTTTGAATAAATTTTACATTTAAAAAATTACTGGTCATTACAGGATGTCCACCTATGGCCTGGCTCAATAAAAGCTCCTTGTAGCGTGCACCGGATATTTGTCCTTTCGACAAAACCCCGGTATCGGCCAGAAACTCATGATTTTCACGCACCAATCGGCGTAACATCCAGTAGAACGGATTAAACCACTGAAAAATCATCATCATGTCCACAAACAACACATCGAAGGAATGCCCTTGTTTCACGTGTTCCAGTTCGTGTTGAACGATGGTTTTCCAGTTTTTCTGCTCCGTTAGTTTCCTTCCAATAAAAATGAAGTTAAAAAATGAATAGGGTGAAATTTCCTTTTTTGAAACCACCAAACGAGTTCCCTTTAAGCGAAATACCCTATTTTTTGTCACCATCAGCATCAACTGAAAAATTCCAAGAGCGATTACAAAAAATGCAGCAATAGCGCCCAGTTGATAAATCAACATGGAGTAATCGAAAGACAATAAGGCCTGCCCCATCTTGGATGGAATACCTGCTGCATAAACAGTTACACTCTCCAATGGATAACCCCATAAAAAAGTCCCCTTACCAGCTGCTTCCAGTGTTAACGCTGATGTTAGGTTCAACCGAATCGTTAAAAAAGGCAAGACTGTGGAAAATACCAATGCAAAAAGCAAGTAAAACCGTGTGGCTTTAAAACGTGTTTCACCACGTAAAATAAACCAATAAATCAGAGTAAATACCCCAAGGCTAATCCCTGCCTCTATGATATAATTGATGAATGAGTTCATTGTTCTTCGTTTTCAAGGTCCTTTTTAATATCGTCCATCAAGCCTTCTATTTCGCTTACCGACATGTTATCTTCTTTCGCAAAAAAGGAAACCATTTCGCGAAACGAGTTTCCAAAATAACTTCCCATGAAGTTTTTCATAAAAGAACGTGTATATTCTTTTTTCGAAAGCAAGGGAAAATATTGATGGGTTTTACCAAAAGCCTTGTGAGCTACAAATCCTTTGCGCTCCAAAATCCGCACAATGGTTGAAACCGTATTGTAAGCTGGTTTAGGTTCAGGCATCCGATCGATAATATCGTTGACGAATCCCTCATTTAACTTCCATAGGATTTGCATGATTTGCTCTTCGGCTTTGGTCAGTTCTTTCATTTATTTTTCATTTTTACTGGTAAACAGCTATTTTACTGTACAATTAACGTTCCAAACAGGAACGAACTAAAGCTACAACTATTTAATTAGTTTTTCAACTAACAAATTAGTTATTGTAGATAAAAAAATTTAACTGGAATTGTATGCTTGTGTTTTCATGATTTCAAAAATTTGTGTTAATGACTTGTTTTGTATTCATGCATGATGAAACAAAGCTATAACTAAATTATTAGTTTTCCAACTAATTCTTTAGTTCTACAAAAAATCAAGTTGCTTTCCTTATCTTCGCAGGAAATATTCGCTCATGAAAACCAAGTTTGTCATCATACTGATATTAATCTACTTTTTATGCTGGAATTGCAAAAGTGACGAATACGTGGATCCGAATTATCCAACCATTTACAACGCCTTATCGGAGCAAGCGTACAATCAGGTATACGGCCAACTTCAGCAAACACCATTCTCCACCTATACGATGCTCGATACTTTTGGTTTTCCCATTTTGGTTGCCGACTACGATAGTTTAAACGCAAAGGACTGGAGGTATAAAACAAGCCCGGAGCAACTTTTAAAATTAACCAAAGAAGCAATTGTTGAATTCGGATATTTTTTCCACGTAACTGACTCGTCTTTAGTGAGCATACGAAATATTGCCACAACAAAGAATAAGAAGTATGATCTGTTTATGAAAACTTTCCCCGATTCCTTACCAACAGTTTGGAAAGTCACGACCAATCAGCAAATCTATAATGGAATTGATGTGCGGGGAACATCCCTATCGCTGGTTTTTTCACCATATGGACTGGAAGCAGTAGGTGGGCATTGGTTCAACGAGATCTATTTTCCTGATTCATTGATCTATAATGAGAATGCAGCTAAAAAGCTCATCATGGATGAAACACTAAGTTACAATAATACAACCATTACTCCAGATGAAACCACCAGTTGGCAAACATCCAAAAAAATTGTGTTCCCCATTCGTAAATCACATCAAATAGAACTTAGGATTTGTTGGGCCATATACCCTGAAACCTGGGAGGTGATCATTGATACCCAAACAGGAGAGATTTTTTCGGCCATTAATATTTCCGTGCTTTAAGCTTGAATTTGGAATTGATCGGCATCCTTTAGGGTATCGAACTTTTTTCGAAATGCATGTAAGGTCGTTCGATTCAATTCAGCGAATAAAATTTCAGCATTGTCTTTAGCATTCCCTAAAAGTTCTCCCTTTGGCGACACAATCAATGAATCGCCGGAGTAGTTAATTCCATTGCCATCGCGTCCCAAACGGTTCACGCCAAGCACATAACATTGATTTTCGATGGCACGTGCTTTCAGTAAGGTTTTCCAAACTTTTCGCCTTGGAGCAGGCCAATTGGCTACATTTAATAAAATATCGTAGAAATGGGTATTGCGGCTCCAAACCGGAAAACGCACATCGTAGCAAATTTGTGGAAAAATTAGCCAGCCTTTATAGCTGATGAGCGTTTGCTCCTCCCCTTTTGTATAAACGGAGTCCTCTTTGCCCATACTAAAAAGATGCCTTTTATTGTAGGTGAAAACTTCGCTCCCGGGATTCACCCATATAAAGCGATTGTAATAGCTTCCATTTTCTTCAATGAAAACACTGCCGCAAACAGCCAACTGATGATTACGTGCTGTTTCTTTCATCCATTCCACAGTTCGTCCATCCATTGTTTCGGCAACCTTTTGAGCATTCATGGAAAAACCACTGGCAAATGTTTCAGGTAAGACGATGACATCGGGTTGCTGCTTCATTTTTTCCAACAATGCCGAAATTTGCGTCAAGTTTTCATCTCTGTTCTCCCAAACAAGGTCCATTTGAACCAATGCCAGATTTAATATTTCTGAGTTATTTTCCATTATACTACTGTAAATCGATGAATGTTTTTTGCCTGTGCAAAATTCTTGAGCAACTGTTCTCCAAAATCGGCAGCTGAATTCAGTTCCTGAAGTGCACCAAAACCGAAATAGATCATCAAAAATTGTTTGGTTTCCATATTTACCGAAGTTCTTTCGGAGTCGCTTGTTGGACTACCAAAGGCACCTAAGCGATCTCGAAGCACGGGTAAATTTTCGATGTTTAACTCACCGCGTCCGATGCCTTCATAGGGTTCATTCGGTTTGCCGATGGATAAAACAATATCGCCTTCAATTTGATTTAAATCGTACCCGCCAATGGAAAAACCGGAACGAACAGAAGCTAAATTGACGCTATCGACCAGGTTATTTATTTGATACAAATCAATTCCCTTTATTACCCGCCTCGATAGTGCTTCTGCCGATAAACGGTAGCGGGCCGGATCCTTTCCTGAAGCTTTGTAAGCCTTGCGCGACGAGGCAATGGCGGGTATTTGACTAATCTGACCCATCTGGTGCGACGAACGGAATTTGACACACCATTTATTGATCTTCTCCCATAAAAGTGAGTTGTAGCCTTCGAGTTCAACATCGCAAATGAAGCACTCCAATTGCATTGTTGGCCATATTTTTCTGAACTCCTCCGATATGGAAATAGTCAACATTAAATGGGCTGGGTTAAACGTTTTAATAAAACAAATTGATCGGAATTGGTGAAATAACTTAATCCCGAAAGCAAGTTTTGATGATAAGAATTGATCCAGATTTTTTCTTCCGGGGTCAATAAATTGACATCGATTAATTGTGTATCGATGGGAAATTTGGTCAAAGTGGAGAACTGGTAGAAATCGCCATATTCAGTCACGCTATCGGCAACACAATACATTAAATTTTCGATACGAATTCCATACTCTCCAACACGGTAAAATCCGGGTTCGTTTGAAAATACATTTCCCAATCGTATTTGTTGATTGTTCAAATCAGGACGAATACTGCCGGGCCCTTCATGCACATTCATAAATGCCCCAACACCATGTCCGGTTCCATGTCCATAATTCAGGTAATTGGACCAAAGCGCCTGTCGCGCCAAAACATCAAGATGGCAGCCATGGGTTCCTTTTGGAAACTTCACACGACTCAATGCAATCATTCCTTTCAGGACCAGAGTAAAATCTTTTTTCATTTGATCAGTTACCGGACCAAGAGCAATGGTACGGGTAATATCGGTGGTGCCAAACTCGTATTGACCTCCGGAATCAAACAATAAAATGCCTTCACGCTTCAGTACATTTGCTGATTCTGGTGAAACATGAAAATGAACAATGGCACCATGATCGTGATAACCGACAATTGGGAAAAAACTTGTACCAACATAGCCCATACGTTTGCTGCGGACCTCAATGAGTTTTTGCGCTACGTCCCATTCGGTAACGGTTTCGTGAACCATCGCATCTTCCAACCACATTTGGAAATCGAGCAAAGCCAATCCATCGTTAATGTGTGCTTTTTTCATCCCTTCCAACTCAGCCTCATTTTTACATGATTTTAACAGTGCTGGAATTGAAAGTCCTTCAATTAATTGGTTGTTTTCTTTAAGACTTTGTTGAATTAAAAAATTGACACGGTCAGGATCGATGAAAACAGTTTGATTTTTAATTTCTAACAGGCTTGAATAGAACTGTAGGTAATCCAATAGTTCCACTCCGTCGGCTTTCAATTCAGATTTTTGTTGGTCGTTCAGTTTTGACTGATCAATAAACAACTGAACCGAAGTTTCCGATATTATGGCATAAGCTAATGCCACCGGATTACAATCAACGTCGGCTCCACGCAGGTTAAAGGTCCAACCAATGTCATCAAGTGCAGTAAGTACAATGGTTTTGGCGCTTGATTTAAATAATTCGGCGCGTATTTGGTCAAATTTTTGAGCTCGTGATAAACCAGCCCATTTTACAGGATGTAAAAAAGCCTTCTGATCTGGAATTCCAGGGCGATCGGTCCAGACATCATTCAATAAATCAATGCTGTAATTCATTTCAATTTGATGACCCGAAAATACCTTTTTGAAGTTCTTCACCTCTGCACTTGAATAGCATGAACCATCAAAACCAAGCATTTGGCCCGCCTCCAATTCTTCAACTATCCATTGGACAATAGTGGGTGATTCTGTATCTCTGGCTTTAATCATCTCGATTCCAGTGTCATTCAATTGTTCACCGGCCTGAAGATAATAACGTGAATCCGTCCATAATGTCGCCTTATCAGCCGTAATGGCCAACCAACCATATGAACCTGAAAATCCGGATATGTATTCACGAGACTGCCAACGTTCAGGAACATACTCACTCATATGTGGATCGGAACCGTTAATCAAATAGGCGCTCAGACCATTGGTTTGCATTAAGGATCGTAATTTTTCGATTCTATTTTTTATTTCCGCTTTCATATTGAATCTGTTTAATTATATTTTTTACCGATTGAAAAGGTAAAGCGCTAATGTCTATTTTCGAAGGGTGAATAAATTGCAGCCCCATAATATCGTCCCTGAATTTTAGCTTACTAAAATCACTCACCTGACATTTGAAAACAAAATCGGTAGTGTAAACAATTGTTCCTGAGAACAGATACTCATTTGGAAATGAGCCAAAATAGCTAATTTTATCCGGACACAAATCCAATTCTTCCTCAATTTCGCGCATCATGGCTTGTTCTGCACTTTCCTTTGGATCAATGAATCCTCCGGGTAGATCAAGTTTGCCTTTTTCAGGTTCCACTCCACGTTTTGTTAAAAGCAATTCGCCTGAATCATTAAAAATTAAGGCCGTAACTGCTGCGGCAGAATTCAGGAAAAACTGGAAATTACACTTTGTGCACGTAAAAGAAAAATGTTCGATGCTAAAATTTCCTTTGGCGCTGCAACGGGGGCAATATTGATAATGATTTTTCGGATGCGTCTGCATATACTTATGACTTTTGGCCCACAAAGTAATCATCTTTTTCAGCAAAAAGTACGTTAAAAGTGGTTAAACTTCCATATGCACGGGTGATGTACTGTTGAAGCTGAACTTTATCTACTTCGTCCAATTTAGGATGCGTATTGATATTTTGCTCCAATACCCGCAAGCGATCACGAAGCATCACCACCTTATGAAAAAATGCTTCGATGGTAATTTCTTTCGATTGCAGAGAAGTATTGCCGGGTTTCATGACCAAGGTGCCGTCTTTCCATTTGTCAGCAATTTTCACTACAGCAGATAATCCCTGATATTTATCCAAAACAAAACTGATGGCTTCCTCTATTTCCTGCAAGGATAAACCAGTTCGGGGTTCTTGTTCAGGAACATCCAGTACTTTCAAATCGGGGTTGTATTTGGTCAGTTCAACTTTACCTCCCCGTTCAAAATATATTTCATAAATGGTTAAATGCGATTTACTAATCAGACCTTCGCCATAAACAGGATGCTTCACCCTGCTTCCAACTGCTAATTCTTCCATTTTATTCAATTGTTTTTAATGTGTTCTACTTAATTTCCTTTTTCACAAAGATTGATTCAAAATAAACTTTTTTCTAAAGAATATCGTATCCTGAAGCCTTAATATTTTTTAGCCTAAACGAAATAATCCACCTTCAATAAAAAGGTGGATTATTTCGTTTTAAAAAAGAATGAATATCGATCAGCTCAGTTTTACGAGCAACTAGTTCACATTTAATTTTTTAGACAACTTTTTAGGAAGGGCATCTTTATGCAGCATGATATCGATGGTACGTAAAGCGACATAGGGTTTAGAAACATAAAAATAACCGTCATAATCGTTGTATTTGCCCCATGAATTTTTCACTTTATAGTAGATGGTACCATTTTGATCTTTAGCCGTTCCAATAATGTGCATGCCATGGTCATCGGTTGAGGTATAATTGTCAAAATCGATTTGACGCATTTCCTGGGTAATGGTTTTTTCTTTTCCCGGTTGATCCAATTTATATAAATCTTCCTGCTGTTCTTTTTCACTCATCTTTTCCCATTTTGAAATCTCCGAATCGCTCATTTCGGTAATGTCCATTTCAGGAACTACCGCAACTCCTTTATCCTTGGTACTAAATCCTTTATCGCTAACGTCGGCACCCCAAACAACGGTGTATCCATTGGCCAATGCATTATCAATGATTTCAATCAGTTCATCTACCGGCACATTGTAAATTTTATCCCACAACCAATTGTCAGGCACTTCAATGCTAAACATTTGGTAAAAAGGATGATGGGTATATGATCCCACTTCGATGTAATCATCGGGATTTAATTCCATGTACGTGCGGGCAAATGAAAGCGGCGTGTAGTCAACACCTTTATAGGTGAATTTTTCAGGAATTTTCCCAAGGTAATTATCCAGTATCCCGTTAAAGCCATCGAACCAGACCGGGGAGAGTTTTTTATTTTTGTTTTTGATTACACCGTCGAGATAATCTTTTAGAACTTCATCCATTTCGTTGTGGACCGGTTTTTTCTCACCAATCACCAAACCCGTATAGGCTTCTTCGGGAACAATACCAAAATTTTTAATGGCCCAGGTCACATCATGAAATGCTCCACCAGGACCAAAATTTGCATTTCCATGCAATCGAACATATTTATCAGCTTTTGCCGTATAACATTTCGAAACCACAAACATTTCAGATAAATCCATTTCGGGTTTGCCCATCCGAATGAGTTCTGATTCCAGAAATGAAATGGTTGAAAACGACCAGCATGTTCCAGACCGGTGCTGATCTTTCATTGGCGTTGTTGGAATTTCGATCAAGGTTGTAAATCGATACCCTTCAATGCTATCTTTGTTTTTGTCTTGTGAAAAACCTAATGATGCTGTTAACATTAAAAGGATCGTAACGCTTAAGCAATATTTCAACATAACTATCTTTATTTAACTTTCTATAATTCGCGCCTCTAAATTATAACTTTCAGTTAAATTACAAAGTTAGATTCATTTTAAAGCCGAGAAAGCCCATTGTTCGTTCAAATTCAGTTTGAATTTTCGCTGAAATGACCATCATTTCACCAGTAAAAGGATGAATGAATTCGATTTTTGAGGCATGTAAAAGCATGGTGTTCATTTCCCATTTCTCTTTAAACAATTTGTTTTGCTTGTTACACCCGTGAGGACGATCGCCAATTATGGGGTGACGAATGTGATCGAAATGTTTTCGGATTTGATGCATCCTTCCGGTTTCAGGCCTTATTTCGCACACCGAATAACGCTGCGTTTGATGAAGTCCCAAAACCACAGGTACTTCTACACGCTCCAAAGTACGGTAATTGGTAATAGCGTCCTGCAAATTTCCATTTTCCTTCTTCAGGGGATAATCAATTTTTTCAGAATCCAGCGTAAAACCCCGAACCAAAGCATGATACGTTTTGCGCACCATGGTAGCTTCAAATAGCGCGTTCATGGCTTTATTGGCTTCATCGTTTAGTGCAAAAAGTAACACTCCTGAAGTTTTTCGATCCAGTCGATGCACAGGTGTTACCCTTTGACCTATTTGATCACGTAAAATTTGAATGGCAAACTCTTTTGCATCAGCTGCAATCCAACTTTTATGCACCAACAAACCATGAGGTTTATTGATGGCCACCAAATGCTCGTCGCGATAAATGATTTCAAGCTCCATATCTTACAAAGAAAGAAGAAAGTTCAGGATATCATGTTACTAAAATTCAGTTTTCGATATCTTGCACCCACTTAATATTGATTTAGACGACCATGAAATTCAAACAAATTGCCTGTGCCGATCATCCCGGATTGCCCGAATGGGTTTATCCTGAGCTACAAAAATACGCTCAATTTCCAATTAAACAGGTTGATAACTACCCTTCGAATGACGCAGAAATAATAGCAAACATTGGTGATGCTGACTGTGCTCTGGTTTCGTGGAATACGCTTATTTCAAGAGAAGTCATATTGGCTTGCCCTCAACTAAAATACATTGGTATGTGTTGCAGTTTAATTGACGAAAGTTCGGCAAACGTTGACATTTCCGCTGCCAGTGAAAAGGGAATTGTTGTAAAAGGTGTTCGCGATTATGGCGATGAAGGCGTTGTTGAATTTATCATTTCAGAACTCATTCAATTACTGAAAGGGACAAATGAACACCAATGGAAAGATGACCAGGTTGAATTAGGAGGTCAAAAAATAGGCATTATTGGAATGGGGACCACCGGACAAATGTTGGCTGAGGCTGCCTTATTTTTTAAAATGAAGGTATTTTATTACAGCAGAACGCCAAAAGTTGAAATGGAAAACAAGGGACTAACATGGTTGCCACTGGAAGAACTGCTACAATCAGTTGATATATTATCCATTCATCTTCCCAAAAACACATCACTGCTTAACCAACAACATTTTAATTGGTTTGGAGCGAATAAAATACTCATAAACACCACATTAGGCTTAAGCTTTAAGCCTGAAGACTTTTTGCAATGGATGCAAACATCACAGAGTTATGCCATTATGGATGCCAGCGGCATTGGAGCATTTAAAAAGGATTTGATGCCACTGGAGCGGCTTATTCTCAGTCCAAAAACTTCAGGTTTTACTCACGAAGCAAAAAACCGATTGGCGCAGAAAGTGCTAAATAATATTCAACATTATTTCAAAGCATAAAACAGTACTTTATTTCTTTTGGGAAGGGAATAGCCATAATTCCGTTTTCTCAACAATTTCTTCTATTTTTGCGCACGTTAAAAACAATGGAACATGAGTTTTAAGAGCGAGATTGAAAGAAGAAGAACCTTTGCTATTGTAAGTCACCCCGATGCGGGAAAAACCACTTTGACAGAAAAATTATTGCTGTTTGGCGGTGCCATTCACGTGGCCGGTGCAGTTAAGAGCAATAAGATTAAAAAAACAGCCACTTCCGACTTTATGGAAATTGAACGCCAGCGTGGAATTTCTGTAGCTACATCTGTTATGGGATTTGAATACGATGGCTACAAGGTGAATATTTTAGATACTCCCGGTCACCAGGACTTTCAGGAAGATACTTTCAGGACGCTCACTGCTGTTGATAGCGTAATTATCGTAATCGACGCCGCAAAAGGGGTTGAACCACAAACTGAAAAACTAATGGGTGTTTGCCGGATGCGTAAAACACCGGTCATCATTTTTGTCAATAAAATGGACCGTCCTACCGACGATACCTTCATGTTGCTTGAAGATATTGAAAAACAATTGCAAATCAACACCCGGCCTCTGAGTTGGCCCATTAACAGCGGCCCCGATTTTAAAGGAGTTTATAATATCTTCAATTCCAGTTTACAATTGTTCCAGCCAGCCGTTCAGGAAATTTCAAAAGGAATTAAAATTGAAGACTTGAACGATCCTAAATTGGAAACCATAATTGGAAAACACGATGCGGATACTTTGCGCGAAGAATTGGAATTATTGGAAGGTGTTTATCCTGCATTCGATATTAATGAATACCTGGCAGGTGAATTAGCTCCTGTTTTTTACGGTAGTGCCTTGTACAATTTTGGTGTTCAGGAATTGCTGGATTCTTTTTTGAAATTTGCACCAAGTCCTCGTCCAAAGCAGGCACAGGAGAGAATGGTGGACCCCTACGAAGAAACATTTTCCGGATTCGTATTTAAAATTCATGCCAACATTGATCCCAATCACCGAAGTAGAATTGCCTTTGTAAAAGTATGTTCCGGACGGTTTGAACGCAATAAAATGTATACCCATATTCGCTTGAATAAAACTTTTCGCATATCAGCACCAACCGCGTTTATGGCAGCAAAAAAGGAAACCATTGACGAAGCCTATCCTGGTGATATTGTTGGTGTTCCTGACACCGGAAATTTTGTTATTGGCGATACTCTCACCGAAGGGGAAATATTGAACTACAAAGGTATGCCAAGCTTTTCGCCCGAAATGTTCCGTTACATTGAAAATGCCGATCCAATGAAAACCAAACAATTGGAAAAAGGAATCGATCAATTGATGGACGAAGGAGTTGCCCAGTTGTTTACCAATACATTTAATAATCGCAAAATTATTGGCTGCGTTGGTCAATTGCAATTCGAAGTCATTGAATACCGCTTACAACATGAATACGGTGCCAAGTGTCGTTTTGAAGGCTTTCAAATGCATAAAGCTTGTTGGATCGAAAGTGAAGACAAAAAATTATTGGATGAATTTAAAATGAGGAAAGCACAACGAATGGCTAAAGATAAACAAGGCCGAGATGTTTTTATGGCTGATTCTGCTTTCATTCTGCAAATGGCACAGCAAGATTTTCAAAAAATACAATTTCATTTTACATCAGAGTTTTAATGTTCAAGCCTTTTTGCTGGTAATAAATTAAATCCAATACCTTTGGCTTTTTTGTTGTGAATTAATACCTACACATTTGAACGATTTTAACCACTATTATTTATCAAATGAATGATTTGCTGATTGAACTTTTTTTCTATATTTGCAATGTGTAGATTTTACGCATTATACCTTATTCCCAATGGCAAAAATAATTCCTAACATTTCGGTAGACTGTGTCATCTTTGGTTTTGATTTCAACCAATTGAACGTACTTTTAGTCGAGCGTAAATTAGAAGATGAAGCAAGTGGAAAAGTATTAATTGATGACTGGACCTTAACCGGTTATCATATTTTTGAAGACGAAGATTTTGATACAGCCGCAGCCCGCATTTTAAAAGGGCTTTCTGGTCTTGATAACATTTATCTGGAACAGTTTTATGCCTTTGGGGCAATACGAAGAGTAAATGGACCTAAGGATAACCTTTGGTTAGAACATCAGTTGGAAGGTTTTAGCCAGCGCATTGTGACGGTTGGATACTTCTCTTTAATAGACAATACCACCGTAACCATTACCCATAACGACCGCAATGTCAATTGGTTTCCAATTACCGACTTACCTGAATTGGGTTTCGACCATGCCTATATTCTTGAAAAAGCCCTGGAAAAATTAAGATCAAAACTTCGCTCAGAACCCATTGGTTTTGAATTATTACCCGAAAAATTTACCATTTCACAATTGCAGCGTTTGTATGAAGTTGTTCTGGGAACAAAATTCGATCGACGCAACTTTCGTAAAAAAGTGATGCAAATGAAATATGTTATTCCATTGGATGAGAAACAAAAAGGAGTGAAACACAAACCTGCTCAACTTTTTATCTTCAGCAAAGAGGTGTATGAAAAAACAAAAACTGAACGCTTCGATTTTTCCATATAAATAAACTTATCATTACTAACATAAACCAAAGCGAACAATGAACCTTGCGAATATGAAACTAAAATTCACTGAAAAGGTTGGATATGCTCTGGGCGATGGAGCAGCAAACATTGCCTGGCGCGGAGTATCCACTTTTTTATTCATTTTTTACACTGATGTTTTTGGCATTAATCCGGCAGCAGTTGGTTTATTAATGTTAATTGCACGCTTCAGCGATGGAATTAGCGATATATTAATGGGAATAATTGGTGATAGAACCAAATCAAAATATGGCAAATTCAGACCATGGATTTTATGGACCGCAATTCCAATGGGAGTTATACTTTCGCTTTTATTTACAGGTCCCAATTTAAGTCCCACAGGTAAATTGATTTATGCCTATACCACTTATATCATCTTTACCTTAGTTTATACAGCCAACAATATTCCTTACGGTGCTTTAATGGCCGTGATGACCGGTGACGATAAAGAGCGAACCAGCCTCGGTTCATTCCGAATGGTTGGTGCATTTACCGGGGGTATGTTGGTGCAGGGAGCCTTATTATTTTTAGTAGTTTATTTTGGAAACATCAACCCTGACATTGAAGTAAATAAGGTAAATGACACAAAATATGAAGTAACAGTATCAACAAAACAAGACGTTGAAAATGTTAACATTAAAACCGACGACGGTATAGCACTATTCTCATGGGCCGATGTTAACATGTCGGAAGAAGAAAACAAACCAACCACGGGAAAAAGCTTCTCGATGAAAGCCAACGAAAGCTATTCTTTCATTGTTGAAGGTGAAGATAATCTTGAAAAAAGTGAAATATCAATTATCGACCAAAGCAAAGGATATAGCTACTCAATTTACGTACTTTCAGTAGTATTAGCATTGGCTTTATTTATCACTTTTGCATCGACAAAAGAACGTGTTGCTCCACCAAAAACACAGGAAAGCAACTTAATGAAAGATTTTAAAGAACTAATTCGAAATCGCCCCTGGGTTATTTTATTAATTATTGGTTTGATATTCCAAACTTACAATTCAATAAAACAAGGCATTACGGTCATTTATTTCGCGCACTACTTACATAATCAGTTATTAGCAGCATCCTACATGGTTGCTTTAATGTTCGCATCCATTGGTGGAGCTATAGCAACTGCGCCTTTGGCACGAAAATTAGGTAAACGCCGTGTTCTTATTTATGCATTTATATTTTCAGGCTTTGTAAACGCAATGTTATACTTCTGTGGACCTCAAAATACAGGAGCTATTTTTACCTTAGGTATTATATCAGAATTCGGAGCTGCCTTTATGCCTACCCTATTCTTTGCCATGCTAGGCGATGCTGCTGATTATTCTGAATTTAAAAACGGCAGAAGGGCTACCGGACTTATTTATTCCGCAGGCTCTTTCTCAACCAAGTTCGGTGGAGGTATTGCAGGTGCAATTATTGGTTTTGTGTTGGCTGCTTTTCATTACAACGGGCAAGATTCTGTTGCCATTCAAGGTGCCATTCCCGGAATCATTATGCTAATGAGCTGGATTCCAGCTATCATTGCTTTTTCAGGAGCAGCTATCATGCTATTATATCCACTCAATCAAACAAAAATGGATGAAATAACTATTGAACTCAACAATAGAAGAGCTGCCGAACTAACAGAATAACAACAAATAAAATAAATTGAAAATAAAAAATATTAAAATATGAAATTTGGGCATTTTGATGATTTACAAAGGGAGTACGTAATAACGAATCCTAAAACTCCTTATCCATGGATTAACTATTTAGGAAATGAAGATTTCTTTTCGTTAATATCCAATACAGCAGGTGGTTACTCTTTTTATAAAGATGCAAAATTCCGTCGGATCACCAGGTATCGATACAATAATGTACCTACCGATGCAGGTGGTCGGTATTTTTACATCAAGGACGGCGATACCACCTGGTCACCGGGTTGGAAACCCATGAAAACTCCTCTCGACAAGTACGAATGCCGTCATGGTATGAATTATACTTCCATCGAAGGAGTTAAAAACGGAGTTTCTGCCAAGGTCTTATTTTTTGTCCCCTTAAAAACCTGGGCCGAAGTTCAAAAACTGACCTTAAGCAATAGTAGCAATGAGGTTAAAAAAATTAAACTTTTTTCCTTTGCTGAATGGGCTTTATGGAATGCTGCAGCCGATATGGAAAATTTTCAACGCAATTTCTCCACCGGTGAAGTCGAAATTGAAGGTTCTACCATTTACCATAAAACCGAATACAAGGAACGACGCAATCACTATGCCTATTATTCAGTCAATTCAGAAATTAACGGTTACGATACCGATCGGGAAACGTTCTTTGGCTTGTACAATGGATTTGACGAACCACAGACGGTGTTAGATGGTCAACCCGGAATGAGCGTCGCTCACGGTTGGTCACCCATTGCTTCACACTACATCGAAGTTGAATTGCAGCCCGGTGAAAGCAAAGATTTTGTTTTTGTTTTGGGTTATGTCGAAAATGCGCAGGATGACAAATGGGAATCCAAAAACATTATCAATAAAACCAAAGCAAAAGAAACCATTGCCCGTTTCGATACCACTGCAAAAGTAGATGCAGCCTTGGCCGAATTAAGGGCCTATTGGGATGAATTATTGAGTACCTATGCGGTAAAAACCAGCGAAGACAAACTGGACCGAATGGTGAACATCTGGAACCAGTACCAATGTATGATCACCTTCAATTTTTCCCGTTCAGCCTCCTACTTCGAAAGTGGAATTGGCCGGGGAATGGGATTTCGTGATTCGAACCAGGATTTAATTGGATTTGTACACCAAATACCCGAACGTGCCCGTGAACGAATCATCGACATTGCATCAACACAATTCCCCGATGGCGGTTGTTACCACCAGTATCAACCCTTGACCAAAAAAGGAAATAACGATATTGGCGGTGGATTCAACGACGATCCAATGTGGTTGATTCTGGGAACCATTAGTTACATCAAAGAATCCGGCGATTTCGGAATTTTAGATGAGATGGTACCTTTCGATAACGACATGAGCGTGGCTAAAACCTTGTTCGATCACCTCTCCATCTCCTTCGACCATGTGGTAAACAACCTTGGACCTCACGGATTACCACTTATCGGCCGGGCCGATTGGAACGACTGCCTGAACCTGAACTGTTTCTCCAACGATCCCAATGAATCGTTCCAAACCACCGAAAATCAATCGGAAGGTTCTAAAGCTGAATCATTAATGATTGCAGGTTTGTTCGTGCTTTATGGAAACGATTATGTAGCCTTATGTAAAAAGTTAGGAAAAACGGAAGAAGCTGCCCGTGCACAAAACCATGTAAACAATATGGTAGCAGCCGTAAAAGAACACGGTTGGGACGGCGAATGGTTCCTACGTGCCTATGATTATTATGGGAATAAAATTGGTAGCAACGAAAACGAGGAGGGTAAAATATTTATTGAATCGAACGGATGGTGCACCATGGCCGGTATTGGTAAAGAAGATGGTATGATTGAACAAGCACTGGATTCAGTCAAAGAACGTTTGGACTGTGAACACGGTATTGTACTCAACAACCCACCTTTTAGCAAATACTACATTGAATACGGCGAAATTTCGAGTTATCCACCCGGATACAAGGAGAATGCCGGAATTTTCTGTCACAACAATCCATGGATCATCATTGGCGAAACAGTGATTGGTCGTGGAGATCAGGCCTGGGAATATTTCCGCAAAATATGCCCTTCGTACCTCGAAGACATTAGCGAGTTGCACCGTACCGAACCTTATGTATATGCACAAATGATAGCCGGTAAAGATGCATTCAAACCAGGCGAGGCTAAAAACTCATGGCTAACGGGTACTGCATCGTGGAACTTCTACACCATCAGTCAATACATTTTGGGAATTCAACCCGATTATGATGGATTAAAAGTCGAACCATGTATTCCAAAAGAATGGAAAGAATATGAAGTAAGCCGCAAATTCCGTGGAGCCACCTATAAAATTAAGGTTACGAACCCCAAAGGAGTTTCGGCTGGTGTTGCCAAAGTTACTGTTGACGGCACTGCACAAAGTTCAAATGTATTACCAATTTTTAACGATGGTAAAATTCATAATGTAAGCGTTGAATTAGGTTAAGCACTCTTAAATAACACCTGAAAGGTTCGGAGACTATTGTTTTCGGACCTTTTTTATTTTTGAAATTTTTAAATCACTGACGACACTTCGTTAAGATCAATTTTAATTATATTTGGATGAACAAGCGCCTAATAATCAAGCTGCCTTCTTGACCAAAAATCGGTTTGCAAGAACATGAAATAATACAAATTGACCTATGACTGCACCTATCATTGAAATCGCCAATCTTTCAAAATACTATGGAAAATCAAGAGGAATAGAGAATGTAAACCTGGAAATTCATGAAGGTGAAATTTTTGGATTTATTGGCCCAAACGGCGCTGGGAAATCAACAACCATAAGGATTCTGCTCAACCTGATTTTTCCTTCGAGCGGCACAGCAAAAATAATGGGAATGGATGTTGTTAAGGAGTCGAAAAAGATAAAACAACAGCTTGGATATATCCCATCAGATGCAAATGCCTATTCATCAATGGCCGTAAATGAATTTCTGGACTATTGCCTGCGCTTTTATCCCCAAGTAAAACAAACCAACAGAATTAATGAACTTTCGGAATTGTTCGAGTTGGACCTGAAACGAAAAATATCCGATTTGTCAATGGGCAACAGGAAAAAGGTTTCCATTATACAAAGTTTATTGCACAGCCCGAAGTTGCTTATCCTTGATGAACCCACAACAGGTCTCGATCCACTCATGCAATCTAAATTCTATGCACTACTACGAGCGGAGAATCAAAAAGGAATGACCATCTTTTTTTCATCTCATGTACTAAATGAAGTACAGCTTTTATGTAAACGTGTTGCAATTATCAAGGAAGGACGCATCGTTCAAGTAGAAGATATTGAAACACTCAGGCGCAAACAATTGAATAGAGTAAGCATCGAATCTAAAACTCCCATTCAACAGGACACGCTTTCGATAGCAGGAATCCAGAATGTTATTCG
>JBGUEP010000036.1:0-64331 GCA_041821245.1 Prolixibacteraceae bacterium
TCATTTCTGATTGATTCTTTTGTTTACTTTTCTCATCAAGGATGAAAAGTAAAAAACTGTCTGGTTTGAAGATATAGTTTTCGAATAGTGCTCAATACTTTAAATAAGCTATAATTTTTTGAATTGATCCATGAAAACTTTTACCCCACAAGAATATCACATGATCCATTATCGATTGCCATATCGGGCTTTCGTACCAAACAAAAAAATGTCGGGTAAAAAACCCGACCTACTAAAAGAAAATTTCTGTTTTTATACTCTCCGCAGGTAAGCCTTGTTCCTCAAGGTAGTCGGTAACTTCATCGACCATCGCGGAATTGCCACACAAATAATAAAGTGCTTTTTTGTTGATAGGTTCTGTAGTAATAAAGTCGGTCACACGGCCTTTATAGCCAATGCCATTTTCACGCGAAGAACACAATTGAAACCGATCGGCGGCATAATCTTCTTTCTGATAGGCTTCGTATTTATACCGTACACCATGTATGATGCGGTAATCCAAATCGGGATTGGAAAGGATGATGCTGTGAAAAGGCGAAATTCCGGTTCCGGTTGCCACAAAAACCACCGGTTGTTTCTTTTTAATGACCTCATCTTTTAGGATGAAGTAACCAAAGGGCCCACCAATTTGGACCTTGGTGCCGACTTTCAAATATTTGAGCTCATGCGATAATTCACCGGGCGTGATTTCTTTAATCAACAAATCAATGTAATCGTCCTGTTCAGCACTGTAAATCGAATATTCGCGCGCTTTGCGCTCGTCGGGTATACTCAACACCAAATACTGGCCTGCCTTAAATTCAAATCCGTTGCGCTCCAGGCGCAAGATGTAGGTTGATTCAGTGATGTTTCTGATCTCTATAACTTTGCTTTGTATTTTTTCTTTCATTTCCCAATAGTAGGTCAGGTTTTCAAACCCAACATTATTAATCGTCGGACAGGAATGTCCGACCTACGCGTTTACGTGCAATTCGGCATGGTACGATGAACGTACCAAGGGCGTACTTTCCACAAAGGTAAACCCTCTTTTTAAACCTTCCTCCTTATAGATCTTAAATTGTTCAGGTTTAACAAACTCTTCAATTTTCAAATGATGTTCCGATGGTGCCAAATATTGTCCCAGTGTTAAAACTCTGCAGCCAACTTCACGCAAATCGTCCATGGTTTGCAGCACTTCTTCAGGAGTTTCACCCAGACCTAGCATGATCCCCGATTTAGGCACAATACCGTTTTCGGCCACCTGTTGTACTACTTTTAAACTTCTGGAATAGCGGGCTCTGTCCCTAACTTTTGTGGATAAACGCCTTACTGTTTCCATGTTGTGCGAAATCACCTCCGGACGGGCATCAATTACTTTTTGAATGTCTTCAGGTTTGGCGTCAAAGTCAGGAATCAGTACTTCAAGAGTCACTTCAGGATTCACTTCTTTCACTACCCGAATGGTTTCGGCCCAAAATGCAGCACCACCATCTTCCATATCGTCACGGGCAACGGAAGTAATTACACAATGTTTTAACTGCAATGTTTTTATCGATTCTGCCAGACGTTTCGGCTCATCCCAATCAACAGCATCGGGAATCATATTGGGCACATCGCAGAAACGACAATTTCGGGTACACTTGTTCCCCAAAATCATAAAACTTGCCGTACCGGCACCCCAACATTCGGAACGGTTGGGGCAATTTCCACTGACACAAATGGTATTTAAATTATGCTGAAGCGTTAATTTTTTAACCTGTAAATATTGTGAGCCGCCCGGCATTGGAGTTTTCATCCAATCGGGCAATCTGCGTGTTCTGTTATCCATATTTAGTTTGCCTTTTAAATGCCTAAATGCACTTGCATGCTATAACATCAAAAAGGAAACAAGGTTTAATGGTTTTTATGAGAATTGTCAGCAAAAGCTCAGATTGTGGCTAGATGCTGCCTGCCCGGATGACTCCGGTCGGACGGGGATACTGGTTGCTGGTTGCTGGATGCTGGTTGCTGGATGCTGGATGCTAGATAAAACAGTTCATTCAGAAATTATCCTAATTTCATCCTACACTTTTATTTTTTAACGTATTGAGTCAGAAGAACCAAAAGCTGACCATCCATTTTCCCTTCAATTTGCTCCGGATTATCGGCGACCAAAGAAATATTACGAACAGCGGTTCCGCGTTTAGCTGTAAATCCACCACCTTTTACGTTCAAATCTTTAATCAGTGTAACCGTATCTCCAGCTTGAAGCACATTTCCATTGCTATCAACATGTCGCACCATATCTTCCTCGTTTTGACCGTCACCGTTGGCTTTGGCCCATTCCAAGGTTTCGTCGTCAAGATAAAGCATATCCAATAAATCCTGAGGCCATCCTTCTGCTTTTAATCTGTTTAACATTCGCCAAGCCATTACCTGAACGGCTGGAACTGGACTCCACATGCTATCATTTAAACAACGCCAATGATTGACATCTACACTATCCTGATTTTCTATTTGGCTCAAACAAACGTTACACAACAAAACAGACTGATCAGCACTGCCAGTGTTAACTGGTGCAATCGCATGCACTTTTAATTCATCGGAAGAACCACACAATTCACACTTCGAATTGCTGCGTTTCGATAATTCTTTTTCAATACTCATTTATACTTGGATTGTACTATTTTAGACTGCTAAACCAATTTGATGCCATTTTCCTCCAGGGTAATCAGTTTACTTTTATACAAAGCGCCAACTGCTTTTTTGAAGGTTTTTTTACTCATCCTTAGTTCTATTTTAATTTGATCGGGATCGGTTTTATCGGTATAAGGTAAAAAGCCATCTCTGCTTTTCAATTCTTTCAACAAAAACTCCAAAACAGGATCGACCTTTTCATAGCCTTGTTTTTCAAGACTCAAGTCAACTTTTCCATCGGGACGAATTTTCTTCACAAAACCTTGAACTTTGTCTCCAACCCGAATAGGTTTAAAAATTTCGTTTAAATAAATCACCCCCATGTGAGTCCCATTGATAATGGCATTATAGCCCAAATCGGTTTGCTGAGAAATCAGCAAGTCCACGGCATCGCCTTCGGCAAAATTGACTTCTTCAAGGTTCAAAAACTTTTTGACTTTTGCCGAACCTGTGATGCGCCCGGTAAGTTCATCAACATAAGGCGTTACTACATAATATTTTCCCTGCTCCATTTTTCCGAATTGCTCGCGGAAGGGAATGAATAAATTTTTAGGTAGTCCCCAATCCAAAAAAGCACCAATTTCAGTAACATCAACCACTTTCAGGAACGCAAACTCTCCAACCATGGCATAAGGTTTGTCTGTCATGGCAACAATTCGATCTTCAGAATCAAAAGAGATAAAAACCTCAACTTCATCATCGATTCTTGCATTTTTTGGAACATATCTGTTGGGAAGTAAAATTTCGCCATAAGGGCCTCCATCAAGGTAGACTCCTTGTTCGGTGAATTTTACTATATCTAGGGTACTAAGTTTTCCGATTCTAACCATGATCTTATTTAAGTAAGGCACAAAAGTAAACAAAGTTTGGAAGAATGTTGATGCTGAATGAAAATAGAGCTACAAGCCTTTAAATAAGCGGCTCAAATCTTAGCTGATTTTCCTTGAAATAGGTTTCGGCCATTTTTTTATCCCTGGCAAAACATAACATGAATCCACCACCGCCCGACCCGCATAACTTAAAAGCAAAGTTGGTGTTTTCAAGTCCGGCAAAAAAATGTTTGCGAAAAGTATCGGTCACCATTGGGCTAAGGTATTCAAGTTGATAGCGTGAAATTTCCATGATGTGATGAAAATCAATGGGCAAGCCTTGTTGAATGTTTGTGATAATGGCTTCATTAGGAAGCATATAATCGTGTTTGGTTGCCTCGTTGAACCGTTCTTTCAACATACTAAATTTGAACCAATCCACCAAACTAATGGTTTTTGACTTTAGCCCTGTATCAACTAAATACAAGGAAAAACCAAGTTTTTCAAGTGACCAGTCGCAGAGTTCTGTCACTTGATTTTGTTTTAGTATAACGGGCTTTTGCAGCAAAGCAACCAGGGGATCGACACCGGAACTGGAACCATGGAAAAAGCTCTCCATGCTAGCTAAATGACTTTTTAGGGTAGAAAGGTCTGTTGCCTTTTCCAATTGATATCGATGGTATAGCGCTGCAATCAATGCACCGGAACTACCGAGTCCATAGCCATTCGGGATATTGGAATCGAACCAAAGGCCATTTTCAAGATCACGTTCTAATTGTAGTAAATTGATGATATTCGGTGCTATTCTAGTTCGTAAATAATCAAAGAGTTGTTGAATCGATTGATTTGATATTGCTGAATTTGGTCCAGCTTCAAACGATAATTCACCCGAATAGTGAGTGTATGGCACAGCTAAACCACTTCCACCGGCCACCAAACTGTATTCGCCAAACAGTATTATTTTTGAAGGAAATAAATTAGTCATGAATGCTATTCTGGTTATTTCAAAGGTAAACAATTATAGCTTTACCGGCCCATTACCCATTTCGTCATCAATCCATTTTTCGTTTTCACAATAGCGTTGCAAACGAAAGGTAATAAAATCCAATACTTTCTCCCTTTCACTCCAGGGATACAACAAATGTACATTAGGACCAGCATCAAGGGTAAAGCACATTTGCAAACCGGTTTCCGCACGAAATTGCCGAATTTCATTGATCATTCTTATGGTATTCGGCTGAAGTAGCAGTCCGTCATCCGAAGAGGTCATCAACAGGGAATGCAAGGTGAGTGCTTCATTTTCAACGACACAAGTAAATGAATCAAAGTCGCCAACCTGCATACAAACCAACAAGGCCTGTAAACTCAATTCGGCTTGCTTATAACGAGCTTCGGCAAAAGGGTGTACCGTCATTAAATGATGCCCCAATGTGCTTGAAACACTTTTTTGCTGGCTACTCACCAACAAAATTGCATCGCCCATTTTGGAGAACTTTTCGTGTACGGGCAAATTCATGGGCACCGCAAATTCATTGGAAGAGTTTTTGACCTGATCTTCTTTCCCCCAAACAGAAAAGCCTCCAAAAACCGATCGTGAAGCACTTCCCGAGCCCAATCGTGCAAAATAGGATGCTCGTGTGAAAAACTCTTCACTCGATAATTTTTTGCCATTAAATTCTTCTTCCAGCGAAATGAGACACAGGGCCAATGCACTCATTGAAGATGCAGAGGAGGCTATTCCGGTAGAATGAGGAAAACTATTGTGACTTTCGAAACGGAGTTCAAATTGATTTAAAAATGGGAGTTCACCAAGCAGACTTTTTATAAACTTCACCACTTTCTGTTCAAACTCCAGGTTGCGTTTGCCTTCGAACATGTATTTAATTTTAAGTCCTTTTTCAGAAGAACGGTAATACATGCTTGTAGTTGTAGTCGCACTATTTAGTGTAATACTCAAGGAAGGGTTCTTAGGTAATTGTACCCCATGTTTTCCCCAATACTTTATCAGGGCAATATTTGATGGACTTTGCCAGGTTATTTCTTTAGCGTCAAGTGTCATTTTTTCATTTAAGAAGTGGGTTCAGGATATTTAAGCCAATGTTTTGATCAGTTGATCGTAATTTAAAACAGTAATGAACCCTTTTTGTTTGAAGTAATTTTTTAAATCATTTTCAGACCAATCAGAAGCAGCCAAAATAAAATCACCACCCCAAGCTCCCAGAGACTTAAGGCTGCCGTTGAAATCGGAAAAATGAGTCTGTCGAACGGTGGGCATTTGAATGAGTCGCGAAATTATGTCTTCGTGCTTTTCCATTAAACCTTGGAACGAGGCCAAATCAGCACAATTCAACATCTCAGCAGTGATTTCGTTGATGGCGTTAATTTCACTGTAATAGGGCAAGTTCTGATTAAACCTGGCGATTTCATTTCTTGAATTCTGTTTTTCGTTTAACCAAATGAACCAAAGTTGGTTTTTAAATTCAGGTTGAAAAGAAACTGCTTCAACTTGAGGAATCCCGTTTTTCAAGTGGTAAATGAGTGGTGTAGCACTGGTGGCACAGGCAATGTCATAACCAGATCCCTTAAATACCATTCTATTCAGCAAATAAGGATCACAATTGGCCCACTGCGCAACATTTGAAACCAAGGTGCTACTGGAACCAAGTCCCCAGTTGCGATCAAATTCAATATTGCTTTCAACCTCAACTCCCTGCGACTTATACAAAAACTGCGGATTCAGTTCCATTGCTGTCTGGAGAATTTCCTGAAGTTTTTTGGCTATTTCCATATCGTTCGATGCTATAAGCGCAAAGTCATGCAAATTAAAATCCGCACGAAACCATCCTTGCCCTTTCACTGTTGAAGTCCAATGAATTTGAGGTTCTACAGAGGCTTCAATACGTAAGTCCTGACCTAATTTCGTAGGTAAAGCCAAAGCATTTGCCCCTTTCAACACCAGGTATTCCCCCGTCAATAATAGCTTTCCGTTCGATCGAAAATGAAACATAAGAATTCGTGATATTTATTTAGCTGATGCCCCCGTGTCACCACCATTTGTAGTTAAATATTTTTCAACAGCAGCATATGAAACCGTTTTATCGGCAAACCAAAGTACGGCATTTTCCTTCTGCTGTATAGTTGCACCCAATTGATTCAGGATATTGCTCAAATGCATTTTCATGTGACCCCTTTGAATGCCGGAAGTAACCAACGAAGCGACCGCAGAAAAATTATTGGCCATGCCCAAGGCTGCAGTAATTTCCATTAAATTACCAGATGAAGGATTTCCCAACATTTCTAAAGCAAAACGAGCGAGAGGATGACTTTTGGTTAAACCTCCAACAGTTCCTATGGCCAATGGCACATAAATGGAATAGCGAAAACGTTTACCATCAAGTTCGATGTGCGATAAACTTTGATAGTTTCCGTTGCGTGAAGCATAGGCATGACCCGCAGCCTCAACAGCACGCCAATCATTTCCGGTAGCCACAATCACTCCATCAATGCCGTTGTAAATACCTTTGTTATGGGTTACTGCGCGGGAAATGCTCACATTGGCCATGTCGATAGCCATCTTAAAACGGGACGCAAATTCATCGGGAGTATAGCTCCCACTAAGCGATTTCAACTGTTCAATTTCACATTCAACGCTACATTTCACCACACTTTCAGGTGTATGGTTCGAAAGTATCGACATCACGATTGTCAATTCACCTTGATCGGGATAAGCTGAACAGAAATCAGAAAGCTCATTGGCCATGAACTCCAAACAGGTATTGATGAAATTAGCTCCCATGGCATCAGCAGTTTCAAATGAAACATCCAGCTGAAAGTAATTGACAAGTTTGGATGAAAAATCAAGAAGGTCGATGGAAGATATTCCGCCACCTCGTTTACGCATGGAAGCTGTTATGGAATTGGTCGCTTGAAACAATTTTTCCTTTAGCTCGTCAAAATGATCATGCAGAAAACCAAACGAACCCGTCCAGGTAAAATGCACCTGCCCTTTTTTGGTCGCCCCCAGGACTTCACAATTGAAGCCTCCATTTTTTGCCCAAAATCCTGCTGCACGCGATGCCGCAGCAACAACCGAACTTTCTTCTATTACCATTGGCACCAAATACAACTGCCCGTTGATTAGCACATTGGGTACGACGCCAAAGGGCAAAATATAATTGGACAGGTAATTCTCACTGAACTCACTAAATGCTTGTTGAAATTCAGCGTTTGATTGAAGAAAGGCGTCCAATTCTTTAGTCAGCTCACGCCCCATTCGTTTTTTTACCAAGTCAATGCGCTGATCCCTATTCAATTTCGAGAATCCCCGAATGATTGTATTGTGTTGACTTTCCGATTCTTTCATTACAGGTGTTTTAAAAAAAATGCGAAGGGATAAGGGCGCAGGGCAAAGGGCAAAATGCGACTGCTTTCCTCCTAACTTCTTCTATAATCGCTTCCCGCGTCAAAGCTTATGAGCTGAGGTAACCTTGCCGAGCTTGTCGAGGCAGGTTGCCGAGCTTGTCGAGGCAGGTTGCCGAGCTTGTCGAGGCATCAGTCTTTCAATTCGTACCGGGAAATCACCATTTTTAATATTTCTGAGGTGCCTTCACCAATTTGCAGGAGTCGTTGGTCGCGATAGAACCGTTCCACATGATTCTCGCGCATTAATCCGTAGCCTCCAAATATTTGTACGGCTTCGTCGGCCACTTCTTTGGCAATTTGAGAGCAATACATTTTCGACATTGCCGCTACCTTACCGAAGGGTAAACCTTTATCTTTCAATTCACAGGCTTTATACAGTGTATTTCTGGCCAATTCAATTTTGGTGGCCATTTCGGCGAGTTTAAAATAAATGCCCTGAAACTCGGCAATTGGTTTTCCAAATTGTTTACGAACTTTCGAATGGGCCAGTGCCATTTCGTAGGCACCTTGTGCTAAACCTAAGCCCATGGCAGCAATGGATAAGCGTCCTCCATCGAGGGTTGACAACATAATTTTAATGCCTTCGCCCCGCTTGCCCAAAATATTTTCTTCAGGCACTTTACAGTTGGTAAAGGTCATGATGGCATTATCGGCTGAGCGCCACATCATTTTATCGTGCATTGGAACCGTTACATATCCAGGCGTTTCGCGAGGAGTTAGAATGGCGGTCAATTCTTTTTTATCACCATCCATTCCCGTAATGGCCAGATTGGTAATTCCTGACGCAATATCAGAAGAAGCATTGGTAATGAACATTTTAGAACCATTCAAAAGCCAATTCCCATCTTCCAGAACGGCCGTAGTTTCTACCCCTTTTGCGTCGGAACCAGCGTTGACTTCGGTTAAACCAAAAGCCCAAAGTTTGTCGCCGGTACATAAAGCAGGAATCCACTTTTTCTTTTGTTCTTCAGATCCGAAAGCATAAATTGGTGTCAATCCCAGTGAATTATGAGCAGCAATAGTTGCAGCCGGAGAACTGTCAACACGAGCAATCTCCTCAATGGCAATGATGTACGATTGGTAATCAAGTCCCTGTCCACCAAGCTCCCTAGGCATAGTAATACCAAATAAACCAGCATCACCCATTTTTTTGGTGAGTTCAACAGAAAACTGTTCTTTCCTGTCCAATTCAATGGCCACCGGCTTAATTTCTTTTTCAGCAAACGCTCTGATTTTCGCACGATAATCGACGTACTTTTTCTCTAATAATTCATTCATAATTATACTTCCTCTAAAAGGACAAGCACCATTCCATCGGTAACCTGATCGCCAACCGAAACACTTATCTCTTTAATTTTGGCCTTTTTAGGGGACACAATGGCGTTTTCCGATTTCATCGATTCAATCACCAGAAGTGTTTCACCCTTGTTAATGGTTTGATTTTTTTTGCTATTAATACTAACTACTTTTCCGTGCAAATGTGAATTAATTGTGCCTAAGGTCATCAACTCTGTACCAGTATGCAAATCTACAACATCCGGGAATTGATCCAACAAATCGGTACAATTCACGTCGAATATAAACCCATCAACCCCCAATCTTGTTTGCACTGTACCAAAAGAAATTTGAGTTATTTGTTTTATTTCATGGTCTATTTCTATTTCCAACTGGTTTTCATTGGCCTTGAACCCTGTAATTTTAAAAAGTAATCCATCCCATTTTACCTGTAACAAACCGTTCACATACCGCCATTCAACACGATATGAAATTCCATCAATCGATAGTTCTGTTTGCTGAAATATCCGCCAAAAGCCTATTTCGGCCCAAGAATTTTTTGCTGAATTGGTGCGTTGAATAAAATTATAGAACAAAGCTCCTGCAACAACAAAACGTTGATCGGTGTTCTTTTTCAATTCAATAATATCCTTCAATAATTCAGTATGTGAACGTTCTAGAAAATTAGTTGAAACCTTGTTCTCAACAAATTGTGAATGGTAAAATATCGTTTGAAGGTAATTCAGATTCGTTGCCGGACCATCAATGTAGCTTGACTTTAAGCCTTCCAACATGGCAATTCTTGCTTGGTCACGAGTAGGTGCTGTTACAATTAATTTCAGCAGGAGCGGGTCGAATTGAACGGTTGAATTTTGAACGTGAAGGTCGGTTTCAATTCTAAAATCACTTTCATCAGGCAATTTAAAGAAGGTGACGGCTTTGGTTGATGGTGCATAGTTATTCTGCGGATCTTCCTGATAAATTCGGACTTCAATGGAATGCCCTCTCAAGTGAACTTCATCCTGTTGAAAAGCGATTGGATTTCCTGCAGCAATGGAGAGTTGTTCCTTCACAATGTCGATACCGGTAATTTGTTCCGTTACAGGATGTTCGACCTGAATCCGTGGATTCATTTCCAAAAAGTAGAATTGCATGTTTTCATCCACCAGAAACTCCACCGTACCCGCATTCTCGTATCTCACTTTTCGCCCAATAGCCAAAGCAGCCTGATGAATCTGATCCCTTAATTCAGCAGAAATACAAGTTGCAGGTGCTTCTTCCACAATTTTTTGGTGGTTGCGTTGTATGGTACAATCACGTTCAAAAAGGTGAAGCAAATGACCAAAACTATCGCCTAATATTTGCACCTCGATGTGTCGTGCATTTTCAATAAAAGCTTCAAGGTAAACTTCGCCATTGCCAAAATAGCTCTGCGCCGATCGGCTGGCGGTCGTTAACTTTTCAGCTAACTCACTGGCATGCCGGACAACTTGCATTCCTTTGCCTCCGCCTCCGTAAGAAGCTTTGATCAATACAGGATATTGAATATCCGCAGGAAGCTCCAATAGACTTTCAGTCTTAATTTTCAGGCTGGACAGTACCCTAACGCCGGCTGATTTTGCGATGGACTTAGCGGTAATCTTGTTCCCCATTTCCTGCAAAACGGAAGGAGAAGGACCGATAAAAACCAGCTTGTTTTTTTGGCAAGCAGTTGCCAGCTCATCATTCTCTGCTAAAAATCCATATCCGGGATGAATGGCCTCGGCTCCGGTTTTTATTGCACATGCGATGATTTTCTCAATGTTCAAATAAGTCGTTGCCAAATCACCATTCCCAAGAAATTCGGCCTCATTGGCTTCCAACACATGAAGATTATTTTCCTCACCTTTGCTGTAAATGGCTACGGTTTGGATGCCCAATTCCCTGGCCGCACGAATAATTCTCAGTGCTATTTCGCCACGATTAGCAATCAATATTTTTGAAAATTGTTTTATCATAATACAGCTTAAAACACGCAACTTACCATTTGGGTTTACGTTTTTCCAAAAAAGCAACAAATCCTTCTTTGGCTTCATCGGTCACCCGAACGTTGGCAAGTATTTGAGGAATTTGCTGTACTATTTCTGCAAATTTAGCAGGGTTATTTAAGTCATTGATCAAACGCTTTGATCCTATTAGTGATTGAGGTCCAGCCTTTAACATGAGTTCTAAAAGCGCTGTCAAATGTTCATCAAGTTGGTCCATGGCTTCAAAGCATTTATTCAGCAAACCAATGCGTTCAGCCTCATTTCCATCGAAAGGTCGGGCGGTAAAAATTAATTCTTTATAGGTCGATGTATGCAATTTATTCAACATATACGGAGTTATTGTTGCTGCAATCAATCCCAGACGTGTTTCACTTAAGGAGAAACGCGAGTCAGTAATACCATATACTATATCGCACGCGGCCAACAATCCGTTGCCTCCACCAAATATATTTCCATGCGCAATTCCAATAACCACTTTTGAACTTTGATAAATGGTGGAAAAAAAACTGGTCAATAAGCTACTGTCGTTTAAGTTTTCTTCTGGTGAAAGTTTCGCTGAATTTTTCATCCAGTTTAAATCGGCACCTGCACAAAATGATTTGCCCAATCCCCGTATCACCACAAAACGCACATTGCTGTCATCCTCCACTTTTTCAAAAAAACGGATAACTTCCTGCATCAAATCAGGATTTAAAGCATTATGACGATCCGGCCTATTCAACCAGAGGATGGCCGTATAATTGGCTATTTCAATTTCTATGTTTGTATAACTGGTCATTTTAAAAAGTCATTAGTCATTGGTCATTATGTCATTTACCTTGTCGAGACAGGTTGTCGAGCTTGTCGAGCTTGTCGAGACAGTTTGTCGAGACAGTTTGTCGAGCTTGTCGAGACAGGTTGTCGAGCTTGTCGAGCTTGTCGAGACAGTTTGTCGAGACAGTTTGTCGAGCTTGTCGAGACATTACATGCGATAGATGCCGGTTTTTGGTTCTTCAAATTTTTTATTTAAGGAAACAGAAATGGCCAGTGCCAAAACTTTTCGGGTATCCACAGGATCAATAATTCCATCGTCCCAAATTCTGGAGGTGGCATAATAAGCAGAACTTTCGTCCTCAAATTGTTGAATCAACGATGCTCCGTTTGTTTTACTTTTTATGGAATTCAAAACGCCGGCAGCCTGTTCACCGCCCATGACTCCAATTTTGGCATTGGGCCACATAAACAGAAAATTGGGGTCGAAAGCCCTGCCTGCCATGGCATAATTCCCTGCCCCATATGATCCACCCACCACAATGGTGAATTTTGGAACCGATGCAGTAGCTACTGCATGAATTAATTTTGCTCCTGCCCGGGCAATTCCTTCCTGTTCATATTTTTTACCGACAATAAAGCCGGTAATGTTTTGTAAGAATACCAATGGAATCTTTCTAAAATTACACAACTCAATAAAATGAGCCGCTTTAAGTGATGCTTCAGTGGTCAGGAAGCCATTGTTGGCGACAATACCAACAGGAAAACCCATAACATGAGCAAAACCGGTCACAATGCTTGTACCGTATTTTTCTTTGAACTCATGAAACGCACTGCCATCCACTAATCGGGCAATCAATTCCCTGGCGTTGATCGGCTTTTTTAAATCGATGGATGCTATTCCATATAATTCCTCGATGGGATATACCGGTTCTTCACTGGACTTTTTATCCAGTGCTTGTTTCGGTGTTGGCTGAATGGTTTCAAAAATTTCACGGCAACGACGAAGGGCATCCACTTCATTTTCGGCTAAATGATCGGCCAGGCCTGAAACGCTTGTATGCACCACAGCCCCACCCAATTCTTCCGCACTTACATCTTCGCCGGTTGCAGCCTTCACCAATGGTGGACCTCCAATAAATATGGTACCCTGATTTTTCACAATGATGGTTTCGTCACTCATTGCAGGAACATATGCCCCGCCGGCGGTACACGAGCCCATTACCACTGAAATTTGAGGAATTCCACGGGCCGACAATAAAGCCTGATTGTTGAATATTCGACCAAAATTAAAGCGATCGGCAAAAATATTAGCTTGTTCAGGAAGGAAAATACCACCGGAATCGACCAGATAAACGCATGGTAAATTGTTTTGCATGGCAATTTCCTGGGCTCTGATGTGTTTTTTTACCGTTTCCTTTATGTAGGTGCCGCCTTTTACCGTAGCATCATTGGCTACAATCATTACCTCATGACCGTGAATCACGCCAATTCCGGTAACAATACCAGCTGATGGAAACTGATTTTCATATTGACCAACTGCCGCCAATGTCGAAAGTTCAAGAAATGGAGTACGTTGATCAATGAGCAGATTGATGCGTTTACGGGCCAGAAATTTCCCTCGTTCACGGTGCTTTTGAACGGAAGCCTCTTCTACGCGATCAACAATGCCTGCTATTTTCGACTGAAATTCGTCTAATAACAAACGGTATTCTTTCAGCTTCGATTTAAAATCGTCAGTATCAGTGTTAATATGCGAATTAATTTTTCTCAAGCGATTCTTTCTTTCATGGTTCAATTAACTACTCTTTAAACACGCTACTCTATGATCTTGTTTTACAATAATTCAACTTAATTAAATTCCATTATAAAGAAGGGAATCTTTTTACATCCACTGCATTCATCATTTCATAAACGACTTCAAAAATTAATTCAACATTGGGTTTCGAGAAATATTCACCATCGATGCCGTATGCAGGACGATGCTCTTTTGCGGCCAAAGTGCGCGGCGCAGTATCGAGGTAGTCAAAAACTTTTTGTTCATCCAAAACCTTCTGCATCATATATGCAGTTCCGCCACCGGGAACATCTTCATCAATAAAAAGTAATTTATGCGTTTTCTTCACCGATTCCAAAATCATGTGATTCACATCGAAAGGCATCAAGGTCTGCACATCAATTACTTCGGCAGAAATTCCGAATTCAGCCAACAACTGAGCAGCCTTTTGCACATGGTTCACATTCCAGCCATAAGTAACCAAGGTGATATCGGTTCCTGTTTCAATGATTTCGGGAACACCCAGTGGGATTCTATATTCACCCGGATTTTCGGGAAGTGGTTCTTTAACATTGTATGCCTTTAGCGGTTCAATAACTATGGCCGGATCGTTGGCTTTAAGCAAGGTGTTGTAAAAACCTGCAGCCTGGGTCATGTTTCTGGGAACACATAAGTACATTCCCCGTAAAGAGCCTAAAAGCAAACTCATGGGAGAACCGGCGTGCCAAATTCCTTGCAACTGATGTCCACGCGTACGCACAATAACAGGAGCAGCTTGTTTGCCCATGGTGCGGTACTGCATGCTGGCCAAATCGTCACTTAGCGTTGACATGGCATAAATTAAATAATCGAGGTATTGGATTTCGGCAATGGGACGTAAACCTCGCAAAGCCAAGCCAATTCCCTGGCCAATAATGGTGGTTTCGCGAATGCCGGTATCAAAAACACGATGTTCACCATATTTTTCCTGCATGCCTTTCATGCCCTGGTTAACATCACCCAACTTGCCGGTATCTTCACCAAAAGTGACCAGGTTGGGATATTGCGCAAAAAGCTGATCAAAGTTGGCATTCAGAATATCTGAACCATTTACTTCTACCGGATCATCAGCATAAACGGGCAGTACGGCAGTTACAGCCAAGGCTGAATCGTCCTGTTCACGATAGAGTTGTTTATTGTAAAACCGGGCGCTCCGATCTTCAAAATCTTTAATCCATTCCTTAAACTTTTGTGCAAGCTCGTGTTGGATATCTAATTGGTGCAACTCGTAATATATTCTTTTGGCAAAACTCAGATAAGACCTACGTGTTAAAAACACCTTCTGATCAATTTGCACCAATTCTACTTGTTTATCTATTCCTGACTCAATTTTTTCCGCCAATGAATCGACTAATAAAGTCAAAGATATTCGCTCATTTTCATAGGATTGCGTATAATTTTTCCACGCCCGGTTTCGCGCCTCACGAGCACGTTTTTCAGCCTCTTTTTCTATTTCGACGAGAATTTCCTCTGAAGCTTCGCCACTGGCAAGTAGCCATTCCCGAAATTTCACAATACCATCCCAGTTTTTTTCCCACTCAAGTCGCTCTTTTGTTTTATAACGTTCATGCGATCCGGAAGTTGAATGCCCTGTTGGTTGTGTCAATTGATCGATATGGAACAACACAGGGATATGTTTTTCGCGACATTCGGCAATTCCTTTTTCAAAAGTTTCAACCAACCTGGGATAATCCCAACCATGGCATTTATGAATGATTAAGCCTTTATCTTTCGTCGTTTTTTCAAAACCTTTTAAAGCCTTCGAAATACTCGACTTCGCAGTTTGCTGTTCAATGGGCACACTAATTCCAAAACCATCGTCGTAAACAGTTACAGCCATTGGAACCTGTAAAACACAAGCCGCATTAATGGTTTCAAAGAACATACCTTCCGAAGTACTGGCATCACCAATTGAACCAAAAGCGACTTCATTTCCGGAAATATTAGTTGCCACATGTTTTTGGAAATCCTTGTTATCCCTGGCCAGCTTCGATGCTTGTGCCAATCCTAATAAACGCGGCATTTGTCCTCCCGTTGAAGAAATATCAGAAGCAGAATTGTATCGATTAGCCAGATTACTCATTTTGCCGTCGGCATCAATGTTGCGCGTGCAATAGTGGTTGTTGAAGTTTCGCCCTCCCGTTGATGGATTAATACTCACATCGGTGGAACCATAGATCATGGCAAAAAACTCCTCAGGTTCAAGCAGGCCCAAGGCTAACATAAACGTTTGATCACGATAGTAGCCTGAACGCCAATCACCTTTATTAAAATTTTTCGCTAAGGCAATCTGAGCAACTTCTTTTCCATCGCCAAAAATACCAAAATGAGCTCTCCCGTTGTGTACTTCCCGGCGCCCCATCAAACTCAATTGACGACTCAAATAAACGATATAATAATCGGTCAAAACCTGATTCCATTTGGTTTGAAATGCTGTAGATGAATTAGTTTTTTCTAAAAACATTCAGTTTTATTTAAATGGTTAACCCATAACCTTACCAACCTGAACAAGCTGGTCATAAAATTTCCACTCTTTAAACGGATGAAAGGATGAATTGTTTGCAATGGTAAAGTACTATAAAAAACAAGAAATCACTCAGGCCTTTATAATTGCACTGATAATCAATTTAGAATACATTTAAATTAAATGTGGTTTTTTTTGAAAACACTCGCGCCACCCAACAATAATCGACTGACAAACTGGAACTTACATTCAATAAACCATAATACTACTTATAACTAAATAATTGTCGCAGGATATTTGTAAAAAAAAAACAGGAATCAAGGGTAACCTTTTTTGCACTTCAGGAATAAACAGTTGAGATTAAGCACCTCTACAATTTTAGTTGGATTCGATAAAGTATCAACATAGTTAAACCAAAGCACTATGAAACGAACATGTTTGCAGAGCATTACAATTTCTAATAACATTAAGACATGTGAGTTCCATACGACAACTTTAAAACAAAACATTTTCGTATGAAAAAGAAAATATTCGTTTGGATGACCATCATAAATATTGCCATGTTTGTTTTTATTTTGGTTCTTGAATTTTTACTCTTACCAACACCGGTACAAAAAATATTGTCTACGGGAATATATTTGGTTGCCGCAATAGCGGGCATCATTATTGGAGGTCTGGTTTCAAAAATTTACATGCTTCGCAAGAAAATAAATGCTGAACAATTAGCTCTAAAACAAAAGGAGAAAAACATTCAGATCTATTTAACGAATGTGGTTCATGACCTTCGGTCGCCTGTAGCATCCATAAATATGATTTCAGAATTATTGGTTGAAGAAGTGACCGATATTGATCCCCTTTATTCTGAATTAATTCATTCCGTCAAAAAGAGTTCAAAAATGATGCTTGATCGCATCTGTTGCATTTTAGATAATGCTGAAGCGGAACAAAAATGTACCTTCGAAGAAATGGTTTTTGAAAATCCATATCCGATCATTAAAGCTGCAGTAAATAAACATCATGTACTTGCAATTGATAAAAACATAGAGCTGATCTTAGATATTTCGCCTGAAATTGCTCCGGTATTCTTTAACAAAGAGGCGCTCGATAGCGTATTCTCTAACCTAATCAGCAATGCCATCAAATATTCTTTGCCCAATACAAGGGTCAAAATAATTGCGAATCAAAAAAATAATTGTACCGTATTCTCCGTAAAGGATCAAGGTCTGGGTATGTCAGGTGACGATCTGTCGAAAGTTTTTGGTCGGTTCGCCAAATTAAGTGCACGACCAACAGGGAAAGAAGATTCCTCAGGCGTTGGATTATCTATTGTAAAAACCATGGTTGAGCGCATGAACGGTAAAGTTGTAGCACTATCGGATGGCAAAGGTTTGGGATCAACCTTTAGCGTAAGTTTATCAAAAACACCAAAATCGAGGTTAATGACTGCCTAGAATAGCGTTATTTAACATTGTTTTCTTCCTTTTTCACCTTCGTGATTTTCCCTATTAGATTAATAGGAATAAATTCCCTTCCTCTTGAAAGTTCAGGATTATTGTTAGTTTTGTTTTTACTAATTCTAAATAAGATAGTATGTCTTGTACAGGTTGTCAATTCAACAATAACGATAATACCCTCACCACCAAAAAGGTGGAAATGCTTACCAGCTACGATTGGCTGGACGATTTACCCGATACCACTCAGCTTTCTGAAATTGTTGAAGTCAGGTTTAAGGGAACACGTAAAGAGTTTTACAAAAACGACAGTCATCTTTTCATCAAAAGAGGTGATAAAGTTGTGGTAGCCTCAAATGGTGGCCATGATGTTGGAATAGTAGGCCTTACCGGAAAATTGGCTGAAATGCAGTT
The DNA here is from genome assembly GCA_041821245.1 of Prolixibacteraceae bacterium. Classification (GTDB taxonomy): domain Bacteria; phylum Bacteroidota; class Bacteroidia; order Bacteroidales; family Prolixibacteraceae; genus Roseimarinus. The sequence goes on from JBGUEP010000036.1 coordinate 18,084, forward strand.
TAATCGTAAAATCAAATCGAAGGACCGTTATGAAGTTCTGAGTATTTACCGTATTGCTCGCGATCGGGATTTGGAACGATGGGTGGAAGCACAGTCCAGAGAAAAACCGGTAATGATCCGATCGCGTCAAATTGCCAATGAGCTTAATCTGGCCATGAAAATTGGTGACGTTGAATTCAGGGGCGATGGAAACAAAGCCATCTTCTACTACATTGCTGAAAGTAGAGTTGATTTCAGGGAACTGATAAAAAGATATGCCAGCGAGTTTCAAATTAAAATTGAAATGAAACAGATCGGGGCCAGACAGGAAGCTGCCCGAATTGGAGGCATTGGATCCTGCGGCCGTGAACTGTGCTGCTCTTCATGGAGAACAGACTTTACAAGCATTACTGCACATATGGCTACCAGACAGGGACTTTCACCAAACGCCGAAAAGTTAACAGGACGATGCGGTAAATTGAAATGCTGCCTCACCTATGAACTGGACACCTATTTGGAAGCGCATGAAGAATTCCCCAAAGAATTACTCATTCTGGAAACCAGTGCCGGAGATGCCCATCATTTCAAGATTGATATTCTTCAGAAAAAGGTTTGGTATTCAGTAGTCAACAACAAAACTCGACAAAATTTCGCCATTACAGTGGATCAGGTCAAAGACATCATAACGAAAAATAAAAGAGGAATAAAACCAGACTTAGCTTCTTTAATTGATCCAAATGCTGATCCAAAAGCGGAGGACAAAAACATGTTTAATCAGAATTTAACGTCGGAGAAGAAAACGCCACGAACAAAACGTTATCGTAAACCACGTCCGGGTAATTCTCCCGAACAAACAAAGGAAGCTGGTTCAGCAAATAAACGTCCAAATCCTCGAAATCGAACTTTTAAAAAAGCATAAATTGAAGGCCAAACGCAACTTGCATTTGGCCTTTTTATATTGATTTAGCGAATACTCTGGCTATTTTCGAATAAAAACAAAAAAAATTTCAACCATTTAATAAGTTTTATGTTTCTCTAAGATTAGGAAAAATTAACAAAAGGAAAAATTAATAAGATGGAAAATTTAGATCAAGTAATGGAAAGTGCTAAAGCCTATATCAGCCTTTATGGTTTGCGCCTTGTTGGTGCAATCATTCTGTTGATTATTGGTATTTGGGTCATTAATATTTTCGTATCGAAATTACGAAAAGGATTAATGAAAAAATTGAATGATGCGTCGCTGGTTAGCTTTACGGTTTCATTCGTTGGGGTGTTGTTGAAAATAATGCTGATAATTAGCATCATGTCAATGATTGGCATACAAATGACCTCATTCATTGCCATATTAGGTGCGGCTGGTTTTGCCGTCGGAATGGCCATGTCGGGCACGCTACAAAATTTCGCAGGAGGTGTGATGGTGCTTATTTTTAAACCCTTTAAGGTGGGCGATTACATTGATGCCATTGGGCATGCAGGCACAGTAAAGGAAATACAGATATTTAATACCATTTTATCAACGCCCGATAACAGAATAATTTTTGTACCCAACGGAAAAATTTATACGGAGTCCATTGTCAATTATTCTCATGAACCTCAAAGAAGAGTTGATTTCAAATTTGGCGTTGGTTATGAAGTAGATTATGAGCTAGCTAAAAAAGTTCTTGCCACAATTATAGAACAGAACGATTTAATTCTAAGTGATCCGGCTCCATTTATCGGTTTAATTGAACTGGGTGATAGTTCAGTTAATATTGTGGTACGTGTTTGGGTCGAATCGGCCAATTACTGGTCAGTATTCTTCAAAATGAACGAAACCGTTTTTAAAGAATTTAATCAACAAGGCATCTCTATTCCTTATCCACAAATGGATGTACACGTAAAAAATAACAAGTAGCAATGAAAAAATTACTACCATTATTGTTGCTATTTGCAGCAGTGCTCCAAGTTAGTGGGCAAAATGAAAAGGATACCACTTATTGGCAACAAGGCGGGACATTTGCCTTGAACTTCACTCAAGTTTCGTTTACAAATTGGGCAGCCGGAGGACAAAATTCTATTGCAGGAGTTTCAAAGCTGAAGTTGTTCGCGAATTATACAAAAGCAAATACTTCCTGGGAAAACTTCATCAATTTGGGCTATGGTCTTTCAAAGGTTGAAGGGCTGGCACTTCAGAAAAATGAAGATATCATTGACATGCAATCCAAACTGGGAATCAAAGCCAGTAAAAAATGGTTTTATTCAGGACTCTTAAGTTTCAAATCTCAATTTGCACCGGGCTACAGTGATGCCACAAATACCGTAAAGATTTCAAATCTACTGGCACCTGCTTATATAACACTTGCCTTTGGTATGGATTACAAACCCAATAAGCAATTTTCGCTGGTATTGGCACCACTTACCGGTAAAATGACCATCGTAACCGATCCTGAATTAGACGGACACTTTGGCGTGGTGCCCGGGAAGACAGCCCGAATGGAATTGGGAGCATCGATTAATACCACATTGAAGAAGGAAATCATGAAAAATGTTGGTTTTACTTCTGATCTTGGACTTTTTTCGAACTACCTCAACCAACCGCAAAACATTGATGTGGACTGGAAACTTGGCCTGAATATGAAGGTGAATGAATATCTCACTGCTTCTGTCAACACACAAGTATTGTATGATGCCGACATCAAAGATCCTGTAGATGATGTAGCAAAAATTCAATTTAAAGAATTGCTTGGTATCGGCCTGGCATTCACTTTTTAGAAGATACTTTATACAAAATAAGAAGGGCTTGAATCATATGTTTCAAGCCTTTCTTTTTGTTTTCAGCTATGGGACGCCCAGAAAAATTTTCGTTACAATTTTACTGTCTATTAATCGATTAAAAATAGGAGGTGCTGCAAAAAGTTCCGATAGGAACGATTAATTTTATAACGCCGGATTGAAATCCGGCGAAATCGGCAATAACAGATAAAGTGAGTTCCGTAGGAACGAAACATTTTGAATGAAACCTATGGCAGATACTTATTGACTACTTCGATCTTCGATTCTCAAGTTTATGTCCAGTGCATTTTTGCAGTGAAATATAGAGATGAAATAATCCATAAAGAATGAAGCCAAATTTAGAAAAGTTTGAAGCACATTACGATGTGCGGTATATTTTTGCTGATTTGAACTAATATGCACCGAGCCTACGGCTCTCTTTGATGTTGGGGTATTCTCAGATGAATGGACTAAAGTCCATCCTTACAAAATTAAACGAACCTACGGTTCTTTGCTATTCTTTCAATGCTTGGTTTGTTACATAGCCAACAATAATTTGAACCGAAGTACTGCCTGTTTAAGTTAACTTTTTTTCCACAAATAGGTTCAAAATTTGGAATGGGACACCCATTCCAAATTTTCATCCCAATAAAATCAAGCCTTTCATAGGCATTTTTGAAAAGTGCGAAAAAAAGGAAAGGGCTTGAAACAATTGCTTCAAGCCCTTCTTATGTTAAATGAACCAAAGTTTGGATCGTTAAAAACGCACCGGAACAATTAATTCATCAATCACTTCTTCGTTTTTATCCTTATCGACCATTGAAATATTCAGCAAATATTGCTGACCAGCAACAATACTCTCCATATCAGGAAAATTAATGTCAATCACAATCTCAGAGCCCTGGCGCGAAAAAGCACAATTGTTATTTTCTGCCACTAGTTTCAAACTATGCTGTTCAATTACATTGGCGATCAATTTTCCATCAACATCAACATTCAACATATTCCGAACCACCGCTTCGACCATTTTACCGCCAAAAAAGGGATCTTCCATCATTTCAATGTGACAGATAAAAACATTGTTTAAAATCGAGAGTTGTGCATTATCCAAAATAAACCGGACTTCAGAAACATCAACATCTTCTTTTACTTTCAGTGTCAATAAAAAGTTTTCATTTTCCAGAAAAGGGGTAATTTCAGCATGAAAATCTTCACCTGTTAATTCGTTACTGATTTCATTTCCATCGATAAAAACAGAAAAGAGTTTAGCCCCTCCATAAATGTAGAGTGCAGCCAATTCAATGTTTGCCTGATCAAGCACAAGTTCAGCATCGATAGACTGACCGGCTGTAAGCAGATGGTAGTCATCCATACTTTTACTATCCACAGTCCATTCCAGGTCTTTAAATTGAAATAAACTTCTGGTGGTATTCGCTTGGACACCCACCACTAAAAAGAAAGAGAGCACTAAAAAAAACAGTTTTTTCATTCAATTAAATTTAAATTTTTTGGTATCTCATGGAACTCGACAAACATTTAATCATCTTTGTTTGTGAGATACTTCTCATGGCTCGTTTCATACCACACATTTATCTGAAAATAATATTGTCAATAACTTGCACGCCAACACTTTTGTTCAAGGCCACCTGTATTTGTGAACGTATCATCATTAATTCATGGCGCATAACCGACGAATCGATAGCCACAAATAAGGTACGGTTCGAAATGTGCAAACTTCGAGTGCTACCTGCGATTCCCGATCCTAAAACCTTCGCCCAATTCGTTATCAGGCGGTTCTCGATCAATTTTTGTTCGTAGGCCGATTCTTTTGTGAATTGTTTCAGAATTTCACTGATGGGTTGTGTTTCCTTGCGTCGCATTAATTAAGCACCTTTCCTTCGTCAATTTTAAAAATCTTATATTCTGTATTCATTTGGCCTAAGATACCATCTAAATGTTCACGATTGGTATCTGTGATAAAAATTTGTCCAAATTGTTCTTCCGAAACTAATTTAATGATCTTCCCTACCCGGTTGGCATCCAACTTATCGAAAATATCGTCGAGCAAAAGTATAGGTTTGATTTGACCTGCCGTTTTCAAGTATTCAAATTGAGCAAATTTTAAAGCCAGCAAATAGGTTTTTGTTTGGCCCTGTGATCCCAATTTTTTGATGGGATAATCGCCTAAACCTAAAAACAGGTCATCCTTATGAATGCCAACATTGGTATATTGTGAGGCGCGATCCTTCGCCCGGCTAAGCATCAATTGCTGAAGAAAATCGTTATTTTCGAATGAAGAGTCATAATTTAATACCACTTGTTCTTTTCCACTGGAAACATATTCGTAAAAATTTTGAAATACAGGAACCATTGCTTCCACAAAATTTTTGCGTTTTTCATAAATCAAACTCCCATATTCTGCCAATTGTTCATCGTAAACAGAAAGCGTGACTTCATCGAAGGTTCGTGTTTCATGAAAATGCTTCAATACATTATTTCTTTGTAACAAAGTGCGATTGTAACGGAGCAAGGCATCCAGGTAATTTCTATCGTATTGCGAGATAACACCATCCATAAACTTCCGCCGCTCGTCGCTACCGCCTAAAATAAGTATGGAATCGACAGGTGAAATCATCACCAAAGGAAACAAACCAATGTGCTCACTAAGTGTCTTATATGCTTTTTGATTCCGCTTAAATTGTTTTTTAAAGCCTTGTTTAAAGCCTATTGAGATCAATTCATCCTCATGATCCCTATTGTATTTCCCTTGAACCATAAACATTTCTGATCCATGTCGAATATTTTGGCTATCGATGGAATTAAAAAAACTCTTCGTAAAGGACAAAAAATAAATGGCATCAAGCAGGTTCGTTTTTCCGGCTCCATTATCACCCAGGAAACAATTCAACTTAGGACTAAACATTACTTCAGCCTGTTCAATATTTTTATAATTTAGAAGTGTGATCTTCTGAAGGTACATTCTTTTCTATTTTCAACAAAAGTGGGAAAAAAAAAGGAAAATCTCTTCGAATAAAACGAAACACATCCAATGAAACATAAGGAGAAACTATTCACATAAAACGAATATTGTACCTGATTTTAATACAATTTTGTTCAATACTGAAAAATCTTAGGTAAAATGAGTGGTTTAAATCAAAAAAAATTATTTTTGTGTGCAATTCTGAAAAACACTATTTACAATGGTAAAAAATAATAATAAAAAGCAGGATGAAGGCCTGAAAGAAGTTGAAGAAGCGTTGACCAAAACCGAACAATTTCTTGAGAATCATTTAAATGTAGTCCTCTATGTTATTGGAGGTTTAATCGTAGTTGTTTTGGGATTTTTGGGTTATCAAAAATACGTGATCTCACCTAAAAACATTGAAGCTCAAGAGCAAATGTTTACTGCTCAGGACTACTTTAGTATTGATAGTTTTGACCTTGCCTTAAACGGTGATGGTGTAACACTAGGATTCCTTGACATTATTGATGACTTTGGCGCAACCAAAGCTGGTAATTTAGCCGAATATTATGCCGGTATCTCTTATTTACATTTGGGTGAATATGAATCAGCCATCAGTTGTTTGAAAAAATTCGATACTGACGACTTGTTGTTGGAACCTCTTGCAAAAGCGGCCATAGGTGATGCTTATGTAGAATTAGGCAAGTATGACAAAGCCATTGCAGAATACAAAAGTGCGTTGGACGCCAATGAAAATGACTTTACAACACCAACTGTTTTAGTTAAATTGGGTGCTGTTTACGAACAAAAAGGTGAAAAGGCAAAAGCACTGGAGGCTTATGAGCAAATTAGCAAAAAATATCCTAAAAGTACTGAAGTCGCGAATGTTGAAAAAAGCATCGCTCGATTGAAACAGTAATATTAGTTGAAGAAGATACGAAACGGGCGGCTCTTAGCCAGCCCGTTTTTATTTATATCATATCGTAACATAAAAACTATGGCAACAAAAAATTTATCAGAATACGATCTCAATTCCGTTCCCTCGGCAAAAAACATGAAATTTGGTATTGTGGTAGCTGAATGGAATTATCCTATCACCGGAGCTTTGGCACAAGGCGCAATGAATACCTTGATTAAACATGGTGCAAAGGAATCGAATATTACGGTGAAACATGTTCCCGGCAGTTTTGAATTAACTCTTGGAGGGCAATTTTTTGCTGAATACACCGATGTGGATGCCATTATCCTGTTAGGTTGTGTAATTCAGGGTGAAACCCGTCACTTCGATTTTATTTGTCATGGAGTGACCGATGGGGCTACCCGTTTAAACATGACCTACAATTTGCCGGTAATATTTGGTGTTTTAACTACCGATACGGAACAGCAAGCACTTGACCGTGCCGGTGGCCGACTTGGAAATAAAGGCGATGAAGCAGCAATTACAGCAATAAAAATGGTAGCTCTTCAAACCGGAATGGAAGAAAAGTAAGCTCATAACTTGTTCTGCAACATTCTTTGTGTGAAGACGAAAAATTCATGCTAATTTTAGTCGAATAAACACTCAAGTATCGTGAAATTGAACAAGCTGATCATTCTTTCAACCCTGTCTTTTGTTTTTCAAATCTCCTATGCACAAAATTGGACCCAGTTCAGAGGGTCAAATTTAGATGGGAAAGCATTGGAAGCCATAGCGCCTACTCATTGGTCGCCCGATTCAAATATCGTATGGAAAACAGCCATCGAAGGAAAAGGATGGTCTTCGCCTGTTGTATATGATGATCAAATTTGGCTGACCTCGGAACAAAACGATGGTCAGGAACTGTATGCCAACTGTATCAGTAAAAAAGATGGCAGTTCACTTTTCAACTTATTGGTATTTGAACCAGCCAATGTACTGGGCAAACATGCCGTAAATACCTACGCAACTCCAACTCCCTGCATTGAAGAAGGACGGGTTTATGTCAATTTTGGAAGTTATGGTACAGCTTGTATCGAAACCGATTCAGGCAAAACAATCTGGTCAAGAACGGATTTGATTTGCGATCATGTTCAAGGTCCCGGCTCCTCTCCTATTCTTTATAAAAACAAATTAATCCTGCACTTCGAAGGTATCGATAGCCTTTTCATTGTGGCACTCGACAAAAAAACCGGAGAAACAATATGGAAAACCAATCGGCCTAAAGAATTGTATGAAAGGCTTGAGCCAATTGGAAGAAAAGCCTACATCACTCCAATTGTGATCAATGTGAATGGCAAAGAATTATTAATATCGAACGGTTCAGCAGTATGTATGGCCTACGATGTAGAAACCGGCGTTGAAATATGGAGGGTTTTACAAGGTGAAGATTCAACCATATCGATGCCAATTTACGAAAACGGTACGGTGTATTTCTACACCAGTTTCGTGACGCCTGCTGAAGGTGATAAATACTGCGAATTACTGGCAGTTGATCCGAATGGCGTGGGTAACCTTACCGAATTAAATGTGAAATGGCGCCTGACATCTCCTATATTACAATTGCTTACTCCAATCATTCACGATGGGATTATTTACACCATCGACACAAAAAGCAATCTAATGATAGTTGATGCATTAAATGGTGAAATACTCGACCAAAGGCGCGTAAAAGGAAAATACAATGCCTCCCCTGTCATGGCCAATGGCTTGATCTACTTCCCATCGTCAACCGGACAGACCCTCATTATTCATGAAGGCAGGACCATTAACATACTTGCTGAGAACAAACTGCAAGGTCAAATTTGGGCAACACCAGCCATTGTTGGCCACCAACTGTTAATCCGCAGCAGCGATTTCCTCTATTTGATTGGTGAATAAAATTATTTCCGTTTTGGTTTTTTTGCTTTCGGCTTCGTTCGCGCAGATTTACTCTTAGTATCCTTTTTGCTATTGGCAAACTTGTTCTTCTTTACATGGAAAGCCCCTTGAAATGTGGGGTCGTCGAGTTTACGTTGACGGTCAATTTCGCGCAATTGGATTTGACTTTCTTCCTGTGAAGTTTCTGCAATCAACTCTTTTGAAGGAATTTCCAATACAGGAATTCGCATACGAATGATCTTTTCTATTTTCAAAAAATGCCACTCTTCCGAAGGATCAAGCAAAGTGATGGCCACTCCTTGATTTCCGGCCCTTGCAGTTCGTCCAATGCGATGAATGTAATCGTCGTAATTGGTAGGAACATCAAAGTTGATCACATGCGACACCTTACTTGCATCAATTCCTCGTGCGGATAGATCTGTTGAAATTAATATTCTTACTTCATCATTCTTAAACGAGTTAATCGCATTGATTCGGGCACTTTGACCTTTATTGGAATGCAAAATTCTTTTTTGACCTTCCGATTTTCGTTTTATAACTTTAAAAACCGATTCCGCAGCCAATTTGGTTTTACAAAAAACAATCACTTTTCGAAATTCCTCTTCGTCCTTTAACAAGTTCGAAACCAAATTTAATTTTGTTCTGAAATTGGGAGTATGATAAACGGATTGATTCACCATTTCGACAGGTGTTGCCGATGGTGCAACCTCTATTCGTACAGGAAAATCGAGGAACTCTTCGGTCAATAGTTCTACGCCTTCCTTAAACGTTGCAGAAAATAAAAGGTTTTGCCTTTTAATTGGCAACTTATCGAAAATGTTCTTTAACTGGTGCATAAAACCCATATCCAGCATCCGATCGGCCTCATCAATCACCAAAGTTCTTACCTTTTTAAGATCTAAAACATTGTGGTCGTATAAATCGAGCAGACGACCAGGTGTTGCTACCAAAACATCAATGCCATTTGCTAACATTTCAGCATGTTTTGTCCAGCCCACACCACCATAAATTGCAGCATGTCGAAGGTTGGTAAACTGTGCCAGCTCCTCCAGATCCTCGCCCACCTGAATGGATAATTCACGCGTTGGAACAAGGATGATGGCGCGCGGGTTTTCACCCTCTGCCTTAACCAATTGTGTCAAGATAGGAAGTATATAAGCTGCTGTTTTTCCGGTACCGGTTTGTGCAATCCCCAACAAATCCTGTCCCGATTTAATGATCGGAATTGCTTGCTCCTGGATTGGTGTGGGTTTGGTAAATCCAATCTCCTCAACGGCCTTTAATACCGACTTGGTTAATTTTAGTTCCTCGAAAGTTGCCATTCTAAAAATTTTTGGCAAAAGTAATCAAAAGAAACCAGTACCGGCAATTAACTTCACAAGCACGAATTTTCAAAGGAATTCATCGATTTGCAGTTCATTTCAGCACTTATTCCATGTCGCTTTTCAGTTCAAGTTTTGATACCTTGAAATTGTCGATATCAAATCCAATCTCCCCTCTTTTCCAAACATAACATTTGAAACGATCGCTCCTGGCTCGAAGTTCTGGTGTTAAAAATTCAAACTCATAATGCTGCCATTCACCTGGCTTTCCGGGTACAATATCCGTGGCATTATAACCATAAAATCCTTCACGCCGAGCCATGTGCATGACCATACAAGGCAATGTTCCACTGAAATTATCGGGGAAACGTATATCGATGGATGCTTTTACCCAAATGTAATACTGGTCTGATAACTGCTTATAGGGTTCGTCTATTACAGGAAAATAATTCTGATCAGATGTCATGGAATAGTAGCCATCGGTACTTTCATACTTTTTGGAAAGTATTTCTTCCGATTCATCAAAACTTAGATCAAGCAATGAAGTGGATTTGTACTTTTCGGGATGCGTTAAAACCTGAACACCTGAAAAATCACGGTAAATCATTAAAAGCTCCTTATCTTCAGCAGTCACCTTTGTTTTCAGGAAAGTAGCCCAATAATACGCTTTGTTGGTTCGGTACAAATCAATGATGTAATTTCTTGCTTGCCACCATTGAAATTGATTCAGGAAAATAAAAAATACAATACTTAGGCTTATTGGAATTGACCAACGCTTTTTAACGCGCTGCAAAAATTGAAGAAAATATCCCAGAGTAATTCCCAGCAGCGGATAAAGTGTGATCATAGGCCGATTTGAAAATCCAGCACCATACCACCATTCGGTCCAACTGGCAATGATCCAGAATGAAATCACACTATACACCAGTATGGCTAAAAATACAGGTCGATTTTTTCGATACATAAAAACAAAACCAACAATGGAGAAGATCATAACAGGCGTATACAACAGCCAACCTTTCCGATAACTAAACAGCACATCAAAAATATGTGGCGTGAAAATATCAAGGCCAACTCCTGGATTTTTGTAACTATCGTAAATAAGGTGCCCCGTTTTAAACCACCAATAGAGTATTTGCGGCGAGGCGACCACTACGCAAAGCCCAATGACCATTAAAAAAGAAAGTCGCTTTTGCCAAATCAACGCTAATTTTTGTTTGAAATCGTCCCAGGTGATCACATTCCACAGCAAGGGCAGAAAAACGATCATTACTTCGCTGGGTTTGGTCATTCCCATAAGGGTTATTCCTACTCCAATGGATAACAAATTTTTGAACTGATAACTTTGGTGCCATTTAATAGTATTCCACAGAATGATATTCACCAACATAAAAAGCACAGTTACAGGCTCCAGGTTCTTGATGGTAAGGTGAACAATGTAATTTGTACCAAACACCACAATGAGCAAGACCAGGGACGTTATCCATTCAGAGAAAAAGTGTCGGAGGTTCTTTCTGAAATAAAATAAACCAATCAGGGTGTATATGATACACCCAATGACCAATGCGTATTGATAAATTAAACTAAAGCCATCGGCTGCAAAGCCAAGCGGAGTAGCCAAAATATTTGCTATTAAAAAGAAAGGTAAATAAAACAAGGACATTCCCATCAGGAAAAAAAACATGGGTTCCCCTTCATCGTTGGTTGACACCATATAGAGAGTACCTGTTAAGTCTTTTTCTTCATTCAATTTTTCTAACCAGCCGGGATCATCTAACATGGGATCGTCGTATATAAATACAGCAGGCAAATACAAATAATAGCCGAGTACATCCCAGGTGATTTCACGCCCATTAACATTGGATATTCGATACAATGAAATAAAAGCGTAGATAAACATTAGGGTAATAAAAGAAGCTTTTTTGAATGAGTTCATGATAAAAGGATTTGATGCGCTAGCAAAAATTAGGTTTTTCCCAAAAATAGTGAAATTAATAAAAATCATTCGCCGCCAGCCTTCAATTTTGAAGAAAAGGCGCAGGAACGATCAAGAATAGATTGAATCGCTCCATTTAGTTGATACATACAACAACGAATCATCTTTAATGCGTGGTCAAATCATCTGACACATTGCCCCGTGCCAAACAATTTCTAATTTTAGCTTACTAATTAACTCTAACAGTATTCATCCATAATCTGAACAGTATGAAACCAACTACAACACGCCGTCAATTTATTGCAGCCAGCGGAACAATTGCGGCAGGAATGCTACTTTCAAGCGAAAGTGCAGCTGCATTTCTAAAACAAAATCAGTTGAAAAAAAGAATCGCCTTGGTCGGGACAGGAGTACGTGGCATGAAATTTTGGGCCGAATTTGTTTTGAAAAACTATTCCGACGTTGTCCAGTTCGTTGCCTTAAGCGACATCAACGAAGGCCGTTTAAAGTATGCCAAAGAATATTTGAAACTCGACGTTCCGGTATATACCAATTTTGATCAAATGCTCGATGATGTTGAAATCGACCTGCTTTTTGTGACCACAGTAGATGCCACGCATGACGAATTTATTATTAAGGCCTTAAATCGTGGATTGAATGTTTTAACTGAAAAGCCAATGACCACCGATGAGGTGAAATGCCAGAACATTATCAGTGCAACAAAAAATTCAAGTGGCAATATGATCATGGGCTTTAATTACCGCTACGGAAAAATATTCACCCGTTTAAAACAAATGCTGCACAATAAAGAAATTGGCGAAGTTACTTCAGTCGATTTTCATTGGTACCTAAATACCTACCATGGAGCTTCCTATTTTCGACGCTGGCATGGACTGCGCGAGAAAAGTGGAACATTACTTTTACACAAGGCATCGCATCATTTCGATTTATTGAACTGGTGGATTGGATCCGATCCGGTAGAAGTACATGCTTTAGGTTCTCTCGACTATTACGGAAAAAATAACTCTTTTCGGGGAAAACGTTGCATGGAATGCCCTCACACAGCAAGTTGCAAATTCTTTTGGGACATTAAAAAGGATGAGGAATCCTACAATTTATATGTGAAAAATGAAAAATACGACGGGTACATTCGTGACAATTGTTTGTTCCGGGAAGAAATCGATATTTTTGATAAAATGGCCTTGCAAATCAAATATGCAAACGGCGTACAGGTGAGCTACTCGCTAACGACCTATTCCCCTTACGAAGGTTTCAGGATCGCTTTCAATGGGAAAGAAGGACGTTTGGAAACATGGGAAGGAATTCCATCCATGGATGAAGTAGAAGTCGACCAGGGGCAGATTCATGAAAAAGAAATGGATCACACTTCTCACACTAAAGAAGAAATGGCTTATCATGAAATCATTAAGCAAATCAATTTTGCTGATTTCGAACGAATTAAAGTTCCGTATATCCGAAAAGGACATTGGGGAGGCGATACAACAATGGTTGATCAAATACTAAGAGGCATTGATCGTAATCCGGAATTGCACCACGCAGCCAATTTCAGAGATGGCTCCATGGCCATTTTAATTGGAGTTGCCGCCCGAAAAAGCATTGACGAAGGTCGTTCCATCAAAATTGCTGATTTAACAGAGTTGGTTCCCAAAATCAATAAATGGGGTTAATGCCTTCTTTTTTATAAGTTCTGGCTCTCTTTTGGTACTTTTGTGAGGTAAATAAGACAGAAATTCAATTGAAGATATTTTTGTCTTGTTTATTTTTGCTTACTTTGCACCCCTAAAATCAGAAGGTTAAGATGTCGAAAGGAAAAGTTTTATTGTGCATGAGTGGAGGTATTGACAGTTCTGTCGCTGCCATGCTCCTGGAACAGGAAGGTTATGAATTACATGGTTTAACGTATCGTACGTATGATGCCATTGCTCCTGCCTGCATGGAAAAACAAACAGGGTGCTGTAGTGTTGATGCTATTTTTGAAGCAAAAGGATTGGCCGATGAATTGGGCTTTAAACATTCAATTCTGGACATTCGAAAGGAATTCGACAAAACGGTGATCAGTAATTTTGTTTCAGAATATCTGGCCGGTCGTACTCCCAACCCATGCGTTATCTGTAATCGAACCATCAAATGGGGTGAAGTTATTACCAAAGCCGATGAGTTGGGCTGTGATTTTATTGCCACAGGTCATTATGCCCGAATTGGTGTAAATGACGGGCGCTATTTCCTTATCCAGGGCGATGACGATGACAAAGACCAAACCTACTTTCTTTGGCAAATTGATCAACAACATCTCAAACGAACACTCTTTCCATTGGGGCATTTAACCAAACCTGAAGTCCGTAAAATTGCATTGGATAACGGCTATGAAAAAATATCAAAAAAAAGGGAAAGCCAGGAAATTTGTTTCATTCCCGATAATGATTATCGTCGTTTCATCAAAGATCGTATTCCTGATCTGGAAGCAAGAATTGGTGAAGGAAACTACGTTGACATAAATGGTAAGGTACTCGGGAAACACAAAGGCTATCCTTTTTATACCATCGGGCAGCGCAAAGGATTGGAAATTGCTCTCGGGCAACCAAGGTATGTGGTTGATATTGATGCCGCAACCAATACAATTACACTGGGTGAACGCGAAGATTTAAATAAAAAAGAACTTTGGGTTGACAACGTGAATTTAATGAAGTATGAACGCATTGATGGTGAAATGGAAGTCATCACAAAAATCAGATACAACAACAAAGGTACACTTAGTCGCATTTCACAACATGGCGATAGAATTAAGGTAGAATTTTACGAAAATGCCTGGGCTGTTACTCCCGGACAGTCTGCATTATTCCTTGAAGGACGTGACGTTGTGGGAGGCGGACTTATTTGTCGCTAGATTTTCCCATTTTGTTTAATCATTTTGTATCTTTAATTTGTTATAGAGTAGAAGATGAAAAAGTATTTAATTTTTCTGTGTTTACTTTATTCGGTGGTCTTGAATGGAAAAGAGGCTGTTGGTAATATTTATTGGGTACAATTTAATACCAAAATAAATACCCCTTATTTACTTAGCGAACCCGAATATTTTTTATCGCATCGAGCATTAGCCCGTCGTGAACGTCAAAATATTGCCATCGATTCCACAGATCTTCCTGTAAATCCTGCCTTTATCGATTCGCTAAGCACATTGGGATTCTACGTAAAACATACCAGTAAGTGGATGAACGGGGCTATTGTCGAATTGGATGCAACTATATCAATCGACTCCATACTTAAACCGTCCTTTGTCGACAACTATGAACTAAGAAAAGGGGTATCACTTAAAAGTGCTTCTTCTAAATTTTCGAACATCGATAGTCTTCAACAAGTTTATTATGGCAATTCCTTATCCCAATTGTCGATGATTAAAGGTGAAATTCTTCACGAAGTAGCTACGGGCAAGGGAGTTCATATTGCCATTATTGATGCCGGATTTCAAAATAGTAATGAACTGGAAGTATTCGATTCGCTGTACAAACGTGGAGGAGTATTAGGAACTTACGATTTCGTTTTGCCCGGCAACGATGTTTATAAGGAATTTTACCATGGCAATGCCGTTTTTTCCATCATGGCAGGAAATCATCCCGGCCAACTAATTGGATCGGCACCGGATGCTTCCTATTGGCTGCTTCGAACAGAAGATACGGCCAGCGAATCACCCGTTGAAGAAGATTATTGGATTATTGCCGCAGAATTTGCCGACCAACAGGGTTGCGATGTCATCAACACCTCTTTGGGTTACAGCACATTCGACAACCCTGAATTCAATCACAATTACGAGCAATTCGATGGTAAAACCTTAAGGATTTCGAAAGCAGCAAATCTTGCCGTTCAAAAAGGAATGGTCGTTGTTTGTAGTGCAGGGAATTCAGGCAACGATGCCTGGGGACACATTGTTGCTCCATCGGAAGCCCGCGACGTTTTGTCCATTGCTGCCGTTGATGTCAACGAAAAAATCACCACGTTCTCGTCCCGTGGATTTTCAGAAGATTGGTCCATCCTTAAACCAGATGTTGCCGCCATGGGAGCAGGAGTCACCTATACTTCGTCTATGGGTGAATTTGTTACTGGTAACGGTACTTCATTCTCATCGCCCATCATTGCAGGTATGGCTGCCTGCTTAATTGAATATTACCCGAATAAAACCTCCTTTGAAATCACTGAAATGATTCGATCCCTGGGGAATTATTACCCCCAGCACAACATTGAATACGGCTTTGGCATTCCCGATTTCAGCAAGGCATTATCAACAGAAACCTTAGATACCTTAAATATAAACACTTCTAAAAAAAGTCTGTCATCACATTATTCTTCAACAATTTACCCAAATCCATTCCAGACATCTTTCACCATTAACAATAGTGAAGATTACACCAAATTTGAATTACTGAACACCTCAGGCGAACGAGTTTTTTCCACTGAATTAAATCAATCTTCAGTTGAAATTTCTTCATCAATCGTATCAAATTTACAGAAAGGTGTGTATTTTGCAGTTTTTAGAGGAGAACACAAAGTTCACTCTTTTAAACTGATGAAATACTAAGGTGAACGACCAATTAACGCTATCGGAACTTAACTCGCTAATAAAAGAAACGCTTGAACTTTCTTTTCCTGATCACTTGTGGGTGATTGCTGAGATTGGTGAATTAAAAGTAAATCGTAGTGGACATTGTTACCTTGAGTTGGTAGAAAAAAATCCGCTCACCGATGAAATCAAAGCCAGATCGAGAGCAACAATTTGGTCGTGGCAATTTCGTTTTATTCAACCTTACTTTGAAACCACTACAGGACAAAGCCTGCAAGCCGGATTAAAAGTTATGGTGTCGGTGAGTATTGAATTTCACGAGGTGTATGGAATGAGCCTAAACATCAAGGACATTGATCCCAACTACACCTTGGGTGATATGGCCCGAAAACGTCAGGAGGTGGTTAATCGGCTGATTAAGGAAGGCGTTTTTGAGATGAACAAAGAAATTCCATTAGCAGACCTACCTGCGAGAATTGCCATCATCTCATCTCCCACTGCAGCCGGTTACGAGGATTTTATGATGCAATTGAAAAACAATGAAGCGGGCTATGTTTTTTACACCAAACTTTTTCCGGCAAGCATGCAAGGCACCGATTCATCCAAATCAATTGTGCAGGCGCTTGAATATATTTATGAGTGGGAAGAAGCGTTCGATGCCGTGGTAATCATACGTGGAGGTGGTTCACAACTTGATTTAAGCTGCTTCGACGATTACGACCTGGCCTTAAACATTGCCCAATTCCCTTTGCCCGTGCTAACCGGTATCGGGCACGAAAAGGACGATTCAATTGCCGATATGGTGGCGCATACTAAATTAAAAACACCCACTGCAGTGGCCGAATTTTTAATTGCACGATTCGACGAGGTCGCAACCGAAATCAATGAACTGGAAAGGTCCTTTTTTAGTGAGGTGGATCAATTGATCAGCAAAGAACAAACCCGCCTGGAACAAGCCTTCAAATTTTTCAAACCACTGATCAAATCGAAAATTGAAAAAACTCAAATGCAACTTCATCATTTGGCGCAAGGAATTCAACCACTGGTCAATGAAATGTTGGATCGTGAAAAACACAAGTTGGAAAAACATACAAACCACTTCGAATTTGAAGTTCATTCCATTTTTAAATTAAAAATGAATCAACTCAAATTGTTCGCCAATAAAACCGAATTTGCAAGTCATTTATTCCACCAAAAAGAAGCTCAGTTGATCGAAGAAAAAGGTCATCGGCTTATACAACAAACAAAAAGTAAAATTGAAGCAGAGCTTAATCGCTTGCACTGGCTCGAAAAAACAAAGGAATTAGTTGATCCGGGAACAATTTTGAAGCGAGGATTCAGCATTACCTTAAAAGATGGAAAGGCGCTGAAAAATGCATCCTTACTGAAAAATGGAGATGAACTGGAAACCATCTTCTCCAATGGGAAAGTAAAAAGTATAGTTAAAAAATAAGTCAGTGGTCACTGGTCATTAGTAAAATCAAAAATGACTAATGACTGATTCCTAATGACTTCAATTTTAATGCATTAAAAATTGAAAAATGGCACAAAAAAAACAAACTTATCGTGAAGCAATTACCGAAGTTGAAGAAATTTTGGCAAGTATCGAAAACGAAGAACTTGATGTGGATGATTTAGCTGAAAAAGTAAAAAGAGTGACTCAATTGTTAAAGTTCTGCAAAGATAAACTCTACAAAACACAGGAAGATGTGGAAAATGTTTTGAAAGAAATGGAAGGATAAAGTAGGCTCATCTTGAAAGTATTCATCACCCTTTTTCTATTTCGTTTAGAGAACATAAACTGCAAGTGACCGATTAAAATCGAACGAACACCTACAAAATAAAGGAGAGGCAATGATATTTTATAATTTCGTTGAGAACCTTTTAAACCAGTTATTATGAAAAAACATCATTTACTCCTGCTTGCTGTCTTGGTTGTGCTACTTTCAAGTTGCGTCCTCAATCAGAATGTTACCGATTGTGTTGATGGAAAAACCTATGGATTTTGGTACGGCCTGTGGCACGGCATCATTGCTCCAATAGATTTAGTACTTATGATTTTTAATGAAAAATATGCAGTTTTTGCTGCCAATAATTCTGGTGCCTGGTATGCCTTTGGATTCATTCTTGGAAGCGGCGGCTGGGGACTATTAGGTGCAAACAGGAGATCAAAAAAGTAAAATTCCGTCATCGTACACACATTCTAGACATTTGTCCTCGTTTAAGATTAGAATTCAACTAATTTTGAAACAATAATTAAAACTTATGTCATGAATTTTTTAAACCTGAAATCAACATTGCCTTTTTGGCTGCTTTTGCTCATCTTTAGCATAAGCTGTACCCCGGAAAAAAAAGTATTGACCAGTCCCGACGGAACGATTCTGGTTACTTGCGAAAACACCAAAAGTTACCGGGCAGTATATGCCATCTCTAAAAATGGAGAGGCAGTAGTTTCATCATCCATGCTCGGAATCATAATGGAAGGGAACGACTTTACCCAAAAACTAAGGTTAGTGAAAAGTTCTCCCATAAAAAAAGTGACCGATGGGTATAAAATGATTCAGGGAAAAAGAAAACAACGTGAATATATCGGCTATGAGCAAACTTTTTCCTTTAAAAATAACGATGGAAACGAAATGCAGGTTATTTTCAGGGTTTCCAATGATGGTGTAGCTTTCCGCTATTATTTTCCAGGAGAATCCACAGAAATACATAAAATCACCAAAGAGATCACCACCTTCGCTTTTTCATTTGAAACACGGGTTTGGATGCAGCCCATGTCAGTGGCCAAAACAGGTTGGAGCCGCACCAATCCCTCCTATGAAGAGGACTATTACCAAAACATCGCAGCAGGAAGTTATCCTCCACAGCAAAAAGGCTGGGTTTTTCCCGCACTACTAAAATCAGGCGAAAATTGGGTATTGATATCAGAAACAGGATTGGATAGAAATTATTGCGGAAGCAGATTGAATGCTCTTCCCAATGCCATGTACCAAATTGGTTTTCCTGAATCGGTCGAAAATTTTCCTGGCGGCAATGTGAATCCGGAATCCAAACTACCGTGGCTCACCCCATGGCGTGTGCTCACCATTGGTAGTTTGAAAACCATTACCGAATCAACTTTGGAAACAGACCTGGCTACACCTCAGGTTAAAGGTGATTTTTCGTGGGTAAAACCAGGTAAATCATCGTGGAGTTGGGTACTGTTGAAAGACGATTCTACGGTTTACGATGTTCAGAAAAAATACATCGATTATGCTGCCGATATGAATTGGCAATACTGCCTGGTTGATGCCGACTGGGATCAAAAAATTGGGTACGAAAAAATGGCCGAACTGGCAAAATATGCCAAAGATAAAAATGTAGGTGTGAATGTTTGGTACAACTCATCGGGCGACTGGAACGATACTCCTTATACTCCTAAAAGCAAATTGCTAACAACAGCTGACCGTGAAGCAGAATTCAGCAAGCTGGAAAAAATGGGCGTTACCGGAGTCAAAGTTGACTTCTTTGGGGGCGACGGCCAATCCATGATCAACTATTACATCGACCTGATAGAAGCCGCTGCCAAACACCAATTGACAATCAATTTCCATGGTTGTACTTATCCCCGAAGCTGGCACCGAACCTATCCCAACCTGGTTACGATGGAAGCCATTAAAGGAATGGAGTTTGCCACCTTTGTGCAAGAAAATGCCGATCGTGTGCCAAGCCATGGCGCCATGTTGAATTACACTCGAAATGCCACATCGCCCATGGATTTCACTCCAATGGCGCTTTATCGGCTGATGCCAACTGAACGTGCCACTACTAATACTTACGAATTGGCCACATCAGTGCTTTTTTTGTCAGGCATTCAACACTATGCAGAGCGTCCAGAGGGATTGGCCACAGTTCCTGCTGAAGTAAAAGAAATTTTGAAACACTTACCCGCAGTGTATGATGAAACTGTTTTTGTGGATGGTTTTCCTGGAAAATTAACCATCATTGCCCGTCGACACGGAAAGATATGGTACGTAGCAGGAATTAACGGAGAGAAAATGGATAAAGAAGTAGATCTCGACCTTTCATTCATCAAAACAAGCACAGGTTTATTCGTTCATGAATCAGACGATCCTTTAATCATGAGTGTTGATGAAATTCAATTGGAGCCAACTCAAAAGCTGAAGCTAAATATGAAACCAAACGGCGGTTTTTTATTAAAATTTGAATAAAAAAATTAATGGCAGGAAAGGTGTTAAAATATTTCTTTCCAATGCTAATCAACTTGTTGAACATTGGCTTTTGTTATGGCAACAATCCTGAAACCATAACAAAACACATTTCATTGGAAATTTTACCTGGAGGGGCTTTTATTGCTCCCCCAGGTTTTTTTCTTCAGGCAGGTATAGGTATTACATTTTAATCAATTGTAAAACAAATCGCAACGAAACCTACATTTTGTACCAAAATGCAACAACACCTTTGTTGTTGAGTCAGAAGTTTTGATAAATTGCATACCATCTAACTGTTAACCTATGTGCTATGAAAAGAACAAAAATCATTTTTCTGCTTGTCAGCCAACTATTCATGCTGACTGCTATTCCCGCCCAAAACAACCATCAAAATTTCAAAGTATCGGTCTACACCCGGGCCTACGAAGTACAAAAAATGGCGGATCAACATTGGCTGGACTCCACCTGGCAAGTGATTTCGTCTCAATTGAAGGTGGACAAAATTTACCTCGAAACCCATCGCGACTTGCTGATTGTAGATCAGGAAACCTTAAGTAAAGCCAAAAAGTTTTTCGAAAATCATGGCGTCGAAACAGCCGGCGGAATTACCTATACCATCGACGAAAGCAACCAGTTCGAAACCTTTTGTTATACCAATCCCGAACACCGAAAAAAAGCACAGGAAATAATTGAATTTAGCGCTAAAAATTTCGACGAGGTAATTCTGGATGATTTTTTCTTCACCAGTTGCAAATGTGATTTGTGCGTTAAAGCTAAAGGAGACCGCAGCTGGAGCGAATATCGTTTGGCATTAATGACAGAGGCCGCTCAAAATATCATTGTCATTCCTGCCAAAAAAGTAAATCCAAACGTTAAAGTGATCATCAAATATCCCAATTGGTACGAACATTTTCACGAACTTGGGTTCAATTTAAAAACCGAACCCAAAATTTTCGACGGTTTGTATACGGGCACGGAAACCCGCGATGCCGTTCGAAGTAATCAACACCTTCAGCCCTATTTAAGTTACCTGGTCTATCGGTACTACAACAACCTGAAACCCGGCAAAAACGGTGGTGGCTGGGTCGATACAGGAGGCATGGGAACTTACGATCGTTATGCTGAACAATTGTGGCTCACTCTTTTTGCCAAAGCGCCAGAAATGACACTGTTCGATTATCGGCAAATGTTATATCCTCTGCGCGATAATTGGGAACCTACATGGAAAAACGAAACCACCAGTTTTGATTATGCCACTTTTCTTCCCTCACAACCGGGCGAAACAGTAGCCAAAATTGCCGCCCATTCACTCGAAGCTGTTGATGATATTGTTGGACAACTGGGCCAACCCTTCGGAATAAAAAGCTACAAGCCCTATCATTCCGATGGCGAAGATTTTCTTCAAAACTATTTGGGAATGATCGGAATTCCAATGGACTTGGTCCCTGAATTCCCCATGGACGACGACATGATTATTCTAACCGAATCGGCAAAAAAAGATCCGCTGATTGTGGAAAAAATCAAACAACGACTTATGAAGGGCAAAGATGTGCTGATTACTTCCGGTTTATTGAATGCTCTGCAAAACAGGGGAATAAAAAACATTATCAACCTGGAATACACCAGCCGTAAATCGATGGTCACTGAATTTATGGTTGGACGAAATCTGGTGGAATGCGATACACCCATGCTCCTTCCACAAATTCAATATTTCACCAACGATTCTTGGGAAATCATTTCAGGAATGGACGATGGATTAGGTTGGCCTTTCCTGCATCAGGGGAAATTTGCGAATGCGACTTTGTATGTGTTGGCCATCCCTGAGAATTTTGCCAACCTGTACAATTTGCCAGTTCCTGTTCTGAACCAATTACGTTCGGTGGTCTGTAAATACAACAACATCACCATCGAAGGCCCTGCATCGGTATCACTTTTCACTTACAACAACGATACCTTCGTTTTAGAATCATTTAATGATGAACCGGTTGAAATGAAAGTTGTATTCACTGAAAAAACAAGCACGTTAAAAGATTTGTCGAATCAAAAAGAAATAAATGTTGAAGTGCACGAAGCAGTTAAATTTCGAGGCAGAACCTATAGTCCTGAGAAATATGTCGTGACGATACAATTGCCGCCTCATTCGTTTAAGGCTTTCAAAATTGAAAAATAATTGAATAGAGATATAAAATTTTAGCAAACGAAAAGAAATAAAAATGGTGTACTACATTTTAGACATTGTATATCGGCTGTAGCACGCTGCAAAAAATGCATTTAATTAAACAAATGTCAATATAATTATGGAATTTCTTATCATTGGATTATTTGGATCTTTTGTTGTACTATTAAACTTACTGATAAACAGCATTATCGTAAGCAAAAATCTTAAAAGAAAGATAATTCCTCAGCTCTTAGAACTTTTGTTACCTTTCAGTTGAAATTCAAAACTTAAACACAAATATTCACCATGAAAAATGCCCTGTTTCTTACCGGTGCTGCAGCCCGCATTTCACAGGAAGTTGCCATTCTTGATAAACTTCAGGAGCTTCACGGCCTAGAAATCACTGAAAAAAATACGATGCTTGCAGGTTTTAGTTCCGGAGCCTTAAACATTACCGCCCTCAATGCCTGCTTCAGAACAAAAAATCCACTTTCATGGAATAACTATTACAAGGAGGAGATCTTATTCAAGATCACTTCAAAAAAAGTTTATCAGCGTAAAAAATTTATTCCATTAGATACCACGCCACTGCAAAAAACAATTGGTGGATTTTTAGCTGACTCTAACATGAGTACGCTAAATAATTTTAGTTTTCAAACCTTTATTTTGGCATTTTCATATCTGCGTTTATCCACCTTGTGGGTCTCTAATTTATACAACAGGCATCAAACTATTAAACTGCTCGATTTGATGATGGCCACCACAGCCATTCCGATTTTATTCCCCGATCAGAATATCCGAAACGATGAAGCCAAACACAATAAATATTTAAGAGGAAGATTTGCTGATGGGGGGGCCGGAGGATCTTTCAAACGTTTTGAATACCACATCAAAAAATACCTTAGACAAAACGAACAGCTGGATAAAATATATATCATTTCTCCAATGCGTGAAGTCACGGACTCCGATTATGATGAATTGTATCAGATGATTCCTTCGGTTGAAATTTTCAAAATGGAATTGAAAGACATCCGTTTGTTAAAACTTTTCCTTGAAATGATTTCACAAAACGGATTTGATACCTTTATCAAACGCTTTTACAAATGGACGAAAAAAAGGAACATTGCCAACGAAATTTATATTTGTATTCCTCAAATGAAAAGTAATTACCCCATTCTAAATTTTAACAAACAACGCGAACAATATGAGGATGTTTGCACATGGGCCGATCAAAATCCACAACAACTGGCCATTCCAATCGGCGAATACGTAAAACGATTCGAAACCAAACCATTGATGAAATTCACCAATAAATGGCAACGAAAATTAAAGCACCGGCTTCGAAGCATTTGGATCAATCGATAAAAGCGAATGACATTCCTAAAAATAGTCAGGCTCAGACTGCGAGTCTGAGCCTGACTAAAATACATGAACTAACTCAACCTTTTTCTTAATTCAATAAGTTGTTCCACAATTGTAGGATCAGCTAGTGTGCTGATATCTCCCAAATTTTCTGTTTCATTGGCAGCGATCTTGCGTAATATTCTGCGCATAATTTTTCCCGAACGCGTTTTAGGCAATCCTGGTGCAATGAGGATGTGATCGGGAGTAGCAATGGCTCCAATGTGATGACGAACTTCGTTTTTCAGCTCTCCAATCACTTCGCTGTTGCCTTCGTATCCTTCTTTCAAAATTACGTAAGCAAATATACCTTCGCCTTTGATTTCGTGCGGGAAGCCAACAACAGCTGCTTCGGAACAGAATGGATGTGTAACCAGCGCACTTTCGATTTCGGCGGAACCAATGCGATGGCCTGAAACATTCAGGATGTCATCCACCCGACCGGTAATCCAGTAATAACCATCACGATCTCTACGAGCACCATCACCGGTAAGGTAATAGCCTTTGTACAGTTCCAAATAGGTTTGATAAAAACGCTGATGATCACCTTGAATGGTTCGTGCCATGGCAGGCCATGGCTTTTTAATGGCCAATAAACCACTTACATCGTTGCCTTCAATTTCCTGACCTTCCGGAGTTAGGAGTACCGGTTCAATGCCAAAAAAGGGTAAAGTGGCTGATCCTGGTTTAGCGGGAATTGCACCTGGTAATGGAGTGATCATAATGCCACCTGTTTCGGTTTGCCACCAGGTATCCACAATGGAGCAACGCCCCTCGCCTACTACCTGATAATACCATCGCCAGGTATCGGGATTTATGGGCTCTCCAACCGAACCCAGAACGCGAAGGCTGGAACGATCGTATTTTTTTACAAAGTCATCGCCGTCGCGCTGGATGGCACGAATGGCTGTAGGTGCAGTATAAAATTGGTTGATTTTTAATCGTTCTACCATTTCCCAATAACGACCCGAATTGGGATAAGTAGGAGTACTTTCAAAAATAACGGTTGTTGCACCGTTTAAGAGCGGTCCGTAAACCACATAGGAGTGACCGGTGACCCAACCGATATCGGCGACGCAGGCAAAAACTTCCCCTTCACGATAATCAAAAACATGCTTGTGGGTTAAGGCAGTGTACAGCAAATAACCGGCGGTTGTATGGGCCAATCCTTTAGGTTTACCTGTACTTCCTGAAGTGTAGAGTAAAAACAAGGTGTCTTCTGCATCCATGTGCTCGATGGGACAATACGGACGTTCGGCATCCATCGCAGCACGCATCCAAATATCACGGGGCTCATAAAACGGCACTTTATTTCCTGTTCGCTGAGCCACTAAAACATGTTTGATGGTTGGACATGCCAAAACGGCTTCGTCAACCATTCGCTTTAATTGTATAATTTTTCGGCCCCGAATACCTTCATCGGCGGTAATCACCATTTTGCATTTCGCATCATTGATACGATCGCGCAAGGCTTCGGCACTAAATCCGGCAAACACCACGGAATGAACTGCGCCAATTCGGGCACAAGCCAGCATAGCATAAACGGCTTCAGGAATCATGGGCATATAAATGGCTACGCGGTCACCTTTACGAATATCGTTGTGGCGCAACACATTGGCTAAACGCGAAACTTCGCGTTGCAATTCACGATAAGTAATGAACTTCTCCTGTCCGGGCTCATCAGCTTCCCATATTAAGGCTACTTTATCGCCGTTCTCTTTGACATGACGATCGACACAATTTTCACAGGCATTTAATTTTCCACCTAAAAACCACGATATGGCTCCTTCTGAAAAATCACAATCACTGACCATTTTAAAATCATGCTGCCAGGTTAAAAACTCTTTGGCTTTTTCCCCCCAAAATTGATCAGAATGTTCAATGCTGTAGTTGTACATTTCCTTATAGGAATCGAAGGATGCAAAAAGTGAATTTTCAAAATGTTCGGGATCAGGTTCGAACATCCCATTCATTTCTTCTGTCATAATTTATAATTTAGATTAGCAGTTGGTATACAGCATTAATAAAGAGTTTTTGGTATTCAATTGTTCAGCAAAAAGGACATTCTTTATAAAAACACCCCTCAGATATTAAGCATTTGTACTCTCCAGAAATATGCTCTTAAACCATTAAACATAATAGACACATTTCTTCTCCTTACTAAATAAATTTTGTAAACTTGTATTTTACAATTAGATACAATCAGTACCAAGCAGATGCAAAACAAGATAAAACTTATACTAATTCTATTGTGTATTGCTGTTTCAATACAATTGAATGCTGCAAACAGCGGATATATAATTACATTAAAAGGAGATACCATTCAAGGTAGTATTAAAAAAAGTGGATCAGGCACACCAAAGGTTTGCAAATTCAAATCTGCTGATTCTGATCAATACGATAACTATCTGCCAGGTTCTATTTTGTCCTTTAAAACAGGGGATCGCTATTTTATTTCAGAACGCATTTTTTATGACGATGAATTTCAGAATGTATTTTTAGAGGTACTGTTGAAAGCAAAGCTTAGTCTTTATCGTTTTCCGAAAGACAGAAATCAGGAGTTTTATGTAGAAACAAGCGATGGAAATATAATCGGTCTATACAATGAACAAAAAAAAATTGTGCTTAAGAATAATTTAAATCCGAATAACTTTATAAGCACGACCGATGAATATTATGCCAACTATCGAATTTATCGTGACATATTATTCTACGTATTTCAAAATTGCACATCTGTTTGCCAACAAATAAATACCTTAGAATATGATCAGGAATCTTTGATCAATCTACTAAAAGAATACCTGTCAATTACTGAAAAAGGAAAGGAAGGAAATACCATTACATTTGAAAAACCTTAAAACGCATCCGTTACAATCTATTTTAGCATCTATTTGATCTTAATTGACTTCCGCCATGAAAAATTTATCGAAACTTAGTATTATCATTTTTTTCATATTCAATTCAATTTTCAGCTTTGCTCAGTTCAACTATATGCCAGGATACATAATTGATTTAAAAAACGACACCATCCATGGATACATAGCAAGTTCCGGAGAAATCAGGAACTCCAAAAAATGCAAATTCAGGTTAACCAGGTTCGGTAAAACCCAAAGGTACTCACCCACTGACCTGAAAGAATATAGAATCAACAAGTATAAAAAGTATAAATCAAAAGAACTACCTATTAATAAGCGCAACAAGCAGGTATTTGTCGACGTACTACTGGATGGAACTATAAGTCTCTACCACAACTATAAACCAAAAAATCGGGAATTCTTTCTAGAAAATGAAGATGGGCAAATTATTCCACTCATTAATAAGGAAAACAAAATTACCGTAAATCAGGATGCCGCAGTAGATAACCGTGGCTTGCATGCCTATCAGTTTTCGCTTACTGACAAACTATATCAGGATAGTTTATTAAGCTATTTGTCTGAATGTAAAAAAGTAAGCAACTATATTTACAACGTTCATTACAATGAGAAAAGTTTATTAAATTTCACAAAAGAATACCTCATCCAAACCTCAAGCAATGCATCTCCCATTTTATATGAAAAGAATCTGGACATAACAAAACTAAGAATAGGGGTATTTACCGGCTTGAGAAGCTCAGAAATCCTCTTTGAAAAATACAATCAAACGGCCTCAAAAATATCACAACCAGTAGGAATTTACTTTAAAGTTCCGTTTGATTTATGGAGTAACAGGCTATTCTTTCAGGTTGAAATGATTGGCAATAGCGTTCATTACAATAGTTCATATACTGAAGAATTTGGAGTACTCCCGTTTGATTTAAGAATTTCAACTTTGGAAATTCCGGTGATGCTAAAATACGAGATCAATAATTGGCGACTTGTACCAGGAATTGCAATTGGTAAAAGCATCAATACTGTAGTACATTCGAATACAAATTTGGTTCATCCCGTTCAAAATACAAAACCGTTTATCGATTTTACTTGCGCGTACAAAATAAGCGACAATTTATCCCTCTTTTCAAGCCTTCGATTTAATGCATATACAGGGCTAATATTAAAAAACAAAGATAACAAGCAAATGCGATACAAATACGTGGTCGAAAACCAGGTCTACCAAAAGGCATTCACTGCAAAATCACTCTCCATCAACCTTGGACTTCAATTTTAATCTGCATCAATCTGCTTGTTTCATTACTGCGTACAACAACAAAAGCAGAACTAAATTCAAAACAACTAAAACCATTTTGTCCAAGCTGCGTTCCATTACAAAACAAATGAAGATAACAAATGAAGATACTTGTAATTGGTGCTCATGGCACAATTGGAAATAAAGTTGCAGCACAGTTCAAACTCCGGCATCAAGTGATTACGGCAGCCCGCGGAAATTGTGATGAAACCGTTGATATTACTTCTTCCGAATCAATTCAAAGCCTGTTTGAAAAAGTGGGTAAAATAGACGCCATTGTGAATTGTGCCGGAGCTGTTAAATGGAACGATTTATATGATATGACCGAAGAGGATTATCATGTAGGCCTTTCAAGTAAACTGATGGGCCAGGTAAATTTGGTCAGAATTGGGAAAAACTACCTGAATGAAAACGGATCAATTACACTCATTACAGGTATTCTGGCCGATGATCCGGTATACAAAGCCAGCAGTGCCGCATTAGTGAACGGGGGAATCAACAGTTTTGTAAAAGCTGCGGCCTGCGAACTACGAAACGGCATTCGAATTAATGCAGTAGCACCGGGTTTGGTTGAAGATTCAGCCGGAATGTTGGATTTGTTCCCCGGTCATGAATTGGTTCCAATGAGCAAAGTGGTGAACGGTTTTGTAAAAAGTGTGGAAGGAAATCGCACGGGAGAAGTAATACGGATTTACTAAATGGCAAAACATGAACGATCAGCTTAACTTTTACGAAAACAAACTGAAATACGAGATGGATCCATCCGATTTAAATGCGGCATTAAACAACAAGGAAAACCTCGTTGTAGTTGATGCCCGCAAAGCTGAGGCCTGGCAAAAAGAACACATTCCCGGTGCAATAAATCTTCCGCATGCCCAAATGAATGCTGAAACCACAAAAGATTGGGACCGATCGAAATTGTACGTGACTTATTGCGACGGCATTGGCTGTAATGCCTCAACAAAAGGCGCACTCAACCTGACCAAATTGGGCTTTAAGGTGAAAGAATTAATGGGAGGATTGGAATGGTGGAAATTAGACGGTTATGCGGTGAATGGAAAAGATGCCGATGGGAACCAAATTGGCTGCTCTTGCTAATTGTTTGTTTTTCTACCCTTTCTGGCCTTTGGACATCTTTCCCCTGATGGGGAAAGAACCGCTGATGCAGAGCTTAATGCCAATTGTGAAGTGTTGTTGATTTATGAATTTACTTTTTCCTGAATGACAATTGACCCATTGACTTCTTATTCCTATTCCACTAAAAATTGTTCAGAATAAACGGTTGGTCCAAATTGTACATTCAACACATAAGTACCTGTGGGAAGATCGGTTTCAATATCCAGAACTTGACTAAACCCCATGGTTTTACGAAACAATAATTGTCCTGTTTTTGAGTAGATTTCAACATTAATTTCATCGACATCGGAATTGGCCTCATGAATTTCGAGATGCAAAATGCCATCTGAAACCGGATTAGGATACAGTTTTACCGACCAATCATCAGCAAGCAGTACATTAGCCGAACTCCCGGTCTGGCAGGGTTCGATGGTGAAGTCGCGCGTCAGGCTAGGCCATCCATCCACCATGGTCATCTTTAGGATATCCAGTTTGGCATTTCCATTGTCATTGCCATCGTAATAATGGATGGATACATACGAGGCACAAGACTCCCTCAACAAACCAAAGTGACCCGGACCAATGTATTTTCCCGATTTGGTCAATAGATTTCGGAAATCGGTATAGGGACCTTTTACATTTTCCGATCGTCCAACAGTAATGTAATAGGTGCTGTTTACTCCATCGCAACAGGTCCCGCGATTAACCACCAAATAGTAATACCCTTCTTCTTTAAACAAATAAGGTGCTTCAATGGACTGATGATTCCCTCCGTATAAATGGGTGACCGAAGATGTTGCCGTTCCTTTTACCGAATCGATATCCACAATGCCTATTCCTCCAAACCACGAACCATATACCATGTAGATTTGACCATCATCGTCTCTGAATAGCCCCGGATCGATGGCATTGATAGCCGTAGAACTACCGGATGAGCTAACAACCTTTCCTTTTTCGATCCATTTGGGATCATTCAATGACGTACTTTTAGAAACGCCAATAGCCGATTTTGTGGTCCCCCATTGTGAACAGGAATAATAAATGTAATAGGCATCATTCATGTAAATCACATCGGGTGCCCAGAAACTACCCGTAAAATCAGGCACATAAGTTTTTACCCAAGCAGGATAAGTTCCTCTGGGAAAAACCGGTTTATTGCTGGGTGACCAGTTGATCAAATTAGATGATACAGATGACCATATGCCATCACCGGTAGTAAAATGCCAATATACATCGCCGTCTTTGATTAAAGTTGCGGGATCGTGCGAATTGATGACCCCTTTTAGGTCAATGGCACTAAGTTGAGCAGTAAGTGTAAGAAACAAAACAATTGTTGTCAAATATTTCAGGTACAATTTTATCATGCTGAAAAGTCTTTAAATCTTTGTTACCGCACAAAGGTAAACAGTATGCCCAAGCAAAGGGGGACGATTGTGTAAAAGAAATGGACTAAAGTCCATCCTGTTTTATGAATTGCCGTATGAATTGCCGTATGAATTGCCGTCGGTTTTAACCGACGGGCAATGTAATGGGAAAGGAAAATCTGGTCGATCATCAAATGCTAAAGATTGTACCAGGCTACCATCGACCGAAAAACAGAAATTTATTATATGGCCATTATTCCTTAGCCTCTTCAATAGAATTGCCCTGTTTTGGTCGATAGAAGAAAAATCCCATTTTGAACATTTATTGATCGACCAAATATGGTGTGATTGCTTTCATATCTGTTGGCTGAAGCCAACGGCAATTCATAGTACTATGGACTTGCTTTTTTAATCCAAATTACTGAAGCCAAAACCGGGCTTTAGCCCAATCCTTTTTCAAATCCATTTTTCATAACAAATCGTTCAATTTCCTCCCCCCATGTCTTTTTCTTGTGATGTTCATCTTGGTTTTTGATATAGTTTCTCACTTTATTGACATGTGAATAACTAACTGAAGCAGCATAATAATCATCCTGCCAGGCAAAATGATAGGGTAAGAGTTTCATGTTATTTATTCAGAAGGAGCTTTCTCCTTTTAGTAAATGCATGATTTCAGCAATATTTTGTTCCTTCCCTAAACTAATAAGTGCATGTGCATGGTCGAGATGGACATTCACAAAATCGAGAAAGATATTTTTTGAACTACAATATTCCTTAAAATGATTTAGTAAAACTGGTCGGGAAGAATTGGGAATTATATGTTCTCTATTTTTTGTGCACCAGACACAGTGAAGGTAGATTTTTACAAATGACATGATCTTAGACTTTAGAGGTTCGAATCTTCAATTTAGTGAAATTGTGAGAATTGGGTTAAAACCCGGGAAGATTTTTTTCTTATCCGCTGGCTGAAGCCAACGGCAATTTATTACTATCTCAATTGGCCTCGATATATGCTTTGCTGTCGGTTTATGAATTGCCGTCGGTTTTAACCGACGGTATAAGGGAATACAAAAAAATTATCAGGTCGATCTACAAATCAGAGTAGGTGTCCAAACCTACCATCGACCGGCAAACAAGATTTTATAATATGGCCATTATTCCATAGCCAATTCAAAACAATGGTCCTGTTTTGCTCGATAACAGAACACTCCCCTTTTGAACATGAATTGATCGATCAAATTCGGGGTGCCTGCTTTCTGATCCGTTGGCTGAAGCCAACGGCAATTTATAGTACTATAAACTTGTTTTTCAATCATATAAAAGCCGCCATTCACTTCGAAATGGCGGCTTTTTTCTTATACTTCTACCTGATTATTGCGTTACGCAACCCACCCGATATTCATCCAGAATCTTTTTAACATCGCTTGGAGCAATGCGGCCATGAACACGATCACCAACCATAACAACCGGTGCCAAACCACAAGCACCAACACAACGAAGAGCACTTATAGAGAACTTTCCGTCGGCAGTGGTCTCTCCCACATCAATTTTTAATTGACGCTTCAATTCGTCCAAAACCTGCTCTGCTCCACGAACGTAACAAGCTGTACCCATACAAACAGATATGGGATGTTCACCTTGTGGCAACATGGTAAAGAAGGAATAAAAAGTGACCACACCATACACCTTTGCAGGCGACATGTGTAATTCTTTGGCAATTAACTCCTGAACTTCCGCAGGAAGATAACCCAGTTGATGTTGAACCTGATGCAATACATTTATCAATTCACCCTCCTGATTGTTAAAGCTGGTGCAAACTTCCTTGATCAGGTTAATTGCATGTTCCGATAATTTTATTTTTGGCATAATGCTTTCGTTTAAAGTTAGTCTTCCTGTTCAATTTGTTTACTGCGGTCGAAATAACCGGTATGCAGCAAGTGATGCGCTTTTTCACTCATAGGTTTTCCCAGAAATTCCTCGTACAATTTTATGATGTATGGGTTTTCATGCGATTTACGAATAGTTTTGCTTTCATCCTCACTATAAATGGCCTTCTGGCGTTTCTTGAGGATCTCAGAATCACTGTGATGATAAGGCTGACCGCCACCGCCAATACAACCTCCGGGGCAACTCATGATTTCAATGGCATGAAAATGCGATTTGCCACTTTGAATGTCTTCCAACAATTTACGGGCATTTCCTAAACCATGAGCAATACCAATACGGATAGGCAATCCATCGAAATCAATAGTGGCTTCACGAACGCCTTCCATTCCCCGTAATTCGGTATAATCCATTTTAGGTAACGGCTTTTTAGTATGCAATTCATAGGCTGTACGTACTGCTGCTTCAATAACACCACCCGTTGTCCCAAAAATAACAGCGGCACCGGTTGATTCTCCCATTGGTTTGTCGAAATCCTCGTCGGGCAAGGCTTTAAATTCGATGTTGGAAAGTTTAATCAAAGCAGCTAATTCACGAGTCGTAATGGCATAATCCACATCGGGATTTCCATCAACGGCAAATTCATCGCGACTACATTCATATTTTTTAGCCACACAGGGCATAACTGAAACCACCACTAAATCTTTGCGGTTGATTTTCTGTTTATCGGCAAAATAGGTTTTCGCAATTGCACCAAACATTTGTTGTGGCGATTTGGCTGTAGATGGAATGTCTTTCAAATCGGGGAACTGATGCTCAAAGAACTTCACCCAGGCAGGACAACAAGAAGTCAACATGGGTAATTTAACGCTTTGATCGCCCGCTAAATGCCGGGTTAAACGATCGAGCAATTCGGTACCTTCTTCCATAATGGTCAAATCGGCTGCAAAATCGGTATCGAACACAAAATCGAAACCCAAACGACGCAAGGCTGCGGCCATTTTACCGGTAACCAGGGTTCCTGCTTCATAACCAAATTCTTCACCCAAAGCAGCACGAACGGCAGGGGCAGTTTGAACGACCACCGTTTTTGTAGGATCACTCAAAGCCCTGATTACTGCAGGCGTATGGTCAACTTCAGTTAAAGCACCTGTTGGGCAAACTGCCACACATTGACCACAATAAGTGCATGCTGAATGGTCGAGGTTTTCTTCGAATGCCGGTGACACAACGGCCATAAATCCGCGGTTGATTGCTGAAAGCACTCCAACAGTTTGTACTTCGTTACACATCATTTCGCAGCGGCGGCACATGATGCATTTGTCCATGTCGCGTATAATAGCTGGTGAAGTATCTTCGCGGTAGGTCGATTTTTCGCCTTCGTAGTGAATTTCCCGAATGCCCATATCGTGCGCCAAATCCTGCAATTCACATTGGCCCGATTTTGCACAGGTTAAACATTCAAAAGGATGGTCGGAAATAATCAACTCTGTCACTGTTCGACGTGCATTGATCACACGCATGTTATTGGTTCGGATTTGCATACCAGAACTGGCTTCGGTTACGCATGCAGGAGCCAAATTTCGGCGGCCTTCTACTTCCACAACACAAACACGGCATCCTCCGGGTTTATTTTCAATCCCCATATCATGCAATTTCATGTGGCAAAGTGTAGGAATATGAACTCCTATTGCTTTAGCAGCATCAAGAATGGTTGTTCCGGCGGCTACTTCAACTTCTTTATGATCGATGGTTAATTTTATTTTATCCATTTTTTTCGTCTTTTCTGAACCGTTAAACAATACTGATGGCTTTGAATTTGCATTTATCGAAACATACCCCGCATTTGATGCATAAATTTTGGTCGATATAATGAGGGGCTTTCCGTTCTCCTGAAATGGCCCCAACCGGGCAATTTCGGAAGCACAAAGTGCAACCTGTACAGGTTTCCGGATTAATTTCATATTTCAACAACGCTTTACACTGCCCGGCCGGACAAGTACCGTGCTTAACGTGTGCCAAATATTCATCGTAAAAATTATCAAGTGTTGAAAGGATCGGATTGGGTGAAGTTTGCCCTAAGCCACACAGTGACGTATCCTTGATCACATTACTCAACATACGCAAACGGTCAAGATCTTCAATGGTTCCCTGTCCTTTGGTTATTTTTTCGAGAATTTCATATAAACGTTTGTTTCCAATTCTACACGGGGTACATTTTCCACACGATTCATCCAGGGTAAATTCAAGATAGAATTTGGCGATGGCAACCATACAGTCGTCTTCGTCCATTACAATCATTCCTCCAGAGCCCATCATTGAACCCGCTGCAATTAAACTGTCATAATCGATGGGAGTATCCAGATCTTTTTCGGTCAAACAACCACCAGAAGGCCCACCGGTTTGCACCGATTTGAATTTTTTACCATTTCGAATTCCACCACCAATGTCGAATATGACCTCACGAAGGGTAATGCCCATGGGCACTTCAATCAGACCAACGTTATTGATTTTACCGGCAAGTGCAAATACTTTAGTTCCTTTCGATTTTTCAGTCCCAATGCTGCTGAACCATTCTGCTCCTTTGTTGATGATCACCGGAATGTTGGCAAAGGTTTCAACATTGTTCACATTGGTTGGTTTACCAAGGTAACCTGACACCGATGGGAAAGGTGGCTTAAAGGTAGGTTCACCACGAGAACCTTCCATCGAATGAATGAGCGCCGTTTCTTCGCCACAAACGAAAGCACCGGCACCATAACGTAATTCCAAATCAAAATCGAAACCGGAATCCATGACATTCGATCCCAACAAACCCACTTCACGGGCCTGATCGATGGCAATTTTCAAACGTGTAATGGCCAGCGGATATTCAGCACGTATATATACCAAACCTTTGGTTGCGCCAATGCAGTATCCACAAATGGCCATGGCTTCGATCACTGAATGTGGATCGCCTTCCAAAATGGAACGATCCATGAATGCACCCGGGTCACCTTCATCGGCATTACAAACCACATATTTTTGATCGTTTTTTTCCTTACTGGTTATTTCCCATTTTAAGCCGGTTGGGAAACCACCACCTCCGCGTCCCCGCAGACCGGAATCTTTGATTATTTTAATGGCCGCTTCGGGCGATAATTCTGAAAGAACCGTTCCTAAGGCAGCATAACCATCACGCGCTATATATTCTTCAATGTTTTCAGGGTTGATGAAACCACAGTTGCGCAAAGCAATGCGCACTTGCTTCTTATAAAAATCGATGTTCGAAGTTTTGGTCACCCGATAATCATTCCTCGGATTTTTGTACAACAAGCGCTTCAGTGGTCGACCTTTAATGACGTGTTCCTCTATGATGTCCCGAGCATCGGACGGACGAACTTCGGTATAGAAGGTATCGTCAGGAACAACCTTAACAACAGGACCTTTTTCGCAAAAGCCGAAGCAACCGGTGGTCACCACTTTAACTTCGTCGCTTAGGTCGCGTAATTCGAGTTCTTTTTTTAAATTTTCGGAAATTTTTTCTGCTTGTGAAGCCCGACAACCGGTTCCTCCGCAAACTAAAATGTGCATTTTGTAATCAGACATTTTGTACGATTTTGAAGTTGAACTATTCGTCGATGGTTTTGTAAGTGATCGGAATTATGCCGTCAACCAATTCACCTTTCATGATGTGGATGTGGATAATTTCCTTTGCTTTTTCTTTAGAAACGAAACCATAAACGACCGGATCTTTCCCGGGCAATTTCACTTCAATGGTGGGCTCAGCATAACAATAGCCCATACAACCGGTTTGAGTTACAATGCCGTCGATGCCCTGATAGTCTAGTTCATCAATTATGTACGACATGATTTCTTTAGCCCCTGAAGCAATTCCACAGGTGGCCATGGCCACTTTAATCTGTACAATGTGCTCAGCATTTTGACTTTGTTCCCGGAGCTTAAGTTTTTCCTGAACCTCGGACTTGATTTTTTTCAAATCGGCGAGTGATTTAATCTTCATGCTCATATTTTGGTTTTTAATTTATTACAACTGGTGTAAATGGTCATTATCAATAAATTAATGGACGCTTGCTTCAATCATATCTAAATTTTCTTCAATCAATTCTTTTAATGCTTTTAAAATATCGGCATCGTTTATGGGCACTCCATCCAACTCTTCCAAAACTTCTTTTGTGTCGAATTCAAAAGTACTCAAAGGCGTTTGATGGGTATAAATAAAACGGATTTTCGGGTTGGCCCCAATGAGTATTGTCATGGTGCCGGCAATATCGCCAAGAATTGGCCTGTCGACGTGATTGTGCAAATAATTTGCCCTTAAAAATGTACCCTTTCCTTTTTGAGATTCAATTTCCATATGCCCTCCGGTTTGTTCAACACCCTGTTTCAATAAAGCAATGCCCAAACCAACTTTCCTGGTAGTTCGTGTAGTAAAAAAAGGGTCCATTACTTCATTCAATTGCTCTTGATCCATTCCTTTTCCGTCATCTTTAATCACCAATTCGAAGATATCTTTTCCTTTGTTTTCGGAAATGAGAACTTCAATCTTCCAGGCTCCGGCACGAATTGAATTTTGAACAATATCCAGAATATGTAAAGCTATTTCGTTCATCTCAGGTTTTCTGAAGTTTTTGATGGAGGTACTACTCTGTTCCCTTCTTCATTATTTAAAGCTAGTTTCATTTCTCTAAAAGTGAGTTCTTTCAATTCAAACCAAGTAACCCTTTCACCAATTTGGTGTGGATGATGTGCATCTGAATTGGTGACGATTGTGGCATGAAAAGGTAATTTACCACTGCTTATCCAACTTTCGTAATGGGCATTTTTTGATAATTCAAAAGCATCGGCCTTAAAATGTTCAGGAATAAATCCCAGTTGGCTAAACAATCCGTTATAGGGCCGATCAACGTGAGCAGGAATGACAATTCCATTCAATTCATGAACTTTGATTTCAATCTCACTTAAGCTGCAATCCAAGGCGTTTGTCAACAAATAGGGTAACTCTTCCACAATCATTTCATCTTTATCAATCACCACCTGATCTCCAAAATAAGTTGGATCGTTTGGAATGGGCAGTAGGTGTTGATCGATGAAAAATTGGAATTCGTCCAATTGATCTTTCGTCTCAAATAAAGTGAGGCAGTGTACTTCTTCGGAGGAATTGACTTCCGCACCACCAATAACCAATAAACCTTTATTTACTGCCATTTCTTGAATTACCTGAACTTGTTTGGTGCAGTTATGATCGGTAATTGCAATAATATCCAATTTTTTTTCCAAAGCCATTTCGATAATATGCACAGGGCTCATTTCCAAACTACCACAAGGTGAAGTAAGGGTATGAATATGCAGATCGGCTTTAAATAGTGGCATTTATGATTGGTTCAAATTGCTAAATCGCGTATAAATGATGGATCCTTTATTTCTTACATTCCGCTCAAAATGTCGGAGAAAAAATATCAATTCAATTGCTCAGCATGCACCATCTGGTAAATTTTACCGGCCAGTTCAAAGGTTTGCTCACTGCTTCCCAACAGAGCAATTCCTTCCGTATTGGCTTTGTCGATCACTTCTTGCGAAGGTTGAATACCTTTAACCAGAATAACACAGGCCAAATCTTTCAACGAAGCAATGGCAATGACATTTAGATGATTTTGAAGCGTAATCCAACTATTTCCTTCACAAGCATTTCCCATTACATCGCTCAGTAAATCGGAAACATATCCTCCACTGATGTGCTTGTTTAAACCAATTTCCGACGTGAAAATTTTCAAGTCCAAAGACTTTACTAAATCAATTACCTTCATTTTTTGCTCCTATTTTAGTACAATCGGGATCGAAACGTTTGTCACCCCATTTATTTTCCATTCGTTCAAAAGCCTTTGCAGGCTTCACTTTACCATCTTTTTGCCACAATTGCTGAATAAAAATACAATCGGACATTTTTGCCCGGGCATTGGCCATATCTTCTGCTAAAGCCTGGCAGGTTGGAGCACCACATGCACCACAATCAATTCCCGGTAAATGACACATGATATTTCGGGCGCGTTGCATCCGATCCATTGCTTTTTCCATATCGGTTCCAAAACGCAGCAATGGTCTTGGCTGAACCGGATCGGACAACAATTTACATTCCAGATGTTCGTAAGGATTTTCGCCGGTCGCCAACAATTTATTATCGGCATTCGGATATCGACGGGCCCTTCGTTTCAAACGTTCAACAATTAAAAATCGATTTTGAGTCAATAACACACCGGCAGCACAACTTCGGTCACATGCCCTGAGTTCAACAAAATTGATGTCGTTGATTTCATCGTTCTCCAGGCGTTCCAAAAATTCAATGGAATTGTGGATTCCATCAACGGCCATAGTTTTTGATCGTTGCCACCAGGTTTCCCCGTGGGTCAGGCTCCATTGAATTCCTTCTTTGGTCAGCTCATAACGCATTTCAGAGCTATCAACCGGTTCGATATTTTCAGCCAGTGCCATAATTTTATTGTACAACAATTTGGGACTGATTACGCCGGAAATGATCGATCTCTTTTCAACTAAAGGTGTTTTTACTGCAGCTATTTTGGCCACACATGGAGTGATGTAAAAAAGACCAACTTCAGATTCAGGAATGCCTTGCAGCGCTAATTTCTGAAGCACAAAATGTGCTGCTAAATCGTGGGGAGCTTTCACCGGGGCAATGTATTCGCACAACGAAGGATATCGAATTTGAATTAATCGAACAATGGCAGGACAAAACGATGAGATGACCGGATTACCTGTTTTGTTTGATTTAACTGCTTTTGTGATTAAGTTTTTCAGCACCCCGATGGGTTGTTCCACTTCGTAGGCATGAGTGAAACCTATTTTTAAAAGTGAAGCATATATTTTATCTTCCGTAATCCGTTCAGGAAATTGGCCTAAAAATACTGCAGGAAACAAGACTACACGATACTTATAATTGTTAATTTGAGCTAGATCATCGTGATCAATACCAAATGCTTTTTGGGGACATGCCCGTACACATTCACCACAATCGACACACCGTTCCTCACGAATCTCAACCTTTCCGTTGATAATTCGGATGGCTTCAGTAGGACAAATTTTCACACAATGTGTGCAACAAATGCATTTGTCTTCGTCGACTATCAAAGCGTGATGAAATGAATCAATTTCAGGCATTTATAAGATGTTTTATCATGGTTAATGTAGTTCCGCTTCCCACAATGCTCTCAATAGTAAATTGATCAACATTCTTCTTCATGTTTGGCAAACCCATTCCGGCACCAAAGCCCATTTCCCTAACTTTTTGTGATGCCGTAGAATAGCCTTCTTTCATGGCCAGTTCTACGTTTTCAATTCCTTTCCCTTCGTCTGTTAAAATCATTTTAACTTCGGAAGGAGAAATAAAAACCTCAATTTGCCCCTGATTGGCATGCGCTACAATATTAACTTCCCCTTCGTACAAGGCCACCACCACATTTTTGATCAATTTCGAATCGATATTGAGCTGCTTAAGGGTTTTTTTTACCTGACTTGATGCATGACCAGCATTGGTAAAATTTCCACCTTCGATATGGTACTTGAGCGCGATCATTCAATAAACAGGATTTAAGCCGGCAGCATACAAAACGCCTGCTGCCTTAAACATTGAAAAAGGGGACTCAAGGATAACCAGCTTATTTTCAGCGGCCAACTCCAACATCTCAGGAGATACCCTTTTATTTCGAACCAGTAAGATGGCCAAAATATCGGCCATTTCGGCTGTACGTATGGTTTGAATATTAGTCATTCCGGTAATCAATAAAAGTTTGTCTGCATCAATGGTCAGAACATCACTCATCAAATCGGAACAGAAACCACTCTCCACCACTTTATCATTTAGACTACCCGCAACAATTTTCGCTTCGACTAATTCAACAACTTTTGCTAACTTCATGAAATTGTTTAATCCTTGTTTTTGCATCAATTACATCATTACATAATTGGTTGGTTCCGATCATATGTTTAATTTATACGGCCCTCAACAAGCAATTATTTCAAGCACAAAGATGCAAAATCGGCAATGGATCAATCATAATAAACGTCATAAATTGTTGATATGTTAAAATTTAATAACATTATTAATAATCATTCATAAAAACTATTTTTAAACTGAGGATCAACTATTTTATGCCAAACCAAGAAACTTGTCGTATTTTAGTCGAACCTAATTGAATTAAAACTCAAGCACAATTTAGCAATTTTAAAGTTAACGTCATGCCAATTCCAATATTCGAAGAGATCAAAAGTGAGTCACCCGAACTTTACGAAAAGGTAATCGATTCGTTACCAATACCGATGTATTGCAAAAATCTGGATGGTACAGTTAAAGTTTGCAATAAAGCCTTTCTGCGCATCCTTGGGAAAGCAAAAGATGAAGTTATTGGTAAAAAACTTATTGATTTTTTACCCGCCAATCAGGTGGATGTCCTTTTTTTTCGTGATGCAGATATCCTTAATAATGGGAATGATCAATTTTATGAATCCCGGTTAATGTACGCCGATGGTGATATTCGCGATGTAATTATCAATAAGGCCGCCATGCGCTTGAATGGAAAAGAAATTACCGGTTTTGTCAGCTCAATTATTGACATCTCGGAACGAAAAAAAGCACAAAACCAACTGGCTCGGGCTGAAGAAGAAAAATTGATTTCGGCAACCATGCTACAAAAAATACGGGCAGGCATTGTGATTGTTGATGATCAACTAAAAATTATTGAAAGTAATTTAGGATTTGCCCGCATGTTTGGAGAAGAAAACGAAGAACTATTTGAGACCATTCCCGGTCTGCATGGTGCTGAACTGGAAATGCTGGTTCCTGAACTGATTGTTAACATGTTTAAATCAATCTTTGAATCAGGTGAAAGTCGGTTGGAACGTGACCTTAAATTTCAAAATAGACTTTTTTCGATCAGCGTGATGACCATTCATCGAAATAAAATTGTAGGTGCAATAATTAGAGATCTTTCGGCCCCAATGCTCGAGCGAGCTGAGATTATTGAACGCGCACGACAGGTGAACCGTAAAAACATGAAAACGGTACAAAAAATCGCCTTCCTGTTGGGAGAAAATGCAGCCCAAACGGAAGAATTGCTCAATTCGATTATTGAAGCTCAAAAATACGATGTGGAAGAAAAAAATTAGAACTAAATGATCCAATCCTACCATACCGAGGTCGACATGCAACAACTCCGCCCCAAAGGGCAGGAAGTTAGCGGTGACGTATTTCTAACACGCCAATTGAGCGAGGAAGGACGTACATTACTTGTCCTATCCGACGGAATTGGCCATGGTATCAAAGCCAGTGTTTTGGCCACCTTAACCGCCACCATGTCGCTCAATTATTCAAGTTTTCACACTAAACCTGAAATTGCAGCACAAATAATAATGAACGTTTTGCCCACAGCGGGAGATAAGCCAAGCTATGCCACCTTCACCGTCATTGAAATTGAAAAAGATGGCCTGGTAAAAACGATTAATTATGATAATCCACCCGTTATTATTTTGCGTGGGAATCAACGATTCCAACCCTCAAAAATCTATGAATTAAAGGTTGGCGGTGCCGAAAACAGCGGCAAACTTTTACGCTGCCAGGAGTTTTATGCCATGAAAGAAGACCGTATCATTTTTTTTACCGACGGGGTTACACAATCGGGCATCGACACACTTAAATTTAATATGGGCTGGGGCCACAACAATGTGCTCGATTTCGTCATCAAACTTGTTGAAAATCAACCCCAAATTTCGGCCACTAAACTGGCACGAAAAATTGTGAACCGGGCCTTAATGAACGACAACTACAATTTAAAAGACGATACCAGCTGTGGAGTAGTGTATTTACGGGAACCCAGAGAAATGATGTTCATTACCGGACCACCTTTTTATAAAATGAAAGACCTTAACTTTATTGAACGCATCCGCAATTTTAAAGGTGAAAAAATAATCAGTGGTGGCACAACGGCTGAAATTATTTCGAGAGAGATGAATCTGAAACTAAAGATGCTTCAAGATCATTCCGATCCAACATTACCTCCGGTGTCGAAATTGGAAGGATTTGATTTGGTTACTGAAGGGATTATCACCATCAGTAAGGTTGAAGAAATCTTAGAAGATTATACCAGTGAAACCCGGCTACATGCATCGCCTGCCGAAGAAATCGTCAAAAAACTATTCAAACACGACATTATCCACCTGCTGGTTGGAACCCGCATCAATTGGGCACATCACGATCCGGATCAACCGGTGGAAATCGAAATTAGAAAAACCGTAGTGAAACGCATTGTGAAACTGTTACAGGAGAAATTTTTTAAAAAAGTAGATGTGGAATACATTTAACTTTCCACTGCAGTTCATGTCGTAAATCCTATAAACTGTTTCATTCAACAATTACTTATTACAAAAAAAATGAAGATCGGAATATTACGAGAAACCACACACAGCAATGATCCCAGAGTGGCTCTTACACCTCGTCATGCCCAAGTGTTACTCGAACGTTTCCCTTCGCTGCAAATTGTTGTTCAACCCTCTAATCGAAGAATTTTCAGCAACAAGGAATACCTTGAAGCAGGGATTGAAATGAACGAAGATATTAGTGCTTGTGATATTTTGCTTGGTGTAAAAGAAGTTAGTTTAAACACCATCATTCAAGGGAAAAACTACTTATTTTTTGCCCACGTTGCTAAAAAACAAACAAAAAATCAAACCTACTTTCAAGGCCTTTCGCAAAAAAAAATCACTTTAATTGATTATGAATATCTGGTTGATGACAAAAAGCAACGCATCATTGCATTTGGCTATTGGGCGGGAATTACCGGTTGTTATTATGCAACACTGGCTTTGTTAAAAAAGATAAGCCCCTTGGAAATCAAAACCGACAGCTTCTATTCAATTCTAAAACAATGGAATGAACTTACTGACCAAATAGAGCTTCCGCCGGTGAAATTTTTGATAACAGGCTCGGGACAAAGCGCCAAAGGAGCTTCAAAAACCCTGGAAAAACTTGGTGTGCTTGCCGTAAAACCTGAAGATTTTCATCGCTGCTTTACCAAGCCGGTTTTTACCGTTTTAAAGCGCAAGCATCATATGGTACATAAACAGAATCGCCCCTACTCGAAACAAGAGTATCAATTACATCCTGAACTTTTCCAATCGGAATTAAAACAAATAATTGGCCTTGCCGATGTTTATCTGGCCTGTCATTATTGGGAA
Organism: Prolixibacteraceae bacterium; assembly: GCA_041821245.1. GTDB lineage: Bacteria > Bacteroidota > Bacteroidia > Bacteroidales > Prolixibacteraceae > Roseimarinus. Next base: position 61,982 of record JBGUEP010000036.1, read on the forward strand.
AAGCAGTTCCCAAAGTTTTTGCTGCGTGAAGATTTCCTGCAAAAACCAATGAACCTGAAAGTGATAGCCGATATAACCTGCGATGTCAATGGATCAGTTGCCAGCACCATCAGGGAAAGCACACACAAAAAACCCTTCTACGATTACAACCCCGAGTCAAGTGCTGAAGAAGAAGCCTTTTCATCTGAATCGAATATCACCGTAATGGCCATCGGCAATTTGCCTGCTTTGATTGCCAGAGAAGCCTCAATCCATTTCTCTGAACTACTAACAAAAGAAATTATTCCTAAATTGCTTTCCAATGAAACCGAAGAACTCATTGCAAAAGCCACCATACTGAAGGATGGAAAACTCAGCTCTCATTTTTTGTATCTTTACGACTATTTAAATTTAAAATCATGATTAAATATTTACTCATTTCATTTTTGTTTTTATGGAGTTGCGGACCTTCCAATGGAAATGCAATAAACGACCAGCAAAAGCAGGAAGTTCAAAATCAGGATTCCCTTTCCAATGACGAAATGGAACAGGAAGAAGAAACCGGGACTGATACAGACAGCACTACTACTGCATTCGACGAAGAACTCTATTTATACATTGGCACCTATACCGATGCCGGTAGTAAAGGCATTTATCTGGCCAATTTTGATGTTGATTCAGGACTCATTTCCACTCCCAAATTGGTAGCGACTGTTAATAATGCTTCTTTCCAATGCATAAGCACTGATGAAACGCAACTGTGGAGTGTGAACGAATCAGGAAGTGGAAACGGCGAAGTAGTTGGCTTTAGAATCGATTCAAACAATGGAACTTTAAGTGAAATTGGCAAATACAGCACAAAAGGCAGTGGCCCATGCTATGTAAGCTACGATGAAATTGGCAACACCGTATTGGCAGCTAATTACAACAGTGGAAATGTGATACGAATTGAAACAGGAGCAAACAACAAGGGAAATTCTTCGGTACATCAACACGAAGGTAGCGGCCCGAATGTTTCCCGACAAAGTTCAACGCACGCACATAGTATTAAAATTGACCTGAAAGGTAAATATGCCTATTCCTGCGATTTAGGTGCTGATAAAATATATGTATACAAGTTGGAAGAAACCGGCTTAAAGGTTTTTAAAACCATTCAAACACAATCGGGATCAGGCCCAAGGCATCTAGACTTCCATCCCGAAGGAAAAGCCATGATGGTATTGAATGAACTGAACAGTAGCGTAGAAACTTATTTACCCGACCAAGATGGATGTTTTTCCAAATTCCAAAAGGCCACTAAAACAATTCCTTCAACATTTACTGCCAATAATCAATGTGCCGACATTCATTTTTCAAGCGATGGAAAATTACTTTTTGCTTCGAACCGCGGACACAATAGCATTGTCAGTTTTAAAGTTAATCAGACCAACATGGAATTGACCTTATTGGGGTATATGCAGGAGAACATCGACTGGCCCCGTAATTTCGCTCTTTCGCCTGATGGTAATTTTATACTTGTAGCCAACCAAAATTCAAATTTGCTCACGGTCTATCGAGTGAATCAAAACACCGGCTTATTGAGCTTTACCGGAAATCAAATCAGTTTATCGAAACCCGTTTGCGTAAATTTAATGCTAAAAACAAAATAAGATGACTAAAATATTGGTCCATTTGGCTGAAGGCTTCGAAGAAATGGAAGCACTTGTCCCAGTAGACGTATGGCGAAGAGCAGGTTTTAATGTTGTAACGATTTCAATTAGCAATCAATTAACTGTTCGAGGATCACACCATATTTCGGTAGTTGCTGATCAGCTGTTCGATGCCAGCCTCTACTCCCAAGCTGAAATGATATTTTTGCCCGGAGGAATTCCGGGAGCAACTCATCTTGATGCACATGAAGGACTTCGGGAACAGCTCCTCTCCTTTCACCAACAAGGCAAGGTATTGGGTGCCATTTGTGCTGCACCATTGATTCTTGGGCACAATCAACTTTTACAAGGTAAAATGGCTACCTGTTTCCCTGGATTCGAAAAAGAATTATATGGCGCTACTTACAGCAATTCATCTGTGGTTACCGACGGACAAGTCATTACCGGAAAAGGTGCCGGAGTGGCTTTAGAATTTGCCCTTGAGGTGGTTGCACATTTTAAAGGAAAAGAATTCGCAGAAGATATTGCAAAAAAAATGCAGGTACACGAAATTTAAAATTCTTGTAATCATGGCCATTTTATGAATAACAACAATTTGTTATTCATTTTTCGGTGTTGCAAAACAATACAGGTACACTAATTCTCTCCGGAATTGCAAATTGATACAATTTGGATCAATTTACAATTCGGGTGGAAGGATAGATTTGGGATCACATTAAAAT
>JBGUEP010000037.1:0-41405 GCA_041821245.1 Prolixibacteraceae bacterium
AACGTATGCCCGGTGGTGTGGGGGGTCAGCGGCGTGAGCCGCTTCCTACCCGATTTAGCCCCGGGTTTCAACCCGGGTTGTGAATTGGCAAGATTTAAATCGTCCGCGATTAAAATTTGATAATACGAACATTTTATTTCGGACGAAACTGGGTATATATTCGGAAGAGATACAATTCAGATTTAGCGCTATAGCGTAATTCTAAAATTGTTAACGAAGTGGTGAGCCTCAATTATAAACCAATCAACAATGATTTTGATTATATTGTAGCAGACCTTTAAATATCATCATATTGAACGCATCAGCGCTTATAAAGAACAAAGCCATCGAACTGGGTTTTTCAGCTTGTGGAATTGCATCTGCCCGAAAATTGGAAACGGAAGAACAGCGACTGCAAGCATTTCTCGATGCCAATTATCATGGAAAGATGGCTTACCTTGCCAATCATTTCGAAAAACGGCTCGATCCAACTCAACTGGTTCCCGGCTCAAAATCAGTCATTGTTGTTTTGATGAATTATTTCCCTGAGCAACTTCAAACCGGAACTGGTATTCCAATCATTTCGAAATATGCCTACGGGAAAGATTATCATCTGGTGATTAAAGAAAAACTGCAAGTTCTATTCGATTATATCAATACCGAAATTGCACCAATTGAAGGTCGAATGTTCACCGACTCTGCACCAGTATTGGAAAGGGCATGGGCTGTTCAAGCCGGTTTGGGATGGATCGGTAAAAATGGTTTATTGCTGAATAAAGAGTGGGGCTCATTCTTCTTCATTGCCGAACTGATTATTGATCTGGAATTGGAATATGACCAAGCTTATGAGAAAGAGCATTGCGGAAGCTGCAATCAATGCCTTAATGCCTGCCCAACACAAGCTTTGGTGAAACCGTACATTTTAGATGCACGGAAATGTATCTCCTATTTGACCATCGAATTGAAAGATGAAATTCCCGAAGAGTTTCGACCCAAATTGATGCGCAGGGCCTTTGGCTGCGACATTTGTCAGGACGTGTGTCCCTGGAATCAAAAACCCAAAATAACTTCTTGTGAGAAATTCAGGCCTCTTCCCGAGTTTTTAAAAATGACAAAAGTCGATTGGGAAAACCTATCCACAGAAAAATTTGAAGCCTTATTTAAAAGTTCTGCAGTTAAACGCGCCGGCTATGAAAAATTGAAGCAGAATATACTGATAGCCACAACAAAAGTGAATTGAAAATTATTTAAAGCTTAAAGCTGCTTAAGTAGAGGATTTTCAATTTGACCATTTCCTTTAAATTCGAAACGTATACCATCGAGTTCTCCCAGTTCAAGTTTTAATTTTGATTCAAAAACAAGGTTCCCATTTTTAGAAATACTTAAGTGCTTGTTTTTAATTTTGATTTCAAAGGCAGTGATTTCATTATTTTTTATGGCGAGTTGAGATAGATCCATTTCATTACCCAGGAATGAATCACTACCAATGAGCACGTTATTTTTGTTTTCACAACCCTCTTGCATGGCAGTGAGGATCAAAAGGTTTTTTAGGCCTGATATTTCTACTTGAAAATGATGGCATTGAATGATTTTTTTGGAGAATTGTGGTGTAACGTTAAAAGTCAAGTGGAAATTTGAACCATCAACATTAAATTGCCCCAGATTGCGGTAAAAAAGGCGGTAATCTTGTTCCGGATCGATTCTGCCTATTGTTGAAATGTAATGAGTCGCATCCAAATTGTTTCCCTGTTTGAAATTTAAAGAATCAATTGCGATAAGTTGATTTTCTTGCATTAAATAGCATTCCCATCCTTGTGTCCTTATGTTAGAATTCAATAATTTAATGGAGTCACCTTTGTCGTTCAACAAAATAATGTTGTAACTTCTTTTATTGAAATAAGTATAGGTGGCAATTCCCTTTTGTTTTTCAAGTTTTGTAGGTTCACTGGTTAAACTCCCATCCAATGGAATATCATTCCAATTAATATAAAAAGGCTGATGATGCTTACCTAAATTGTAATGTACAATAACAGTGTGAGGTACCTCGTTACTAACCAGTAAGGAGCCTTCAAAAAGGATGTCGGAATAATTGGGTTTAGTAAACGGATGGAGCAGCATGAACAATAATAGGCCGATGATTGAAATGGCTCCCAGACTATACAGGAGGATCGATCTTAATTTACTCAAGTTCTTAGGTGCACGACTTGTGCCCTTGTTCATCTTTTTGGTTTGATAATCGGCCCAGTTTTGGTAACCTAAAAATATGGCCAACGCATTTTTTGTTTCTTTTTGCGGATTATTCACCAACTCCTCCCTTTTATCAAACAAACGGCGAATGGTGGAAGTACTGATTTGAATTCCGGTTTGAGTAAAAATTTGTTCACTCAATTTTTGGAATTCATTATTCGTCCAGGTTTCCCTGGGACCAAAATTGACCTTTTTTTCAATTTCAAGCAGACAAGTTTTTAGTAATTCCAAATCCATGGTAAAATCTCGATAGGCAAATTTTTGTATCGCTGAAAGGTAGTAAAAATGGTAAAGTCATCATGCAAAACCTTATAAAGTATTTTTGAAAAGCTTTGAAAAGCTTTGAAAACTTCTTTGGTAATTTGATTTTTCACATTTTGTTTGCCGGATTTTTAGATTTGACGGTGACTCATAAGATTCAGTCTATTTTAAATTTTGAAATTAACGAGATGGGAAAAACAACATTTTTTACAGTACTACTATTCATCTTTTCGCTTGGTGCGAAAGGTCAACAAACGCCACCTTCGTGCGTTATCCTTGCCCCACATACCAATGCTTATTTTCAGGAGGGAACCAATATTCAAATTAACGTTTTTTCCAATGACGTTGGTGGTACTTCTGCCGGAGGAACAGTTACTAAAGTAGAGTACTTTAATGAGGAGCAAAAATTGGGCGAAACCACTAAATCTGAAGGTAATCTTTTTTCATTTGTTTGGGAGAATGTTTCATCCGGATCGTATCGTATTGTAGCAAAAGCAAGCGATAATGAAAATAGTGTTTCCGTTTCAGCCGGTGTGTTTATTACGGTTGACAAAGCTCCTGTAAAACCAATCGGCTTAAGTGCGAACAAGGGAAAGTATCTTGGTAATGTAATTAACAGTGGAGCACCTGCCGATTACAATACCTATTGGAATGGTGTAACTGCTGAAAATGCCTGCAAATGGGGATCGGTTGAAGCCAATCGAGATGTTATGAACTGGAAACAAGCTGATGTTGCCTACAATCATGCCAAATACAACAACCTCGTTTTTCGTTATCACACTCTGGCCTGGGGGAGTCAATATCCCGATTGGATTAAAACACTTTCCCCTACCGAATTTCAGGCCGAGATGGAAGAATACATGGCTGCAATAGCCGAACGCTATCCCATGATTGATCAAATTGATGTGCTCAATGAAAATTTATATAAAAACACCTGGAATGGACAGGAACATGCTGCAGGTACGCCTTATTTCAGAACAGGATTGGGCGGCACTGGAACTACCGGCTACGATTGGGTGATTTGGTTGTTCGAAAAGGCCCGCTTTTATTTCCCCAATTCGAAATTGATTATGAACGATTTCGAACTGGAAAATAATTTGAAAGGCATTAATGAAATGCTGGATGTGATCAAAGTTTTGCGCGATCGCGGTTTAATTGACGGCATTGGTACTCAAGCCCACTATTTTAATGTCGACGGTGTTTCACCAGCAAATTTGCTCAATAGTTTGAATGAAATGGCAAAATCGGGATTACCCATTTACGTTACGGAACTCGATTTAAAAGGTGCCGGTACTACTTCTGAAGCAGCACAAAAGTCCAGTTACAGCAATCTTTTTCCAGTATATTGGAAGCATCCGGCAGTTGCCGGGATCACCTTGTGGGGCTATGTTGATGGGGCTACCTGGTCAAGTGGAACAGGAATACTCAACAGTAACGGTACACCACGAACGGCCATGACCTGGCTAACAACTTTCATGGAAGGTCTTCCTGATGTTGGCTATCCGTTTGCCGGTAGTTCAGAAACGAACCAAACAGCGAGCAACTTATTGGTTAACGGTGAATTTGATCAGGAGACCTATTCCTGGAGCATTGATGCGTATAATGGTGCTGTTGGTGAAATGTCGGTGGTAACCGGTGCTGATTTATCGGGCGAAAACGCTTTAATGATTTGCCCAACGACAACAGGAGTCGCCGATTGGGAGGTTCAGGTGGCTCAGGCTGCTCCATTCGAAGCAGGAAAAGATTACGAGATATCATTTTTGGCTCAGGCCGATGCACCGCGCTCTTTAACACTTTGCATGCAAATGGCTGGTAGCCCTTACACTATTTATCTGGAAGAGAAGTTGGATTTAACAACGGCCATACAAGCTTATACCTTCTCTTTCACTCCTTCTGTAACTGATGCAACGAATAAAATAAAGTTTTTTGTGGGTACCGATGACAATTGCCTGACAGTTGACAAGGTAGTTTTTAAAAAGGCTGGGGCAACCGGTATTCCGAAAACAATTCAACAGGTAGATATTGCAGTTTACCCAAATCCTGTGGTTGCAGGAAAATTTACCATTCGACATGCCTACATTGATGTTGAAAGCATTGAAATTATAACACTTCAGGGAAAGGTAGTGAAACGAATTCCATCAAAAGACAGCTCAACTGAGATCGAGGTTGCCGATTTACAAAAAGGCAGTTACTTCATTCGCTTAATAACTACCAGCTCATGTATCAGCAAAAAAATTATCGTCTTATAGAAAACACAAATAATAGAACTGCAAAACAATGAACACAAAACGGATGAAAAACCAGATTAAGGCTGCTGTAGTGATGTTTGCAATAATGTTGCTTCAGAACAACTCCAGCGCTCAGCAAAGTTGTGCTTTTCAGGAACAAGATGGATTACTTGTGATTGAAGCCGAGGCATTTCCTTTAGTGTCCGATTGGCAAATCGGAGCATCTTCTGATCAAGCAGGTTATACAGGCGATGGATACATTTTTTGGAATGGCACTGATTTCTTCAATTCAGCCACGGATGGGATAATTGAAGCCAATTTCTACATCAACAATCCAGGTAAGTATACTTTTCATTGGTACAATCGGGTGGGTTCAGGGACAAGTTCCACCGATTTTAACGATACCTGGTTTAAAATTGTAGGTGCCGACGATTTTTATGCCGAACTGAACGGGAAAAAATATTATGCGCATGGTTCGGGAAAAACACCCAACCCTGAGGGTGCAGGTTCCGACGGCTTTTTTAAAGTGTTTTCATCTGGAACAACAAATTGGACCTGGGCCTCGGCAACTTCCGATAACGAAGGTTACATCATCAAAGCTGAATTTGCCCAGGCAGGTCAGTATACCATGCAACTTGCTGCTCGGTCACGCTTTCACTTAATTGATCGGGTTGTGCTGTACAATGATGATGTTGCTGACGCATTGAATTTGACCAACGCAGCATCAGCCTGTAACGAAGTCATTGGGACGTGTACCGGTTCCTATTCCTTTTCGGCTCTTGGTGGTTTTGAAAACACTTCAGTTGAAGGTTATCGTCCTGCAATATTAGACCAAACGCGAGGTGCATTGGCCATCGATGCGGCATTGTACAAAGATGAATACGCAGCTGCCAATACCTTTTTTAACGGGAACAGTGGGAAATATGATATCCGTATCAATACTTTAACCGAAACCGATGGTGAATCGTCATACATTATTTTAGTGAATAATGAAATCGTCGGAAATTTTCAGAATCCGGAAACAGATCTTGACTACAAACCATCGGGTACCATATTCCCCGATGTGGTGGTAAAAAAGGGTGATCTTATTCAGGTGGAATTTAATTCACACTCCAATGGAAAAATCTCTGAAGGAACCTCAACAGCTTATTCTCGTGGAAGGTGGACGTCTCTCGAATTAATTTGTACCAACAATGGAACAAGTAATGATCCTGAAGGAGTAATCACCACCGGTGAAATTAAACGCTGGCATCCGGTGACCCTTACTTTCGACGGACCTCAATCTTCTGAAACAGCAGAGCCCAACCCATTTACAAGCTATAGGCTTGATGTAACTTTTACGCATGACGAAAGCGGCAAAAATTTCATCGTTCCCGGCTATTTTGCCGCTTGTGGCGATGCAGAGGAAAGCAGTTGTACTGAAGGCAATAAATGGCGTGTTCATTTTGTGCCAGACAGACCAGGAACCTGGAATTGGAAAGCTTCTTTTATTGAAGGGGAAAATGTTGCCACGGGAGCAACAGGAGTACCATCGTCAATGATCAATGGTTTGATTGGCAGTGTCGACGTAATTGAATCTGACAAGTCGGGCATAGATTTTCGCCAGCCTGAAAAAGGAATGTTGCAATACGTAGGCGAACATTATCTGCGTCATTCCGGAACTACACCGGATAACCCAAATGGAAACTGGTTTATAAAAGCTGGAGCAGATGCTACCGAAAATACCATGGATTATGTTGGATTCGATGCAAATCCGAACCGGAAAAATTTCAGAAAAACATGGGCTCCTCATCAACAAGATTATTCTGTGGCTGATGCAGCAAGCTATAATTGGAAGGACAATAAAGGGAACAACCTGTTAGGTATGATCCGTTACCTGTCAGAGCAAGGCATGAATTCTTTTTCGTTCCTAGTTTTTAATCTTGGTGGCGACGATCAGAATGTTTTTCCTCACTTATTGAAAATATCTGATACAGAATTTCAAGCACTTGCAGATCCTGCTGGAAAATCCGATGCTGAAGCGGAAACCATCAGAAAAACCCACTGGGCAGCTGTTTACCACGACCGTTTCGATGTGTCAAAAATGGAACAATGGGATAAGGTATTCTCCTACGCCGATAAACGTGGCATGTATTTACATATTAAATTGGGAGAAGAAGAAAACGAAACCTTTATGGACAGTGGCAATACCGGACCTGAACGAAAATTATTTTACCGCGAATTGATTGCCCGTTTTGGTCATCACCTGGCACTAAACTGGAACATTGGTGAAGAAAATGGCCCGGGAGTGATGCCTCAAATGAACGATGGACAGCGAAAATCAGCTGCTAACTTTTTAAAAGTTACCGATCCTTATCATCACCACATTGTAACTCACAGCCGACCCGATGCTGCTTCTCAAAATGCAGTTTATACCGGTTTGTTGGGCGCCTCTGATTTTACGGGTGCCTCGCTTCAATGCGTAACCAACGAAATTGTGCACAGCGATGTGTTAAATTGGGTAAAAAAATCAACCGATGCGGGTAAAAAATGGGTGGTTTGTAACGATGAACAAGGTCCATTCCCTTCAGGTGTAACCGTTGATTTAACTTATACGGGCACACTTCCATCGGCCAATTCATATGCCGATAACCGGGATGATATTCGTAAAAAAGCACTTTGGGGTGCACTAATGGCCGGCGGCGGTGGAGTAGAATATTATTACGGATATCAAACGGGCTGCGGCGACCTGGATTGTCAGGATCATCGCACGCGCGCTTCGAAATGGAAGGATGCCAAAGTGGCTCTTAACTTTTTCGAACACAACTTTCAGACCTTCCTTCCCGATGTGATCAATATGAATTCCATTACCTCATCAACAAGCGATTTTGTTTTGGCCAATCCCGGAAATGCTTATCTGGTTTATTTGTCCAATGGAGGAGCTACCAACATCGATTTGCCCGAGGGAGTTTGGGTAGTACAATGGTACAATACCCGTTCAGGAGGAGGAATGTCAACCAAGCAAACCGTTGCCGGAAAGATTGAAGCACCCGATGCCAACGATTGGTTGGCTCTAATTACTAAAAACGGAGTTGAAGTGGGTAATTTACCTCCATCTATAAATTTTCAATCACCTGCCAATAAAGAAAAATTTAGCAGTACTACCGAAATTGGGGTGGTAGCTAATGCTTCTGATTTTGATGGAACAATCGTTAAAGTAGCGCTATATCTTAATGGTACCTTAGTTCGGGAAGAAGGTGAAGCACCTTATGAATGGGGAGCTGCCAATGCCACTCAAAGCGATCCTGCTATTCTAAATCTGAAAGACGGCAAACATATTCTAACCTTAATGGCTACTGACAATGGCGGATTAACAGCCGAAACGTCCATCCTAATCGAATTGAAGAAAAATTGTCCGCCAGAAGGTTGCAATGGAATTCCGCGTAATGGACAGGCCATTGAAATTCCCGCAATGATACAGGCCGAAGATTTTGATATCGGTGTAGAGGGGCAAACTTATCACGATACCGATATAGGGAATAGTGGCGAAACCTGCTGTGGTGGACGGCCCGGCGATGATGTGGATACTGGCGGCAGCCCAAATGGATATTCTGTTGCATGGACTGCCGCTGGTGAGTGGTTGGAATATTCAGTTTCTGCAAAAGAGAGTGGAAATTATCAGTTCCTTTTTGATGTGTCATCGGGCAATGCTAATGGGGCAACCTTAGGTATAAGTGTTGATGGAAAAAAAGTATTAAGCAACATAACCACCCCCGGAACGGGCGATTGGGAAAACTATGAAACCGTTGAGGCAGATGAATATGTTGGCATTTCGGCAGGCGAACATAAAATCAGACTGATCTTCGAATCGGGCGGTTCCAACATTGACCAATTTGAAGTACGCTTCATAAATGGAGATTATGTTGGAATTAATGAACAGGAGAAAAGCATGAATTTCAGTATTTACCCTAATCCTGTTGATGAACATCTGCAAGTCGTATTCAAACAATCTTTTACTGGAATTTTAAAAATTATTGACATGAAAGGGGCCGTTAAGATGAGCGAAGAACTAAATGAACAGGTCAAAATCGATATCGATACCACCTGTTTAATAAAAGGAAATTATGTGATTAATGTTGAAGGCAGTGAAGAAGTTTACAGCAAGAACTTTATCAAAAAATGAAAGTGCTTCTGCTTTAAGTCAGTGAGACTGTGATTTCAGAATCTGTCAGCTGACGGTTAACTGAAATTACAAAGTCGAACTGATCCCGAGCTTTTATCGAGAGATCTATAGGTTTTATTCCCCGGTCCTGGGCGATTTAACGAATAATTCCTTATTGATATTCCTTCTGCTCTGCAGCGGGGTAGTTCATTGATTTTTTTAATCACTGCAAAAAATTTATCGTAAGGGGGGGATAATGGTTGTTCGGAAAAGTCTGGTACTTTTTTGGGCAACCATTTTGTTTTTTCGCCGGAATCACCAATATTCCCAGCTCTTCTGTGTATTTTCTGAAAAGCTAATAAGATGCAACGTTATTTTGTGCAAATACCTCACTCAATTTCAGCTGTAGATTATTGATCTGGATTTGGACCATGACCAACCCAATGAGAATGAATATTGCGGCAGTTGCAATCAATGCTTAATGGTTTGTCTTACAGGGTGAATTGCAAAAAAAAATGGATTCGAAATGTTCCAAAATGCATTTCTTATTTAAACATCGAATTGTAAGACCTTATGTCCGAAGAGTTTATATCCATACTTATGCTCTGGGCTTTTGGCTGCGACATTTTTTCGGTTAACAACAAGGTAAAACAAAAATTTCGAGCATTATATTTCTTATTCAAATGACTATAAATGTAGATGTCAACTTTTAAGTTATATCTCTGCAAACTTGATAGAATCGAAACGAAATGAAGATTGTTGGAGCAAATTTATTTTTCTCCTTCTACTTTTGCCCTATGGGGCAAATATGAAATATTCATAAACACCTTAAATATTAATTTTGTGAATAATTGGTTTTTTGGTTCGTATTTCATATGAATAGTTCTCGGATAAAAAGCATATTTACTCACAAATTTTAAAAAATTAAAGAATTCGTGAATTTCAATTTCAAACCGCGCAAGCCGACCCAAAAACCCATGTTTGCAAAAAGGCTTTTTTGCCACCTCACTTTTGCAGAATGAACAGATTTCAACTAAAAGAAACGAGCACTAAAAATAGGTGCATACAGAAAAAGCAATAGTTGCGAGTTACATTGAATTCCTTTAAAAGCTCCCTATAATAATGAGATGAAAATTGTATTTTAGTGAATTAAATAAAATACCTCAGAGAAAACCAAAATATGAGCCTATTTCAAAAATCAGTAGAAACAAAATTCTTAAGCGATCTCGATTCTGAATTAATCAATAAAAGATACACTGATTTTAAAAATTATTTTAGCAATTCTGAACGAAAGGAAAGCATCCGAAATCCAAAAGAAGAAGAATTCCAGGAAGGATTTTTAAGAGAACTCTTTCTAAAGATTTTTTTGAAACTACAAAATTTGAAATAAACCAACTCCAATCCGAAATTGATAAAATCGACAAAGAAATTGACCAAATGGTTTATGAACTGTAAGGTTTAACGGAGGAAGAAATTAAAATTGTGGAGGGAAAAGAATAATGACCAATTCAGAAATACTATTATACCAAACCGAAGACGGACAAACTAAAATTGATGTTCGATTGGAAGAAGAAACCGTTTGGCTTTCGCAGGTTCAAATGGTAGAGCTTTTTCAAACCACAAAGCAAAATATCAGTTTACATATAAAAAACGTTTTTGACGAAGGCGAATTACAGGAAATTTCAACTGTCAAGGATTACTTGACAGTTCAAACCGAGGGTAACCGTGAGGTTCAACGGAATATAAAGATTTATAACCTTGACGTAATTATTTCTGTAGGTTACCGTGTAAAGTCACATCGAGGTACTCAATTTCGCATTTGGGCAAGCACTCAACTTCGTGAATTCTTAATTAAGGGATTTGTTTTAAATGATGAGCGCTTAAAAGAAACTGGGCATACAAATCAATACTTCGATGAATTATTGGATAGGATTCGGGACATACGAAGTTCAGAAAAAATTTTCTATTCAAAAATCAAAGATATTTACTCAACTGCTATCGATTACGACCCAATATCTGAAGACAGCCAGTTATTTTTTAAATCGGTACAGAATAAAATGCACTGGGCTATTCATGGACAAACAGCCTCCGAAATAATTTACGAACGAGTTAATTCTAAAAAACAAAACTTGGGGTTGACAACGTGGAAAAATGCACCGGTCGGTAAAATCAGAAAGACTGATGTCTCGATAGCTAAAAATTATTTGAGTGAGGATGAACTTAAAGACTTGAATTTAATTGTCGACCAATATCTTTCGTTTGCCGAGTTGCAAGCTCGAAACAGAAAGCCTATGTACATGAAAGATTGGATTAGCAAACTGAACGATTTTATGACATTAAACGATAAAGAAATTCTTGAACATGCTGGTCGGATTTCAGCGAAAATGGCGAAAGAATTAGCAGAATCAGAATATGAAAAGTATCGAAAAAACAGGATAGACATCGATGATGTTCAAGAAATGAAACAATTAGAAGAAGGATTAAAAAAACTGGAAAACAAAAAGAAGAAATAATAAAAATTGAACAACAGTACTGATCATTTGATATCCGGAATAACAAGTACTTTCATTCCTTCAGTCGTTTTTCTAAAAAATTCATAAGGAGCAACATGGTTCTTTTTACACACTTCAGCCAATGTCTGTGAGACATCATCTATTTCAAAACCTGCGAGTTTTATTCTGTTTGAAAAATCATCTACAGGTACGTTCAACAGAACTTGTGCTATCTTTTCGATGGTCATTTCTTCGGCGTGAGCTACTGGCGGATAGTCAATGTTTTTACCCCAGGATCCGGATGCCCAACTTCCCATATCCATAATGCTTTTAAAAGGTGGAATACTAAATAAGGAACCAAAAATAAAGAGCAAAATAATAAAAGAAGAGGCAATTAATTCTCGTTTTCTGCGCAATCCGGCTTTTGTTTTCCGGGTGAAATAGGAAAATAGAATTTTCCAGTTCATCGAGAATACATGAGAAAGGGCAAAACCTAAAAACAAATAGGAAAATAAGGTGTGTAAGGTTTGCCACTGTTCCAGATCGATCCATAAAAAATGCCAATCCGTCCAACGGAAAACCCTGCCAGGTGGTGCTATATATAAAATCAATCCTGAAATGCTCATTGTCAGAAATGCGAAAAACATTCCAAAACTCACAAAACTACGCCACTTAAATTTTTTTTGATCCATATAAAGTGAATTTTGTTAAAAATATAAAAACATTTACTAAAGTGTAAGATTAAATCAACCTTTTAGGGTTTTTTGTGTCTATCTTTCATAACAATCTTAATACAAAAAAATAGTGTACAAAAAAATATACTTCTTTTTACTGTTCCTCCTGATTTGGGTTACAGGTTTCTCGCAAAATGAAGTCTCGGTGACGGGCTACATACGCGATGCATCGAATGGTGAAGACCTCATTGGTGCTACCGTATATGTCGATCAGTTGAAAACAGGAACAACATCTAATGCTTTTGGCTTTTATGCTTTGAACATAAAACCTGGTTTTTATACGTTTACTGTGAAATTTCTGGGGTACCAAACTCAAGAATTCACCCTGTCAGTCGACTCGAAGACCATACACAATATAAAGCTGGAGCCTTCAACCGAAGAATTGGGTGAAATAGTAGTGAGTACCGAAGCCATTAACCAAAATATTATTGGTAATGAGATGGGTACTTTTAAATTAAGTCCAAAAGAGATCAAAGCGATTCCTGTGTTGTTTGGTGAACAGGACGTTCTAAAAACCATTCAGCTGTTGCCGGGTGTTTCGTCGGCAGGAGAAGGCAGTACCGGATTTTTTGTGCGGGGAGGACAAGCCGATCATAATCTGGTTTTGCTCGACGATGCTCCGGTTTACAATCCATCGCACTTACTGGGCTTCTTTTCGGTTTTTAATTCCGACGCCATTAACGATGTAAAATTGTACAAAGGTGGTGTGCCTGCTAATTTTGGTGGTCGTGCGTCATCGGTACTTGATGTTCACATGCGCGAAGGTAATTCGGAAAGATTCTCCGCCAGTGGAGGAATTGGGTTAATCTCAAGCCGTTTAACTGTAGAAGGGCCATTGGCAAAAAATGGAAGTTCGTTTCTGATTTCTGGTCGTAGAACGTATGCCGATTTATTTTTGCTGTTTTCAAAAAATGATGCCATCAAAGACAGCAAGCTCTATTTTTATGATCTCAATTTAAAAACTCATCTGGAACTTGGGCAAAATGATCGTGTTTACATTTCGGGTTACCTTGGTCGCGATATTCTCAGTACATCCAGTTTTGGATTCAACTGGGGAAACAAGGTAGGAACCTTACGATGGACGCATGTTTTTTCATCAAAATTATTCAGTAACACGTCCATAATCCTTAACGATTACAATTACAAAACTGAAGCTGATCTTGATTTTTCATTCAACTTAAGTGCCGGGATTTTAGGTAAAACCTTGAAGCAACGTTTTACGTATTACGTCAATCCTCGCAATACTTTGTCGTTTGGTATTGAACTGAATGATTATACGTTTAAGCCGGGTAGTCTTGAGCTCACCTCGTTAGATAACGAAACACAAAACTTTAGCGTTTCAGAAAAAATGGGTTTGGAAAGTGCTGCCTATCTGTCAAACGAACAAAAAATTGGTTCGCGCCTAATGCTAAATTATGGATTGCGGATGACCAATTTTACACGACGTGGTCCTTCCAATGAATTTACTTTTGATGCTGACGGTGAAGCGATTGATACAGCTGCATATATTGCTGGAGATTGGTTTTCCCCTTTTTGGAATTTTGAACCAAGGGTAAGTATGAATTTCATTTTCAACGAAAATACCAGCGTAAAAGCCGGATACAATAGAATGGCTCAATATATCCATCTACTGCAAAATTCAACAGCCGGAACCCCGGTTGATTACTGGATTGCCAGTAGCCCAAATGTGAAGCCTCAGATAGCTGATCAAGTGAGCGTGGGCGTTTTCCGTAATTTTAAAAATCACCGTTATCAGCTTTCTGTAGAAGGATATTACAAAATAATGCAAAATCAGATCGATTATAAAACAGGTGCTGATTTATTGCTGAACGAAATGGTTGAATCTCAATTGTTATATGGAGAAGGTAAAGCCTATGGTGCTGAATTCCTTTTTGAAAAGAAAGAGGGAAAGCTGACTGGCTGGATCGCCTATACTTTGGCCCGTTCCATTAAACAAATTGACGGAATCAACAAAGGCAATTGGTATCCTGCACGCCAGGATCGACTTCATGATTTATCCATTGTAGCCATCTATAATCTTGGATCTAAGTGGACCATCTCCGGAACATGGGTATATTATACCGGAAATGCGGTGACCTTTCCCGCCGGTAAATATTACATCGAAGGGAATGTGGCCAGTTTATATACCGAACGAAATGGTTTCCGAATGCCTGACTATCATCGTATGGATCTGGGAGCTACCTGGCTGTTAAAACAAACCGATCGTTACAAGTCGGAGTTGAACTTTTCGGTTTACAATGCTTACGCGCATAAAAATCCGTATAGCTTTATTTTTAGTGAAGATCGGGATAATCCGGGCCAAACAAAATCAACCATGGTTTACCTGTTCTCTGCAATTCCGTCGGTTAGTTGGAACTTTAAATTTTAAGAAGAATGAAAACGAAATACATTATATTCCTTTTATTAGGAATGCTACTCTTTAGCTGTGAAGAAGACGTGGTACTTGATTTGGGTAACATTGAAAAGCGCTTGGTGGTGGAAGCCCGAGTGACCAATGCTAATCAGTTTTCCAAGGTTACCTTGTCATACAGTCAGGGATTTTATGATATGCCAGATTCTAATATCATCTCAAATGCTACGGTAGAGTTGATCGCAGAAAACTCTGGCCAAAGTGAGATGTTGACTTTCAAAGAAGATTCTTATAGGTCACAGCAACTTCAACCGAATTATGGCGACCGCTATACCTTAAAAATTAATGTGGATGATCAGGAAGTGAATGTCACAACCCAATTGCCATCAAAAGTGGATATAAGCAGTACCGTTTTTGTGCCCAATCCATTTTACGGTTCGCCCGATAGTCTGAATGTGTTTGTAAATGTTCTTGATCAGGTTGGTGTCGATAATTATTTCCGTTTGTTTGTACATGCACCAGGAGAGAATCAAAACGATCTTTTTTATACGATAGACGATACCTTTGGCAAGGATGGAACCATAACCATGCCCATTTATTTCAAAACGTTTACCTGGGGTGATACTGTTATTGTTGAACTGTGGAATATGAATCGAACCACCTACGATTATTATACCGGTTTAAGCGAAAACCTCGGCGGAAGTTTCAATTCCATAGCACCTGGTAACCCTATCTCCAACATGCCCGACGATGTGTTCGGCTTTTTTGCCGGTTACAGTGTTGATGTTGATACAGTGATTGTTAAACCAATGGGATTTTAATTATTTGGTTGAAAGACATCAGTCTAAAATTGTTATGCGGATATTTACAGTTATTTACGCAAATCTGTCATTGGTGATGCAGTGATGGATTTGTTACTAATTTAGTTGCTCAAGTAGATATAGTGGATTATTGGAATATTTTTTTCATCCCGAAGGTGAAGTGAGATATAAAACTAAGCATAAGTAGTATTCAAGGTATGCGATTAGATCCCTCACTGCGTTCGGGATGACACGGCGCACGAAGAATTAAGGAAAAAATATGGCGGCGGAGCCGCCATATTTTTTCCTATCCACCACAATGGAAATGTCATCCCGACGTAAGGAGGGATCCCTATGAAATTTTCAGTATTTTGTGAATTGGAAATCTGACATTGGCAATGTAAAGAGGTGCAACGCAGCTCCTTCAGGAAATCTCATTTACTTATACGGAAACCAATTATTTGTAAACTGAAATCTCGATCTATTTATTCCTTTAATAAGGAAAAAGTTCCGGGTTCAACAGCCTTAGTTTGTAACATCTGAATTTATTTATTGGTTCGCCTATCACTGCACTGGCGAAATGGATGGTGTGTAAAGGAAGGAATTTTGCGTTAAGCAAGGCTGCGATCACTTTTTCTTCGCCATAGTATCTTCGACACTGCCGAATGTCTTCCACATCGCCACGTTCAAAAACCCTTTCGATCACAAAATTGGCTTTGGCATCGTAGTCAATCTGTTCAAAGTTCACATCCCAAAAGATGCGCTTATTGAATATGGGCTTATTTTGTAACGACATGTTGCGAAGTTAATAAAACGCCATTGAATAAAAGAACAGAATTGAACACAATTGAAAGCGACGGGAAACAATTGCATTCAACCATTTTTAATATTTTTCCACTGCACTCAATGTGTACAGGTCTGCTATAAGTTTCAATTTTTCCCGTACTTTTGAGCCGCGAATTAGATATTAAATCATTAAAACTTTATACCCATGAAGACCGTTTCATTATTTTCTTTAGTAATTATATTCACCATGATGAGTTGTACTACTCCTGCTCCCAAAGAGGAAGCCAAATCGGATGATTTCCAATATTTTCTGGAACAGTTTGCCGATCTTAAAATTATGCGTTACCCGGTTTTTGGTTTCGAAGAATTGAGTTTGCAGCAAAAAGAGCTGCTCTATTATTTATCGCAAGCCGCTATCGAAGGTCGTGACATTCTTTTCGATCAAAACTGTAAGTACAACATGCCCATTCGCCGAACACTTGAAGCCATTTATTTGAACTACACCGGCGATAAAACAAGCGATGAATACCTGACATTCGAGGTGTATTTGAAACGTGTTTGGTTCTCCAACGGTATTCATCACCATTATTCAACCGATAAAATAGCTCCGGGATTTACTCCCGAATATTTTAAAACCTTGCTGGCCGGTATCGATGCCACTTTGCTTCCATTAAAGCAAGGCGAATCAAAAGAGGAATTAATCGCCAAATTAATTCCTGAAATTTTCGATCCATCCATTGATGCTAAACGGGTGAACCAGGCCGATGGTCAGGATTTGGTGGCAACGTCTGCCAATAATTATTGGGGCGATAACGTTTCTCAAAACGAAGCAGAAGCATTTTACGATGCCATGAAAATCCCCGGTGATTCAGAGCCTGTTTCCTACGGATTGAATAGCCGTGTAGAAAAAGAGAACGGAAAGTTAGTAGAACATGTGTGGAAAATTGGTGGCGAATATTCCGCAGCAATCGAAAAAATTGTTTTTTGGTTGGAGAAAGCTGAAACTGTTGCAGAAAATGATCAACAACAACAAGTGATTTCATTTTTGATTGATTTCTACAAAACAGGTGATTTGAAGACCTTTGATGAATACAGTATTGCCTGGTTGGCCGATCAGAATTCCAGAATCGATTTTGTTAATGGTTTTATCGAAACCTATGGCGATCCGCTGGGTTACAAAGCCAGTTGGGAAAGTATTGTGAATTTCAAAAACATCGAAGCGACCAAAAGGACTGAAATTATCAGTTCCAATGCACAATGGTTTGAAGATCATTCACCGGTTGATCCAAAATTCAGAAAAGAGACTGTTAAAGGTGTTTCAGCCAAAGTAATCACAGCCGCTATGTTGGGTGGCGATTGTTATCCTTCCACTCCCATTGGAGTGAATTTACCCAATGCCGATTGGATTCGTAAAGAACACGGTTCAAAATCGGTCACCATCGAAAACATCACTTATGCTTACGACAAAGCTGCCGAAGGAAATGGTTTTCTGGAAGAGTTTTGTTTTAGTGAAGAAGAAATGGCCAACGAACGCAAATACGGTTTTCAAGCCGATAACTTGCATACTGACCTTCATGAATGTTTGGGTCATGGTTCAGGTCAGTTAATGCCCGGTGTTTCCGGCGCAGAGTTGAAAGCGTATGGTTCAACCATTGAAGAAGCTCGTGCCGATTTGTTTGCCTTGTATTACATGGGCGATTCTAAATCGGTTGAGTTGGGTTTGTTGCCCGATGGTAAAGCTTTTAAAGCAGCCTACGATGGGTACATTCGGAATGGTTTAATCACTCAATTAACACGTATCCAACCTGGAAACAACATCGAAGAATCACACATGCGCAATCGTCAGCTCATTGCCATGTGGGTATATGAGAAAGGAAAAGCCGATAATGTAATTGAATACAAAAAGAAAGCTGACAAAACTTTTGTCGTAGTGAATGATTACCCAAAATTGCAAATGCTGTTTGGACAGCTTTTAGCCGAAATTCAACGCATCAAATCGGAAGGCGATTTTGAAGCGGGCCGTCAGTTGGTCGAAGATTATGGTGTTAAGGTTGATCAGGCTTTGTTAACAGAAGTACTTGCGCGTTATAAAAAATTGAATTTAGCTCCGTATGGTGGTTTTGTAAATCCGAGGTATGTTGTCGAAAAAGATGCGGCTGGAAACATTACCGACGTTAGCCTTGATTATACCGAAGGATATACCGAACAAATGTTACGCTACGCCAAAGAGCATTCGTGGTTGTAGAATAATAACTAAGGTAAGTCGGACATCAGTAGGTCGGACATTCCTGTCCTACAATTTTAAAAGGAACCGTTCTCTTCGAAAAGAACGGTTCCTTTTTTCTATGAAATTTTGGAAATGATCCATCAACGTGGTAATCATATTTCACTGGTAATTTGTTATCTTTGATTAAAATATAAAGAGATGGAAACAATTAAAGTCGAAATATTAAACCCAAAGGCAAAGTCTCTTCTGAAAAATCTTGCTGATCTAAATTTAATCCGAATCAACTCAGATACAAAGTCTGATTTTAAAGAATTGCTGGATACTTTAAGGCAGGATGCTGAAAATTCTCTTTCGTTTGATGAGATTACCTCCGAAGTGGAAGCGGTGAGGAAAAGCCGTTATGAGAAGTAAAAAAGTTATTGTTGATACGAATATTTGGATAAGCTTTCTTATAACGAAAAAATTCGAAGAACTTGATGAATTAATCATTCAGCACAAAATTGTTTTTATCTTTTCCAAAGAACTAATCGAGGAATTCTTATCGGTCGTAAGTCGACCAAAGTTTCAAAGGTATTTTAGTAACAAGAATATTCAGCGTTTACTTCTGTTATTTGACGAATACGGTCAACTATCCGATGTTCAATCCAATCTTTCGATATGTCGTGATAAAAAGGATGATTTTCTGTTGAATCTTGCAGTCGACAGTCAAGCCGACTATTTGGTTTCGGGAGATGCGGACTTATTGGTTCTTGTTAAAATAGGCAAGACTAAAATTTGCAAGTGGAGCGATTTTATTACCAGTATAAGATCGGGAAAATAATAAACAATTTATTTTTTGAAATTGCGTGAATTCTTTCTTCCAGTTTTTGCATTCAACTAACATCATCCTTCCTGAAAAGTTGATATCTTACGGTATCTAATTATAACCGAATGTTATGCTTACATATCTAACTAATTTTAAACAATTCGTGCTGTATTGCAGTGTTGTTGTATTACTATTATTGACGTCTTTTAACAGCGCCGCTCAATCTGTTTATGAATTAAAACCCAACGATCCCGGAGCCGTTTATTTTACTCCCGAAAATTTTCAAATTATTGCCGATGGCAAAATGGATGTTTCAGAAGAACTTCAGAAGGCCATCAACAAAGTAAAAACCGAACAAAATTTCGGCATCCTTTTTATCCCGGAAGGAAAATATCGAATCAGTAAAACCATATATGTGCCCAAAGCCATTCGCTTGATTGGTTATGGAACGAATCGACCGGAGTTTATTCTTGGAGCCAAAACTTCGGGCTATCAGGAGGAACAAAATTATATGTTTTGGTTTACCGATCGTTTGGTTGAAGAAGATCAGGAACCTCGTGATGCGGGTGCCGGTACTTTTTACAGTGCCATTTCGAACATCGATTTTCGAATCGAAAAAGGAAACCCCAAAGCAATTGCGCTGCGCACTCACTTTGCTCAACATGGTTTTGTGAGCCATTGTAATTTTTACATTGGAAACGGATTAGCCGGGATTTACGATTTGGGCAACGAGATTGAGGATCTGAAATTCTATGGAGGAGAATACGGTATCACAACAGCCCGGACTTCACCAGGGTGGCCCATGATGATGCTTGATCTTTATTTCGAAGGTCAAAGGAAAGCTGCTGTTATTAGTCGTAACACAGGAATGACCATTGTGGCCATGCATGTAAAAAACGCTCCTGTTGCAGTGGAACTTCAGGAAAATGTTCCCGATCGCTTGTTTATGGAAGACTGCCTCTTTGAGAAGGTTGGCATTGGAGTGGTGGTTGGAGGCGAAGAGATTGCTACCAATCAGGTGAACTTACTCAACATTGTTTGCAAGGATGTTCCGGTAGCTGTTCATTTCCTGAAAAGCAATAAAAATACCAATGGGGAAGGAAACCTATACCGAATAAAGGATTTTACCAGCGGTTTGGTGATGGACGATATGACCGATAATTCGGAATACAGAACTGTCAGTAAAATAGAGCAGGTAAGTGATCTTCCCTTACGTTTGGCTAAAGTTATTCCTTCATTACCATCAATGGGCTCATGGGTAAATATTCGCGAACTCGGTGCCAAGGGTGATGGAGAAACTGACGATACTGAGGTCATTCAAAAGGCTCTGGCCAATCACCTTAACATTTATTTTCCTACGGGTTGGTATCGAATTACCGAAACCCTGAAAATGAAAAAAGGTAGTAAGCTCATTGGTTTGCATCCTTTTGCCACTCAGTTGATGCTGAAAGAAAGTGAACCTGCCTTCAGTGGATTTGGTACACCTGCTCCTTTGCTGGAATCTTCTGAAGGAGGCAATGATATTGTCAATGGAATTGGCATTAATACCGGCGGCTACAACTACCGTGCTGTTGGTTTAAAATGGATGGCAGGAGAGGGCTCACTAGTGAACGATGTGAAGTTTGTTGGTGGCCACGGTACCATGTACAAGCCAGGAGATGAGCCAGAACGTCAGCGTAGGGAACAAAAAATCAGCTCACCTGCTTCTCCGGAAAATGCACTGGGTAAAGACCTAGCCTGGGACAATCAATACTGGAGCCTTTGGGTCACGAATGGAGGTGGTGGAATATTGAAAGACATCTGGACTGCCAGCACCTATTCCGGAACAGGGTTTTATGTAAGCAATACGAGCACGCCTGGAAAGGTTTATGCCATGTCGCTTGAACATCATGTACGACAGGAGTGCAGACTGAATAAGGTTTCGAACTGGAAATTTTATGCCTTTCAGTTCGAAGAAGAAGGCCGTGAAGGACAGGAATGCCAATCGGTAGAAATGAGCTCTTGCTCCAACCTGTTATTTGCCAATTTTTGGATGTACCGCGTCATTCGGGTGAATACGCCGCGGGAGTGGGGAATTAAAATTTCGAACTGTAACAACATCGATTTCAGAAATATGCGGGCATGGACACAGGTGTTGCATTTGCCGGGAATTACGGTTTTTGATATGAATAAAAAGCTTGGCATCTATCCGGGTGATTTTGCCCGGGCAACAGTAACAGGTGATGAACTTTCGCTTCGGAATTCAGACGAACAAATTGGCGTGCCCGTGAAGTTGGGCTATGGATATGAATTTGCCACCGGAGCAGTGTCTGATAGCCAAGGCAATGTCTATTTTTGCGAAAATCAACGCAAACGGGTGTACAAATGGTCGGCCACGACCAATGCCGTTGAGCTTTATGCCGATTATCCTTACAAGCCGTTTTCACTGGCAGTTGACACCAAAGATAACCTGTTGGTCATTTGCCGTTACGATCCTCAGCCCGGTTTGCTAATCGATGGTGAACAGGAACGTTCTGAAAATTTGCCCGACGACAACCCAATGTACAGTGGTTGGGGAAATGGAGGTTGGGCCACTAAAGCTTATGCCATTGATCCGGCGAAACCTGACGATATGCAAGCATTAAAACGGATGAAAACAGAAGATGCAGTGAATGTTCAACGCCTGATTTATCCTACACATCGATGGAGGAACGATTTCATGAACGTGGTGACCTCTATGCCTGAAACTTGCTTTTTGGCTCCCGATGGCCTTACCATTATTCCTGAAACCTACGATTTAGGCCGTTCAGTGCAATTGGTCGCTGTAGCCCCAGGTCAAACCCAGCCTGTTTATGTCACACATGAAGATCCAAAAATTACTTATAAATTTGACGTAGCTGCCGATGGAAAACTTATACAAATGCAAAAGCAAATTGCCAGGGGTGAATACAGTTCGGTGGTCGATTCAGACGGAACCTTGTATTTAGCCGAAGGGCAGATTCTTGTTTTCGATAAAGATGGAAAGGAAGTGAACAGAATCAGTCTTGATGAACGCGTCAATTCAATGGCCATTGGCGGCAAAGATAGGAATGACCTTTTTGTCACTACCAATAGTGCCTTCTATCAAGTCCGGATCAGGTGATTTAATTCACCACAAATCGTGTTGATATGGATTGTGAGGATGATTTAAAGTTCAATAAATAAATCCCTTTTTGATAATTGAAGGTTGAAAATTTAGCCTGTTCCTTGCTCCATTTTTTCGAGTCGATTAATTGACCGTTCAAATTAAAAATGGAAACAATGCCCTCGTTTTCGTTTGGAATAGTGATCATTAATTGTTGATGACTGTTGTTGTAAAATACTTTTAATTGTTCTTTTTGAAGATAGGGAATTGAATTTACGGAGTTGTTAAATTGACCTAAAAGCCATAGTTCTTTATTTATAAAAATAGAATCAGGAGTTTGTTCCAGTGTTATAGAATAGGAATCCTCTGCGTGATGATTTTTAAACCAATACTCATTCTTTTCTCCATTGGAATAAACCGTAATGGGGATATTCATTTCAAAAAATGGAGCATCCGGCGTTGACGGATTTTGTGAAATATCGACCTGTAATTCGGGTCCTGAATTGTAGCAACTAATCTGATAAACCGGAAATCCTTCTCCCAAAATCCAATCGTTAAAAAATTCAGACAGAGAGGTATCTGCTGCGAATTCCATATTTTCGCGAAACAGGTCAGTTGTCGCAAATCCATTGGTGACTCTGGTGTCGGAGAGATAATGTTGCATCCCTTTAAAGAATTTTTCATCGCCAATTTGTCCCCGCAACATGTGTAAAACATATCCTGCTTTACTGTACGAAAGCCTGGAGCTGAAGATTTGATTGATGTCTGTAGTATCTTGAACGTATACTGATCCATCAGGGATGGAGACTACTTTAGCAATCACTTGTTCCCGCCAAACCCGCCACCAATCAGGATTCAGGTATTGATAATACAAACCTGTAAGGTAAGTGGCAAAACCTTCATTTAGCCATATCTCGTGCCAGTTTCCACAGGTGATATAATCACCAAACCATTGGTGGGCCAATTCATGTGCAATCAGGCTTTCAGAATAGGCTCCAAGCGAAGTCATGGTCTGGTGTTCCATTCCACCTCCCCAGCTAAATTGAGCATGACCATATTTTTCATTCTTAAAGGGATAATCAATAAAAAGCCGACTGTACATTTCAATTAGTTTTGAGGTCACCGGTGTGGTCTTTTTTGCTTTTTCCAAATCCGCAGGAAATACATAATTCAAAATGGGTATTTTCTTGCCATCATCGAGCGTTGCATATTCTGTGTATTTCTCATAGCGTGTTGTCGTTAAAAAAACAAGGTAGGTGGCTATTGGATGCCGGTGTTTCCAATGGCAGGTGCGTATGCCATTCTTCACTGAATTTTCTATCAGTAAACCATTTGAAGCAGTTTCATATGTTTCGGGTGAATGCACTGTTACATCAATAGAGTCAATTTTGTCCACAAGGCTTTGTTTGCAAGGCCACCATTCTTTTGCTCCATATGGTTCTGAAAGTGTTTCCAAGGAAGGAATTCCGTTGCTATGTGTGTTTTGAGTAAAGGATCCAAAGCCTGTGGTAGGAGGTGCTCCTTCGTAGGCAACTTCAAAAAAATCAGTTTGCTGTTGGTTGAGAGTTTGTAATAGGCTAATAGTAACTTTATCGTTATTGTGCGTGAAATTTAGTGCAATGGCATTTTTTTTAATCGATGATATGTTCAACTGATTCGATAAATCAATCGTTACTGAACTTAATCCATCAACGTTTGAATGGAACTGAAATAAAACGGTTCCTTTTACATAATAGACATTAGGGTTGAGCGTCAACTCAATTCTGTTATAGGTAATGTCCCAACTGGCATAAGTGACATCTTCAGAAATGGAGCTTGATTTTAGTCGATAACGTTCGTTCGGCTGCTGTAAAAATTGATCTTTTGAAAGAACATCTTCCCAGGTTTGTGCCGATATCATTTGGTAAATACAAAGTACGAATAAAAATGTAACGAGTTTTTTCATCTCCTAAAGTGTAAATTTAAAAAGGTGAATTTACGAAGAAATCGTTAATGGCACGATAAATAGTGTATTCCTTTTTCGATTGAGCTTGAACTCCATTGTGCGTTTTCAGTAAATGGAATGAATGTAAATTGGCCATTATCGATATTATTATTGGAAACAAAGGTTTCCTATGCCCTGGTTTTGGAATTAATGGATAGGCAGTTTTTTTCTGCTTTTAATTATTTATTAATTTTTAAACAATTTTTTTATGAAAAGATGTACAAAATGCATTTTGCCAGAAAGTTATCCATCCATTTCCTTTGATCAGGATGGGGTATGTAATCGGTGTTCCAGTTGGCAACAAGAATTTGAAAAAGTCGACTATGAAAGCCTGAGAAAAGAACTGGATGTGTTAATTCAACAAAAAAAGAAGGAAGCCAGGGCAGCGGGCATTCCTTTTGACGTTATTGTTCCTGTTAGTGGTGGAAAGGATAGTGCCTATGCCTTGTATGTGATGAAGGAGATTTATAATTGCAGGGTGTTAACTGTAAATTATAACAACTCCTTCCAGACAGAATTGGCCTATCGTAACATCATGAATTTAGTGAATACCTTCAATGTTGAATTCAGGATGATTGCCATTCAGCCGGGTTTGTTGAAAGAAGCTTATCAGGCAGGAATGAAAGTGTTAAATGAGTTTTGTTTAGTATGCAATTGTACTGGGTATTGGCTCATGATGAGTTTTTTGGCCGATCAATTTTCGAAGTACAATTATACTCCTCTTATTGTTGGTGGTTGGAGCAAATTGTTCGAGTTTGATCCCCAAATTAATACACTTAATTTTTTGCGTTATCGTGAATTGTTGAGCGAATCAAACTTGCTTGATCGATTCGCCGAAGTGTTAAATATTGACGTGCTCAACGCCTTAAGTGATCAGACTGATGTTCGTCAAAACAAAACAGGAGGGTTTATACAATTGCCTGATTATTGGCCCTGGGATCATCATGAAATTATTGAAACATTGCATTGCTACGGTTGGAAAAAACTTAAAGGGAAGGACACGCATTTTGATTGCTGGGCCAGCCCTTTAGCTGATCGTCTGGAGAAGGATAAATATGGAATGACTCAGAAAACAACCATTCAATCTTCCTATATTCGAGCTGGCATGGTAGATAGGGCCGGTGCTTTGATGCAGGAAGAACTTTCATTTTATGAGCCGGTTGATCAGGACTTGTGGCATAAATTTTCACGCCATATCGGACTAAAAGATGTCGAATTCACCAGAAATATTTGTGTGAAATGATGGCGAGGACAATGTATTTAGCGTGGTTGTTAAGACACAGTCAGGCTGAGCAGGAGGTAATTAAGTCAAAGAGAAAAGCGCTTTCCATTTACCATCAAACACGAAAATCCGTTCGGTGGTATCAATTGCAAACTAATCAGCAGCATGTTCTTGAAAATGACTTTAGTGTTCTGGCACCTTGCTTGAATAAGCAGAAAGTGTTTTCAAGTATTCCTTTGATTTCTTTGATTCAAAACAACAAAAAGCGCATTGGGGCCATTTCGTTGAGCTCTGGTGCTTCAGGTGCCTTCTCAATTGGTTTTTCTACCCGTAAAGATCTTAAAAGAGCCAGTGTTGAAACAGATGTTTTTCTAAACTTGTTTTTTAATGCCCGGAAAAACAACACTGTTGTCATCAACGCTTCTGCGATGGGAGTTCGGGCGTATACCAACCATGTGTGTTGTGATACCGGACCGAGGATTGATTTGGTGTTGCATTTACTAATGAATGTTGCGCCCGCTTTTGATAAAGTGTTTGTTATTGGTGATCCGGTTTTTATTAAATCGCTGGTTGAAGAATCTGTCCGGAAGGGATTTGAATGGGATAAGCAGGCCATTTATCTGATTTCGGGCGGAGAATGGTTGCCCGAATCCTTGAGGACCTATGTGCATGGTTTGATCGGGAAAAGTGCTCAACAACCTGAAATGGGATTTTGGTCCTGCATTTACGGTTTAACTGAATTGGGATATCCCCTTTTCTTTGAAACGGCCGATTTGGTCGTTTATCGTTCGGCTCTGAGCAAGAGTAAAAAGAAGCAGGAGTCTCCTCTGCATATGTTATGCACAACGCCTTCGGTTTATTATTACCGACCTTCATCCTATTATCTTGAAGAATTACAACAAGCGTCGGGAACGTCTCATCTTGCTTTTACCATGTTGAATAAAAAAAGGATGGTACCAATGGTCCGATACGATACAGGTGATGTGGGGCGACTAATTGATTCAAAATCGGTACCCGATAAGAAGTATCCTTTGCCTTTAGTGGAATTCTGGGGACGGGATCAAAATTGGCTGGAAATAGCTTCAGGCATGATCTATGTGAACGACATCAAAGAAATCATTTTTTCATTGTTTGAAATTTGTCCTTTTATTACCGGATATTTTACGCTTAATAGCATTAAGGATAAGGCGATTTTAATGCTTCAATTGAAAAAGGGCGTTTCTGAAAATGCAGTGAATGCCGAAGTTTTAGAAAAGGCCTTCCTTTCGAATTATTCTCATCAGCTTGAAGTTTCACTTGTGGAATATATGCAAATGGGTGCTCAAATGGAGCTCGATTTTGAAAGGAAGTTTAAGCATTTAAACACGGAACAATGAAGGAAATACTGATACGAAGGGTAACCGGTTTGGCCGATTTGCGAAAAGTGTATGGATTGGCTTATGAAACCTATATGAGAACAGGGTTGGTGAATACAACAACAGATGATCTTATGATTCATCATCCTGCGCAGGATGTTGTTCCCCAAACACATATTTTTGTTGCCGAAGAAGGAACAAAAATGGTTGGCACTTTAACATTTTCTATTGACAACCAATTCGGCTTAATGGTTGATGAAGATTTCAAAAAAGAAGTGGATGTTTACCGTGAGCTTTTTCCAAAAATTGCTGCTGTTTGGCGCTTTGCCATATTACCGGAACATCAATCGGACTCACGCATTATGAAGAAGTTGATTGCTGTGGTGGCCAGTTGTTTGGATGTTTTTAATGTATCGATCTGTTTTTTCACACTGAGTCCTGATCATGCTCGTATCTATGAACGTGCCATGAACATGGAAGAGGTATGCAGGGGAAAAGATATGAATCCATTAATTAAAGAAGAACATCAGGAAGTTGTGTTGATGAAACTTTATACCGAAAAAATTCCGAAACGTTGGCAGTTAAAAACCAGGGTTGAGGCATTTGTATAAGTGATAGGGCTGTTTCGGATTTAGTTCTGAAACAGCCCTTTTTTTGTTCTTTTATTTTGCAACCAATGCGCTGGCGCCAACAATGGCCGCATCGCCCATTCGAAGTTTTGAAATCAGTACTTTGACTTTTCCTTTAAAAACCGGCATCAAACTATTTTCCATCGCCTCGATGGTTGGATTCAAAAGCATATCGCCGGCTGCAGTTGGACCTCCAAATAAGAAAATGGCTTCAGGACTGGTAATGTGAACCGTAGTGGCCAATGATTGTCCTAAAATATCTCCTGTGATTTCGAAAACATTCTGGGCAATAATGTCCCCTTTTTGTGCAGCCTGATAAATGTCTTTCGAAGTTAATTCAATAAATGTTTTTCTGGCCAACAAACTGTCTTTGGCATTGTGATGGGCCAAGAGTTCAAAAGCAGTACGAACCATGCCTGTTGCTGAGCAATACGCTTCGAGGTGGCCAAACTGCCCACAACCGCATTCGCGACCGTCAGGAGTGACTAAAATGTGGCCCAATTCACCCGCAAAGCCACCGGAACCGTACACTAATTCTCCATTGACTACAAAGCCACTTCCAAGTCCGGTACCTAAGGTGACCATCACAAAGTTTTTCATTCCTTTAGCTCCACCGTATATCATTTCCCCTAAAGCTGCTGCGTTGGCATCGTTGGTTAAAGCGATTTTTGGCATTGAGGGGAAGTGCTCCTTCATAAGATCAACAAATGGAACAACTCCTTTGAAGGGCATGTTTGCTGCATGTTCAATGGTTCCTTTGTAGAAGTTTCCATTAGGAGCTCCTATTCCTATTCCCAGGTATTCAACTTCAGAAACTTTTGTCATTAAACTTTTAATGGCCACGGCAAGATCGGCCACAAATTTTTTTGCGTCCGGGCTTTTGGGAGAAGGAATTTGGCCTTCAGCCAAAACTTTACCCTCTTTATTGACGATTCCAAAGACGGAATTGGTGCCGCCTATGTCAATACCTATTGCTACTTTTTCCATAATTCTATTATTTTCTGATTATTTTTTCTGATTTAAGGTGGTGTAAATCTAATAAAATTCAATCAAGCAGCGAAGAAGCTTTTTGTTTCATTTATTGAAACAATGACAATTGAGGATTGGCCGGTTCTTGCCAATGAGTCATTTTTAGCGGTAGTTTGAATTGTTGGCATAATTTTTCAGGCTTATACGAAAGTTGCTTTGCCTGAAGTGAATTG
The DNA here is from genome assembly GCA_041821245.1 of Prolixibacteraceae bacterium. Taxonomy (GTDB): domain Bacteria; phylum Bacteroidota; class Bacteroidia; order Bacteroidales; family Prolixibacteraceae; genus Roseimarinus. Next base: position 28,567 of record JBGUEP010000037.1, read on the forward strand.
CACATGTAGTTATTGCCGTAGGTGGCTTCGTATTTTTCTTTTATACCCGGAAAGTGAAGATCGAGTTTTTCTTTTTTTCAACGGGCATGTCAGGATCGTTCATGCTGCCAAATCCTATTGTGGTACGCTTTCGTTTTGATTTCAATTCTTTTTCAAGTAGGAGCAAGGCATTTTCTTTGATACGGATATCCGCTAAATCGCCCAGCTGATAACAAGTGCTTCGTGAATCGCAATAAATGCACTGGTGTTGACAACCCCGGTAAAGGTTCAAGCTGTATGAAAAGCCAAACCATGAATCTGGTTTTTTCAGACTTGATAAAATGGTTTTTGTTTGTATGAGCCGGGGCATAATCGAGGACTTTAGTACAAAAACCCAAACATCCACAACGGAATTTTATTTCCAACTGGGATTTCAATATTATCTGCAACTACGTAAGCATTGTCGAGTCCTTGAATTTGCTTCGCTGTTTTGTTTTTACCGCCAACTTCAAAAGTATATTTTCCATCAATCAGAAAGTCACCTTTGGCGGGGTACTCAACTTTAAAAAGATATTGAAATTGATTGAGAAAGAATGTCTCCCGAAGATTACCAATGTTGGTGGCTGTATTGGCAAACATAAAAGCGAGGTTGGGATTATTTAAATACACCTTTTCCGGCTTATTTAATGCACTTACTCCTTTTGTTGCCGAATATAAAAGTGAAATAACATCAGCATTTGACAGTAACTGGAAGTATTTCAGTAAAGTGTCACGCGATAAGGAAAGCTGATCAGCCAGTTTTTTAATATTTGGTTTAAATGGAACTGATTTGGCAATAATGGCCAAAAGACGTTTCATTTTAAGTACAGCATTGTAATCAATTTTATGAATGGAAGGTATGTCTGACTCAATAATGGTATTGATCACTTGCATCATACGATGATTGAAATTTTTTTCATCTCCCACAGAAAATGGATAGTATCCGTTTTGTAAGTATTCTTCGAATAGTTTAATTGGTTTAATTTTTTCATTGATTGAAAAAGCGATTTCAACGGTGTTTATTATTATTTCCTGCAATGAGTTGGTTTGAAAATTTTGATCGTATTTAAAATTGATGTACTCACGAAGAGACATTCCTGATAATCGATTAATGATAGCTCTTCGGCTTAAATCTCCTTCTCCTTTCAGAATCTCAATAGCGGAGCTTCCGCTGATAACCATTTTAATGTTGGGAAAGTTATCATAAATCATTTTTATCTCGCGAGACCATCTTTCGTATTTCTGTACTTCATCAATGAGTAAGTATTTGCCGTTTCTGTTATGGAAATCTTCAACAAAATCGATTAAGGAGTTAGATGAAAAATAAATATCATCCATCGAAACATAGATTGTGCTTTCATTGAACGGAAGTTTCTCTTTTGCATACTGGAGCATCATCGTAGTTTTTCCTACACCTCTCATTCCAACAATAATGTTTAATTGTGCCTGCCAGTCTATTAGGTCGAATAAATATCTTTTGAAGTTAGTATCTGTACGTTGTATGCGTTGAAATGACCAGGTATAAAGACGTTCCATGAAAATATTCGATTTAAAAATGTCTATTTGATTCGACAAATATACTAAAAAGTGTCGAATGGATTAGGCAAAATATATAAAAAGTGTCGAATGGATTAGGCAAAAAATAAGTTACATCACGTATTCCCAAAAATTGTCCCTGGTGATGCAATGAAAATTGTTGCCGTAATTGTCGATCCAGGTTTGAGGAGCCTTTTTACGGGCTTTTTTGTACTTTATTTCAAACGCCGTTAAAATGCCATTCTTTTCTTCCACATAATCTAATTCGGCTCCGGTATAGGTTCTCCAAAAATACGGCTTATGCAATTCATTATTATTGGAAAGGAATTTCAATCGTTCTACAATCATTAAGTTTTCCCATAGGGCACCGGTGTCGTTACGCAAATTGAGCGGAGCAAAGTTGTTGATCAAACAGTTGCGAACACCCAGATCCCAAAAGAAAATTTTATCACGTTTATTAATTTCCTTTCTGAGATTTTGACTAAAGCCACTTAAGCGGAATACAATAAAAGATTTCTCCATTAAATCGATGTAACTGGCAACTGTTTCCTGACTCATTCCCAGATTTTGCGCTAGCTCGTTTACCGAAACCAAATTCCCAATTTGAAAAGCCAATAGCTTTAACAGTTTATTGATTTGTGATGAGTTGCGGATATTTGAAAGTTCCAACACGTCTTTATACAAATAGGAAGTGCTCAACTCCATGAGGTATTTTTCTTTTTCTGTGGCGCTTCCATATTGAAGTAAGGCAGGGTAAAGGCCATACACCATGTATTCTTCGAGCCTACTCTGAATAGCGAAAACATTCATTGTTGCTCTCATTTCCTGTAACGAAATCGGAAAAAGCTTGTAGGTTGAGGTTCTGCCTGTGAGCGGCTCATTCACACTATTGGCCAAATCGAATGAGGAGGAGCCCGTAACCAGGATCTTCAGTTCTGGCATATTTTCGTAAATGATTTTCAGGTTGATGCCCAAATCGGGTATGCGTTGAGCTTCATCAATGAAGAGCACATTGCTTCCTTCCAGCAACAATTGCATTTTTGAAAAATCGCGCGATGAAAATACATCAATGTACTTTATTTCATCAGCATTTACTCGTAAGACGTTTTCCGGTAGCTTGTCGAGCAAAGCCTTAGATAGGGTGGTTTTTCCAGTTTGGCGCGCACCATAAAGAATCACTATTTTTTTGTCGTTTAACAATGATTTTTTAATGTTTTTTAGTAATGTGCGTTCAGTATTCATAAGCTAAATATTATCTGATAGCAAAGATAAATAAATAGTATTGAATATCAATGGATAAGATTGTGTATTCGATAAAATAGCGTGAAATCTTCGAATACAATCGATAAAATAGCGTGAAATCTTCGAATACGATCGATAAATTAGCGTGAATTCTTCGAATAGCTTTTGAGCATTGCAATTTCTTCAGCCCAATTTTCCTCGTTGGGTGTTTCTAAAATAAGGGGAATGTTGTCCATGCGGGGATCATTCATCAGCCATTCAAAAAACTCATTTCCGATGAACCCTTTTCCAATATTATCGTGACGATCAACCCGACTTCCCAATTCCTTTTTTGAATCGTTTAGGTGCATGCCTTTCAGGTAATCGAAGCCAATGATTTCTTCAAAAAGTTTCCACGTTTTGCTGTAGCCCAGCAGGGTATTTAATTCGTAACCGGCGGTAAAAGCATGGCAGGTATCAATGCAAACGCCAATACGACTTTTGTCTTCAATGAGTTCAATGATGGTTTTGATTTGCTCAAACGTATGTCCCATATTTGTGCCCTGGCCTGCTGTGTTTTCAATTACGGCAATCACACCGGTGGTTTGGTCCAGGGCCCTGTTAATGCTTTCGGCTATTGTAAGCAGACAAGTTGTTTCGTCAATTTGTTTTAAATGACTTCCGGGGTGAAAATTCAGTCGATCGAGACCAAGTTGTTCACAACGTTGCAGTTCATCCAAAAAAGCATCGCGACTTTTCTGTAAAGCTACTTTATCGGGATGACCTAAATTAATCAGGTAGCTGTCGTGAGGCAAAATGTGTTGGGATTTAAAGCCGTATTTCTGACAGTTGGCTTTGAAGGCTGCAATACTTTCCTCAGTTAAGGGTTTTGCTTCCCATTGTCGTTGGTTTTTTGTGAAAAAGGCAAATGCTGTTGCTCCAATTTGGTGAGCATTGACGGGGGCATTTTCGACACCACCCGATGCGCTGACATGTGCTCCAATATATTTGGTCATTCGCTTAAATTATTTTGTTTACAGTTGCGGAAGAATAAATTCCTCAAAATTATCAGGGGTAATTGCCTTGTATTCGTGTTCAGGATAAGCTCTGCTAAATGTTTTTGAAAGCCTTGGTTGTTTTGTTGGATTCCACTTGAATTCGTAGGCGAATAATTTTCCCTCACGTTCTTCGATGTAATCAATTTCCTGTTTTTCAAGTGTTCTCCAAAAAAAACGGTTGCAGTAAATATTGTTATAATTTATGTGTTTTTGTCGTTCACTAATGATAAAATTCTCCCATAATTGACCAATATCTTGTCTTAAACCCGTTGAATTAAAATTAGCAATCAAAGCATTTCGTATGCCATTGTCGTAGAAATAAATTTTCCTGCTCTTTTTTAATTCATTTCGGAGATTTCTACTGAATGAATTCAAGCGAAAAATAACAAAAGTTTGTTCAAGCAATTGAATGTATTTTTCCACGGTTTGATTATCTAATCCCACCAGTTGGGCGATTTCGTGGTAGGAAACCTGGTTGCCTATTTGAAAGGAAAGGGCTTGTATAATCTTCAAAGGTGTTTAAGCACTGTTGTTTTTCCGGTTTGTCGTGCGCCTAACAAAATAATGGCTTTCCCAGTAAAAAGATCGTTTTTTAATTTGCTGATAATGTTCCTATTGATGTCCATGTTCTGAGTTTTGCGATTCTAATCGCAAATAAAGGTAATAATTTGCGATTAGAATCGCAAAATTAGGATAAAGTTATTCAACGTTCTGTTTACGTGGGATTTCCATGATCTCCAAATCTTTGATTCGGTCGCCATCAATAACAAATCGCAACAAGGTTTTTACCTTATGAAATCCATGGTTGCCTGCAGCGCCCGGGTTCATGTGCAGTGCCCCATTTTTTTTGTCATAAATCACCTTCAAAATGTGTGAATGACCACTGATAAACAAAGTGGGAGGATCCTGAAATATTCCGGGTTTCACACTTTTATCGTAATGCCCGGGATAGCCTCCAATGTGGGTGATCCATACCTTTACGTCTTCGCAACGAAATTTGAGGTGTTTTTTAAATGATTTGCGCAAAATATGGTCGTCGATATTTCCCCAAACACCGCGTAGGGGCTTGAAAGCACCAATAATATCAGCAGTTTCAATGTTTCCAAAATCGCCGGCATGCCATATTTCATCGCAATCCTTAAAAAATTCATATAGCTTTGGTTCTACAAAACCATGGGTATCCGAAAGTAATCCTATTCGTTTCAATGTGTTTTATTTTGGTGTAAATGTAGAAAATTCACGAACTTTATGCTGCAAACAAATTAAACAATAGAAAAGCCATGAAACGAGCCATCCCGATAATTCGGGTCACATGCAAACCTATGTATGGCAAGTTCCATCGAATACCTTATAGAAACTTAAAATAAAATGAGATGAAACGACTCGCAATTATCAGACATGCCAAAACCGAGCAGCAAGGATACGATCGTGATTACAACCGCGAATTGCTACCGAGAGGCATCAGGGATGCCGAAAACATTGCATCGGAATTGAAAAAAAACAGTGTGATTCCACATAAAATTATTTCAAGTCCTGCTTCACGCGCCATAGCCACAGCAAAAATTATGGCTGAGGTACTTGGGTTTCCGGCGATCAAAATTGAAGAAATGAAAGATCTTTATTTTGATTCTAGCACACAGGATTTTGTGGATTTACTTCAAAAGACCAACGATTCAGTGGAAACATTATTTATTGTGGGACACAATCCATTTATGCATTATGTGGCACAAAACATGAGTAAAAATTATGACGGACATATGCCAACATGTTCAACTGTTGTACTCGATTTTGATGTAGAGCACTGGAAGCACGTTGAACCTCGAAAAGGATTGCTATTTTTGCATTTGTATCCAAAGAATTTGAAGTAAATGAATATTTTTTATACGCCTGACATTGATGCCACTAATTACGTGTTAGACGAAGCGGAATCGAAACATTGTATTCGGGTTTTACGACATAGTACGGGTGATCTGCTCACCTTAATTGATGGAAAGGGTGGTTGGTTTGAAGCACGTATTACCGATCCCAATCCCAAACGTTGTGGGGTCGAGGTGGTGAAATCAATGGCCAATTATAAAAAGAAAAATTATCGTTTGCATGTAGCCATTGCGCCAACTAAAAACATTGAACGTCTGGAATGGTTTCTGGAAAAAGCGACGGAAATTGGTATTGATGAAATTACTCCAATTCTTTGCGAACATTCAGAGCGGAAACAAATTAAAAACGAACGTTTGGAAAAGGTTGTAATTGCAGCCATGAAACAATCATTGAAAGCCTTTTTACCTCAATTGAATAATTTAACTAATTTTGATGCGTTTGTAAAGCAGGCTGAGGATTCCAATAAATTTATTGCTCATTGCGAAGACGGTGAAAAAAAACATTTGTTTCATTTGGCTAAACCTTCGGGCAATGTATTGGTTTTAATAGGTCCTGAGGGAGATTTTTCACCTGCTGAAATTCAATTGGCTAAGGACAATGGATTTCAGGAAATTTCATTGGGTGAAAGTCGATTAAGAACTGAGACGGCCGGAATAGTCGCCACTCAAATTATTCAATTGATCAATGAAAAGTAGTCGAAATATAGGATTGTTGCTAAGTGTTTTTTTCCTGTTGTGTCTAAATGCAAATGCACAGGAAGAGACAACAGTTAAAATTGCCTTATTGAAATACAACGGAGGAGGAGATTGGTATGCGAATCCTACCTCACTGCCCAATCTGATTAAATTTTCAAATGAAAACCTTCAAACCAATATCGATCCGGTTCCTGCCACTGTTGAGGTAAGTAGTTTCGATTTATTTAACTACCCGTTTGTGCACATGACGGGTCATGGCAACGTGGTTTTTTCTGCTCAGGATGTTTCCATGCTCCAAACTTATTTGATGAGTGGCGGATTCTTGCACATCGACGATAATTATGGGCTGGACCAATACATTCGACGTGAATTGAAAAAAGTTTTCCCGGAACAGGATTTGGTGGAATTGCCTTTCGATCATCCCATTTATCATCAGAAATACAATTTTGACAAAGGCTTACCTAAAATACATGAGCACGATGGGAAAGCCCCTCAAGGGTTTGGACTTTTTGTAGAGGACCGTTTGGTGGTATTTTATTCGTACGAATGTGACCTGGGCGATGGATGGGAATCGTATGCGGTGCATAAAGATCCCGAAGCCATTCGCTTAAAAGCACTCCAAATGGGGGCCAATATTATTTCGTACGTATTTAACCGCAACCCGGAGGAAATTCAGTAAACATATTTTATTATATTGATATTGGTGAAAAAAGAGATTACGAAGGTAAATGCCATTTATTCTTCTTATTTTTAATGTTCATTTCTATCAATCATAAGTATGGAAAAACTTGGAAAAAAATTCTATGAAAAAGAGTTAGAGCGTCTAAATATTGAGCTCATTAAACTTCAAACCACTATAAAAAAACAAGGATTAAAAGTAGTCATCCTCTTCGAAGGGAGAGATGCTGCGGGTAAAGGTGGCGTCATAAAACGCATTTCCGAAGCTTTAAATCCACGAGTCTGTAAGGTTGTTGCCTTGGGTGTTCCAACCGAACGTGAAAAATCACAGTGGTATTTTCAACGATACATACAGCATTTACCTGCTGCCGGCGAAATAATGTTGTTCGATCGGAGTTGGTACAACAGGGCAGGCGTTGAAAAAGTGATGGGCTTTTGTACCGATGAACAGTATTGGGAGTTTCTCCGCTCATGTCCAAATTTAGAACGTATGCTGAGTCGGGCCGGAATTATTTTGATTAAGTACTGGTTTTCTGTCAGCGAAGAGGAGCAGGAAAAACGTTTCCAGGATCGTATTAATGACCCAACGAAACGTTGGAAATTCAGCGATATGGATGTTATCTCGCGCACCAAATGGGTCGATTATTCCAAAGCTAAAGATGAGATGTTTGGATATACCGACACCAAACAATCGCCATGGTTTGTGGTGGAAAGTGATGATAAAAAGAAAGCACGTTTAAATTGCATCAGCCATATTTTAAGTCAAATTCCTTACGAAGATAATGTGCCTCAAAAAATGGTTTTGGAGGAAAGACCACATGTTGGTAGTTATGTTCGTACTCCCATTGAGGAACAGACTTTTGTTCCCGATTTATATGAAAATTATACCAAAGAATGAAACGAGCCATTAGAAGTATCTCACAAACAAGGATGATTACCCCGATAGCTATCGGGGTGGCGAGTTCCATGAGATACCAAAAAATTTAATTTAATCGAATGAAACGTAAGAAACTTGTTGTTCTTTCAGGTGCCGGAATAAGTCAGGAAAGTGGTATTCGAACATTTAGGGAAATGGGCGGATTGTGGGAAGAATACGATGTGCTTGAAGTGGCCACTCCGCAAGCCTGGCAAAAAAATCCGGAATTAGTTTTAAATTTCTATAACGAGCGTCGTAAACAATTGCTTGAATGTGAGCCCAATGAAGGTCACTTTGGTTTAGCGCAGCTTGAGGCCAATTTTGACGTGCACATTATTACGCAAAATGTGGATGATTTGCACGAAAGGGCGGGAAGTTCACATGTACTTCATTTGCATGGCGAACTTAAAAAATCACGAAGTACGCTTGATGAACAGTTGATTTATGCCATCGACGGGTGGGAGCTAAATTTAGGCGATACCTGTGAAAAAGGAAGTCAGCTGAGACCTCATATTGTTTGGTTTGGCGAAGAGGTTCCTGCCATTGACGAAGCCTTGCGCATTACTCAAACTGCCGATATATTTGTTGTTGTTGGAACATCTTTAAATGTTTATCCGGCAGCAGGGCTACTAAATTATGTCCGAAAAGATGTTCCTGTTTATTTAATCGATCCTGAACCTGTTGATCTGTATAGCCAGGTAACAATTATTAAAGAAAAGGCGGGTTTAGGTATCAAAATCTTAAAAATGGAACTGGAAAAAATGTTGTAATTTTAAGAACAATCTAAAATTAAGACCAATGACTGACTTTTATATTAAAGTACCCGACGAAAAAACTGGTTTCTTCAAAGAGTTAATCAAAAATTTAGGATTTGAGTATGAACAACTTTTTTCAAATTCGGAAGAAGTACCTGGAGATGATGTCGCCACGGATGAAGAGTTTTTTTATGTTGATTCAGACGATTAATTAGAATTCATTTTTGCAGTATATCTTTTTATATGAGAAAATTTTATTTGTTAATTCTGTTATGCGGAATGACGCTTGGCATATCGGCACAGGAGTTTTACGGAGGAATTCTCGCCGGCTTCAACGGTAGCCAGGTACACAATGATAAAGCATACGGGTACAATAAACTTGGTGCTGTGGCCGGAGTTTGGGTGCAACGCGATATCTCACCGAATTTTTATTGGGGAATGGAATTGAAACTCAATCAGAAAGGGAGTCGCAAGTTTCCTACCCGATACGATAATTGGAAATACGTGTTCAGGCTGAATTACATCGATTTGCCTGTACTTGTAGGTTATCAATATAAGCCTTACCTTTCCTTCTTCACAGGAATGTCGTATGGATACCTGTTCAGTAAAAGTGTAAGAGATAATTTTGGACTTTTACCTGTCGACCAGTATGCAAACATAAGCGACTGGGAAATGGGAATGTTTGCCGGTGTGAAGATCGATTTTGATCAATTGGTAGAAAAAGAATGGGCGCGCAGGTTAATCCTGGAAACCCGCTTTCAATATTCAGTTTTTTCTATCGACAAGGCCCACGACCTTTTTTCCTATTACTTGTCCATCGGGCAATTTAACAATGTGCTGTCTACCGTTTTGTATTATCGAATCGAATGGTAAATAGCCAATTAATTATTATTTAAATCAAATCAAATGTCAAAAAAAAATAAGCTTTTTAAAAAAGGAGCAGGAATAAATAAAAAGGAACTGAAAAAAATTGTGTTGGATTATTGTTATACCGATCCTACACAAATTTTTAATTATAAACAGGTGTGCGCACATGTAAAAGTGAACGATCCTGTTACACGTCAATTGGTAAATGTGGTTTTACAGGAACTCACCGATGACGGCTACTTGCTGCAGCAGGAAAGAGGAAAATTTCAACTTAAAGAAAAAACAGGATATGTAATTGGAAAGTTGGAAATGACTCAGAAGGGTTACGGCTTTTTAATTTCTGAAGAATTGGACGAAGATGTATTTATTGCCGGCTCCAGTTTGAATAGGGCGCTGAATGGCGATAAAGTACGTGTATTTATCAATGCACAACGCAAAAAAAAGCAGCCTGAGGGTGAAGTTGTCGAGATTATTGAACGGGCGAAGACCAGTTTTGTGGGTGTACTTAACATTTCAAAAAACTATGCATTTTTAGTTCCTTCAGGAAAAAATAATTTCGATATTTTTATTCCCAAGGACAAATTAATGGGAGCCACTCAAGGTCAAAAAGCAGTGGCTAAAATTACCGATTGGCCACAACATGCTAAAAATCCCTTTGGTGAAATTGTTGATGTATTGGGTGATGTTGGTCATAACGATACCGAAATGCATGCCATTTTAGCTGAATTTGATTTACCCTATAAATTTCCTGAAAAGGTGGATAATGTTGCCGAAAAACTTTCAGTTGAAATTACGGCTGAAGAAATAAGCAAACGTCGCGATTTTAGAAATATTCCAACCTTCACCATTGACCCGCACGATGCCAAGGATTTTGACGATGCCCTCTCTATACAAAAATTGCCCAATGGATTATGGGAAATTGGAGTGCACATTGCCGATGTGAGCCATTATGTTGAAATGAATGGGATCATTGATAAGGAGGCCGAAGATCGGGCCACATCGGTGTATATGGTTGATCGGGTAGTGCCTATGTTGCCTGAGAAACTTTCCAATGGGGTATGTTCATTAAGACCTCAGGAAGAAAAGCTTTGTTTTTCGGCTGTGTTTGAATTGGACGACGATGCACAGGTGCATAAGCAATGGTTTGGTCGTACTGTTATCTTTTCTGATTACCGCTTTGATTATGCCGAAGCGCAAGCGGTGATTGACTCCGGCGACGGAGCAATGAAATCGGAAGTGCTCACCTTGCATAACCTGGCTCAAAAGTTAAAGGAACTCAGGTACAAAAGTGGCGCCATATCATTCGACAGGGTAGAAGTAAAATTCGACCTGGATGAAAACGGAAAACCAATAGGTGTATTCTTCAAGGAGGCCAAAGAATCCAATCAGTTGATTGAGGAATTTATGTTGCTTGCCAACAAAAAGGTGGCTGAGTTTATAGGTAAACCCAAAGATAAAAGCAAGGCAAAAACCTTTGTATACCGTATTCACGATAAACCGGATCCCGACAAATTGGAAAACTTCAACAACTTCATCAAAAAATTCGGTTATGGTATTGACTTAGGATCGCAGAAAAACCTTTCTCAATCGATGAATAGTTTGCTTAAGAATGTGAAAGGATCACATGAAGAAAATATGATCTCCAACTTGGCCGTACGTGCCATGGCTAAAGCCGTATATTCCACCCGGAACATTGGTCACTATGGTTTGTCGTTCGAATATTATACGCATTTTACTTCGCCCATTCGTCGTTTCCCCGATTTAATGGTGCACCGCTTATTGGCCCGTTATCTTGACGGTGGCCGGTCGGTGAATGCCGAAACTTATGAGGAAAAGTGCCGCCATTCATCCAACATGGAACAAAGGGCCGTGCAGGCCGAACGTGCTTCAATCAAGTACAAGCAGGTGGAATACATGCAGGATAAAGTGGGTCAGGTATTCGACGGGGTCATTTCAGGAGTGACCGATTGGGGCATTTATGTGGAATTGAATGAAAGTAAATGTGAAGGAATGATTTCCATGAAGGACTTAAAAGATGACTTCTATTTCTTCGACGAAAAAAACTACTGCATAACAGGGATGCATTCCCAAAAGACCTATCAATTGGGTGCTGATGTGAAAATTGAAGTGATGCGTGCCAATCTCGATAAAAAGCAACTCGATTTTAAATTGGTTGAAGAATTGAAAGAAGGAGAAGTTCCACATAACTTTAAACCGGTTCAATCTGCAAAAACAAAACAAGGCAAAAGTAAAAATCAAAAGAAAAAAAGGTACTAAATAAAATAACCCCTATCCGTCCCGGCAAGCCGGGCCACCTTTCCCCTAAAGCGGGAAAGGACCGAATACGATACTAACGTTGTAGTTTGAAACATTGAATTTGCCAATTCAGGCAGTCAAGGCTTGACTCTACCTGATGCGGGCATCGGTTCTTTTTCGTGGCGGCTTTCTGCGAATACAATTCGCAGCACCCGAAAGTGCTCCTCGTCAGGCAGCTACCCTAATGAAAAGGACCCGTTCTCTTTTTTTAGAACGGGTCCCTATATACTTCTACCTTTCGACGTGCGTTCTTCAATAATTTTTTCACTCCTGTTCGCTTTCATTTTTTAATGACTCAGTGACTTAATGCCCAATGACTTTATTGTCCTCCAATCCGTCCCGGCAAGCCGGGCCACCTTTCCCCTAAGACGGGGAAGGACCGAATACGAAACGAACGTTAAGGTTTGAAACATTTGGTTCGCAATTTTGCCTTTCTGGTCAGTTGTACAGGCTACGTCAAGACTCCTTCGATCCTCGGAATCTCTTTCTAACGATGATACGCCTAACGAATTGTGCAGTGTTAAGATTGCCCGTCTGGCCAGCCGGACAGGCTTCGCTCCGCTCGCAATGACTGGTCATCCGTGGTATGTATGGTTAAAAAATGGGCGGCATAGCCGCCCATTTTTTAACCTCCCCTGACCCCAGGCCACGTGTCATTGCGAGGAGTGACCAAAGGGAACGACGTGGCAATCCGTTGGCATTGCGTTGGATCTCGTTCAAAGGGAACGACGCGGCAATCTGTTTGTATTACGTTAAATATCTCCGTAGGGAAGCGTCGAGGCCTGTCCGGATGGCCAGACGGGCAATCTGTTGATATTAATGCATCTGTTTCCTCCAGGGAACGATGTGGCAATCCGTTGGCATTGCGTTGGATCTCGTTCAAAGGGAACGACGCGGCAAT
>JBGUEP010000037.1:41505-64149 GCA_041821245.1 Prolixibacteraceae bacterium
CTGTTTGTATTACGTTAAATATCTCCGTAGGGAAGCGCCGTGGCCTGTCCGGATGGCCAGACGAGCAATCTGTTGATATTAATGCATCTGTTTCCTCCAGGGAACGACGTGGCAATCCGTTGGCATTACGTTGAGTATTCCCAAAGGACACGATGTGGCAGTCGGTTGGCAATCTGTTGTCTGATTCATCAGGTAACGACGTGGCCTGTGCGGATGGCCAGACGGGCAATCCGTTAAAATTGTGTTGTATTTTCTCGCCGGAGGGAACTACTTGGCAATCCGTTGCCATTGAGTTGTATGTTTCCTTTCGGAAACGGTGCGGCCGTCTGCCTATTTTGCTAAGCGCTTTCTTCGCATTAAATTCGCCGCTCCCTTTTGAGCTAAAAACTTAAACACCTTGGTGAACAGCAAGTGGGTCAATTGAAACTTCCTACACTTGGCATGGCATTAATGGTAAATGTTGCACTTGTGCCTGAACCAACATTTCCGTTGGTAATGTTGGTTGGATTGGTAATTGTAATAATGATATCCTGGCTACTGCCGGGTGTGTTTTCAATGTCGAAAATCAGGTCTACATAACTGTTTGCACCGGCACTAACTGTTCCGCTGGTTGTGCCGGGTGTACTCGGTGAAGGTAAGCTATCACCGGCCAAATCAAGTTGCGTAACATTTGATGATACAGCTGTTACGGTAACTGTCGCGGAAATTGAAAAATCGAATGACCAGTTGGAAGGGGCCGTACCATTAGGTGTTACCCTAAACGTCAATTGAGTAGCGCCATGATTGTAATTGCTGTTGTCTGGGTTGAAGGCCGGGTTTGTCCAGTCTTCTAGGTCTGGACAATCGGTACTTCCGTTTGGTGTAATGTTTACTGTAAATGGTAAACGGATGCCAAAATTGATGTAATCCTGATTAGTAGCGGTGGTTCCAAGAACATACCTTCCGTCTGTTGTTAAATCATTTCCTGTTATCGTATTTCCTGCATCGTTTTGTATTTCTCCTGTAGCTTCCCATAGTGCTGGAAGCGAAACAACAGGTGCTGACGCACCAACGCTATAGTTGGTAATGCCAATTAGGATTTCAAGGTCTAAGCCGGAGTTAATTCCATAAAAAGAATAGGTGCCGGAGATAAGTGGTGCGGTTTGAACTACCAAATTTGTGGATGCATTCACTAAAACAGCATAAAGTGCATTCCCATTGGCACTGCTAATGGCTGATCCGTCAACTTTGTTGGTCACCAGCATGGCATTGTTGTCTTCAAATACTAAACCTGAAAGTGTGAGACCGGGAGTAATCACGTTTAACAACACGGCATCTGAAGTGATATCAATATCACAAATATAAGCCGGTGACGTTAGTACCAGCTGATACTGGTAATTGTTCATGCTGAATGGTGGTGCCGTTAAGGTGAGTGTTGCCGTTGTTGCTCCGGAATATACACCTCCGTTGGTAATATCAACCCAGCCGGAGCCGGTATTTTCCTGCCATTGGAAAATGTCTGCTGTGGCAGTAGCAGAGAAGGTGGCATTGTTCCCTTCATTCACTGCCTGGTTCGACGGTTGGCTTGTTAGTGTTACATTGGTTCCAAATTCTTGAAAATCAAAAGTGCTGTTACTGTCAATATCATCCGGAACAGTGTAGATATCGGTGCCGGGAGTATGCGAGCCGTTGTTGTCTGCAGTGATTACACCAAGCGAATTTTCTGTTAACGGTGAAGTACCATAGCGCCCATCGCTGTCACCATCAATCATGCCCGCTTCTGTTACATCATAGCATCCGTCGTTATCTGAATCAAGCTCATAGGCATCAAGTGTGCCGTCATTATCCGAATCGATATCAAGTGGTATCCCATCGTTACTCGGACATTTATCGGCATAATAGCTATAGGTCACTGCATCTATCTCCGAAATATTCGTTCCACTGTTGTTGGTGAATCTTAAATATCGTGCATCGCCTGGCAGCGTGTAGGCCGTGTAAGCCAGAGCTGCATTTGTACTGGAAATGGTTCCCAGACTATAATAAGTAATATTGTCTGCCGAATATTCCAGTGTGACATCAGTGGCACCACCGCCAGAATATCTGCGGTGTCGTATATTAACATCTTCTCCATTTAAAACAACATCATCGAGTTGCAATACAAGTTGGTCGTTCAAATTGTTGAAACGGGCGTTGGCGCCATTTGGGGTGTATCGAATGTAGAGCGGGTAGGTAATTGTGGCGGATGAAGAAAGTACCTCGTAGCCGTTGCCGGCATAATTAATATTGTTGCACAATATATCGTACAGGTCAAAAAGACCGTTTAGGTTTTCATCAATCCAGGTGCCATCAAAAATTCCGTCATGATTTGCATCGGTTCCTCCTCCTTCAATGATGTCAAAAATTCCGTCGTTGTCTGAATCTAAATCGTACATGTTTAAAATTCCATCACCATCGGTATCCCCTGGTCCTTCATCGAGGTCTGTAATTCCGTCGTTATCGGCATCAATATCTTCCGCATCAGGTATTCCATCACCATCAGAATCGCAATTAAAAGCAATGTTGATCGCAATGCCCAAAGGTTCAGTAATAAATGCATTCCAATTGGCTGAACAAGTACTACTTCCAATTTCACCGAATCCTGCACTGGTATAGCCACCAGGTGCGTTGTCGTTGCATCCGTTACGACTGGAGATGATCAAACGAAACCAATAAGGAATACCGCATTCCAGTTCTGTGGAGGCTCCAATCTGGGCACCTGAACCACTCCATCCATTGTATTCGTCAATAATTTTTGCTGAAGAAATACTAAATGATTCACCGTTTGCCGGATCAAAGTCGGCACTTAGCCAAGCCGACCAACTGTCATCAACATCGGCGCCGCAGAAATTATATTGGCCTGTAACTGAAGGAACAAGAATGCCTGTCCATGCCCAGGTAACGCGTGATCGGTTGTAGTATGGGTCGTCA
Organism: Prolixibacteraceae bacterium; assembly: GCA_041821245.1. Classification (GTDB taxonomy): domain Bacteria; phylum Bacteroidota; class Bacteroidia; order Bacteroidales; family Prolixibacteraceae; genus Roseimarinus. The sequence goes on from JBGUEP010000037.1 coordinate 44,452, forward strand.
TAGGATACCAGAGGGTCGAATGATGTATTATCGTCGTCGTAATACAGGTCAATGTCTGCGATTGACGGGGCTCGTCCGGTATTTGTTCCACAGGTGGAATAAGGTGAATTATCAGTTGCCAAAAAATTATTTTTCATTGAACCCGCTGCTGCATCAGCTTCGGTACCTCCGGTGCCATAAGTATTCCAACGTTGAAAGTGGAGATATCCGGAACTAAGTTCGGTACCTCCCGATATCACTATTCGCCCACTAATAGAACCACAATCTCCTGCACCAACACCTTCAATTTGCCCTCCGGGACATGTAATAGACGGATCGAGCGTAAAACACATCGTATAACTTTGACTCGAATTCACCGCTAAGGTTCCGGAATAGGTGACACTGACCACTCCACCTGATTCGCTTACACTTGAGGATGACCCTGTTGGTTCAAATAGTAAATTTGCGGGTAGTTCAAAACTTGCGGTGAGCGGATTAATGGTGGCATCGGGGCCGAGGTTGTGCATATTAAAACTAATGCATATGGTTTCGCCCACCGAAATGGTTGACGGTTTTGAAATGTTGTCGATGATAACTACAGAGATGGGATCATGTGCACCTGGTGCCAAAACACTTAATGTTGCAGGATTCGACGTGTCGGAACAGCTTCCACCTACTACGCATCGGTACTGGTATCCATCGTTCGCAACAACTGCCCCCGATAAAGTTAAGGTTTCGGTAGTATAGCCTCCATAAGTTGGATTTGTTCCGGCAGTGGTAATGTCAGCAAATCCACCTCCGGTATCTACTTGCCATTGGAAGCTGCTTCCATTGGAAGTAATGGAGAATGATGGGCTTCCTCCATTGAAGGTATTTACATCAGATGGCTGAGAAAAAATACAATCATCATCGGAATTGGTCACTGTTACGGTTTGATCAGCAATGGGGTCGTAGGCATCGTCTGAGTTGGCATCATCCACTGTTATGGTCAGATCATAACTTATGTTTCCGTCGGAAAGGGCATCGTCTACTCCGGTTACCGTTACCGTTTGAGGTGTATCCCAATTGGAATTGGTAAAAGTGAGTGTGGTGGTGGAAAGGGATCCTTCGGTGGCATCAAGGCCGGTAATTAAAAGTACGACATTGGTTGCAGGCTGCAAATCTAAAACAACCGTGAAGTTGTCACTACTTCCTGTTTCACTGGTAACTGTTGTACCTCCGCTCTCGTTAATTGTAAAACCAGGAGGATAGGTGAATGAGCCAATAACAAAATAACCCTGAGTAGTTAGATTGTCGCTGGTAATAGTATTCCCCGACGGGGCTGTTGTGCTAATGGCATTATAGGTACCGGCCAATGTTCCACTATTTCCAATTTTTGATCCGGAGGGTAAATTACTGGTTTCATAAACACGTAATTGTGAACCTGTGTAATAGGCCCCTCCTGAACTTATGGTGGCCTCCCAGTACCTGTTGGTATTTAGTGCTATTAATCCTGTTCCGGCACTTCCTCCGCAATCGGCATCGGTAACGTTCGCATAAATTACCATATCGCCACCTGCAGTACTATTAAAGTTAATCAGTTCAAGAGGTGTATAATCACCATCTCCAATAGGGAATAAATAGGTCGCATTCGATGAACCTGCAGCTAGCGTTCGTTCCAGTGGCCCGTCGATATAATTCGAAGTAGAATAACCTGAAATTGCACCGGTCGAATTTCCTGTAATCGTGAGCAGGTTGGTTGGAGTTGTTGTTAATATTCCATTTGTTAAGATTAGATTATTTGCATTCAATGGTTGTGACAGAGTAACTCCAGATGCATTATTTATGGTAATGTAGTTAATTGAGTTAGCACTTGGAGTCGTTATGAATGTACCGGTAGAAGCACCCTGGAATTCAAAGTTGGCCCCACTGCTGAAAGATAGATTCATTGTTCCTGAAGGAAGTGAACCGTTTATTCCTGTAGCATTTGCCGTAATTAAATTGGCCCCCGAGTTTAAAATAAAATGAGATGCATCGGTCATAGCAGCTCCATCGGAAATGGAATAGCTTCCAAAATCAACCGTCCCATTTACTATCAAATCAGCATAATATATAGGATCTGAACTATCGCCGTACAGTTCAAAGTTAGAAAGAAATTGTAGGGTACTACCTGAATTAACGGTATATTCAATCCAACTGGCAGCAGCGCTATTTGTGAAAGATACGGTTTGAGTTCCTGAACCATTAAATACGAACTTTCCATTGGTTGCCCCAGCGCCATTTGTTAGCATATTATCATCGGCCGATGCTGTATTCACAAGATTCCCGGCCAAATAAAGCGTGGCTAATCCGTTTGGATCTGCATTAAAATCAAAGACTCCACCTGTTTGAATATAGTTTCCTGCGATAGTAAGTGTGCGGTCATCTCCGTTTGATAGATTAAACGTCCCTGACGTTAATGTGAAGTTCCCATTAACGACGATATTCCCATCGGTAGTGATATCAGCTTGGCTAGGGTTGTTGTTCCAGGTGAAATTCTCAAAGTTCTGATTAAAACCTGATGGGCTGGTATTGGTTATTCCTGTTACTAAACAAGTCGAACTTGTTCCCCAGGTTGCGGTAGGAATAGTACCACCATCGTGTCGATGCTCGTATGTTCCGTTAACAATTAAATTCGTATAACTTGGTGTTGATGAAGTATAAACCGTATGTCCCGATTGAATTAAAATTGAGGTAGCTGCACTTGTAGGTGTTGATGTTGCATTGACCCACGTTGTGCCATCGCTTGAGCTTTCCCATGTGCTTGTACTGGCCCAATCACCTGATCCTTTCGATCGAAATTGATATACTATAATTGTTGCCGTATATTCAGCTAAGCCAAAATCTCCAAATGTAGTTAATCCACTCGCCTGAGTACTGGTTGAAGTTTTTGTGCCAACGGTTGGGTAGCTCCAGGCTCCGGTTTCGAATTCTCCAACAATAAAAGAACTGGTGTTGGCTCCTCCATCTACATCACTTGCCAGAAAGTTGAAAGTTGCCGAATAATTATCGAAAAGGGTACTGTTGTTGGTTAGTGTCCAATATCGGTTCACACTTTTTGTTTCGTCCAAATGAGCGGAGGCAATGTTGGGATGGTCTCCCGAAGTTGTATTCGCACTTACACTACCAGCTGTTGATACATTCCCAAATGTTATAGTTATTGGAGTATAGTTCGATGCATCACCAATATGAAAGGTTTTAGAACTGGCGCCAGTTCCATTATCCATTCTAAGGTTGCCATTTACATAACCACTGGTTCGACTAACCGATGCTGCATTGTTTACCTGTAGGGTATTCGATCCGGTGGTTAACACTGAATTCAGGGTAAGGCTATTGCTTACCGTAATGTTATTGCTTAGGCTTATAGCTCCTCCCGAATTATTAATGGTTAAAGCATAAACCGTATTCGCAGTTGGAGATGTAATGAATGTTCCAGTTGCCGTTCCCTGGAATTCATAGGAAGCATTACTGCTGAAAGTACGTGTGATATCTAAAGCGTTTATCGAGCCATCAATTCCGCTTGCATTTGCGGTAATTAATTTTGCTCCTGAATTTAAACTAAAAATTGCGTCTCCGGCAGTTCCACCAGATTGTGAGATTGAGTAGGTTTGAAAATCGATAGTTCCATTTACTTCGAACGAACCAATATAGGGCTCAGTATCCCATCGGGTTAATGTGAGATTAGAGTTTAATTGTACCGTACTTCCTGATGCTACGGTGTATTTAACCCATGATGTGCTTTCCGATACCCCTGACGCTAGCGTCTGAATACCTGCCCCATTGAATATTATTACACCATTAGGAGCATAGTTGCCTGTTGTAGTAATAGACGAGGAACCAGCAGTGTTGGTCAAGTTACCACTAATATACAGAACGGTTTCTCCTACATTTGCTCCCCTGTTAAAATCAAATACACCTCCGGTTTGAATGTAATTGCCTGCAATGGTTAATGTACGATCAAGTCCATTTGATAATGCAAATGTTCCATTGGTAAGGGTGAAGTCCCCATTTACAGTTATATCTCCATCTGTTGTTATTGTCCCTGATTGAGACGAACAATCCCATGTGAAATTTCCAAATGTTTGGTTAAAACCGGTTGGAGATGTGGTAGTCATCCCCGTAATAGTGCAATCTGAATTGGCATCCCAGGTTGCAGTGGGGATTTTTTCTCCATCTATATTGTGTATATAAGTACCTCCGCTGTTGAATGCAATTGTTCCGTTGTTTGTGATACCTGATGTGCCTGAAGTACTATTCGTTTGCAGTGTGCCGGAAACAGATAAGTCAGTTCCTGCTCCATTTTCAATTGTTAATATATTTCCGTTGTTGATCGTTACTTGTCCTCCTGCATCAATGGTCATTTGATCGGCACTTGCATTTGCAGTAACAGTTACAGTGTGACTGTTCAGAATTGTTATTGAGTTCGCTGCGCTGGTTGGTACTAAAGTAGAAGTAATCCAGTTTGTGCTACCATCTGCCGATGATTGCCATGTAGCAGCTGTTCCCCAGTTCCCATTTATTCTTGATCTGAAATAATCGGTGGCAGAACTTGTACTTGATGTTGTCTGATTTGCCGATACAGGTGATATTGTATAATATTTTGGTGAACCGGCACAGGCATTATAAGCATAGGCTTTAAAGTAGTAAGTTGTACCCGGTGTTAAGCTTGTTACTGTAATATTTGGATTCCCTGTACCATTATAAACACAAAACCATCCGGTAGTTCCAATTTGTCCGCTCGGGGAGCTCCAGTTTGTACTTGCCGTGTAACTTGTACCGTCAACAGGATTATCGGCAGTACTTGAACCCGATTTGCAGAAAATAATAGTATTATCTGCCGTAGCTGCTTTGGTTAAAGTCCCCCAGGTTAAGGTAGTAGAAGTAGTACCGGTAAAAGTAGGCGAGCCAGTAGGTTGTCCTGTTGGTGCAGAGCAAGCAGCAGCAAGCGTTCCAAAAGTTATATATTTTGTTGCAGCACCTATGGTAATTGCATTTGATCCTGTAACCCCATACGTGCCAGCTGTTCCTGCTGATGAAACATAAGCACCATTAACAGTAGCACTATTCCCAATTGCATTATAAGGAGTAATGGCAGTTGGCCTTGTTATGCCTGCTTTTGTACTTGTTAATCCTGCAACACCGGTAAGCGACCAATATTCACCTGTACTAATTGCCGAAAGGGTTGTGCCATCTGCAGTTCCGCCGGCACTGCTTGCAAATGCTTGCACTTGAGCCGATGTAGTTGATGAAGTCGCTGGAATTAAGGTTATTGGGAGATATGTTAACGCTGCACCCAAAGGTATATTATAGGATGTAGAGCCAGCTAGGCCGGAGGGTAAATTCCATTTCACCGGACCATTAATAAATGTAGTATTACTTCCTCCCGAAATAGCCGATGTTGCTGTATTATTAACAGTAAGAAGGTTTGTACTTGTAGTAGTTAATTTTCCATTGCTTAAGGTTAATTTGCTAGTTGTACCAATTGATTTTCCTGCATTTAGTATAACGCCATTTGCATTGTTGATAATTACTCCTCCTGTACCTCCAAACGTAGCTGGAAACTCTATTCCTGTTGTCTGCACTGCACTACCCTTGTATTGAAGTGTAGCAGCAGCTCCATAGGATGCAACGGTACCGGCAGTTGTTGCTGTTCCTTCCATCGAAAGAATACCGTTTACAGTGACGCCTGTGGTGGTTTTATTGCCACTGCCCGAAAGAGTAAGGTTCCCATTGTAGCTTGTAGCTTTTACTGTTTGAGCTGCTCCATTGTAGTTAACCGTACTACCTGCAACTGTGGTGAGTGTGCCACCAATTGTTCCCGATGACATTAATTGGCCTCCAATATTTAAGGTTCCTAACCCAGTAAAAATAACCGAAGCACTGGCACCTGTATTGTCGGTAGTGATATCTCCAGTAACTGTTACCGTTCCTGTTGATGTTGTCATGGAGTGTCTTACACTCGTGCCGCCGTTGGTAAATGCAATATTTCCGGCATTCAAATTACCTGCGCCAACAGTCACTGTATTTAAATAAGTAGTGCCTGTACCTCCAGCTCTTGGAATGGTAATGGTCCCTGAAACATTTAATGAAATCCCAGAATTGATTGATAAGGTATTGCTGGCATTAGTAATATTTGTATAAGTTATCGAGGCACATTCTGCATTAGCAGTAACTGTTACTGTACGCCCCCTTTCAATATAAACAATATCGCCTCCCATTGGATAAATGCCTGTGCCAACAGCTCCTCCACCAGAATAATACGACCAGGTGGTATTTGTATTCCAGTTTCCGTTTGCAATGGAGTAAAAGGTTGCTGTGCTAACATTTCCTGATAAGGTTACGTTCTGTGAAGTAGCACCTGTAGAAGAAAGAACTGCCGTTTCGGAGTTGTAATTTCCTACAGCTAAACCCGCTTTTAAGCGAAAATATACGGTAACATAATTTACCACACCTCCGGTTGGGGTGAGCGAAATGTTTGATTGATAGCCTGACCCGGATGCCGTTGAAACCTCGTAATCTGTAGGTGCAGTAATCACAAGGTTATCTGAGAGATTAACACCGTATACTGTAATGTTTTGGGAATTAGATGGGCCTGTGCTGTGCACATACGTAAAACCTGTTAAGGTGTAGGTGTTTGATGAAATTGAAGGTGTAGACCTACCCGTGAAATCACCAAATGTGTTTACTCCTGTTGCTGTAAGAGTATTGGAAGCAAGTGTTGTAAAGGTAGTCCAGGTTGATCCTGCATATTCGGCGGCATTTTGCAAATATTCCTGCCCAACCACGTCGCCTCCATATTCATAATTGCCAGTTACAGTGCATGAAAAAGCAGATATTCCCGACTGACTTACTGTCCAATAGCGGGTAAGGTAATTTGCTGGACTTGTATTATTGGGATGTTTTGCATCGGTGACCCGTACTCCCGCATAGGCACTACCTGCATAAGTTCCGGAGGCAAAATTTAAGGTGATGGGTGAATAATTAGCGGTTCCATCCGTTGCATCTCCAATAGGAAAAGTGAATGAACCATTAGCTGTAAATAATTTTCGAGCCTCTCCGGTGCCATCAGCAACAATCATATTGCCGGTCCAGAAACTGCCGGAAACAGCAGGTGATGAAGCTCCCAGCGTTAAGTTGTTTGACCCAAGCAGTAATTGGACATTGTTTAGAGTTAAGGTTCCATTGACGGTTTCACTATTACCAAACGTTGCTGTTGTTGCTGTTCCATTACCCAATGTCAAATTATTGAAAGTAGTTGATCCGGTTCCTCCAATGGTTTTTGCAACACCTGTGATGTTTACCGTTGAAGTACCTGGGGTAAAAGTACCACCGTTATTGGTCCAGTTGCCAGCAACACTTAAGTCAAAATTATTGCTCGCAAGTACAGCTCCAGAGGAAATGCTGAGATCTCCAGTTAATGTTAATCCAACTCCTAAGGTCGTGGTGCCCACACTACAGGTTAAATTGTTGAAAGAAGTAAAAACATTACTGGGCAAGGTGTTTGTAGCATTCATTATTACGGTTCCTGTACTAGGAGTCCATGTTTGTGTACCAGTTCCTAAAGCAGAAAAGGCTCCGCTAAGGGACAAAGTACTGCCACTAGTCATTGTAACAGTACTATTACTCGTTTTTGTAGTATTTCCCATGACTAAACTTCCTGCGCTCATGTTTGCACCACTCACAAAAGTTATTGTGCCATGGGAGTTAGCGGCGTCCGGCGCTCCGACTTGAACTACTCCGGAAACCGTAAGTACTGGGTTTCCTGTGGCAAATGTTAAAATACCAGACCTACCTGTCCCACCCGCAATTCCTTTTCCACCTAAAGTCAAACTATTGCAAGCTGCAGTTGTACTATTAACAGTAACGGTATAACCACGTTCAATGATAACATCGTCGGAAGCCCCTGGAACACTTGCTCCTGCTCCTCCTCCTGATGTTTCTGCCCAGGTAGTTGTAGTATTCCAGTTGCCAGTTGCAACCGAATATCGGGTTGCTGCATTTGCTAATGAGATTGCAAATAATTGCAAAATAATTAAAAGAAAGGTGATTCTAACTTTGTGCGTATGGCGTGGAATTCGTTTCATAGGTTCGATCCTTACAAAAATTCAACACTAAGGAGACTGAACGATTTGAAATGATTTTTAAGCGGAATTATTTGGAAATAAAGGGTGGCTTTGCTTTCGTATCCAACAGTTAAGTGCAAAAATAGAACGAAGGCCTTGATTGGGCATAAATAAATGGAGGTGAAATTTTGAAGAAGGAAAAGTGGATCATTCTTTATGATTGTAGGTGTTTCTTTCTTAGGCTTTATTTTAGATGGAACTGTTCCAGCTTTACTTATTCCTCTCGCAAGCCATAAATTATGGACAATAACGATACCCCAAATATTTGATAAAATAACCATTAATCTATGCTTCACCCTAATTTTTGCCCAAAATGCAAAAACAAATTTAAGATAATAATTCTTTTATTCGTGTTTCCTATTTAAACAAATTTTTGGAATTAATTGATCGTTAAATTTATGCAGTTTTTAGTGTATAGATATTGTATGGAATTTTATTGAAATTGCCAGGGTTTGGTATAGCTTCATTGTATGTTTTTCGGAGTTGTGGGTTAAACTTTTTTATCCGGTTTCGAATTTATAGCTTGCCTCACTGATGTTGGAAATGGGAAAGGTGATGATGGGTATCTAAACGAATAAAATGTTTTTTTGTGCAACGGAATGTACCTCCCTCCGCTGAGACAATAAATCCATTTTTGTGCCTTCGTTTGTAAAAGCATTTCGGTCATCGGACGAATTGGCCCATTCGTAAATTCGTTCTGTAGGCTCAATCGGAGGGAAGGTTGTGCCCATTCGTTGTCATCGAGTTGTATGTTTCCTATCGGAAGCGGTGCGTCCGTCTACTCATTTTGGCAATCGCTTTTTGCGAATAGAATCCGCAGCACCCTCTATTGACTGATCCTAAATTTATAGAAAATAGTAGGTGGGGCTAATTGAAACTGCCCACACTTGGCATGGCATCAATGATATGAGCATCTGACACATCGGTTCCCGGGCAACTATCCGCCGAAATATTGCTAACATTCAAGTCTATGGTTTGAGCCGATCCAGGTGTGTTGAGAATATGAAAAACCAGATCGATATAATTATCCGTCGACAAGCCGGTTGCCGTTGCACTTGCCGGATTAGGCGAAGTTGTGGTATACACGGTTCCACCTGATAGGGAATAATCGAAACTCCATGCACTGCTGGTATTTGCACGGGTAACACGGAAGCCTATATAGGTTGATCCTGCATTGTATGATGCGTTATCGGCATTAAAAGGTTCATTAAAATCGGGACAATCGCTGCCCGAGGGTTCTGGTGAAATATCGCTAATGCTCAGGGCTATTTGATTAACGGTGATGGTGATGGTCGCCACATTAGAACTTAAGCCACCATTGTCTTTTACTGTATATTGGGCAGTAGCGTCACCTGTAAATCCGGTGGTTGGAGTAAATGTTAAAACACCGGTAGCGTTCAGTACCCAGGTATTTCCTGAGCCATCGGTATAAGTGTTGCCTTGCGTTACCGGAGTTCCACTTGGATCGAGGACCGTGGTTAAAGGATCAATGGTGCCGTCATCGGTATCGTTCGTTAGTATATTCATGGAGTTGTAAACCCCATGGCAAATGGTGGCTGCATCGTTTACAGCAACAGGAGGAGTATTACAAACAATTACGGTAGTGGTAATTCCTGAACTTGTGGCTTTACAGCCGTATATGGTAGTTACTTCAACTGTGAGATTATCGTTATTTGCTAATGTTGAGGTGGTGTAAGTGTCTGTGCTTGATGGACCCTGAATGCTCACTGCATTTAAAAAGAATTCGTACGAAGAGCCGCCGCCCGCTGTAAATATGACCTCGTCACCGGAACAAATTGAATTATCGGCATCGTTGCTACTTAAACTGGCTGTTGGTAGTGGATGGATGGTATAGTTGATAGCGGTTCTTGTGGTGCTAACGCAGCTGGTTACGGTGTTTCTTGCTTCTGAATAATAGGTGTATGAGCCGGCTGTTGTTACTGCTGGAGTATAACTATTCGATCCACTTAAAAGTAAGGTTCCTGCACTTGATGCTGTATACCAATCTACAGCCGGATTCGGATTAGAGCTAACTGAAATTAGGTTAGGAGTGGAGGCTCCAAAACAAATGCTCTGATCACCACTGAAATTGGAGGGTGCTGAAGGATTTGCATTAATGTTAACTGTTACACTATTGCAGGTTGAATTTCCGCAACTGTTTTCATAACGGGCATAATAGGTGGTGGTTGACGATGGTACAGCAAGAACCAGTGTTGAACCGGTGCCAATTGAAGTCGATGCGCATGCCCCGGCAAACCAATTGATGGTTGTTCCTGCGCCTCCTGTGGCTGTGAGGGTGACGTTACCCACTTCATTGGCGCAAAGGTTCGGACGATCGGCGCTAAGTGTAGGAGCTACCGGAGTAGGAACTACACTAACTATGGCGGTACCACTAATGGTAGTGGGACAGTTGGGTGCAAGCTGGTATTGCACACTCTCCATATTGTAATTAAAGTCTCCGCCGGTACTTGTTGAAACCGCTAGTGTGGCCGAAGTGGAGGCTCCTACATTAATGGTGGTTTGACCACTGCCGTTAATGTTATAGGTAATTGTTATGGCTTCAGCCATTGGATTGGTAAACGTAATGTCAGGGGCAGCATCATTTTGGCACAAGGATGTTGTTCCACCAATGGTGGCCGTTGGTGTTGCTTTAACAGTGATGGTTGCAGTTCCCGTGATGGCAGTAATGCAAGTGCTTCCGGTTTGATAAGCAGCACTCTCTAAATTGTAAACAAAAATTCCTGCAGTTGAAGTGGGCGCGGATAAAGTTGCAGTGGTACTTGCGCCTACATTGATGGTGCTTTGATTAGCGCCATTTATATTGTACGTAACTGTAATTGGCGATGTTTGTGGATTGGTAAAAGTTAGAACGGGTGTAGTTTCATTTTGACAGACACTGCTTGTTCCGCTTATGCTAGCTGTTGCTGCAGTTCTTACAGTTACAGTAGAACTGCCTGTTACGGTTCTGGAACAGCTGGGAGCCGTTTGATAGACAACACTTACCAGTGAATAGATATAGGTTCCTGCCGAAGTGGTTGCCACCGGAAGTGTAGCTGAGCCGCTTGCCGCAACATTAATGGTTTGATCTCCTCCGCTGTTGATCTTATAAGTTACAGTTATAGGTATAGCCACAGGATTGGTAAAGGTAATGTTTGGTGAAGTAGCATTCTGACAAACGCTGGCTGTACCACTAATTGTGGCAGCTGGTGTAGGTCTAACCACAACTGCGGCACTGCCCGACAAGGTATTTGAACACGTTGGTGCCGTTTGATAAACTGCACTGACCAGGTTATAGGTATAGGTTCCTGCAGTTGAAGTGGGTACTGCAACGGTAGCCGTTGTACTTGCAGCAACATTTACGCTTAGTGGGCTTCCTCCACTAATATTGTAAGTGACTGTAATTGGTCTGGTTTGGGGATTGGTAAAGGTGACCAATGGTGAAGCAGCCGTTTTACACACGGTTGTAGCCCCACTTATCGTAGCAGTAGGTGTTGGTCGAACTGTGACCGTGACTGTTCCTGAAATGCTTGTTAAACAGGTCGAGACGGTTTGATATTCAACGCTGACCAAACTGTAAATATAGGTGCCAGGTGTCGATATGGGGATAGTTGCTGTAGTACTTGCAGCAACATTAATGGTCTGGTTAGAACCTCCGTTAAGGGTATAGGTAATGGTAACAGGGTAGGCCTGAGGATTGGTAAAAGTCACATTGGGTACAGGATCGCTTTGGCATACTGTGGTAGTCCCGCTAATGCTTGCCGTTGGGATTGGTCGAACAGTTACTGTAGCTGTTGAAGAATAAACCGGACCGCAGGCACTGTTGGTGAGGGCAACCCTAAACTGAGTATCCTGTGTTAAGGCAACTGATGTATGCGTAGTTGTTGTATTGGCAATGTCAATCCATGTAGTATAAGGACTAACCGCTTTTTGCCATTTTATAATGGTACCGGTGTGGCCTGATAGGGTTAATAAAGCACTGGTGCTTCCAGTACAAATGGAAGAACCACCGGAAATAGACCCACCAATAGCCGGAGTAATGTAGGCCCTGTAGTCGTACCCCGCAGGGGAATAGGCATCTGCTGGTGTAGTATAACCATTGGCGCTGCTGGTAACTTTACCCTGAAAGTTAACAGTTACAGGCGCTGTTCCGAGTTTACCATCATTGTCTCCATCAGTAAACCCGGCTTCTTTAACATCGTTACAGGTGTCATTGTCGGAGTCAATTTCTAAACGGTCCTTGTTGCCATCTGAATCAGAATCTAAATCTAAGATGGCTGTTCCTGTGGTGCCATTGCAAAGTATAAACGAATATTGGAAAATATAAATTCGAGAATCTTTATCTGAGGTATTTGTGATTTTTATGTATCTGGCATTTGAACCACTAAGGGTGTAAGTAACCGTTTGTGTTACTTTATCATAAATGCTGTAATTATAAGGATTGCTGTAGGTTGAATTGTCAAACGATTGCGTAATCGTACCGCTGGAATACTGGTTATTCTGAACCACATACATCACGATGGAAATCGTATTAGCAGTGGGAGTTCCCGGGGGAACTACATCGGCAAGCTTAACAATAAGTGAGCCGCCGGCACTAAAAGTTTCATAGCTCGTTGACGATGCATCGACGGTGCTTACACCTCCATTGGTCACCCCCGAAGAGCTAACTACTACATCAGCCTGACCAGTAATGGTGGATGATCCTGTGCAATAAGGGTCGTACTGGTCACTTAACCCATTTCCGTTTGCATCGACAAAATAGTCGGCCGCTCCGTTAAAATCAGCATCTGTACCACCTGCTTCAAAAATATCATAAATACCATCATTATCGGAATCTAGATCCAACCAATCTTTTACTCCGTCACTATCAGTATCTAATGTGCCGGTACCGGTAAATCCCCCTCCTGTTTCACCTTCATTCACATCAAGGATCCCGTCGTTATCATCATCTATGTCAATGTCATTTGTAACACCATCTCCATCCAAATCATTGGCGGGATAAACATCATCATCCACAATGGTTGCTGTATGCACTAAAATCGCACCTGACGCGGCATTGGTGGGAGTTCCCAAGGTTACTATGACAGTTTCGTTGCCTTCAACAAAGGAATCTCCTGTTATTGTTATGGTTATTGTTGCGCTTGTATTTCCTGCTGAAATAGTAATTGGGCTAGGTGTAATGGAAAAGTCAGTACCGCCTCCACTGCTGGTTGCCGTACCAGTTAGGGTATAGGGTACGGTAACAGTTTCGGCCGAGGCCGCTGACAATTGGATGGTAACCGTCATTGTTCCTGTTTCGTTGGCACTACTTTGACTGGCAGTGGTAAACGTTACTTTCGGAACTATTTTTACTGCTTGATAGGCCGACACAGTTCCACCGCAACCACCTGTGATGGTATAGATGATGTTGCAGGTTCCGGGGGCAATACCCGTTACCAATCCCGAGGAAGCATTGACCGTGGCTACGGAAGGATTGCTGCTGCTCCATGCACCGGTTCCTCCTCCCAATACAGCAGAATTGGCGGTATACGTGGTTGTTGCGGCAATGGCCAGGGGTGTTGTTCCAGTTACCGAAATGATGCTTGCGGTTGGGTAAACCGTAACCGTTAGGGTAAAAGAATTTCCCGCACATCCGCCAGTAACAGGTGTGACTGTATATACAGCTGTTTGATTGGAACCGGTTGAATTGGTGAGTGTTCCACTTATGCTGCTTGCCCCGCTGCCCGCTGCCCCGCCGGTAAAACCGGTGCCGGATGGAGCAGGCCAACTGTACGTGGTGCTCAAGGGCACTGTGCCGTTAAATCCATTACTTGGTGTGCTGTTAAAACCAATGGCTGTGCAAACCGATGCTGTCATGTTATTAATAATTGGCGTCGGGTTTTCTGTTAAGGTGATTGCAGTTCTGCTACTGCTTCTGCAATCAGTTGTGGTGTTGAAAGCTTCGGCATAATAGGTTCCCGGTGCAGTGGGAGTATAGCTTGTGGTGTTGGTGGCCAATTCTGTACCTCCTGTTGAAGCAGAAAACCAGTCGATGGATTCACCTGAATTTACCGTGGCAGATAAAGCTGGAATCGTATATCCTGCACAATAGGTTTGATTTCCTCCGCTGACAGGCGTCGAAACCACATCGCAATTACAATCCGGAGCTGTTACGGGCAAGGTGTTGACGCACGCATTGCCATCTGTTACCGTAAGTGTAACGCTGTTGGCAATGGGAATATTATCATTTAACCAGGTATTACCACTTGTGTTGGTCACATTGCCATCGGTACTGGTTACCGTGCCGGAACTTACAGTTACTGAAACACTGTAGGTTAATAAATCAACAGCGCACGTTGCAGCAGAAGTTACGGTGATGGTAGGTGTCGGGTAAATGGTGGCAACTACCGCTGTTCTTGATGCGGTTGTACAGGTATTGTTGGTGGCGCTAACATAATATGTTGTTGTAGAGGTGATGCCGGGGGTGGTAAATGAAGTTCCCGAACCGGCCAAAGTACCGCCTGTAGATGCATCGTACCAATTAACGGTTCCTGCCGAAGCTGTTGCTCCTAAGGTGAGTGTACCTGATCCGCAAATGGCCGAAGGTGTTGTGCCCGTTATACTTGGTATTGCCGTTATGGTGACGGAAACAGCGGTTCTGGTGCTGCTGAAACAAGTTCCCTGAGCAGTTTCGGCATAATAAGTACCGGTGCTTAATGCAGCGGTCGATAAAAGCGCTGAACCACCCGATGCTGATCCGAACCAGTTAATGGTTCCCGGTGAAGTGAGTGTAGCGACTAAATTAGCGACTGTTGCTCCTGCACAAAAGGATTGGCTTGGACTCGCAGTGGGTGCTGGAGGAGTACCTGTTTGCACCTGTATGGCTTTCCTCGACACACTTATACATCCGCTAGTGGTATTGACTGATTCAGCATAATAAGTCGTACCATTCACCAGGCTGGTTGACGATGGGATGGTCGTTCCTCCGCTGGAAGCAGCATACCAGTTTAAAGTAGACCCTGATGGAACAGTCACCACCAATTGGGCTAAGGTGGCACCGGAAGCGCAATAAGGTTGAGGGCTTGTGCCTGTTGGATCAGCAGGTGAAGGCAGTAAGGTAAACGTAATGCTTGTGCTCATTATAGCATCGCAACTACCATACGGGAATTTTGTAGCTTTTATTTTTACAATGGTTGGACTGGTGGATAGCGGGTAAGTGCTTAAACTGATGTTGCTACCGGTCCCCATAACACTATAGCCTAAAACCGTTGCCTCATCGTTGGCTACCGGAGTGTATATGACACCCGATGTAGACGAACTAAGCGTAATTGTACCTGAAGTGTTAGCGCATATTGCAGTGGTACTTGCCGTAACAGTTTTATTGGCGGGTACAATACATTGTACAATGGTAGAAGTTGAACTCAATGCACTTTCGCAGGCAGCTGCACCTGTTAAAGTAACTTTCAATGTACTTCCAACAGCCAGGTCGAAGGACGTAAGTCCGGTAATGCTCCAACTACCTGCTGCACCGATTGCCGTTCCTGTTCCTACCAGCGCTTCATCCACATATGCTTTGATGGTTACCGGATAGGTGCCGCCCGATATGGTACCGTTCAATGTTGTTTGTCCTTCGGTTGGAGTGGTAAAACCGATGGTGTATGAGGCTATGTTTGTTTGAGTGCTTATGGTGACTGAAGCTGATTTGACACTTGGAGACAAACAGGTCCCTGAAGTGACCGCAGCATCAATGACATTTCCTACGGCCAAAACCGGACTGGGTATAATTGTCCATGTTCCATCGCCTGCTACTATTGCAGTTCCTAGAGTGGCTGCAGTAGGTGACGTTTTATATAAGGTAACTGTTGCTCCAATTTCAGTTGAATATCCGCTAATTGTAGTTGGTGCTGAAACACTACAGCCCGAAGTACTAATGCTTGGTGCTACAGCTATTCTGGAAATTGGAACACTGGAAACCGAGTTGCTTGGACATTTTCCCGCATCAGCCGCTGAGGCAGTTATTGTTCCACAAGCATAGGAAGATAAATCCAGACCGGTAATGGTCCATGTGCTTGCCCCAATTACTGTTGTGCTTTTAAGAAAAATACCATTGGCATAGACATTGATCAAGGCACCTGGCGTTGCAACATTTCCACAGATTCCTAATAATGACGTTGTGGTACTGAGTATTGGCGTTGTTGAAATTGTTGGCGCCGTTGAAGTTCCGGTGTTCGAAAAATTGCAATCCGAAACATAATTAGAAACACATTCCCCTGGTGATTGGTAGGTAAAATAATACACGCTGTTTGGGAAACAATTACCTGTTTTGCATTTAAAAAGTACGGTTTGTGGGTTCGTCGTGGTGGTAACAGTATTTAAATTGTCGGGTGCTTGCAAATCAAGGGCAATGGGGTCAATTAATGCGAAATTTCCACTATAGCATTTTATAACAGTGCCAGCTGGTTTATTTACCGTTAAAGTATAACCTTTGCTTCCACCAATATATGCGATGGTAACTCCCGATGTGCTGGTTTGAACGGTACATGCTGTTGCCGTAACGGTTTTAATACTGCAATTATTGTAGGAAACTCCTTTGCCGCTGGCTGTAGCTGTTGCTTTTACTTTTTGGCCTGTGGCCAGCGTAACTGTAGGACTTAATGCCGAAACATTAATTGACCAAGTGGATCCTGAAGTGGTGGTGGTTCCACTTCCAATTAAAGTGGTTCCATTGCTTTGATATACCGATACAGTAATGCTGGTTCCGGATACTTCCGTGGAAGTGCCGCTTATAACGGTATTGGTAGCTGCAACATCGTTAATGGTGGGGCACGCTGATCTTTCCAGTGATTCGGCACCGGGAAGGGCCGGGGTTTGTGCGTCCATTAAGGATTGAAAGGCGAGATCTAAATTACCCACAGCACCCACACCGCCTACATCTGATAAGGCATTGTTGCCAATTGCCCCATTGGGGTTCATCACCGTAATGCCAATCATGCGTATAGGTGTTGCAGCGGTAAACAGTGAAGTGAGCGAAGACAAAGGAAGGAAAAAATCGTAAAAATAGTCAGGGTCACCTCCGGCAGCAGAAACGGCTACCGATTTTTGGCAATTGGTGTCATAGGATGCACTGGTCACCAACGTGCCTGATGTGGTACCGTCTACATTAAAGGCTTTTACGTTAAAGTTGGTTTCCAGAGTAATTTCGGCTTCAAAACCCAGATTACCAACCACTGCATTTGGATCAGCATTGTCACCGGTAAAACCAAATTTTCCATCTGTATCAATCAATATGGAATAGGATTTGGAGTTGGGGGCGTATCCTCCCAGTCGAAAGCGATAAAATAAATTGGTGCCATCCTGGTAGGTGAGAATGGCATTGTTACCCGCAGCATCTACCCCAACAATTTCACTGAATGAGCCGGTTGGACCACGTTCAAGGTCTCCAATCGGATCAGGACGTACAATGGGAACAAAGGGGATTTCACTTTGAAGTACATCATTATCTGGAGGTATCGTAAAGCCTAGCTGTATACCGTTTGTTTTCTGTGAAACATAACCATCTCCATCGGGATCGAGCACAGCATTGCCTGGAGACTGAGCAGGTTTAATAATCAAACCAGGTGTTTGCGCAAAACTCCCAAGTGTTACTATAAACGATAAAAGAACCAGTACCCCAAATCTCATCCTATTCAAACTTTACTTTTTGTAAAAGTAGAAAACAAAATACCTAAAAATTATTTTGCCGGCAATATTTCTATAATCACACCAAAATGATTTTAATTGCTTTTCCCTAAAGTTAAACATAAATAGTGTACACTAAGTTTAAATTTTAACTCCCATTCGTGAAGATATGGCACTATTGACAGTTTTTAGGATGTCGTTATTGTTTGTATGTTCTGTTAAATCACGAATAAAACCAGGTTTGAAAATTGTGTTTTGAGGTTGGTGAATTGATCTTTTAATGACCAAAGTTTTTTTAATGACTAGTTATCTGTTTGTTTTTTGTTGAGTGTTGTTATTCGGTCTTAATTAAAACTCCCGACGCTTGGCATGGCATCGATTGTAGGAGCCAACGTTCGGTTGGTATTGTCGGTGCAGTTAAATTCATCTTTAACCAGAGTAATTTTTAAGGTGGGGCTTAGCGTGCTCCCGGGATTGTTGTTTATGTAAAAGGTTAAGGTTTCGCTGGTTGATCCGGTAACCGTCACAGAGGTTCCACTTTGAGGGTTGGGTGATGCCCAGCCGCCGGGTTCGGCTCCCGTTCTGACCGTTGCATTTTCGATCACATAATCATAGGTCCAATTGGTGGAAGAAGTTCCCAGAAGGCTTAAGGTGAAAGTTATCTGAGTTGCACCGGGGTCATAGCTGGCGTTGTCAGGTAGAAAACCTTGCGTTGCTTCCAGTTCAGGGCAATCGGTCACATAGCTTGTGCTGATATCCACATAGGGTGAATTAACCAGTAAGAGTGCAGGTGTACTGTTGATGATGCAATTATTAACCGAAGTAACCACGCATCGTACATTGTTATTGTTAAAGCCAAGGGACGCATTTGTAAGATCTAAGGTATTGCTTGTATGCCCCGATAGGTTTGGAACGGCATCGGTAATGGTCCAGGTAGTAATGGGGTTGGATGAATATTCCCACTGGAAGGTATTTCCACTTGGGGAAGTAGCAACAGTGAAAGAACCATTGTCGGTTTCACAAAGTGTAAGATCTTGTGTGTCTGTATTGATAACTGGCTGTGGGTAAATAGTTACAGTTACTGCTTGTGTTGATGTGTTCCCGTTCGAAATGGTCATTGTTCCCGAATAGGTTCCAGCCGGTGTTCCTGCTGTTATTGCAATGTTATTGATAGTTCCTCCACCGGGGAGGAAGGCAAATGTCGTGCTACCCTGATCGGCCAACCCAGCTGTATTCGCTGTGGCATTCCAATCAATGCTGTATGAAGTAGGACTGTTGGTTGTTGCCGAATAGGTGAGAGAGGAGGTTTGTGCACCTGTATTATAACATTGTGCAGTTATTGTCCCCGTTGTTGTAATGGTTGGTCCTGAAGAAATGATTAAGCTTACGGCTTGTGTGGCAATACATCCATTGGCATTGCTTATGGTCATTAGACCTGAATAGCTACCTGATGGCGTACTTGCAGTGACTGCAATGTTATTGATTGTTCCACCTCCGCCGGCAAAAGTAAATGCGGTGGTACCCTGGTCGAGTAATCCTGCTGTGTTGGCACTAGCATCCCAGTTGATGGAGTAGGAAATTGGATTATTTGTGCTGGCTGTATAACTTAATGTACTTGTTTGAGCGCTAGTATTAAATCCAACTGAGGCTATTGTTCCTGTCGTTGAAATTGTAGGTAAGGGATTAATCGTCATGCTTGTCGCACTCGAAGTGGCAGGGTTATTGGTGGCACAAACAAAGCTTGAGGTCATAACACAAGTGATCTGACTTCCATTGGCTAAAGATGAAGAGGTATATGTTGAATTCGTAGCACCTGAAATGTTGCTTCCATTTAACTTCCACTGATAGGTGGGCACCGAACCTCCATTGGTAGGAGTTGCCGTAAAGGTAACCGGACTTCCGCTACACACCGTTGTTCCGGGAC
>JBGUEP010000038.1:0-62803 GCA_041821245.1 Prolixibacteraceae bacterium
AAAAGGCGGCCCCCTCGCAGGTATTCGCTTCTTAAAACAGCGGAATTCCAAAAAATGATATTTCTTTTTTTACATATGATCGCAAACGTGGACCGGCCGTCTGCAAGACACTTTGTTAACGGAATAATTGCGAAATTAAAATTGGATCCAATTTATGATAGGATAGTTTTACATCTTCCATTTTTTCTAAAATCCACCCTAATTATGAATTGATCCAATCGTAAACGAACAGGCTCTGATAAGACAGGTCGCTGGGAAATTGTTTCTGAATAATAGCAATGTCATTTTTTTATACATAAAATTGCGAAAGAGAATATAAGGAGTCTTCAATCTTCTCCAATTTTATAAGTTCAATTTGAAACACTATATTAAACCTAAATGTGTCACCTTTATCTTTTATAGATTAAAGAATAATATACCTACTTTTAGTTAAATTTTTATTAATCGAATTTGTTGTTTATTCATGTACAAAAAGAGTTGCAAAAATATTGCTAGCCAAATATTGATCATATTTAGTATAGGCATATTTACTATCATACTTGATGGGAGAATGTTATATGGAGCATATTACTTTCAAGAAAAACAATATGAAAATCAAAATGATAGAAATATAAACTTCCACACTTTTCCATCTGAATTCAAGTTTAAAGCTACCCGTTGTATTTTAAGAGACTACAAGGGCTATGTATGGTTTGGCACAGAAAATGGGCTAGTTCGTTTTGATGGTCTAAATCAAATGATATTTGAGAATAATTCAGATTCTGTAAACAATATTAAGCACAATACGATTACAGCAATATTCGAAGATAAAAATCAAAACTTATGGGTTGGTACTTCCAGAGGATTAAATAGATATAACAGGCCTCAAAATAATTTCACCACAATTGACACTCGTTTATTACTGGCGAATTTGCTCAACGACTCCTATATTAGTTCAATTTCATCTACCAGCGATTCTTTGTTGTGGATAGGAACCTTCGCTCAAGGACTATTTTGTTTGAATTTAAATTCCAGACAAATAAACAGGTACCATCTTGGTAAAGAATCAAGTGTTAGTGTTAACATTACCTGTATTCAAGCCGACTCTATAAACCAACTTTGGATTGGCACCCAATCGGGCCTGGTTATATTTGATCCGGCAACCTGTAAATCTTCATGGTATTATAACGATGAAAAAAATCCACATTCAATCAGCAGCAACAATATTACTTCCATTCAAAAAGATATATATGGTAGTATATGGATCGGGACACAAGACAAAGGACTAAACCGGGTATTTAAGTCGGGTAATGCGATTAAATTTGAACGAATCGATAACAATTATTCAAAACATAGAATAAGCAGTAACGCGATAAACAAATTACTTACCGATGATGCCGGGTTTTTATGGATTGGTACCGAAAATGACGGATTGCAATTGTTGGATATCCAAACAGGTTTGATTGAAATCTTCACCCATGAGGTTGGAAACAATAAAAGTATAGGCAGCAATTCGGTTTGGTCGATTTACCTCGATATCGAAGGGCGTATTTGGGTTGGATCATACAACAAGGGGATTAGTGTTTATGATGCCAACCACTCAAAATTTGAAAGCTTCCAAATTAACCCTTATTCAAATAAGGGGCTTATCAATAACGACGTTAGGGGTTTTTGTGAAAATAGCAAGGGCGAGACTTGGATTGCAACCGATGGGGGCGGGGTATGCCGTTTTAACCCAAAAACACGAACTTTTGACAAGCATATCGGCGCAGATAATAAAATTAACTCATTGACCAAAAACACAATTCAAGCAATTATTTGTGATGCTGAAGATCACATATGGTTAGGGACCTGGGGCGGTGGCATTGACCGTTTGACCCCGAATGGTACGCTGATAAAAAACTACAAAATTGAAACCGAAAATGGCATTGGCAATAATAAAATAAGGACGATATATCAGGATCCAATAGGGAATATATGGGCTGGGACCAATGGCAGCGGGTTGTTTATTTATAATCTGAAAAATGACAGGTTTGAGCCTTATATTTACTCTAATTTACTTACCGATCGTTCATATATAACTACCATTACAAATTCAGACAATCACCTGCTGGTTGGTTCCTTGAATGGACTTGTAGTGCTCAGACTAGACCAACAAAACAAGGTCATCCGGGCTAAGGGATACAGTATTAACAATTCTGAAATAAGCAGTAATAATGTGATCTCTTTATTGCATGATAAGAATAAAACCATTTGGATTGGAACCACTTATGGTGGGATCAATCTTTTCGATCCCATCAATGAATCATTTAGGATCATGGCAAAAAAAGAAGGCCTCCCCAGCAATAATATCTCAGGTATTAAGGAAGACTCTTTAGGGAATATATGGATTAGCAGCAATGTCGGCATTTCAAAAATAAATGTGGATGGTGTCATAACAAATAATTTTACGAAAGCCGATGGCTTAAATTCAAATCAATTTTATTCAAATTCGTGTTTGCTGACAAAGAATGGCACTTTGCTTTTTGGAAGCGACAATGGCTTTAACATGATTGATCCTATAAACATCAGGATTAATCATCAAATACCTCCAGTTGTATTAACAAACTTGAGGATTAACAATTCTACTATAAATGTTGGAGCAGAATCCTCGCCTCTAAGCAAACAAATTGGTGAAACAGATACGCTCATTCTAAATTATAACCAAACTTCGTTCACTATCGATTTTGTGGCAATAAATTATACCCGCCCTAATCAGAATCAATATACTTATCAACTTGAAGGGTATGATGACGACTGGAATTTCATAGGAACAGGAACAAGTGCTACCTACACTAAAGTAAAACCCGGAAAATATATTTTTAAAGTGAAAGGAGCCAACAATGATGGTATATGGAATGAATCGCCCAAAACCCTGCACATAATTATTAACCCTCCTTTTTGGGAGACCAAATGGGCTTATATTATATACTTACTGACTTTTTTTATAATAACCTATTTCGTTTTTAGAGCCTGGGTGGAAAGAATTCAAATTAGAAGTGAATTGGAACTGGAAAAAAGGGCTAAACAAAAAGAGCGTGAACTGAATGAAAAAAACCTAGATTATTTTATCAATGTATCACATGAGTTCCGAACTCCATTGAGTTTAATTATTGGGCCTGTTGAATCCTTGATTAATTCATCTTCCATTGAGAATCAAGAGCAACTAAAAGTTATTCAGCGGAATTCAAACCGCCTACTTTCGCTAACCAACAATATAATGAACCTAAGAAAGTTGGAAGATGGCGCAATGCATCTTCAAGTAAGAGAAAATAATGTAAAAGAAACTACTGATTTAATTCTTGCGCTTTTTAAAGAACAGATTAACAGGCTTAAAATTACCCTTTCAACAAATTTTCCGGAAACAGATATTTATGGTTGGTACGACATTGAAAAATACAACACGATACTGATAAATCTGTTATCGAATGCCATAAAATACACGCCAACAAATGGCGAAATACGTGTTAGTATTAAGCATAAAACTGAAAACAATCAAATTGAAATTAGTGTCTCAAATAATGGAGTTGGCATCGAGTCTTCGGAACTTCCATTGGTATTTGACAGATTCTATCAGGCAGCATCAGGTCGAAAATATAATCAATTTGGATCAGGTATTGGACTCGCGCTGACCAAAGGTTTGGTGGAATTACATGGGGGAAAAATCTGGGTACAAAGCATACAAAATGACGAAACCACTTTTACCTTCATTCTACCATGTGATAAGGCCGCATATCGTAGCGAAGATATTCAATCTTATGCCCATGAAGTTTTGACATCAACTGAATTTGTAGATGATTATGAAAAGGAAGAAATAATTAATGATTCATTAAAAGAAGAAGATGATGATCGCCCAATCGTATTAATAGTGGAAGACAATAGCGAACTTCGATTATTTCTTAAAAAAGAATTGGAAAAGGATTATAACATTATTTCAGCTTCAGACGGTAAAGAAGGATTACAAAAGGCCAACAAGTATACTCCCGATATTATCATAAGCGATATTGTTATGCCCGTATTGGATGGAATTGAATTATGTAAGGCCTTAAAGAATGATTTAAAGACCAGTCACATTCCCATAATTTTACTTACCGCAAAAACAACAACAAATGCACAAATCGATGGTTTTGGATCTGGAGCCGATGCTTATATTGTCAAACCATTCCATCTAAAGTTGCTACAAACTCAAATTGCCAGCTTGATTCATTCCAGAAGAGAACTTTATTCTCGTTTTTCGCAAGATGTTTACATCATGTCGCGAAAACAAACGAGTAACGATGTTGACCAAAACTTTTTGCAATCTACCATCAATTATATTTTAACAAACATAACCGATACAAAGCTGAATATCGAAAGCCTTTCAAGCCTTCAGAACATGAGCCATCGTAATTTCTACCGGAAAATCAAAGCATTAACAGGTAATACTGTGGTTGAATTTATTAAAATTGTTCGATTGAAAGAGGCTGTAAGGTTAATGGATACGCAAAAATATAATTTGTCAGAAATTTCCTATATGACTGGCTTTACTTCGCCCTCATATTTCACTAAAAATTTTCGTGAGTTTTATGGGAAACCACCCTCTGATTACCTAAATATCAGATTATAATTCTTTATTTTAAACTTACTTTGAAATACAATCGCAACCATTAAACAGATTAAAAAAAGAAAAAAAACAGTTTGTTTGTTTAGGTGCATTAAACAACCAAGCTTAAGTTTTACCCAAAGTGACAAATTATAAGTATTTAACGATATCTAAATCTGCTTTTTATTAAATTACGACAACAGCAGTACTCTGTTTAAGTTAGTTGATAAGAGAAATATTTATAGCGAAGGGGGTACATTTTACGACTCAACGCCCCAGCACATCTCACACACACCACATATACAACGTATTGCAAAACGCTTATAGTCGATGGCGAAATTCTTACACACATTCTCCATGCTAAAATCTACTTTGCAACTCATTACGACATCAAAAAAAAAACCAAAGAAAACTTAGGTGCATAAAACTCTTAGGATTCACTTTGGCTAAAAGACAAATTTAGTTACTATGAGGGTTTTATTTATCAGTATTTTCTTGATCTGTATCCACATCAATGCTTTAGCTTCTACAAGTGAAAAGGATAAGTATGTTTCAACAAATAAAGTCAAAGACTACTTTGCATTATTTGATTCAAAAGAAACAAGCACCTTGCTCATCAATTCTACGGATCATGCTGGTGTATTAAGAGCCTATATTGATTTACAAGGCGATATTTATAAAGTAAGCGGTGTAAAACCTGAACTAAATATTGACAAGATACCTTCATCAAAAAATTTAATAATTGCAGGAACTCTGGGGAAAAGTGAATTAATCGATAAGCTGGTAGCGCAGAAAATGATCGATCCAAAAGAATTAGAAGGCAAGTGGGAAAAATTCATCATCAAAACAGTAAAAAATCCCTTTCCAGGTATCGACAATGCGCTGGTTATTGCAGGTAGCGACAAGCGGGGAACTATTTTTGGAATATATGATCTTTCGGAGCAAATTGGCGTTTCTCCATGGCACTATTGGGCTGATGTACCTGTTCAACATAAGGATGAATTGTATGTCATACCTGGCACTTATACCGATGGGGAACCTGCCGTAAAATACCGGGGAATTTTCATTAACGATGAATCACCGGCCTTCCGAAACTGGGCATTTGAAAAATTTGGAGGACAAAACCATAAGTGTTACGAAAAGATCTTCGAATTACTGTTACGAAATAAGGCCAACTACTTGTGGCCTGCCATGTGGCTTCCAACCATATTTAATGAAGATGATCCATTAAACCCTAAAACTGCCGATGAATATGGTATTGTTATGTCCACCAGTCATCACGAACCTTGTATGCGGTCACACAACGAATGGTACAAATTCGATGGGGGTGAATGGAATTATGAAACCAACAAAAAAAAGTTGCAGGAGTTCTGGCGTGGAGGACTAGAACGTATGGGAACATACGAAAGTGTTGTAACCGTAGGGATGCGTGGCGATGGCGATGACGGAATGGCGGAGGAAACAGCCATCGGTCTGTTACAAACAATTATTAAAGATCAGCGCAAAATGATTGCCGATGTAACCGGGAAACCGGCAAATGAAACTCCTCAGGTTTGGGCCATCTACAAAGAAGTTCAGGATTACTACGACAAAGGAATGCGGGTTGACGATGATATCACCATCCTGTTCAGCGACGATAACTGGGGCAATATTCGCTATTTACCCAAAAAAGAAGACCTTGGTCGTAAGGGTGGATATGGCATGTATTACCATTTCGATTACGTGGGTTCACCTGTTTCCTATAGGTGGCTTAATACTACCCAAATTGAAAGAACTTGGGAACAGATGAAACTTACATATGAACATGGTGTAAAAAACCTATGGATAGTGAATGTTGGTGATATCAAACCGATGGAATTGCCCATCAGTTTCTTTATGGATTATGCATGGAACCCTGATGCTATTCAGGCAAAGGACCTGCCAGTCTATTATACAAACTGGGTGAAACAGCAATTTGGTGAATATTTTTCAGATGAAATTGCAGAACAGTTGGCGCTTTATACCAAATACAATTCACGACGTACCCCCGAGATGTTGAAAGGCAACACCTATAGTGTAGAGAACTATCGTGAAGCCGATCGCATTATTGAGGAATACGATAAACTGGCTGAGCGGAGCAGAAAGGTATATGATCAACTACCCGAAACTTATAAATCAGCTTTTTATCAGCTGGTACTTTCTCCAATTGAAATGTGCGCAAATATTAATGAAATGTATGTTGCAGCAGGCAAAAACAATTACTATGCCGATCGTGGTGCAGCAGCCGCCAATTACTATGCCAACAAGGTAAAAGAGTTGTTCGAAAAAGATGCAGAACTGACCCGTGAGTTTCATCAACTTGAAAATGGCAAATGGAACCACATGATGTCGCAAACACACATTGGTTACACAAGCTGGGCACACCCGCCTTTGAATACCATGCCTGCTGTTTCGTATGTACAGCTTCAGGATGCTGCTGAATTGGGTTATTTATTGGAATATGGCAAAAAACCAAATTGGGGATGGCTCGATGTGGAAGCTGATTGGAATTTCAGTACCGATATGCCGGTGTTCGATCCTGCTAATGACCAAAGTTATTACATCGATATCATTAATCGTGGCCAACAAAAGCTAAGTTATGAGCTAAAAGCCAAAGAAGATTGGATCATCCTTTCATCTACAGAAGGTACAACCCTTTACAACGAAAAAGTTTTTGTGAGTATCGACTGGGATAAAGCACCCAAAGGCCTCGCAACAGGTGAAATAGTTATTTCAGGTACAGGAAATGAATATACAGTTAAGGTTCCTATTCGCAATAATTTACCGGTTGTATCTGGATTTGTTGAAAATAAAGGTGTTGTTGCTTTCGAAGCAGCAAATTATACCCGTAAAACCAATTCAAAGAATATTCAATGGGTTGAAGTTTCCAACCTTGGACGCACACATTCGTCGATGATTGCCGAACCGGTTACAGCACCCACCCAAAAACTCGACAAAAATTCCCCCTGTCTCGAATATGATTTTTCACTTTTCGATGCAGGGAATATAACTGTTGAGGCATTTTTATCGCCAACACAGGATTTCAAAAAACAAGGTGGTTTAAAGTTTGCAATTTCAATTGATAATGAAGAACCTCAAATTATCAATATGAACGAAGGCGAAATCATTCCTGATTATAAATATGCTGAGTGGTGGTCAAAATCGGTTGGCGACCATATTAAAACTAAAAAATCGGAACACATGATAAACGAAGCTGGTAAACACACCTTAAAAATTTGGATGATCGATACTGGAATTGTATTTCAGAAATTTGTGATCGATGCCGGTGGATTAAAGCAGAGCTACCTTGGCCCTGATGAAAGCATTTATTTGAATAATAATTAATTTATTACAGCTAAGCCCATGGCTAATATTAATGAAATAGTCCGTTTTTACTTTTTAAAACCATTAATGGTCGGTTTAATCGTTTTAATTCTACCTGAATTTTTGATAGCACAAAAAGTAGACTTAATATCCGAAACGAAGTCTGAGAATGCCTTCTTATTAAACGATTGTCAAGTAGTTTATGATAAAGATGATTATTCAGTGGTTAAGAAGGTTGCGCATCTTTTTGCCAATGATATTGAATTGGTTACTGGACAAACTCCCATCGTTACATGCCACGAACCGAAAGAAAATATTATTCTTATTGGTACTATTGAGAAGAACAAACTGATAAACCAATTGATATCCAACAAAACCTTAGATGTTTCAGCCATTAAAGGTGGATGGGAGCAATTTATCATTATACGTTTAACCAATCCACTACCCAACATCGGGCAGGCACTTGTTATTGTTGGAAGCGATAGGCGGGGTGCGGCATATGGGGCCTTTACACTTAGTGAAGCAATGGGTGTCACACCTTGGAATTGGTGGGCCGATGTACCGGCACCAAAATACGAACAACTGTACGTGGTTAATGATTTCGTATCAAAGTCACCTTCGGTAAAATATCGGGGAATTTTTATAAATGATGAGGATTGGGGACTGAAAACCTGGTCATCCAATAATTATGAAAAAGAACTCGGTGATATAGGGCCCAAAACTTACGCTAAAGTTTGTGAACTGTTACTCCGCCTAAAAGGGAATATGTTTGCTCCGGCCATGCACAGTTGCACCGGTGCGTTCTATTCCTACCCCGACAGTAAAGTAGTTGCCGATGAATATGGCATCATCATTACCACATCGCATTGTGAACCATTGCTGTTTAATAATGCTGCCAAATCGGAATGGGACAGTAAACGGGACGGTGAATGGAATTATGCCACCAATAAAGAGGTAATCTTAAAAAAGATGGATGATCGTGTCAGAGAGGCTTCCCCCTTCGAAAATATTTATACTGTTGCTATGCGTGGCGTTCATGACGAAGGTCTTAGAGGAAAGCTCTCTGATGAAGAAAAGGTGGATGTTTTAACAAATGTCATGGCCGACCAGCGCGAAGTACTTCAAAAATACCTGCAAAAACCGATACAAGATATACCACAAATTTTTGTGCCTTACAAAGAAACCATGGGCGTTTATGAGCTTGGGTTGCAAATTCCTGATGATGTAACACTTGTTTGGGTCGATGACAATTATGGCTACATTAAACGGCTAAGCAATCCACAGGAACAAAAGCGCAGTGGCGGCGCCGGCGTTTATTATCATTTTTCTTATCTGGGGCCTCCGCACGATTACTTGTGGCTGAACACTACGCCTCCGGTATTAATGTACGAAGAGTTGATTAAAGCATACAGTAACGGGGCAAATCGATATTGGTTAGTTAATGTGGGCGATATTAAGCCGGCGGAGTTGGGTATGCAAACCTTCTTCGATCTGGCATGGAATGTTGAGCATTACAATTACAATACTATAAACAATCATCAAAGTCGTTATTTGGCAAACATTTTTGGGGCAAAATATGAGAAAACATTCCAGGATATTTTAGACAATTATTATAGGCTGGCATGGAGTCGTAAACCCGAGTTTATGGGTTGGGAACGCGAATGGGATAGCGACAGACAATTAAGGGAAATGTCGGTAACTGAATTTTCGTTCCAAAACTATAATGATGCCCAACAACGTTTGGCCGATTATCAACGAATTTCTGATTCAGCATACAAAATTCTTAATGAAGTTCCTGAAAATTATCGTCCTGCATTTTTTGAATTGGTGGCTTATCCTGTAATGGGGTCTTACCAGTTGAATCGTAAGTTTTTATTGGCACAATTAAATAGTGAGCTGGTTAAAGAGAATGACTTACCTTCTGCCAATTGGGCTGCTGAACAGGCTAAAATAGCTTTCGACAGTATCAACAGTTTAACAGATTTATACAATACAATGTTAGACGGAAAATGGAAGGATATGATGGCTGTTCCTCCCGGATTCGTTGCTAAATACCAAAATATGCCAGACATGGCCATTTTTGAAGGAGCTGGCAGTAAACCTTATGACATAAGCCCATATGAGAGCACAAAACAAATAGAAAATTGTACGATAATCAATTTAAGAAACTACAAAAATAAAGTAAGCAAAGACGAACATACGCTCCGTTTATTTGAAGGTATTGGCTACGACTGGGTTTCCATTCAACTTGGTGAAGCAAAGGAACAATCTGTTGATCCTAAAAATCTAAATGGTTCCCATTTTGAATATGAATTTTCAGGAGTGAATGCCGATTCTGTTACCGTGTATGTTTATAGCCTGCCTTTTTTCCCACTGTATAAGGGTAAAAATACAGAATACGGAATTTCTGTTGACGAACAAGCAGCATACGTCGCTAATAATGTACCCAAAGAATTTTCCAGGCAATGGAAAGATCAGGTGTTACAAAACGGTGCATTAGCTACGGCAAAATTTGCAATAAATAAAAACAGGGAAATACACAACCTTCGATTAACATGCGGAGACCCGGGTGTCATAATTCAGCGAATCATTATCGATTGGGGTGGATTAAAAGAAACATATGTTGGTCCGGGTATCTATCCGAATTAGATGACAATGATTATTAATTGCAAGGTTTTATACAATTTCTGATAACAAAAGAAGCAAGTTCAATGAATCTCTATCGAAATTAGATATCAAAACTATGAAATACATTTTTTTAATAGCATTCATTTTGGGATTTGGAATGTTGGTCAATAGCACAAATGCACAAACAACGTCAAAAAAACCCCGAATCATCAACATGACCGACTTGGGAGCCGACCCCGACGATGAACAGTCGATGGTCAGGTTTTTGGTTCAAAGCAACGAATTCGATGTTGAGGGGCTTATTGTAACCACTGGTTGCTGGAAAAAAAGTCAGTCAAGTACAAAAATGTTGGATGATTTGCTGGTTGCTTATGGAAAAGTGGTTTCTAACCTAAAAGTTCACGATCCTGATTTTCCAACGCTTGAGTATCTAAAGTCGATTTCAGCGTTGGGACAAAAAGGCTACGGCATGGGCAATGTTGGAGATGGGAAAGACAGTCCTGGATCTGAACTAATTATTTCAGCGGTTGACAAAGACGACCCGCGCCCGGTTTGGATTTGTTTTTGGGGAGGTGGAAATACCCTTGCACAAGCACTCTGGAAAGTACAGCAAACACGTACCGAAGCCGAATTAAAAAAGTTTGTAAGCAAAATCCGGGTGTATGATATACTTGGTCAGGACAATGCAGGTACCTGGATTGCCAAAAATTTCCCCGACATGTTGTACATCAGAGCTACTGCCGTATATGGCTGGCAGCCCCCTAAAAATGGCGATTATCAAAAGAACGACATTCAAAGTCATGGCCCCTTAGGAGCCGTTTATCCCGATACAAAATATGCAACCGAAGGGGATACTCCGGCATTTCTGCATGTTTTTCCAAATGGCTTGAATAACCCCGACGAGGTTTGGCAGGGCGGCTGGGGAGGTCGTTTCGATCGGACAAAAAAAGCAGGCATTCGTGGAATGTCGTGCATGGATGGAGAAGATAAGGTTTATGATACCTACTACATGTATGGCAACACTTCGGCAGGCGCAAGCGACATTAGCCGTTGGTCAACTGCCTACAACAACGATTTTGCTGCACGTATGGACTGGTCAATTAACAGCAACTATGCCGATGTCAACCATCATCCCATAGCCATTGTGAATGGCGATTCAACAAAACAAGTTATTGAAATAAATGCTGTGCCCGGAAAAACCTATGACTTAAATGCCGAAGCATCTTTCGACCCCGATGGCAATACCCTAAGCTACAAATGGTTTTATTACAAAGATCCAGGCACCTATTCAAAAACGTTGAGCGTTCAAAAAAGTACTGCTGCAAACGCTTCAGTTACTATCCCGACCGATGCTTCAGGCAAAGAGATACACATTGTGCTTGAACTTAAAGATTCAGGCAATCCTGCCCTTTATGCATATCGGCGCGTTGTTTTTAATGTTATTGATACCACCCGTTTTCGGGTGATGATGACAACCGATCATCCTGACATTGCCTGGACACAAGGAGGCGATCCCGACGATATACAATCAATGGTGCGCTTTCTGCTCTTCTCAAATGAGTTTGATGTTGAGGGGATTATAGCATCGGCCGGCACCAATAAATTCACTGCCGATAAAACCCGCATACTCGAAGTGCTTGATTATTACGATCAGGTAGACGAGAACCTGAGAAAACATGACTCAAATTATCCTACTGCCGATTACCTGCGCTCGGTAACCTTTCAGGGGCTGGGTAACGAAGGGCCTATCGACATTCAGTGGCATTGCGATAACGGGCAATGGGAAGATATTATTGGTGAAGGAAGAGATTGCGAGGCATCTGAAGCCATTATTGCTGCAGCCGACAAAGATGACCCACGCCCGTTATATATTGGCGTTTGGGGTGGCCCACGCGATGTTGCCCAAGCCATATGGAAAGTGAAGAACACACACAGCCAGGCCGAATTTGAAGCTTTTCAGCGTAAACTACGGATATTCCTGATCCACTGTCAGGATGCAACAAATCAATACCTTATCGAGAACTTCCCCGATTTGTTTATCGTTTGGTCACGAACAACCTATTTGGGCATGTTTGGGGTTCATAACCGGGAATGGGTGCTTTCAAACATTAAAAATAACCATGGACCATTATGTGCCTTATATCCCGATTACAATTACAAGGGAGAACCGGCAGGAGTGGTTGAAGGGGATTCTCCTTCATTTATGTGGTTGCTTAGCGCAAACCGTGGAATCAATAACCCCGATGATCCAACTCAGCCAAGTTGGGGTGGACAATATGAAAACATTCCTGGAACAAACCATTATGGAGGCCCAGAATTTGAAGGGCCAAAGTCTTCAATTTCAATGTGGGCCAACGATTTTGATGCCGAGTTTGCCGAACGTGCCGACTGGTGCCTTGATGAAGAAGTTGTTATCGAAGATGATGAAGCTGATGTATGGATCGAAGCCGAATGTGGCAATATTGGTGATTTATGGGATGTAAAAACCGATACTGAAGCATCGGGTAACAAATACATTACCATAAAAACAGGAAACAACAGTAACGACAGTGCACCAACAAATACCGAAAGCCTGGCAAGCTATACTTTTACAATCACCGAAACGGGTACTTATGCTTTATGGGCAAGGGTTATAGCACCAAATGCAAACGACGATTCATTCTGGTTAAGTATGGATAATGGAGCTTGGTTTTCATGGAATAACATAACAGCATCGTCAAGCTGGATTTGGGTTTCAAGTCAAAGCTACTCACTAACTAAAGGAGAACATACCTTAAACATTGCCTATCGCGAGGATGGGGCAAAAATGGATAAAATATATTTGACAAAAACCACCAATATTCCGGCTGATAAGGGACTTAGCGCAACAAATTGTGGCACATCATCAGCGATTCAATTTAAAGGTGAAAATGACAAGTTGAAATTCTATCCCAATCCGGCCGATGACACATTATTTATAACCTTGCTTGACACCAGGTTGCTTGATACAAACCTTTCAATTCTGGATTTGAATGGAAAAGTCATAAAAGAAATAACAAAACTCAAATTGAATAACAGCATCGGTATTTCTGATTTAAATCCTGGGCAATATGTTATTGCGCTTGAAAACAATGGCTCTTGTATGTGTAATAAGTTAATAGTGAGGTAGGATAGTTTAAATAAAAACGTATTAAAATAAAAAATGGTACTAATGAAAAAAATCAACATATTTCTATTTGTGATTTTCCTGTTTGTAGGAGGTGTAATTAACGCTCAAAACATGCCTGTAATTATCGAGGCTGAAACGGCAACACTGGGCTCCGATTTCGAAATTAAAGCAGAAAACAGCATTAATTACATAGCCCCTAAGACGGATTTTAACAATGCATCATACCCGGGTATCGCTGATAAAGTAGTCTCTTTTTCTTTAACATTCAATACGCCCGGACATTATAAATTATATGCTCGTATCAGAATAGGCTCAGGTGAATTTAACGACGACAGTTTTTATTACGGGAATGGTTTTGGGACAAAAGATCCAGCAAATGGAGACCATTGGGTTACCTGCAATGGATTAGTAACTCCAGGATTTTCATTCGATGATGAAATTGTTGAAGGAGAAGGTTCATCGAGTGCTGGAATATGGAAATGGGTTTCATTATCAGACTTTACAGGAGGAGAAGCTCCCGTTTTTTTCGATGTAACTGAGGGTGATTTAGTACAAACATTCGAAATTGGTGCCCGCGAAGATGGATTGCAGATTGATAAAATCGCCTTTGGAGAAAAAGGAATATACTTTACCGTAAACAATCTAAACAATGGAGAAGCCGGATCGGATGTTCCTCCCGAAAAGCCCGACTTCGGGCCGGTTTTAGCTGAAAATCAAGATAAGTTTTTGGGATGCTCTTATGGGAGTGGTGAAAATACAAATGAGTTTCTTTCGCTCTTCAATCAAATAACGCCCGAAAATGCCGGAAAATGGGGATCGGTTGAAGGAACCAGAGATGTGATGAACTGGAGTAGTTTAGATGCAATTTATAACCTGGCTAAAGAGAATGGTTTAAAATACAAACACCATGTTTTGGTGTGGGGCTCACAACAACCATCGTGGATATCAAGTTTATCGCCCGAAGAGCAGTTAGAAGAAATTGAAGAATGGTATGCTGCCGTTGCTGACCGCTATCCGGATATTGATCAGATTGAGGTAGTTAATGAATCTTTGGATGGACATGCACCACCTGACGGAACCAATAACCATGCAAACTACATTGAGGCCTTAGGCGGTCGAGGTGCAACCGGCTGGGATTGGATCATTACTTCATTTGAACTGGCGCGTAAATATTTTCCCAATACCCAACTGTTAATAAATGAATATGGAATAATTAATAGTACCACAAATACTCAAAAGTATTCCGAAATCATCAAGTTACTAAATGATCGAGGCTTAATTGATGGTATTTGTTTTCAGGCTCATGGATTCTCAATGAAAGGCAGCGTGCAAGTAATGAAAAATAATTTGGATGCCATGGCTGCCTTCGGGCTTCCCATCTACCCGGCGGAACTTGATATTGATGGTGAAACCGACAAAAAACATCTGGAAGGTTACATGAGCTATTTTAAGATGATTTGGGAGCATCCTGCTGTACAGGGAGTAACACTTTGGGGATATAATCCCGATATGTGGAGGGCAGAACAAGGTGCCTATTTAATTGATAAAAATGGTGTTGAAAGACCTGCAATGAAATGGCTAAGGGCCTATTTAAACAACAGCTTTGCGCCAAACGAATCAATTTCAATTTCAAGCACAACAGGTGACTCGGTAATTGCGGAAATTGGTGGAAGTTTACAATTGGAAGCTGCGGTTTTTCCCGATACCTCAACAATCACGACTGTTACTTGGAAAGTTGACAAAACATATCTTGCTGAAATTGATGAAAACGGCAAGCTCACCGCAAAAAAAGAAGGAACAGTTAAGGTTACTGCTTCCTCCATAGAGTTTGGTTCAACGGTTAAGGCAACAAAAGAAATTACAATTAAAGTGCCTGTATCAGTAAATTCGTTGAGCGATGAACCTAAACTGAAGATCTTCCCCAATCCTTCGGCAGATGGTCGGTTTACCATCGAAGGAATTGAGAATGCCAAGCAAATCAAAGTATTCGATATGAACGGCAGGGAAATTTTGAATAATGTGGTTTCAGTAAATTCCTCTAATGAAATAAAAATCGAAGCCGCCCCAGGGATCTATTTATTAAAGTTGACCGATGGTGCTAAAAACTATTACGAAAAGATATCAATCAAGTAATTATTAAGATCTAATAAGTGACTGACCGTATGAAGAATATACTTTTAGCTGTTTATATTTTGTTATTCGCACTATTTATGCCATTTGTGGCATTAAAGGCCAATAATCAACCTGAAACAGAAACCCCGTTTACCGACTGGTTAAAAGAATTTATCCCCGAACAGTATCCGGGCAGCAATTATAATCCGCATAACGGTTGGTACCAGGTGTATCTTCCCGAATTCGACCTGACTGTAAGTTGGGGTTTAGTGCCCTTGAAAGAGGCTCCGCTTAAAGAAGTTGAAGGACTCTTTGAAAACAAATCGATTTTTATTGCCAAAGAGGCCGGTGAAGATTGGACGAAATCATCGAAAGTAGATTACTATCCTGGTGTGGGATATTTCGTCTCTGATTACAACTCAGCAACCATGGGCAATTTTAATGTTGGACAAGTTACGGTTATTCAATTCGACGGGAAACCCAAAAAGTTTGTTAAACAAATGGTTAATGCTTTAGAAAACAGTACTAAGAAATCTGAAATTGAGTTTGTTTTTTGGTTAAAAGAATTCGTAAGCGAATCATACCCGGATCTTAGCATTGACTTCCATGGAGGTTGGTATCAATCAATTATTTCGCAATTAGATCTTACAGCAACATGGGGAACAATGGCAGCAATTCAAATGCCTCTAAAAAACCTTCATGGCCTGTATCAAGGCAAATCTATTTTTATCGAACATGCGAAAAGTGTTGGTTGGGAGAAACATCCAAATGTTGATTATGTTGATGGTGTTGGTTATGCCATTTCGAAATATGATACAACAACAATGGGTGATTTTGAAGTTGGTTTACTTACAGTAATTCAATACGACGGAACTAACACAAAGGATTTCACACAAACTATGGCTGAAGCCTGGAATGTGAACAATTGTACAACGAAAAGTACGATGAATCCAAAGAAAACAGAACTTCCTTTTATGCGTTGGTTGTATAATTACATTCCAGAATACTATTCTAACGCTAAAATGACAGACCATCACTATTGGTTACAAGCACATATTGGAAATGAGTTGGTAGTAAACTGGGCTCAAATTGTTGATGGCTCCGATTTGAAATACATGGAAGGGCATAACCTGGTTCCCGGGCAACCTTTTTTCATTCAAAAAGAATATAAAAACGATTGGGCAAATCATCCTAACGTGACCTATTTCGACAAAGCGGGTTATTTTATAACATCGTATGATACAACCACCATGCGAAATTGGAATATTGAACGCTGCACCGTGATTCAGTTTGATGGTGACGGCTTCGAATTTTCTAAAAAAATGGCCGGGGAATGGGCTACTGTATTACCAAGTCTGAACGAAGTTTTTAAAAACGACTTTTTATTGGGAGGTGCTTTAAACCAGGATCTCATAGCAGGCAGCGATCCCAAAGCTGCAGCATTGGCCATTCGGCAATACAATTCAGCTACTTCTGAAAATGCCATGAAATGGTCGTCTATTCAACCAAAACCTGGAGTATTCAACTGGGAGCCGGCTGATGCTTTTATGGCTTTTTGCGAAAAAAATGATATGGTACCAATAGGCCATACATTGGTTTGGAAATCACAGGTTCCGGGTTGGGTGTTTAAAGATCAAAATGGCAATCAGATTTCACGCGATGCATTGCTGGCACGCATGGAAGACCATATTACACAGGTTGTTGGCCGATACAAAGGCCGTATTCATGGCTGGGACGTTGTTAATGAGGCCCTAAATGAAGACGGCACATTACGAAGGTGGAATTGGGGTAAGTATATTTATGAAGACAATGAAGAACAAAAATACGATCACATTGAATATGCTTTTAGATATGCGCACGCTGCCGACCCTGATGCAGAATTGTATTACAACGATTATAATTTAGATACAAGGCGTGAAAAATGTGATGGTGCTGTTGCTATTGTTAAACATTTACAATCGAAAGGCGTCCGAATTGATGGTGTTGGCATTCAATTACATGCCGGGCTTGCCGATGAAACTTATCCGAATCCGGAAGATTTAGAATACGCCATTAAAAGTTTTGCAGCCCTTGGTGTTAAAGTAATGGTAACCGAGTTAGACATGAAAACTAAACGCAGCGGATACCAAGGAGCTGATATTAGCCTTATGAACCACAGTGCAACACAAGACGACCAGGCATATACACCTGAAACTCAAAAAATGGTAGCCGATAAATATGCCGAAATATTCAATGTCATTTTGAAATACAAAAAGGACATAAGCCGCGTAACCCTTTGGGGAGTTTACGATGGACGTTCATGGATCAGTGGTTCTCCTTTGTTATTCGATAAAGAATACCAGCCTAAAGAAGCCTATTATTCGGTGATAAAAGCAGGATTGGAAAATAACTATAAACGAGAAGTAAAATAACTTATAAAATGAAGATATTCACGCTAATTTTAACCTTGGTTGTATTATCGGTTGCTTGCACAGAAGCCGACAAAAACATTAGCTATAAACCTCGTGTAATTAACACTACCGACCTGGGTGCTGACCCCGACGACCAACAATCCATGGTACGCCAGTTGGTATCTGCCAACGAATTCGAAATCGAAGGATTGATTGTCTCAACAGGTTGTTGGCGTAAAAACCAAAGCAATACCATAATGCTTGATGAGCTTATTGATGCTTATGAAAAAGCGTATCCTAACTTAATGATTCATGCCGAAGATTTCCCCACTCCTGATTATTTGAGGTCGATTTCAGTAATGGGGCAAACCGGCTATGGCATGGGCGATGTAGGCAATGGCAAAGACAGTCCTGGTTCTGATTTAATTATTGCCGCGGTTGATAAAGACGATCCACGCCCGGTTTGGGTAATGGGTTGGGGCGGAATGAACAACATTGCACAAGCCATCTGGAAAGTGCGGGAGACCCGCTCTTCAGAGGAGTTAGAAAAGTTCCTTAGTAAACTTAGGCTGTTCGATATTTTAGGGCAAGACGATGCCGGAGCCTGGATAGCCAAAAACTTTCCTCAGGTTTTCTATATACGCGCAACCAAAGTTTACAATTGGCAGCCACCTAAAAATGGTGACTATCAAAAGAATGACATTCAGAGTCATGGTCCGCTTGGAGCAGCTTACCCCGATACAAAATGGGCTACCGAAGGTGATACACCTGCATTTATGCATGTATATCCGAATGGCTTAAACGATCCCGAACAAATAGACCAGGGAAGCTGGGGTGGCCGTTTCAGCTTTGTAAAACAAGAAGGCATTCGCAGTATGTCCGAAGTGCATAAAATTCAGGAAGATGGTGAAACACAATACGATCCCTATTTAATGTATGGCAATACGCCCGATAGTGGAAATTCAATCAGAATGTGGGAAAAAGGTTATAACAACGATTTTGCTGCCCGCATGGACTGGAGTATTACTCCTAATTATGAAGCTGCCAACCACCACCCTGTTGCAGTTTTGAATGGCGATAAAACCAGAAATGTATTGAAAATGGATGTTGAAGCCGGTGCTATAATTAAACTAAGCGCTGATGGATCATCAGACCCTGACGATGATGAATTGGTTTACAATTGGATTTATTACAAGGAGCCTGGTTCATTTGATGGGCAGGTTGAAATTTCAAATCAAACAGCTTCGGTTTCAACCATTAATATCCCGAAAGATGCAACAGGTACGGCAATACATATTATACTTGAAATTCATGATGATGGTGAACCAAACCTTTATGCATACCGTCGCATAATTCTTAACGTTGCAGGTGAAAAAGCAGCTTCTATTGAAAATGAATTGCCTGTTGAGGGTAGCCCTTTTGTTCCATTCCCTAAAAATGTTGTAGTTACCAAAGTGAAACACTTTGATAATATGTGTTGGAAAATTGCAACTGCCGGAGGAACCTGGTACTTCGAAAATGGCGAAACCAATGGAATGACCGGATTCAGTAGTGCATTTGATCAAGCCGGGAACGACTGGATTGGAAACGATGCCGATCGTGGTTACAACAAATCATCGAATCGAGGAGGCCGCCACGAATATCGTGGCTGGCCAAATTTTGGTGAAGGTAATTTCAACCATCCACAACGCGGTAGTAACTCAAGTTCTTGGTGGGTTGATGAAAACGGAAACAAAATCCATTTCAATGAGAAACTTGAAGGTGATCATTTAACATTGAGAAGTGCCAACGATAAATATGAAATTGAATATCATTTCTTCCCAACTCATGCAGCTATTAAGATTATAAAAGCCGATGATAAATATGCTTTTTTATTTGAAGGTCCAATTGGTGGCGAACAGGATGCATCAGTTGAGAAAGATTACTACGTGCTAAAAGATGGAATTCATTATGAATGTGTTGAAGGTGGCCTTGGCTATTTGAATCCAGAATTTGGAAATAAATTTCCATCACCTTTTTTCTACCTGGCCGATAGCGACCCCAGGGACACACAAGTGTTTTACGTTGGAGTTAAAAACACCGGACCTGAATTAGCAGGTGACGAAGGCTGGCGGCAGGGTGAAAACATGGTGATTTTCAGCTTCGGTAGGGATGAAGATAAACGCGCCTACACTGGTACCGATGCCTTTTGTATTTTTGGGTTCCATAATAAAACCAGCCATAAAGAAATTTCGGATTTCATTGAGGCTCGTTTAAAAAGCCCATTCTTCCAATAATGAAGTAATAAATTACAAATGAACAAGATAAATAGTAAAATATAGTACACAAATAATCAAAGGTTAGATTGAAAGGAGGTAGTTTACAATGTAAACACAACCTTGGTCAAGATGTCGAAAAGTATTCTTTGCTAAATGATAGTACATGTACGTTTTATCTAACCAACCATTAATTATTAATCGTTAAATCTAAAATTAAATTTATGAAAACAAATTTTTACACAAAGGGAATCGCAGTTGGTTTATTCCTTGTTTTGCTGGTTACAGGAAATTTATTTGCAGGAATGAACATTGTTTTTGTTTACACTCCAACGACAGTTGACTCTGAAACAGGTGAAAATCCAGATTTAAAAACTGTAGCTATTCTTGAAGAAGCCGGGTACGAAATTACCTTGTTTGACATTATCGACATCACAACAGCAAGTGATGAACAAATGGAAACTTTGAACACTGCCGATCTGGTTTACATTGGACGGGCAGTTGGAAGTACAAATTTCCAGGATCCTAAAAAACAAATCTGGAACAGCATTGAAGCTCCAATAATGACAGGAAACATGTGGGCATTACGAAATACTCGCATGAATTGGTTCAATTCTGCTGATTGTGTTGGTGGCGGTGAGTTTGGATCGGAAGATGTTGTAGAGGTAGAGGTGCTTGAAGGCGATGATCCTGTATTTGCAAATATTGACCTTTCTTCGGGTTGGTGGATTGGTGCATACAATACAATTGAGGCCGAAGATGGAGGTAACGGTACTGTTATGTTAGCTGAAATTACAAGCGGAAATTATCGTCCTGTCTTTGTTCGCTTTGAAGCAGGTGTAGAGTTTTATGATGGAGCGGTTGATGAACCAGCAGGCCCAAGAACTTTCATGGGGATGGATTGTGATGCTAGTGGAGCAACGCCGTTTAATTATTCGGCATATACCGATGAAGCAATGAAGGTATTTTTAAATGAGGTTGCTTATTTAACCGGAAACCTGGAAGACAACACTGGCATCTTTAACAATCGAAATTTATTTGATGCTTCGGTCTATCCTACTATGGTGAAAAATACGATTACTGTGGAAATGCAGGGATTAAACAAAATCGAAATTGTTAGTCTTGATGGAAGGATACTGAATTCAACAGTTGTAAACAGTAACAAAGCTACAGTAGAAACAACAGGTATTAATGCAGGTCTTTATTTGGTTAAATTAACCAACTCCGATAATATTTCTGTTTCTAAACGGATTATAAAAGAATAAATATAATCATCTTCTCAGTTAGTTCTACTTTGACAGATTAAATCCTAAATCCAATTTTTGAATCTGTCAAAGTAGAATTTGAAATAAGCAAAATATGACTTTATCAGTCAACACGAAGCAAATAATGCAAAAAATCAAATTTACTTTTTTAGTTATTGTTCTGTTTATTAGTGGCTTTACTACTAAGGGGCAGTCCGAAATTTGGGTAGGTAGCTGGAGTTGTGCCAACTATGCTGCAGGTACAAACAATACGCCCCCATCACCCTATTTGGCCAACAATACTTTGCGGCAAATTGTACGGGTATCGATTGGTGGTGATAGTTTGCGTGTAAAATTTACCAATAAAACCTGCTCAACACCGGTTACCATAAAATCGGTAAACATTGCAGTTTCGAAAGGAGGGAGTTCAGTTAATGCTTCAACCATTACACCATTGCAATTCAACGGTAACCAGACAGTCACAATGAATGCCTATTCCGATGTAACTTCCGACCCGGTTGCTTTTGCATTAACACCAAGTATGCGTGTTGCGATAACCATTGTCTACGGAC
Organism: Prolixibacteraceae bacterium; assembly: GCA_041821245.1. GTDB lineage: Bacteria > Bacteroidota > Bacteroidia > Bacteroidales > Prolixibacteraceae > Roseimarinus. Next base: position 22,292 of record JBGUEP010000038.1, read on the forward strand.
AGACTGCATCAAATGCAGATATTACAAGTCATGTTGCTTCTCGTACCGATTCCTATATCAAGGAAGGTGACCATTTCACTGCAGATGATTTTGGTGGTTCGGTCATAACGGCACATTGGTTTCATATTAATACCATTGAAGTTCTGGCACCCGATAGTGCAGGCAGTGTGGCAATTATTGGAAATTCAATAACCGACGGTTACGGCTTATCGGGAGGTTTACAAAACCGTTGGACTGACATTTTTTCGGAGCAATTGCTCGACGATCCGAGAACCGAAAAAATTGGTGTGCTTAACCTGGGTATTGGTGGAACCAATGTGTCAGGCACTAATCCCACAACAGGTGCCAGCCGTTTTAACAATGATGTTTTAAGTCAGTCTGGCTTGCGTTGGATTATCATATTTTATGGGACTAACGACATAGCCGGAGGAGCTTCTGCATCAAAAATTACAGGTACCTACAAGAAGATGGTTGATGATGCCCATGCCTTAAATATTAAAGTCTACGGTGCAACGATTACCCCATTCAAGGGTAGCGGTCATTATTCCGAAGCTCGCGATATTGTTCGAAATGAAGTGAACGAATGGATTCGCACTCCAGATAATTTTGATGCTTGCATCGATTTCGACAAAGCCATACGCGATCCGAACGACCACAGTAAATTATTGGCAAAATATTCGAACGATTGGTTGCACCCCAATGTCGATGGTTATGAGTTGCTGGGAAAATCGGTCAACCTCGATTTGTTTACAGAAATAGAAAACACGCGCACACTTTATGCAGGAGCCGGCGACGATCAAACCTTGATCGATATAGAAAATACAGGGAGTGTTGCTGTAAAACTTAATGCTTCCAATAGTGTCTCATTTGGCGACAGGATAGAATCGTACAGTTGGATCGAAAATGGGGTTCAAATTGCAGAAGGGGAAACAGCAATTGTGAACCTAACGCTCGGAAAACATATAATAACCCTTGCAATTACCGATAAGGATGGCCAAACCGATTCAGATGAAATAGTAATAAATGTGATAGCTGATACCGGCGTTTGGATCGAAGCAGAATGTGGTACTGTAGGTTCTTTATGGGAGGTTGAAACCGATAATAATGCTTCGAATGGAAAATTCGTAACTGTAAAATCCGGTAACAATAGTACCGCCAGTGCCTCCCCTGATTCATCCGGATGGTTAACCTATACATTTGAAATTGAAAAAGGGGGAGTTTACAATTTATTGGCCCGTTTAATTTGTCCCGGCCCGAACGATGATTCATTTTGGATGAAGATTGACAAGGGTTCTTTTAGCATGTGGAACGGAATTACTTCAGCTACATGGCAATGGCACCAGTTTTCTGCAAGTTATAGTTTGTCCGTTGGAACCCACACTTTAACCATCGCTTATCGCGAGGATGGTGCGAAATTGGATAAACTTTGGATTACGAATCAATTAGCTGATGTGCAGAATGCTGGTGGTAATGCAATTAATTGCATCGCTTCTTCAAATAGAGTTGAATTGAACCCATTTATCAAGATATACCCTAATCCGGTATCCGATCTATTAATGGTTGATCATGTTGATTCTCCATTCGAACTTTTCATATACAATAACGTAGGTGAAAAATTACTGCACCGTAATGAAAAGAAACCTTCTGCTAGTGTTGATATGTCAAATTATCATTCAGGTATTTATTTGTTGAGAATTAAAGCCGGGAGTAAAATCACCTTACAAAAGATAATAAAAATATAGTATGACTTGAATAGATTGAGTCTGTTTCAGGCTTTGCATATTCAGCATTTTAACAAGAGTGGAGGTTGATCGACCAATGCTCTTGGGAGGTATTCTTTTGCTCATAAAGTATAGAAAGATGACAGCGCTTAATTGACATTTTATAAGATAATTAACACTGAAAATAATTCAGATAGCTAACATTTAAATTTAAAACTATGAAGAAACGCAGATCATTTCAAAGGGTACTTTTTATGTTGCCCTTGTTATTTATTTCTGTAGCGATCTTTGCTCAGTCCGCGTCCGTAACGGGGACTGTAAATGATCAAACAGGTAATCCAATTCCTGGTGTTACAGTTATCATAAAAGGAACGACTAATGGTACCGTTACAGCACCCGATGGGACATATTCACTTAAGAATGTCGATCAAAATGGAATCATTATTTTCTCGTTTGTTGGCATGGAACAACAGGAAATAGAAGTAGCAGGAAAATCAGTAGTAAATGTTATACTTCAGGCCAATGTTTCCGACTTGGATGAAGTTGTCGTTGTTGGTTATGGAGTACAACGCAGAGAGGCAGTTACAGGCTCGGTAGCCTCAATTGGCGGGGATGCACTTCGCGATGTTCCTGCTACCAATTTCACACAAGCCTTACAAGGACGATTGCCCGGTGTGGAATTATCTCAAACGTCAACCCGGCCAGGCTCAACCTTACAAATTCGTATCAGAGGAACACGCTCGCTCACTGCAAGCAACGACCCCTTGATCGTACTTGACGGTGTGCCTTTTGTAGGTTCAATTAATGAAATCAGCACCAGTGATATCAAAAGCATGGATATTTTAAAGGATGCGTCTGCAACGGCCATCTATGGCTCACGTGGTGCTAATGGAGTTATTATGATTACAACCAACAAAGGTTTAAAAGGTCAAACAGCGAAAGTAACGTACAATGGACGCTCAAGTGTCGACAAAGTTTTCGCAAAATTTCCGATGATGGATGGTCCTGAGTTTGTGGCCTTGCGTGCAGCATCAGGCAGATATTCAAATGGCGAAGATGAATCAGATGATGTAAATACCGATTGGCAGGATTTATTATACAGGAATGGTCACCAAATGAGCCATGATGTTGGCCTCTCAGGTGGTACAGCTAATGGTAGTTATAGCTTCGGAATTGGTTACCTTAATCAACAGGGAGTTATTCCAACCAATCAATTCTCTCGCTATAACCTTCGCAGTTCAATTAATCAGGAAATTGGAAGGTATATCAAGGTAGGATTCAATTCAAATAGCAACTATAGCATGCAGGAAGGTGACCAAATTGGGCTATATGGTATTTTAAGCATGTCGCCAATAGCCAATCCTTATAATGAAGATGGCACCTTTAAAAGATCTATAAAAATGCCATTGGATGACCAATTTACCATAACCAGAGATGTAATTGAAGGCTTGGAGGATGAATGGTTAAGTCAAAGCAGGGGGTTTTCAACCTACAACTCTGTAGTTGGCGAAGTGCAGATTCCATGGGTTGAAGGCTTGAAATACAGTATTACGCTGGGCTTGGATTTTATGCAAGACCATAAAGGAAGGTATACCGCCGAAGGTATTGGCAGCAACAATCCAGAAACTGAATCGTCTGCTTCAATTAGCAATGCCAACAACTATCACTGGAATATTCAGAACTTGTTAACATACGACCGCATGTTTGCTGGTAAACACCGATTAAATGTAGTGGCCCTTTACGAGGCAGACCAAAGCACATATTTCAGCTCTGGCACATCGGCCAAAGGTATTCCTGCTCCTAATTTACAATACTACTACCTTGGACAATCCCTTGGTGAAATTAAAACCAGTGATGGCAGTTATTCCCAAACAGGTTTGATTTCCTATATGGGACGTGTCATGTATGAGTACAACGAAAAATATATGCTTTCTGCAACCATTCGTTCCGATGCGTCATCACGCTTGGCCGAAGGTCATAAATGGCATACTTATCCGGCCGTTTCTGTTGGTTGGAATTTACATAACGAAACATTTATGAAGAATGTTTCTATAATCGACAGGCTGAAAATTCGAGTTGGGTACGGACAAACTTCCAATCAGTCCGTTGGTGCATACAAAACCCTTGGAAAATTGTCTTCGAGAGACTATAATTTTGGATCAACCTTTGCAACAGGTTATTATGTAACAGAGCTGCCTAACCCTGATCTGGGTTGGGAATATTCCCAAACAACAAACCTTGGTTTGGATTTCAGTATCCTGAAAAACCGTTTATCTGGTACCGTTGAATATTATGTGACAAACACAAAGGATATTCTTTTGGGGCTTGATTTACCTCAGACATCAGGTGTTAGCAGTTATACTGCCAATATTGGAGAAACACAAAACAAGGGGCTTGAATTATCACTTAATGGTGTTATTCTCGACAACGTTGATGGTTGGACCTGGGAAGCAGGCTTGAACTTTTATTCAAACCATAACGAGCTTATCGCTCTTGCTTCTGGTCAAACCAGAGATGAAGGCAATGCCTGGTTTGTTGGGTATAACATCAATGCTATTTATGATTATAAAAAAATCGGATTATGGCAGCAAGACGATCCATACCGTACAATTCTGGAACCTGGCGCTGATAACGATATTATTGGCTCAATAAAAGTTGAGTATACCGGAGAATACAACGAAGATGGTACACCAGTAAGACAAATCGGAGCCGATGATCGGCAAATTATGAATGTAGATCCCGATTTCCAGGGAGGATTCAATACACGTCTATCATACAAAGGGTTTGATTTGAGCCTTATTGGTAGTTTCCAAAAAGGAGGATTGCTTGTGAGTACATTAAATTCCGGATCGAGCTACCTTAATTTAATGACCGGCCGTAGAGGGAACATTAAAGTCGATTACTGGACCCCTGAAAATACTGATGCCAAATATCCAAATCCGGCAGCAATTCTGAGTGGCGATAATCCCAAATATGCAAGTACCCTCGGGTATTTCGATGGATCGTACCTTAAATTACGCAACATAACACTAGGATACGACTTTTCAAGGTCTTTACTTAAAGATGCAGGAGTTAATATGCGCATGTATTTTACTGTACAAAATCCATTTGTGATGTTCTCTGAATTCAACAAAGAAATGGGCTTGGATCCTGAAACCAACTCTTATGGTGACCAAAATATTGCAACAGGTGGATATAAAAGCCGCATCCTTACAGTTGCATATAACGCACCATCGACTCGGAATTACGTAGTAGGTATTAATTTGACATTTTAAATAGAAATACAATGAAACGTATAAATATAAAAACATTAATAGGTGCATCCGTCTTGACTTTGTTCATGATGGCGTGCTCAAATATTTTGGAAGAACAACCACGTAGTGTATTTGAGCCTGGATTTTTCAAAACAGAACAAGGCGTTAATGGAGGTCTGACTTCACTTTATGCACACCTGCGTTATATCTATGGGAATGCATATGTTTATAACTCAGGAGTTACAGGAACCGATGAAGCAACCTATGCCCAGAGTGCAGATTTAAACTTCAAGATCATGGATATTAGTGGTCAGGGAAATATTACCTCTGATCAAAACGGAGGCATTGGAACAATATGGGGAAATGCATTCCCTGCAATTAATACGGCAAGCGGTATTATTGAAAATGCCACTGAAGTTGGCCTAAATGCATCATTGATTGCAGAAGCCCGTTTCTTTAGGGCATTCGATTATTTCGTATTGGTTCAAACATTTGGCGGAGTGCCTATTGACTTGGGAGCAGGAGAGCTAAAATTCAATACAAATGCTACTCGAACCTCTGTACGAAACACTGTGCCTGAGGTCTATACTAAAGCCATATTCCCAGATTTATTAACTGCAATAAACGATTTACCTGAAACAGGTCGTTTAACAGGAACGGTTACCAAAACAGTTGCACGCCTTTTCTTGTCAAAAGCATACCTCACATACGGTTGGTGGCTTCAAAATCCAAACAACATTCCAACCTATCCTGCCAGTGACCGTAATGATCCTGACGGGCACAACGCACAATGGTATTTTCAACAAGCTTACGATGTTGCAACAGCAGCCATCGAAAACCCAGGCCCTTATGGTTTGATGCCTACTTTTTACGAAGTAAATCTTGGTGAAAACGATGGCAATAATGAGATTCTTTTTTATGCTGACCATACAGAGGCAAGTGAAAAATACAACGGTGCAAGTCTTACATACAGTGGAGGAGGCAACGCCGATAATTTTGCAGCTTGGATGATGACATGGAACTATACAGAAATAAGAAGCTATAAAGAAGAAGCACTAACTTCGGCAATTAGTAGTGTGTTGCGTGAGGCATCTCAGGATTTGGGCCGTCCATGGACTCGTATGGCTCCTGTAGCAAATGTTTTTGAAACAACTTTTGCAAATAAAACTGACGATTCAAGGTTTGATGGAACGTTTACGACGGTATATCGTGGCAACTGGCCCAAAAATTTAGACCCAACTGAATTTTATTATGGAGCTAACGGTCTAAAAGTATATCCTGGCGATGCAATTCTTTCATTCGTACCCGATGAACTTGGTTTACCTATTACATATACCTCGGGTGCCGGAAAAAGTAATGTTGGAGGAGGAACAACTCCGGATCGAGCCGATTTTGTAATCGCTTTAAGCGGCACAAGCCGTGTAACATATCCTGGTACATGGAAAATGAGTACATATCGTACCGACAATGCCGGTGGCTTAGGTCAGCCCAATGCTGCGGTTACCCGTCCTTTTGTTATTGCTAAATTTTCTGAGTTATACTTTATAGCAGCCGAAGCAGCAGTAATGGGAGCAACAACAGAATCAGGTAAAAATGCAAGGGAATTGATCAATGTTATTCGGGCACGTGCAGGGAAGTGGAAATTCGACAGGGCACAAAATGCAACTAAAATTGAAGATAACAGCGCGGCGATGGTCGAAGCGACACCAGCAACAATAGATATCAATTATATCTTGTCCGAACGTTCACGAGAATATTATGGCGAAGGTTTCCGCTGGTATGATTTGGCCCGTACCCAAAAATGGGCAGAACTTGCAGGAAGTTATAAAATTGCTTCAGCAACTAAAGGCGATCATAATGCTGTCACATTTACCCGCGACATTCAATCCTACTTATATCTCCGTCCTATACCCCAAAGTCAGTTGGATGGTATGCAAATGACAGACGAAGAGAAACAAGATTATCAAAACCCTGGCTATTAGGGTTCTTAGGTTAGTTAGATTTTGATTAGTAATGAAACCGGTATTTTTGCCGGTTTCTTTTTTTAAAGATCTTGTCCACCTAATATTCACTCATGGCTTCAGAATTCAATTGATTTTTTTTTCATAATATAATTTGAGTTACATTATCATAAATTTCCCACTCCTTATTGTTACATAATGCCTTCTTCAGTGCCTGTCTTTAACGGTCTTTTTCGCTGATCGAATTGTTTTCGATGTATTCTTTAGGAGTACAATCGTAATATTCCTTAAAACAGCGCGTGAAATACGAAGGGCTTGAGAAACCTACCATGTAGATGATTTCAGAAATCGATCGTTTTTTTTGGAGCAGCATTGAAGCCGCTATTTTTAATCGTTGGTTCCGGATAAATTCTTTAGCGGTTTGACCTGTTAGTGCTTTTATTTTACGGTAGGCCTGATTGGTACTGATCCCTATTTCCTGACTGAACTTTTCCACATCGAATGTGGAATCATCGAGGTATTTATTTACAGCATTCATGGCATCCTTAAGGAATATTTCATCCAGCGATGACAGTTCTATGATTTCAGGTTCCAGCAGTTGATTCGCCCGCATTCGTTCATGAATGTGTTTTCGATTTTCAAGGATATTCTGAATTTTTAGCCTGAGCGATACTAAATTGAATGGTTTATATACATAGTCGACAGCACCCAGTTTTAAACCTTTTATTTCATCTTCCTTCATGGTTTTAGCCGTCAAAAAAACAACAGGTATGTGTGATGTTGACAAATCCTTTCTCAATATTTTGCAGAGTTCAAAACCATCCATTTCAGGCATCATGATGTCGGTAAGTATGATGTCAGGATGTTGCTTACGGGCCTGATCAAGCGCATCACGACCATTAAAGGTTGCAATGACGTTAAAAATGGGAGAGAGCCCCGTGACCAGAAAATCATTTAAATCAATATCATCTTCGGCAATGAGAATACAAGGTGCATTGGCATCTGCATTTTTAATCATGCCATCAGAACTCACCTCACTATCCACTTCTTGGTTCGCTTTATCCAAACTTTCAGTCTCTTCGTTCGACGTTGGAAATGATATACTGGACCGATAGTTTTCATTATTGTCGGGAAGCCTTACTTTAAACAAGCTACCCTTTCCCAATTCACTTTCAAATTCAATCGTTCCTCCGTGCAATTCTACAAGTGCCTTGGTTAAATAGAGCCCAATTCCTCCGGTACTCTGGGTGCGTTTTTGATTGGCCTGAAAGAAGCGCTCAAAAATGCGTGACTTGTGCTCATCTGCAATGCCAATTCCAGTGTCGGATACCTGAATGATCAAAACTTTGTTCTCATGGGTTCCTTCTTCAACATCAACCCTAACTGTAATCTGACCACCATCTTCGGTATATTTAAAGGCATTGGATACCAGATTGTAAATAATTTTTTCATACTTCTCCTGGTCTACACTGATACGAATTTCCGCTTGCTTGCAGATGATTTTAAAATCAATCGCTTTCGATTCGGCCATTGGTTTAAATGATTCATAGAGGCCTTCAGTGAGTACAATAATATCTGACTCGATGGGCATTAGTTCCATTTTTCCTTTTTCAACCTTTCTGAATTCCATCAATTGATTCACCAATTGCAGTAGTTTATGTGCATTTCGTTTGATCAGATCGGCTTGCTTTGATGAATAGGCGTCAAGTTTTGAATTATTCATGAGTTCTTTTGCCGGACCAAGAATCAGGGTGAGCGGTGTTCTGAATTCATGGGTGACATCGGTGAAAAACTGAGATTTTAATTCATTCATTCGATGTTCCTCTTCAACTTTCATATGTTCAATAATCAAGCGACCTTTTTCAGTGGCTTCTACAATGGAATATTCTTTAAAGAAATAGAGTAATCCCAGTATAATAACTACGTATACCAAATAGGCCCAAATGGTTTTCCACCAAGGCGGAGAGATAATTATTTTTAAACTTCGGGGAACATTATTCCAAACGCCGGAACTATTGCATCCTTTCACTTTAAATGTATAGGTGCCTGGAGGAATATCGGTATAGGTGGCAGATCTTCTTGCGTTTACATAGTTCCAGTCTTCGTCAAACCCCTCAAGGATATAGGCAAATTCACATTCTTCGGGCGCACTAAAATCCATTACAGAGAAGAACAGGGAAAAAACCTTTTGTTTATGGTTTAATACAATGGTATCGGTGTAGGTAATCGACTTATTTAAGACAAGTTGTTTATTAATGGTGTCACCAATCGAAACGGTCTTGTTAAAAATCATCAGATTGGTCAATTGCACTTCAGGAATATCGTTGGTCACTCCAATTTCCTTGGGGTGAAAAGATAAGAAACCATTGCCTCCGCCAAAAATGAAGCTCCCATCAATTTGTTTACAACAGGAAAGTCGCTCAATGCTTACACGACGATACTCTTTAACAAATAATTCATTTTCAACTTTTTCGCTTTCCAGATCAAATTTGATGATTCCATTGTATACGCCTAACCATAATTTCTTCTGATCGTCTTCAACAATATTTAGAATAATTTCGCTGTTCAGGTAGCTGTTTTCATTAAATGCTTTGAATGATATGCTTCTATTGTTTAATGAATCGGTTTTAATAACAGCTTTATTGATTCCAGAGTTTGTCCCCACCCATACCTTGTTGTCCCCATCGACATAAATGGTGTTGATGATGTTGTTATTGATTGAATTTAAGTTGGTTAGAGAGTATTGGAAGTTTTCAATTGTATTTGCGGTAGGGTCGTAACAATCCAGCCCATTCTGAGTACCTATCCAGACCAAACCATTTTCGTCTTCAGCAACGGTGCGTATCATCTGATGGGAAAGCTTATTGTTCTCATTCAACGAAAGGATGCGTTTTACTTCAAGTCCTTTTCCATTGTAACGACAAAATATCAATCCTTGATTGGTTGCCAGCCATGCAGCATTCGCGATCAACTTTGAAGCAGCAACTTGATTGACACTGTTGGTGAATATAGTAGGACTTGTAGAGGCATTGAGTGAAATTACCCGATCGCTGTGATAATTTCCATCGGACTGTTTGGGATGAAAAAGTAAGCCGGCGTTAAGGGTGCCCATCCAAAGATTTTCATTCGCGTCAAATAAGATGGAATTTATTCCTTCAGGTACCCTGTCAGTCGATCGATTGAGTTGTTGATTGGTATAACTTTTTTTAAGCCGATAGACTTGATTTTGATATTCATAGCATAAGATTCCGTCGTTCGTCCCCGCCCAAAGTTCACCATCGCGCTGGTGTGCTAAAGTGGAAATCCTTGAGTTTTTCAGTAGATTATCGTCAAAACTTTGAGTATTGTAACGTGTAATGCCATTTGCAATGATATTGTTGATGCTAATTATGGAGGTTGCAATCCATACTTGCCCATGTTTGTCGGCATAAATCTCCTTAATGTAATCATCACCACCCAGACTGTAAGGATTCGTTATACTGTATCGGTAGTTTGTAGTCTGTCCAAGCCAATGTTCTGTTTGCAGATCACTTTCATTGTACATATATACACCATTTCCCCATGTTCCAACCCAAAGATTTCCTTTACAATCAAACTCCAGATGGTTGGGTAACAAATGATTTCGCTTGCCTGCACTTTCACGTGGTGTATAATCAGTAACTTTTACTTTTTCCATGTCGACCGGAAACTTTAGCCTGAAAACACCTTCATTGCTACAGGCTACCCATAAATATCCGTCTTTCGATTCTTTCATATCTTCAACAACGGGATACTGCTCATTGAAACCGGATCGGTTTCTTGGATTTTTAAGGTAACGCTGATAGCGTTTTGATTGTCGGTTAAAGTTGATGAGTCCGTTATTGGTTCCAATCCAGAATTCTTTCCGTGAGTCTTCCAAAAAAACATATATGGTTTCATTGTCCAGAAAGTGGTCAAATTCTTGCGTTCTTTCGTTGAAATGAAATAATCCGTTCTGTTCCGTACCTATCCACAATTGTTTTTCGTTGTCCTGATAAATTGCAGTCACCAGATAATTAAAGTTATAGTGTACAAAATGATCGGTAATTGGATCCAGGGAGCTTAATCCAAGGGAAGTACCTATCCATATTATTCCGTCATTGTCTTCAAGAAGAGCTGTTATTTCACGGTTTAATAGGGAACTGGAATCTCTGAAAATTGGCTGATAAATTTTGACCTCTTTGCCGTCATAGCGGTTTAAACCATTCCATGTTCCAATCCATATGAAGCCATTTCTATCCTGAATAATCGCGTTGGCACTGCTACTCGACAAACCATTATCCATGGTGAGTTTTTCGAAATCCAATTTCCTTTGAGCTGTAAGCTGAAAATTGACAATGAAAAGTAGAATAAGATAAATATATTTTGGATACATGGGTCGTTAATTAAATAAGCAAGTATTTCAGGCTAATGCAATTGTTTGAGTTGCTCATTCAGGATGGAATGAGTACGCTAACTGAATTATCCCGATATTATTGACAATGAATATAGGTAATTCCCGCTAATCTTCAATTGTAAATGCCACTATTATCGATTTTTTGAATTGCGGCTAATGTATTGGTTAATCGAATGGAGCTTTAAAATGGAATCAACATTTACTTGTATTTTTTCAATTGTGTAAAATTATTCCCTCTGATTACTGTCATTTTTTCATCTAAACAGTGACTATTCAGACATTTCTGCCTCTTCATTTTGCTTATTCAAGTCATTGTTTCTGAATTAAGACATTGGATGAATTATTGAAGCGAGACACCTTATTGAAGATAATGTAGAATAATATCAAACTTAAATTCCAAACAAATGAATTTAAATAATTTCACCATAAAAGGTCGTGATACGCTAAATCAGGCATCACAAATTGCTTCGGCAAAAGGCCAGCAAGCGATTGAAACGGGCCATGTTTTAAAAGCTTTACAAGAAATAGCAGATAACATAACCGGTTTTTTGTTTAACAAATTGGGAATCAATAGTACAACCATGAATTTGGCCTTGGAAAGAATTATTGATGGATATCCGAAAGTGACTGGCGGTCAGCCATTTTTGTCGAATTCTTCAAATACAGCTATTCAAAAGGCCATCAAATATGCTTCCGACATGGGGGATCAGTTTGTTTCAGTTGAGCACATTTTATTGGGTTTACTTGAAGCCGGTGATACTGTGTCTGGATTAATGAAAGACAGTGGATTTAGCAAAAAAGAGCTGAAAGAAGCCATTGTTGATTTGCGGAAGGGCGCAAAAGTTGAAAGTGAATCAGCCGAAGATCAGTATAATGCATTGGGGCGTTTTGCCATTAATCTGGTTGAGCAGGCTCGAAAAGGTAAACTCGATCCGGTGATCGGTCGCGACGATGAAATTCGTCGTTTATTGCAGATACTTTCCAGACGTACCAAAAACAATCCCATCTTAATAGGTGAGCCCGGCACCGGAAAAACAGCCATCGCTGAGGGACTGGCGCAACGAATTTTTAAAGGCGATGTTCCTGAAAATTTAAAATCGAAACTTATTTTTTCACTCGATATGGGTGCATTGATTGCGGGAGCCAAATACAAGGGTGAATTTGAAGAGCGCTTAAAATCAGTGGTAAATGAAGTGATTAAAGCTGATGGAGAGATCATCCTTTTTATCGATGAAATTCATACCCTGGTTGGTGCCGGTAAAAGCGAAGGGGCCATGGATGCAGCAAATATCCTAAAACCTGCATTGGCACGTGGAGAACTCCGGGCTATTGGAGCAACCACTTTGGGTGAGTATCAGAAATATTTCGAAAAAGATAAAGCATTGGAACGTCGGTTTCAACATGTTATGGTCGAAGAACCTGACACATTGAGTACCATTGCCATTTTGCGTGGATTAAAAGAGCGTTACGAAAATCACCATAAAGTAAGAATTAAAGATGAAGCCTTAATTTCGGCAGTGGAGCTTTCGCACCGTTACATTACGGATCGTTTTCTACCCGATAAAGCCATTGATTTAATGGATGAAGCGGCTGCAAAACTGCGTCTTGAAATTGATTCAGTACCACAGGTGCTCGACGAAATTGAACGCAAAATAATGCAGTTGGAAATTGAACGTGAAGCCATCAAACGGGAGAACGACCATTCAAAACTGAAAAGCCTTGAAGAACAATTGGCCAATTTACTGGAAGAGCGTTCACGTTTCCGTGCTGAATGGGAAACCGAAAAAAGATTGATTGATGGTGTTCAGAAAAATAAACAGGATATTGAAGATTTCAAATATCAGGCCGAACAGGCTGAGCGTGCGGGAGACTATGGCAAAGTGGCCGAAATTCGCTACGGTTCAATAAAAAAGGCTGAGGAACAAATTGAAAAACTTCAGCAGGAACTAACAGTTAAACAGAAAAAGAGTTCCTTGATCAAACAGGAAGTAGATGCCGACGATATTGCTGAAGTGGTGAGCCGTTGGACAGGTATTCCTGTTTCCAAAATGATGGAAAGCGAGCGCGTGAAATTACTGAAATTGGAAGATGAACTTTCGGCACGTGTGGTAGGACAGCACGAAGCGATCAGCGCTTTGGCAAATGCCGTACGTTTGAGTCGTGCGGGATTGCAGGATGAAAAACGCCCCATTGGATCATTTATTTTTATGGGAACTACCGGTGTTGGAAAAACCGAACTGGCTAAGGCACTGGCAGAATACCTCTTCGACGATGAGAACATGATGACGCGTATTGATATGAGCGAATATCAAGAGAAATTTTCTGTTACACGACTCATTGGTTCGCCTCCCGGATATGTTGGCTACGACGAAGGAGGCCAACTAACCGAAGCGGTTCGCCGCAAACCCTATTCCGTCATTCTGTTCGATGAAATTGAAAAGGCACACCCCGATGTATTCAATGTACTCTTGCAAGTGCTTGACGATGGACGGTTAACGGATAACAAGGGTCGATTGGTCAATTTTACCAATACCATCATCATCATGACTTCCAACATTGGTTCGCAGCTGATTCAGGAGACGTTTAAGGGAATGAACGAAGACAACCGCTATGAGAAGTATGAATCAGCCAGAACGATGGTTTTTGAATTACTTAAAAAAACCATCCGACCTGAGTTCCTCAATCGTATTGACGATATCATCATGTTCCTGCCATTAAGCCGCAAGGAAATTAACGATATTGTTCGTTTGCAGTTCAAGATAATTGCCGAACGGTTGAAAAATCAGGGAATACAAATTGAAATTTCCGAATCGGCTATTGATTGGATTGCTTCAGTGGGATACGACCCGCAGTATGGTGCACGCCCAATAAAGCGGGTGCTTAAGCAGTATGTGTTGAACGATCTGTCGAAAAAAATTCTTGGGGGCAAGGTCAACAAGGAAATACCAATTGGAATTGATTTGAAAGGTGAAGAGCTGGTTTTTTCAAACTAAGTTAAGGACCTGACGATTTGCCTGACGAATTATTTTTGGCATGTATTTTTTCTGTTTATTTGGTTTTTATATGGATAATTTTCTGAGCTTGTTGAGCTCAGAAATGTCCATACATTGCCCAATGTAACCCAGAAATCGGAGGCTCATTTTATAGTTGGGAGTTGCCTTTTCAAGTATCCATCTGTATTCGCCACTGCTATGAAGTAATCTGAATTCAATACTATACGATGTTTTATTTTTGAAAGCAGCCAAAACGTTTTTTTCATAATTATCAAGGTCATCGGGATGGATACCAGTCATCCATCCTTTGCCCATTTCCTGTTCCGGTGTTTTGCCGGTAAAATGGAACCATGGTTGGTTGAAATAAGTACGCATACCATCAGTTTCGGAACTCCATATAAGTGCCAGGCCGGCATCAGCAAGGTTTTCATATTGAACTTCTTTTTCAAGAAGTTCAATTTCCATTTGTTTGCGTTGGGTTATATCTACAGCGCTGACATAACATTGTTCCTCGTTGGTATTTATAATTCCACTCAGGTGAACATATTTGGCTTTATTTGAGGCGCTCAACAAAGCTATTTCACAGGTTTCTTTTTTACTTCCTGAAAAAATATTTTTGAGAAAATCATTAAAAATAGTTTTGGTTTCAGCCGAAACATAATAAGCAAACAGATTGTTTTTTAAACTCGATCGATCTTTCTCTAACAGACCTGCCGCACTTAAATTTAAGTCAATGATTTGTCCCGTTTTATTGATCGTGAAATATCCACTTGGTGCAAAATCATACAATTCAACATATTTTTCCGAAACTGCTTCAGCATGCTCTTTTTCAGCCTGAAGTTCATCGTTAATCATTTCCAACTCGATCTGATGAACTTCCAATTGATGAATTAATGCATAAACCTCTATGTCAGGAGGTATCGATCCACTATGTTTGGAATTCTCTTCTAATAATTTAGCTGCTCGTTGAAGCTGAATTTTAGCTACCGAAATGTTATCTGTACCTTCCATAAGTAAATCTTTGTTAAAGTTAAATCGAGTTTGTCCTGGGGCGAGTTAATCAGATTTCTTTTTTCTTGATTAGTCAAGATACAATATATTTCTTTTTTTTACTATGAATCAAGTTAAATATCAAGGATTTCTTTCGAATGCTAATGATTTATGGAAAAAAAATGAGGAACATTTGTTGCAATTCATATGTTTCCGAACCAATGCTGCTTTTATCAAAAAGTTTGGATGGAGAGGTTGATATCTAAGAATTAAATGTCATTGGCAATAAGCAGTTTACGTTTATAATTTGTGTAGAATGAAAAAATACAGATAATTAAGTACCTTGTATTACTTTGTGTAGCCTATTAAATGTGGCATACTTATTGATTATTCCGTGAAACTAATACTTTATTAAAATGAAAACACAACTCAACTATTTGCTTATATTTTTTGGATACATGATGGCCATGGCTTTTGTTCCAAAAACTGCATCTGCACAACAAAACTATGTTAATTTCCAGGTATTTTATGACGAGCTGAGTCCCTATGGCGATTGGATTAATTATCCCAAATATGGTTTTGTTTGGATTCCCGATGTAGGACCAAATTTTGTTCCGTATTCCACTAAAGGGCATTGGCTTTATACCAACTATGGCTGGACATGGGTCTCAAATTATCGTTGGGGTTGGGCGCCTTTTCATTATGGTCGCTGGGATTATGACGATTTTTTAGGTTGGTTTTGGGTGCCTGATAATTATTGGGGCCCTTCGTGGGTAACCTGGGTGAATTACGATGGTTATTACGGTTGGCAACCAATGCAGCCGGGTGTATCAATTAGCATGAGCTTTGAACAGGGCTACTATTCAGCTTATAACCATTGGACTTTTGTTCGTTATCAGGATTTTGGTAGAAACGACATTCAGAATTATAGTGTTCAGCGTGAAGAACAAGACAGGTTGATTCGAAATGCAAGGGTAATCAATACCACTCAAACCGATCGGAAAAGAAATACAAGTTATGTTTCAGGGCCATCGCGTTCACAGGTTCAGCGAAGTACAGGAAATCGTGTTCGAACGGTTGATATTGTGGAAAACGATCGACCAGGGCAAGAAATGACTAACGGCCGTTTATCCATTTATCGACCTGAAGTCAGGCGAAGTGAAAATCCGGAACAAAGGGCGGTTCCTAGGAAAGTATATGAAGTGAATGATGTGAACAGGACTTCGCAAGGGAGGAATGTTGAGCAACCACGAGGAGCTAATCCTTCCGGAACTGATCGTCAGGATAGGACACCAAACGTGCAAACCCCTGCAAGTACGGGAAATAGAACTGCGCCTGATCAATCGGGTAGAACGATACAGCCAACAGAGAATAACAGGCAGGAACGTCCACAACAAGGGGGCGCAACACAACAAAATGAATACCGGCAAAATCAACCCACACAGCAACGTAGCGTTGTTGCTCCGGGTAATGCAACTCAACCCGGTAGTACACGAACCGAACCTCAAAATGAATACAGACAGGCACAGCCAACACAGCAGCGAAGTGTTAGTGCTCCCGGCAATGCTCAACCTGCTAATTCGCAATCTGGCAGTCAACAGAATGAATACAGGCAAACACCAGCAGGACAGCAACGGAATGTGAGTACACCCGGAACTTATACGCAACCCAATAGTGCGCAACCAACTATTCAAAATGATAACAGGTCTGTTCAACCAGGTCAGCAGCGCAGTGTAGCTACACCCAATACTGCTGTTCCAACGAACACTGCGAAACCAAGCTCTCCACAAATGGATTCCAGACCAGCACAACCCGGGCAGCAACGAACAATTAATGCTACAGACAATGCGAAACCGGTTGCGCCTGCCCGAACAAGTGAAACCCGTAATCCGCAACAGGGAGTTAAGCCCGCAACGAATGTCCAAAAGACCACACCTGCAGCTACAGTAAAACCAACAAGTACCCAACGATCAACACCTGATAAGGAAACGGAAAAGGAGGAAAAAATCCGTCGCTAAGCACCCTTGATTATAAATTAATTGATGCCATACTTTCGTTTTGTAAGCGTGATGAAATGGCTGTATATAAAACAATATGAAGATAATAACCACCAAAAAATAGTAGTATGAAAACACTTATTTCTTTAAAGTATGTCACCATCACATTTTTTATCTTGTTTTTAACAAGTTGTATACCCGGACGAGACGGATTTGATGGTCGGGATGGTCAGGATGGTCAGGATGCCACAGTTTATTATTCCGAATGGTTTTCCCCTTCGAGTTGGTCAGGTGTAAGCGGAGATTGGTATTTTGAAGCATCTGCTCCCGATTTAACAAAGAACATTGTTGAACAGGGTGTTGTGCTTGCTTATGTTTGGTTAAGCGGCGACTTGTATGAATCGACCTCTGTGCGTCCCTTACCTGCATTTGCAGTTGATGCCAACTGGAGTTTTTTGATTCACGAATATGGAGTGATAGAGTTTACCAGCGACAAAAATTCGAAACCTCTTAATTCACATAAATTTCGTTTTATTGCTATTCCAGGTACAATCAGGGCTTTAAAATCAGCATATCCTGATGCTAATGGTGAGATCGATTTGCAACAAATGACCTATCAGGAAGTATGTAAATTGTATAACATTCCTGAATAAACTGTTAGGACAGATTGAATCTGCAAAGATTCTTTAAACAACAAAACGGACATTCATTTTTTCCCTTAGGGATGAGATGAATGTCCATTTTGTTTCCTATTGTAGAAGAACGTTTGTCTAACTTCAATTAATGGTGAAACAATCTTACCCCTGTATTGATAAAGGTAATTCCGTATTTATCGGCAGTTTCAATAATTTCCTGATCACGAATCGAACCCATTGGTGAGGCAATGAACTTAATGCCATAGTTGTGCGCCAATTCAATGTTGTCGGTTTGAGGAAAGAAGCCATCCGAAATTAAACAAACTCCATCCAATTGATTCAATACAATTTGATTGCCCAGTTGCAGTTCGCGCTGCTGTTCGATAAACTGATCCATTTCGGTGCGTTTCATTCCGCTTGTTTCATCCATAAATGAATAATCCAGCTGTTGTTTCTGGCACCAGACATTGGCTTTGCCCAAGGCCAAACCTGAACAAAGTATGCGGGATTGTTGTCCTGAGCCAATTCCAATCACCTGGCCATTGTAAACGGCACACAGTGAGTTCGATTGGGTGTATTTTAAGGTAATCATACCCAACAACAAATCATTGATGATTTTATCGGTGATCTGATTGGTTTTCGTCACTACATTGCTCAGAAAATCTTTGGTGATGTTGAGCATATTTCTTTTTTGGCGGATGGTAATTCCAAATACTTGGCGTGATTCCATTTCCTCGGGAATATAGTTAGGATCAATGGAGAAGATCACATAAGCGCCTTTTTTCTTCTCTTTCAATAGTTCCAATGCTTCATCACTATATCCGGGAGCAATTACGCCGTCCGATACTTCGCTCTTGATGATTTTAGCTGTTTCAACATCCACCACATCGCTTAATGCAATAAAATCGCCGAACGATGCCAGTCGATCAACGCCACGAGCACGAATGTATGCACTTGCCAAAGGTGATGGTTCTATTTTAACCAGGTTGGCCTTCAGTTCATTTTCCGATAGAGTGATGGCTGCTGCCACTCCTGATGGTGTAACGTGTTTAAACGATGTGGCTGTTGGTAAACCAATACACGCTTTGGCTTCTTTCACCAATTGCCATGAATTCAAAGCATCAAGTACATTTATCACACTGGGTTTTCCGTTGAGAACCTGAAAAGAATTAGAAGGATCAATGACTTCGGCAAAGTCCTGATTCGGATTCATTCCGTATTTCAATTGCATAACTTGAAAAGATTTAATTTGTAATGAATGGACAAAAATAAGGATTCCTTTTGTTTTCTGAGGGCAGAGAAGCTTTACAAAGCATTTTTTCTGATAAATTTAATATTATAAATATTTGAACTTCAGATTATTTGTCGTAAATTCTATACGTGTTTTTGATATTCTGACGTAAATATTTATTGTTGAACCATTAAAAACAAAAGACCATGAAAAATATATTATTAGGAGTCGACTTAAATGAGCAAACCGACATTTTGGTTCAAAAAGCTCAGGATTTAGCCAGAAAATATGGGGCCAAGTTATGGCTTTTACATGTTATCGCACCCTTACCGGAATACATTGGTTTTGATGTTTCTTTTCAATTTGCCCATAGTGGGTACGATGAAGTTCGAAAGTCGCAGAAAGTTCGCTTGGATCAGTATGTTGAAAAGGTTAAAAAAGAGGGGGTCGATGCTGAAGGCATTGTTATGGAAGGTGTTGCTACAAGTGTAATCATCGATGAATCGAAAGAATTGGAAGTTGATTTAATTATTTGCGGACACCATGAGCATAACATTTTGTATCACATGTTGTTTGGAAGTACTTCAACTGCGGTGGTTCGAAATTCTGAAATTCCTGTACTGGTTTATCCTTTAAAATAAGGAATTGGAGAATTTCAATCGAAGTGTAATTTCGGAATGAATAGCCAGATTGGTGCAGCTTTAGTTAAGGTTTACGCTTAATTCTAAATTAATGTTAAGGGTAGTTCAAGTTCAACGCATATTTCCTATTTTTAAAACCTCAATTAAAGAACCAATTTATGTCCGAAAGTTTGAAAACTACATCTCGTCGTCATTTTTTGAAAACATCAGTAAGTGGCCTGACTGCTTTAACCATACTTCCATCTTCTGTGGTTTCCGGTTTGGGACATCCGGCACCGATCGATAAATTAAACATTGCAGCCATTGGAATTGGTGGGGTGGGTTTTCGTAATCTTTCGAACTTAATGGATGAAAATATTGTGGCTCTTTGCGATGTAGATTGGGATTACGGGCAGAAAGCATTTCGTCGTTGGAGCAATGCCAAACAATATAGGGACTTCAGGGTGATGCTGGAGAATCAAAAGGACATCGATGCGGTAATTATTGCCACTCCCGACCATACTCATTCCGTGGCAGCCATGGCAGCCATGCAGCTTCAAAAAGACGTTTATGTACAGGCACCCATGGCACACTCTATATTTGAAATGCGTCGAATGAACGAAACCGCCAGGGTATTTAATGTGGTATCGCAAGTGGGCAATCAAAGCGCTTCGGGTGATGAAGTGCGTGAAATTTGTGAACTGATCTGGGCGGGTACCATTGGCGAAATTAGTGAAGTTCATGCCTGGACCTCACATCCTCAATGGCCTCAAGGTGGGTTTTATCCCAACAAAAAAATGAAAGAGCCCAAGGATTTAGATTGGAACTTGTTTCTGGGTCCTTCAGCTGAGATGGATTACAATTCTGCCTATGCACCTTTTACCTGGCGTGCCTGGTGGAATTTTGGAAATGGAGCGCTGGCCAGCATGGGACCGCATTTATTGGAACCTGTTTTTAAAGCACTGAAATTAAACGCTCCCGTTGAGGTCGAAGGTTCATCCACTTCCATTAATTTGGATTCAGCTCCATCAGCTGAAAAAATAACCTTCACCTTTAATCGAAGGGACAACCTGCCAAAGCTGGCCATGCCTAAAGTAAAACTAACCTGGTACGACGGAGGGCTTTTACCTGACCGTCCGGAACAATTTCCGGCCCAATTGCTCATGGGGAATACCGAAGGAGGGGTGGCTTTCATCGGATCGGAAGGCATGCTGGTTTGTGATCCTCAAGGCATGAATTATAAAGTCATCAAAAATGGCGAGGTCGTTGAAGCGAAAGCCGACAAGGTGATGCACCGCATTGCCAAACCATTTGAAGGAGGCCACGAAAGGGATTGGGTGCGAGCTTGCAAAGAAACGGTGGAGAACCGTTTAATGCCAGCGGCCAATTTTGAGTCGCAAACCGCATTAACCGAAACCATTTTAGTTGGAACTTTGGCCATTCGTTTGCAATCCTTGGGTAAAAAATTGAAATGGGATAGTTCGCAAATGAAATTTATGAACATCGATCCGTACGAAGAACTGGTGATCTCCAAACAAGGGGAACTTTACGTTGAAAATGGAATTCCAAAGTTTGATGTACAAACGGCCAAATTTAATGCTGCTCATTTTGTTGATCAAACCGTACGACCCATTTATCGGAAAGGGTGGAAGCAGATTTAGTTGCTGGGCACTGGTAACTGGTAACTGGTTACTGGATGCTCGATCCTGAATTCCAGATACTGATTGTTAGTTTTAGGTTGTCGTGTTGTCATGTTGTCAGCCTTCATCTTCCGTCTTGGTTCTGGAGCTAGTCGAGGGATCAGTCTACGGTCTTCCGTCTTTTCAAAAAATCTCATCTGGTGTAAAAAATAGCTCGATTTCCCGTTTCGCGTTTTCAGTGCTGTCGGAGCCATGTATGGCATTTTGTTCCTTCGATTCAGCAAACATTCGACGAATGGTTCCCAATTTTGCTTTCGAAGGATCGGTAGTTCCAATCAATTGACGAAAATCTTTTACAGCGTTTGTTTTTTCAATCACGGCAACCACCACCGGTCCAGAGGTCATGTAATCAATAAGCTCTTCAAAAAAGGTTTGTTCTTTATGTACTTCGTAAAAAATCTTCGCCCTTTCGCGATTGAGTTGTATCATTTTCATGGCTCGGAATTGATAGCCATTGCGGTTGATCAATTCAAGAATGGGACCTAAATTGTTGTGAAGTACAGCATGTGGTTTAATGATGGTAAAGGTCAAATTTGATTTCAAATTCGCTATTTTTAAGTGTGCATTCCCATACTTACCGCAGGTATTTTATCTTTGTAGACAAGATATAACAATATGGACACACTTATTGCTCAACAGCACATCGATCTTTTTATTCAAACCGTTTCGGAAGCCCGAAATATTGTCATTGTTCCTCATGTGAATCCCGATGGCGATGCCATAGGTTCCAGCATTGGATTGCAACGCATCCTGAATAACATGGGAAAGCAGGCACAGGTAATCATTCCAAACAATTTTCCCGATTTTTTAAATTGGTTGAGTGGGAGTGAGGAGGTCATTGATTTTGACCAATCGCCCGATGCTGCTACGGGAAAAATTGCAGCAGCCGATACACTTTGCGTGCTCGACTTTAACGATTTTGAACGAAGTGAGGGTTTAACTAAACTTTTGGCCGGCTTCAAGGGGAAAACCATATTAATGGATCATCATCCGCATCCTAAGGCCCAATGTGATGTAATGCTATCCTATCCCGAAATAAGTTCCACCTGCGAATTGCTTTTCAGGGTATGCCATCGTGCTGCTTATCTGGAAAACATCGATGTGGATGCAGCTGCAGCTATTTTCACCGGTATGATGACCGATACGGGTAATTTTAGCTACAATGCTTCTTCGCCTGAAACCTATCGTATTATAGCCCATTTATTGGAAATTGGTATTGACAAAGATGCCATTCATTCCAATGTTTACCATACTTTTTCGGAAGATCGCTGGAGATTAATTGGTCACAGCCTGAAAGATAAAATGGTTATTATTCCTGAATACCGAACAGGGTACATTAGCCTCACAAAATCTGAATTGGAAAGTTTTAATTTTCAGCCTGGCGACACCGAAGGATTGGTCAATTATCCATTGCAGGTGAAAGGAATTGTATTTTGTGTCTTCTTCATGGAAAAGGACGATGTGGTGAAGGTTTCGCTGCGTTCCAAAGGTAGTTTTTCGGTGAACGAATTTTCACGTTCACATTTTAACGGTGGGGGACATAACAATGCCGCCGGAGGACAAACCGAGCTGAAAATTGAGGAAGCCATCGCAAAATTGGTTTCCTTGCTGCCACAGTATAAAACCCAATTGTTGGAAAGTATTTAATTGACTATGAAGCGTTCCGATTTAATCAAAAAACTTCTTCCCGGATTTATTCCCCTGTTTGTTTTTATTGCTGCCGACGAAATATGGGGAACTAAAGTGGGCCTTATTGTGGCTCTGGTAGTGGGACTGCTCGAATTAATGTATACCTACATAAAGGAAAAACGTTTCGATCGGTTTATTTTGATGGATACCGCATTGTTGATGGCTTTAGGAGGAGTTTCAATCTTATTGGATAACGACATTTTCTTCAAACTGAAACCGGCCATCATTGAAGTGATCATGTGTGTGATTCTGGCTTTATCGGCCTTTACACGGATCGATATTGTGGGTGGAATGTCGCAACGGTATTTGAAGGGAATTGAAATGAACGAGGCCGTTCAGCAGCAGTTTAAGCGTACCTTAAAAATGATGTTCTGGATTTTTTCGGGACACACTTTATTGGTTGTTTATTCGGCATTTTTTATGTCGAAAGAAGCTTGGGCCTTCATTAGTGGTGGACTCTTTTACATCTTATTTGGCGTTTATTTTGCCTATGAATATTTGCAGCAAAAACGAAAGCTGAAAAACCAAAGTGCACAATTGCCCATCGAAGAGCGTTATGAGGATGAAGAATGGCTTCCTGTAGTGGATGAAGAAGGTAAGATTTTGGGAAAAGTTATACGTTCACAAGTGCACAATGGCTCGCTCATTTTACATCCGGTGGTTCATTTGCACGTGATGAACCATAACAAACATTTGTTTTTACAAAAAAGGCCCGAAACGAAACTGATTCAACCCGGGAAATGGGACACGGCAGTAGGTGGTCACATTGCTTTTGGTGAAGACGTTAAAACAGCATTGCAGCGCGAAGCATACGAAGAGATTGGCTTGAAGGATTTTACAGCCCGGCCTATAGGCAACTATGTGTTTGAAAGTGAAATCGAACGTGAATTGGTTTATTCATTTTTAAGCTACGATTTTAAAGGCATCAAGCTACATTCCGAAGAAGTGCTGGAAGGCAAATTCTGGAGCCAAAAACAAATACAACAAAATCTGGGGAAAGGCATTTTTACACCGAATTTTGAGCTGGAATACCACAAACAACTTAAGGATAAGATTTTCTAGAAACGATAGAAGTAAATCTTATTCTTGTTAAAGATGACCTACATCGATAACTTTTTCATTGCAGGTAATCTTGTATACTAATTGCTGGGAATTAAACTCACTAAGATCAATCGTAACTTGATCCGAAATAATACACCTTTTTAAGCGTTGACCAGCTAGGTTAAAAACATCCAGTTTGTAAGCATAATTACTTTTGGGTAATCCATTTATTCGAACCTTGCCATTTATAATTTGAAGCTTGAGTTTATTTGTATAATCATTTTTGTCAGAATATAGGGCTACCCAATCATTTCCCATTGTAGTATCTCCCTTCCTATAGTAATTAAGTTGTACATCTTCCGTATATGGAGCATAGCTTTCCCTATTGTCTACATAATAGTACGGACCTCCCAGACCTTTGTAGTAGTATTCGGTATAACAGCCAAATGTTTCAAATGGAGGTTCCCAACAACTTTCACCATGATTAAATGCCATTCCACAGCTTGGAATACCTTTTTTAAGGAAAAAATTATTTTCCAAAATGTTGCACTTCGCAGCATAGTCATCAACGATAACCGGTTCTCCTGAGATTCTATCAAATTCAACATTTTCATACACAATCATCTGATGCTGTGTTTCATTTCTCAGCGTTAGTTTCCGGTCATTAGATGTAAGGTCATCGATATCAAATATTTTTTCAGTATAAGAATAGTGGATCGAATCATTTATGGTTCGCTTTTCTGTAAAAACTCTTTTGGATAGAAAAACACCTAATCTGGTAGATAGTGTTAAAGTCTGTATCTCATCTCCAACGTTATAATTATGAACATCTTTCCATTTTAAATCCTGAATTCCAATTTTAGGATGATCAATTCCGGCTAACTCCAAATACCAATCTGATGTTGGGAAAAAGCTTATTTTATAAGTTCTAATTATTCCATAATTTTTACTTATGACCATGAATTGTTCATAAGTAGAAGTTGGATTTTGAAATTTTTTATCGAATTTTGCCACCTCTATTATTTTTACTGAATCAGTGGTGTTGATGAATGTTTCTTTGTAAATACTTTTCACTTTTGCGATGTAATCATATTTATCATTCGATGCCATAATCCATTCTTCTCCTTTTTGGGCTTTGAAAAGAATGGTTAAGGTATCGCTATGACTAATAAATATGGCTTCGTCTTTATTTGTTAGTATTACTTTATCACCTAATACTGAATTGGAAAATGGAGACAGACACCAAGGATCTTCAATTTTGGAATCGAGTATCTTATTCAAATAGAATATTGAATCTTCATTTTGAATTCTTACAGAGTCAGAATGTACAAAATAAAATTCTCCATCATTCTTGTTAGCAGTAAAACACAGTGTTCGATTAGAGAATACAGGTTGGTAGTTTTGTGCAAATCCCAGGTGATTTAGAGTAAGAAAAGCAATAAGGATAGAAATGAAATATTTCATTTGAGCTGGTTTAATTCAAATGTATACAATTGTATGTAAACAAAAAAGGACAAACGATTTTCTCATTTGTCCTTTTTTAATGTATCGTAGATTCTTTTTATTTCCCCAAAAGGAAAATGGCAGGTCGTTTATGAATGTCGGGCAACTGCTTTTTCCATTCGCCAATACTTTTGGTCTTCACGTATTCTGTTTCGAGTGTTAAGTCGCAGGCGATGCATAACCGTGTATTGGTGTTTAGTGTTTTGGTCAACTCCTCCAACAACTGATTGTTGCGGTAAGGGGTTTCAATAAATATTTGGGTTTGTTCGTGTTTCACCGCTTGTTGTTCCATGTAGAAAATTGTTTTTCCACGCGATGGGTTTTTGATGGGGATGTAGCCTACAAAGCTGAAACTTTGTCCATTGAAGCCTGAAGCCATCAGCGATAAGATAATGGACGAAGGGCCCACCAGAGGCTTCACATCGATTCCCTTATGGTGTGCAGCCCGA
Source organism: Prolixibacteraceae bacterium (assembly GCA_041821245.1). Lineage (GTDB taxonomy): Bacteria > Bacteroidota > Bacteroidia > Bacteroidales > Prolixibacteraceae > Roseimarinus. The sequence goes on from JBGUEP010000038.1 coordinate 48,490, forward strand.
ACTGCATCGGCACCCGGATCGGCAACTCCCGGACATCCGGCTTCTGACAATACGCCAATGTCGTTCCCTTCAATGGCATGTTCCAGAAACACAACCATCTCATCGTGACGGGTACGTTTATTGATTTCCAGGAAAGTCAGTTCATCAATATTGATCTCCTGATCGATTTTTTTTAAGAAACGGCGGGCTGAACGTTCGTTTTCAACAAAAAAATATTTAATGCGCTGAGCCAAAGGTTTAATATCGGCAGGCAACACATTGTAAGGACTTTCGTCACCCAGTGTGGTTGGAATAAGGTATAATGTTCCGCTCATTTTTTTTTCGCAAAGATATCATTCTGTTTCCCAAAATATCAAATCTGTGTTTTTAAAACTGATTATTGAATGAATTTACGTACTTCCAATTGAAACGTTGTTTCATCCATACGCGGTTCATCAGTGTTAAAAGAATAGCAAATACCGCCAGCATTACAATGATCCACAGACTGTTTTGTTTGACCAGAAAAGAATGCAAAAAGCCGAGTGGCATGGCTGCAAAAATGACCAACATCATTTTTGCAGCTGTTTTTCCACCTTGAGATGCGTTTTTTTCCTGGGTAAACATGAAGTATGGTTTTTGGAAATATAAAACAACTGTCGCTATGAAATAATTGTAAACGAAAATGGTTGTTATATCAATCACTGCAATAGCTCCCCTGAAATAGATCAATGGCGCTGCAATGAGCAAAAAGGTGGGTAAAAAGAATTTCGCAATGGCTGCCTTTAAGGCCCCTTTAAATAACAAATCGGCCTTCATGTTGGGGAGAGAGGTATACATCCATTCGGCATTTTTGTTATTTCCGATGGTTAATACGGTTGGGAGCATGCTACTACTCATGACCGTGAAATATAAAAAAATCAAATATTTACCCTCAATGTTATTGGTCCCTCCGGCAAAAATGGACATCGTAGGAATAATGATGGCATAGGCAAGTAAGGGCAATAGTGATTGTTTAAAAAGTCGTTCTCGTCCACTCAGTTTCCACATTAGTCGGAAAATTGGGAATTCTTCCTTTTGAACCCCCATGATGAAGGCCGAAGATTGTAGCCACCATGAATTTTTGTTGTTGAGTTCCCTCTTTGAAGTTTTTCCGCTTGTTTGGCTGTCGAGTTTTACCAAACTTTCGTTAAATCCATAAAACAATTTTTTGCCGATCAATGAAATAGTAACGAGGGGCACAATGAAAGCGATGGCTGCGCCAACCATATTAATGGCATCGAATTGTGCGATCAGAGTGGAGAAGGAGGTGAACCAGGCAGGGGGTAGCAGAACAAAATACCAACTTTTATGCATAATCAATGGTTCGCCCCCTGCCGGCATAATGATTCTTGGTATAAGTTGATAGGCGATCACCATGACTATGGTGAGTACAACCTGAAGGTACATCATGGTATCTTTCAGCTTTTCGCCATCGGTGAATTTGATGAGTGTGAGGTAAATGAATACAGTAAAAAAAAGTGTGAATAAAGTGCTTAATACGACTGAAATAAGAAACAATAGGGCAGAGGCAACTCCAAATTTAATGGCGCAAAATACGATTGGAGGCAGGGTGAGACTGAGCGATAGCAACAGCAAATATATCATAATGTGAATTACTCGTGCCCAGCCAATGGTTTGACCATTAGCGGGTAGTGGCATCAACAGACTGTTGTCGCGGGTGTCGAAAAGTGATACGGAATATTCGGCTAACATGGTAATGGAACTCATCACCATGAGCATAACCTGCGATGTGAAAATAAATAAATACGGATCGTCGGTACGGTACATCATGAGCACTAAAAACAGTCCTACAAAAACAAAGGTGAAGGCTTGTCGTACGATTGCATTCTTAGGATCATCAGACTTTTTTCGATTATTTGGTAATTTTTTGCGGTTATCCAGTATTAATTTCAGGTTGACCAACTGGGCCACCTGGGAGTAGTTGGCTCCACTTCTGTCGATTAATAATTTAAATGGCAGAAGGTATTTTTTTGCGTCCATTTTCATCTTATAGCGCTTTAAGCATGTAAACTTGCATCAATTTCAAGCGTATTTTCACCTTGCTGTCCGGTGAGCCTTGCAAACATTTGTTCGAGTGAAATGTCGTGGAACTCGCCTTTTAGTCCCTCGAATGTACCGTCGGCAATAATTTGGCCATCGTTGATTAAGATGATTCGATTGGAAACTTTTTCGACCACATCCATTAAATGTGAACTGTAAAAAATGGTCTTCCCATCTGAAGCCATTCGGGTAATGATTTCTTTTACTTTTATCACAGAATTGGCATCGAGTCCAGATAGAGGTTCGTCCATGAACAAAATATCCGGATTGTGAAGTAAAGCTGAAATGATCAATACTTTTTGTTTCATTCCCTTTGAAAAGCTACCAACCCTTTGGTTGGCATTCTTTTCAATTTCAAATAATTTCATAAAACGCATGGCTTTTTCCCTGGTTTCATTCACTTGTAGTTCACGCATTTCGGCAATGAAACTGAAAAATTCCATGGGGGTAATCGATTCATAAATCGCCGCATTTTCGGGGATGTATCCGATTCGTTTTTTTATTTCGATGGCATTTTTCCGAATGTCCATACCAGCTACCTTTACTTCTCCCTTGAAACTGTCAAGTAGTCCACATATAATTTTTACTGTGGTGCTTTTACCTGCTCCGTTTGGACCAATGTAACCGATAATTTGTCCTGGATTTACTTCAAGGTTGATGCCTTTTAAGACCCTGTTTTTTTGTTTGCCGTTTAGGTAGGTTTTTGAAAGGTCGGATAGTTTAATGATGGGCTCCATAACTTAATATTAATTAGTGCTAAAGGTTTTTTCAATTGGGGAATTAGTCAATTTGAGGACGAATATGTTACATTTTTTCCGGATTCAAGGAAAATTTGATCTTGAAAGATATATTTTTGAGGTTCAAAGAGTGTTAGATGAAAGTTACTTTTTTAGGAACAGGAACTTCGCAAGGAGTGCCTGTAATAGCGTGCAATTGCAAGGTATGTCAATCGAATAAGGTTTTTGATCAACGCCTGCGATCGTCTGTTTTGGTGGAAATTGATGATAAAATACTTTTGATTGATGCAGGCCCTGATTTCCGTCAACAAATGCTCACTGCCAGAGTGAAGCACCTCGATGCCATTCTGGTTACTCACGAGCATTATGACCACATTGCAGGACTCGACGATATTCGGGCGTTTAATTGGGTGCAAAAGGAAGCTACCGATATTTACGCCGAACACAGGGTGCAGGAATCCATAAAAAAGATTTTCTTTTATGTTTTTGCCCAAAAAAAATATCCGGGAATTCCGGAGATGAATTTATTCGACATTAACGAAAACCAGTTTCACATTGGAAGCACCTTAATTATTCCCATTCGTGGGATGCACCATAAATTGCCTGTTCTGGGTTTTCGAATTGGAAATTTTGCGTACCTCACCGATATGAAAACCATTGATGATGCGGAATTGGAAAAATTACATGGTTTGGATGTTTTAGTCATTAATGCTTTACGAAAGGAAGAACATATTTCGCACATGAATCTGGACGAAGCCATCGGTTATGTTCGCAAAGTGCAACCTCAAAAAGCGTATCTCACGCACATTAGCCATTTGATGGGATTGCACGACGAAGTGAGCCGGGAACTTCCTGAAAACATCTTTTTTGCTTATGATGGACTGGAACTTTTTTTAGACGAATAAACAAAATAGTAGAGCATCAATCCCGTACTTAAGAAAAAACCTCCTGCCGTAAACAGCCCGGTCTGCAAGGTGTACCGATCAGTGATCCATCCTAAAACTGGTCCGATAATGGCGAAAATTATTCGAATGATCATGTTCCGAATCGAAAGCACTGTTGCCCGGTTCTCCGAGGCAATCATTGCGTTGATGTAATCCTTCAATACCGGTGTTGCAATTCCCCTGACGATATAAAATAGAAATAAAAGCGGAAGAGCCCACACCGAAATAAATAATGCTGTGAATAGGAATCCAAGTGAAATGGAAATGACAATGAAACGAGTGAGTTGTTTGGGCGTAAAATAGTGTTCTGCACGATGGGCGTATATTGAGGAGAATCCTACTGTTATATTGAGTAAGGTCCAAATGATACCAAAAGTGGCCACAGGGAGATGAATGGCGATCAGGAATGGCTGAATAAACCAGGCATAAGTTAAGGTAGCTGCCCCAATTAAGGAAGAAAAGAAAATAAAATATTTCAGTTTGAGATCGGTGACAAGCGACGTTTTTACCACACCAATGATATCCTTCCAGCCGGCCACACGATTTTTGATGTGGTAAGCTGGTTCAAATAGAGTTAATGCAGCAGGAATGGCCGCAGCAGAAATTAAAACCTGAAAGTAAAAGGGGGTTCTTAAGCTAATGGTGGCCAGCAAGCCGCCCAGAATACCAGCGATAGCTTCCGAAAAATTTCCCACAGAGATGACTCTCCCTTCGTATTTTAGGTATTCTCCTTCGCGATTTTCACTTTTCAGCGAATCGTAAAGTAGGGCAGAGTCGGCACCGGAAATAAAACTTTGGCCGATGCCCAGAATAAATTCAGCAATCATAAATTGCCAGAATACAAATGATCCCGTGTAGATTGAAAAGCCGATGCTGGTTAAAATAGTACCGGCAATCAAGGTTTTTTTTCGTCCCCACACATCACCCAAATAGCCTGATGGAATTTCCATAATCAGCATTCCGACGGAATAAACTGATTTCAGCATAAAAATCTGAGTCATGCTCAGGTGGTTGTCCTGAAAAAACAAGACGATGATGGGCATAATGAGTGAAAACCATTTGGCGGTTTTAATCACATATAGTCTATAAATATTGCCTTGCACCGATCGACTCATGTCGCAAAAATAGAAAATTTAATACATGAAGGAACCGGTCTCTTTTGAAAGATCGGTTCCTTCATGTGCTCGGTTTATTCCATATTGACCAGGCCTAAAAGTGTGAATAATGTAAGACTTGGTCAAAAATGTGTAACAGTTTGCAAGGCTGATTGGTATAACTTTACTCTACCTTAAAATACCGGTATAAAACAGTACTCTTTTGTTCAAATTAAAATTAGATACTATGAAAAACACATTTAAAACATCAACAAAAATTGTAATATTTACTTGCCTCACAATTTTTTTATCCACCACCGGCATCTATGCGCAGCAAACGAAGGATGTTGTATTTAAACAGGCCAATAGAGCCTGGGAAAATGCGAGAATTATGCAAGCCGATATTCTCTCTCCAATTGAATACGATAAGGCAACAGATTATTATGAAGATGCCGAAAAAAAATTCGAAAAGGAAAAAGGAATTGAAAAAATTGAAGTTCTGCTAAATGAGGCAGTTAAATATTTTAACAGGTCGGTTGATTTTAGTACTTCGGCCCGATTGTTTTTTGCCAATTCAATGAATGCCCGTGGCGATGCATTATCGGCAGGTGCTAATTTATATGCCGGTGAATTGTGGCTCAATGCTGAAAAACAATTTAGAGAAGCGGCAGAACAATTGGAAAAAGGCGATAAAGACGATGCTTACGAAGAATCGGCTAAAGCTGTTGCGATTTATCGGAAGGCTGAACTGGCAGCCATAAAAACAGATTTACTGGATGAAACCCGTTTGCTGCTGAAACAGGCCGATGATATGGACGTAGACGATAAGGCCCCAAAAACATTGGAGAAGGCTAAAAAATTGTTGGCCGAAACCGAAAAAGAGCTGGAAACCAACCGCTATGATATGGATTATCCAAGAATTTTGGCCAAACAAGCAAAATATGAAGCCAATCACGCCATTTTCCTGTACAATACCATTAAAACTATCGAGAATAAAGATGAAGAACTGGAAGATGTTATTCTTAGTTTAGAAACTCCTATTATTTCCATTGCTGAAGTCAGTGGTTTTGTTGCCCAATTTGATCAGGGCTTTGATCTTCCAAAAGATGCAATAATTGATTATTTGATTCATTTGCAGGAAAGAAATGATTTGCTCAGTTCAAAAAATACGGAACAAAATTATGTGATTTCGCAAAAGGATAACAATATTAATGTTTTGATCAGGGAAAGGGATGCCTTAAATAGTGAATTTAAAATGGAAATAGGCAAGCGTACTGCTGAAATGAATAGTAAAATGCAGGAAATTGAAAATGAAAAATCTCTGCTTGCACGTCAAGTTGCTTATCAAGCCGAAATAAATAAAAAGTATCAACAGGTCAATCAACTGTTCGATAGCAAGGAAGCAGCAGTATTTCGTTCCGGAAACGATGTCATTATTAGAATGCAGGGTTTTGGGTTCGATGTGGGTAAATCCAATATTAAACCGGAATATTTCAACCTGTTAACGAAGGTTCAGAATGCCATGGGGACTTTCCCTGACAGCAAAGTGATTGTAGAAGGATATACCGATTCGTTTGGTGGTGATGCTTCAAATTTAAAACTTTCACAGGAGCGTTCCGATGCTGTAACAACTTATTTGAAAGCCAATATGCCAAAATTGAACGATGAAAACATCAGTTCAGTAGGTTATGGCGAAAACAACCCTATTGCCAACAATGAAACAATGGACGGCCGCAGTAAAAACCGACGCATCGATATTATAATTAAAAATGATGATGCCTTATTAACTTTGGTACCCTAAAAATAGTTTTGCCGCTTATTTTGGCGATTCAAATCCACCTTATTCAAGGGTGGATTTTTTTTTTGTTAAAACAAAAACTGGATGCTGGATGCTGGCTGCTGGATGTGGAAACTCGTATCTCGAAACTTGTAGCCGTTTTTCACAAAATTGCGAATTGTATTTTTTGTGATACTTAGTGTTCTTTGAGCCTTTGTGGTTAAAATTGGGCTGTTGATGGTATGCTGAAATCGTGTTGTCGTTGCCGGCCTGTCCGCCGAAGTTTTAACGAAGGAGGAATGTTGCCCGCCCGGACGACTCCGGTCGGACAGGGATGCTGGTTGTGGAACTTGGAACTCGTAACTCGAAACTTGTAGTCGGTTGTTTTTGAGTTTTTAGAATTACTTTGACAAGTGTATGAAGTGACAGAAAAGAAAACTTTGTTAAACCACATCATTTCAATACATTTATTAAATTTTGAACCTTATCATTCTGTAAAAATGAAATTGAACGGCTTAATAAATTTAAACAATTGGCTTCGAGTTGAGTTGCCATTGTTAGAGTTGCGTACAAAACAAAAATTGAATATTGGCGCAGTCAAGTTAAAATAAACTTAGCTAAATCATTGGTAAATACATAACGAAACTGCAATTTTCCGAATGGTGTCTATTGTAAGTACCTATAGTTAATAGCTAACATGAAATAATTTAATATGAATGATATTTTGATTTGGATTGGGATTGCTTTCTGTTTATCTCAATCGGCAATGTTTTCAGGACTTAATCTGGCGTTTTTTAGTTTGACGCGTCTCAGGCTCGAGATTGAAGCTGAATCATCGGAGATGAAAGGAGCAAAAAAAGTATTGTCGATGCGCGAAGATTCCAATTTTCTCTTAACTACTATTTTATGGGGTAATGTTTCCATCAATGTTTTATTAACATTGCTTTCAGACTCTGTGATGGCAGGGGTTATGTCCTTTACTTTTTCAACAGTGGTCATAACTTTTTTCGGTGAAATTATACCACAGGCCTATTTTTCAAGAAATGCTTTACGCATGGCTTCATTTCTTTCACCCGTTCTGAAATTTTATCAGATAATTTTATTTCCTGTTGCAAAACCAAGTGCACTTATACTGGACTCCTGGCTTGGAAAAGAATCAGTTCAGTTTTTTGCTGAAAACAATATCAAACTATTCATTAAAAAGCATATAGATGATCATCATAGTGAAATTGATCATTTTGAAGGAACTGGAGCCATTAATTTTTTTACCATTGACGACATGAAAATAACTCAGGAGGGCGAAGAACTAAATCCTGCTAGTATTATCAGTTTACAAAGTCGCAAAGGAGAAATCATCTTTCCTCAATACACGAATAATCCTGAGAATGATTTTATTCAAAAAATCAATAGTTCAGGCGAAAAATGGGTGATTTTTACTAATGAAAATAATGATCCAAAATTAGCTTTAGATGCAGATGATTTTATTAGGTCAGAAATATTCTGTACACATTGCAAGGGAATTGAAAGTTATTGTCATGAACCTTTAATAATACGAGATGATAATTTAAACCTGGGCATGGTGATCAAAATGCTGAAGGCTAAAAGCGATATTGATTCAGACCTTCCATTAGAAAAGGATATAATAATATTCTGGAATGAAAAACATAAACGAATTGTTACTGGCGCTGATATTTTAGGTGCGCTTTTAAAAGGTATTTAAAGAAGACTAATAAGGTTCTATTTTGATTAAATAGGCACCTCTTAAATATTTAAAAAGCAGTATTCCTTCGATAAAAATTATGGAAGGGAAGGACAGGCATTACAGTTCAATTTCAAAATTTAATTTACAGAAACTATGGCTCGATTTATTAAAAAGCAGAAACAAGAAATAGGCGTTTCACCTGATGATTTATTGTTTCGGGGAAAACAAAAGACGGATGTTATAACTTTACGCATTATTGACTATGACTCTGAAAATCTGAAGGAGAATGCCATAACTAAAGTCCAGGAAGCCCTTGCTTTTCAAGATAAAAATTCTGTTACCTGGCTAAATGTTGATGGACTTCATAATGCATCTCTTATGGACGAAATTTCAAAAGGATTTAATCTTGACAGTCTTATCCTGGCCGAAGTCATGAACACAGATACCAGACCGAAAGTTGTAGAATATGATAACTGTGTTTTTATTTCCATAAAAATGCTTCAGCAAGATTCAGAAACAGATTTAATTAGCGTTGAAAATCTCAGTTTAATCATAACCAAATCAGTACTTATTTCATTTCAAGAGAAAAGGGGGGATGTTTTTGAACCGGTTAGAGACCGAATAAGAAAGCAAAAAAAGAGAATACGAAATTCTGGCACAGATTATTTGGCATTTGCATTGCTTGACGTGGTTATTGACAATTATATTTTTGTGATTAGTGTATTGGGTGAAAAAATTGAAAGCCTTGAAGATGATCTCGCTACTGAGCCAAAACAATCACTTATTAATGAAATAAATAAATACAAGCGTGAATTGAACTTTTTGAGGAAGAACATTAAGCCAGCAAAGGAAATGCTTTTTGCACTCGCAAAAATTGAATCCGATTTAATCAATGAAAGTACTGATATACACTTTAAGGAATTACAGGATAATATAAATCAGGCAAGCGATTCGTCTGATAGCTATCGGGAAATATTGTCGGACCAATTAAATATATATCATACAACTATCAGTAGTAAGCTGAATGATATTATGAAATTCCTTACCATTTTCTCTGTAATATTCATACCGCTGACTTTTATTGCGGGAATATACGGAACCAACTTTAATGTATTGCCGGAACTCCAATTTGAATACAGTTATTTTATTATGTGGGGAGTTATGTTAATCATTGCTATTGGAATGTTGATCTATTTTCGAAAGAGAAAATGGTTTTAAGAAAATCAAAAAAGGCTTAAAAAGTACCGTATATTTATAAAATTAAGAAATTAGAGCTAATTGTAATGCAAGCCAAAAAAGTTTCAATAATACATAAACCATGGAAAACAGAACCAATAAAATAGCCATTTTAGTCGACGGAGATAATGCTCAGGCAAAATTATTAAAGCCCATTCTCGAGGAAGTTTCTAAATATGGGAAAGTCACCATTCGTAGAATTTATGGTGACTGGACCACTCCGCAGATGAATAGTTGGAAAGAAAAATTGAATGATTTGTCCTTTAGTCCCATTCAGAAATTTTCATATACTACAGGGAAAAACTCGACGGATAGTTCCATGATTATTGATGCGATGGATATTCTTCATGATAAAATTGTTGATGGTTTTTGCATTGTATCCAGCGATAGTGATTATACGGGATTAGCAAAGAGAATTCGGGAAGATGGCGTTTTTGTAATGGGGATTGGTGTGAAAACTACTCCAAGTGCTTTTGTGCAATCTTGTGAAGTATTTACTTACTGCGAAAATATTTTGGAGGAGGAACCAGAACCAGAACCAGAACAAAAGCCCCGGACAACCAAGACCTCGAGAAAAACAAAAGCAACGAAAATTCTCAAGGAAAGAAAAATGACCGCTGAACCTGAGCCAGATAAAGTGCTTAAAACAAAAAAATACCCGGCGGTAAATATTAACTTAATTCATAAGGCATACGATATGTCAACAAATGAAGAAGAGGAGACACCTATTGCTATCATTGGAGGTAATTTAAGAAAGATAGACCCGAGTTTTGATTCACGCACCTACGGATTTAAAAATTTATCTCAGCTTTTTGCTAAACTAAAAGAATATGAGCTGATTCGGCACGAAGTGGGTGGCTTAAATCATCCGCTTATAAAGAAAAAATAACTACCGCTCATCAATCGGGCTTTTTGCTTGAGTTATTCAGTATTGCTTGCCGGCCTACCCGCCGAAGTTTAACGAAGTAGGGTTACTGATTGTGGAAACTCATAACTCATAACTCGAAACTCGAAACTCGAAACTCGAAACTTGACACTCGAAACTCATAACTTGAAACTCGAAACTTAACACTCGTAACTCGAAACTCGTAACTTACTTAGGTTAAAAGCGGACAGTCGTATGGGAGCAAAACAAACATTTGTAGCTTGCTCTACCCGATAATACTTCGTTAGACGCAACTTACAGCAACTGAATACCATCACAATAGCATGATTTAAACTTTAAAATTATGAAAACAATTAAATTAATTCTGCTATTTCTACTTTTTAGCTTTATGCTACTGGTTTCCTGTGAATTTGACCCTGCCTTGAAGGTGAATGACACCGCATTAGAAATTGAGTTTTCTGATGGAACCATCATCGTTGAAAATGACATTGAATTTTATGATAGCTCAACATGTACTTACTTTTTAAAATCGGAACTACTGCCAAATGAGAATTTCACTGATTTTAAAATCAAGGTCAATAATGACAGTATTTTAGGAGGAGTATTTTTTTCCTGTTTCTTATCGTCTATGCCTCCCACACCTTATTTTATCTCCGATTGTTTTTTCTCGGGTTTTGATGTTCTCAAAATTGGATATTATGGCGATGGAAAAAATAGGCTAAATGATGAGCAGATCATAAATTCATTGAAGGAGAATAATTTGTTCCGTCGTGGATTGAGTTGCCAAATTGATAGTGTGCAAGTTGTTGAATCGGGAAACGAAACTAATGTGATTTGTACGATAAAGATTACCAATAACGATAACATCGCTTATTATATACCCGATGTCAACAAGATGGGAGAGCGCTACTATACTGACTATACAGGAGGATTATCTTTTTCGAATATGAATAAAGGTCCGGGATCTTTCATTAAAGATTCAAACAGTAATCGGCAACGAGATGATATAAAAATTAGTGATTTGGAAATCCTGAAAGCAAATTCTGAAGTGACCTATAGGTATACATCCAGGAATTATCATCCAATACCTGCAGGAGAATATCGTGTCGGAGTCAGGTTTATGGGAATTGTGTATACTGCCTCCGAATTTGACTTGGATCAAAAAAAGGGAAGAGTTTGGGTTGGCGAGCTATATGCAGTTAAAGATGGAATTATGGTTGAATAAGGAAAGATTTCCTTAATTATGTTTCCAAAAATGCGAGGACCGATTTTTTATAGGTGCGTGAGATGGGAAGTTCTTTATTTTCAAGAAATACTGATTCGGCATCAAAAGATTTGATTTTATCAGTGGCTACTAAAAAGGAGTTGTGAATTCGTATAAAACCAAATTTGTTTAAAAAAGATTCCAGATTTGATAGAGAATCATGGGATACTATTGATTCATCTGGACAAACTATTCTAACGTAATCTTTCAGACTTTCAATGTATTGAATGCTTGAAATGTCTATTTTGTAAGTTTTTCGATCGGCTTTTACATTCAGAAAATTAACTGCGTCCTTAATAAATTCAGTATGAATAGTAAGGTTTTTATTGGTTCTTTCGTAGTACTTATTAATCGCTGACACAAAGCGATCAAACGAAATGGGTTTTAATAGATAATCAATGACGTCCATGTCAAAAGCATCGACAGCATAATTCCGGTATGCCGTAGTAAAAATTACGCCAGGGGTATTTTTCAGCATTTTTAAAAATGAAATCCCGTCAATTTCAGGCATTTCAATATCGAGAAAAATCAAATCAGCAGGGTTTCTGCGTAAACTGGCCATGGCCTGAAGTGCATTTTCACATTCATCCACAAGTTCAAGATCCGGCATCTTTTCGATATACACCTTTATGGCTTCACGCGCCAAAGCTTCATCATCTATAACAAGACATTTAATCATTTGCAATTTGTTGATTTATTGGCAGGGATAAAAATACATCAAAACGGTTATTTTTTTCAGAAATATCCAATCTGTAACGATCATTAAAAAGTAAATCCAGTCGTTTTTTTACATTTATGAGGCCAATTCCACCTGTTTTACTCTTTATCGGGTTTTGACTTTTACTATTTGAAATTACAATGTCCAACATCTGATGATTTTCATTGATGGCAATTTTTATCCATGATTTTTCCATGGATTTTGCAACACCATGCTTAAAGGCATTCTCAACAAAAGGAATAATTAACATGGGTGGAATTTGGATGTCTTTTGATATAAAACTGGAAGTAAAATCGAGATTAAAGCGATCGGTAAATCTAATTTTTTCCAGCTCAATATAGTTTTCAATGATTTGTATTTCAGTTGAAATATCGATCATGGGGGCATCAATTTTATAAAGAATGTAATCCAATATATCGGAAAGTTTCATCACTATATTTGCTGTTTGTTCCGACTTTTTCATTGCCAGTACATAGATGCTGTTCAGTGTATTAAATAGAAAGTGTGGATTAATTTGAGCTTTCAGCATTTGCATTTCTACTTCAATTTTTTCCTTTTGTACTTTTTGTTCCCGATAATCCTTTTCACTCCATCGTTTGTAAAACTTTATGGCAATTGCTATAAACACCACAAAAAACAGGTTAAAAAAGAGCATCACCACATCTATCATTTCAGGAAACAAGCGGTGTTCGGCATACAACAATTTCACCACCAAAAATAGGGTTAGCAGTAGTTGAATGTAGAAAAACATCACAATTGCCACAAACGCAAACGCAAAGAATTTTTTCCGTTTGTTTTTTAAAAGAAGCTTTGGGATGAGGTAATAATTAAACGTATAAACTGTGGCTATTGCAGCAACTAAATTAATGACCGATGCCACAAAGGTATAGCTGTTTATTTCGCTATAACGTTTATAGTAAAAGAAGAAAAAGAACCATGCACAAAACCAAAAGAAAAAATGAATGGCTGGTCTGACTATTTTATTTAGAACTATGTTCATCTTTTTGGGGTCAAATATCTGCATTATCATCATTTCATGAAGTAAATTTAGCTAAAATGCAGGATTGATTCTATAAGTTGCAGAAATTTTAAGACCATTTCCGTTTATTGGAGTCAAATGGTTTGTTGCAGGTAAAAACTGGTTAAACAGAGAATTAAAATAATAGGTTTTAATTTTCGGCGTAGGTTTGAATCAAAATCAAATGTTTAACTTAAAACTATTCATTATGTCAATGTTCGAATTTTTGTTTTCAACTTTTGGTGGATTCACCTTTTTAATAATTGCTGTATCAATTTTGGGTGTATTCATTTATGGTCCATATTTAAGTATTCAACTTTATCGTTTTAAAAAGAAAAACATTAAAAAAACAAACATCGATTCCATGTTGATTTTGGGTGTTATTGTTTTTATTTCGGGAATCCTTAATCAGATTGCAGGAATGATTGAGGCACTGGAAGTCATGATTCAAGCCAGTGATGTTTCTCCCAAAATTGTGATGGGTGGAATTATTGAGTCGTTCAAAGTGCCCGTTCTTTGTGCTTTTGTATTCATCATTTCATTAATATTCTGGTATTTTAACAAGAAAAAATGGGAAGCACTCAACAGCTAAATCCATCATTTAGTGATCATCCGGTCAAGTTAATTTAACCGGATTTTTTTTGAGGTAATTTGAACAAAATCAACCATAACCGATGCAGTTCTCACGGCCCCCTTCCTGTTTTCAACTATGGGACACCCAGAAAAATTTTCAATACAATTTGACTGTCTATTAATCGATTAAAAATAGGAGGTGCTGCAAAAAGTTCCGTAGGAACGATTAATTTTAGTGTGCCGGGCATGCTGTTGATCTAAAGGGTGGAAGTCCCGAAAGAGCCGA
>JBGUEP010000039.1:0-61578 GCA_041821245.1 Prolixibacteraceae bacterium
CAGCATTTTTTTTTAGCCTCATTTTTTAAAGAAGGATACTTTTTCAGTGCCCTCCGTATTCGAAGTGGATTTTTTGAAATCCAAGGAGCTTATTCGTCTCCTCTATTTAACTTGTTGCGCAGCAAATAAGAAGTGATGAGGGATAATCCACCAAAGAGTAGAATCATTGCAGGATAAGCAACTTCTTCATCCATCGTGTCGGCGATGGTCAGCATATTAGCTACAATAATTCCAATGGAAATGCCCACCAAAAACAAACCCCACTTAAATAGGTTGTATTGACTAAAATTCAACTTGCTACGGAACAATTTAGGATCGGCGCCACTTTCGATAAGTGCCATCCGTTCTTTGTTTCTTGCAGATACCAGAATGTAAACGATTCCGAATGAAACTGCAAAAAAGGCGATGGGTATTAAAATGTCTTCCATAATCGTATTTTTTAAAAAGTTTGTATTTTCAATTTCACCCTTTTGACGCCATTGTTTTCATTCGGTTACAAAAAATGTTGAAAAGTTGCTGGTTACGGGATGCTGATTGTTAGGTATTTGGTTGATTGTTAGGTTGTAATTGGTTTTCTGTCTGCTGTATTCCTGATATTGCCCCCAGCCTACTGGCCCCGAAACCTGTCGAAGGGTTTTTTGCCTTCTTTCTGTTTTGGTTCCCGAGCTTGCCGAGGGATTCGTCTTCTATCATTTTTTTTGTAACCTTTCCGGGTACATTGCGTCATATGCATTGAATGAACGATCGGGACGATACATATTACATTGATTTAGTCAGAAATGGCGATACAGCAGCATATTCCTATATTGTTGAGCGCTATTCAGGCATGGTGTATTCACTGTCGTTAAAATTGCTTAGAAATGAGACCGATGCCGAGGATCTGGCACAGGAGATTTTTCTGATCGTCTTTAAGTCTTTGTCGAAATTTAAAGGAAGTTCAAAATTTTCGACTTGGTTGTATCGAATAGCTTACAACAAGGCCGTAAGTAGGTTGCGAAAAACCAATCGCCTGGCATTCACCGAAAGTGAATTTTTTTTGGAATTTCATGGTGAAAATGACACGCAAGAGATGGAATTGTCCGACGAAGAGGAGAACATTCAATCCATGCAAATGGCCATTGGGGAATTGAATCAAGCAGAACAGGTGTTGATCATGTTGTATTATTACGAAGACCAATCAGTTGAGGATATTGCAAAAATAACTGCTCAGTCAGCATCCAATGTGAAAGTGAAGTTATTTAGAATACGTAAGAAATTAAAAAGTACAATTGAAAGCAGGAATTCCGAATTGAATCCCGTTTTTCATTAAATTTGTTGTCATGGACGAAATAGTAAAAAAAGCCATTCAAAACTCGTTAATTCGCAAACCTTCCAAAGGCTTTTCCGATGAGGTAATGGAACAAATTTATCTGTTGAAAACGGCAAAACCTTATCAGCCCTTAATTTCGAAAACAGGTTGGGTTATTTTGTGTTCTATATTGGTGATGCTTATTTCGGTGTTATTGTTTTTTCGTCCCGAAGTGGCGGACGTTGCTTCCACATGGAATTTTTATGGTCATCTAAGTAAGACCGTTGAATCAGTAGATCTTCCCAGATTTTCGGTTTTTAGCAGCCTCAATTTACTGCTGATTGCTGCCATCAGCATGGTCATTTTTTTATTGTTGTTTTTCGACAACTACCTGATCAAAAAACGTTAGTGCTAGTATATATTAAAAATAAAGTCCGGCAAATAGCCAGACTTTATTTTTATAGTTAAAATGGTAAATCGTCCAATGGTGGTTCATTATCCTCATTTGCCGGAGGTGGAATATCATTGACTGAAAATCCACCTGCATCATTTGAAGCAAGTTGTACCGGGTTGATTTTCCAGGCGTTAATGTTGTGGTACCATTTGCCACTAAATTCTCTGGATTCAAGATTGAAGAATACTTCAACCTGTTGTCCAACCGTAATTCCGCCCAGAAGTGAAAGTTTATCTCCAAACAAGGTGAAGCAGATGTTTTTAGGAAATTGTTCTTCAGATTCAATCACAAATTCCTGTTTCGACCATTCTTTTCCGGCCTTGCTAACTCCCGATTGAACCGGTAATATTTGGAGTACTTTTCCTTTAACGTCCATGCTCATATAAATGTCCCTTTCTATTTATTTAATGTCGATTAATTCGACATCAAAGATTAAAGTTGAATTAGGACCAATTTTAGCACCTGCTCCACGTGTTCCGTATGCAAGTTCAGCTGGAATGTAAAATTTGTACTTCGATCCAACAGGCATCAACTGTAAACCTTCAGTCCAACCTTTTATCACGCCGGTTACAGGGAATGAAACAGTGTCGCCACGTTCAACAGAACTGTCGAATACCACACCATCGATGGTTGTTCCGTGGTACATCACGCTTACTGTACTTTCAGTGCTTGGTTTTGGACCGGTACCTTCAGTAATTACTTCGTACTGAAGACCACTATCGGTAACTTTGATGCCATCTTTTTTAGCATTTTCGGCTAAGAAAGTAACACCTTTTTCCATGTTTGCACTTGCTTTACGTTCGCTTTCGCCTTGGAGGTATGCTCTGATCGCTGTATCAGATTCCTGAGGTGTGGCATAACATGAGTTGTCCACTTCGTTGTAACCATCCATTAAACCTTTTGCAATTAACGCAGGGTCAACACCTGGAAACTGACTTAATAAGTTGTTACCGATTGAATGACCTAATGTATAGGCAATGGTATCTGTTTCTGATTCCAGCTTCGCTGCTTTTGATACAGAAGAACCACTGTTACAAGCAGTAAATCCAATGAATACAATGGCAATAAGTGCCAAAAATAAATTTCTATTCTTCATTTAATTCGTATTTTAAAGTTTTAAACAATTTCTAATAATTCAACATCGAAAATAAGGGTTGCTTTTGGTCCAATGGCTCCACCTGCTCCATTGTCGCCATAAGCTAAGTTGGCCGGAATGAACAAACGCCATTTCGATCCGGTAGCCATCAATTGGAGTGCTTCGATCCATCCTGCAATGACGCCGTTAACCGGAAATTCTGCAGGTTGATTGCGTTCCACTGAGCTATCGAAAACGGTTCCATCTATTAATGTACCATGATAGTGACATTTCACTTTATCGGTAGCCTTTGGTTTTGGGCCGTTTCCTTCATTCAGAATTTTATATTGTAATCCACTTTCGAGTTCAATTACATCTTCTTCTAAACGGTTTTTTGTCAGGAATGCTTCGGCTTCTTCGCTGTTTACAGCACCTTGACTGGCTTGATGTTTTTGGAAATATTCTTCGATAACCTGATTGGCCTCGGTAGGCGAAATCTTAGGTTCACGAGCTTCCATAACATCTGTGATGGCATCAAAAAGCGAATGCAATTCCACTTTTGTAATTTGTGACTGTAAAAGGTTACTGGCCAGGCTCAATCCTATGGCATAACTGAATTTTTCAACTTGAGAATCAAATGACATTTTCTATTTTTTAGTTCCTAAAATTTTAAACCCTGCGAAAATAATTAAAATTGAGCAACCTTTAAGAAATTGTTTAGTTAATTCCCGTTAACATTTCTTTTTTTCCCGGCGGACCTGGAATGCGCTCCATTTTAAATCCCACTTCCTGCAAGTCACGTCGAACACTTCCTTTGGCACAATAAGTTACAAAACGTGCATCAGGATTGCAATGTGCCTGAATTTTACGGAAGATTTCTATGTCCCAAACTCCATCTTGTTTATTGGGGGCAAAAGCGTCGAAATAAATCAAATCGAAGCGAGGAAGATCAGCAAACGAACAAGAAATAATGTCGTCGCGTAGTTTGTAGAGCCTAAAACTATCAGTAATGGCTTGAACGCTGTTCCATTCACATTGATGGATGTACTGGAATTCTTTCTGACAATTTGAATTCAGTAAGTCGGCATAATTTAGTTGCCCGTATTCTTCTGAGTTTAAAGGATATTTTTCAATTCCAATGTAATGAACGCTGATGTTTGAACGCTCAGTTTCCAATAAGGTAAGTAGTGCATTGAGTCCCGTTCCGAAGCCAACTTCAAACACCGTGATTTCTTTCTTCCGGATTTGTTTTAAGCCGGCCTCTATAAATACATGTTTCGATTCTTGTATGGCTCCATGAGTGGAATGGTAATTTTCATCCATCTCGGGCAAATAAAGAGTGTGTGAACCGTCGTCAGTAAGCTTAAGAATTCGTTTCATGACTTCCATTCTTATTTTGAACTCAGTAGTTGAATGATCTGTTGCTCATAGCTTTTCGAAACAGGTATGTGGTCTTCGTTGGCTGTGTTGATGATAACTTCAAATCCTTTTCGCTCCTTTTTCAGCATTTTGATATTTTTGATGTTTACCGAATATTTACGATGCGTACGGCAAATGGAATAATCTTTCAATTCAGTTTCAAATTGTTTTAAACTGCT
Source organism: Prolixibacteraceae bacterium (assembly GCA_041821245.1). GTDB lineage: Bacteria > Bacteroidota > Bacteroidia > Bacteroidales > Prolixibacteraceae > Roseimarinus. Next base: position 4,416 of record JBGUEP010000039.1, read on the forward strand.
TCTGATCATATATATTTTCCTTTTTCCATTATCGTTATAATGAATGTTTACGTAATTGTCATTCGATTCTAAAAAAAGGACATTGATACTTTTAATGGTAATTTTTAAACTTCCTTTTTCATCATTAAATGGAATAAAAATTTCAGAAGGGTCGCGAAATTGAACCACTACATGTTCAAGTTTCTTTTTGATATCGCTCCATGCGAAAAATAAAAAACTGAGTGTATAGGGAATTAAAAGAATGAGGGCTGTGTTTTGCACCGCATTAAAAAGTAAGGACCAAGCTGAACGGTTATCTTTTAAAACAACAATTTCTAGGGTGGTGTAAAACAGACCTAAAAAAAATATTTCGGCCACAATAAACCAAATGTACAGGGCAATTGTAATCTCATGCGATTTTTTTAAGCGAAATAGAATGAGTCGACTCACCATAATCACAATCATTCCGGCAATTACTACCAGGGCAGAGGCCATCAACAATTGCCAGTCTTTAATCTTATACCAATTGTTGTAGCCGAAGGGGCGGTATATATTAATAAAGATGTAGGCAAAAATCGTTGTGAATCCAATTTGAATAATTGTATTCTTTTTATTGCTTAAATAATCGGGTACCGATTGCTTTAAATTCATTCACTCGATTTTTTTAGTCTGCGGGTAAAAGTAATGATAAAATAATTGAAACAAACTTTTGTCAGCTTGAATTCATTGTAGATGATGTCAGGCGAAATTTCATCTCAATATGGTCCATTTCACCCCATGTATGGTTTAATTCATCCCTTTATACCTTCATCTACTACATATTTTTTTAGAATCCAAAAAAAAGAATTTCATTTGAAGTGTAATTTGTTTTTGAGGTGTTCATGCACCTTTTGTGGTGAAATGATTTTCAAAGACAATTGCAAGACAATTAATTTTTAATTTCCAGAACCAATCCAGAATTTCCAGAAACCTCCGAGTTTTTCCAGAGCTCGGAGGATTTTTTTTGCCGGAAATTCAACTCAGAATTTCAGATCATAAAAATGCGTAAAAAAGTACTTTAAAATATTTGAATTCATCAGACGATACTTTTTTTAATGGAAAAAAATTAATTGAACTATTAAAATTAATGAATTATGATAAAACCATTGCTTTGATGGAAAAGGAAGCCTTGGAGACCTTAATAAATATTTTAAAGTGTTTTAGCACAAAATAATGTATCACAATATTTGGGAAACCCTTTATTCGTTACAGAAGAAATAAAAATAGTCTGATAAAATAACATTTTCGAATTCGCTTTGCAGCTTTCAGGTAGTTCCAAATCCGGTATCAATGGATTTAGATTTTAAGCCTCTGCTAGATCTTCAACTCTGAATTAAATGTCTTCAAAAGAAACTTTTTTGCAAAGGTTTTATTAATTAGTCTATATTTAAGCAATTCAATGGTATATGAGGGGTGAGGTATTAATCATAACAATTGAATAAGGTAAAATTAACACTAAAATAATTGAGCAAATGAAAAGTAAAATCGTCGAAATCATTTTTCGAATTTGGTATTGGTATGTAAATAAAATCGATAAAAATGCGGATGTCAAATTAATGAACTATGGATTTAGTGATAAAAATCAAGTGGTTCCAATGAATGAACAAGACGAATCTGATCGTTATTCTATCCAATTGTATCATCATTTAGCAAGTTCAGTTGAATTAAAAAATAAAGATATTGTTGAAATAGGATCCGGCAGAGGTGGTGGATTGATGTATGTCACCAAGAATTTTTCTCCCGCTTCGGCAAAAGGGGTTGATTTATGCAAAAAGGCCATTTCATTTTGTAAAAAGCACTATAAACATGATAAATTGACTTTTGAACACGGTAATGCTCAGGAATTAACACTTGAGGATAATTCTTACGATGTGGTTTTAAATGTTGAATCTTCACACCGATATCCTGATTTTGAATCATTTATTGCAGAAGTTCACCGAATTTTACGTCCGGAAGGTTATTTTTTATTTACTGATTTGCGCCTGAATACTAATTTTGACGAAATGAAACGTGTACTTGAAGCTAGTGGTCTTACCATACACAAAGAGCGGTTCATTAACGAGGAAGTTGTTGCTGCACTTGAATTAGATGATTTACGCAGACGAAACCTTGTGGAAAGATTAACACCAAAAATACTACACAAGCAAGCCTTACGATTTGCTGGAAACAAAGGTTCCAGTACGTATGATCGATTTAAATCAAAAGAATTTATTTATTTCAGCTACGTCATTAAAAAAGAATTGAAAAAGACCGCATAGAAACTTTTTCATTTTAACAAAAAAGAGCAGCTCCTATGGAACTGCTCTTTTTTATTAAAATAAATGCTTTGGCACTTGTTCAACTTATCGAATAAACATCATTTTTTTGGTACTCATATAATTTAGGTTTGGGCTTTGAACCATTAGCCTGTAAAAATAGATGCCAGCAGGCACCTTGTTGTTTCTTTGATCAATGCCGGTCCATTCTATCTGGTAGAGTCCTTGACCTTGATTTTCGTTGACCAAAGATGCAATTTGTTGACCGGTCATATTATAAATCGAAAGCTGTACAGACGCATCCTCTGGCAGTTGATAATCGATATAGCATATCGACGTAAACGGATTGGGGTAATTGTGGTCACGAACCAAATCATCATTAGGTGTTAATTTTGAGATAACTACATCGTTTCCATTATCGGGTTTAAGATCATCAGCTCCAGGTGATCCTCCTATCAGATAGGATGAGCGCCAATCGGCAGCATTGCTCTGGTCATTTTCAGGATTGAAGAGCATTGGAACAAGTGAATATCCTTCGCCATCGGGAGCAACCGGCCAATCACCGGCATCGTTATACCTGAAAGCAGAAATGGTATCGTTGGAGGCACTAACTAAAACAAGCCATTCACCATTATTATCGAGCTTTCCTTTGTATTCGTCATAAGCACCAAAGCCGTAGCGGGTATAAAAATCCAACTTGTTAGAAGCCAGTACAATAAATTCTTCCGGATCTAATTGCGTCTCCGAAGTGAATTTATAGTCAATACCGGCAATAAATTGAAGCCCTTGTAATGACAGATTTGCTGTACCTGTATTTTTTAATTCTATAAATTCAAACTCACTACCATCAATGCTATCCTCACTCAGTGGATTGTAATGAATTTCAGTAATTTTCAAATCCTTATAATCATCGGGGACAATAAAAAATTGTTTACTGGCTGCACTCCATTCGCCATTGTGAAAGGTGCGGGCGAATAGATGTACCGATTGCGTTAATGCAAAATTTGATGTGTATTGGATGGCCTCGCTGGATATACCTCCAGCCAGTGGAACATCACTGCCAACAAGTGTAGCATTGATTATAAAATCGGAACTGGTCGTATTTTGATTGGCTCCCTGAATGGCCAATACATTATCACCTGCGATCAGTAAATTTATAAATTCAGTGATGTTAATGGATTCCGCAGAGCCAGCCTCGTGACTACCCTGAGAAAGAGAATTCCATTGAATTGTTCCCGGCATATTTACTTTTGCAACTTCTTTCCCATTCAGGTAAGCCACAAAGCCGTCGTCATAGCTCATTTTTAACATGAGGGATGTAAGACCCGATATATCATCGGAATCCAGTGTAAAAGGTATTCTAATGTAGCATGATGCATTTGGATTGGGGCCGGAACTGGTCATTTCATTTTGAACATTCAAGGAAATGAGGTCTTCATAACCTGAACTTGTTTCATAACCCACGCCGCCAGGCAAGCCACTGCAAATTTGCCAGGCCGAATCATCAAAATGAATATTGGAATACCAGTTTGTGCCAATGTCCTGCTTCGGAACCAATACTTTTTTAGTGGCATTTTCTTCAATAAACGAAGTGGCACCGCCACCACTAACTGTTTGCCATTGGGCTGGATCCGTACCGTTGGTGGTATAATAAATTGATCCTTCAGATGTTGTCATCGATAGCTGAGCTCCCCTTGATATTACATTGCTTTTGGGCAAGTGATTGTAAATCATAAATACGGGTGCTTCAACGTTAGGGAACAGACCTTTCTTGCGTAGTTGATCTAAAAATGCATCGGTCCGTTGAGGGAAATAAGTATTCATCATGAAATTTTGCTGCGGAATCCAGTGGTCTTCATAGGTGTATAAATCGAATGGCCCTACTGTTTGGTACGGATGTACGTCTCTTCTATAATCGCCCCAGCGGGCCGATTCTGCATATATTGAATGCTTTAATTCTTCAGTTCTTTTCTTCCATCGCTCTGCTGTAGCTTCAGCTGTAAGTGCACCACCATTTAAGCAATGCAATTGTATCCGATCAGCAAAAAGCCTTTTGTAGTCCTCATTTTTCATTAATTGTTGAAAAATTCGGCTGGGGCATTGGTCATTGTTCTCGTCAAGCACACTCGCGTTGACTGATTCCAAATTGTGTTCTCCGTCCCAACACAAAAATTTAAATCCTTTGCCCGGATTTACGCGGTTGCGCATTACAGCCCAATTGTGATGATCCCAGTCGGTATTGGTTCCATAAAAATTAATGAGCATATAATCGGCCAAATTAACTACATCAACCATGCTCTCAATTTCCGGATTTGGAGTTCCATCAGGATTATTTCCCTGAATGCGTTGGTAGGCATCGTTGTCAGCCAATCCGGCATTGGCCATGTCTAAAAGTTTATTCCAGGCTGTAAATTCTCCGTCAGCTAACTCCGTTTTATCTTTAATTACATCGTAATCGTCCGCTTTTCCACCAAAATATTTGGCACCAAAGTCAGCATCCATTCTCTCCGATGGAGCATAAATCCCCCAGTATAGTCCATTGATATACAGGTGTACATAAGTGGAGTTGCTTGCGGGATGGCCCATGTCGCGTTGTGTGTCTTTTGTCCAGATATCCCTTTGGTATTGTGCTCTGTTTCTTTCAGCTGCCGAATGATGTATCCACGAATTTCCAAATCCACCGCGTAATATCAATTTATCGTAGTTTCCGGAACCATCTTCTCCAAAGAATGCGTGATCCAACTTTGACGGACCGTAGTCGCTATCGAAGGTGAGTAAGAAGGAATGTTTGGGTAATTTTTCAGGCACCCGTCCATGTCCACCCTGCAATCGAACTCCGCAATCTACATGTAGTGATTCGGAAGAATTCGGATCGAAATATTCAAAGGAGATTGGTCTTTCCCATCCCCGACCAATTGGATCGCCGGCAGGAGAACCGGTATAGATGTAGATTCCTCCTGTTTCCGGATCTTTGTCATGTGAGAAAAAATTATCCTTGTCAGTAACGAGCGATACGGTAGGAATATCTTTTAATGATTCTTTAAGCACGCTGGCAAAACCGGCATCATTCACCAGTTCCGGATCCATTTCATAATCGGCAATCGCATTTCCCGAAATGGTTGAATACGGTCCCCACTCAGAGGGATAGCCTTCGGGAGTATTGCTTTGCTGAATTACATCATTTAGGAAAAGATAGGTTTGCGTAGTGATTTGACTTGGCTGCGCATCGTCAACAATGGCTACTGCCCTGATGATTGAAGTTGTCGGAATCCAAACAGATGAGGTATATAGTTTGCCATTGTTCTTATCTGGAGTACTTCCATCCTGAGTATAATAGATCTTTGCTCCCGAAATGGTTGATGAAATATTGAGCCCGAATGGAGACTCAAAAAAGCCATGTTCTACACTAAAAGTAGGGGCAGGGGTCACTATTTCTATTGAAACATCATTGCTTTTTCCTGGTGACGGATCAGCAAATTCAACATAGTTATTCTCATAAAATCCATAAGAATAATCGTCCATCTGAGCAGGGTACATAGGATCAAATGAAGTAACAGCAGTTCCAACTGCATTATATAAAGCAAGAAATTCTCCAGTTCCACTTAATTTAAAGTTCGTATGCAACTCACTTACTGTGACACTTCTATCTTTTCCTGAAGCAAAAACGACTAAATATTCGCCCGCATTAATTGTAATCTCAGGGAATATCCATTTCATGGAGATTGTTTTTTCATCCGTCAAAGCCCAACCCTTCATATTTACAGATGTAATGCCGGCATTAAAAATTTCAATCCAATCGGAATACTCATTGTCTTCATCGGTGAGCACTGTTTGATTAAGCGCCATAAATTCATTTATACGCACACTCTGAGCAAATCCTATGTTTGCAATTGAAAATAATAAAGCAGCAATAAGTCCCTTGTAAATACTTGAATAATAATCTCTCATCTTCTTAAAATAATACCTTAAAAATCAATTTGTCTGTAAACCCCAACTTATAAATCTTGTAAACAGACTTGTGAAATTTGAAAAAGTTTAAATATACTATTCTTAATTGAAGTGGCATGTGCAAGATGAAATAACATCATCAAGATGACAGACATGTCTGTTTTAACTGATCTCGAAGATGGTACTCTGGCCAAACCAACCCAGCTCAATGAATTGACCAGCGAAAAGACTGAAACCATCAAATTGTCGGTTGATGCTGCACTCAAACTGAATGTCCCCATTGGTTCTTTTGATAATAAATTATCGCGAACCATCTTCATTCAGGAATTTAAGAAGTATAAGGAAATTACCCACCTGATGCCGGCTCCCAAAGATTTCAACACCGAAACTTATATTGAATTGAATGAGGCATTCATGGCCATTAAGGAAAAAATATGGGATCAAAGTACCACCATTGAATTCGGTGTATATGGAAATAGCAAAATTCGATAAATAAAATTTGCCCATTGAACAATAAGACATTAAACAAGCTCAAAAATATCTTGACTTATTGAAGTAGAGGAATGGAATAGTGTGTTTTATTTTTATATCTTGCTCCAAGCGAACATTAAGCTTTAGGAACAACGATAATGAAAGAATATTTGCTACTTCAATACAAAATGAACAGGAGAAGACTAAGTGACTTTGGATTACCTCCCGTATTAGGTTTTTTATTGTTCCTGATTGGCTTTGTTGGCCTTTCAATTTTTTTGTTTTCTAAGTCGGATTTTGCAGCTTATTTATACATTTTAATGGCTTTAAGTTTTGTGTCCAAATTGAGTGAACCCAAACGAACCGATTTTCTAAAAGTCTGTTTTAAGGGCAAAGGTTTTTTAAAATTAAGGCTAATCGAAAATTTACTTGTCGTTTTCCCATTTATCGCTTTTGTTGTGTTTAAACAGTTGTATATGTTTGCTTTAGTTATTTTGGCAATCGCCTTATTAATGGCTTTGGTTAATATTAATGCTACTTTTAGCTATACAATACCAACCTTATTTCGCAAAAAACCTTTTGAATTTACCGTAGGGTTTCGAACTACCTTTTACCTCTTCTTTTTTGCCTATTTGTTGACTTTTATGGCTATATGGGTGGGGAATTTTAATCTCGGCGTTTTTTCCTTATTGCTGGTTTTTATAATTGTCCTTTCATTCTATTCAAAATTGGAGCATGAATATTATGTGTGGTCATTTAGTGATACAGCTTTGGGATTTCTTTTTGGCAAAATAAAAACCGCACTGGTTTATTCTACTTTTTTAAGTGCACCAATTCTGATTGCCATGGGAATATTTTTTAGAAGTGAAAGCGGTATGTTGATCATTTTTCAGCTTTTAGCATACGTGTATTTATTGACATTTATTTTAGCGAAATATTCAAGTTATCCCAATGAAATGAATTTGCCTCAGGGAATTATTATGGGTTTATGTTTGTTATTCCCTCCACTTTTAATGGTGGTTATTCCGTATTTTTATGTGCAATCCATTCATCGACTTAATGAAATTTTAGCATGATCAGAATTGAAAATTTATCAAAATTTTATGGAACGCATCAAGTTCTGAACAATGTTAACCTTTCCTTCGAAAAAGGTCAGGTTTATGGTTTGGTGGGCGAAAACGGTTCAGGGAAAACAACCCTTTTTCGATGTATTGCAGGATTGGAAAAATACAGCGGCCAAATCACTTCTGATTTTGACCAACTAAAAAATCATTTGGGATTGTTGTTAACCGAACCTTTTTTCTTTTCGAAGATTACGGGTCGTGAATACATTCAGCTGCTTTGCAATGCGCGAAAAAAAGAAACTGGTAATGTCGATGAACGGAATATTTTTGACTTGCCTTTAAATCAATACGCTTCGACCTATTCAACCGGGATGAAAAAAAAGTTGGCATTAATGGCTATTTTAATGCAGGAGAATAAATGTTTTATTCTGGATGAACCATTTAACGGAGTTGATATTCAAAGTAATATTCTCATTGCCGACATTATTCATCAACTGAAGGAATTGGGGAAAACAGTAATTATATCGTCTCACATTTTTTCCACCTTGAGTGCCACTTGTGATGAAATTCATTTATTAAAAAATGGTTCATTGATCAGGAAAGTGGGCAAGGAAGATTTTAATGCATTGGAACTTGAAATGAAAGAAATATTGGTTGAAAACAAAATAGAAAAATTGGGACTTAAATGATACCTTACATTTAAATAACTGAACCATGAAAGTGATATTTTTAACTGTGCTTTTGATGGCAACAACTTGTTTGGAAAATTTTGGGCAAGAAGAGCAAATGATTCTAATTCCCGGTGGTGAGTTTATCATGGGTAACGATATGGCGAATGGGCTGGGTTTTAGTCCTGCTCATAGTGTTAAGCTTGATTCATTTTACATGGATCAATGTGAAACAACAAATAGAGAATATCTAAAATTTTGTGTGGAAACCGGACATAAACTGCCGGAGTTTTGGAACACTGAAATTTTCAGGAGTGGTGAAAAGTTTTTGAATTATCCTGTTGTTGGAGTGAATTATTGGGATGCCAAGAAATATGCTCAATGGGCACAAAAAAGATTGCCGACGGAAGCTGAATGGGAATATGCTGCACGAGGTAGTTTGGAAGGGAATGATTTTCCAAATGGCAATGAATGGACTCAAATTAAAGCAAAACAAGACAGTACGAGTTGGAAAAATCTGATTGATCCAGTCGGAAGTTATGCGCCCAATGCTTATGGTTTATTTGATATGGGTGGAAATGTTTGGGAGTGGGTCGCAGACCGATACTCGGAACAATATTATGCTATCAGTGAATTCGAAAATCCTCAGGGACCGGAACTTGGCGAAAATAGAGTGATTCGAAGCGGCAGTTGGCATTCAGGTTCAATGTGTAAAAAGGTGTTTTATCGCAAAGGATTGATTAGTAGTTGGTGCGATTTTGCAGTGGGTTTTCGATGTGTAAGAGACATTGAATAAATTTATAGTTTGAATTTGCGGCTCATCAAATTTTTTTATGGAATTTATAAGTGATCGCACTCTACTTATTAAACGATTACCAATTTAATTCAATTCATCATTCTAATTTTGCATATCATGAAAAACAATTTAAAATCCCCAGCAATGAAAGTATATCTGTTTATTATTTCCCTGCTAATGTTTGGGCAAAGCTATGCTCAGGAAATCCCGGAGAAAGACGTCGAAACCAAGGTGAATGAAGTCACCGTTTTTATTGAAGGGGCTCAAGTCACCCGTATTCAGAAGCTTGAATTGGCGCCGGGAACAATTCTGTTAAAATTCGTCAACCTTTCCCCTTTTATTGATGCCAAAAGTGTTCAGGTTAAAGCCAAAGGTGAAGTCACCGTACTGTCTGTCAATCATCAGCAGAATTACCTCGACAAGGCCGATCAACCTAAAGCAATACAAACGATTAAAGGGAAAATTGAGGCGATTGATCAACAGCTCAAACTGGAAGAAACCTATCTGTCGATCCTGAGAGAAGAGTTGGCTTTTCTGAAAGGAAATAGTGTGATTGGAGGAAAGAACAATGAATTAAGTATAAGCAATCTTAAAGAGGCTTCGGAGTTTTATAGTAACAAATTAACAGCTATTAAACTGAAAGAAATAGAACGAAACAAAAGCATCCTTGAATTGATGCGGCAGAAAAACGACTTGGAAAATCAGGTGAATATTTTAAGCACAAAAAAGGAGTATCCCAGCGGAGAAGTAGTGGTGAAGGTGGAGTCGAAATCCAAAACCTTTGCCGAATTTGAACTTTCCTATATGGTGGCCAATGCCGGCTGGTTTCCCAGTTATGATATTCGGGCAAAAAATATTAATGAACCCCTGGAAATTGTTTACAAGGCAAATTTGCGTCAAGACAGTAAAATTGACTGGAACAATGTAAAATTGAAATTTTCATCGGCCAATCCAAGTACATCTGGAGTTGCACCGGAACTTCAAACTTATTATTTGGGCTATAATACACGTCCACCGGTTTATAGCAAAATAAATAATGGCGTGAGCGGACACGTTTTTGATCAGGATAATCAAGCTCTTCCCGGTGTAAATGTGATGGTACCGGGTACTTCAATTGGCACTAACACCGACATAAGTGGGAACTATTCCATCATGCTTCCTGCCAATTCCAATCAATTGAGTTATATGCAAATTGGTTATGAGCCTAAAACCTTAATAGTGTCCGGGCCGATCATGAATGTTGTGCTGCATGAAAGTAATGTGCAGATGGATGAAGTAGCAGTGGTGGCTTATGCTTCGGAGCAGAGTCGTTCTTTATCGGGGGCGCTTTCAGGGGTTTCAATTCGGGGTGTCCCGAGCTTAAAAAGTAAAAAAGCCGAAAGTTTGGCTATACCATTCCAAAAAACTGAAAACCAAACCAGCGTCGATTTTGAAATCAAAACTCCCTATACCGTTAAATCAGGTGCTAAAAACTATTCGGTAGATATGGCTGTATATCAGGTTCCGGCCAGCTATCAATATTTTTGTATACCCAAAATTGATAAGGATGCTTTTTTACTGGCCAATATCATCGATTGGGAACAATACAATTTAATGGAAGGCGAGGCCAACATCTTTTTTGAAGATACCTACATTGGTAAAACGCTTTTGGATGTTCGCTTTGCTGCCGACACGCTTCAACTTTCTTTGGGACGTGATAAAAACGTACAGGTGAACCGCGAAAAAATAAAGGATAGTTCATCGCGCCAGTTTATTGGCACCAAACAAGAAGAAACCCGTGCCTGGAGAACAATAGTAAAAAACAATAAGAATCAGCCCATTCAAATGATTTTGTTCGATCAGGTGCCTCTTTCAAGTCTCGAAGAGATTGAGGTACAGGTTGAAACCTTGTCGGGCGCAAAACATGATGAGGAAAATGGTGAAATTAAATGGGAATTCAGTCTGGCACCATCTGAGAAAAAAGAAGTAGAATTAAAATATACGGTCAAATACCCAAAATCGAAGCACTTGATTCTGGAATAAGTATCAATAAAATGAAAGAAGCCCGAATTCATGTGGATTTTAATGAAATGCTTGAAGATGATTTGGTTCGACTTTCGGATACCGATTTTATCCCAAATTCCAGAGGAAAGGTAGTGACATTAAAAGAAGGAATGAAAGTGAAAATATATGCCGATGACTTGAGCAGTTGCGGTGATAAGGACAATTTGATTGCCGATGGAGTGGTGGAATTGAATACCCACGAAATTTGGTGCGGGGAATCAAAATGGAATTGCAGAATCGATTCATCCGGTATTTATAACGAGTCGCAGAAGGCGAAAAAATGAGTGGCTGTTTTTTAGCTAAAAATGGCCAATCATTCTTTGCTTGCAGTTAAGTCGTCAAATAATGAATTGAACTTTATTCGTTTAGTTATTTCATTTACCTTGCATGCTGAACTATGCGTTTCATACCAAAATGTGGAATTCCATCTTCGAGGTATTCTTCAGTAACAATTTTGAAGCCTAAGCTTTCATAAAAGCTGCACAGGTAACTTTGAGCGCTGAGTTTAATCACCGGAAGTTCCCATTTCTTTTCGATGTGCTCGATAGCTGCAAGCATCAAACTTCGGGAAACGCCTTTGTTTCGAAATGCTGATTTGGTAACAACGCGTCCAATACTGGCCTCTTTAAATCGACTACCCGGTTGGAGAAGCCTCACATAAGCAATTATATGTGTATTCTCTTTTATAAATAAATGCAAAGCTTCCTGATCAAAATCGTCCAGATCGAGGTAGACACAATTCTGTTCTACCACAAATATTTCGCTTCGGAGTTTCAGTAGCTCATACAACTCCGCATTGCTTAACTCGTCAAAGGTTTTTAAGGTAATGTTCATAAAGGTAGTTTAGTATTAACGAATGAGTCGCTTCGCTGCTTATTTCACCAGTTTCATTTCATCAAGCAGATAAGAGGCACCGGCAAACTTATCAATAATGAAAAGCATGTAGCGCATGTCCAGTGAAATGTTTCGACATTTTTCGGGGTCGAACATCACATCGCTCATGGTACCTTCCCAACAACGGTCGAAATTAATTCCGATCAGGTAACCGTTTTTATCTAATACCGGACTTCCCGAATTGCCTCCGGTGGTGTGATTCGATGCGGTAAAACATACCGGTACTTGTCCGGAAGCATTGGCGTAACTACCAAAATCTTTTTGGGCATAGAGTTCTTTCAGACGGTCGGGCACATCGTAATCGTAAATTTCAGGATTGTCCTTTTCAATAATACCATCGATAGTAGTGTAGTATTTGTATTCAATACCATCAGCAGGAACGTAGCCTTCCACTTTCCCATACGAAACACGCAGCGTTTGGTTCGCATCCGGAAACAATAGCTGTTGTTGGTTCATATCCATTAAAGCGGCTACATAGTCTGTTTGGAGCTGTTTCAGTATTTTTGAAATCCGATTGTATTCCGGAATAATTTCAGCATAATAGCTTTCGTTAAATGCTTCGAATAATCGGTACAGTTGATCTTTCTTTATCTTATTTATGACTTGTGCCCTGGATTTTGTTTTGATCAATTGGTTTAATTTATCCTGATTCGTTAAAATAGAGTTGGCATATATTTTTCGGAGTGTTGAATGGGGATCTCTTTTGGTATAGTGCTTACTTAAACTTAACGGCACAAATTTTTGGTCCAGATCTTTGTGGTATTTGTCCAATAAACCAATGAAAAGTGTTTCGTCAACATTGGTATCGTAATCCTTAAAATGCTTCTGAAGAAATTTTTCTTCTATCTGTTTATCTAATTTTTCATTATTATTCTGAAAGGCATTAAAATGTCGATAAACCGAATAAACATCCGTCCCTCTGAGAATGATTTCATCGTAATAATCTTTCACTTTTTGGAAAGGGGCCAACTCGTTGTATAGCTGATCATAGTTGGACAATAGCTGTCCGTACTTGTATTTTCTGGTCTCCTCAGCATTTACCCAATCCGTAAATGTTTTTTCCCGATCAATTTTTAGCTCAACTGCATTGATACGTTGGAGTCCTTTCATTTCGCCCTGCCATTTTTTCCATGCGTTGCCCACCGATTTTTCTTTCGACGCATATTTGATGCGTGTTGCAGCATCGGCATTCATTGCACGGTTCATGATTTCCATTTTGATATCACGAATCGCAATTCGGTCAGGATCACGTTGATCAATAATTTGTTTCACCGCCTCGGAATATAAATTTTGTTGCGTACTGGCCGGAAACCCGTAAACCATGGTGAAATCGCCTTCCTGAAAGCCTGATGTATTGATGGGTAAAAAAGTTTTGGGATGATAGGGTATATTGTTGGGGGAATAATCGCTGGGCCGGTTGCTGGAATCGGCATAAATGCGGAACATCGAAAAATCACCGGTATGTCGCGGCCACATCCAGTTATCGGTATCGCCACCAAAATTTCCTATTGAAGAAGGTGGAGCTCCGACCAAACGTACATCGGTAAATTTTTCTGTGATAATCAGAAAATATTGATTTTGACTAAAGAAAGATTTAATACTGGCTTTGTAATGGGTGCCATCAACGGCTTCATCAACCATAATGGCACTATTCTCTCTTATTTTTTCTTCACGAGCCGTATCGGTAATCAAAGAATCTGTGCCTGCCAGGATTTCGTTGGTCACTTCTTTCATTTCAACCAGAAACGAAACAGCTAAACCTTCATTGGGTAATTCTTCGTTTCGGTTCATGGCCCAAAAACCATTGGTCAGGTAATCGTGCTCCATTGAACTGTGTTTTTGGATGGAAGAATAGCCACAGTGATGATTGGTGATGAGCAAACCATCGGGTGAAATGACTTCGCCCGTGCATCCTGAGCCAAATAATACAATCGCATCTTTCAAACTGGCATGGTTTACACTGTACATGTCTTCGCTTGTAAGCTGAAAGCCCATTTCCTGCATTTCTTCCAGGTTACGGTCCAGTAGCATTGGAAGCCACATGCCTTCACGGGCATTGGCCGAAAAATGTAAAATGAAAATTAATAAGAAAGGAAGTAGTCTAGCGGTCATGATTTTGGTTTTTATGGCCTAAAAATAATAGAAACTATGTTCTCACAATATGATTTTTGTTGATTTATCGATTATTCTTTAGAATTATGAAGGCCCCAAAGGAGTATTCTTAAGGGTTTTCCCTTGCTTGAAAATAGGTGTTTCCCCTTTTTGTTTTCAGGGTTTACCATTTAGCATACAACTGTTTGCTGTATTATTTTTATATCGGTTTTAAGGATAAAGATTAAGCAGTTTTTTAAGGGGGTGGATAAGGATTTTTTGGATTAGTTGAGGAAGATCTGGTGAGCTTGAATGAAAAAAAATCCATCCCTTTACTTAAAATATAAGGGGAATGAAAAACGATACTAAAAGTTGTTGGGGCAATTGTGAGGGTAATGTTTCTGAATTTATGTTTTCTGATTTGGAATTAGGTATTTTTCAGAACGAAATGTTGGAATACAATAGGCGTTTGATTACGAATTACATAGTTTTTAACCGTCTCGAAATGATCATTGAAATAAATGATTTGATCAAATCGAATTGAAAAAGATCATTCAATCAGGCCTTAACTTTTTTATTTCAACTCGCGCTTAAAATTGAAAAGGTGAGTTTTTGCCAGTTTGTCGGAATACATCATTTTCTTTTTTAATCGGGCAGCTAAACCGTTTTCCGGTGCAATGGTACTCACATCGATCAAATAACGGTAAAAACCATAGCGGTCAAGTTTACTTTTAAATTGAGTAATAGCCACCGGATTTTCAGGAATAACTACGGTCATTCCATCGCGCACAAACTTTCTGAATTTTTCACCCTTGCGGTCTTCAAAAATTTCTTCTTTTTCAAGCAGAACAGGCATTCTTGAATAAAAGAGCTGCGGATAAAAGTACATGGGTACTATGCCGTTTCGATCGCTCCCTCTGGAAAGGTTGACAATATCGTTCTCCAGTGGAAGAATGGAATTCGAAATGCCATGTTTTTTCATCATTTTTACAGCTGCATCGTTGAATAGATACACATTCTCGTTACTTGAAATGCGGCATCCTTTCGGGATGATTTCAAGCTGAGACAGGTGGCTCACAAAAAATGAGCGAAAACCATTTGCTGCTAAAAGTTCGAATTTGTTTTGGTAAAATTCTAAGTCTCCTTCGGCAATGAATTTGGCCAGTTCAAAATGTATTTTCGATTGATAGGGCTTTAAAAGCGGGAAAATCTCCTCCAGCTGATCCCACTCTTTTTTGTTGAGGTTGATAATTATTCCATCGAATGCATCGAATGGAACCATCGGTAACCAATCTTTTTGATCGATTCTCAGAAAATATTCCTGAGGATTCGATTCCTGCTTCATTTGTAAATCGCGCCTGATGCTTTGCTTTTTATGCTCCGGGCAGCGATTGTATATTTTAATGCCGTCGGTATTCAGTTTTGATGGAAGTTGTATGGGTACCCCCGCCAGATAAACTTCATCGCCAGGGCCAATTTCTTTGCTTTCAACAGCAAATGAATATTCGTTTCCACTTTTTGTAAATCGGTTAACACTCAGTTGAATTTGCTGGTCGTTGTTACTGTTTCGAAACCGAAGTTTACTGTCGTTCTTCAACATTTCACTACTTTCAAAAAACACTGTCCCCTGGCCAACTGATGTTACCTTGCCCAGGTATAGCCCGTTGTTGGCCGCCTGCGTGACCGCATCTTTCACTTGTTTCCCGTAAAAGTAGTCGGTCTTTTCGCGTCCCAGATCATGCAGCAGCTCCTCTTGTGCTTCGGCACGCAATTCAGGGTGATCAATGGCTTTTCGGTAAGCCGAGGCAACTTGAAAAACATAGTCGGCGGACTTTAACCGACCTTCTATTTTTAATGAATTTATTTTCAGTTCTTCCAGAAACGAGAGGTGTTCAATCAACTGATTGTCCTTCAAACTGAAAAAGTACTGCTCCTTTTTTTCTTGGGTGTAATTTCTGCGGCAAGGCTGTGCGCACTGACCTCTGTTCGCACTGGCTCCACCCAGAAAACTACTGAACAAACACATTCCTGAAAAGGAATAACACAGCGCTCCATGGATGAAGAGTTCAATTTCTACCGGACTTTTTCTTGCAATTTCGCTGAGTTCTGTTTTTGTTAATTCCCTTGCCAATACAACGCGTTCGATGCCTGCTTTTTTTGCAAAACTTGTGCCAGCCGAATTGTGGTTGGCCATTTGAGTGCTGGCATGAATACTTAGTTGTGGAAAAAATTTTTGGATGAGGTAAACGATTCCCCAATCCTGAACAATTACAGCGTCGGGTTGGAGTTGTTCAAGCAGAAAAAGCGTATCAATCAGTAAATCAATTTCAGTGTTGCGAACTACTGTATTGAGTGTTACATACACTTTTACCTCTTTTTCATGCGCCACTTTAATGGCAGCAGCCAATTCCCATGCGGTAAAATTGGTGGCACGGTTGCGTGCATTCAATTGTTGCAAACCCAGGTAAATGGCATTTGCACCTCCCTTTATTGCTGCATGGAAGGCTTTAGGGTTGCCTGCGGGTAACAATAATTCGGGCTGGAATTGTCGAGATTTTTTCATCGGTCCAAAGGTAGAGTTTAAGACGAAAAGAGCGGTATTATTTTGCTGAAATTAGAAAAATAGCGGAGCAATTTTAGCTACTGCAAAAGCTGCGATCCAGGCTAGAGTCGTGGCGTAAGTGACGTTAAAAATGGCCCATTTCCATTGTCCTGTTTCTTTACGTATGGCCGCTATTACTGCTATACAGGGAACGTAAATGAGCACAAAAACAAGGAAGGCAAGCGTGGTTCCTTTGGTGTATATTTTCTGTCCTTTCAGTTTTCCCTGATCGTGCTTTTGTTGCTGAATGGCTGATCGCAAGGACTGATCCGAAGCAGATTCGTCGCCGGAATATAAAACACCCAGGGTACTTATTACAATCTCCTTGGCAATAATGCCCGAAAGAAGACTTACCCCAATTTTCCAGTCAAAACCAATGGGCCGGATAACCGGTTCGATAAAACGTCCCATATACCCCAAATACGAATGGTATTGCTGGTTGGAATGGATGGATAAAACAAGCTCTTGTTGGTTGCTTTGTAAACTGTCGAGGGCAATTGTGTAACTTGGCTTTGCATCGTTTTGCACAATTTGAATTTCCTGCTGAATTTGTCCAAGTGATTGTTCCATCGTACTAATTTCATTATTTGTACGTGGGAAATAGCTCAGGAACCACACAATAATGGAAGCCCATAAAATGACACCACCCATTTTTTTCAGGTACTCGCGGCCTTTGGTCCACATGTGTCGGAGCGTCGATTGTATGGTTGGAATCCGGTAGGGGGGGAGTTCCATTACAAAAGGTGCTTCCTTGGCCTTAAAAATGGTTTTTTTCAGCAGCAAAGCAGTCAAAATTGAAATAAGAATACCTGCCATGTACATGCTAAAAATTACTGTGCCTGCTGATTCCGGGAAAATAGCACCGGCAATCAAAATATAAACCGGCAACCGGGCACTGCAGGTCATGAATGGAATGATTAGAATTGTGAGCAAACGATCTCCTCTGTTTTCCAGCGTGCGCGTCGACATGATGGCAGGAACATTACAGCCAAAGCCCATGATCAGAGGAATAAACGATTTCCCGTGTAAGCCAATCAGGTGCATCAGTTTATCCATAATAAAGGCCACACGAGCCATGTATCCGGTATCTTCCATTAACGAAATGAAGAAAAAGAGCAGCATAATGTTGGGAAGGAAAACCAGTACACCGCCTACGCCTCCAAAAATGCCATCAACCACCAAATCGTGTGCGGGACCTTTTTTCAATAAATTACCTACAAGCTCGCCAAGCCATGAAACGCCGGTTTGAATCCAGTCGGCCGGGTATTGGCCAAGGGTGAACGTGCCTTGGAACATTATCCAGAGGATGAGTAAAAACAACGGAAATCCAAGGTATTTGTGGGTCAAAATTCCATCAATCTTTTCAGAATAGGACTTTTTGTTCGAATGGTTTTTTCGTTTTAAGGTTTCTTGAAGTGCTCCGTTCACAAAACCGTATCGGGCATTTGTAATTAAGGTTTGCGTATTCTCATGAACCAAATTCTCCAGCCTTTTAATTTCATGATTCGCCACGTCAATTACCGCTTCTGAATTTTCAAGATATTGAATGTTTTCGCGGGTATGAAAATCATCATCGAGCAGCCGCAGGGCAAAATAGCGCGAAGAATATTCTCGGACATAGTTGGATGCTTTCCAAATCTCTTTTTGAATGGTGTTGATCGAAAGTTCAAGTTCTTGCCCGTAATTGATGTGAATGTGCCGCTGAACCGGCTCTTTGTTTTCGGCTACTTCAATTACCTTATTCAGTAAACGATTACAGCCTTTTCGTTTCGAGCCAACCGTTTTGATGACGGGGATCCCTGTGATTTTTGAAAATTGATTGGTGTCAAAAAGGTCGCCTGTTTTTTCAAATTCGTCAAACATGTTCAAGGCTAAAACAACCTGAATATCCATGTCGATCAATTGAGTCGTCAGGAATAAATTTCGTTCCAGGTTCGAAGAATCCACCACATTGACCACCACGTCGGGATGTGATTTTAGCAAATGGTCTCGCACAAAAAGTTCATCGGGCGAATTGGGCGAAAGGGAATAGGTTCCCGGCAAGTCGGTCAGTTCAATCACATAATCTTCATAATGAATGATCGTCTTTTTGGCATCTACAGTCACACCGGAATAATTGCCCACATGTTCCTGTTTCCCCGAAATGGCATTAAAAATGGAAGTTTTCCCTGAATTGGGATTCCCCACGAAGGCCACTTTGATGATTGCCAGTGGTTTTGGATCGATCAAATCATCGATGTTGAATTTCGACGGGTGATTTATTCCCCCGGCATGCCTTTGTTTTTTTTGTCTGCCGTGTCCTCCTGGCCCATGTTGTGCAAAGCCATGTTTTCTGAACGATTTGGGATTGACCTTTTTGTCAACAGTGAGCGTGCCATTAAATTCATTTATGAATTCACTTGCTTCGCCGGGAAGAGCTACTTCAATCAGGGCTGCTTCGCTCCGACGCAAGGAGATGTTATAACCCAAAATCTGATATTCAATAGGATCACGAAACGGCGCATTTTTAAGCACCAGCACTTCTTTTCCCCGAACAAATCCCATTTCTGAAATCCTTCGGCGAAAACTGCTGCGTCCATTCACCTTTTTAATGATTACGCTATTCCCCGCTTCTATATCCCTTAACGTTATCAAGACTTAATCTTTTTTGAGCGACCAAAAATAACAAACATTAGTTGAAGGTGATCACTTATTCAGACTTTTTATAAATAAGGAGTGGAAAAAACAAAGAAAGTACGACTATGATACTCCGATTTCAAGCCAGGATTTCTATTTTCTTTCAGATACGCAAAGGTTTAAGGTTTATGTATTTTTTTTTCTTGGCGTCCTTGGCGTCTTTGCGTGAGTTATCATATTAAATCCTTCCATTATTGTGCGTATATTTTTAGCTCTAAATACACCTGGTATTATTGGAAGTTCCTAAAAACTTTTTGCCATAAACGTTTCAAGTGAAACCAAGTCGGCACTGAATTTTCGAATGCCTTCGGCCAGTTTTTCGGTTGCCATAGCATCTTCATTCATCATCCATCGAAAAGTTTTTTCATCCAGTTGAATTTTCTTTTCGTTCGACTTTAATGCACGTTCAACCGTTAGCTTGGCTTGAAGATTTTCCTTACTTTCTTCCAATTCTTTAAGCAATGCTGGAGCGATGGTCAGCAAATCGCAACCGGCCAGTTCCATAATTTCACCAATATTTCGGAAGCTTGCGCCCATGACTTCGGTTTTGTAGCCAAACTTTTTGTAGTAGTTGTAAATTTCAGTGACTGAATGAACACCGGGATCATCAACGGGGGCAATGTTTTCCACCTTGCGATCTTTCTTGTACCAATCGTAAATTCGTCCAACAAATGGAGAAATCAATTGTACTTTGGCCTCGGCACAAGCAATGGCCTGTGCTTTACTAAATAAAAGAGTGAGGTTGCAATGAATGTTTTCTTTTGCCAATATTTCGGCCGCCTTAATGCCTTCCCATGTCGAGGCAATTTTAATCAAAATACGGGAGCGGTCAATGCCGTTTTGTTCGTAGAGTGCAATTAATTCGTGGGCTTTTGCCAGCGTTTTATCCATGTCGAAGGAGAGGCGGGCATCCACCTCAGTGGAAACTCTGTTGGGCACAATTTTTAAAATTTCAAGACCAAAATTGACGGCCAGTTTATCGAGGCTAATTTCAAGTTGTTTTTCACTGTTTTTGCTTTGTTTTTTTGCATAAGCAATGGCCTCTGTCATCAAATGTTTGTAGGCCGGATCTTGTGCCGATTTTAGTAGCAGGGAGGGATTGGTAGTGGCATCAATTGGTTTGAAGGTGATCATTGAATTGATATCGCCGGTGTCGGCTACCACTTTGGTCAATTGTTTCAGTTGTTCAAGTGTATTCATTGGTCGTAGGATTAGTTATGTTTATAGTAAACAACTAAATGATGAACTAGTTCAGGAGACCATACAATGTAACTAAAACCTGAAACTTTTGGGAAGAGTCGAAAGGACAGTTATTCTAAAATAAAAACTCCCACCGAAGCGGGAGTATAGGAATGTTTTCCTTCGGCATATAGCCTTATTGTGATAAGATGTAAATTGAAATTTCTTTTTTATATGCTGCACGAATATAAATATTTTATTGATAAGTGCCAAACTTTATAAATTTTATGTAATTTGCTCATCCTAAAACTAGAACCTAAAATTAAGAAAGATGGCTAAAATTCTCGGACTCGATTTAGGCACCAACAGTATTGGCTGGGCAATTGTAGAAAAAGAACGCGACAGTGAATTCCAACTTATCGATAAAGGCGTACGCATTTTTCAGGAAGGCGTAAAAATTGAAAAGGGGATTGAGAGTTCTAAAGCTGCTGAAAGAACTTCATTCCGCAGTGCACGTAGAATAAAATATCGCCGTAAACTTCGCAAAATAGAAACTTTAAAAGTGTTGGCAGATTACGGTTATTGTCCGAAACTTTCTACCACCGATTTCAATAACTGGCGATATCAAAAACAATATCCATTGAACGAAGCCTTCCTGAATTGGCAAAAAACTGATGAGGCATCTCAAAAGAACCCATACCATTATCGGGCACTTGCCGTTGAAGAAAAGTTTGATTTATCAAACGAAGCAGGCCGTTTTAAATTGGGCCGTGCTTTTTATCATATAGCTCAACTTCGTGGATTTTTGAGTAATCGTCTTGAAGGAACAAAGGAAAGTGATGGTGCAGTAAAAAAAGAGATAGAAGAAATATCAGCACTAAAAGGCGACAAAACACTTGGGCAATACTTCAACGAATTGTATCAGAAGAATGAAAAAATAAGAGGCAGCTACACTCATCGAGAAGCCCATTATTTAGAAGAATTTGAAAGAATATGTCGTTTTCAGGAAATTCCTACTGAAATGGTTAAACAACTTCAAAAGGCCATTTTTTATCAACGTCCATTAAAATCGCAAAAGGGTGGTGTTGGCAAGTGTGTTTTTGAATCAAAAAAACCACGTTGTGCCGTTTCTCGGCCAGAATTTGAAGAATACCGTATGTTGTGTTTTATCAATAACATTAAGATTAAAACGCCGTACGATGAAAAAATGCGTGAATTGAATCAGGACGAACGGTTGAAAATTCTTCCTCAATTTTTTAGAAAAAGCAAAGAGCACTTCGATTTTGAAGATTTGGCCAAACAGTTGGCACCTAAGCATCAGTATAAGTTTTATAAAGTACCCGATAAGTACCCTGAAGATTGGTGGTTCAATTTTCCAATGAATACTACAGTAAGTGCATGCCCCGTTTCAGCCCGGTTTAAGGAAATATATGGCGATGAATTTATGACCGATGACTACCGCTATGTGAAAACTGAGAATGACGAATTGTCCAAAAATGTGATTGATGCCTGGCATGCGTTGTTTACCTTCGATTCCGAAGATAAGCTGAAAGAATTTGCAAAAAACACCTTGGGGTTAAATGTTGCACAAACAAAGGAATATCTAAAAGTTCATTTGAAGCAGGATTATGCTTCATTAAGTTTGAAAGCCATTCGTAACATTACACCATATTTAAACGAAGGGCTGCTTTATTCCCATGCCGTATTTTTAGCAAATATGCACAAGGCTATTCCTGCCGATGTATGGAATAATCCAGAAAATCGGAAAATTATTAAGGAAGAAATTCATCACATATTAGAAAATCAGAACGAAGAAAAACAATTGGTTGAAATTGTGAATGGCGTAATCAAACAGAACAAGGAAGAAGGAGCAGTATGGAGCGAAGAGGCAAGAACCCTTTTCAGAAAAGATATTTACGAAAAAATCGAATCGTATTTCGGCCCTAATAAATACGCCTCGTTTAGCGAAGAAAAGCGCGATAAAATAGAACAGGAGACTGTTGAATTGTTCGATTGTCAGATGCAGAAAAAAATGGGAACCGGTGAGTTTGCTAAAGTGAAACGCATCGACGAGCGGGTGAGTGGTTTTATAATTGATCATTTCGATGTGGAAGAAAAAATGCTCGATAACCTTTACCATCCTTCAGCAATTGACGTTTATAAAGAACCAGTGAAAGGTGAAGATGGCCGTTTATACTTGGGCAGCCCAATGGTTTCTTCTATTAAGAACCCGATGGCCATGCGTGCATTGCACCAACTGAGGAAAGTGATCAATGAACTGATTAAAAAAGAGCTGATTGATGCCAATACTAAAATTAATATTGAAATGGCACGCGACCTTAAAAATGCCAACGAACGTAAAGCATTACAAAGTTGGCAAAACGATCGAGAAAAAATAAGGAAGAGTTGTGCTGATAAAATAACGGAACATTTCAATGCACTAGGCATTGACCGAATACCTTCAGACGACGAAATTCTGAAATACCAACTTTGGGAAGAACAAAATCATAAGTGCGTTTACACTGGTCGTGAAATCAGTATTCAACAGTTTTTAGGCTCCAATCCCATGTTCGATATAGAACATACCATTCCGCGTAGTCTTTCTTTTGATAATTCAATGGTGAATAAAACGCTTTGCGAAAGTGCATTCAACAGAGCAGTCAAAAGGAATAAAATCCCAACGGAACTCAGCAACCACGATGAGGTTTTGGCGCGCATTGAGCACTGGAAAGAGAAATTTGAAGAACTGGATAAACAAATTCAAAAGGCAGTTAGAAGGGCAAAAGGCGCTGCAGACAAGTCGCAAAAAGATAGTGCCATTCAAGCACGACATAAACTTACCTTCGAAAAAAATTACTGGTATAATAAATACCGCAGGTTTACAATGAAGGATGTGCCTGATGGTTTTAAAAACAGTCAGTTGGTCGATACCGGAATCATTACTAAATATTCGCGAATGTACTTGCATACAATGTTTGGTAAGGTTTATACTGTAAAAGGAAATACCGTAGCTGATTTTAGAAAATTGTGGGGTTTGCAGGATGTGTATGAAAAAAAGGAAAGGGTGAACCACATTCACCATTGCATTGATGCCATTACCATTGCTTGCATTACAAAAGAAAACTACGAAGCTTTGGCTCAATTTTATCACGAATGGGAGGAATATTACAATGCAGGAAGTGACGAGAAACCGCAAATTGAGAAACCGTGGGTAACCTTCACTGAGGATGTGAAAAAAATCGAAGAAGAAGTTCTGATTTCTCATTATACGCCCGATGTGCTGCCCAAGCAAAGTAAAAAAGTGTTACGCAAACGGGGCAAAAAACAATATTCAAAAGATGGTGAATCAATTTTACAAAAAGGTGATACTGTAAGGGGTAGTTTGCATCAACAGACATTTTATGGCGCTATTGAAGTCAAAACAGGAGAAGAAAAACAGATCAAGTATGTAATTCGCAAACCGTTGGATTCGTTAGAAGACAGTAGTGTAAAAAACATTGTTGACGATGCAGTGAAAGCTATTGTAGAGAACGGACGAAAACAGGAAAAAGAATTGCGCAAGAAGCTTGAAAATTTGAAGAAACAGTTTTCGAAAGCAAATGAGGAAGATGAAGCAACTTTGAAAAATGAGATCAATGAGTTGGAAACTCAAATTCAAGGATTGTATTGCATGCCCAATAATAATGGAAGCCCAATCCCAATCAAGCGGGTTCGGATTTATGCCAATGTTACCAATCCTTTGCATTTCAATAAAAAACAACGGGATAAAAATGAAAAGCATCCCAAACCCTATAAAGAAGAATTTAATGTGGCCAACGATAGTAACTACCTGATGGCTATTTACGAGGGGATGGACGAAAAAGGAAAGCTAAAGCGTGATTTTGAATTGATTAATAATCTTGATGCAGGAGCATATTACAAATATTCAACCAGTAAGATGTTAAACCTTCAAGGTTTCGAAACTCTTGAAGGTTTGATTCCTCGTCAAAAGGAAATTAAGAATATTGAAATGCCTTTAAGGGCAATTCTCAAAATTGGGACAATGGTTATTTTATGGGAGAATGAACCTGATGAAGTTCGGGCTTTGAATAAAAAGGAACTGGATAAAAGGTTATATAAGGTTGTTGGATTGAGTAATCAGCGAATTAAAGGTTCAATAGGTAAAATTTATGAATTTGCAACAATAGTATTAAGACATAATAAAGTAGCTATTTCTGCTTCGGAGTTAAAAACATCCGATGGCGCATTTAAAACAAACGAGACTTATATCCCTCAACGTAAGATGAATCACAACCAGTTTAATGCTTTGGTTGAAAGAGTGGATTTTAAGTTATCGCCTTTGGGTGAAATAGAATGGTTGTACTAAGCTTTCAGTGTCATTAATGCTGAAAGCTTATACCGAAATTTATGAAATGGATACTAAAAGTTTCATTTAGATAGTTAATAAACTATCGTCAGTAAAAATGTCAAACTCGAAAAATGAGGTATTATGGATACTCCGCCAATTTATCACTTGCCTTTTTCAAGCTTTAAAACTTTGGAAAGGGTATCATAAAATTATTGTAGCCTTCCTGATTTGAATTTGTTGAAGGTCAGAAATGATTGGAAGTTTTCGTGCAATTGGAATTAGCAAAAAAACTGAAATAGCTTACCCGACTCTCTGAAATCTCCAAACAAGAACAAAATCACTTGCAGAGTGGTCAAACAGACCTCATCAAAAGTGAATGGGATATTCTGATCCTCCGATCGGCCCAAACAAAATTGATTTGGGCTATCCTGGGGACATTTGATGCGAAATAAATTTGTTTTACTTCATCTGGGCCTCCGCTTGATCAAAACAAAATTCAAGTACTCTATTTTAGCCAGCCCTACCTACGGCTGGATGCTTTCATTTAAATTAGAACAACACCAGATTTAATGATTATGCTTGATATCGCTTTTTCGAAGCTCACAAACGAAAAGCTATTTGCTTTATCGTTAAGAGTAAAAGAACTGATTTCTCCCCTGGTATTTTCCGAGCTTGGAATAGAACTGTATGCCAATGCTTTCATGAATTCTCATGAAAAGTACAGCGAATCCATGTCGAAAGGACATGTAAGCAGTGATACTGTAGGGCAGCGTGATTCTGACCGCGACGATCTGTCGAAAGGTTTTGTATTAAATGTTCGTTCGTACACCTATTTCCCCGATCAGGCCAAAAAAGATGCGGCCAAAGCCTTACTTAAGGTCATTGATCAGGTAGGAAGAGGATTTTATCGCGAGAGCTACGATGTGCAAACGGCAAAGATGGAAAACCTGTTTATCCAAATTGATGAAAACCATACCGATAAAATTTCCCTTTTAGGGCTAACGGAATGGTACAGCTTTCTGAAAGGAGCAGAAAGTAATTTCATCAGTACATTGCTCCAATATACATCCGATAAAGCCGACCTGGCCACGATTGAAGCGGCCACAAAAAACCGTGCCTCATTAATTGATTCGATGCGCAAGTTGTTTACCTTCTTGCCCATGCAGGCCGAAATAAGTGACAGTGAGGTTTTACAAAAATTAATTGCTCAGCTTGATGAAGAATTAAGCCGATTCTAAATGGTACACGCCCGAAACTCCCGATGGACATAAAGAAATTTCGGGAGCGGGCGTATACTTTTCGAAATAATCAGGAATCGAAAGAGTGAAACAAAAATTAGAACCAATTCATCATGATTAAGCGCACCTTATTCTTTTCGAATCCCTATCACTTGTCCTTGAAAAACAGGCAACTGGTCATTGATTCGTCCAACAGTTTGACACATACAACAGTTCCCGTTGAGGACATTGGCTTTGTTGTATCCGATCATCCTCAAATCAGTTTTACTATGAAACTGATGGAGCAACTCAATGCCTATAATGTAGCCGTTGTATTTTGCGATAGCAATCATCTTCCATGCTCTATGGTTTTACCCTTAGACAGTAACCACATTCAAACCGAAATATTTAATTTGCAAATTGTGGCATCAGAACCCCTGAAAAAAGGATTGTGGAAACAAACCATTGAAGCAAAAATCCTCAATCAGGCTGCTATGCTTGAAAAACAAGGGCAAAGTGCTCAGGATCTAAAAAACTTAGCAAAATCAGTAAAAAGTGGTGATTCGGAAAATCGCGAAGGATTTGCTGCCCGTTTGTATTGGCAACGATTGTTTGCAGGCGATTTTTATCGCGACCAGTTTGGTCCTCCACCCAACCATTTTCTGAATTATGGATATTCGATCTTACGCTCGGCGGTTGGACGTTCGTTAGCAGGATCAGGTTTATTGGCTACCTTGGGAATCCATCATCATAACCGTTACAATTCCTATTGCCTTGCCGACGATATTATGGAGCCTTATCGACCCTATGTCGATGAAATTGCATTTCACTTGCACCATCAAAACAAAGGTGTTTTAAATTTGGAAAAAGCTCATAAGGCTGAACTATTGAAGATCATGGCAGTTGATGTTGCCATTGGAGAACTCAAACGCCCATTAATGGTAGCTTTGTCGATTACAACAGCCTCGTTGGCCCGTTGTTTTGCAGGCGATTCGCGTAAAATTATCTATCCTGTTTTTGAATAATTTATTAACCAGAAAGAGTCGATAAACCTTTCAGAGTTATAATGATACCATGGAACAAACCCGTTTAAATGCCTATCACATTATGTGGCTTTTTGTATTTTTCGACCTTCCTGTTACTACAAAAAAGGAGCGGAAGGATGCTTCACGTTTCAGAAAAGAATTGCTGAAAGATGGATTTAGTATGATGCAATTTTCAGTATACAATCGGCATTGTGCCAGTAAGGAAAGTGCTCAGGTGCATCTTAACCGGGTTAAAAGTTCGGTTCCGGAAAAAGGTTTGGTAAGTATTTTGTCTGTAACCGACAAGCAATATGGAACCATTACCAATTTCTGGGGCAGAAAAAGCAAAGCATTGGCGGCTGGTCCGCAACAGTTGGAGATGTTTTAAGCGTAAAATGTTGTTTCAAGCTGGAAAAGACAAGTTCATAGCTTGTTTTTAATGAAAGTAAAGAATTAATGCGTTCAATTTTGTATTTTAGCATCACGAGTTCATTGAAATATTGGAGGAATGATACATTGATGAACTTTTGGCGAGTACTAAAACCTTTCATGATCTGTAGGACTTGAAAGCGTTTACATTAATTAGGATCAATAAAATTGCAAAAGAAACCACTTCTATGACGGTTAACAGTAATTTTTTAATACGAAAAATATCCTGTTATTCAATAATAGCAAGGCATAGCCCAATCTTAGTTGTGGTTTGATGCAAAATTGAAATAAGAAACAACAGTCAGTCATGCAACCAAGTTAAGCTATCAGTTGTGGTTTGATGCAAAATTGAAATAAGAAACAACCCTCGCCCCATTGCCGAGTTCGATATTATTGTTGTGGTTTGATGCAAAATTGAAATAAGAAACAACCATTACTTCTAACCAATTAGAAGCTGATGAGTTGTGGTTTGATGCAAAATTGAAATAAGAAACAACGACGGGGAGCAATGGAAGCTCCTCGTCTATGTTGTGGTTTGATGCAAAATTGAAATAAGAAACAACTGAACTAAGTAAAAGGAATACAATAAATTAGTTGTGGTTTGATGCAAAATTGAAATAAGAAACAACCTAATAGTTTTTTTATCAATGTATCTATCAGTTGTGGTTTGATGCAAAATTGAAATAAGAAACAACGCAACACCATGGCCGTTACAACGAACGCCAGTTGTGGTTTGATGCAAAATTGAAATAAGAAACAACAAACCAATAATATTCGCTTTCGATATCTTAGTTGTGGTTTGATGCAAAATTGAAATAAGAAACAACCATACCCAAAGCCGCCGCCGCCATTTGGAGGTTGTGGTTTGATGCAAAATTGAAATAAGAAACAACGTCATCATAAATCCTAGACCCGTTAAAAGTGTTGTGGTTTGATGCAAAATTGAAATAAGAAACAACATGTACGATGCCGGATTAAAGGCATCTTCTGTTGTGGTTTGATGCAAAATTGAAATAAGAAACAACTAATCGTGAACAACAAACTACCACCACAGGGTTGTGGTTTGATGCAAAATTGAAATAAGAAACAACATTTACAGAGACCTACGTAAAGACAGCGATGTTGTGGTTTGATGCAAAATTGAAATAAGAAACAACATTGTCGTTAATCTTAATGGCATTTTCATCGTTGTGGTTTGATGCAAAATTGAAATAAGAAACAACAAATATCCTCATCGTTTCATCGTTGCCGCCGTTGTGGTTTGATGCAAAATTGAAATAAGAAACAACTTCTGCAACCAGGTGCCTTCTTCTCCTGATGTTGTGGTTTGATGCAAAATTGAAATAAGAAACAACGAAACGATGCCCCGCATGGCGGAGTTGGTGGTTGTGGTTTGATGCAAAATTGAAATAAGAAACAACATTCAGAGTTAAAAAGCAATAAAGGCAAGGGTTGTGGTTTGATGCAAAATTGAAATAAGAAACAACCAATCCAAACAATCCAACTGGATATGCTGGTTGTGGTTTGATGCAAAATTGAAATAAGAAACAACTCAGCTGCTGCCATGTTCAACGTGCCGCTTGTTGTGGTTTGATGCAAAATTGAAATAAGAAACAACCCGTTCACGTGGGGCGCAAAAAGGGTTCTTGTTGTGGTTTGATGCAAAATTGAAATAAGAAACAACTTTATTACTAAAAGAAATTGTCCCGTCAACGTTGTGGTTTGATGCAAAATTGAAATAAGAAACAACAAATCAGCACAATAATTCAAGTCACCAAATGTTGTGGTTTGATGCAAAATTGAAATAAGAAACAACTTACATAATTTGCTTTTGAACCTCTGCACTGTTGTGGTTTGATGCAAAATTGAAATAAGAAACAACTCTGGCGAAGTTGCCTTTAATATGCCCACAGTTGTGGTTTGATGCAAAATTGAAATAAGAAACAACCAAAATGCCAAACGTAAGTTGAACTTATCAGTTGTGGTTTGATGCAAAATTGAAATAAGAAACAACCCACCACATCGGGGCCAACGGTGCGCCCTTGTTGTGGTTTGATGCAAAATTGAAATAAGAAACAACTAGACGGGATCGAGTTTATAAAAAAAGGCTGTTGTGGTTTGATGCAAAATTGAAATAAGAAACAACCCAGTAAGTGTTCGACCCAGCAGCAATAGTGTTGTGGTTTGATGCAAAATTGAAATAAGAAACAACCATAGCCCTGAAATTGTAAACGCCCTAATAGTTGTGGTTTGATGCAAAATTGAAATAAGAAACAACTTCACGTGTCTTTTTAGCAATCTCTTGATCGTTGTGGTTTGATGCAAAATTGAAATAAGAAACAACGTTGATTTAATTCCCGGCATTGCAGCCATTGTTGTGGTTTGATGCAAAATTGAATCGGAGCGGAGCGTAGATCGGCGCAGCCAAATAAGAAACAACGGTTTCGAATATGTGACCTCTGCAGGTATCGTTGTGGTTTTCTGCCTTTCATTCTTATCGATAGGCACGGCTGAAAAATAAATCGAGGCGCAGCGAAGATTGGCGGCTGCCTAAACAAACGGCCAATAACATAAGAAATCAAATCCCGTCAGAGTCAATTGTCAATTGATTAATGTCGGACAGGAATGTCCGACCTACGATTTGTATTAAATTAATTCTTCAAAAAAATAATAGATGATCAGGCTAACTGAAACGATTTTGAGTAGGGTACCTCCTAAAAAGCCCATAAAGGCTCCAAATCCGGAGCGAAGTGCTTCGCTGGTGTTTTTTCCTTCCATTAGTTCACCAATAACGGCACCGGCAAAAGGTCCAATGATAATACCGAAGGGGGGGAATATAAACAACCCCACCAGCAAGCCAACTAAACTACCCCAAACGGCCTTTTTACTTCCACCAAATTTTTTTGTTCCCCATATGGGAATCATATTGTCCAGAATGGTCACCACTATCGCAATAATGGCCCAGATGATGAGAAACTTTGAGGTGAATTGATGCTTTGAAGTGAAGTTAAGCAACAGCAAAGCCACATAGGCCAGCGGTGGACCGGGCAGAACAGGTAAAATGCAACCAACCAAGCCAAGTAGCAAGAAAATAATCGCAAATACAATAAGTAGGATATCCATTTTTTCTTTTAAAAATACCAATATTTTACATATTTCAGCTTATTGTATTTATTTTACCGAATCAACTGCAAAAACCAAAACCAACATGTTAAAACCAATTCTCGTATTTATTTTTCTATTGAGCGTAATGCTCCTTGAAGCGCAGGTAGAAAAAGTCGTTCAATGCCAGGCCGGTGGTCTGGCATCAACTTTAACAAAGTCAGAGCAGCAATCACTTACCCATTTGACCGTAACAGGAACAATCGATGCCAGAGATTTTAAAACCATGCGCGACAGCCTATCTGTTGTGTCGGTAATTGATTTAAGTGGAGCCAACATCGCTTCATATAGCGGTGCGGGTGGAACACAGGATATTACAACTTCGTATGCCGCCAACACCATTCCTGCAGGTGCCTTTTATCGCTTCAACTATATGCAAGCGAAAGAGAGTTTAACACAAATCGTTTTTCCGAAAAATATTATAGCAATTGACGATTACGCTTTTCAAGAATGCATTGGTCTTGAAAAAGCGGATCTTCCGTCAACAGTACGATCGGTTGAATATGCCGCTTTTTTCTTTTGTCGTGGGCTTAAAACGGTGAGCATACCAGCCATGTTGACTCACATCTATGAAAATGCTTTTATTGGAAGCGGTGGATCATTTTCGGTCGATAATACAAATCCAAATTATTCAAGTCAGGACGGCGTTCTTTTCAATAAAAATAAATCGAAGTTATTGAATTGTCCAACATCAAAAGCCGGTGTTTATACCATTCCATCCTCTGTTCGATCATTAAATATGAGTGCATTTCGTAGATGTAGCTTGTTAACAGGTGTGAACATACCATCAACAATTACTGTTCTGTCGAGCGGCCTGTTTGATGGCTGTACCGCTTTAAGTTCAATCGAAATTCCTTCGTCTGTAACTACTATTGAATACGATGTATTTTTTAATTGTTCAGCTTTAAAATCCATTTCGATCCCTGAATCTGTTACTACAATTGGGATGACTGCTTTTTATGGAACCACTGCATTAAAAACCTTGGTTTTACCCTCATCAATCAGAAATATGGGGATAAGGGTATTTGAAAAAAGTGGTTTAAGTTCTGTTTCCTTATCGTCGGGGATGAATACCATTGTTGATGGGACGTTTTACAATTGTTTTTATTTAACACACGTTGAAATTCCTTCAAGCATAACTTCCGTTGGTGATTATGCCTTTAGAGGTTGCGATATACTTCCCGAAATTGTTTTGCCACCATCGGTCACCTCAATTGGAGACCGGGTTTTTTCAGAATGCCGAAATTTGACTTCTGTTGAACTGCCTGCTGCGCTCACATCAATAGGATCTGATGCCTTTGCCTACTGCAGGGAGTTGAAATCAATCGTTTCAAAATCAGTTGTTCCTGTGAATCTTTCTAATAAACAAAGGGTTTTTTACCTGGTACCTACTTCCGATTGTGTTTTATACGTCCCGGTTGGATCGGCTGAAGCCTATGGAAAGGCCATGCAATGGAAAGATTTTACGCAGATGGTTGAAATGGGAGATATTCAACTCTCTGCCAACACCATCAAGCTTGGTGCCGCAGCGGGAAGTACAGCAACCATTGACCTGGTTAGTGATGTGGACTGGAAAGTTAGCCTTGATGAAAATTGGCTGAAAGTGACTCCTACGTCAGGGGCGGGTAATGCTCAATTGGAGTTTTCTGCTGAATCCAATGTATTAAATAGTGAGAGGAGCGCCCGTGTAATGATTTCAGGTGATTTGATTCCTGACCAAATCATTACCGTTCTACAAAATCCATCAGCTCCCAAACTCTCTGTTGATAACGAACAAATTGAATTCAACTATTTTGAAGATAGCTTAAGCCTTCAGGTGAAATCCAACATTTCATGGATGGCCAAAGCTGATCAGCCCTGGTTGTCGGTT
This sequence comes from Prolixibacteraceae bacterium, assembly GCA_041821245.1. Taxonomy (GTDB): domain Bacteria; phylum Bacteroidota; class Bacteroidia; order Bacteroidales; family Prolixibacteraceae; genus Roseimarinus. The sequence continues at coordinate 37,172 of JBGUEP010000039.1, forward strand.
CTCCCTTCGCAGGGGAACGGTGATGGGGAAGTTGTTGTGAAGTCTGCGCTGAACATGAGTGGCGCCGAACGTAAGGGCAAAGTTACGTTTTCGGCCAATGGCGTACCGAACATAGATGTTAATGTATCACAGGCGAAAGAAACTCCCATGTTTATTCCAGCATCCGATACGGTTTACATTGACTGGAAAGAAGGAAGTATGGCTACGCTCAATTATTATTCAAATGCTGACTGGCATTTTACTTCCGGCGCATCCTACCTGAGTGTATGCGATACAATAATCGACGGACAAAGCATACTCATTTTTACGATGGATAAGAATTCCTTATCTATTGAACGCCTTTTCAAGTTAACCGTTCATTCCTTTCAATTTAACGATATAGATATCATAGTGGTGCAGGCCCCCGGAGAAGAGAAACTCTATTTTTCCAAAAGTAGCCTCACATTGTTGCCCGATGAAGGGAGTAGTGCCAATGTGAAATTAACCTACAATACTTCATGGTCGGCAAAGGTGGATCAGTCGTGGCTTGAAGTATCACCCGATACGACAAGCTATTTAAATGGTCAATACCAAAGTGATTCTTTGACAATAACAGCAGCTGCCAACACAACAGGCGAACAAAGAAGTGCCCACGTGACTGTACTCGCTGCAAATGGTAGCCGTCAAACAATAACCGTCACACAACTTAATAAAGCCCGGTTAAGTGTTTCATCTGAGCAACTTGTGTTTAGCACTGCCGCCAGTGCTTCGCAAACAATTGAATTGGAGTCAAATGCTGATTGGCGCATTGAAGCTGATGAATCTTGGGTTTCCACTAATTATAAATCAGGTAGCGGAAACAGAACCATCAAAGTGAACGTTACTGCAAATTCAGTAGCTCAAGTGAGAATTGCCGAATTGAAAATTTTTGTGGGTGATGAAATATTAGTTACTATCAGAATTGTGCAGGAAGCCGATGGCGCCGTGTTCGGTCTTTCGGCTGCAAGTATTCATGCCTCCCACAAAAGTACGGAGGAGAAAATAGTACTGAACTCCAATCGACCAGTCAGTTTAAAAATTGATGCCCCTTGGGTAAAATCGCTTGCTTCTGAACTAAATGGTAGTGGAACAATTACACTGGTTTTTGACGAGAATACAACCAGTTTGGCTCGAACCGCAACTTTGCAGGTCGTGGTTTCTGAATATATGAGTAAAACGGTCAGTCTTAGTCAGGATCCAACTCCACAGTTAATTCCTGTGAGTGCCGGAAACTTATACCATCAATTAAGCTCTGGTGAACTCAGTTCTTTGGAACATATGGCGCTTGAAGGAACAATTGATGCCCGCGATTTTAAAACCATACGCGATAGCATGCCAGGATTACGGAGTCTCGATTTATCTGCGGTTTCCATTGTAAGTTATACCGGTTTGGAAGGAACAGAATCAGAAGAATCCACCTTTTATCCTGAAAATACCATTCCCAATAATGCATTTTACATCAAAAAAAGCTACCTCAAACATCCAATTCAATCTATTATTTTACCGGATAACCTGGATGCAATTGGAGATGAAGCATTCTATTACTGCCAAAGTTTGACTTCAATAGTCTGGCCTTCATCCTTAAAAATAATTGGTGCGTATGCCTTCGACAATTGTAAATTTACCTATTTGACGCTGCCCAACTCAATAACAAGTATTGGTGATGGTGCATTTATAATGTGTAATCAGTTGGTCCATATTGATTTGCCTGAAAGCTTGACGAGCTTGGGACGCTCAGCCTTTATTTTTTGCTCCAAATTAAGCTCAATTGTTATTCCTGATTTAGTGATAGAGTTGAAAGTTGCTGTCTTTGGAACCTGTACTAAATTAACAACATTGGTTTTACCCGCAGGATTAAAACACATTGGAACAAATGCTTTTGCCGATTGCACTTCTTTAACTTCCATTTATGCTTATCCGGAAAACCCGGTCGCTCTATCTATTAATAATACCGTTTTCAGAGATTTAGACAAAAGTAAATGTACTTTATTTGTGCCGCAGGCTTCAATCGAATTGTATCAAAACGCCGCGGTTTGGCAAGACTTTGGTAACATTCAGCGTGTTTCGTCTCTTAAGGTAACTACCGGGACCAATCAAATTGGGAAAGATGGTGGTCAGCTGTCTATCTTAATCGATTCAGAAATTTCCTGGATGGCTGGTGTTGATCAGACTTGGCTTAGTTTGGATATCAACTCCGGAGAAGGGAAAGCCACAGTTTCTGTATCGGCAGAACCCAATACCAAACCTTACGAACGATATGCTACGGTAACTTTTGTGTCCCTCGAAAATGATACTGTTCAGGTTCAGGTGGTACAAGAAGCTGCATTGGCCTACCTCACAGTGGAAAACGACAGTATCTATTTGGAGGCGGAATTCGACAATACAACTGTCATAAATTTGCTCTCCAACCTCAATTGGACACTTAATTTTGAAGAGGATTGGTTGAATGTAGATACAACACAGGGCGAAGGAAATGCACAAATAACCATTTTTGCGAATGTCAATATGAGCCTTGAACAGAGAAAGGCGAATCTTGTTTTTACAGCTGAAGGAGTGGAGCCAATTTTTGTTGCCCTTGTTCAGGAAGGAGCCATTCCCTTTGTCTCAGTGCCGATAGAGGGGTTAATGTTGGCAGCGTTTGAAGGAAGTTCTGACAGTGTGATCATTCAGTCGAATACTTTCTGGCAAGCAACCACCGACCAGGAATGGGTACAAGTTTTACCCGATACGCTGATTTTTGGAAATGCGACAATAACAATACGTGCTGCTGAAAATAATAGCGGCAATGAAAGAGATGCTCTACTTAGTATTAGCGGATTAAATACAAATACGCAAACTATTCTGATTAAACAAGTTGTGAGAACCGGAGCTGAAATGTATTTAAACAAAAAGTCGCCAGTATTATTTCCTAACCCGGTAAGCAGAGGTTTTACCATTGTCGGGATAGAAGAAAATAGTACGCTGACAATTTCTGATCTGAATGGTAAAGTTTGGATGGAATTAAAGCTTGATATCGATGCATTTATTCCCACTCAAGATCTTATTAATGGGGTTTATTTGGTAACAATATTAAATTCCACCACCAAATTTTCAAAACTATTGTTGAAACAATGAAGACATTGCTTCCGTTTCGAAAGTAAGTTTCCATTTTATTTTCAGTCTTTTAGAACAAAAAACCACTGCATTTTAAAGCTAAAATGCAGTTCGGTTTCTAAATTTATAAGTTTCAACGAATTATTGTTATTTTGTGATTCTCAAAATAAGCGAAACGAAATATGCATAAACTCTCAGATATCCTTTCCACCATTGATGGTTACATAGGCGGTTCTCCATGGTTTGTTTACCTCTTGCTAGGAACCGGACTTTTTTATACCATTTATCTGAAATTTCCTCAAATCAGGTATTTCAGGCATGCCATAAAAATTGTTCGTGGTAAATTCGACAGGGAAGGGGACAAGGGCGATACCAGCCATTTCCAGGCCTTAACAACGGCTTTGTCGGGGACGGTTGGCACCGGTAATATTGCCGGTGTAGCGCTGGCGATTCACCTGGGGGGCCCAGCAGCATTGTTTTGGATGATGGTGACTGCTTTTTTAGGCATGACCACCAAATTTGTTGAGGTTACACTTTCACATAAATACCGCGAAACAGCTGAAGATGGTTCAATTGCAGGAGGCCCAATGTATTACATGAAAAATCGCTTACGACTGCCATGGTTGGCTGGAATTTTTGCTGTGGCCACTATTTTTTCATCGTTTGGCACAGGAAGTTTGCCGCAAATCAATTCCATTTCCAATTCCGTTTTTTCAACTTTTGGAATTAACAAAATATTGACCGGTGCCATTTTAGCTGTTCTCCTGGCGTTTGTAATCATCGGAGGCATAAAAAGGATCTCAAAAGTCACCTCCAAACTGGTTCCTATTATGGCTTTGATCTATTTTATAGGTGCATTGGGTGTAATACTTTATAATTATGAAAATATCTGGCCATCGTTGGTTTCTATTGTGCACGATGTATTTAGCGGTACAGCTGCTGCAGGTGGTTTTTTAGGAGCAGGCTTTTCCTTCGCATTTAATCGAGGAGTAAATCGGGGCCTATTTTCAAACGAAGCAGGGCAAGGATCAGCGCCAATTGCGCATGCTGCTGCCCGTGCTCACGAACCTGTTTCCGAAGGGTTGGTTGCTTTGCTTGAGCCATTTATCGACACCATCGTTATTTGTTTTTTAACAGGAATGACACTTTTGTCTTCAGGAGTGTGGAATCAGAAATTTGAGAATCGATTCCAGCGAACCGATATGTCAATTTTGCAAGGGCAATTGAATGATCAACGGCCTGCCGATGTATCTAAAATAAAACACTTTCTTGATGAAGGCGATGACAAGATACTTTACACTGGCGACTTGACAGTACTTGATGGAAAAATCAGCACAGTCGCAACCATCATACATGCCCGATCGGTTGCCGATGACGTGAAGGTTTTATCCGATAATGTTCCGTATAGTGGCACCATTGAGGTGTTCGGAGGTAAAATTAAAAATAACGAAAGTTTGAAATTTGAAGGGAAGTCGCTGATGCACAGTGCTCCATTGACGATCGAAGCCTTTTCAAAAAGTTGGTTTGGAAAATGGGGGCGATACATTGTGACCATTGGCTTGCTCCTTTTTGCTTTTTCAACGGCCATTAGCTGGTCCTATTATGGCGACCGCGCAGTGACCTTCCTGTTCGGAATTAAATATGTAACCATTTACAGGATTGTGTATGTTATTGGATTTTTTCTTGCGTCGTTTGCCGATACAACAATCATTTGGATATTTTCAGGGATCACCATTGCATTTATGACCATACCTAATTTGCTTGGTATTCTCTCCTTAAGTAAAGAAGTAAAAAGTGAAGTCCATTCATTCTGGGTTGAATGGAACACGAGTTTCCCTAAGGAAGCAAAAAAGAAAAAATGGTAGTAGTTTGGATTTACTAATCATAACAATTACTGGATTACTAATTTTTTTATTCTATTTTTATAGCACTAAAAAATCAATATGGTCAAGCTTATTCAGCTTTTTACAAATGAAGATTTTTTCAAGAAAATAAGGATTGCATGCGGGAAAATCGATAAATCAATCAGCCTGAATCAAACAGCGGCTGATCTCTTTTTTTCAGCCGTCAATACAATTAGAAGAGATCTTATTTTCTTTGTAAATAGTGATTTATTGGAGAAATATTACCACGAATTACATCGACTTTCCATTAGTAATTTTATGGTATATGTGTATACCAACGAGAGTGAAATAATCGATCAACCACTGGTTGAGAACCTTGCAGATCATTACCTCCCTGTTCAGTTTTCAAACATTGAATTGTACAATACCCTTACTTTGGGTAAAAAAACATTGTGCGGTCATATTACTACTGTATTTCCCCGCAAATTGATCAATACATCGGTTCGTGAAATTGAACTACTTATTAATGAAGTATCTCAACGCATTTTTTGGAAAAATACATCCGGACAATATTTAGGTTGTAATCATAAATTTGCCGGCGATTTTGAATTGGAGAATATCGACGATATCATTGGCAAAACCGATCATGCCTTATTTGATGAAAGGTATGCCATTGAAATGACGGCCTACGATGCTCAGATTTTGAAAACCGGTGAACCGGTAAAAAGATTTGAAAAAGAAATTGAATTTAAAAGCGGCAAGAAAAAATGGTTGCGCTTTACGAAATATCCGCACATGAAGGAAGGCGTGGTCATTGGATTGGTGGGTATGTATGAAGTTGTTCGGGAAACTCAACAAGGCGATCAAACACTTTTTTCTGATCAAAAACTGCTGGAAGTTTTAATGGAAGCGATACCTGACACCATTTATTTTAAAGATAGTAATAGCAAATTCATAAAAATTAACCAGGCACAAGCCAGGCTGATTGGAATTAGTGAACCGGAAAACGCCATAGGAAAAACGGATTTTGATTTTTTTGATCACCAAAGTGCAAAAGTAGCCTTTGCCATGGAGCAAGAGATCATTTTTCAAGGTGAACCGAAAAATAAACTGGAATACCTGGGAACCAACGACGGCATGTTCCGTTGGATGAATTCTCTTAAAGTTCCCATTAAGGATGAAAAAGGAAATAATATAGGCACTGTTGGCATTAGCCGGGATGTGAATGAATTAATTAAAGCAAGGGAAGAATTAGCCGCAGAACGTGATTTGTTGCAGTTGTTAATCGACCACATTCCTTCTCCTATCTTTTTTAAAGATGCCAATTCTGTTTTTACCAGAGTGAATATGGCTATGGCCCAATTGCTCAACCTTAGTTCTGTTGATGAAATTGTAGGTAAAACAGATTATGACTTTTATCTGAAAGAAGAAGCCGATGTTTTTTTTAATGATGAACGTAAAATTCTGGAGAGCTTTGTACCCTTAATCGATAAAATTGAAAAGAGTAGCTGCGATACAGAATTTGAAAAATGGATGTCGACGACTAAAATTCCTTTAAAAAATCATAAGGGTGAATTGACCGGAATTGTGGGTATTTCGTACGATATCACCAAACAAATGCAAGTTAAAAACCGACTTGAATTTGCGAAAAAGAAAGCAGAAGAAGCCAGTACTGCAAAAAGCAACTTTCTTTCAAACATGAGTCACGAAATACGTACTCCAATGAATGGAATTATTGGTATGGCTGATGTGTTGAGTTTAACCAATTTGGATGAGGACCAAAAGAAAATAGTCGGGATTATCATGCGTTCAGGAAATAACTTGCTGCACATAATTAATGATATTCTCGACCTGTCGAAGATTGAAGCAGGAAAATTGGAACTTGAAAAAACTCCCATCAACTTAAAAGATCTGATTCTGGAAGTGAAAGAATTACTTGATTTTACAGCCAAGGACAACAACATTAACCTTTCGGTTAAAATCGATACTAATTTACCCGAATTGGTCATGGGCGATTCGTTGAGGTTTCGACAAGTTTTGTTAAATCTGGTGAGCAATGCCATTAAATTTACCAAGGCTGGTGAAGTGATCATTGAATTGATTGTTATTGGTCATTCCGATTCGAAATATTGTTTTATGGTTAAAGTTACTGATACGGGAATTGGGATGGAATACGATCAGATAGAAAATATATTTGATTCATTTACTCAGGCCGATTCCTCAACAACTCGTAAATATGGAGGGACCGGTTTAGGTTTATCCATTAGCAACAAGCTAATTGAGATGATGGGCAGTAAGCTGTTGGTTAAAAGTGTAAAAGGAGAAGGTTCTACCTTCTATTTTGAAATATTATTCGATAAGGTTTCAATTGGGGCACCGCATTATTTTTGAATTTAGAATAGTTTTATGGATATGGGAGAACGTAAGAAGTACAAAATCTTAGTGGCTGAGGACAATAAAATTAATGTAAAAGTTGCAGAGTATACGCTGAAATCAATTGCTGATCAATTGGATTTTGCCTTTAATGGAGAAGAAGTGTTGGAAATGATTAAACAACAACGTTACGATGTTATTCTCATGGATGTAAAAATGCCTGTAATGGATGGTTATGAGGCTACAAAAATGATCAGGGAAGCAGAACAAAATAATCCGGCGCTGGAAAATATGAAAATAATTGCAATTACTGCCAACAATCAACCTGAAGAAATAGCCTATTGCATGAGCATTGGGATGAATGATTTTTTAGCTAAACCATTTACAACCAGCCAGGCATTGGACGTAATTCAAAGCGTATGTGAAGTGTGATTTGTTCGCCAGCTGAATTCTCACTTTATTTGCATAAAAAATATAAATGCAAGCAATTTACCCCGATAATTTTGAGCAAAAAATTGGATTCGATCAGATCCGACAATTACTTGCATCGAACTGTTTAAGCGAACTGGGAAAAGAAAAAGTTGAAGCGATTACCTTTCACAAACAATTTGAAACCATTCATTCATTAACCGAATTGGTGAATGAATTTCTAATTATTCTTCGCGAATACGACAATTTTCCCACCAGTCATTTTTACGATCTACGGAAAGGATTGCAAAAAATTCGCATCGAAGGTACCTATCTCGAGCTGGTTGAATTGTTTAACCTGCGTCGTTCATTGGAAACCTTAAAAAATATTGTCAATTTTTTCAGGGGTGAAACGGGAGATCGTTTTCCCTCTTTAAAAGCACTTGCCGGCGATGTACAGGTGTTTAACGATACATTAAAGTCCATCGATGTTATTCTGAATAAGCAGGGGATATTAAAAGACACCGCTTCTACTGAATTGCAAAAGCTGCGTACACAAATGTTTTCGTTACAGGGTAGTATTAATAAAAAAATGCAATCCATTGTGCGGCAGTTGCGTTCCGACGGAATTCTTGACGACGATACCAATGTGGCCATTCGTGATGGAAGGCCGGTAATCCCGGTGGCCGCTGCCAATAAGAAAAAGATTAACGGAATTATTCACGACGAATCGGCTACAGGTAAAACAGCCTTTATAGAGCCAGCCGAAATTGTGGAGATGAACAATCGATTGAGGGAATTGGAAAATGCGGAACGAAGAGAAATTATTCGCATTCTGCAACTGTTTTCAAGCTCAATACGGCCCGATGTGGAAGAGTTGTTGGCCTCCTACGAATTTATGGGTGAAATTGATTTCATTCGGGCAAAAGCTGTATTTGCAAGGGACTACGAATGCATCAAGCCGGAAATTAGAAATGAACCCTGGTTTGAATGGTACTATGCCCGCCATCCTCTGCTGATGCGTGCCTTAAAAAAAGAGAACCGTCAGGTGGTGCCTTTGAACATGCGCTTCGATGAACCCAATCGGATTTTACTCATTTCGGGCCCAAATGCCGGCGGGAAATCGGTCTGTTTAAAAACGGTCGGCCTGATCCAATACATGTTGCAATGTGGACTTTTAATTCCGGTGATTGATGGAACAAAAGCCGGGGTTTTCGAATCTATTTTTATCGACATTGGCGATGAACAATCCATCGATAACGATTTGAGCACCTATTCATCGCACCTGATGAACATGAAATTTTTCACCAATAATTGTACGAACAAGTCGCTGGTTTTAATTGATGAATTCGGCACCGGAACAGAACCCATGTTGGGAGGTGCAATTGCCGAAGCCGTTTTAAATAAACTGAATCAGTTAGAAACTTATGGGGTAATTACCACTCATTATACCAATTTGAAACATTTTGGATCTTCGCAAAAAGGAATTGTGAATGGTGCCATGCTTTACGATTCGAATGGAATGAAACCCTTGTTTCAACTTCAGATTGGTAAACCCGGAAGTTCCTTTGCTTTTGAAATTGCCAGGAAAATTGGTCTTTCGGAAGCCATTTTACAGGAAGCCACCGATAAGCTGGGAAAAGAGCACATCGACTACGATAAAAGCTTACGCGAGATTGTTCGCGACAAACAGTATTGGGAAACCAAAAGGGTGCGAATTCGTAAGGTTGAAAAAAATCTGGATACCTTAAGTGAAGAATATCAGTCCGAATTGGACATCATTCAAAAGCAGCGGAAAGATGTTCTCGACGTGGCAAAAAAAGAAGCCCAACGCATAATCGACAGTGCCAATAAAGTGGTAGAACATACCATTAAAGAAATTCGTGAAACGCAGGCCGATAAAGAAAAGACGAAGGATATTCGTAAAAAACTACTCGATTTTCGTGAAACAGTTGAAGAGATTAATCCCGAACTGGAGCAGCAAATTGTCAGGAAAATTGAAAAGCTGAAACAAAAAGATCAAAACAGAGGAAAGAAGAAAGAAAAGCCTAAAAAAGAGTTGCCTGTACCTGCACCGAAAGCTAGAATAGTGTTTTCTCCCGGCGACCAGATTCGTTTAAAGGCGAGTGGGAGCGTGGGTGAAATTATCGATATCGATAAAACGAAGGTTGTAGTGGCCCTGGGCAATTTGATGACAACAACCACCATCGATAAAATAGAAGCCGTCAGTCACAACGATGTGAAGAAAATGGAACAGGCAAAACGCATGCAGCCCAAGGCTGATTCTTTACAACGAAGCAATCAAATGCTTGACAAAAAAATGGAATTTAAAACCGATATCGATGTGCGTGGCCAACGCGCTGACGAAGCCCTTTCGACCATCCAGGCATTTATTGATGACGCCATAATGTTGCGATCCAAAAATTTGAGGATCTTGCATGGAAAGGGATATGGTATCCTGAAAGATGTTATTCGAAATTATTTAAAATCGGAACCTTTGGTTGTTGGATTTAAAGATGAGCACATCCAATTTGGCGGTTCAGGTATAACTTTGGTCGAATTAGACGTATAATGAACAGCAATCAAAAAATTACGCATAAAAAGCTCAACCAACTGAATCAGGAGTTGGATGGTGAATTGCTGTACGATCATTTGAGCAAAATTATCTATTCCACCGACGCTTCAGCTTATCGGGAGACACCGCTCGCCATTGCTTTGCCGGCCCATAAAAAGGATCTTAAAACATTAATTGATTTTGCGCAAAAGCACGCAATTTCATTGATTCCTCGCGGTGCAGGTACTTCACTTGCAGGTCAGGTGGTGGGACATGGTTTGGTGGTGGATATTTCACGTCATTTAAATCGCATTTTAGAAGTTGATGTCGAAGAAAAATGGGTGAGGGTAGAACCAGGCGTAGTGCTTACCGAGTTGAACATGCACCTGAAACAATATGGTTTACAATTTGGGCCCGAAACATCTACGGCCAATCGGTGTACCATGGGCGGCATGTTGGGCAATAATAGTTGCGGATTACATTCATTGGTGCATGGAAGTGTTCGTGAGCACATTTTGGAAGTGAGTACTCTTTTAAGCGACAATTCAGAAGTCAATTTTAAAGCATTAACACCGGAGCAATTTCAACAAAAACTGAAACTAAATACTCTGGAAGGAAAGCTTTACCAACAAATCAACAACATTCTTTCATCAAAGGAAAATCAAAAGGAAATTGCCAAACAGTATCCCGATCCATCGGTGCCACGAAGGAATAATGGGTATGCACTGGATTGTTTGGCCTTACAAAGTCCCTTCAATAAAAATGGCGATTCATTTAATTTTGCCAAATTATTGGCCGGATCCGAAGGTACATTGGCGTTTACTACCGAAATGAAGTTAAATTTAATTGAACTTCCTCCTCCTGAAAAAGCGGTATTGTGTGTACATTTTGAAAAATTAGAGGAGGCTTTTTATGCCAATTTAATTGCATTGCAGTTTGAACCTTCGGCCATCGAATTAATGGATAAAACCATCCTCGATATGACGAAAGGAAATCTTGGATTGCGCAATAAGCGCTTTTTTGTTCAAGGTGATCCGGCAGCTATTTTGATCATCGAATTTTGGAGCCATTCTAAAGACGACATCATTTCTCGTGCCGATCGGCTCGAAAAGGCCATGCGTGCCAAAACTTATGGCTACCATTTTCCATTGATCTGGGGAGCAGATATTGTGAAGGTATGGGGATTAAGGACAGCTGGTTTAGGGGTATTGTCTAATTTGCCCGGTGATGCAAAACCTGTTTCGGTGGTGGAAGACACGGCCGTACCGGTAAAAAAATTGCCCGCATTCCTGTCAGAGTTTCAATCCTTACTTGCAGAGCACAATTTAAAGTCAGTTTTTCATGCTCACATTGCTACAGGTGAATTGCATTTACGTCCGGTTTTAAATTTGAAAGATCAGAACGATGTAATTCTTTTCCGTAAAATGGCCATTGAAACGGCCCGGCTGGTGAAAAAATACAGAGGATCCTTAAGTGGCGAACATGGCGATGGACGATTACGAGGTGAGTTTATACCCTTCATGTTGGGTGAACAGGTGTATCAGTTGCTAAAAGACGTCAAAATGCAGTGGGATCCCAATGGTATTTTCAATCCGGGAAAAATCATTGACACTCCACCTATGCACGATTGGCTGCGCTATCAACCAGGACAGGAAACACCAGAGTTAAATAGCTATTTTGATTATAAAATTGAAATGGGCATGGCTCGTGCCATCGAAAAGTGCAATGGTTCCGGTGACTGTCTCAAATCAGAAATCATAGGGGGTACCATGTGTCCAAGTTACATGGCCACTCGCAACGAAATGCATTCAACTCGCGGACGTGCGAATGTCCTGCGCGAATTGATTACCAAACCTCAAAAGTTGCATTGGGCCGATCAACGTGAAGTCAAACTTTCATTGGATTTATGCCTTTCGTGTAAGGCGTGTAAAAGCGAATGCCCGTCAGGAGTGGATATGACGAAATTGAAAGCCGACTTTCTGCAAAATCATTACGATGGTAATCCCATTCCGCTACGATCCAAAATTATTGCTAATTATCCCTTTCTGATGGTCTTTGCCATGAAGTTGAGGCCCTTGTCAAACTTGGTGATCACTTCGAAAGTGTCGTCGTGGATGGTAAAAAGGTTAATTGGTTTTTCGACCAAACGTCCTTTGCCAGAGCTATCAAAAAGCACATTGGCAAACTGGTACAAAAAACGTCCGATCGGAAATGCATCGGGCCGAAAGGTGTATTTGTTTAATGATGAGTTTCTAAATGTGAATGAAGCTCACATTGGAATTAAAAGCATTTTGTTGTTGGAAAGCTTAGGCTATGAAGTTTTAATTCCAAAACATACCTATAGTGGGAGAACTTTTTTGTCGAAAGGTTTGGTTAAAAAGGCACGAATTTTGGCTAAACAAAACGTACAGTTTTTAAAAGATATCATTTCGGACGAAACTCCTTTAATCGGCATTGAACCTTCAGCCATCCTCTCTTTCAGGGATGAATATCCTGAATTGCTTGGTGGATCATTAAATTTAGCTGCTCAGGAACTGGCCAGAAATACCTTTCTATTCGAAGAGTTTTTTATGCGTGAAGTTGAAAAGGGTAGGATCAAACAAGATCAATTTACTCAGGAGCACTTAAGCATTAAATTGCACGGACATTGTCATCAAAAAGCTTTGGCGACCACTTCGGCTTCCATAAAAATGCTGGAGTTCCCTGAGAATTACTCTGTTGTAGAAATTCCTTCGGGGTGCTGTGGAATGGCCGGCTCTTTTGGCTATGAAAAAGAACACTATCAGCTATCCATGCAGATTGGTGAAATGGTTTTGTTCCCAGCCATTCGTTCAACTTCGGTGGAAACAAAAATTGCTGCCCCCGGTACAAGTTGTCGGGAACAAATTTCTCATGGAACGGGTCGAAAAGCTCTTCATCCGGTCGAAATTCTTTTTGATGCACTCAAAAAATAGGTGTTATTGAAAAAAGTGGTGAGCAAACTCGCTAAAAAAGGAAAGGATGACAAGTGCCATCCTCTAAATCCTAACCAAACCTAATTCTATGAAAAAATCTATTGCTTTACTAACAATACAAATGTAAGCTTTAACAACGTTAAGAGGTGATATTCAACGTTAATTAATGTTAAGAGGCTAAATTAAATACGAATGCAACTATTTCGATATTTTATTGGCGGATTAGTAGCGCAAAATGACAAAAATATTAACTTTGCAAACCTGTTATTGAGTTGAACATCAACAATACAGGGAAACCTTGATTTATCGACATTGAATAACAATACGATTCTACATAAAAAATCATAAACAAACATTCTATTATGACTACTAAGTACGTTTATACTTTTGGAAATGGTCAGGCTGAAGGAAAGGCCGATATGAGAAATCTGTTGGGCGGTAAAGGAGCCAACCTTGCAGAGATGAACCTTATTGGAGTGCCAGTTCCTCCTGGTTTCACCATCACGGCCGACACCTGTACACTGTACAATCAACAAGGACAGGCTAAAGTGATTGAGTTGATTAAGAGCCAAACTGAAGAAGCCATGAAATATGTCGAAGGCATCATGAAAATGGGTTTTGGTTCGAAAGAGAATCCGCTTTTAATGTCAGTTCGTTCCGGAGCTCGTGTTTCGATGCCTGGAATGATGGATACTGTATTGAACCTTGGAATGAATGATGAAGCAGTTGAAGCAATTGCTAAAAAATCAGGAAATGGTCGTTTTGCCTGGGATTCCTATCGTCGTTTCGTGCAAATGTATGGCGACGTTGTTTTGGGTATGAAACCTGAATCGAAAGAAGACATCGATCCTTTTGAAGAAATCATGGAAGAAATGAAAGAAGCAAAAGGTGTTGAAAATGATACTGAATTGGATGTTGCCGATTTGAAAGAATTGGTTTCTAAATTCAAAGTAGCCGTTAAAAAAGTTACCGGACATGATTTTCCTGTTGATCCATGGGAACAACTTTGGGGTGCCGTTGCTGCCGTATTTGACAGCTGGATGAACCCACGCGCCAATTATTATCGCGCCATGAATCAAATCCCTGAAGAGTGGGGAACGGCGGTGAATGTTCAAGCCATGGTATTTGGTAACATGGGGCTAAATTCTGCCACCGGTGTTGCTTTTACCCGTGACGCTGCTACCGGTGAAAATATTTTTACCGGAGAATATTTGATTGATGCTCAAGGTGAAGATGTAGTGGCTGGTGTTCGTACCCCACAACAAATTACAAAAGAAGGTTCGTACCGTTGGGCAAAATTAGCCGGTGTTTCTGAAGAAGAACGTGCCGCTAAATTTCCTTCGTTGGAAGAGGCGATGCCTGCTGCTTACAATGCCTTGAATGAAACACAGGATAAATTAGAAGTGTATTTCAAAGATATGCAGGATTTAGAGTTCACCATTCAAGATGGTAAACTGTGGATGTTGCAAACTCGTAACGGAAAACGTACCGCTGCTGCCATGGTAAAAATTGCCATGGATATGTTGAAAGAAGGTATGATTGACGAAAAAACTGCTATTCTGCGTCAGGAGCCCAATAAATTGGATGAATTACTTCACCCTGTTTTTGACAAAAAAGCCATTAAAGAAGCCAACGTACTGGCCAAAGGTTTGCCTGCATCACCTGGTGCTGCAACCGGTCAATTGGTGTTCCATGCCGATGAGGCCAATAAATTCCCTGTAACCATTTTGGCCCGTATCGAAACTTCTCCAGAAGATTTGGAAGGTATGGACATCGCTAAAGGTATTTTAACCGCTAAAGGTGGTATGACTTCACACGCTGCTGTTGTGGCTCGTGGAATGGGTAAATGCTGCGTGTCGGGAGCCGGTGATTGTAAAATCAACGGAAAAGCCCGTACCATGACTGTTGGCGGAATTACCTTCAAAGAAGGTGACTGGATTTCACTGAACGGTTCAACTGGCGAAGTATACGAAGGTAAAATTGGTACCATCGAAGCCGAATTGAGTGGAGACTTTGGTAACATTATGGAATTGGCCGACAAATACCGCAAAATTAATGTTCGTACCAATGCTGAAACCGAACGTGATTGTTTGGTTGCACGTAAATTTGGTGCCGAAGGTATTGGTCTTTGCCGTACCGAACACATGTTCTTCGAAGGTGAACGTTTGATTCGTATGCGTGAAATGATTTTGGCCGATGACGAAGCCGGACGTCGTGAAGCTTTGGCTAAATTGTTGCCTATCCAACGTCAGGACTTTACCGATGTATTTGCTGCCATGGCAGGATTACCGGTAACTGTTCGTTTACTCGATCCACCGTTGCACGAATTTGTACCTCACGAAGAAGCCAACCAATTGGAAATGGCAAAAGAAATGGGTATTTCTGTTGAAGTGATCAAACAAAAAGTAGAAGACCTTCACGAATTTAACCCTATGTTGGGCCACCGTGGATGTCGTTTGGGAATCACTTATCCCGAAATCACTGAGATGCAAGCTCGCGCGATCATCGAAGCTGCTTTGGATTTGAAAGCAAAAGGCGTTAGCACTTTCCCTGAAATAATGATCCCACTGATCGGAACAGTAAAAGAATTGAAACTGCAGGAAGAAATTGTACGCAGTGTTGCTGCTGAAGTTTTTGCTGAACGTAACGACAGTATTGAATATATGGTAGGAACCATGATTGAGATTCCTCGTGCTGCTTTAACTGCTGATTCAATTGCAGAAGTAGCTGAATTTTTCTCTTTCGGAACCAACGATTTAACTCAAATGACTTTTGGATATTCACGTGATGATGCGGGTAAATTTCTACCTGTATACATGGGAAAAGGTATACTGAAGGCCGATCCTTTCCAGGTGTTGGATCAGGAAGGTGTTGGTCAGTTGGTTAAAATGGGTATTGAAAAAGGCCGTAGCACCAAACCAAAATTAAAAGTTGGTATTTGTGGTGAGCACGGTGGAGAACCTTCATCAGTTGAGTTCTGTGTTCGCGCAGGAATGAACTACGTAAGTTGTTCTCCTTTCCGCGTGCCAATTGCCCGTTTGGCTGCTGCACAAGCTGCATTACGTTAATAAACGTCATTGGGAGCAGAGCGAAACAATCTGTTCACAATTGATTAAAAATATGAAAGAGCTGTTCGTCGTTTGATGGATGGCTCTTTTTTAACTTTTAAGCTAAAACTTAAAAACGTTTTTGAGATCCTATTTTTTTAAAAGTATTAACGCAGTCATTCGTGATCGCTATTATATAATGTGTTTTCCAAAAGCGCACCGCTTTAAGAGATTTTTTCTACTTTAGCCGCTTGGCTTTTCTAAAAAGCATTCTTATGGGCAAAAAGGCTTTATCAATACTCTATGGGATACCATTTGTTACATATCTGGTCATCTTTTTTTTCTACATTCTGAATTACATTCAGCCAAGCTTGTATTTTCATCATGTTCAGGCACCTTTCGTTTGGTGTAATGAATTTTTAAATGAATTCTTTACTTATCCTGGCGGAATTGCCGAATTAGTGGCGGACCTTCTGATGCAAACTTTTTATTATAAGTACTTGGGGACAACCGTTTTTTTTGTTACAATGGTTGTTTTGTGGTACTTAGTATTCGCATTATTGAATTTGGTTCAAAAAAACAAAAGCAATGCTTTCTGGGCATTGCTTCCGGCTGCACTGGCTATCATGCTAAGCAACAATTATAATTTTCCGTTTTCGGTACCGATATCGGTCATTTTTGTATTGATCTGGCTTGTATTGTTCGCTAAGGTTGGAAATAATTTGATAAAAGGTATCCTCTTTTTTCTACTTGGAGCAATAAGTACGTATTACCTGGCCGGAAGTGCCTATTTGCTTCTTTTTTCGCTGAGTGTTTTGTTGTTGGCAAGCAAACAAAAACTTAAAAATGGACTGATTCTTTCAGTCGTTGTTCTTCTGTTTAGCTATTTAATAATTTTTCTGGGCTATCGTTTTGTTTTTGCACTTGCTTCAAAAGAAGCTTATTTATACTTCTTTCCATCGAAATCAGATTTCATGGCTTATCGGCCACTTCTGATGTTCTTTTTCTTTTTAGCTTCGGTACCGGTATTGATTGGAGTAGCACTGACATTTGGGAAAATAAAAGCTTATCGTCAGCAGTGGAGTACTGTGGGGCATGTCGTTTCAGTTCTTGCGCTGTTGTTGGTGGGTTTTGCTGCTTACAGGGGGCATAAGGTTTCGTACATTTCCGATGCGAAAAAGTTAGTTGTCAGCGATTATTGCACCTACCATAACCATATTCCCCGTGCCTTGTTGATGTCGAAAACGATGGACAATTACAGCTTTATGGCCAATGTGAATTACAATTTGGCCATAAGCAAAGCGGATCGATTGAATGAGGAATTTTTCAATTTTTTCCAAATTCAAGGCTCCGGTTCCTTGTATCCTGATCAGGATTTTTCCAATGAAATGTGTTTTGTTTCGTCCGACTATTATTATCATATTGGATACATTACTGAAGCAAGACACTGGGCTTATGAAGCCCTGGTATATTATCCCTATAGTCCAAGAGCGATGCAAAATCTGGTTAAAATTCATTTAATCACGAAAGAATATAAAGCGGCAGCTCAATATTTGGAATTGCTCGATAAGGGATTGGTTTCCCGGAATTTTGTGAAGAAATACCGGCCTTATTTGGAAGACACTACCTTAATCGCAAGCAATGCAGAACTGATGGAAAAAAGAACTTTTATTCCGGCCAACTATGAATTGTCACCCTTGATGAGTGATCGATTGGAAGAATTGTATCACGTAAATCCAAACAACAAAAGAGTCTATGCGCACCTTATGTTGTTTTGTTTGCTCGACCTGCGATTCGATCGTTTTCTGGAGCTATATCAGAAAGTGGATCATTTTTACGATGCACCGGTGACCATATACGAAGAAGCAATTTTAATGTATGGTAAACGAACTAAAAGCGATGTGATTGATCTCTATTCCATTCGAAAAGAAACTGTGCAGCGTTTTAATGATTTTCAAAATAAATTGAGTCAATCAAAAAGTAAAAAGCAAGCTTTAAATAATTTGTATCAGGAATACGGCGAAAGTTATTTTTATTATTTGGAATTGCTTTATCCCCACGTTCTGCAACAAAATATGTTGAAAGATTATGATCCCTTACAAAATAAAATGCAACATTGAAATGGCGAAACGAGTCCCAAATATACCTATGAGAGTACGCTACGCTAATAAGTTGCAAATAAAGAAAATCAATTTTCTATTTCTTTTGCTTCTTGGCCTTTTGTGTGTCAATTGCTCAAAATACGATAAGGATGCGAAGCTCAGTGAGCAAAGCGCCCAAATATTCCCTCAATATTATGAACTAACACTGCCTCCTAATATTGCGCCACTCAATTTTATCATCCAGGAAAAGGGGTCAAAATTCAGAGTGGAAATCAGCGGCACTCAGGGAAAAAAAATTGTTATTCACCAGAATTCATCTACGGTTCAGATTTCAATAAAGGCCTGGCATCGTTTACTCAAAGCAAATGCCGGCAATACTGTTTCAGTTGATATCTGGTCGTATCACAATGAGGTGTGGACAAAATTCAAGACGATATCGCATCATATCGCTACTGAAGAAATTGATCCTTATATGGTCTATCGATTGGTTAATGCAGTGTATCTGAACTGGCGCGATATGGGAATCTACCAGCGCAACCTAACTAATTTCGAAGAAACACCGCTAATTAAAAATAAATCGATTGACCACGGTTGTGTGAATTGCCATTCATTTGCTCAGAACGATCCATCGAAAATGATGATCCATTTTCGAATATTAAATTCAGGTACGGCGATTTGGAACGATGGAGTTTTAAAGAAAGTCAATACCAAAACAACACATACGCCATCTGCGGGAATTTATCCGGCCTGGCATCCAATGGGTAAGTACATTGCATTTTCGGTTGGAAGCATCAAGCCTCATTTAACCACGCGAACAGAAAAAATTGTTGATGTTTCGGATGGCTTTTCCGATTTGGTCATCTATGATGTTGAAAAGAATGAAATGCAAAACATCCCTCAACTTTCGAGCGAAAGGAGAGAGAACATGCCCACCTGGTCACCCGATGGCAAAACCCTTTATTTCATTTCTGCTCCTGAGGCTGAGGAAGGTGATTTGGAAGCTCGTATGCACAGTCAGTACGATTTGATGCGTATTACATTTGATTCCGAACGGAATGTCTGGGGTGAGGTGGAGTTGGTATTGAGTGCAGCAGAAACCGGGAAAAGTATTTCGATGCCCAGGGTTTCGCCAAACGGAAAATACTTGATTTGCTCAATGTCGGATTTCGGTTATTTTACCATTTATCACAAAGGCAGTGATTTGCATTTGCTTGATCTGGAAACAAAAGAATACCATAAACTCGGATTGAACAGCGAAAATTCTGAAAGTCATTCCTGCTGGTCGTCAAACGGACACTGGTTGGTATTTAGCAGCAAAAGCATCGATGGAGTATATACTCGGCCTCATCTGGCGTATATTGATGAAAAAGGGATGTCAGGTACTCCATTTGTATTGCCGCAAAAGGATCCGGCGCATTACAATCACCTGTTGAGCAATTACAATAGGCCAGAATTGATTACCGGTAAAGTTCATTTATCTGAAAATGAAATGAGAGACATGGTTTATACTAAAGCCGAAGACGTAAAGTAGGCGTGGAATACTGAGTACTGGATGGTGATTATTGGATGCTGGATGTCGATACGAATGCCCGATGTTAAATGTTTTCGAGCCTGCGGAGAATTTTATTCACCTATTGAAATCACGGAATTCTAGCTTGTCGAGAAGGAATACCAAATTCTTTGTGATTTCTTCGTTTACTTTGTGGCTTTGAATAAAATTTTTAGTTGGAATTCCTCCTCAAATCAATTGGCAAAGGTTTATAATAGCCGGTGAATATATATTTTCCGTTATGTTCCAGCTTCGTTCCGCCGGGTATAATTAATGGTGAGAATATTTCACCTTTATTTGCTGCCCATGTTTCCGGTACAACATCATCAATCTTTAAACCCATTGCTAAAAACGAAGTAAGATAGATATCACTTGTTGTCGAAACATTAAACACTGTATCGGTGTCCCAATTGATAATTTCTATGGTGTTCTTAATTAATAATCCATTAAAAAAACCCTCTATTTTAATTGTTTTTTCCGGGGCAATTATCACAAGCTTATCCTTAATTTGTTCACTTAAATAATTATTGTAATTGTAATATTCCCGATTGGTGCTGGTGTCAATTACTTTCTCGAGATTAATTACGTAAAGTGCGAATCCTTTCGGAACGGTATAAATAGTGTCGCCTGTAAATAAAATAGCTTCACCATCCAGGCCTTCAGGAAAAAGTAAGGAATTGATCTGTTCAACATTGATATTGTTTGTGGGATGGTATTCGTACACATACTTTTGGCAGGAAACCAGGAGCAATAAAATGCAGGGGGTTAGAAGGATTTTCATGATTTACTGAGCTTCGTTATTTTCTGGTAACAATTTATTTTACGATATAAACCAATGTGAATTTACAAAAAAAAGATCAGGCATTGATGTCAGATGTTCTATTTTTCCAAAGATGATATCCTTTGCGTGGGGATATGACCTGGCCGATTGTAAAAAAAGTAGATGGGAAAAGATTGGCTATCTGATTACTATTCAGACGTCCCATGAAAAAATTCATTTCCGTATTAAGAGTAGGAATTGCGCCGAGTTTTAATTCGGGGAATCTTTGTAGGACGAAGCAATTGGTGCTACAGATTTGGCTAAGGTACTTGGCGCTATTGTCAAGTGGAAAATAAACTGCCAATAAGAACAGGTGATTTATGCCGCAAGCACTAAATTTGGGAAAGTATATTCCAAAAGGTTGTTTCCAACCATCCAATAGGGAAGTAAAAAAGAATATCGGACGCTGATGTTGAAATCTAGCAATAGATTTCCGAAATTAATTCAATTTAGAAGGCGTGTGGGCCGAACAATTTGCGGCCCGTCCGACCGGTGTCGTCAGGGCAAGCAACCTTCCCTCTGAAAAAAAGGAAACAGCTCATCGTTTGTAGCCATTAACTCCCCCTTTAGGGGGTTTGGGGGTGATTTTTCTTTTCCATTTACTCATTCAATTAGCTGATGAACTTCAAAATACATATCTTGGGTTAGGATATAATACGGATAATATGAAGGCTATTTTGAATTATTCAGGAAGATTGTTCGGAAATCAAGAAAGCCTAAAAAGTGACGTGTTTCGATGGATATACAATAGTTACCAACAAGTGTAAAAAAGACAGAAATTCAGACAATTAGCTACTAATAAAATTGGAAAAGTCTACCCATAAACAGCACATTTGCAATTTGCACAAGCCGACACTCAACCTAAAATTGAAAAAGAGCTGTTTCTTTTCCGACGCACGGCGAAAATGACTATTTTTATTGCTTGATATTAAACTAGACAAATGATTAACAATCAACAAAATATAATCATATATAAAACTGCAGATGGTAAAGCATCGGTAGCGTTATATGCTAAAGGCGGCAACATTTGGATGAACCAAAATCAACTTGCTGAACTTTTTGCCACCTCAGTTCCAAATATAAGCATGCATATATCGAATATACTGAAAGATGGCGAGTTAGAGCAAAATTTAGTTATTAAGGATTACTTAACAACTGCCGCCGATGGCAAAGAATACAATGTTACTTTTTACTCGCTCGATATGATTTTGGCTATTGGTTTTCGAGTTCGTAGTAAACGTGGCACACAATTCAGGATTTGGGCAAATAGAAACCTGAAAGAATATATGGTAAAAGGGTTTGTGATGGATAACGAACGTTTAAAAAATCCGAATGGCAGACCTGACTATTTCGATGAATTATTGGAACAGATACGGGATATTCGTGCATCGGAAAAGCGTTTTTACCAGAAAATCAAAGACTTGTTTGCACTTAGCAGCGATTATGACGCAGATGATAAGTCAACTCAAATGTTCTTTGCAGAAACGCAAAATAAGCTTCATTACGCAGTTACTGGACAAACGGCTGCTGAGTTGATTATTTCACGAGCAAATGCCGAAAAACCAAATATGAATTTAACCTCGTGGAAAGGTTCAATAGTTAGGAAACAAGATATATTCATCGCAAAAAATTACCTGACTCACGACGAGATAGATACACTAAACCGATTAGTCGTTATTTTCCTTGAAAGTGCAGAGCTGAGAGCTAAAAACCGAATGGATATTACAATTGACTTTTGGCGTGAGAATGTTGACAGAATTCTTGATTTTCAGGACAAAAAGATATTGACACATGCAGGTTCGATAAGTAAGGCTCAAATGGAAAAGCAAGTAAACGATACTTTCAAAAGCTTTGACAGAAGGAGAAAGGAATTTGAGGCACTTCAGGCTGACAATGAAGATTTGGAGGAATTAAAAAAGTTGGAGCAGGAGATTAAAAGTAAGAAGGAAGAATAATTGCCAACGCTTCGTAGTCAAGCACATTGGCTGGTCGCACAAAAAGCCATTACAAGACCAATTTTTGTGATTAGTGAGAGCAGAGTTGAACTTGTTTAAACTATGCCGAACAAAGTAAAAATCAGCGGAGCTAAAACCAGCCAAAGAGCTTGCCTACCCAACACACGGCAGACAGCGCAACAGTAGCAAATGGACAAAAATAATGACAGAAAAAATCAACACCAGGCGGTAACAATCGCTAAATTAAATTGCCGGTTTCGTTCGGGCAACTTACTTTTTCAGCCCGGAAAAACTTTGGTGCGGCACGACAGGAAAGCAACCCGCAATCGGCAACTCAACTTAGCGTAACGTTAAATAACACATTTTAACATGAAACATCATCTGATTTTTTTATTGATTTTTATGGCGATTATTTACTGCTCATGTGATATTCTAGATGATATTGCGAATAAGCATCGTGACTCATTTGTTGTAATTGGTGACCAGAATGCAAAAATAACGAGAATAGAAGATGAAATTTCTCAATCATATTTTAAAGATAGTGTTTTATTCCTTATAGACCTTGATTTAGATGGAGTAGAGGATTTTAGATTGTACAAGCACCACTATCTAACTCCTTGTCTTTTTGTCTCTAAATTTGGCATTGATTGTTTACACGATTTAGCAAAAGTATATACCAATGATACAATTGAAACTCCAGAAATTTTGATATTAGGAGATACTTTGGATATAGATAAATATTGGTTATCCAAGAATCTTCTCCTTGTAGATGCCGTTGGAGTATGTAAAGTAGGCGGAGGAGACGGAATTATTCATAAGTACGGTAATTGGGTTAATCGAAAAAACAAATATATTGGATTACTAATTGAGAAAGAGATAAATCCTATTTATGGATGGATAAAAATAAGTATTTCAAATAACAATATGACAAATTCGTTAACCATACATCAAATTGGATATAAAAAGGCAGCTTACAACACGCAATAAAAAACATAGAGCAAAAAGTCCTAAATTTGAACGATATAACATTTCATAAACGGCTTGGCAACTTGATAGATAAAAGCTTTGAAATGCCTTACGTTTCTTATTGCCATCCGTTGGCAACCTTTTTAACACCAAACGGAAACTACTTATGCATTAAAAAAAATTGAAAAGCAATTGATTTAAAGAGATTAATATTTAAATTTAGTTTGTAAAAATATGATTATTCATTATATAGTATTTAGTATTTCGATTACATTTCTTTCTTGGATATTTGGAATGATTTTCGGTGCGATCTTAAAAAAGACTAAACTTTTTGACGACTTATCGTATCTGAATTTTATAAAAAACAAAGACATCAATAAAAAGATTGGACTTGGAATTTTTAAATGGATTGTCACTCACACTTTTTTAAGATTCTTCAATCCAATGAAACTGAAAAATAAAATCGAAATAAACGATTTGTATGAAATGCGAAAGGAAATGACATCTGCTGAAATGAATCATTTAATCGGATTTATTTTTGTGATTATTTTTTCAATTGTAAAGTTGCTAAATGGAGAATTATTCTTTGCATTGATTTTTTTAATAGTAAATATTCTAATGAATCTATATCCTTCTTTATTGCAACAAGGAGTCCACTCTAAAAAGGTGTCGTACAACCATATTAATCTGGTATATAGTTGTTTGCGTGTGGTATTTTCACTAT
>JBGUEP010000040.1:0-4245 GCA_041821245.1 Prolixibacteraceae bacterium
CCTACTTTTAAATTACGAGGTTCAATGACAAGGGATCACGATCGGGCTCTTCGCAGTTGGGTGGTCCAATGCCAGGGGATTGCTTCTCCCGATTTCGTCCCAAGCTAAATACAAAGTTCAATACCATAAAGGATTACTACCCTACTTTTAAATTACGAGGCTCAATGACAAGGGATCACGTTCGGGCTCCTTGCAGTTGGGTGGTCCAATGCCAGAGGATTGCGTTCGGACTCCTTGCAGCTGAGTGGTACAATGCCAGGGGATTGCAATCGGACTCCTTGCAGCTGGGTGGTACAATGCCAGGGGATTGCTTCTCCCGATTTCGTCCCTCATCGGGATCGCAATGACTCACGCATTTAGGAAAAAAGGGGATAAAAAAAGGGAAGGCTTCGCCTTCCCTTTTTTTACCCCTAATTCCAAGCCTTAGGTCATTGCGAGGAGCGACCTTCGGGAGCGACGTGGCAATCCTTGCCAGTGAAGGTAAAAATTTTCCCGAATGGAGTAAGGTGGCAATCCGTTTCAATCCGGGTAAGCATTTTCCCTAATGGAGTAAGGTGGCAATCCATAATCAACAAGTCAGGGTTTGAATTAAGTCAAACCCTGACTGACTCGATGGCCGGCGTGTTACTATTTTAACTCAGGCACTCTGCCCGGCGTCCACGGCGCATCCAAATCGGACAAACGCTTTTCAATGGCAGGCAACTCAAGCTCTACGATGGTTTTCAATTTAACCAAAACGGGCTCTATTTCTTCCTTGATAATGGTATACAATTGCTGCTCGGTTTGTGTCACATTCCCGGTTGAACCGTATCGTGCATAAGCCAATGCCCCCATGCGCTCAACTACAGGCATTTGGGCCGGAGGAATCTCTTCCCAACTGGCTTTGGCAGGCACACCATGAAGTGTGAAATCAAGCCCCTCAAGATCTACAGAAAGTTCACGTGCTGTATTCATCAAACTTTGCGGTGCATTGGCCATACTATAAAGGGTTTGTTTTACAATGGCTACTTTCTTCGTCAATTCCTCACACAGGTTTTCGGCACCATCGATAACCACATAAAGCTGCGCCACTTGTTGATCAAAAGCATCTACCTTTTGCACATCGTCGGCCGGCAAGGTGGTATTCATTAGTTTACGCACCTTAAAATCAACAGGATCGGCCAAACTCACCAAGGTTCCTTTGTCCCACATATCTAACGATAATTGATACGTTCCGGGAATCACATTCCTGCCGGACCGGCTCTTTTTTACGGGGTCAAATTTATCAACTTTTAGTGCTCGTGGCGATGGATAGGCCAGATCCCAACTCAGCCTGTTTATTCCCTCTTTCGGAGTCTGCTTCAGTTGGTTAACCACCTCACCATTGGCATCCCTAATGGTAAATATCAGGTGAGTAGCTTCCTTCTGCCCTTCCTGTTGCATCTCGCGCCATGATGGCTGCGGAATGTATTCTCCTTTTTCAAACAGCTTCTTTTCGGCATCCACACGAAGACTCTTCTCTGACTTGGGAGCTTCTTTCAAATAATAGGTAAAAATGGCCCCGAAATCGGGATTTTTAGCCAAAAAATAAGTCGAACCCTGATTGTCGCGACTACTTTTAGGAACAAACAATAAGGCATCCTGAACCGGAAACAGCTGAGCTTTTTGGTCAATCATTGGCAAGGAAACTTCACGCAATGGAGAATAGTCGTGCAGCACGTAAAAACCTCGGCCAAAAGTTGCCAGGACCAAATCGCATTCACGTTCCTGAATTGCAATATCACGGACACATGTAGTTGGAATGCCTGCTTTCAGTTGCACCCACTTTTCGCCCCCATTGTTACTAAAATAAATTCCAAATTCGGTACCCGCAAACAGCAGCTCTGCGCGAACAAAATCCTGTTGAACCACATAAACGGTTTGATCTTCGGGTAAGTTACCGGCAATAGATTTCCAGGTACGCCCCTTGTCTGTACTTTTTAAGACATAGGGTTTAAAGTCATCGCGTTTCAAATTGGTGAAGGTGGCATATACCGTATTCGCATCGAACTTATCGGCCTGCACATCGCTGCAATAAGTGTATTCAGGAACACCCGGAAAAGATTTGATTTGAAACCAATTTTTCCCGTTGTCTTCTGTAACAGACACCACTCCATCATCGGTTCCAACGTATAGTAGTCCTTCCTGCACTTTTGATTCGTCCATGGCCACAATGGTTCCCCATTGCGAGGTGGAAACGTGTTTTACCACTGCATCGGCGCTCCAGTATTTGTCCATCATTTTAAAGGTATCCCTATCGACCTTTGAAGTCAGGTCGTCGCTAATCACCTGCCATGAATTTCCGCGATCATCGCTTCGGAATACTTTATTCGCCGCACAATACAAACGAGTGTTGGAATGTGAACTCAACAGCAATGGTGCATCCCAATTCCATTTGTAAGCCAATTCTCCCTTGCGTTCGGCAGGTTTTATATAAACCCGTTCACCACTTTTTTTATCGTAACGCACCATGTTCCCATATTGCGCTTCGCTGTAAACAATGTTCGGGTCAAGGGGATCTGTGGCTTGCCAGAAACCGTCACCACCATTCGTTTCAATCCATTCATCGTTCGCAACTCCAGACTGGCTAATATTTTGTGAGGGGCCTCCAAATGAATTGTTATCCTGTGTTCCACCGTAGATATTATAGAAAGGTTCATCGTTATCAACGGCCACACGATAAAACTGCGTAACCGGTAAATTTTCTTTGAAATCCCAATTGGCTCCAGCATCGAATGTTTCGTAAATGCCTCCATCGCCTCCTATTAACAAATGATTGGTAAAATTAGGATCGATCCATAAAGCATGATCGTCTACATGTCGATTGTTGTTCCCTAATCTCGTCCATGTTTTTCCACCATCGTTCGTAAAACTGGTATAAGTTTCGGTGGAATACACCTTATCAACATCAAGGGGATCGCAGTAAATTTCGTTGTAATACTGTCCACTGCTCGAATAATCGCTCATTCGCTCCCAACTTTCACCTTTATTGGTGCTGCGGTAAAAACCACCTTTATCATCCTGTGCTTCCACAATAAGGTAAAGCACATTGGCATCGACCGGAGAAATAGCGATGCCCATGCCACCAATATCCACTTTAGGCAGTCCGCTCATAATTTTGTTCCAGGTTGCGCCATTGTCCACACTTTTGTAAACCGCCGATTCGGGACCGCCCCCAATTTTACCAAAGTGGTGCCGACGCCGTTGTTCCGAAGTGGCATAAAGGATATCAGGATTTGATGCATCCATCACCACATTGTTTACACCAGTATTTTCGCTTATTTCAATTACTTTTTCCCAGCTTAGACCACCATCGGAAGTTTTATACAAGCCACGATCACCGCCCGGCCCCCAGGCAGAACCTTCGCAGGCCACAAAAACCACATTACTGTTTCGGGGATCAATGACAATACCGCCTATCTGTCGAGAATTTTTAAGTCCCATATTTTTGAATGAATCACCACCATCGACTGATTTATACACTCCGTCACCATAGCCCAAGGCACGTTGATGATTGTTTTCGCCGGTTCCCACCCAAATGATGTTGGCATTGTTGGGATCCAACTCCACATCACCAATGGAATAAGCCCCATACTTGTCGAAAATAGGTTTCCATGTTGTTCCGTTGTTTTCGGTTTTCCATACATTTCCCGATGCCACGCCCACAATGTAATTTGATGGATTGGCAGGGTTAACCGCAAAGTCGGCTATTCGGCCCGAGCACCATGCAGGTCCGATGCTTCGAAATTCCAATCCACTCACCAGAGCACTATTGATCAGGGAATCTTTTGGATTATTGGCATCCACATTTTTTTTACTATACCCAGCAGCTGGCAACAACAAGGCTATTGAAATTATCAGGTAAATTGATTTTTTGATCACAAAATGTTTCATGTTTTTACTTTAGTAGTTTTCACCCACAATTTATAAAAAAGCAATAAGTATACAACAGAATAAAAGTCATATAAAAAAAATGAGTGAAAACATGCTTACGCCCAAGGGGACAATTACTGAAAGAAAAAAGGACACTCACTTCAACGCGAACGGATTGCATGCATAGTTCCTTTCGGATGGGATTCACTGCAACGCGAACGGGTTGCTTACATCGTTCCTTTCGGACGGGATTCACTGCAACGCGAACGGGTTGCGCACATCATAACTTCCAAACGGTTATTCACTGCAACGCGAACGGGTTGCTTCTCCCGATTTCGTTCCTCATCGGGATCG
>JBGUEP010000040.1:4345-60281 GCA_041821245.1 Prolixibacteraceae bacterium
GTCATTGCGACCGCGAGGAACGAAGCGGGAAGCAATCCCATCACTTCTGAACAATACGTCATTGAAGGTACAAGGAGGCATCTGCTTCAACTCCTACCACTTGCAGGAGCCTATTGTCAACCAACAATTTTTTCCTGCCATTTACGGGAGTGAATTGTCAAACAACAATAAGTTCCTTCCGATTGCGGTAGAACTTAGTCAGGCAACAGCAATTTACCATCTTAAAATTCAGCAATAGAATTCCTTCGATCCGTTTTTCAAAGAAGATGTTATTTTGAAAATGGGCAAATCGAAGAATGGTATCTGATTCTTTCCGCCTGAACTTTAAGTAATGACTACAAATAAATTCTAAGAATGATTATTTAAGGAATATTATGACCCATATTGATCCCTAAATCTAAAAAAAGATTAATTTCGGGCTTCTATTTCGATGATAATTTATTAATACGCGGTTAACATCGAATGTTGAATATTTATTAAATGAGAGACTGGAGAACTCTCAAAAGTTTTTTCAATTAGAAAGTTTAGAATAACTTTCAATCGTTTAATTAAGCTAACTAGTAACCTAATGAATTCAAAAACAAATAGATTAGCAGCCATTGTTATGGTCAGCATTTTTCTGATTGGCACCTCGTGCACCCAAGACCCGGGAGTTGGCGGCAATAGCCACATTAAAGGTACCCTGGTCGAAAAATATTACAACAACGACTTCACCATCTTTCAGTATGAGCATGCTGCATCAGACGATGACATTTACATCTTATATGGTGATAACAAAGAAATTGGAGACAAAACAACGGCAAGTTTCGCAGGCGACTTTCAGTTTCAATATCTATGGCCGGGCGACTATCAACTTTATTATTATTCCGATGACACTACTGCAGTTACGTCCGACAAAATTGCCTTAAGCCAAACCATCAGCCTGGAAAAAAATGAAACGTTTGAAGTGGGGACACTTTATACCTATAAAGCTTTAGAATGGGACGAAGGATCGGCACAGATTAAAGGAAAAATAATGCTTATCAATTATCGCAACGAATCTTCGTATCCCAATTTAGAAATTAAAGACATTACTCCTGCTCAGGAACAGGAAGTTTACATTACGTATAACAACGCAACGGTTTATACCGACCGTATTCGCACTCAACCCGATGGCACCTTTGAATTTAACCACTTGCTCAAGGGTAATTATACCATTTTTGTGTATTCAGAGGATGTGATCACTGGTAAAACAGCCATGGTCACAAAAGAAGTAATCGTTGAAATTACAGAACTGAATCAATCCGTAGCTCTGGAAACCATTAACATCGAAAAAATATAATGATGAAATGAACCGGTTGGCAGTGGATCACAAACACGAATAAAAAGCAGAACCGTATGTTTCATTCGACAATAAAAAAAACAAATAATATAGGTATGAAAAGCATTATAATTTTTACACTACTAATTTTAAGTTCCTGGTCGATATTCGCTCAAAAAAGCAGTGAAATTGTACAACGAGGAATTGTTGTTAAACGACAATACGACCAAAACTTTAGCACTGGCGATAAAGAAGCCATTCTGGACAAGGAAGAATTTTACGATTTCAGAGGTGAAATTATTGAAATGAAAGAATATACCAATGAAGGTAAAACCATCAAGAATTGGATGAAATACAAATATGATGAACAGGCCAACTTGATTGAAGAATTGGAGTTAAACGAAAAAGGAGAACAAATCTCCCGCATCACCTACAAATTTGAAAAAGGACTTCGCACCGAAAGAAGCGAGTACGATGCCAAGAACCGTTTAACAAAAACCCGGAAATACGAATATGGGTATCGGAAATAAAATACGAAAAGTTATTGCTAAATATGCTCCCATCTCTCTTGATCAGATGGATGGAGTAAAATTAATGCGTCGAATGGACACTAAATACGTGTTCCGTTTGGACCAACTTCCTGCACTTCTAAAACAAGCCAAAAACAACTATTTTATGGTTGAAATTGAAGAAGAGAGGGAACAAATCTACAAAACCACCTACTACGACACCGAAAATTACGACATGTATCATGCCCATCATAACGGGAACATGAACAGACATAAAATTCGTGTAAGGAAATATGTTTATACCCATCAAAAATTTATTGAAGTCAAAAGAAAAAACAACAAAGGCGAAACCATTAAAAACCGAATTGCTCATCCCGATAAGGTGCACGTGCTTAATGCCGAAAATTCTGAGACATTTTTAAACAAATACTCGCCTTTTAAAACCCACGCACTCGTTCCCAAACTCGACAATAAATTTGTACGACTGACGCTGGTAAATAAAGATTTTAGTGAACGGATTACCCTTGATTATAAATTAAAATTCACCGATTTAAAATACCAGCTTAAAACCGAAATTAAGGATGTTTGTATTTGTGAAATCAAAAAAGGTCGTGACAATAAAAACTCGCCTTTCATTGGCTATTTACGTGATTTGAGAATTCAGTCCATGGGCTTTAGTAAATATTCCCTTGGAATTGCCTTATTAAATCCCGATGTCAAAACCAATAATTTTAAACGAAGAATAAGAGCAATCATTAAAATATAATAAAATCTAACTGAAAAATGGAATTATTTAACATCAAATTAATTGATTTGGAAGACTTTATCGAATTAATTATTCGATTTCTTTTCAACTTTGGAGTCATTTTCATAGCCATCCGATTTTTATACTACAGAGTCCGTAAACGGAGAGATTATTTGTTTACGTATATACTAATTTCAACGGTGATCTTTTTGCTTTGTTACTTGTTGGAAAACGTCAAACTGGAATTGGGATTTGCCTTGGGCTTATTTGCCATTTTTGGCATTATTCGCTACCGCACCCGTCAGATGCCCATTAAAGAAATGACTTACTTGTTTTTAGTCATTGGCGTTTCAGTTATTAATGCACTGGCCAATAAAAAAATCAGTTACGCCGAATTGGTGATGACCAATGCCATTATATTAATGGTTACCTACGGACTCGAACGTTTAATGATGTTAAAGCATGAGTCGAAAAAAGTGATTAACTACGAAAAAATTGAATTGATAAAACCAGCCAGGCGTGCCGATTTATTAAAAGATCTGGAAGAAAGAACAGGATTGACCATCAATCGACTTGAAATTGGAAAAATTGATTTTTTAAGGGATACAGCACGTGTTGATATTTTCTATTTTGAACCAGAGAATTCAGCCGACGATGATGATACTTTAGGTTCTGATGGCGACGGTGATGATGATTAAATTGAAACTGATCGTTTTTAGCTTGCTCCTATTTTGCGCTTTAACCGGATTAACAAGGGTTAAAGCGCAAAATACGGATGTAAAGTTGCGCCTTTCGGCTAAAGTTGAAAAAGAAATTTCGAAAAAATTATCAGGCAGTTTGGAATACGAACATCGATTAGATCAAAACCTGAGTACCTTCGATAAAGCATTTCTGGAACCTTCTGTTTCGTACGATTTGAACAAATCAATGAAGGTTGGAGCAGTATACCGGATCATTCTGGATCAAAATAAGGTACGTGAACAAGGCATGGAACAACGGGTGGCTGCCTACGTTCGTTACAGTTTGGAATACGATGACTTCGAATTCCAGGTGAAAACAGCTTTGCAATACGGTTTCGATGATTTAACCAATTCATCATTCAGTTACGATCAAAAACTAATCAGTCGTACTTCGCTTGAAGTGCAATACAACTGGTTTGGATCAAAATTCACCCCTTTTGCATCGGCTGAACTTTTTTATCACATTAATGATCCCAAGGGTGGAATCATTAACCAAACAAGAATGAAAGCCGGTACAGCTTATAAAATTTCAAAAAGCTCCAAAGTACAGGTGTATTATCTATTCGAAAACGAATTCAATGTAGCCTATCCTGTTGACGCCCATATTCTGGGAGCCAGTTATTCCTTTAAATTTTAAACTTTTAGCCCTCTATTGAAGTCAATGTCATTAAGTGAAGAGAATTTTTTAGTGTTTCTTTGTGGCTTCGAGACTTTGTGGCAAAAAAAGACAGCCACTAAGTCACAAAAACACTAAGTTTCACAAAGGAAAAAATAATTACAAATCCTTAACTTAATGACATTGCTGTTGAAGTTGCTTGATCAAATCGGAATCATTCATGAGTTAAATTTTGAAAGATGTTTAAATTTCCAGTAGGGAAAGAATATGCGTAGAAAAATTGCGACTCCCCTTGTTGGTATTTTTCAGTATGCCCACCTGACCAAGCCAAAGTCGGGCAGGGAACAAAATATCATTATATATCATTCAGTTTCTACCCATATTCTGTTCCTAGCGGAACAATCAAATAAAATTTAAACAGTTTCAAAAAAAAACATATTTTTTGTGCAACCTTTTTCCATTAAAAACTGTCATTGGTGTAGCCATGTATAATTTTTAAAACAGTTTTTGCCATGAAATGGAAACACATCTTTATATTGCTCATGTGCCTGCCCGCACTATCTGGCCTAGGTCAGGAAAAATATACCCTGAGCGGGGTAATTGTTGATAAAAGCTCAGGGAAGGCGCTCACGGGAATCGACATTGTCGTTAAAAACACAAATACCGGCACGATTTCGAATCAAAAGGGAACATTTTTACTTTACCTCGATCAAGGACAATACAATGTTACCATTTCGGGAAAAGGATATTACCTGCAAAATTTGACCGTTGACCTGAACGAAAACAAACAGGAAGAAGTCAGCCTTCGCCGGGAAATTCCAAAAGTAAAAAAACAATGGAAGAAGAAAGAGAAGAAATCAAATCATCAAGCGACCCTTTTATCCCAAAAATAGATTTCACCAGAAATTCAACAACGGCCTGTTTCGTCCTGAAATGGGTCGTTGTATTTTATCCACCTCATCCGACAGTTGAGTAGGTGTTTTTTTTTAGTGCCTTTCTTTTCAAACAACTTTGAGCTGAAATCATATAAACAGATTCAGCCATGAAAACAATTTTATTCCTTCTAAGCATTTTAATTACCGGACCAACCTTCAGTCAAACGATCATATCAGGCACCATTCAAACAAAACAAGGGGAAAGCATCCCGGGCGTAAATATTTTCCTCGAAAATTCCTACGATGGCGCCAGTTCCGATTCGCTGGGAAATTTTAAATTCAGCACATCCGAAAAAGGTCCACTACAATTGGTAGCCAGTTACATTGGGTATGAAAAATGGACGGCAAGGCTGGATTCCTCCTCAACTCAAAAGCTACTTCTAATCTTAAAAGAAAGCGTTAATGCGCTCGATGCCGTGACCATTACTGCCGGGACATTTGCCGCATCGGACCAAAAGCGGGCTTCCATTATGGACCCCATCGATATTTATACCACAGCAAGCGCCAATGCCGATGTGATGGCGGCCATGCGCACCATGCCCGGCGCCCAGGCTTCACCCGACGACGGACGTTTAATGGTACGTGGTGGCGATGCCTACGAATCGAAAACCTATATGGACGGACTGCTAGCGGCTAAACCTTACGACTCCAAAACGCCCGATTTGGCCACACGAGGCCGATTTAGCCCATCGATGTTTAACGGTGTACAATTTAGTTCGGGCGGTTATTCAGCTGAATACGGTCAGGCCCTCTCCTCAATTCTGGAATTGAACTCTACCGATGTAAGTCCTGCCGACGTGTTGGGGATTTCCCTGATGACCATTGGGGCCGAAGCGAATTATGCCAAAGCCTTTCAACAAAGTTCGGTAATGGGCTCGGCAGGATACACCAACCTGGGTCCCTACTCTACCCTGCTTCCGTCCAAACTCAACTGGACCAAACCGGTTGAATCCTTCAACTTGAACACAAATTATAAATACAAACCGAATTCAACCGGCATTCTAAAAGCTTTTGTAAATGCCGATTTTGGAAGCTTAGCTTATCAAACAATTCAAGATGACGATACACCTTTCAACTTTTCAAACAAGAACAAAAACATTTATTCCAATGCCAACTATGCCGGTTGCCTTGGCGATAAAACCTGTTTTAAGATTGGCCTGGCAAATACTTCCGATCAAAATAGCATTCAGCTGAACGAAACAACCATCAACACCAAGGAATTTAACCTGGAAAGCCGATTCTCAGTTACCCACTTTTTTACCGACAGAATTAATATACACGCAGGAGTTGGCGACACCTACGATCAATACGATGAAGATATTATCATACATGGCGAAACCTTGTTTGATCCACGGTTAAGAGAGCATCTGTTTAGCATATACACTGAATCAGAAATCAAATTCAGCAAATACATAGCCCTGCGCCCCGGCATACGAAGCGAATACAGTTCATTGTTGCAAAAATGGAACCTTGCTCCACGTTTGGCATTTGCTGCCAAAACCGGAAAAAACAGCCAGCTTTCTGCTGCATGGGGAAAGTATTACCAAAATCCGCAACTCGATTATTTAAAGTTTACCACCAAGCTAAATTTCGAAAAGGCCACTCACTACATTTTAAGTTATCAAACCGGACTTGCCTCCAAAAGATTGTTCCGATGTGAGTTGTACCACAAATCATATCAAAATTTGGTGACCTGGGAAGGTTTAAATCCCTACCAACCCGAAAACATCAGCAACACCGGGAATGGTTATGCCAACGGTCTGGACCTTTTCTGGAAGGATAAAAAAAGCCTTAAACACCTGGAATATTGGGTCACCTACTCCTACATTGACACCAAAAGAAAATACAAAAACTACCCAAGTCTGGCTCAACCTGAATTCATTTCGGACCATACTTTTTCCTTGGTTACCAAGTACTGGGCACATAAAATATCCACCCAATTCGGCACATCATTCACCATGGCTTCACCGAGAAACTACAACGATGTGAATACTCCGGAATTCATGGATCTTTCCACCAATTGGTACAATAACCTATGCGTAAACATGAGTCACATTTTTTACCTGGGCGATCAGTATTCAGTATTTTATGTCTCCCTGTCGAATTTGCCGGGCAACGATGGTATTACCGGCTACCGACCCTCTAATGTGGCTGATGCTGCGGGAAACTACAGTTTGGTTCCCATTAAACGCGATAGGAAGCGTTTTTTGTTCATGGGTCTCTTTCTAAGTTTTTAAGAACAACAGTTCATCCACAAAAATCTACCATTCAGTCAGAATAAATTTACAATCACCACAATAAGTCACAATTTTAACCCATCATTAAAATCTAGAAATCATGAAAAATCTGATCATTTTAGTTGCCATTCTGTTAGCATCAACCTTGAGTACCTTTGCCGGAAATTATGAAGAAACCATGGGGAAAACAATTGCCCAATTGTACCAAACTCAAAATCGTGAAGAATTGCTTGCCCTTGGCAATACCTTCGATCGCATTGCACAAAAAGAGAGTACACAATGGTTGCCTTATTACTATGCAGCCTACTCCAATTTAAGTGTTTTGTTTTTTGCCCATGATTTATCAGTAGCTGAAAAAACGGAAGTCCTGAACAATGCGCAAATGGAATTGGACAAAGCCTTACGATTGAATGAAAAAGAATCAGAAATTTATGTTCTTCAAGCATTTATCTACAGCATGCGCATCACCGACCCATCGATGGGCCGTAAATACTCTGGCCTATCGAATGAAGCTTTAGCGAAAGCCCAACTATTGAATCCTGAGAATCCACGTTACTATTATTTAAAAGGGACCAACCTTTTCCATACCCCAGCAGAATACGGCGGCGGTATGGATGCAGCCAAACCATTGTTCGAAAAAGCGGCTGAATTATTTTCAAAAACTACCCAAAAAAACACGTTGATGCCAATCTGGGGAAACCAACATAACAGCATAATGTTACAACAATGCAATTAATACACCCATTTCATTCAGGAAACTTTAATACATTTGAGTTTCCTGAATGAAAATTATTCCTTAAAATATGAGCAGATTACACCGAAATATCACAGTTCGTTCCATAATTATTGCTGCAACTATTTCAATATTCATTGGAATAGTGCTAATGTTCCTTGGCTCCCATACATTTAATCATTCCCTAATCCGATATTTACTAAATGCGGGCTATTCTTTATTCATAGGACTTGGACTATTCTCAAATGGTTTTGTGTTTAATTTAATTGAGCCTCGGTTTATATCATGGATCGATCGTCCGGGACGAAGTATAGTCATTGCCATAGTAGCTCATTTAATTTATTCGTCAGTTGTTATCTTTGGGGTTAGTTGGATATATTTTGGTAAGTTACTTGATACACCTGAAGGCCAATTCTGGAACTATTATAAGTATACCTTAATAAGTGTATTGACTGTAACCATTTTTATAACATCTATTATTTATGCAAAATCCTTCTTTAAAGCCTATCGTAACGAAGCCATTCAAAGTGAAAAGCTGAAAAAAGAAGCGATTACATTACAGTACCAAATTATGCAAAATCAGGTGAACCCACATTTTTTGTTCAATTCATTAAACATTCTGGGGACCTTGATTGATATCGACACCGAAAAGGCCAAACAGTTCACCCGTGAATTGGCACTTTTTTATCGGGAATTGCTTTATTTTAAGGATGTTGAATTGGTCCCTATCAGCGATGAATTGAACTTTGTTAAAAAATACATTTACCTTCAAAAAATCCGATTTGGCGATAATTTTAGTGTTGATTTGAATGTTTCAAGTTCATTGAAAGGAGAACTCATCCCCATGTCCATTCAAATGTTGCTGGAAAATGCAGTGAAGCACAACATTATCTCCAAAGATCATCCGCTAAAAATAGATATTGGAACCAATAATCCAGATGAAATTTACGTCGAAAACAATTATCAGCCCAAAGTAAACATGGATGGAAGCAATAAAATTGGACTCAAAAACCTGACCAACCGTTACAATTTTCTATCCGATAAAAAAATGAAAATTGAACAAACACCAACTCATTTTAAAGTAACACTTCCTATCATTCAACTTGAAAAATAATGTCCTTAAAAATATTAATTGTTGAAGACGAACCCCTGGCAGCTGCTCAACTGGCAGCTTTAATTGCAGGAATTAAACCCGATGCCCAAATTGTTGCCGTTTGCGACAGTATCGAATCAAGTGTAAAATGGATTGAAAACAACGAATTACCCGATCTTTCCTTTTTTGATATTCATTTAGGCGATGGTTTGAGTTTTGAAATTTTCAAGACCACCAAATTTGAGGCACCCGTAATTTTCACCACTGCCTACGATAAGTATACACTTCAGGCCTTTAAGGTGAACAGCATTGATTATTTATTAAAACCAATTGACAAAACGGAACTTCAACAAGCGATATTAAAATTTGAACAAACCACCCCCCTTGCCAAAAACAGCCTGTCAGACGAACAACTTCAGATTATTCTACAATCTGTCATTCAAAAAGAGTATCGAAAACGCTTTTTAGTAAAAATTGGCACCCATTTGAAGGCCATTCAAACCTGCGACGTGAGCTTTTTTTATAGTTTACAGAAAGGAACTTATCTGAAAACCTATGACGGAAAAACCTATCTGCTTGATCAAACGCTTGAAACCATAGAAGAACTCATCGACCCGGCACATTTTTTCCGGATGAATCGCAAATACATTGTTGCATTGAACAGCATTCACGATGTTTCAATTTATAGTAATTCCCGTTTGAAGTTAAAAGTAAATGGAGCTGAAGAAGACGATTTTTTTGTTTCGAGGGAAAAAGTTAAACTTTTCAAAAGTTGGATGGAAGGGACGGATTAGTAAAATAGAAAAAGCCCTGTAATTACAGAGCTAATTCGTTCCCCTCTTAAACTAAAAACACCACCAATAAAAATTTTCTCTAGTATAATATCTTGTTATCTTGATATCTAATTATGAAACGAATGTATGGCATATTTTTTTAATTGTCAAGCTTTTTCGCATTTTTATCACACTTTTTTTTACGTTCGTCAAATATATTTGGCGTTTCGTCAATAATAACAGGCCTTTCAGCGATACAAAAAAATGACCATTACCCATACAAATTCTGGGCAATGGTCATCAGTTCTTTATTTATTGTTAATCAACTACTTTAACCATTTATCCAACCAGGTAAAAAAGGTACGATGCCACAACAATCCATTTTGTGGTTTTAACACCCAATGGTTTTCATCATCGAAATACAAAAACTCAGCAGGAATTCCTTTCATGATGGCTGTGTTGTACGCTGCCATTCCCTGCGTAAATGGAATTCGATAATCGTTTTGTCCGGCAATTACCAGAATTGGAGTGTCCCAGTTTTGCACAAATCGGTGTGGTGAAAACGAATAAGAACGCTGCGCCACAGCATTGTTTTTATCCCAATAGGCACCACCTAAATCCCAATCAACAAACCACATTTCTTCGGTAGTGGAATACATTTGTTCAAAATTGAAAATACCGGCATGTGAAACAAAAGCTTTGAAGCGTTTTTCGTGATTTCCAGCCAAATAGTAAACGGAGAAACCACCATAACTGGCACCAATGGCACCCAAACGATTTTCATCAACGTATGGCTCCTTAGCTAGAGCATCAATGGCCGACAAATAATCTTTGATGTTCTGTCCACCATAATCGGTACTGATTTGTTCCAACCATTCCATTCCAAATCCGGGCAATCCTCTTCGGTTAGGCGCCACAATAATGTAATCGTTGGCTGCCATCAGCTGGAAGTTCCATCGGTACGACCAAAACTGACTGACGGTTCCCTGAGGTCCACCCTGGCAATACAATAAGGTTGGATATTTTTTTGCAGGATCGAAATTGGGAGGTAAAATTACCCAAACCAACATATCTTTCCCGTCGGTTGTTTTCACCCAGCGTTTTTCAACTTTTCCAAAATTCAACTGATCTAAAATGGCTTCGTTAACAGATGTGATGGCCTCATCGGTTCCCAGGCTTAGATTTACGGCATACAACTCATCGGGATGCGACATGGATTGTTTGCGGGCAATTAAAGAATTCCCGGCCAGCTGAATCGTTTTATAATTGTGCACCCCCTCGGTAATTCTGTTTATTTCTGATGTTTCAAGTTGAATCTGAAAAATCTCGTCGGTAGCATGAATGTCACTGATAAAATAGATGCTTTTAGCATCAGCCGACCATACAATAGACTGTGCGCTTTCTTCAAAGTTGGTAAATAAATTGGTCCGTTCGCCGGTTTTTACATCAGCAATGAACAAACGTGCCTGATCCGATTCGTAGCCATCACGAGCCATACTTTCCCAAGCGATTTTAGTTCCATCGGGAGAGAATACCGGATGATTATCGTAGCCCATTAAACCTTCGGTAAAATTTTTGGTTTCCTTACTTTCGGGCGAATAGAACCAAATTTCCGAGTTGGTGGAGAAAGAATATACTTTTCCTGTATTCTTTTTACAAACATAGGCCAGAATTTTTCCGTCGGGACTCCAGACGATTTGTTCCATGCCTCCGAAAGGCAACATCGGAGCATCGAAACGCTCACCTGGCATAATGTCTGTGGCCTCAAGAACTCCATTTGCATTATAGTCGGCCACAAAAATGTGATTGTATTTATAATCGTGCCAGGTATCCCAGTGGCGGTACATCAAGTCTGTTTCAAGACGCGCTTTTGCTTTTGGTAAATCGGGATACCGATCCTCTATATTCTGATCCATTTTAATGCGCTGAACCAAGGCCAATTTCTTTCCATCGGGAGAATATTTAAAGCCGCTAATTCCTTCTTCCAAAAAAGTAATTTGTTTGCGATTGCTTCCGTCGGTGTTCATTTCCCAAAGTTGAGCTGAACCAGACGAAGAACTCATAAAAGCAATTTTAGTTCCATCGGGAGTCCATACGGCATCGTTTTCGTTCTCTGCTGTATTGGTAATCCGAAGGGTTTCTTTACTCTCCAACTCATAGATGTACCAATCTTTGAAGCCTTTATCATCTTCCACTTTATAATTGGTGATACTAAACAATACTTTTGTTTGATCGGGAGAGACCAATTCTCCACCAATTCGCCCCAATTTCCAAAGGAGTTCAGGCGTCAATTTATCGGAACTTAATTCCGGAACTTCAGGCGTATAACCTTTATCGCTTTCTGTAATTGGATTGCAGGATGCTAACATAAGCAGGGATGAAATTAATAGGTAAAATGTAAATTTTTTCATTGTAAATCTTCTTGGGTTATAAAATTTATCGCTACAAATTTATTCTTTTTCAATTAAGATGCATGTTCAATACGCACACGAGCATCAACAGCAATGATTGAATGGCCTCTTCCCAACAATGGATTGATGTCCATTTCTTTAATTTCGGTGGCAAAACGAAGAAAACTTGATAACTTAACCAGAATGGAAGCAAATTCATCTTCGCTAACAGGATCATTCCCACGGTAACCTTCCAGAATTTTATGGGCCTTTATATTTTTGATCATCGATTGCGCTTCGTGCATGCACAAAGGCGCCAATCCCGATGTTACATCTTTCAGGGCCTCGACAAAAATTCCGCCTAAACCACATAGCATGATGTGACCAAAAGTAGGTTCATATTTGGCACCTATGAACAATTCTGTTCCGCTGAGCATTTCGGCCATCAAAACAGAAGTAGCCCCTTCGATTTGCATCAAACGGTGAAATTCATTCCGAACGGTCTCTTTCGATTTAATGTTCAAACTCACGCCCTTTACGTCCGACTTATGGATTGGCCCTACAACTTTCATGACCAGCGGAAAACCAATTGCCCCGGCAACTTGTATGGCCTCATCCTCCGATGCTACAACTTTTTCGTAGGCCCGTGGAATACCGGCAGCATCCAATATTTGATGAATGACTTCGGTAGGTTGGTATCCATTAACGGTATGTTTGATGATGCTTCGAATTTTGGCGTAATCGATGTGCTCAATGTAGATAGAGTCTTCGGAGGGCGGCGGGGTATTTTTTACTTTTGTGAGCGCCCTGCCCAACAAAACTTCATCGGGAAAATTCACATTGCCATGCGAAATAAAAGAAGCCACATCGTCTTTTACATTGATGACGGATGGAAGAATCGGGTAAATTGGCTTTTTACAGGTTTTCATTTTTTTGTCGAGGGTTTGATACACCTCGTGAACAGGGAATAAACCGGGACTGCCATAAATAACTGCCATGGCATCGATTTCATCAAAATCGTTTTCACAGGCGTCAATAATGGCTTCCAACTGTTCGGCATTTCCGGTGGCTAAAAAATCAATGGGATTTTCAACCGATGACCCCGGAAAAAGCAAATTCTTCAAGCGTGTTTTTGCCGGAGAATCTTTTAACGATGGGATTTTTAATCCGCCGTTTTCCAAAGCATCGGTAAGCATAACGGCCGGGCCACCGGCGTGGGTAATGATGGCAATGTTGTTTCCAATCAACTTTTCGGTACTAAATATACAGGCCACGGTAGTTAATTCTTCCCGGCCATAACAACGCACGATGCCCGCTTTTCGAAACAAGGCTTCTACGGCCAAATCGGAGCTTGCCATGGCCCCGGTATGCGACGATGCTGCCCTACTTCCCGCTTCAGACGAACCGGCTTTAATTGCGGCAATACGACATCCCTTGCCGATTAAAGATTTGGCATGCAAAAGCAATTTATCGGGATCGCTGATGTTTTCGATGTACAACAATTTAATTTTTGTGGATTCCGCAGGGTCGAAAGTCTCATCGAGGTAGGCCAAAACATCTTCGATACCATGCTGGGCCGAATTCCCCACCGAAATTACAGAATGAAACTGCAAACCCTTTGGTATGGCCGATTCCATAATAAACACTGCGGTAGCCCCCGAACCTGAAATAAAATCAACACCTTTTTGGCTCAAACCCGGAATTGGAGTAGTAAAAACACTGGCGTGCAAAGGGGCCAGAACACCAATGCAGTTTGGACCTATTAAACAGGCCTTGTTTCTATTGGCAATCTCCACCAATTGCCGCTCCATGCGGGCACCTTCTTCACTCTCTTCGCTAAAACCGGCAGAAATCACAATAAAAGCTTTCACCTTTTTCTGAGTAGCCAACACTTCCATGGCTTCGACACAATACTGAGCAGGTATGACCAAAATAGCCAAATCAACAGTAGGAACCTCGTGGACTGTTTTGTAGGATATGATTCCCTGAACGTTGGAGCTCTTCGGGTTAACTACCATCAAATCTCCCTGAAACTGATTATCCAGTAAATTCTTTAGCAGTTTACCTCCCGGCTTTTCGATATTGTTTGATGCACCAACAACGACTATACTTTTAGGATAAAACAATTGATCATTGATCATAGGATTTTTTTTTCGAAATTAGAAATTTCAGGCATATAGGCCGATGATATTTAACAGGTTCAATTTTGCTATTATTTAACGCAAAAATTGGCAAGCCCTACGAACGGCTTTTTGATAACTTGGCTGTTGTTTGGGCTTACCAATGTGCTAACAATGTGCTATGGGTTTTTATTTCACGATTAAGCCCAATGCTTCTAGTAATTGTGGATTATCTTCCATTGCGATTCTTGCAACTGCATAAAATTCACTCATCCAGTCGTCAAGTTTACCAAAGGCTGCGTCTTTGATGGTTGTTGCGTCTTGTGATTCACCTTTTTCTTTTAAATAGGCTGCTCGTGATGCTTCGACCTCGGGGATTAATGCATTTGCAGCGGTCAAGTCTTCTAAGGATATTTTCAGTCGAGTTAGTTTGGTCTGGATATCACTGTCGACGATGGCAGTGACGTAAAATTTCTTCACTGTCTCCAACCATTTAATGTATGCCTGTGCTAATGTTCCAGTAATGGCCAATTTGTCGGCGGTTACGTTGTCG
Organism: Prolixibacteraceae bacterium; assembly: GCA_041821245.1. Classification (GTDB taxonomy): domain Bacteria; phylum Bacteroidota; class Bacteroidia; order Bacteroidales; family Prolixibacteraceae; genus Roseimarinus. Next base: position 19,090 of record JBGUEP010000040.1, read on the forward strand.
TTACGGAAAACAACTTTGGCTTTTTTACGATGCGAGGAATAAACGTCCTCCAGTTCTTTCCTTTTGCTGTCGAACACAGCGTGTGCAGCAATGGATTCGTCGGTTTCTATCTTGTTTGAATCATATGCAAGACGGGTTTCGTCGTATAATGCTTTTCCTATTAGCATTGCAGTAGAGTCGTAGCCAAATTCGGCCATGGTGGTTGAGATCTGAGGTTGAGATGCTGTGTTCTCAAACGCTACCCTGTATTGTTCCAGGGTCCGGGCTTCTGTGGTGCTTTTAGCCATAATAAAACGTTAAAGGGTTAATAATTCTATTTTATTTTAGTTTCATTTCCTGAATTACAGTAAAACAGGTAATGATTTTAAAATTTTTGAATTTGATTATCCTCTCCTTATCGTTCTTCTTCGGTTCCTAATCGATATTTTTTATTCCTACTGGTTCTTTAGTATTTCTTATCGTCGTTTATATGTTCCTCAGCATTTTTATTGATTCCTAATGGTCATTTAGTCATTCCTACTGGTTCTTTGGTTGTTCCTAACGATCGTTTTAATGTTCCTCAGCATTTTTTTTCATTCCTAACTGTCATATTGAATAAAATAACGAAGCTGCAAGCGCACTATTGCACATTTATGACAAAATTTTCTTTGTGTTTCAAGATTTTGCTGCGACGTTGGGGGGGGGCAGAAGAATACCTGAATGCTAATTGGTTAGCAATTTAAAAGTAATATTTGAAAATGAATAGATATTTTATGAAAGATTTGAAATGGCTAATTCTTGAAGCCGACTTAATCAAAGGAGGTTCTCCGATTTCAATATTTCGATGATTTGTTCTTTTGAGATTGAAGCCTGTTCGCTTTTATCATATAGGGTAATCAGGGGGATGTCCTACTGAAAACGTGAAGCTTTATTTGAACAATTCGTTAACAGGTTTGCGTTTTCCCTGCTTCATTTCCTTCAATGAAGTTTTCACCTCATCGTACGTATCTGTTTTTTCAATTTCGATAAAAGAACCTTCTTTGGCCATTTCGGTAATTAAGCCTAACAGGTATTTCCCTTTGTTGTTACGGGTATCTATTTTAATTATAAAGCGTTCCATGTTGTTTTATTTTGATCCAAAGTTACAAAAATTGGGGTGCCTTTCATTCGGTGCCTTTTAAAAGACTATGCCATATTTCTTTTTAAACCATTCCATCAGAATCTCATCAGAATAGTCTTCCTTGTCTAAATCGTTTAATATGATAAAATTGGCATTGGCATCGAAATAAGGATGTCCACGGTATTCCATATTTGTATAATTCAATGTTAGATGAACTATTAAACCGTTAAAATAGAACATAGACTCGAAACTGTTCTTGTTTATATTGGAGGCATCGACTGGTTGTTGGTCTGGAAAAATCGTAAGGTCTGAAATGTCGTAAAACCATTGAAATACAGTTTCTGCTTTTGGTATTTCTCCACTGCGTCGAATGTGTGCTTTCGTTTTATAGAGCGTATTATGAAGCGCCGATTTGATTTGTTGCATTTGCCTGTTGTTGAATGCTGGCTTGATCATTTTAAATAATAATTCAGTTTATTTTCGACAACAATTTTGTTCGAAATGATTGTTTTTAGGCCGATAGAACACTTGTGTTCTGTTTAACAATGGTGGATCGGCCATAGTTTTTATATTACCCTTAGACCCCGAGTTGAAACTCGGGGCTATTCATACTCCTTCGTTCCAATATAATTTATTCAGCAAATTCGCAGTATTCCCTGTTTTGGAATTCGATGTTGTGGTTGGCTATTGAATGCAGGTTGGTTCCCAAAGTTTGTTTTATTGAAGAATGATTTGTCGGGCAGGAATGCCCGACCTACCTTACTCAAGCATATAAATATTGGCTTTTATTTTCAACCATTTGTTTTTCCATTCTTTGGAAACTACCCGGCAAAAGAATAATTTACCTGCGTCCATGAGCCTTGAGCAAACCATATTCATTTCAGAGGGGACAAAACCAATGCGCATTTGATCGCAATAAATGGCAATGGCAAATTTGTCGTATTCGTTGGTGGGTTCTCTTTTCATGGTTAATACCTTTTCAGGCACAATAGCGAGTTCAATGCTATCGATTTCTTTGCAATGGGTGGTACCTGCCACAACTATTTCCAACAAAAATATTTCTTGTTTAAAAGGTGTTATTCCGTTTTTCACACTGCTCAGCATGGCAAGTAAACCAGAAGTTACGGGCAATATGGATTCATTCATTGGACATTAGGCTTATGATGTTGATGTATTTTGCTATTTCTTCTTCGCAAGTTTTAATATGAATTTTTATTTCCTCCTGTTGATGACTAATGTATTCTTCGTCGAAAATTAACTCTTTCGTATTAAAAGGAAAAGCTTGTATTAATTGATTGATTTTGTCTTTTAAATTGACAATGGTTTTTTCTAAATGCTTTATACGTTCTGCTTTATCGTCGAGGGAGATCAGCGTTAATTTTTCTTTTTTCGAGTTTTTTAAAAAGAGCAGGATAGTTTGAAGATCGTTTAATCGTTGAAGATCGTAAGCCGCTTTAACTTTGATGAACAAATCTTTTTCATCTTCGGTTTGAGTTGGGTTTAAATCGGGATGAAGCCTTTTGCACAGCAGCCGGAAAAGTTCTTTCAGTTTTATGGTATCTTCTTTTGAAATGAGATGAGAAAGCACGTTTTTGGCTTCGTTTAATGCATTGGCCTGAACTTCAATTTGGGCATAATAAATTTGCATTTGTGAATTAACCAGATTGTCTATTGCTTGTAAGTTAGGATGTTCATCGCGGTTAATGGCTGCCTGAATCAGTTTCATTCTCATTTTCAGGCGGGCAGCTTCGGTTTGTTTTTGAAGCAATTGGAGTTGAAGGTGCCCCAACTTTTCGAGATAGAGCGACGTAAGAATATCAGATTCATTTTCGACCATATCTTTGTGACGGGTAAACAAATCGACGAATTCTAAATGCAATTGTTCCAGCAACTTGGTTAATTGTTCATTTTCGGCGGTTATTGACAGTAGCTTGTTGTTCATAATGCTAAGCTTCTACAATTTTTATTTCATCCTCAGTTAATCCATACAGTTGATAAACCATTTGATCAATCTTTTTGTCGGTGGAGTCGATTTGGGATTTAATGGCCAAGGCTTTTTCCTTTTCGGCAAGAAAATAGTCTTCCCATTCGGCTTCGTCGCTTAACGAAAGTTTGATTTTCTTTTTTCCTAACTCTTTAATGAATTCAGCATAAGTAAGCAGGTACCAATCTTGCAGTTTCGCTGGTAAAGTATTCAAGGGAGTAAGCTCCCTTGTCGAATCTAAGAAGAACTTGCGTTGGATGGTACGCTGAAATTTTGCGCTAAGGGTTTGTAGGTTGGTTGTTAATTGGGTGCGTTCTATTGCATATTGGGCAAGCAAAGCGGTTTGTTCTTCGTTGGCTTGTGGCACAGGGAAATGTTCGAAATAAACCTTACGGATTTCACGGGTTCCTCCTTGTAGTTCGGGGCAATTGTACCAAATCCAAAGTTTTGCCAGCGATGAATTAAAAACAGCCGTTAAAAATGGCAAAGAAACTGTTTCGCCGATGGCTGTAAGAATAAAACTTTTATCGTTCCCCAATAACCCGCTTTCATCATACATAAACGGAAATGCCGAAGTCATGTTAGGATAAATGATTTTGGGTTTAGCAAAGTCTTGATAATAGGCAATGCTATCCTGTGTTTCAAACCATCGTCCACTTGTCTTTTTTCGTGAACCTTTATCTCCGGTTTGCTTTAAGCGGTCGTATCCAAATAAAAGTAGGTGTTGTTTAATGGCTGGATAATGCTCAATGTCGAGTTTAAGCGAAGGAATTGTTCCAATTAAGTATTCAAAGCCAGTTATTTCATAAGCTGAAATATCACGACCTCGCACCATGGGTTTAATGAGTTCTTCACTTTTAGGATCTGCTTTAATTAATTGCAATCGTATTTCTTCATCGATGAAAAAAGCATCGTTGTAACCTGTTTTAATTCCATAATTAATACTGATTTGCAACTCCTTTAATTCAATGCTATTTTCTTTCATCTTCTCCAACTTAATGGCATCGAGGTATGGTTGAATGCTCCATTCGTTTTCGCCAAATTTAGAGGCATTATCGTCGTAAATATTACTTGCGACCTCTGTCATAAAATCACCATGATAGGTTTTTCGATTGAGAGAAAGGACTTGTACCTTTTCTTTTGGATTGGCCTTTTGTGTAACAAAAATGCACACATAAGTTGTGGCTTCCTGAAAAAATTGAATGTCACCAAAATTTAAAACCTGCTGCAAACCTGTTTTTGAAAGAAATTTACGTAGTGGTTTTCCATAGTTCACCAACATCCATTTGTTGGGCATAATAAACGACTGCATTCCGCGATGTTTCAATAGTTTATATCCACGCTCAGAGAAAAGGCAATAAAGGTCGGCTCCTTTGTCGAAAGTATCATAGCCACAATTGCTGAGTAATTCGCTCATTTCTCCCATACTTTGGAGCTGAACGTAAGGCGGATTCCCAATGACCACATCAAAACCGCCAGTGTATTCAGGTCGGAAGGCATTTACACGAGAGCAAGTAAATTGTTCGATCAGAGCTTTAAGTTTTTTGTTTTCGGGCAACTGGTGTTTATTGCGGTTGTTACGGATATAGGCAATTGTATTATCGAATTGTTCGTTGCTTGTTATCTCTTTTTTGTCGAATTTTTTTGCCCAGAGATGATGTTGTGTTGTGCCTCGTTGGGGAGCATGCTCCCCTTTTTTGTATTCTGATCCGGCACTGTGCATCGGAGCATGCTCCGATGTTGTGCGTCCCATTTGAGTATTGCAGAATCGGGCATGGTGCGTCGGGGAATGATCACCATCTTCGTTCTCTGCACTGGCACCGTGCGTCGGAGCACGCTCCGACGTTGTAGCTCTTTCCATATTTTCTGTTTGGGGAGCATGCTCCCCAAAGTTTTCTTCCAATACGGCAGGTTTTGTGCGCCCCATAGCAATATTACAGGCTCTGGCCGATACTGCTTTTATTTTTTGTATTATTCCTTGAACCTCTTCTTCACTACACACAACTATCAGATGTGCATGGTCGCCACAAATGTTATAGGCAACAATATTTAGATTATCATTTTTTACTATATCGGCAATTGTTTCTGTCACAATAAGCTCGTCTTCCTCCGACAACCATACAGACTCGCCAAGTTTGACATAATTATCGAACATACGTTGCGAATACCTCGAATTGTGTGTGGCAGTGGTTACATGCCAAATCTTTTTCTCTTTTTCGTGGAAAATATTGGGAAATTCGGTCTGCCAATTAAAGGCTTTGTCGCCTACCACGGCGGGATCATCAATGAGTGAGTTTCCGCATTTGATGTTGTTGTTCAAATCATTCAACTTTCGGTTGGGTTGTGCGGTGCGCAGCCACAGTGAGAGTTTGGCAATTTCCACACTTTCTTCGTTCAAATCGACCCCAAAAAGGTTGTTTTCGAGAATGCTTTTTTCAATGGCGCTAAAGATTAATGGAACGCCAAGGAGTTTGGCTTGCAATTCGTCGATGTATTGGTGTTCGATTAACAGAAAGTCGAGCGCTTGATTTAAGAAAGCACCGGAGCCACATGCCGGATCGCATATCGTAAGTTGCAACAACCAATTTTGATAGGTTTTCAGTTTGTCGAGCAAAGCCTGTTTGGTTTTCAGTTGCCGCTTTTTGTCAGCAGTGTACTCTTCATCAATTAACTGAAGCTCGGCTTTCTTTTCGGAACAAAGTTTTCCAACAGTGTTTTCAACAATGTATTTGGTGATGTATTTTGGCGTGTAAAAAACGCCGTCTTTTTTGCGTTTGGACACAGGAGCATGCTCATGTGTTTCCAACGCTTCGAGTTCGTTCAGTGAGTTTTCGAAAATATGACCAAGAATGTTCACATCAATCTCGGAAGCAAAATCGTATTCGGCCAGCTTGAAGGTGTGTTTAAACAACAGTTCATCGTCGATTAAAATTGAATCGAGGATTTCATCGGGTTTAAACAAGCCGCCGTTGTATGCAAACACGTCGTAACGTTTGCCTTTGAAACCTGTATTGAGGTAGCCAAAGTATTTTTTGAAGCGGTCGTAAAGAGGCACTTCCACATCGCGTTCCTGCAAATCGTTCCAGTCGTTCAACACCAAACGGACACTGTTGGGCGGCAATAACTCACGATCTTCGGCAAAGAAGAGAAACAGGAAACGGTCTAACAATTTTTGTGATTTCTTAAAAAGTTCGAGCGTGTCGAAAGTTGGATTCAGCAGCACCAGGTTTTGATGCAGCTCGTGTTTAAAAAGCGAATAATCTGTATAAAGTTGCTTTGTAATTACATCTTCATGACTTAACGATTCGTCCTTAACTTTTTTGGGAATTCCTTTTTCGATGGATTCGCAAGATAGGCAAAGGTAAAGAATTTCGAAATCGGGTTTCGACAAAGCGAACAGGTTGAACTCTTGGTGTTCAATGGCATTGTCGATGTAGAAACGTATTTTCTCGAAGTTGGATGTAATAACATACACACAATAGGGCTGATTGTTTTTGTACCCAAAAGCCTGTGCTTCAATCTTACTTAAATCGGTAGTGTTGGTTCCCTTTAGTTCTATAACTGCTTTAACACTGTCGTTAAATAAAATTGCGCCATCGGCTTTTTTGCTGTCCTTGATGTTTTTGTACTCTGTAGTAAGGTTGAAGTTGGGTGCAGGATTAAGGGTGTATCCTAGAATTTTAACGAACAATTCACGAAGGAAGCCTTCCTGAAATTGTTCTTCTTTGCTGTTTCGAATGTTCTCCTGAATGGCAGGATTTGCGAAATAGGTTTTAAACTCAAGATACTTTGCGTTGATTAACTCTGAATTGAGTTGTTTCAGGTATTTCTGTTCGACGGTTTTTTGAAAAAGGGCCATTGGTAATTTGGTTTGCTGTTATAGCTCAAATATAACAAAAACGGACGGGTGCGAGGGCAAAAAAACAGCTCAATTCTACCGACTTACAGCATTGTTCTTTTATTCCATTGTTATTCTATTGCGTGCTTATGGAATGGGACTTGTACTGCAACATTGCAATGTACTTTTTTGTAGGTTGGAAATTGTATCCTTTTTCTCTATTGATCGAAAAAAAAATTATTCCAATAATTTCCACTTCAAAAAACCTTTATCAATTCATTTGAACCATTCGTCACTATGAAACATAATTTAATCACATGATATATAGCGTTGATTGAAAATATTCATAATTTAATTCTACTTATTTTCTATAACAATTCAAGTTTAGTAAATTGCCACTGTTTAGAAATTTCTCCTCTCCCTTTTTTTTATAATATCACCATTAAAAATGATCACTGCCCAGTGGTCATTTTTATTTTTTGGTTACCAGGCATTTGCCACAAAAAAAAGCTCCAAAATACGGACAATTTCATCGTGCTGTTCTTGCCTTGTAATGCTTGCTATTCCATCACCTTTTTGAACACCATAATCGCCAAATTGGCCATGGATTCCCCCTGGGATTTCGTAATAGATGGTTTTCCCTGATGTTACATCAAGCGGGAAACTATCCAAATTATCGACTACAATTGCTTCGGCCAGTTGCTCCTTGCCGTTTTCAATGTCCGAGGCGAGTGTTAAACCATCGTTTTCGGCGGAAACTGACAGGGCTGCACCACTCCATTCACTTAAATCATCCTTCTTTGCAGGATAAGCGGCAAACAACACCAGACCATCGAATTTTTGAGGTGCATCGACAATGGCCTTTATAGCAACAACGCCGCCCAGCGAGTGCCCCCCAACAATCCAGTGATCGATATCGGAAAATTCCTCCATTACTTTTGATGCACGTTTGGTATTAAAAATGGCCAGATCGGCAGTGGCTTTTAATATGATGACCCGATAGCCCTTTTCTGCAACTTGCTGCATAAGCGAAACATAAGCCTCCGGATCGACCAAACCACCCGGATAAAAAACAAAGCAGGTTGAAGGTTCTGTTTCCAAGGGCTCCAGCTGAATGTACCTCCCTTTAACGCTAATTTCGACCTCGGAAACCGGATCAAATTCGGCAGCCGGATAGGTGCACCCAATGAACAGAATAACAAAAAAAACGGGAAAAATATTTCGTACCTTCATCATATCTTATTTTGAATTTTACTCATAGCATGTTCGGCTATAGCCGTTATACTTAGCGAAGGATTAACTCCCGGATTGGCCGAAATCATTGAACCATCTACAATCAACATATTTTCATAACCAAACACCTTATTGTTCTGATCGATTACACCTGATATTGCGTTATTACCCATCACTGCACCTCCTAAAATATGGGCCGTAGATGGAATGCCTGCAAAGGTTTCAAACGCAAAAACAGTGGCCTCACCATTTACCGTTTTACTGTATCGTTTGGTTAAATCAAGCGACTCCGGAATATTGGGCGTTGGTTTTGGCCCTGACGATAGCCGCGAAACCATCTGCCCCGATGTACCCCGCTTAAAACGGAGGGTGCTATCAAGGGTTTGCATAAACAGCAGCACTGCCGTATGTTTCCCCCAATTTGATGACAAATACAATTTTACCATACGCAGGGGTTGCTTCATCAACTTCCATACAATGTTGGCCACGCGCACCAGAGCGTTTACACCCTTGGCCAATGGAAAATGCGAAAGCCGCCAAAAGCCTGATCCTTCGATGTAACGGCATACTTCCAGATGACTGTTTTCATCGGTATGTAAAATAGAACCTATGGCGATGCCTTTTGATAAATCCTGGCTTCCATCGATATTCGTCACACTAATAAGGGTTTCGTTGTTGGTACGAATATCATCACCCAGTTTATCCGACAAACGGGGAAGCGATTTCTTCTTCAACTTCAGCAACAACTTAACAGTGCCCAAAACACCACCTGCAAAAATCACAGCATTCGTTTGATACCTGACTTTTTTATGCCACCGGTTTTTTGTTGATCGACAAGTAATTTGATAGCCACCTGATCCATTTACATTTCCAAGGGCTACAACATCGATTACTTCCTCTTGAGCAACAATTTTAAGGCCCAATTGCTGTGCCAGATGAAGGTAATTTTTATCCAGTGTGTTTTTTGCGTTATACCGACAACCGGTCATACAACCACCACAAAAGTTGCAGCCTACACGCTCAGGTCCCTTGCCCTTGAAGTAGGGATCGGCCACTGAAACGTCAGGTTTCCCAAAGAATACGGCCACATTGGTCGCCTCGAACAATTGCTCCCGCCCCAATTCCACCGCCAATTTCTGTAAGGCATGGTCAGCATCGAATAATTTTGGATTTTTATTGGCTCCCAGCATGTCCAAGGCCGTTTGGTAATGTGGTTTTAATTCCTTTTCCCAATCATTCAGTTCAGCCCAACTTCCTTTTTTGAAAAATTCGGATTTTGGAACGGGTAGCGTATTGGCATATACCAGTGAACCGCCTCCAACACCAACACCCGAAATGACTGTAATGTGACGAAAAAAGGAAATCTTCATAATGCCAAACCAATGCAACAAAGGCATCCAAAGCCATTTGTGCAAGTGCCAGTTTGTTTTAGCAAAGTCGTCGGGCTGATACCATTTCCCCTTTTCAATCACCAATACCTTATAGCCTTTTTCAGTCAGGCGCAAGGCACTTACCGAACCGCCAAAACCGCTCCCTATAATGATGTAATCGTATTTATCTGCCATACCAATTCATTAAGAAATAATGACAAGATATTCAATTTTAAGAAAGGATAAAATGCTATAAAACAAGAGTCATGAGTAGCAGGTTAAAATGCATTGAACTATTAGAAATTACGGAGGACTACCAATCTGAAATGGTATTCCAGTAAAAATCAAAGTTCAACATTTTAGTCATTAATGAACCTCTTCACATTGGACAATTCACCAGCAACAAGCATAATGTCATCTGATTTCATTGGAATTAAAAGATCAAAGTCGAAGTGGGTTTTATATTCAGCCTTGGCAGAAAGAAGCCCCTCTTTTTTCGCAGGCCTATTTTTAACAGCAATTAAATTTAGCTTAAACCGTTTCGAAATGTTCATGGATTCTAAGGTATGATCGACATATTTTTTAGGCGTATAAAATTCAGCGATGACGTTCCTTTCATCAATTTCGATCACTTTTATGGCATTTTTTAATTGCAACATAGAAATCACCGTATAGGCCGTATCTTCCTCAGGGTGTACCACTTCTGTAATTCCAATCTGATTTAAAATATTGTGATGCACAGTACTGATGATCCTTCCGATGATTCGATTCACCTTCAGATTTTTTAAAATGGACATCGTCAGAATAGAAGAGCCCACATCTTCACCTATGGCCACAATAATGGCATCGGTATCATCTAATGGCAGCGTTCGGACTGCTTTCTCGTTGGTGGTATCCATTTCCATCACCATTGTAATGGAATCTTTAAACTCTTCTATTTTCTCGTAACGGTTATCAATACCAATCACTTCGTGTCCTTGTGCGGTTAATCTTACCGCCAGTGTTGAGCCAAAATATCCTAGTCCTATTACAATGAATTTCATAGTTGTATGATTTTAAAAATTGTATTAATTGATCACCAAGTCTTGTATTGGATACTTATGATAGCGCATGTGATGTATCTTGAATATTCCTGTAAGTAAGGCCAAAGGGCCTACCCTTCCGACGAACATGATCACAATAATTATACTTTTACTTGTACTGCTAAGTAAGGCTGTATTCACAATGCTTAAGCCAACAGTAGCATAAGCCGAAACACATTCGAACAGCAAATACGTCGGATTTTTTTCAGGATCGGCCAACATTACACCAACAAATCCAATAAAAATAGTTATTACCGAAAGCACTATCGTTACTAAAACACGGCGAATGGTTTCATTTCCAATTTTACGGAAACCCACATGAATTGAATTTCTTCCCCGAATAAAATTATAGGTCGTATGCAGCGCCAGCGCAAAAGTCGTCGTTTTTATTCCTCCACTGGTTGATCCGGGTGAACCTCCTACCCACATCAAAAAAATCATTAAAAAAACCGTAGGATACGTCCATGCACTAATGTCAACCACATTAAAACCAGCGGTTCGGGCACTTACACTACCAAAAAATGCAATCACCCATTTATCGATATCAGACCAAGCGTTTAAACTGCCTTTATTCTCTAATAAGTAGTAGGCGACTGTTCCAAGCACCAATAAAAATATGGTGGTGCTTACAGCAATTCGCACCCCTATGTTCTGCTGGAGAACTGCTGCAGGCATTTTCTTTTTCCTGCTGGAATTCAATATTTTATAAGCATAATTTTTCAAATAAGCATACATTAGGATCAATACAGGAAATCCAATCCCTCCTAAAATAATTAAATTGGCAATTGTTAAACTTACCCAATAGTTCCCTAACAGTTCAGGACTAGCCAAGCCAGCCGATAAGGTTGAAAAACCAGCATTACAAAAGGCTGAAACAGCATGAAATACAGAAAAGAAAAATCGATGTTGAATTTCAGGTCCAACATTAAAATAGATTATGGCCGCGCCAAGTGCTTCGATGAGAAAAGTAAATAGAATAATTTTGGTAATTAAACGGAAAACGCCACCAAGAGTATCCGATGACATGATATCCTTCAGCATTAAACGATCTTTAAACGATACTGTACCTGTAAAAATAAAACCGAAAAAACCGGTAAAAGCCATGATTCCTAATCCTCCAATTTGAATTAAAACCATAATAACAATCTGCCCAAAAAAAGTAAATTCAGTTGCCGTATCTACTACAATTAAACCGGTTACACAAACGGCACTTGCTGAAGTAAATAAGGCATCGAGAAAAGTAAGAGGAAGAACATGCGCATTTGGCAACTTTAACAATCCTGCACCGCAAAAAATAATCACGATAAAACTCAAGGCAAACAGTAAGGATGGCGAAAGTTTTATATTGTCGAGCAGGGACATTAACTTATAGATCTCAGAGACAATCAACAAGGCAGAAGCAATGATCAATACAACGAATTCCGGTATTCCTACCTCTAGTTGAACTTGTCCAATATGGACCAAAATACTATAGAATAATACCACCGTGCTAAGTAGAAATAAGCTTCCTTCATATATCCACCCGATAATTCTACGTTTCCGCCAATTTAGAAATTCTTCCAAATATTTTGCGGTATAAATCACATAAAACGTGTAATGGTAGAGTTTGTAAAAATCGCTGGTAAATACATCGCTAAAGCGGAAACCAATGTGTAACAAAAGTACGCCAAGGTATGCCAAAGTTGCCAGCGTAAAAACCACGTTCCCAATTGATTTAATAAAACGGGAAAACTCTCGCAAAAAATCCTGAGCTAAAAACCAGTATTTGAAAAACTTCTCTCTATATTTTTTTAAAGGTTCGATATCCATGGTTTACAAACGGTTTTTTCCTAAGCGAAAAAGTAAAGTAAATTTAGGTCTCTTTTTTTAGATTTTTCAGTTCTCTTCCTAAATAACAAAAATAATCCAAGCCAGCCCACATAATCTACTAAATAATTTAACATTATAGCCTCAAACAGCTACCTATCAGACCAATTGCAAATTCAACAGCACTCAATTGTACTCGTCGGAATAAAACTAAGCTCCCTTTTTCGGCTAATTCTAAAAATAGACATTAAATTTGCAGGCTTTAACCATGCACCAGATCCATGCAAAAAAAACTATACATTGAAACTTACGGTTGTCAGATGAACGTGGCCGACAGCGAAGTAGTGGCCGCCGTGATGGGCGAAAAAGGCTACTCAATCACCAACGATCAGCACGAAGCCGATGCCATATTTATTAATACCTGCTCGGTACGCGACAATGCAGAACAGCGCATTTGGGGACGTTTACGTTTGTTCAATTCCTATAAAAAGAAGAATAAAAACCTGATTGTGGGTATGATTGGCTGCATGGCCGAACGCCTGGCCGAAGAACTGCTGGAACAAAAAGTAGTGGATTTGGTGGCTGGTCCCGATGCCTATCGAGATCTCCCCTACCTCATCGATAAAGTTAACCAGGGCGAGGCTGCGATTAATGTTGAACTCACTACTGATGAAACGTACGACAGTATTGTTCCTAAACATTTGACACAGGATTCCATCTCAGGCTTTGTTACCATTACCAGGGGTTGCAACAACTTTTGCACATATTGTATTGTGCCCTACACCCGCGGACGTGAGCGTAGCCGCGATCCACAAGACATTCTGAACGAGGTGGCCGATTTGGCCAAAAACGGGTACAAGGAAGTTACACTATTGGGGCAGAATGTGAACTCTTTCAAATGGGAAATCGAAGGACAAAAGCGCCCGGTCAAATTTCCCGATTTGTTAAAATTGGTTGCCGAAAGCCAACCCGAAATGCGCGTGCGTTTTACCACTTCGCATCCCAAAGATTTATCGGATCGTTTGCTTAAGACCATGATTTCACTCCCTAATATTTGCCATCACATCCATTTACCTTTCCAAAGCGGCAGTTCCAAAATATTGAAACTAATGAACCGCAAGTACGACCGTGAATGGTACCTGCGCAGGATTGAATCCATTCGCTCAATACTACCTGACTGCGGCCTAACTGCGGATGTTTTTTGTGGATTCAGCAGCGAAACCGAAGAAGATTTCCAGGAAACTCTGAGTTTAATGGAGTTGGTGAAATTCGACAGTGCTTTTATGTTTAAATACTCCGAACGCCCTGGAACGTATGCCCACAAAAACCTGCCCGACGATGTGCCGGAAGCCGTCAAAGCGGAACGACTTTCAAGAATGATTGAAATGCAAAACCGCATCTCTAAAGAAAGCAACCAACGTAATATTGGTCAAACCTTTGAAGTATTGGTCGAAGGGCGATCTAAAAAATCGGCCGACGAATTGGTTGGACGTACCTCACAGGGTAAAGTGGTTGTATTTCCAAAACTGAACTATCAGAAAGGCGATTTGGTAATGGTGAAGATTGAACGCTGTACGCAAACAACGCTTATTGGAATTAGTGTTTAGTAGGCTTGGCAGGGAATAGTTTTGAAACGATAAATCCTACCATCATAGCCAAAGCGAAGGAAGGCGCCAGTACATCTAATTCTTTAAAATAGTCACCTATTCCTTCCATATTTGCCACCACAAACTTAAAAAATATCACTGATGAAAAGCCTGTAATCATTGATGCAATAGCTCCTATCTCAGAATACCCCTTCCAGAAAATGGATAATATGATTACCGGACAAAAGGTGGCTGCAATTCCCGACCATCCAAAAATTATAATCCAGAAGATCTGCCTGTCAGGATACAGATAATATAAGATAATGGCAATCGTAAGTGCGACTATAGCCATCCCTACCGTGACCAACCTTGATAATTTTGTCAAGTCTTTATCTTTTAAATCGGGTCTGAATATTTTCTGGTAAAAGTCACGTGTAATAGCACTTGATGCAATAACGAGAAGAGAATCAATTGTTGACATAATTGCTGAAAGTACGATCGCGATAAAGATAGCCACCAGGATTGTAGGTAAAAACTCGTTGGTCATCATACTTAAAACATCTTTTCCGCCAACACCTAATATTGCTTCCGAATCCTGACCTTCCTTTGTGAAATAAATTCGAGCGAGAATACCAATGGTTACTGCGGCGGCATCGGTAAATAAGGTGAATGCCAAGGCCACCCATTTTCCTTTATCAATCTCTTTTTCGTTTTTAATGGACATGAATCGGACATAAACTTGCGGTGATCCTAAAAAGCCCAATCCAATCATGGAAAAACCGAGAATCGTAAACAGATTCATTAATCCGTTATCACTTTTGCCCATAATTTGCGTTAAACCTGGATCAATGGCGTTTAAACCTTCTGTGATTCCAGTTCCGTGATCCATGGTAAACCAAACAACAATTGGCAGTAGCACCAGGCCCAAAAACATTAAAATTCCCTGGAACATATCAGACCAAACAGCAGCAACAAATCCACCAATAAAAATATAAATCAGCACTATAATAAAACCAACCAGTGCACCAATTCGATAATCGATATGAAGCATTGATTCGAAAGCAATGCCTGTTACATCCATTTGGGATGCGACATAAATGACCACAAAAATCACTAAGGCTGAAGCCGATATAATTCGAAGAATGTTTGTTGATGATTTAAAATGACTTTCAAGATAGTCGGGTATGGTGATTGCTTTGTATTTGTCGGAAAGCCTTTTAAACGGTTTGGCCATAAATTGCCATGATATCAAAACTCCGAGCAATTCTCCCACAACAACCCAATAAGCAGAATAGCCAGCCATTGCGCCCATTCCTGTCAGACCAATTAAAAGCCATCCCGATTCGCCGGTTGCTCTGGCAGAAAATGCAACAGCCAAAAAGCCCATTTTTTTACCTCCCACATAATAATCGCTCATACTTTTGACTCTCCGGGAAGCCAAAATTCCAATTAAAAATAGAATTGCAACATAAATTCCAAGCACAATAATTTTTGTAATCATATTTTTTTTTGTTTTTGTGAAGATAGTAATTCTCAGGAAACAGGTTTATTCTAACGGAAAGCACATTTAGAATACTGGTTTCAAAAGGACTTAAAACCCTAAGCATCTGAGATAAAATGCTTGAAATCTGATGACACTTGACCCTTGATTCTAATGACTGAATCAAAAAGGGAACAGGCCATAAACCCATCCTTGGCTGCCTGGAGCAGAAGCCCCATGATTGCTAATTTGGGTTAGTACTTATTTGATTTTCTTGAGTTCTTAACCTGTTTAATCATTTTTCCGAAATCTTTGTCTTTTTTACGTTTTTCAGCAACGGTCGATTCAAAATGTTCTTTTTCCCGCTCCATTTTCAGGTAGTTTTCATAAAATTTTCTGTCAATTTCTCCATTGTCAACAGCTGTTAAAACGGCACAATCAATTTCTGTTGTATGGGTACAATCTTTGAATTTACAAGATTCGGATAGTTCAACAATAATTTCAAAGGTCCTTTCCAATCCATCACTTGAATCAGCAATCCCAACTTCTCTCATGCCCGGATTATCAATGATAATCCCGCCACTTTCAAGAACGATTAATTCACGGTGGCTTGTAACGTGTCGTCCTTTATTCGTGCTCAAGCTAATTGTGTTTGTTTTCATGTAATCCTGACCTGACAGATTGTTGAGAAGAGAAGATTTTCCCACTCCGGATGAGCCCAGCAAACAATAGGTTTTTCCCTTTACGATTGAATTTTTTAGCTTTTCTATTCCTTTTTGAGATGCATTGCTTATTGCAAGAACCGGAACTTCTTTTACGCGTTCCTGAACACTCAAAATCAGTTTTGATAATTCAGCTTCACTGATCAAATCTATTTTATTGAGAATGATCATCGGCTGTACATTTGATGCATTGCAAATGGTTAAATACCGTTCTATTCGGTTGATGTTAAAATCATAATCGATGGACTGTACGATAAAAGCAAGGTCAATATTCGTGGCGATAATTTGTTTTTCTCCTTGTTTCCCAACAGCTTGTCGTTCAATGATGGTCCTTCGGGGAAAAACTGCATGAATGAGCACTTTATTTTCATCAAATTCAGAAAAAGCGACCCAATCGCCAACAGCCGGAAAATCAGCTCTTTTTTGTGCAGTAAATCTCAGATTTCCAATGATCTCTGCATCGTATTCGTTATCGATAGTTTTTACCTTATACCTTTCCTTATGTTCTAAGCTCACACGACCTACTCCAAATGAATGAAAACCATGGTCATTTCTATACCTTTCTAAGTCCTCGTTATATCCTATGTCTTCTAGTGTCATTTCATTTTGAATTAAGGTCATTTTTTTATTCTGTACAACGCTTGCGCGCTGAGTAAGCCGAAAGTTAATCCCGCCAAGGACTCACATCATTCTTCGACTTCTTCGGTGTATTTCGCCTTTGGTTGTTTACACTACACAGCCTTCTGATCCTACTTGTATACAAAACTATGGCTTAGCAGCTATAAATCCTAATTGCCAATGATAAAATGGTGGGGTTTATATAACGACTTCACGAGAATACGACTTCACGATGCTGCAACTTTAACAGCTTTCTTGAAAAGTCTGTTTACTGGATAAGTCAACCTTTATTTGGCCAATTATTTCTTAATTATTTTTTGTTGAAAGCTTTGAGTTTTGGTGTTTACTTTTATCACGTAGATGCCATTGCTCAATGACGATATATCAATTTTGGTAACCTTTTCTGTTGCCAGCTTCAACTGTCCAATTCCATTGTATACTTCAATGGTATAATTTTGTTCCTGCACTCCATTCAACGAAATCTCTAGTAAACCGGAGGTGGGATTAGGATAAATCTGAAGCTTGTTGGAGTCATTCCTTTGAAGTATGCCAGTATTGCTTACATTCAGAACTGTCACCACTACCTGGTCGGCAGGCGAATCAGCTGTTCCATCATTGACCAACAAGGTAAAAGTATAGTTGGTGTCAGTTGTAACCTTCGGTGCGGTGAAAGTAGGTTTTGGAGCAGTTCCTGAATTTAAGGTGATGCCATCCGGTGCAGTCCACAAATAGCTTAATTCATCATTATCCGGGTCGGAAGAAGCAGAGCCATCTAGAATGAACTGTTCGTTCTCGTTGACTGTTTGATCGGTTCCTGCATTGGCTATTGGAGCATTGTTAGGTGTTACTGTGATTATCACCTGGTCAGCAGGAGAATCAAGGTCTCCATCGTTTACAACAAGACTGAAAGTGAAACTTGTTATGGTATCAACATAAGGAGCTGTAAAAGTTGGCATAGAAACTGATGAGTCGTTTAAAATTATGTCATTGGGTGATGACCAATTATAAGTTAAAGTTTTGCCTTCAATATCATTTGAACTTGTACCATCCAAAACAACTAAACTTCCTTCTTTTACGATTTGATTTATACCAGCATTCGCAAGTGGTTGTTGATTTTCCATTTCAACAATATATATAAAATCTTTCCATTGGTTGGCTTCACTATAAGCAGCTTTTGATCCGTAAGGAACATACAATGTACAGGTTTTTATATTTACCCCACTAAAAACATTGGATGAATAGGTTAAATCAATAGGCAATTTAGAATAAGCTTTTAGCGAATTCAGTCCTGTACATCCACCCAAAGCTCCATTTCCAATGGAAATAACCGACGAAGGAATTTCTATGGTAGTTAAATTGTTGCAAGAACTAAATACAGCAATCCCTATAGAGGTAACCGACGATGGAATATTAATCAATTTCAGGTTAGAACAAAGATAAAAGGTGCTATACTCAAGTGAGGAAACAGAAGAAGGGATAGTGATACTGGTTAGGTTATCACACAATGCAAATGCTTCTGCTTTGATCGTTTTGACTGATAATGGAATGACATAACTCCCCGTTTTTAAGCTGGGACATTTTATAAGCGTAGTTCTATTTTTATTAAACAGAACACCTTCCAATGATGAGTAGTTGGAATTATTTGTCTCTACATTTATTAAGCCTTTAAACAAATAAAATGCTTCATCTTCAATCTGAGTGACAGATGAAGGTATTTCGATGCTATTTATGCCAGTGCATTTGCCCAACGCAAAAGAGCCAATTGAATTAACTGTTTGAGGTAAGATTATTGATATAAGTGAATATTTTCCATCATTTGGGTTTCTTGTAAAAAAAGCATCACGTGGAATTTCATTGGCAAGATATGTCACACTATAATTTCTTATTACTGTTCCTTCAGTTCCTATATATGCTACAATCGTTGCATCACTCAAGTTTATTTCATTTAATGCCGGCATGTCATCGCGCATGGTTCTAAAATCACGGGCATCGATGGTACCAGTAAGAATAAGGTCTGTTGTAGTAGATAATTGATTTGAAAGGATATATTTTAGTTTCCCTGCAATAACCTCGACGTTACCGTATTGCATTACTTCGATAGTTTGTGAAGCTAAACCTGTTGCCGATATTGTAACAGTTGCTTTACGTATTGATGTGGTAGGGTTTGCTGTCGCTGTTAAAGTAATTGTATTTGCATTGTAGGATCCGGTTACAGGGTTAATGGTCAACCAGGCTTGATCTGACAAAGCTGCCCAGTCTTCACTGGAAGAAATATTTACAACCACAGCCCCACCTTTCTTTCTAATGCTTGCCGATGTGTCGGAAAGAAATAATCCTGATTGCTTAATTTCAACAATCTTTGCGAAATTCTGCCATTGATTGCTTGTTGAATAAATTGACTTTGTGCCATAGGGAACATATAAGTTGCAAATAGTAGTAGTAAACTCGTTGAATGTAAAAGAGGCTTGACTTAAATCAACTGGCGAAACAGGATAAACATATAAAGACCCCAACCCGACACAATTAAAAGAAAAAGTCCCAATACTTTTTACTTCAGAAGGAATAATGATAGTTGAAATATTATCGCAATGATAAAATGCCTCATCACTAACTTTTGTAACCGTTGATGGAATTGTGTAAGTTCCGGATTTCCAAACAGGACAGCTTATTAATTCTGTCTGGCTTTTATTAAAAAACACACCGTCGATAGCTGAATAATTTGGGTTTTTGTCGTCTATGTTCAGCATACCACTACAATAGGAAAAAGGCCTCAGCCCGATAGATGTTACTGTTGATGGAATTTTTAAGGAAGTCAAACCAGTACAATTTCTGAATGCACCTTCTTTTATTGATACTACTGGTGAAGGAATTATTATATCAGTCAATCCAGTACAATGATCGAAAGCATATCGCCCAATAGTTGTAACCGATGAAGGTATGGTATAGTTCCCATTTATTGAGACAGGACACTGTAATAATTCTGTTTGATTTTTATTGAACAAAATCCCGCTAATGCTTGAATAATTAGGATTGTTTTCATCAACATTTATCGAACCATTAAAACATTGGAATGCCCAATCCCCAATAAAAGTAATTGAGGCAGAAATCTTTAATGCTGTGGAACCATTACATTCCGAAAAAACGTTATCACCAATGGAAGTAACACTTAATGGGATCTCTTCTATGGTTAAATTCTTACAACCCATAAAAGCATAATCATCAATGGAAGTAATTGAAGGTGGCAGGATAATTGATTTTAATCTGGTATTATGCAGGTTGGCATCAAAAGGGTTAAGAGCACATCTTGGAATTTCATTTGCTGAATAAGAATACTTTTCAGATATAGTTCCATCATAACCCGAATATTCAACAATCATAACATTACCTAAATCGATATCGGTTAATGCAGGCATCTCGTCGCGCATGGTTTTAAAATCGCGGGCATCGATGGTGCCGCTTATGGTTAGGTTGGTAATGGCCGATAATTGGCTTGAAAGTACAGTTTTCAAGTTTCCGGAAGAGACTTCAAAATTACCGTATTGCGTTACTATAATGGTTTGCGAAGCCAATCCTGGGGCAGATATGATGACATTTGCTGTACGGTCACTCGTAGTTGGATTTGCAGAAGCATTGAAGGTAATGGTATTAATATCAGTAGGTCCAGTATCAGGAGTGATGGCGAGCCATGATTGATCTGATAAAGCTTTCCATTCTTTACTTGAATTTATTTTTATTTTGGCTGTACCTCCTTTAATTCCTATGCCAACTTCTTTGGTTGATAACAATATCCCATTGTAACCATCAGGTAAACTGTTTGGTGATATCTTTATAACAGCAGCCTGAAGTTCCGAAAATGAATTAAATCCGGGATTTAAATTTCCAAGATAAAAATAGCCATCATAACTACCCCCCCAACCCCAATTGAAATGGAAATAATCAGAGTTCTGATATCCATCGCATACAAAAGCATGAACAACTCCATTACAGGGTGAACTAGATCCTTGATACCAAATCGGGCGTCCATAGTCTAATTCCGTTTTCAGTAAATTTAACCAATCGCTTTCTGAATATGATCTCCTATCAACGTTTTCTGCTTCGGGTGAATAATTAAAATATTCAACTAATTCATCCCTTGGATCATAACTACCGGAACTACCAGGGCCATATCTCATATCCACTGAGATTCCACAATGTAACATCAGCTTAGCAATCGCTTCATTCTCACTCGTAACTTGATTGGGCATTTGACTCCATTGATAAGTAGTTGATCCAAAATCAGCTATTAGAACACCATAACCTGCGCTAAGGTAGGCATGAGAACCTTTACCTTTTGTTGGAAAATTCCAGAATTTCATAATCTGAGCCATGGCTGTGGCTACACAACCGGTTGGTACATGTCCACATGATCCGGTTGCATCTGCCGGGCACATGGAATTGTAATTACATTCCTGACCCCATTTTGTTTGTATAAGCGGTTCAACGGACTTTGTCTCTACAAATGAACTCTTAAGCATCAAGTTACCCCACGCAGTTTTAGTTGCACTTTTGGGTTGAATATTATTTTTTATGATGTGTTCAATTTCCATTTTACGGTTATCCATCCATGCAGTGAAGGCTTCCGGTTGTTTTTTCTCATCGAAACTTCCTTCTGTTGAATACCCAAGTATTGGCCAGGCACGTTCGTCGGCCGAAACGATAACAAAACCTTTGTTAACGGTGTCGTTCAGAATATAGTAAAGGGTATCTTTATCCGCTACCGCGGCCTTAACTGAAGTAAAGTTAAAGGTACTTCCGTTGATATTTGTTGATTTTAGTGTTGGTTGGGCAATAGCTGCCAGATGATGTTCTGCAATGGTTTTTGCCGTATTTATATTGACCGGTTGTGCCAGTAAAACACTACTAAAAGAAGAAATGAAGAAGTAAAATAAGAGAACTATTTTTGGCTTCATAAAAATTGGTTTAGGTTTTCAGAAGTTGATCGATTAAATGTATCATTTATTTCTATGCGATTGTTCTAATTTTATGAATTAAAAAAAATAATATCCCATAATTATCCATCAGGTGAAATTGAAGTTGTTTATTGCAGGTATGACTCCAGCCGGAGTCACATGTTTATAGAAAACGAATTTCTCAAAACATGCGACCCCATTTGGGGTCGAACATTTGTTTTTAGGTAACCATACGGGAATTCATTTTAATAAATATGTAGGCGTTTTCATTAGTGGCGTATACTTGTAACTATCACTAATAGAATATCATTCATCTTGCTTTTTTGATTTTTGCTGAAGCATAGCCTCCTATTCAAATTAATCTGCATTTGATTCGCACAATGTCCTACCCGAAGATATGTATTTTGAAGTTCATTAGCTAATTGAATGAGTAAACAAGATCATTTATTGTATGAAGAAAATTGCACGTCCTCAGAAAATAGAACGCGGATAACACGGATTGAAGTGATTTACACAGATTGCATCCAAGATTTTCAGATCACCGGCATTCCATCGAGAACTTTCAATTGGATGAAAATTCGAGTAACAAGCCTCCCCGATCAGCTCGTGGACCACAATATTTTGAGGTTTCCTACCCGCCAACAACGAGTCATCCAGCTTTGATGACGAATGACTAGTGACTATTGACTGATGACTGATGACTAATCATAATTCACTTGTCGTTTTATTCCCCAAGCTATTCAAACTTTGATGTATTAGGTCCGAGGTAGGAATCTTTTAAGCCACCCAAATCAATCACAATTTTCTGTACAATCATGCCAGGGTCAATGCAGTACAATTTCAGGCTATGTTTCCCCGATTTATCAAGCACTACTTTGGTCTTGTTTATGGCACTGTTGCGTATCACATTACCCGCCCATTCATTTGAATATTCTTTTACATCGTTTGAATTGATCATGTATTCCTGCTCATCAACCTGTATGCCATAGGCAGTGCCGTGTGCTTTGTCTTTAGCAAACAAGGGTAACATATAAGTATAAATGGTGATTTCACCCGCTGTCGATGTATAAAAGTCATACTCTACATGGGAGCCTTCACCTGAATCGTACTTTGCATTGCCCAATTGAAGAGAGGAATTGACGTACCCCAGACCATCAATTACTTGAAATTGAATGCCACCTTCTTCTGTTTTTCGGTGAAATGCGGTTGGATCAATACCAATTGCTCCGTCATTTTCGATAAAAACAAGCTTAGGATTCCCTGCTGGACGAATGGCTGAAACCTGAATATTTTTTGAGTGAATACCATCGGAAACAATGATTTCTCCTTCAGATCTATTCTGATCAGGAACTAAATCCCAGTTGATGGAAACATAAACCCGCACTTGCATTTTCACTTCACCCCGGTCAGTATCAAGCTGAATCCATGGTTCGGTAACTTTCGCCTCCCAATTTATTGGAACCGTACCCTTGTTGTAAATTTCGAAGTAATGGTTTTCATCAAAATAAGGACTGAATTCAGGTAATGTCAGTTTTTGGACCGTATTGGATGTTTGCCCTTCAACATAAAGTGCCATTTCAGCAATACCGGGTAATGTTATGCTTTGTGTTGGAGACAATTGCACTTTGGGCAAAAACCCGGGAGCGGTCATCATACCATTCCATTTACCCTCAAGTAAGTTGTTGTAATCTGCCGTTAATGTTGCAAGGCTATCGTGATATAATTTCACCTCATCGGCTAGCACATTTGTCATTGCCCTTCCTTGTTTGGCATACCACCTGTTTTTTTGCCCGATCAACATTTCATGGTTATAAAGCGAGGCACCTTTTAACGGATAATACACCAATTGGAAAAATGCGGCTTTCAATTCTTGTGGAAGTTCATTCAAAATGTTTTCAGCCTTTGTTGCAATTTCGTGGTATTCTTTTAATCTGTATTCGGCTTCATTGTAATTGATCAATGAGAAGTCGGTATCTTTAACTTTCTCTTCAGCAAACAGACTGTTCCAACGCCAGTCCCAGGTCATGTATTCCGGCTTCCGTGTAAAACCATGAAAATAGTACCTGTCCAGCAGGTATTCAATGTCTTTTTCATATTCGCCACCAAAAATGGATGCGAGCTGCACCACCTGATATTGGTTGATGTTTTCGTAGCTAAATTGATCAAAGTCCCAGGCCATATCCAGGAAAAGTTGCAGGCCTATCTCACCTGGTTTGATGTCGCCCACATTCACCAGCCAGTATTGATCAGCACCCAATGAATATGCTTTATGCATTTCGGCATACATGAGTGCCGGTGGTGTTGTGTTCAGCCAAAGATAGTCGTTGGGCCAACCAAGGTAGGAGATGTGGTAATAAACTCCAGATCCTCCTGTTCTTTTTTGTTCTTCTGTATTGCTTAATTTTTTAATGTAACCATAGTTATCATCGGGCCAAACAATGGTGATGTCTTCGGGTACTTCCAATCCTTGCTCATAAATGCCCAACACCTCTTTGTAAGGCACGAAAATTTGGGGAACATCGGCAAGATCTTGGTCCAAATACTTTGATAAAATTGTTCGTTGATCTTTTATTGCTTCATCCAGTGTTTTAAACTTTTCTTCATCCGAACCACCTTTCATTCCTTCATCGTGCATTCCCCGCAAGGCAATGGTGTAAATGTTATCATTTTTGCAGGCATGCTTCACACGATCATCAAGTACATGAATGATTTCTTCTTTATTGCTTACATAGTTCCATTCACCTTGTTTTTTCTTATCCCATTCACTGGCATTGTTGTATAAAAGGGGCTCGCAATGGGCGGTGGTCACAAATATCCCATATGCATCGGCCATTTCCATATTACCCGGAACGGTATAAAAAGCTTTGGTACATTCATGCATGGCCGGAGCTACCATATTTGCTTTTAGGCGCAACATCAACTCAAATACTTTTTCGTAGGTGTTTGGCCCGATATCACCAAGCTCAGGATCCATGTTTTTTGCGGCCCAAGGATGGAGTCCCCAGTCTTCATCGTTAAGAAAGACGCCTCTATATTTCACCGTTGGTACTTTTGAAATATAGGCATCGGTGCTCACATAAAGTTCATTGCTTTTTTTAACGGGAACATCAGCCCAATAATACCAGGGTGAAACACCAATCATTTTGGAGAGGGTAAACACACCATAAGCAGTTCCCCTTTTGTCGCTACCTGCAATAACCAATGCTTTTGACACGCCCCTAAATGGTTTATCAATGCTTTGAATGGTAAAACGTTCCCATTGATTTGTAAGACTATCGACATTTAGTTTATTGTTTGCAATGAGCGCATCGATGAGCTGGTTTTTGCCAATTGTTCCAACAATAATAAGGTTGCCTTTTAATTTTTTATCGGAAGAAATAAGCTGTGGAAGCTTACCTGATACCATTTGGATATCAGTTGCCAGTAAATTTGCGGATTTCTCAACCACCTTATAATCTGCCGAATCGAAAAATATTGTTGCAGCCTTACCGGAAGTTACGATTGAAAAAAAGTCCTCTCCTTTTTTCTCCTGGTTGGTAACATGCAATTGTGCAAACAACAATTGGGGGAGGAACAATAGAACGATCAATGCTTGTTTCATCATGAATTTACTTAGAACATCTAGCGACAGATAATTTTCTGCGTGGTTGGTTTTCCATTAACCACAACTTTTACGATATACAAGCCAGCCTTTTTCATTTTCAACACTGTTTTTGGATCGTTTATTTTTTGTTGCATGATTAGTTTGCCCATGCTTGTATAAATCCAAACCTTAGCCTCGATACGGGTATCTCTAACATTTACACAAATTCCCTCTGTAGTGTTAAAAACAGTGACTTTTTGTTCTTCGAGCTGTGTTACACTTGTGGAGGATACGGAGTCGATTACTTGTAAAAGTCTGAAATGGTCAACTTTAAACCAACCCGAATTTGTCGAAGTTTCTCTGCTTCCATCACTTAACAGGTTTCCCGAGCGAATACCCAAGCGAATTGATTCACCTTCAGCAATTGCAATATTTACTTCCATTTCCTGCAAATTATATCCTACTGAAGGAGTCCATCCAGCAAAGGAATTTTCTTCACCGTCGGTAAGATTTGCTACATAATCTTCCTCATTTCCAAAATACTGAACTGAATTGTTGGCAAAAAGTCGTTGATTCGTATGCCTGTCGGTCATAACTGCTAATCGGCATTGCAAGATATATTCACCTTCAGTCAGGTTTTCCACAACTTGGTAAAGTTCAAATTCCTCTGGCATTGGTGAGGAATTGATCCAACAAAGGTTGCTGCCATTGTAATCAATTCCATCATTATTAATTCCAAAGGAATTCCCGAGCAATTCACCTTCTGAACTCCAGCCATAAGGAATGCCACGTACCGTAGTACCATCATTTAATTCCCCTTCAAGGCCAAGCTCAAAGTCAGGATTTTCAAGCTCAATGGGCATATAGGTCACACCTTCAGTTATATTTATGGTATAGGTGCTTTCACTTGAGCCATCAGATGATTTTACAATGATAGTTGCTTTCGTTTCATCTTCCGTTAGTTCAATGGTTCCAGCTCCAGCGACCGATGCTCCGGGATAGTTTGGAGTTGCTATTATTTCTACCTTCACTGTTCCTTTAGGTACAACAACATTATACTCTTCAGTTAAAAAATGAAATTCCGGCTCTAATAGTCCCGAACTTAATTCAATATTTTTTAAATATGAATCAGAAGTGCCATCTTCAACAAAAATATCTAAAGCATAATCCATTTGAATACCACCGGGTGATTTCACTTCGATGGTAACAAAATCACCATCACCTTCCCATGTTAGCAATCCTGTAGTGTTATCATAGGCAGCAGTTGATGAACCGTAAATGGAAACAGTTGATCCAACTTCGGCTACTACTGTTTCAAGCTTTAATGATGTTGTTCCATAAGGAACTTCTATTTCATAATAATCTACTGTTGGATCAAAATCACTGATTGATTCACCATTAACAATTAAATCAGCCAATAATCCGGCAACCTCTTTGTATGGCTCCAGTCTAAAATAGTCCACTTTAAACCACCCTGCATTATTGTCAATTATTCTGGTTCCATCGCTTGCAAGATTGCTGGAACGAATTCCCATCTTAAGTGTTTCACCTTCTGCTAAAACAACTTTTACTGCCATCTCTTTTAGCGCAAAACTATTCATTGGAGTATGGTTCGCAAATGTATTGTTCTCACCACTGGTAATATTTTGATCATAATCTGATTCGGCGCCAAAATACTGAACGTTATTGTTTGCGAATAGTCTCTGATTGGTCATGGCTCCGTCGATTACGGCCAATCGACAAAAAACAGAATATTCACCTGCAGGCAGGCCTTCTACTTCCTGATAGAGTTCAAACTCTTCCGGCATAGAAACCGAATTTATCCAACAAAGGCTTGTGCCATTAAAGTTGCTTGCATCGTTGTTTTGAATACCATAAGATTGGTTCCCATTGCCATCCAATTTCAACACTCCGTTCACACTCCATCCATATGGAATTCCACGAGTTATCCCGGTATTTAATACCCCTTCCGAGATAAATTCAAAATCAGGATTGTTTAGAAGATTTGAAAAATCGTCCAGGTTCTGCGCAAATAAGTTCATGGGTGAAAATAGTACTCCCCACACAATGCTTAAAGAAATAAATATTTTTTTCATGGTCTTAGAAATTTAATGTTTTTAGCGGAAAGAACACAGCATGCTTTTATGCGCTACGCAACAGTCAATTAATCATAATTTTTTTTGTTGTATATACCCCATTAACCAGAAGTTTTGCGATGTATATACCTGGCTGAGAAACGCTCACAATGGTTTTATTGTTAAATAATCTCTCTTGAAGAACTAATCTCCCTGCAATTGAATACAACTTGATTTCGCCCTGACGAATCACATCATTAATTTTCACTTCAAAACCTCCTGATGTATTGAATATTCTAACATTTGGTTTTTGAGTGAGCTCAATATTGTTGCCGGGTGTAGAAATTTGTTCTATTCTAAAATGATCTACCTTAAACCATCCTGCACTTGTTGAGGATTCTCTGCTCCCATCACTGTATTGGTTGCCCGAACGAATTCCTAACTGAAGTGGCTCTCCTTCGGTGATTTCCACTGTAACTTCCATTTCTTTCAGGTTGTAAGTCACTGCTGGAATCCACCCGGCAAAAGTATTTTTTTCCCCCTCGGTAAGATTAGAAACATAGTCGGTTTCCAGTCCAAAATATTGCACACTGTTATTGGCGAACAATCGCTGATTGGTAACCAAGTCACTCATTACCGCCAAACGACATTGCACCATATACTCACCGGCAGGCAGATTTTCAACTGTTTGGTAAAGCTCATATTCATCCGGCATGGGTGATGCTAAGATCCAGCAAAGATTACTGCCGTTATAATTAACCCCATCGTTATTGATTCCAAATGAATTTCCGGCAAGTTCTCCTTTTGAGTTCCATCCATAAGGAATGCCCCGTACGGTGCTTCCATCATTCAATACACCTTCCGATGAATATTCAAAATCGGGATTGCTCAATTTGGAATTAAAGGTAATTGCCGAATCATTATACGCTTTGATGGCTATTTGAAGGCTGCTGATTTCTGTGAGCACATCTTCCAATGTTGCCTTATTATTTGAAAGTACTGTTTGGGCCGATTGTATGGATGTATTAAATAGCGTCCGGTTTTCTTCAGGATATTCACCGGCATTGATCCCTGCCTGAGTTGAATTATATACATCCTGTGCAACGTTAATTAATGAATCCAAAATGGATTTTTCGTCGCTTATTCCGGAAAACAATTTTATGTTTTCGATTCTAAAATGGTCGACCTTAAACCAACCTGAATTATCGGATGCTGCTGTACCATTGCTTTTTTTATTGCTTGAGCGGATACCCACTTTCAATGAATCGCCAGCGAATATCGATACTTTCACTGCCATTTCCTTCAGGTTGTATGAAGTTGAAGGTGTATGTCCTGCAAACGTATTGATTTCTCCTGCTGTAAGATTCGACTGATAAATTGACTCTGAACCAAAATATTGCACATTCTCATTCGCAAACAAACGCTCGTTGGTAATGGTAGTACTCATGGCTGCAAGACGGCATCTTACAATATATTCACCAGCTGGTAAATCGTCTATCACCTGATAAAGCTCAAATTTGTCGGGCATAGGTGTTGAATTTATCCAGCACAAATTATTCCCTGAATAATTGCTTCCATCGCTGTTAATTCCAAAGGAATTCCCTTTTAGAGTTCCTGTATACTCCCATCCATAAGGGATGCCTCTAACGGTGGTGCCATCATTAAACACCCCTTCTGATTTGTATTCAAAATTTGGATTTTTAAGGCGGGCGGTGAGTTCATTTTCATACACGGCTGCTGATGCAACTGCACTGACCACCAGGCCAGGATCAGTGAAATACACGCGCACTTTTACGGTCTTATCTGAATCACTTAAGTAACTTGTTTCTCCCGAAGCATACCCCTGCAATACATTTTTTGACCATGTAGCTGATTCGGCTGATGCTTCAATGTTCACGAATTGAGTTGCTGACCCGTCAATTGAAATGGCATAACGCAATTGCAGAGCAGTATAGAGCGGAAATGTTGGCAAACAGCGAACACTTATTTTATTTGCTCCTTTTTCTACCTGAATAGTATATTCAGCATAGGGTGCCGAAGTAACATTCGATGCAGAATAGCTTGTCATATCAAGCGGCCATACAGACAAAGCACCACCCTGATCTCCCAATCCGTCAATTGTTTTTAGTGCTGAATTGCTTAAATCAGTATAATTTGTGGCTGGAATTACATGAACGATATCTTCTACTGCCGGAGGAAGGTCTGATTTGTTAACCACTGAAGCCACATTGGGAGCATAAAACCGTGATAAACCACGGGGAGCATAATCCATTATTCCATCCCATTTTCCACCTGAAATGTCCTTATTGTATTGCCTGGTAAGCGTTGTGATATTTTCAAATGCTTTTACGGCTTTCGCTGAAAAGACTAAAGCTTCGTCATTGCCCTGACCTGAATAGGTATGACTTAACCTGGCAGCCAATTCTTTGGTATTCATACTTGCAGCACCTTTTACCGGATACTCTATGAGCTGAAAATAAGCATCTTTTAATCGGGACGGTATTTGCGCTTTCACCTTATTGCATTCAACAACAAGACTATCGTAGGCCGCAAGGCGTTGCAATATTTCCTGTTCAGAATAAGAAATTGAAGCCAGATGTTCCGGTTTACCAGATGCTGCTAACCGGAAATATTCTTGTTTGATGGCTCCAATACTTTCTCCAAACCCATCACCAAAGGTCTCAGCCGCCCAATGGGCCGAATAAAGATGTGCCTTTTCAGGTGTCCAGGTGTTGACATCCCAGGCTAAATCCATGGCAAACTGCAGTTCCATTTCCTGTGGTTTGATATCACCAACATTAAAAATCCACAGTTTTTTTGCATTAAGGGCATAGGCCTTCATCATTTCAAAACTGGTTAGAGATGGAGAAGTTGATGAAAGCCACAAATAATCATCCGGTTTACCCCAATATGAAAAATGATAATACACACCACTTCCTCCGCTTCGAAGTTGTTCCTTTGGGTTCGACAATTGACGAATATAACCGAAATTATCATCCACCCAGCCCAAGGTAACATCATCGGGCACCACCAAGCCATTGTTGTATTGATTTAAAACTTCTTTATAAGGAAACAGAACTTGTGGAACAGCGGTAATGTCCGGATCAATGTGTTTGGCCAGCAAATCACGTTGTAAGCCTATGCATTCCTGTAATTTGGCAGTTTGCTCGTTCAAAGTACCAGGCATGGCAGAATCGCCTGCCCCTCTCATACATAAGGAATACATATTTTCGTACTGACCATTTGCAATGACCCTTTTTTCCAATTCGGCCATGATGGTTGGTAAATTGGTATACGGATTCCAGGCACTGGCCGCATAAGGCCAATCTTTTATGGTGTTGTACAATAATGGTTCGTGATGCGAAGATCCCATAACAATGGCATATTTACCGGCAACGACCTTGTTTTCCGGGAAATAATTGAATGAATGTGTACTGGGATGCATGGCCGGCCAGATGTAGTTGGCTTTTACCCTCAACAACAGTTCAAATACTTTTTCGTAAGTTTTGGGACCAATGTCTTTTACCGGATCAAAATTATTCGCAGCCCAGGGTTGCAACCCCCAATCTTCATCGTTGATAAAAATACCCCGGTATTGCACCGATGGTGGACCAACAATACTTTCACCAGCGGTGATATATATTTCGTCATGTTTCTCCGGAAAAACATCTGCCCACCAAACCATGGGTGAAACGCCCATTAGGTGGGATAATTCAAATATGCCAAATGCTGTGCCACGCGGGTCACTTCCGTAGATCACGAGTGCCTGATTGACTCCTTCAAATGGACTATCAACAACAGTAAGACCAAATGTTTCCCATTTACCTTCTACATTCGAGGTAGAAATTTTACCCGTTTTTACCAAAGAATCTATGAACACTGATTTCCCCAATGTCCCAATAATTACCAGGTATTCACCTTCGATAGTATTGCCAACTACCGGGGCAATGTCTGTAATCAGTTTTATATCGGCACTTAAGGCGATTGCTGCAATGGTGACCACTTCGGCATCCAAAGAATCAACCAGCATGTAAGATGCTGCACCTGATTTTACTAGTGGAAAATTACCCGAACCTGGAGCATGCGTTACAGTTATTTGACCCGCGAATAAATTACCGGGAGAATGGAGTATTCCCAGAACAATGATTAAAAGAGTAAGAATTTGTTTCATGTTAACGTATGGTATTATTTTAGGTATTTAGCGAATTGCCCATTAAGTATAATGGGGCAAACATTAGTTAAATGCCTAAAGTAGTCATTTAACAGAAAAATGTCAGAGAATTACCCCGCAACTTTTTTAACAAGGATTATTTGAAAACAATTAGCATCCAACACACTGAATATATTACACTTGCAATTTAAGCACCTAGCTTTTCATAGGATTATTTGAAATACTAAAGTGCACCATAAGCTAAAAAAAGTCCGACTTTACGAGTTGAAATTTTGAATGAATTCATTGGGAGTTATACCAGCCTGTTCTTTAAAAGCTCTATAAAAAGAAGTATATGAGGAGAACCCACTTTTTTGAGCAACAGATTTAATGGTAAACATGGAATGATCAGTTGTAGACACAATTCGCTTGAATTCATTGATGCGGTATCGATTGATGAATTCGTTGTATTTTTCATTCAGGAAAAGATTGAATACTTGAGATAATATTTGATTAGAGCATTCCACTTCATTTGCCAGGTCTGACATTTTCAGCTTCGTGTTCAAGTACATTTGTTTTTCGTCCATACATATCCTCAGCTTCCGGATTATTTTATCGGCCTTATCCTGACTAATTTTATTGAACTGGTATTTTTGATCTTCCGGAGTGTCTTTTGTTTTTTGGGCAAGGCCAGCCTTGTATACGTTTTTTCTTTTTGATTTTATATAGCGATAGCCTCCTATAGCGATTAGGAAAAAGATCACCCCAACAAGGGCAAATTCTAGTTTAGAAAACAGAGGTTGAACCTCAAAAAACACCTTTAGGGTAGTTCTTTTATCCATGTTATGGCGAACAATAAACGTGTATTTACCAGGTGCCAAATCCTTATAATGAATTTTATTCAGTCCTCTTAAAATATTCCACTGGCTATCGACTTCCAACAACATACATTCATAGACCATAAGGTCGGGTCGGGTATAATCCAACAGTGCAAACTGAAATTCTATATTGTTCTCATTTCGCTTAAAGAGAATGGGAACTTCATGTTCAACATCCCGATAAATTTCATTCATTTTTGAGCTGCCATTCACCTTTATTTCAGTAATGGCCATGGGCGCATTGTTGCGTTTAAAATTTCCTGAAGGATAATATAAACCTTCGTTATTGGACAACCACAAACCGCCGTTGAGATCAAAATGGCCATCCGTAGCATAGGGTTCAAAAAGCCCTTCCGAAATAGAGTACATTTCAAAATGTGTTAACGATTCGTTCGCCTTAATACCACCACGAGAGCCAATAAACCAAAAAGCACCCGATTCCTCTTGTAACACTTTTAATATCCGCAAGCCGGAAAAACCAGCATCTTCTTCGGTACAGACTTGCCTAAACTGGCTAAAATCAGCTTTCGAAAACATAACATAGCGCTCATTGTAGCAAAATAGAAAATTGCCCTTTCGATCTTCCATAATGGAATGGACAATGTTTGACTGAATGAAATTCTCAGGAAAGGTTCCCGGATAAAAATCCTTTTTTACTTGATCCCAAAAGCAGATCCCTTTGTTCGTGCAAATCCAGATTCTTTGTTGCTTGTCGAAATAAATAAAACGCACCAAATCGTTGGGCAAATTAGAATTCAGTGTATTGTATGTTCTTAGTTGATTGGTTTCACCATTTAAAATTGATAATCCGGCAGATGAAGCCACCCATAAGTTTCCATCAGAATCAAGGTTCATGTGATAGATTGTTGCATTGCTTAATGTAGCCAATGGTTCAAATACAGTCAAACTCAAATCCGAAGGATTAAAAGCATAAATACCACATTCACCTCCTAAAATAATTTTATCATTATAGGCTGCTATGGTCAATACATTTCCCGGTTTCAGAAATTTAGCCTTTCCGATACCGGCTTCATAACGCTGCACAACTCCATCATCATCCGATACATAATAAAGGCCATATGAACCTGTCAGTAATTTGAATCCTTGTCCCAGATAAAATTGATTGATTGGGACATTGTTTGTCGAAAAAGAGGAGGTACTGTAATGCATAAATGGTTTGGGTTCAAGAAACATATAATCAAAACCCAAATGCTCTGAGCTCCCCACCCATAAAATCCCAAAGTCGTCAACCAACAACGTGGTTATTAAACCGGAGCTAAGTTTTTCTTTACTTTCGGGGTTGGCATTAAACGATCGGTATATCTTTTTTTCCGGAATTGATATCAAAAAAACTCCTGTTCCGGCTGTTCCTGTGTATAGCTTCGATTTATTATCCGATGAAATGCATGTTACTACCCCATTACCAATATTCAAGAACGATTTTAGCTCACCATTTACTGAGTTAAATGCAAAAATTCCGGCTCCATTTGTCCCGATATACAAAACAGAGTCAACCATGGTCATACAAGTAAAGTAGGAGTTATTGCTTGCTGTTAGCAGAGGATAATACTTATTGGTTTTTGTTTCCTTGTTGAAAACGACAATACCCCCCGGAGTCAATAAACACAATAATTTATCAGAAATATTTTTAACAGATAAAACCTGGTTATACGGAAAACCGGTGCTATGAATTTGAATTTTTTCGAGCGCACCATTTTTTATAATCGCCAATCCATTTTCAGTTCCTGCAAAAATGGTATTTACGCTGTCGATATACAAGGAGTAAATTTCCTCAACTAGCTTCGAGGATAAAACTAGCTCAATATCAGAACTAGTTCTACTTAAAGAATAAAGACCTTTTGACGTAGCAAAAAAGAGTGTGCCTTCTGTTGATTCAACAATATCGTGTACATTTGCGTTTGCCGGATTTTCATAGACCTTAATGTATTTCCCGTCAAAGCGTTGAATCTTATAGGCTCCACCTGTCCAAATAAATCCTTTAGCATCCTTAAACAAACTATTTACCTGAAAATCGACTAAGCCTTCGCTATTAATGTTTCGGAATGAACCAATTTGTGCAGAAAGATTTAAAGTAATAAACCATAAAAACAATACGATTGTGCTTCTATGGTTGAAATTGATCTTCATAAACTATCTGATTAGCTATATCAATAATAGACAAGTATAGAAAAAAGCGATAGAATTTCATATTTAAAATGGTGAAAACAATCAAACAAAAGAGAAACTTTTTTGAGATGATAAATTTTAGGCTCGTGCACTAACAGCTCCATTTTTAAAGTGTAATCAGGTTTTTTTTGAATTCAACCTGGTTTTAATTCTTGCAAAGCCATGGATAAATACGATCATATTTATAATGAATCTGATAAAACTGACCCAAGTAGCTGAAATAGCATTGGAATCCAAAGAGCAAGATCCAAAATTGAAGTTTTAATGGAACACCAAATCCAGTGATCAAAATTCACTCGCATTTGCTTGCCAGAGAATCAACAAACCCTATTTAATTCACTAATAAATAAGTGAAAGAAAAACTGAATTCCTTCTGCCACGTCTCATATTGGAATTAAAGTATTGATGTGAATTTTTACTAAAATATCGACAATTTTGATTTTGTAGTAAACTCCTCAAGAAATCGCATTCCTTTATATGAATTTCCTTTTTCATTTAATCCCGGACTCCAAACAGCAATGACATAATGCTTTGGATGTATGGCAATAATTCCTCCTCCAACCCCACTCTTCCCGGGCAAGCCAACTTTAAAAGCAAACTCTCCTGACTCGTCATAAAATCCACAGGTTTGCATGAGCGCATTTAACCTTTTAGATTGACTTCGGGTGACGATCTTTTCGTTATCAAATAGTTTATGCCCCTTGTTTGCCAGGAACAAAAATAATTCGGAAAGCTCTTTGCAATTCATTTCAAGAGAGCAAAGGTCAAAATAAAAATCCAGTACATCCGATGGATCATTTTTAATATTTCCGAAGGATTTAATAAAATTGCATAAAGCGATATTTCGAAATCCTACGTTTTTTTCGGATTCAGCAATTCTACCCGAATAATTGATTTCCGAATTGTTGGAAATATTTCGTACAAAAGCTAGAAAATCTTCTTTCGGATTTTCTAAATGGCTAATAAGGATATCTGAAATGACCAATGCGCCTGCATTGATAAATGGATTTCGGGGTATCCCTTTATCTGCTTCAAGTTGAACCAGTGAATTAAATGCTGTTCCGGATGGCTCAACTCCAAGCCTTTCCCATATGGTTTCACCAAGGATACGATAGGCCAGGGTTAGTGAAAGCACTTTAGCGATACTCTGAATCGAAAATTTATCAAAACAATTCCCAATGCCAAAATTAAGATTGTTTATTGTTGAAATGTGTACTCCAAAATTGTCAGGATCGACACTTGCTAATTCAGGAATATAGGCTGCTACTTTTCCTTGCTCATCAAATGCCTTAACTTTCAGGTAGATTTCTTGTATTATTTTTTCAAAATCCATGTTGTTCTCTTTAAAATGGCCACAAAATCAATTGGTATAAACGCGTATACGTTTCCAACACAAAACCTTAAATGAGTCTTTTTAAGCCACGATAGAAAATTAGCAATAATATCTTATATTTTCCTAGCGATTAATTCCTATCGTTGCATTATTCCTGTCTGAAAACTTAATGGCATTTTTTTAATTTTGCATACTATGGCAACGAAGATAATAATTGCACCCGATAAGTTTAAAGGTTCACTAAGCGGTATTGATTTTTGCAACATTGTTGAAAGAGTACTAAAAGCAGTGGTTCCCGACGTGAATATCAAAAAACTTCCCCTCGCCGATGGTGGTGATGGGACCCTTGATGTTCTACACTATTATTTAGGCGGCATGTTGATGGTATGCACGGTTCAAAACCCGTTAAATATACCCATTGAAGCCACTTATCTTTTTTCTGAAAACAAAAAAATGGCTTTTATTGAAATGGCCCAGGCTTCGGGAATCAAACTACTAAGCCATGAACAACTGAACCCATTAAAGACATCGACTTACGGCACCGGACAGTTGATACTGGATGCCATAAAACGGGGCGCAAAACAGATTATTCTGGGAATTGGAGGAAGCTCAAGCAACGATGCGGGCATGGGAATGGCACGGGCTTTAGGTTATCAATTCTACGACGACAAGAATCAAGAACTTGCAGGCAAAGGCGAAGACCTGCAAAAACTCCATCGAATTGACCGCTCAAATGTGCTCTCACAATTAAAAGATATTTCATTCGAAGTGGCTTGCGATGTGGATAATCCTTTGTTTGGAACAAATGGTGCAGCCTTTATTTATGCTCAACAAAAAGGGGCCGATGCCAAAATGGTTCAAGAACTGGACAAAGGCCTGCAAAATTTTAATCGGCTTATTAAAACACAATTTGGCACCGACCTGCAACAGATAAAGGGAGCGGGTGCTGCCGGAGGACTTGGAGCAGGAAGCATTTGTTTTTTAAATGCGAAATTAAAGCCGGGAATTGGATTAATAAAAGAAATTGCCAATTTTGATCTGAACATTCAGGATGCCGATTGGATCATAACAGGTGAAGGTAAATTCGATGAACAAACCTTTTCGGGCAAAGTGATCAAGGGGATTATTGAATCGATAAAAAATCAACAACTGGCGGTGTTATGTGGAATAAGTGAACTATCTGACCATCAATTAAAAAAGCATAACATTCACTACATCGATCAAATGATAAATTATGCTTCCGACATCCATGATTCCATTAATAATTCAGGAAAATACCTGGAAGCCGCTACGCTGAAATTTGCAAAATCGGAGTTGAACGTAATTTGAAGACTTCCTTCTTTTTTCTTCAATGTTGCAGATGTACATTTCCACATAGATGAAACATTTATAGGCAAAATTGGAATTGAGAGAAACTTAATTATATCGTTAAACTATTTTGTTTGGAACCTCATCCTTGCACAATTCTTTTAACCGCTCTACTTCTTGAATTTCGTTTTCGAATTCCCAATATTCGAGATGTTTTGAGATGTAATTTTCTAAAATTTGTTCTGCACTCATCAGTTTTATCTTTTAAGAATTAATGATGTTACAAACGTAAGCAAGGGTGATTACAGATTAATTAAAGATGAAATAAGAAAGTATTACATTATTAACGTCGCTCGAATAATTACAAGCATTCATCGATGCCTAAAACCGTGGCATAACCCAATTCAAAGCTGACTTCAAACTTTCGCTAAGCATTGACAAGTGCATATCGTTCTTGTTTATTAGGTGTAGGCTTTGTCTTATTTATTATAAATTACTTTTCTAACAGTTGTATTTTGTCCAACTGAACATTTTATAAAATATACCCCGGAAGGAATAAAATTATTGGCATTCCATTGGTAATAATATTTATTTGATGATATGTTGATCGCTTGTAATATTTTTATCTTTTTTGCATTTGAATCATATATTTCAATTAAGGGATTATCAGCACCATTTTCTACAGAAATCTCTATTTCAAGTTTTTCTTTAAAAGGATTAGGGTATCCAATAATGCTAAATCCTTTTTCAAATTCAGTTACACTATTATGAATATATTTTTGTTTATCATCTCGTTTATAATAAATGTTATAACCACTATTGTTTTTTTGCATCCAGATAAAGTCAACGAATAAAGAATTAAAGTTTTTATATGCTAAAGACGGATTTAATGGATTAGTCGATATTGTGTCCAATATTGTACTCCATTGCCATTCTGCTCCATAAGAAAAACCATGATATAAAGTATCATCCTTCATGAATAAATAACTATAACCAATTGGAGGCAAAACATCATCGATACAGATATAATCAATTGGATCTGATTCCATTATTTTTTTTGGAAGATTATCTTGAGAATAATAATCCAAGCCACATTCTACCTCAATCAATTGTTTTGAATTGTCAAGATACAATATGCGAATGGGATTCTCATTGTAAGATGAATAATAGTATGGGATCATAGCATTGTATGAAATACATGGTTGTGTACCTATTGCTTTGTATAATGTATCTATTGTCTCAAGTTTATTTTTTGAACTGAAAAACTGAAGGGAATCTTCGTCAAACTGAAATGAAAAAATAAGATCATCATCGTTGTTTTGTAAATGATTTGCAATTGCAACATCACTAATCTTAGATTTTGTTGTGATTAATTTTTTTGCAATAATTTCATTATCAAGAATGCTAGCGTACATCAATGATTGTTTAGAGTTGTCAGTATTTTTAATCCAAAACACATTAAAGTTACCGCTGGAATCACTATCACAAATAGGAAGTTGGCAATAATAATCGGGATCGCTGATTTTTTGCGTTGTGGTCCAATTTATAAAGTCGGTTGAACTCGATTGTAATATCATTTTTACTGTGTCATTTGATTCAAATAACAAGTTGAATCTTCCAAATTTATTAATTGAAAGTGACGGATTTGTTCCTGCAGTAATTTCAGTTGTGGAACTCCAATTGTTAGTCTGATTATTTAGCCAAAGTCCTTTTATTATTTTTCCTTGGTCTGTACTGTCGACATATACAATGTAAACATTGTATAAAGAGTCTCTAACAATTTTTCGTTGATTGTGATTTGCAGTTGCCTCAAATAGATTGCTTGTCGCAATTAATGTTTGAGCTTCAATTTCGAATGCTGCAAATAGTAGAATAAAGTAAATAATTAGTTTCTTCATCTATATTTTAGTTAGTTGAACGATCCTTTTTTTAGCTTAACGGTTTGCGCTATGTTTGCGTTGCCGATTGTGGGTTGCTTTCCTGTCGTGCCACGCCGAAGTTTTTACGCGCAGAAAAAGTAAGTTATCCGAACGAAACCGGCAATTTAATTTAGCGATTGTTGCCATTTCGTTGTTTATTTTTCAAGTTTGTCGTCCTCACGTTTTCCTAATTCTTTTGCATTTAAAGGGCTAATAACACTCTCTCCCAATTTTTGCTCTAAATCTTTTCTTGCACTTCCAGCAACTGAACCACCCTTTCTTGCAACTTTTTTATTTTCCAACAAATTTTTCGGTTTTTGTTTCTTTGATAACTCGGCTGTAGATGTCTCTGCTAACATATTTAAAACCAACTCCAAATTGGTCATATTGTCTCTCAATCCCTCTTTCTTTAAGTTCTTAAAATCTTTGTACTCTTTCGTTGTCAAACCTGCCCATGCTTTCGTAATTTCATCTGTAGGCATACTCTAAACCTTTTTTAACACCTCTTGAATCCCATTCGTCGGTTAATTCTTTTCGAACTTCAATACTCTTTAATCTTTGATTAATCCAATTTTTAGAGTATCCTTTCTTAAGATAAGTTTCCATTGCTCTGTTAAAAGCTTTTTCGGGGTCTTCTGTTTCCTCTATCCGTTCATATCCGACTTTTGCTAACCAAATCTTAAATGGCTCAGCTTTGGGTGAAGGAATAGATTGAATTATTCTTAAAAGTCCTTCCGTATCAGCACAATCAGTTTCATATTTTTTACCATCAGAGGACTCTAATTTCAGTTGTACGATAATTTCGTACAACTGAGTAAAACCTTCTTTTGTTAGCTTTCTTTTTAAATCACTCCAATATCTACGTGGATTTTTGCTACCTGTCAAGGTCTCAATAATATCTATAACTGAGAAATACCATTTTTCAACATCATTATTCCAATGAACTCTTATCTTTTTAGATTCAAATAATTTTATCGAAGTTTCCTTTGTCATTATAATCTCATTTTATTTTATAAAGATAAAGAATCATTTCTAATCTTATAAATAGCCTGCAGTATGCTTTTTTACAATGAATGGCAACGGAAAATTGTAAGTTGTCGTTGCGGATTGCGGGTGATTCTCTGTCGCGATACACTGTTGTTGTTGCGAGGCAAGAACCATGTTGTCAACTCGAAAACCGCAATGCAATTTACAAAGTGTTAACGGCTAGCCATTTAATATCTAGTTATTTTTCAATGAATTTTTAAATAATCTTATTTCAAATTTTAAAAGTTAATATAAATACTTGCAGCGTTAACTGCAACCATATAACCCTTCTCTGATTTTCTTAAGCGTATCGTTATGTCAATTTCTTTATCTGGGAAATAATCCAATAAATTACCAGACTCAACCCACACAAGATTGTTTGAAATTGTATAAATTGTTGAATTTGGAATTATTGTCGTGTCTGTAATGTTGTATAATTCTAAATAACATGTATCTGAATCAATTTTATTGACTGGATCTACATTAGCCGCTATACTTCCCATGAATATAATTGACTTGCAATTAGGATAATTGTTTTTATTAAAGCCTTTGAAAAATGCAGATGATCCAAAAGTTCTAACACCAGTTTTGCCAGAGCTACTAATCATAGCTCCACCCAGAAAATCAATCTTATATTGCATTATTGATTCTTCTTTATCGCAGCTTATAAGTGCAATTATCATTATACAAAAAAGCAATTTTTTCATCGGTGATTAATTTTATTGGTTTATTGAATCTTGTTTTTCTTCTAAGCTTTACAAAAAAATATTATGATTGGAATCGGTGATCAA
Source organism: Prolixibacteraceae bacterium (assembly GCA_041821245.1). Taxonomy (GTDB): domain Bacteria; phylum Bacteroidota; class Bacteroidia; order Bacteroidales; family Prolixibacteraceae; genus Roseimarinus. The sequence continues at coordinate 60,107 of JBGUEP010000040.1, forward strand.
TACTCCTTTTGATATTTTCTCATTGAAAATCAAGAGTTAGAAATAACCGTTCTTGCTAGTTTCGATTATGGTTGCCGTTAAAATATATAGAGTTGCGGATTTGCGTGACGCTGTGCCAGTCGCATACTGTCAATTCTTGTGCGGCGAACAAATGATTGCGCAACACGGAAACCGC
>JBGUEP010000041.1:0-53403 GCA_041821245.1 Prolixibacteraceae bacterium
AAAAGGAGGCTCCAGGAAGAGTATGCCCGACCCAAATGCAAAACAATCCATTCAGGAAATGCCTAACCGTTACCTGGCAAAAATCCTGGAACTCGATCACTCCACCATTTCACGTTACCGGGCAGCAGCAGCTGAAGCCGGATACATCACCTTATTTCATCAATATGAGGATACTGAATTGCCACCAAACTACTTGTCAGCACTTCAAGCTTCTATGCCCGAAGAATCCGACAAATACATCATTCGTGATGATACCATCCAGCGACAACTCCCAGACCGTATATTCTCCAACATTCACCTCAAATACCGCCGTCCCCGAGCACCGTAGCCTTGGCGAAGGTGTTCCCCGTGCACAAAAATGTTATTAGTTGTGTTTTACCATTTGCTTTTCAAGGGGAATCCTGTTGCTAAATGACTTCAGGAACAGGCCCCCTTGATTTAAATCCTAATTCATCACGCGTTCATTGACATATTAAATCATTTTATTTGGAGAACAAACAGCAAACTGATCAAGCTTTTTTACTTGCTTTTCAGTCTCATGAATCCTATGTTTCCTATTTACGATATAGTTCAGTAGCATATTTGGCTGCATGTCCTTGGTCGCTGAGCAAGCTGAGTTTATCGAGGCGAGTCGAAGGCCGGTCACCGAGCTTGCTTATCGGTCTTCGAGCTTGCCGAGAAGGAAAAAACTGCAACCGTAGGGAAAGGTAGATAGGGAAACCATAAAATGTTTTCCTTGAAACGAGTTCAATTTTCTTAAAGATATTCGTAACTAAATAATTTATTCAACTCAATTGGATAATGAAAGTTTCTATTAAAAGCCTACTCCAATCTCAGAAAGTAACATTTGCGCCAGCTACATGTAACCATTTTTTTCCTTGTGTAACCAATGCCCTTTCCTTGGAAACGAGAAATAATCAAATTTGGATTCATTCTTTGTTGATTTGTATCTGTGAAATACTGCTTTTCAGAGCTTAGCGGTGTTTTCAACTTTCTTTATTTGAAACAAACATTATTTGTGTTCTGGTGAAAAAATTAACTAAGTCAACTTCAAAGATGACCGTAAAAGAATTAATTGTAATGATTGCGCTGTCATTTATAATGTTAGCCATTCTTATCGCTCTAATATTCGTTTAGAAAAGTGTTTAAAGCAATGATTTAATATAAACAATTTAACTATGAAAGATCGATCAAATATTTTGAAGCTATTATTGGCTTTTGCCATCTTAACCGGACTCCAATGCGGGGTTTGGGCACAAATAAGAATTTCAGGAAATGTAACCGGCGAAGGTGAAACTCTGGTGGGGGCAACGGTTGTTGTTAAGGGAACCACCAATGGTGCGATTACCGATATTGAAGGTAATTACACCATTGAAGTTCCCGAACAATCATCGGTACTGTTGTTTTCATATGTAGGATTCGTTCAACAGGAAAAAACAGTTGGAAGCCAGAAAACGATCAATGTTCAATTATTGGCCGACTCCCGACAAATTGACGAGTTGGTGGTGATTGGATATGGAGTTCAAAAGAAAAGCGATTTAACCGGTGCTGTTTCGTCAATCAAAGGCGATGAGTTGGTAAAAACGCCTGTACTGAATATCGATCAGGCTATGCAAGGACGTGCTGCCGGTGTTCAAATTTCTTCAAACAGTGGTGCTCCAGGTTCGAACTTAACCGTTCGTATACGTGGAGTTGGTACCATTGGAAATGCAAATCCATTGTATGTGGTGGATGGCTTACCCGTTGGTGATGCCAACTTTTTAAATCCTGCCGATATTCAGGACATTCAAATTCTGAAAGATGCTTCAGCAAGTGCAATTTATGGTGCAGCTGCTGCCAATGGGGTAGTATTAATTACCACCAAAAAAGGAGTTGACAGCAAAATGCAGGTCACCTATAGCACTTATTACGGAGTGCAAAATTTTGCTTCGACCTACGATGTAATGAATGCCCGGCAGTTTACCGACAAAAACATTGAAGCTTACGTCAACGACAAAGCAAAATTATCGGGTACTTACCCCTACATGAAAATTGCCGAAAAGCAAAACGACGGTTCATACCTGCTTAACTATGATTTACTGGATGATACGGATTGGCAGTCGTTGATCACCAATAATAATGCACCCATTCAAAACCATTACGTATCGGTAAATGGTGGAAAAAACGGAGTGAATTATTTAATGAGTATGGGTTATTACAACCAGCAAGGAATCATCCTTTCAACCGATGCGGAAAAATATTCTTTTAAAACCAGTATCGATGCAAAGGTCTCAGAAAATTTGAAAGTAGGAGTCAACATCAATTACAATACTAATAAAGTGAACCGTCAGCCCGAAAACATTATCGGAAATTCACCCCTTGGTAATGCATTGCAAATGGATCCTACTGTTCCTGCTTATTCTTCCGATTCACTGATGGCATTGGGTTACGATAAGTACCGTTCGGGCTATGTGAATATACTGAATCCTTTGGCAATGATTGAATACAGAAACAGGCCGGGAGAAAGAATTACCAATTCATTGGTTGGAAATGTTTATGCTGAATTAAGCCTGACCAGGGATTTAGTTTTCCGCACATCACTTGGGATGAGCAATGCGAATTATCGTACTACTGCTTTCTATCCTGTTTTCGAAATGGATAATCCAACTGATAAATGGCTCGATGGTGAATACTTCGAGCGTTGGGAAAATAATTACGACCTTTCGTTAGAAACACAGTTGACTTACCATAAGATTTTTAATAAAAAACACGATTTTACTGTTTTGGCAGGCCATTCAGCCTACTCCTACCAATATCGTATTATCGATGCCGATAAAACCGGTATTATTAATAATACTCCTGAAATGCAGTACCTGAGTGGTTCGTTAAATCCAACAGGAAGCGTCTATGGTATTGAAGTTAGGGAAGCCATGGAATCGGTTTTAGGTCGTGCCATATACAGTTACGACGATAAATACCTTGCAACAGCTAGTTTACGTTACGATGGCTCAAGTAAATTTGGTCCCAATAACCGTTGGGGGAGTTTCCCATCTTTCTCGCTGGGATGGAAGGTTTCAAACGAGGAGTTCATGCAATCAATGCAAGCTATTTCGTTGTTAAAACTGCGTGCTGGTTTGGGTATAATTGGAAACAATCAAATTGGTAATAAAAAATATAGTGCTGTCGTAACCGGTGGCGAAGGACAATACAATTATACATTTGTCGAAGGTGGTCAGGAAACCTTTGTTGGTGGAATGGCTCCTCCAAGTTTGGCTAATAAGGACATTCGTTGGGAAGAGTCGGTACAGCAAAACATAGGAGTTGATCTGAACCTTCTTGATAATCAGATTCAATTGACCACCGATTTCTTTATCAAAAATACCAATGGAATGTTATTAAGCTCTCCGGTACCCGGTTATGTTGGCCTTTTCTCTGATCCCATCTCAAACCAGGGTGATATCCAAAACAAAGGATTTGAATTATCGGCCATCTACAGCAAACGTACCGGTGATTTTAACTATGAAATTGGAGCTAATTTGTCTCATGTGCGTAACAAAATAGTAAGCATGGGCGATGCCGATGCACAGAACTATGCCTACAACCGCAACCAGGTTGGTTTTCCGGTGATGGCATTTTATGGCTACAAAGTGGAAGGTATTTTCAATAATTACGATGAAATTCAACAACATGCTTTGCAAAGCAAACGAACCACACCTGGCGATTTAATTTACAAAGACATGAATGGCGATCATAAAATAACAGCTGAAGACAATACCATTATAGGTAAGCCATGGCCCGACTATAGCTACGGTATCAATGCTTCAGTAGCGTACAAAGGCATTGATTGTTCCGTTTTTCTCCAGGGAATTCAGGGAATTGACATTTACAACGATATGAGGGCTCAATTAACCGATCCTTCGAAAAATATGACGATTGAAATGCTCGATAGCTGGACGCCCGAGAACTTGGGTGCCTCTTTACCAAAGGCGACTGTTGAAGATGTGAACATCAATCGTGGAGTTAGCAGTTTCTGGATCGAAGATGGATCCTACCTGAGAATTAAAAATGTTCAAATGGGTTATTCCTTGCCTGAAACATTGCTTTCGAAGGTGAAAGTGACCAGCTGCAGAATTTATGTTAGTGGTCAAAACCTCTATACCTGGACAAAATACAGCGGTTTCGATCCTGAAATTTCTTACAGCAATCAGTGGTATGGTGGTACTGCTCTTGGATACGATGCAGGTAATTACCCTGCTGCCAGAACCATCCTGATGGGATTGGAAATTAAGTTTTAATCAATTGATCACGTAAATAATAGAATTACGAATATGAAACGAACATGTTGCAGTTTATCACAAAGAATGAAGAATAACCGACATGTAAGTTCCATACAACCTTATAAATAAATATAATTCGTATGAAAACAAAAATAAGTCAATATATCCTGATTGCAGCTTTTGTGGCACTGCTGTTTGGCTGTAGCAAGGATTTTCTGGAAACACCAAACAACGCGGCCTTAACCGTGGAAAACTTCTATAAAAATAAGGACGATTTAGATAAAGCACTTACTGCAGCTTATGCTGTGTTTAAAGCTGCTGACCTTGATGATGGATTAATAATAGGACAAACCTTTTGTCATGGACATTTCTTATTGGGTGATGCCAATTCCGACGATGCTGAAGTTGGTGGAGGTATTGGCGAAGATCCCCAAATGGTTGCCATGTCACAATGTAAAGCATTGTCGGATAATTATATTCTTGCTGATGTATGGACCGGCTTATATCAGGGGATTTATCGGAGCAACCTTGTTATAGAGAATGCCCATAATGCCGACGGGCAGTTGAGCGAGGCAGAAATAGAAAAGTACATTGCCGAAGCAAAATTCATAAGGTCTTATTGCTATTTTCATTTAGTACGGGTTTTTGGTCCTGTTCCATTGTTTACAAAAACCTTAGGAGCTAACGATTTTTACACGGTTACCCGAACTCCTGTGGCTGAAGTTTACCATCAAATTGAAACGGACCTGCAGGATGCTGCAGATGCTCTTCCCTGGGTTGAATCGTTTGACGGACATGCTAATCGCGGTTCTGCGCTGGGCTTGCTTTCCAAAGTATTAATTTTCGAATCGAGCTACGCCAAAAATTATTCAGGTGATGAACGATTCTCTGGAATGCAGGAAAAATGGGACGCAGCGTATGCTTCAGCCAATGAGGTGATTCAGTCGGGCAAATACAACCTTTCCGTCAATTACAGTGCAATTTTTCATGATGAAGGTGAAAATAGCAAAGAGTCGGTTTTTGAAATCGAATTCATGAGCGCAGGAGATGCTTATCACGGCAGAAACAATGGAAATACCATTGCTACCTATTATCGCTCGCGTAGTATGGGTGGTTGGGGTTTTGATTTGCCCTCACAGAATTTGGTGGATGCTTATGAAAACAGTTCGAAAACTTTTGTGAACGGCAAATGGGAATCAACTGGTAAAGATTCTGCCGAATGGCAAGATCCACGTATGGACTGGACGATTGTTTTTGAAAATGAACCTGCCTGGTTCGATCCTAGCTATGCCATGACCAACGGCGAAGGTCAAACTCAGTTATACACCGGTTATTGCAGTCAAAAAATATTATTGCCATTAATTACCATGCCTGGAAACTTTTCCAATTCACCCAACAACATCAGGCTACTGCGTTATTCCGATGTGATTTTGATTGCGGCTGAAGCTGCTTACGAAAAAGGGGATGCTGCAACGGCCATCAGTTTGGTCAACCAGGTTAGAGCCAGGGCTCGTCGTGATGCCAATAATTCCAGCGCTTTGCCTGATGTGCCTTCGTCAGTTTCAGGTGCCGATTTACTAAACGTAATTAAGCATGAACGCCGCGTTGAGCTGGCTATGGAGGGACATCGTTATTGGGATTTGCTTCGTTGGGGCGACGCCAAACAGGTACTTAAGGATTTTTATGCCAACAATAAACTGCATAATGTTGACGATCCATTTGAACAGGGAACCAATGAATTCTTACCTATACCGCTTTCTGAAATCAGAAATTCAAAAGGCGCTTTAGATCAGAACAGCGGATATTAATTTGTTTCAACTTAAAATTAGAAAATCATGAACGTGAAGATAAATAAGCTTTTGTTGGCAATTGTTGCCGGAGCAGCCATCTTTTTAACGGGATGTCAGGATCAAATTATTGAGCCGGTGGCCGATTTTAAGATCATGGATGTAAATGTATTAAATGAGCTTGATGTAAATGCCATAAAAGTAAACGAACCGCTCATTTTCAAAAACGAAGGTGTAGCAGACTTTATTTCAGTGTGGACAGGTAGTAAAGGTGCAGTTTATTCTGAGAATCCTGAAAAAATGACTTATACTGAAAAGGAGCGGAAATATACAGGACCTGATGGTGAAGAGATGCTTTATGCTGCCAAAACGCTTGACAATCCTGCGAATGTTGGCCGTGATGTGGATGTTAAATCAGGCCAGCTCACCTATACATACGTCGATGCAGGTTCAAAAGGTGACACCACTTATGTGGTGACATGGGTCGCAACCACCGTTGACGAATACGGAAACAGTATGCTGGATGTTAAGTCGTTAAACATTAGAGTGATAGAATAGGTAGGTAGTTTTAATAGTTTAAGTTTTATTCAATGACTTTCTGGGAAAGTTAGATGTGTTTAGCAAAGATTGGCAAGTGCTGATCTTTGCTTTTATATACGCACTTAGGCCAATAAATAGGCTACTCGCCAGGTTCGTTGATTTTGCATCCAAATAATACAGACACAGTAGAATATTTCACGACACTTGTAACATCACTATCATATACGTGTATCAGTGTTTGAGCATAGTTAAGCTATTATTTTGAAATTTGTAGCCATATCTTTAATTTAAAACAGAATACTCAAAATGAACACATTTGATGAAGTCAATGTAAGAATGGAAGTGCAAACCTTAAAAAACAGCAAAGGTCACCTGCTTTCAATTTATCTGATGGTAACTGTTGTTACCTTCTTAATAATTTTTGGATTACTCATCTTTTGCCTGTAACCATTTCGAAATATATAAAAATCAATAATCGAATTAGCTATGAGACTATATTTTACTAAAATTACGTTTTTTACCTTTTGTCTATTTATTGGAATTCATTTATCTGCTAACGAATATTACGTAAGTCCGGCTGGCAGTGATAGCAATACTGGTTCCGATATTAATGATGCGTTTAGAACTATTCAACATGCCGTTGATGAAGCGCTGGATGGTGACATTGTTTGGGTGGCCGATGGAACTTATACCGAAAATGTAATCATGACCGTTAGTGGCGTTGAAGATTATTGGATTACATTAAAAGCGATTAATAAACATCAGGCTAAAATTCGATCCACTTCCTCTAATTGTATTGCAGTGGAAGCCAATTACATTATTATCGATGGTTTCGACCTGCAGACTACGGGCACCTATGGTTCAGGAGTGGCTGCAAATCAGGGACATCATCATATTGCCATTCAAAATTGTTATGCCCACGACTGTGGTCAGTCGGGTTTTCAGATTTGGGATTGCGATTTTATAAGCATCGAAAATAATATTTGCACCCGAAATGGCTGGTTAATGCCTTATGCAGGAAGTGGCATTTCAGTATATGGAGGGTTCAATTCAGACAATACGGAGGGTTTGCATAACATTGTTCGCAACAACATCTGTTTTAACAACGATAACGGTCCTGAAACAGCCATGACCGATGGAAACGGAATTATTATCGATGATCTGAAATGTACTCAAACCGGCCATGATTTTACAATTTGTAGCCTTGACGGTTACAATAATGTAGAAACTTTAGTTGAAGGGAACTTGTGTTTCGATAATGGAGGGCGTGGCATTCAGGTTTACTTAACCGAAAATGTGACCGTTCGGAATAACACTTGTTACCTCAATAGTAAAAGGGATTCAGAAGGAACCTGGCGCGGCGAAATTGGAGTTTCCAATTCCGATAATCTTCGGATGGTGAATAACATTGCCGTATGTAATACCGATATGGGCTTTTCTTTAAGCGCAAGCAATTCCGCGTTTTTAATTGCCCAATACGGCAGTCATTCAACCAAGAACATTACATTTAATAACAACCTTTCTTTTAATATTTCGAAACCAACTGACAAGGCTTTTCATAATTTGGTGGGGGCAAGTGCAGTAAAACAGGCCAATAATCTTTTTTCTACCGATCCTTTATTTGTAAATGCATCAATTGATTCCACGTCGGCCAATTTTATGTTGCAGGAAGGTAGTCCGGCAATTGATGCAGGAACAATGGAATACGGAAAAGCTTCAACCGATTTGGCAGGAAATGCACGAGCCATGCGAACGGCTATTGATTTAGGGTGCTACGAAGCCTTGGGCGAAACCTTGCAGACAGGATTTCACCTTTTAAATAAGGAAAATCAACTTAATATTTATCCGAATCCTTCGTTAGATTTTCTGAATATTCAGCTGACAACAGATAAATTGGTATCCTTTAGTGTTACAGTTTTTAGCCTCGATGGTAAAACAGAACTCCAACCCATTATTTCCACAACCCTCATGGAAAGATTGGATATCCGTTCGTTACAACCAGGAATGTATATTCTGGAAGTTGTGCTAAACCACAGTCAAAAGCTGAGCAAAACTTTTCAAAAATTTTAATGAATTATCAAGTGAATGAAATTTAGCTACTTAATATTTGTAATATTAACTATAATGAATACCAGGAATAAAGAAATTCTCCCGGTGGCATCGTCCACGCCCAGTGATGCTCAGCAAAAGCAAATTGAACGAAAATATGGCATGTTTATCCATTTTGGAATGAACACTTTTTTGAATGTTGAATGGTCCGATGGCAAGTCCGATCCTTCGGTTTATCAACCCACTGCTATTGATGCAGAAAATTGGGTTAGAACAGCCAAAGATGCCGGCATGAAGTACGTGATTCTGGTGACCAAACACCACGAAGGATTTTGTTTGTGGAACAGTAAGTTCACCAACTATGATGTGGGCGCTTCGGGTAACACAACAAATGTTATTGAAGAAGTGGCCAAAGCATGCCAGAAATATGGTATTGAACTGGGCTTATACTATTCGTTGTGGGATCGCAATTTCAACGATGATAATGAAGATCCGGCCAGCGACGAAGCGTACAGTAAATATATGTTGAATCAACTCAACGAACTGATAGATATTACAGAAAAATACACGCCCATTATTGAATTTTGGTTTGATGGTGGCTGGGCTAAAAGTAACGATCGTTGGCCACTTAAGGATATATACCAAATCATTAAATCGCGCGAACCCAATTGTCAGATTGGGATCAACTGGAGCATTGGTTTGCCTAATAATATCGACTATAAAGTGGAATACCATTCGGTACTTCCTCACGAATACAAAGAAGGATATCCCATACGCTATTTCCCCAGTGATTTTCGTTTAGGTGATCCCTATTTGCCGGTTAAAAATGATCCAAAATTGTATTCACACAATGGGCAGCTCTATTACATGCCTTTTGAAACCACCGTTTGTATCAGCGAAAAATGGTTTTATCATACCGACGATCATACCTTTAAAACCATAGATGAACTATTTGAACTGTATAAAATAGCTACGGCTGAGGATAATATTCTGATTTTGAATTGTCCTCCCAATCGCGATGGGGTAATCAGGCAGGAGGAAGTTGAAATACTGAAAGAATTGAAGAATCGAATATCAATATTGGAGCAAAAAAACAATTCTCTTAATATCCCTCTATTGGAGGGTGAACAGATATGGTCGGGAGCCATTAAAGAAGGGCATTTGATGCCATTCAAAGAGGATTATTCTTTCGATTTCTATGCCAATAATAATTACAATCAATTACAGCCCCTACTGCTGAGCAACAAAGGTTTGTACGTGTGGAGCGAAGGGCCTTATCGGTTTCAAATAAAGAATGACAAGATTATTGTAACTGATAATTCAAGTCAGATTTTATATGGGCGTTCAGGATCTTCTTTGCCCGAAGCGAGAAACTATGCGTCAGCGGCATTTTTCCCAGCCTCGGGAAAAATGCCCGATATCGACTTGTTTGCAAAGCCACAATACAATACCTGGATTGAATTAACCTATTATCATACGCAAGAGAAAGTATTGGAATATGCGCGAGGAATTATTGCGAATGGTTTTCCTCCAGGTGTTTTAATGATTGATGAATCGTGGCAGGAGAATTACGGCATTTGGAAATTTCACTCCGGTCGTTTTCCTGACCCCAAAGGTATGATGGATGAATTACATTCCATGGGGTTTAAGGTAATGCTTTGGGTGGTTCCTTTTGTTTGTCCCGATCGTTACTTGGTGGTGGATGAATTGTTGAAGAAAAAGGCTTTACTCATGGATAGTGAACAATCTAATTATGACTATGAAACGGCTGTAAAACCGGCCATTATTCAATGGTGGAATGGCTATTCTGCCTGTCTTGATTTTACCAGCAAAGCAGCTATTGGCTGGTTCGATGAACAATTGCAATTTCTAATGAAGGAATATGGCATTGATGGTTTTAAGTTTGACGGCGGCGATATGAATTTTTATCCAGAATATGCACTAAGTCAGGCCAAAGCTACACCCAACGATCATTGCTTTTTGTATGCCGAATTGGGACTAAAATATTCGTTGAATGAATTCAGAGCATGTTGGAAATTAGCCGGTAAACCTTTGGCCCAACGTTTACACGATAAGTTTCATTCCTGGAACGATTTACAGTTGTTAATCCCTCACATGACTACCGAAAGTCTGGTGGGTTATACTTTTTCGTGCCCCGATATGATTGGTGGAGGCGAGTGGACCAGTTTTCAGCCAGGAAAGGATTTCGATCAGGATTTAGTTGTACGTTCGGCACAATGCCATGCTTTAATGCCCATGATGCAATTTTCGGTGGCACCTTGGAGGGTATTGGATGAACAACATTTAAAAGCCATTAAAACGGCGGTTGAAATAAGGGATAAATACACAGAACGCATTATACAATTGGCTGAACTTTCGGCGCAAAACGGGGAGCCGATTATTGGTTCAATGGAATATTATTATCCCAACGAAGGTTTTAAGAATGTAAAGGATCAGTTTTTGTTAGGACCAACAATTCTTGTGGCTCCGGTTGTTGATAAAAGCTTCTCGCGAAAAATTATTTTACCCGAAGGAGAGTGGATTGCTGATGATGGCAAAGTATATAGTGGAGCCAAAATTTTTGAAATACATGTACCCTTAGAACGATTGCCGGTATTTAAGTTGCAAATTAACGATTAACTCAAATCAGGTTTAGTGATTTAATATAGCCCTTCCTGATTTTGATATTCATGAATGGCGATTTAGGAAATTAATAGTCCTGGTGATATTTTTGAAAATGAACTACCCTTTCTGCTTGCAGAGGGGTAGTTCATTGATTAATATCATTTTCAAGAATTGTTGAAATTAATGTACAATTATTTTTTGCGGTATAAACAATGAGAACTTGAGCATATATTACAGGTGTATTCATTGTATTTTACGTTCGATCCAATACCAATCATTCCACTAACCGATTTTATGGGTTGCATTAGAGATGAATCTGTTAAGGTAATGCCACAAAACGTTGGGGGCAGAAAACTAAAAAGTTTGTGTTGTTCTTTTACACTCCAATCGCAATATCCGGGGCTATATCGATTGGTAATAAACTTACCAGAAATGCGCACTGACTCTTTCAGCTTATTTTGAATTAAATCCATTGCTTTTTCTACAATAACACTTCCGGCTGTATCGGCAATATACCCTTCCATAAAATCGCCATTATCCATCAGCTTTTTCGATGCATTCGCAATTCCTTCGCCCGCAGTACAAGCGAACAGCGCTAACGATTCGGCTTTTTTTAGTAAGTTAAAAACGGTTTTTCCCAGAAAGAACCGTTCTCCATCTAACTCTACCGAGTATGTTTCTTTATTAAACACGGGGTTTTCAATGATTCGGCAGCCTCCTTTTATGGAGCTAATATTTGGAAGTTGTACCCAGATTTGATTTACCATTTGGGGGAATGGGTCGGAAGGCTCATCTTCCATCTTCATCATTTTGAAAATATCCTGCCGACAAAGCGCTAAATCCTCAAATGAAATCGAAAACTCTTTTATGTTCATGTTAATCTGATCTTGATTTAAACTGCTGCCTTAATTCGGCCAGTTGCAGGTTTGATGTAAATACAATGATTTCGGTGAGGCCCATGTAGCCTTTTATCTCCGTAATATCTTCATCATCGAATACGGTATGAAAAATGACTTTTCGTCCATCTGATAAATTCACAAAACCTTTTGATCTCAGACTATTTCTTTTTAAAAATCCCACAAAATCAAGTAATCCCTGATGACTTAGTTGATCTCCGGTTCTCAACACCAAGGTTTGCACTTCGCTGGGTCTTCCTGCTGATTCATGACCATTAAATTGAAGATGATTTAGTTCAGATGCAGGTAAATTGAATAATTTATTAAGCGAAAGTTGGCAAAAATCGGTATGAATAATGGACCCAAATGGAGCTATCTCAAGAACCTTTTTATGAATTCCGGTTAACGATTGCTTTGCAAGTTCCGCCTTATTCATCAGAATAGTATCTGCCACCATTAATTGATGTCTGAATCGGGGCATTAGTTGCAAGCCCCGTTCAAAATTGCGCGAATCGACAACTGTGATTATTTTTTCAAGACGTATTTTTCCTTTGAACGATGAGTGCATTAGCAATTCGGAGATACTTATTGGATCTGCTAATCCTGAAGTTTCCAGGAAAATAATCTCTGGCTGATAGTTTTCCAATATTTGGTGGATGGTATCAATGAAATTACCTAACTGACACACACAAAAAACCGACCCATTATTGATTTCCACCAATTTAAACTGATCATTTATCAGCTTAAGTTCTTTCCCATCAATGCCTGTAGATGCAAATTCGTTTTGGATGATGGCAATTTTCTTTTTGTTTCCTATCTCGTATAAGATATTCTTTAAAAGGGTTGTTTTTCCACTTCCCAAAAAGCCAGTTATCAAATAAAAGCTTGCCATGTTCGAAACAAGTTAAGTGCACCAATGAAGTTTTATTCCATTGGTACACCTATTTCTATTTTCAATTTATTGGAAAGGTGCTGCTCCATCCGCTCCTCAATTTTTGCAATAGGAGGTATTTGCGAAATAAATTCTACTTTTCCATCCATTACAACCGTGGGAATATTTTGAACCCCAAGTGCCATCATCATTTGAACCCCTGCTTTATCTTTTATTCTATGTTCCTTACAAATTATCTTATCTCCAAACCTGTCTTTCGCCCGCATAACGGCATCAACCATGTATTGGCATGGTGCGCATGATGAAGAGTCGAGGGTGATAATGTCAACAACAACTTTCTCATCTTCCCAATGGTTTGACAAATCAATTTTATCAAAGGATGCAGTCACGGCCTCTGAAGCGCGCAGCTCTCCTTGCAACAATTCATCGTGAACGAGTTCAACAACTGCGATCAGGTTTTCTTTAGGAGTAGCCATTGCCAGATCGCATCCGGGAGCCAAAATAAATCCTCTTTTTCCACCAATATCCATACAGTTAAGTGCATCACGTCGTGAATCTTCTTCTGTTCCCATAAGCAATACCACTGTAAGTTTCATATTTCCTCCAAAGCTTACTTTATGTTTTAATGCAATGGTTTTAACATATTCTAGTGGGATGTTTTCGTCGATCGATACATTGTTTGGTTTACACCGACACATTACCTCAATATTTTGTTGTGCATTACCACAAACAAAAAAGGAACTCAATGCTTCATTTTCCCTTATAAAGTCGAAGATTTCAGTAACGTAAGGCGAAACGAATGTTTCGAATGACAAGGGATCGATTTGGCTTGTCATTGGATCTACCAGGGCGACAACATCAGCTCCGGATTCAATATAGTTTTGCGACATAAATTTAGCCACATCAGTTGCAAATCGCATCAATTTATGCACATACTCCGGATCTTCAAACATTTTCATAAAGATGTCGGTACCTAAAAGGTGTAAGGCCAAAGTAAATGGTCCGGTTATCAATCCATATAACGCCAAATCTGGATGCTGATCCCTCAAAATTCGGGTTGCTTCCAGTACCGTTGAAATTCTTCCTTTACACTTGCATGGAATATGCAGCTCATCAATTGATTTTCCTTCAGCCAAAGGATGACTTACTACTGCAGGTGGGTTATCGTCGGCCCATATCAATTGGCAACCTAGTGCTTCTGCTTCGATCTGTAAATCAAATGCAATGGGAATACCATCGGGATGATATAGCTCAATAGCTTTATTAACACCCGCTACAATGTCTTCTGTACTTTTCAGGAATTTTTTTGCTGACAAACCCAACAATTCGCCGGCATGAACACCAACAAATGGTACCCAGGGAATTCTTTCAACTTCTTCAAGGCGCATGGCCTTTGCTATCAATTCAATACCATTCATTATCAGATTGTTTTATGCAATGTGTGTATTCATGTACTCAATGGTTCCTTGTGGATGGGGAGAATAGCAATCTGCTCCAATTTTTATCCTGAACTCTTCGCTAACTGGCGCTCCTCCTATCAATACTTTGGTATGGACATTTTGATCTTTTAGTTCTTTTACAATAGTTGCCATATTTGCCATGGTAGTTGTTAGCAATGCAGAAAGTGCTACAAAACACCCGGGGTTCTCGGCCACAGCCTTTTTGAAAGTTTCGGCATTAACATTAGTTCCCAAATCAATTACGTTCCACCCATTTCCTTCCACCATCATGCCGACCAAATTCTTACCAATATCATGAAGATCGCCTTCAACGGTTCCAATGATCAGTGTTCCTTTTTGCTGAACACCATCTTCTTTTAACAATGGTTTTATGTGCTCCATTGCAGTACTCATTGCCTTTGCCGACATTAGAACCTGAGGGATAAAAACCTTCCCGTCTCTAAACTTGATGCCGATTTTCTCCATGCCAATAATTAAGGCTTCATTTAAAACTTCTGTTGCGCTTGCTCCTTTCTCCAGTGCTAATTTAGTTAGCTCATCGGCCCCTAACTCACCTTTTAAATTTGGAGGATAAGGTGACCCTTCGCTGATTTTACCAAATTCAATGCAGCTTGCTAATTTTTCAAATATCTCTTTCATTGTTGTTTTTGTTATTCTTCTTCTTATTATGCGTTCTCAAGACTGAAAACCCTTTCCATTTTTAACCACTCCAGCTTATGACCAGGTAAGGCCTGTTGAAAATTGGCCATGAGTTCGGCCCACTCCGATTGACGCGGATAGGTTCCCATCTCATTCCATATTGTATCAAAATCTGCTTCAGCATCAACTTCGCAAATCATGTACATGCGCATATCAATGTTATAGATATCCATCACTTTTACTCCCGATGCTTTAATGCCTTCATTAATTTCCTTCCATACGTTTTCGGGTAAGTGGTGCCATTTATACTTTGCCTGTGATTCCTGATCGTTTTTTAAATCTAATGCTAAGCATACTCGTTTGTTGACTGTGGTATGCTTTTTCACCATATATTCCTTATCTCCTAATTGCTTTTTCATCTATTCTTTTATTAAATTCGTTAACAGCGTTAAACATGGCCACGATATTTTCCGGTGGTACATCGGGTAAAATATTATGTACCGTATTAAACACAAATCCTCCTCCCTTCGACATAATTTCTAAACGCTCAATGACCTGATCATGGATTTGCTGTGGTGTTCCTACATTTAGGGTACCTACCGTTTCTACACCACCACCCCAGAACGTACACGCATCTCCAAACTCTTTTTTCAGGAACCCGGGTTCCATTCCATAACAATTTGTTTGGACAGGATTAAAAATTTCAATACCGGCATCAATTAAATCCGGCATTAAGAGAGAAATTGAACCGCAGGAGTGAATAAATGTGTGCATGTTACTGTTGGCTTTTACATAATCGTTTAGGATTTTGTGTCTGGGTTTAAATAATTGGCGGTAGACCTCCGGATCCATAAATGGTCCCTGGCTCATGCCCAGGTCATCGCCAAAGCGGATAATGTCAACAACGTCACCAACCGCTTTACACACTTTTTCGAGTGTTGCAAGATGTCTTACCATGAGAGCATCCAATAATTTCTCAACATTATAAGGATCGAGCATTAAATCCATTAAGAAATTATCCATACGACGCAGGAAGGTTCCCCATTCAAAAAGATTGCACCCACAAACAATCATTAAGGCTTTATCGGTATTTTCTTTGAAATAAATAGCTTTTGATCGAAGCTGCTCCCAGAAATCGTCATCGGCAGCATGGTCCCATGGACTATGAGCGTGTCGTGCCCATAAAACTCGTCCCATCTCCGCATCCAGATGATCATAATTACAGGGATACCCATCCAAATACGGAAAATAGGTTTGATCGAAAAAAGTTGCGCCTTTGGGCATGAGGGACAACATGCTTTCTCCGTCATCGTCAAAGGTCACAAAAGATCCGTCGGGACGTGCTAAAGGCTTGAACCATTTTGGGTAGAAGGCTTTATCGCCGTTTGCTAAAGTTGTAGGCGACCAATCTGATGCCTTGTCATTAAATCCCCGGCCAATATCAATTACATCAATACCAAAGTGCTCAATGATTGAATCGTCAGGCTGTGCCAATTGCTGAACCACATCATAAATGTGAACCGGTAAATGCTCTTTTCCTAAATGTTTGACTAAATTACTATAAGCAATAGCCGAAATGCCGGAGCTGGGTGTCGCCCCTAAATCTATAGGAACACGATCTGGCTGTTGGTGATTGATAGCAGCTAAAATTCTTTCTCGAGAGGTCATACCAAAATAATTACTTGGATTCATATTACTTCGTTTTGATTAATGAAATTCTAAAACAAACACATCGTCTGAAAAAGAATCCGGTTCTTAACAATAAGAATGTGTTCAAAAATAATTTTTCCACATCATTTGATATCGTAATATTTCGATCTATATTTGAACATTTCCGTCATGAATTTATTTTTGAAATTTATTTAATCCGAATAAGATAGATTACAACTAACTAATAATATACCTATTGACTCAAGAATTTGCATCTAATCTAATTAATTTCGAACTTAAGAGTATTGCCTTATCACGATTTGAGTCTGTGCTGGAGTATCCATATGTTATTAGTCCTTTTTCACGATTGTATTTAATCACCGATGGGAAAGGGTGGATTATGCTGGATGGTCATAAAATTGATCTTGAACCAAAATTTCTGTACCTGATACCAAGTTTTACCCCTTGCTCCTATCATTTTGAGAAAGATTTGATTCACTATTATGTTCATTTTAGAACTATACTGATAAATGGGCTTAATGTTTACAATTTATATAAGGCAGAAAGGAAGGTTGAAAGTACTCGACTTGACCTCCTCTTATTTGAAAGGCTTTTGGAGATTAATCCTGATTTGGAACTTCCTCATCCCGACCCTTCAGTTTATCAAACTAAAGAATGGATGAACAGAAGCAATACATACACGCAAGCAAAACACTTAATAGAATCAAGGGGGATTTTGGAACAATTGTTATCACGGTTTATTATTGAGGAAGGCACTCCAACGGATAACTTAATGATCAGGTATAATATTCAGGCAATTCTGAAATATATTCAGGCTAATTTGAAAGAGGATATAAAGATGGAAACCTTGGCAAAAATGGCTTGCTTATCGTGCGACCATTTCACAAAGGTTTTTAAATCGATTGTGTTGGTTCCACCGTGCGAATTTATCATTAAGAAAAGGATTGAAAAAGCTCAATTTTTATTGCTCACAACCGATATGCCATTAAAACATATCATTGAAGAAACAGGCTTTAAAAGTTTGGCTTATTTTTCGAGAACTTTCAAGCAAAATACATCAAAGACTCCAACTGAGTATAGGCAGATGAGGGGATAAGGCAATACATATAATTGATCTGCCTTTGGAAAGGCCTCCTATCTTTAAGATACAGACAAATTAGATTAAAGAAGTTCCGTTCGCATGAACGGAACTTCTTTCAATAAAAAACTAACTAAAGACTTAATCAAGCCACTTATTGTTTTACTTCTCTCTTAATCATTTTCATGGCCTCAGGAGCGGTCATTTCACCATCCATTACTTCGCGGTAGCGCAGGTTTAATTCGGCATTTTTATCATTTAACACCCATGTGCTGTTATACGAATATTTGAAGTGGTTTTTACCAAAATTCTGCTGAATATAATTCGAATATACTTCGAATTGATCGGTACCCAAAGCAGCATTCGAAAGGTTTCCCTTAATTCCCGTTGGACACTTGGTGTATCGGCCCCAAATTTCAGCGGTGGCCGGTTTGGTCATCGATAGAAGCAATTTAACGGCTTCATCTTTATTTCTGGCATTTTTAGGTACAGCCCAGGTGAGCTGATAGCCTGCAGGATAATATTTGTGAGGTTGGAAGCAGGGGAATTCAGCAGGCACGCAGTCTAAAACCTTTTGTTCATCAATGCCTTTCCATATATTATACATCCACGATCCGTTAATGTAAAACAGGCATTCTCCGTCGAGCATCATTTTCTGGGTACTGCTCCATTCAGTGGTTTTCCACGAAGGGTCAACAGGGTGGTAAGGGGCAATTTGTTCCATGGCTTCGAGGGTTTTTCCCCAGGCATCCAATCGCTTTTGTGTAATCTTTTTTGAAACAAATTCTTCCTTATTATCCAGCAACGAGGCAAAAAGCATAAGCGGAATAATGTTGGTGGTTTCCCAAACATACGATTCGTACAGCGGGATTATTTTATCTTCTGAATGTTGCAGATTGTAATCGTTACAAGCTTTCAAATATCCGGCGAAATCATTGAAAGTCATTCCAAATTGTTTGATTTCAATGCCCAATTTTTCAGCCACCTTTTTATTGTACCAAAGCGCCCAATACTGTCCTTCGATATAGGGTCCTGGAATAATGCCATTCCATTCGGCCTTGGTTTCATCCGAAAGAGTTTCTGGCAATGAACCTTCCCTGAATTCAGGATACTCACTAAAATCAACCAGGTATTTTTTTGGCCAATTGGGATCATTCAATGCTTCGCTAATGGGTTGATAAAGATCGTTCAACTTAATAATATCCCAATCAATGCTGTCTTGTGTGATCATATTCAGAAGGAAATTAACTTCACTTTTTTCCCGGTTTAGGTTGTCGAAATAAACCTCTTCCGGGAATTTTAAGTTGATTTTGATTTCCTGGTTTTTAAAACCATAATCAAGAACAGTATTGGTTACAAATTTTTCGCGGTCGCCTTCCCCTTTCCAATGGCCAATCATGTTAATGGTTTTGGTTTGCTTAACGATGTTCAATTGGTTGCTTTTGATATCGATATATTGGTAGCGGTTGCAGCCCATCAAAAGCAAAAGTGGCAGAACCAACAAAAATATGTGTGTATCTATTTTTCGTTTCATTGTTTCAATTTTTATGACATTAATGCGATGTAACTGGAGTTCAAATTGCGTTTAGTCTTTAACCATAAAAAATTGGATGTGCTGGTGTAATTCGTTGGCCTCTACTTTCAAAATATTTGAATCATGAGCCATTTCTTCAGCGGTTAAAGTGTATTGCTGAATAATCATGTTTAAATCCTGAATGGCACTGTTGATTTGAGTGGCACCCTGATTTTGTTCACTACTTGAATGGGCTATATCGTTAACCAAAATAGAAGTTTGTTCAATCTCAGGAGCAAGTTTCATCATAAAATCATGGGTGCTTTGGGTGATTTCAACCGACTTTTCAGATAAAGAATTAATCTCATCTGCAGCAATTCTGCTGTTTTCAGCCAGCCGCCGCACTTCACTGGCCACCACGGCAAAACCTTTTCCGTGTTCTCCGGCACGCGCAGCTTCGACCGCTGCATTCAAGGCCAGCATATTGGTTTGGGACGCAATCTCATTGACTACCGAAATCTTTTTAGAAATTTGTTGGATGTATTTAAGGCTTTCTTCCTCTTTCTGAATCAGCAACTGAATGCCTTCAGCCGCTTGTATCGATATTTCCTGGGTTTTAATGGCATTATCGGTGTTGTTTTCAATCATTGAAGCCATTTCTTCCACTGCTGAAGAAACTTCCTCGGCCGATGAAGCCTGGTGGCTTGAACCGTCTGCAATTTTTCGGGATACTAAATCGATTTTATTGCTGGCTTCATTCACTTTAATCGCACCAGAAGTAATGTGAATGACAATTTCTCTAAGTTTATGATTAAGGTTGTTAATTGCTTGGCTTAACAAACCAATTTCGTCTTCGGATTTAACCTCCAGATTATTATTGGAAAGTTTCCCATCCTGAATGTCGGTTAATCGAAGTAGAACCTGATTGATATTATTGGTAAAATAGTATTTAGTGAGGAAAATTATTACTGCTGAAGTAATGATAATGCATAAAAAAGAGCCAATAATGAACAGCCAAAGTATTGAACTTTTTTCCATTTCCATGCGATCCATTCGTGCATATATAAATAAATGTCCAAGAAATTTACCGTCATCAAGCCTAATAGGACTGATGGATACAAAAAACCGACCCTTTTCGGTTTCCACTTGTTTAAATACATCCTCATCCAGCTCCAATTGCAATGCTTCGAACCCACGAATGATGGGAACTTCAGATTTACTTTTGCCTTTATATTCTGTATTCAATGAATAATAAACCTGCTCGTTAGCGCCTACTACAATGCAATCTTCAATGGTTTCGCCCACCAATTTCTCCATAATGGTTTTATCCTCGGCAGTTTCATAACGCAAAAGCCCCTTAGACATTAAATAGGCTGGCGTTTGAAAGTTTTGATTTAAGCTTTTATCGGTTTGTTTGCTAAACCTGTTAATGTAAAATACGCCCAAAGCAAAAAGAGCAATGAATTCGGTGACAATTATCAATAATCCTATTTTATAGGAGATTCTCCTAAAGTTTATAAATTTCCCCATACCAGTTAGTTTTAGAATTTTACCCCTTGTTCCTTAATTGTCTTTTCAAGCTTATTAGAAACATTTGACGAACTGAAATTAGTTAGAATGATTTGGTTTACAGTTGGCTTGAAACATTTGGGAAGGTTGTTGGTAACCAATTATTTTCTTAATAAAAGCAGATGTTTCATTTCTTACCTATAAATGTAACCGTGTTAAAATATCAGATGTTACGAATTTATGGGGTTGTTATTACATGTAACCTGTGTTGGTGATGTTCGATACAAAACGAGACCTGCTTAATCCGGATCCTTATTAATATCGTGTGATAATTTTCAAACTCTTTAAAGAATAATCTATGAAAAAAAATTTCTTATTCGTGTTCGTTTTTTCAATTGCAATTGGAGGTTTTAGTGAGAATTCAATTTCAATTCTGGAAAAAATAATTAATCCCGCCACAGGTGTCATCAAAGCAAAAGTCATTTATGCTGCTGAAGCCGATGGTTATGTTGGTATCTTTTTGGGAACATCCGGCTGGTCTTGGTTGGGCGACGATTCCATTGCTATTGAAGCAGGATCGGGTACAATTGATGTCTCTATTACGCCGGCAACGCCCTTTGTTAAAGGTGTGACCTATAACATTTGTTCCGATTTGTTTTCAGTAAGTCCTGATACCACTATTAAGGTGACCAATGATTGTCAGGAAGTCAAGATTTTCGATCCTTCCATTTCAATTGTTTCAAAGGTTATTAATGGAGGAACAGGAAAAATTGATGTTACAGTGGCTTACAATGCTAATCAGGATGGTTATGTGGGCATGTATTTGGGTGCATCCAACTGGTCGTGGTTAGGCAACGATTCTATCGCTATCGAAGCAGGTTCAGGCAGTTTTAAGGTTTCCATTGCCCCTGTAACTCCTTTCGAAAAGGGATTAACGTATAACATTTGTTCCGATTTGTTTTCGGTTAGCCCTGATACCACCATTAAAGTGACCAACGATTGCCAGGAGGTAAAATTAATTGAACCATCTATTTCAATCGTTTCAAAAATGATTAATGGAGCTACCGGTGATATTGATGTAGCTGTTTCGTACAATGCGAATCAGGCTGGTTATGTGGGCATGTATTTGGGCGCCTCCAACTGGTCGTGGCTGGGCGACGACTCCATTGCCATTGAAGCAGGCTCAGGCACTTTTGAGGTTTCCATTACCCCTGTAACTCCTTTTGAAAAAGGATTAACTTACAACATTTGTTCTGACTTGTTTTCAGTTAGTCCCGATACCATTATAAAAGTGACCAACGATTGCCAGGAGGTTAAATTAATTGAGCCTTCCATTTCAATTGTTTCGAAAATGATCAATACAACAACCGGTAACATTGAAGCTACTGTGAATTATGCAACCAATCAGGATGGTTATGTGGGAATGTTTTTAGGTACCGCAAGCTGGTCGTGGTTGGGTGACGATTCCATTGCGATTGTAGCTGGTTCAGGGACACTTGAAGTAGAAATTACTCCTTCAACACCTTTTGCCGATGGAATTACCTATAACATTTGTTCCGATTTGTTTGGTATTAGCCCGGATACTACCATTAAGTTGACTAACGATTGTCAGGAAGTGAAAATGGAGGCAGAAACAGGTGTAGCCGATGTTTTCAAAACCGATGGAATTCGTATTTATCCAAACCCTGTTTCCGATTTTCTTTCAGTAGAAGTTGCCGGGAAAAGTGAAGTGATAAGTTATAAAATTGTAACGCTCAATGGCGCGATTGTTGCTGCTGGTGAATATTTGAATGCTGGCAAAATTGATGTCTCAGGATTGAATCAGGGAGTTTATTTGTTAGGAGTTAGTATGAATGATGGATTGCTGAAGGTTCAGGAGTTTATTAAAAAGTAAGTTGAAGAAACAAACAATAAAAAAGACTTCTACAAAAACGTGGAAGTCTTTTTTGTTAATTAAAGAACAGCTTACCAACCTCCCATGATATAAAAACCAATAAATTTTAGTCCTTCGGCCATACCTTTTCTCCAATACATCCAGTCGTGATGACCGTCGCGAATGGTGAATTCATGTTCAATACCAAGGTTCCGCATTTCACGATGCAAGGCAAAATTGGCTTCATCGAGTTCGTCATCATCGCCACAGTCGATCATGAATTTTACCGTTTTAATTTGATCTATTGCAGCAGTGTGAATGATGTTGATGGGTGAATTTTTTCGCCAATGGTTACTCACCCTGCTTTGCCCGGTAGTTCCGGGGTACATTGGGCTAAACCACTTGTTCCAGTTGTCAGACTCGATTTCCTGAATGGTTTTTTCAGTGCGCACTGCAGCGCTTAAAGCCACGCAAGTTTTAAACATTTCGGGATGGTGCGTGGCATATACCAAGGCACCATAACCACCCATTGACAAGCCAGAGATGACACGATTGTCTTTGTTCCCTATTATCCGGTATTTTTGCTCAAGGGTCGGTATTAATTCCTGAAAGAACATATCTTCATAGCGCACTTCGCCCTTATAATCGTTTATATAATAAGTATTCTCAGCTGCAGGCATTATGATCACCATTTCAGGAACTTCACCGTTAATTAATGCATTTTCAAAAAGAAATTGAATCCGGCCACTTCTTGGCCAGTCGGTTTCGTTACCGGTACGGCCATGTAAGAGGTAAAGTACCGGATATTTCTTATTGGAGTAATCGTAGTCGAACGGCAAATAAACCGAGTAATTAACGCTTCTTTTTAAAATTTTACTTTCAAAAGATAAGCTTTCGATGATTTTCCCCTGATAATTATGGCTTTGAGAAATAGCTGCTAATTGAAACATCAGTAACATTGCCAACCCTATAAATGCACGTTTCATGATTATTAATTTAGCTGTTAAGGTTTATTTTCATTTTTATACGATAAAAACATTAAAATTCCAATTTACCCTTCTATTTCTGAACTTTAGCTGACACAAGGTTTCATTTTGTCAGATGTTCTTTTTCAAATTGTAAAATTTCAGGCCAAAACCGATCGTAAAACAGTGATGGTGAATGCTCCAGTTTTTCAGTGAAGTATTGGGCGTTTACCCCTTTCCCTTTGGCGTATTCAATAAATTGTTTACCTCCGTTGTGATCTCCTTCAAGAACGAGAATATTTAAAGATCCGGCAAGTATTGAATCGTTCTCAAGTACCATGTCAAGCAGGTTATAAACCGAGTTTTCATTCAAATTGGTAATATTGCCAAATGAAGGCATAATATCCGGAAGGCTAACATGTTCAGGTGCATAAAGTGAACCATCGATCGATACCGCATAGTTAAATAACCCGGGATATTTAAGGTAATAACGAACAGCACCGTAGCCGCCCATCGAAAAGCCGGTGATTCCTCTTTCTGAACTATTGGTGCGGTACTTTTGATCAATAAATGGAAGCAATTCATGAATGATGTGTGTTTCAATCAATGTTTTTCCATTGGCATTGTTAATGTACCATTCATTCATCCCATTCGGAAATACCATAATAACTTCGGGGAATTGACCTTTAGCGGTTTGACTGTAATAGTACTCCGCATTCCAAACATCGGCGGTTTCATAGCCGGTGTAGCCATGCAGAAAATAGATCACAGGATAGGTAGTGTCGGCATATTCCTTTTGATAGTAGGTTTTTGGCAATACCACACAATAACCAATGCCAATCTTGTTCGACGGACTGTAGAGCGTGTCGTGCACAAATCCGCCCATTCCTGTTATTGAAACGGAATCTCCGGGCAATGTGCGTCACGGCCAGGCATCGTTAAAATAAGGCGGATTGAAATGCTTTTCAATGTGCTCAGTTTGATTTTTACAACTTGCCAGAGTAAATAAGATAATGCAAATGAGAATCAGCTTTGTTTTCATAGCAATTACGATTAGATTTTTAGTGAAGTGCTAAATTAATTATCGTTGCGATGAACTGTTATTCTATTTGTTACAAAGGAATAGGAAAATTGTTACCTGAAGTCACCCATTGATTCACCTCCAAGGCAAAAGGTTGCTATTCATTATTGTTCCATTTTTCTATGCTATATTCTGAATTCTGTTGGTTTAATCTTAGTTTCAATGTGTTTAATTTTCAAAAAAAGCTTTTAAGGTGTCTTTCATGTGCACATTTATTTCCCGCTGATTGGCGACAGGCATTTGCGTAAACGGCAGGCGTTGCATATAGGGCTCAGGGCCAAATTCAGGTGTAATCGTAAAAAACTCGGCTTTATTTTTTCGGGCATGTTGTACTATTTTATTCCACCAGTCTTTATGTAAGTCAACAACGTACTGCCATTCCGGAGCTCTGGGGTCAGTAATCTGCGGACCTTCTTCATGCCCAATTCTTGCATGAATATGCCCCGAATGCTTTATTACTCTATCAACAATAGCCGATTGTGTAGGGTCTTGCAAGGTTGATTCGCTAACTGTTAACCAGTGTGAAATATCGAAACCAAATCGAATTTGAGGAAACTTATCCATATATGCACCCATCAACACCGGTGCAAAAGTAAATTTGCCTCTGTGAATTTCATGAATTATTGGAACTCCAGTCTGGAGTTCAATTTCCATGGCTTTTTCAATCAGGATGCAATTTTCATCGAAACTAAAATAGTCTTTGCCTGTTTGCGAGTTGATAAATAAGGGGTTTAATTCACACGCATTTCGCAAGTGCTTTTCAAAAAGAATAATATGCTCTTCAAATAATGGCGCAGTAACAGCTTCTCCTTGCTGGGCAATAAGTTTCAATCCAAATTGATCAAGTAAGCGCCTGATCTCCTGTTTTAAACCTTTTTCAGTTGGGATTAGCATTTCAACCCCATCAAAACCTGTATACTTAGCTTTTACTAAAAAATCGTGATACGATAAATCCTCAAGTCCCCATTTAGGGCAGAAAAAAAGTATATCCATGGTGTATTAACAGTTTATGCTTGATTGAATTTTGAAATTCCACAATACACTTATGGTATATTGTTTTTCATCTGTTTATAATTTATTTTTTAATTGCCAGATGGAACTCTCAAAATTAATTTAATCATTTCCGTGTGTGTTTAATGATTAAATTAACCATGGTCGTTTCATATCGTTTATTGTGAAATGACGTTAATACATGGTTCGGTTCAATATTTCCAATTGAACTTCGCGTTCCAGCTCCACAAAGCGGGCGCTAAAACCACCAACACGTACAATTAAGTTGGAATACTTTTCGGGTTCTTTCATGGCATTTTCCAGATCGGATTTTCCCAGACAATTGATCATGCACTGCGCACCACCATTTTCGAAATAGGTTTTCAGCAGCATTTCCGTTTGTTCACGATAGGTGCTCAGTAAATCCTTTGAAAACTTCAGGTTTTGGACCGCTCCTGCATGAAGTTTGGTGATTGGTTTTACGATGGAATTTAAATAAGCAGTCAAGCCATTTTTATCGGCACCTCCCGTTGCTGAATTGGCATTGGCCATGTAGGTGAAGGCTTTTCGTCCATCGGGTGATGCTGTGGTGTGTTGTCCCATTGTAGCATTGGCGCTGTTATTAATAATAACAATCAGGTAGGAGTGAAGTCCTGCTTTTTCAGCCATGTCGCGCGCCGCTTCACTTACATGGCGGTCAACTTCTACCTTCATGTCATCGGCAAAGGCGATATCGTTTCCGTATTTCGGGACGTTCAGCAAAAGCTGTCGTTCTTTTTCGAAACCTTCAAAATTGATATTGAGCATTTCAATCAATTCGTCGAGAGTGAATGTTTTGTCATCGTAAACCAGCTTTTTAATGGCAGCCAGAGAGTCGGCTGTATTGGTGTTCCCGTATGTTTCGAGGGTGCCGCCAAGGTAACGAACACCACCTCCAAAAATTGGTAAGCCGGCAGCAATACAATCGTCAAAAAGCATGCTTAAATAGAGGTAATTGGCTGATTTTGCCGCCATATCGTACTCCAGTTTCTCCTGATAGGCCAACTGTTCAATGTAATATTCCACTTGCTTTTTGTATGAACTCAGCAAACCATCGAAGTTATCGAAAGCTTCCATTTCACTTTTAGGAAGTCCTTGTGCTTTGCCAGTTACAGGATTGATTCCTTGGTGAAGGGTCACCGAAAGCGCCTGCAAAAGATTGATTACCCCACTTGGTGTGCCTACGCTTCGGTGATAAAGCACGTATTCGCCACATCCGAAAGGAATATAATTTACCGCTTCATCGGTGGATATTTTAAAGGCATTGGCCACGGAAGGGATGTTCACTTCATCGTTGTATAGCATGGGATAAGGATTTCCTGTGGCGATCACATCAAGCGCTTTTTGGTAAAGTGCAGGGTTTTGTTCTTTGTAAAACCGGAGTGTAAGTTGAGGTACAATGCCCTTTACCCTTTTGGTAGTTTCCATGATGATCAAGGCCAAGCGATCGGCATTTTCTTCATTTCTTCGTCCTTTTCCACCAACAATAACCCTGCAATCCCATATGTTTCCTTTGGCATCCATCAGGTACCAAAGATTACTTAAAAGCCTAATGGCCTCTTCCTCGTCGATTTTTCCCGAGTCGAGATCGCTCACGAGCAGGTCGGCCAAATATTCATCCATGCGGCCATAGTTGTAGGAGCCGCTAATGTCGGCATATAGAAACATCAGCTGAATGGCTTCGCGGAAGTTTTGTGGTTTGGCTGTACTAATGTTTCTAAGTACAGTTTCCATTCCTTGTAATTCTTCTTTCCTGTTTGGATCGGCTTTTAAAGATTGGCTTGTGGCCATATCGGCATAAAAGTTAGCCACTTCCGAAAACAGGTCCAATGCCCGGTGCATGGCCTCGTACATCCACCAGGCTTCCGATTCTGAAGCAACTTTCTCTTTTTTGCGTTGAATTTCATTTCGTAGCCCCGGAATTCCAAGTTGAATAAGTTTGTCGAAATCGCACTGAGTACCCGACATGCGGTATAGTGGCGCTCCAATAATGGGCTCACTGTACCAGGCATCCTTAGAAAGGACCTTTTGCATTTTTTCGGGATAAGCCAAACGTGTTTTCACTGCATCGCTTTCAATGCGCCAAAAAGCTTTTAACTCTTCAATAATTGATGCATTTTCCGGGCTTAATTCAGAATGGTTTTGCAAGTCGTTCAGCAGTCGTTCCTCCATGTAGTATCCAAAGTAGGTATGTGCCTGTGCTCCAAAACCAATGGCCGGATATCGGTCGCGGCCGGCAAACAAATCGGTCGCTTGGATGTCGCAAAAGTAAAGTGGATACTGGACCTTCAGGCATTCAACTTCGCGAATGCCCTTGCTGCCTAAACTGTATTTCTTGTACGTTTCTGTAAATAATCTTAACTGATCGATGGTGGCATTGGGATCATTTGTAAACCGGTTTTCATCCATGTGCGAGAAAACAGGTTTGGTGCCGGTGCCAAAATCCGATTGCTTAACTTTTTTATAATTTATTGTTGTTGCTTCCATGAGTGTTGATTTTTTATCCTTTTGAAACGTTTTTGCCTCCAAATTTTTCAATGCGGTTGATCCAAGTGGTGCAAATTTCGTTATAAACCGTCTTTAAATTTTTAAGGTGATTTTCTTTCCCCGTTTGCTGATATTTGCCACTTCCAAAGGAGTGAAAAGGCATGATTTGTATGCCCTGAATAGCCTCGTAACGATGACTTAGCTGTGCTATTGCCTGAAAGTGTTCTTCGGTATCGTTAATGCCGGGAACTACAATGCAGCGCAATACTACATTTGCCTTGTTCTCGCAAAGAAATTGAAGAGCGTTCAGAACTTTTCCATTCGATTTTCCTGTATATTTTAAATGAAGCTCCTCGTCGGTCAGTTTGTAATCGAAATAGAATAAATCAACCAAGGGAAGTATTTTCCTGAATTGCTCCGGAGGTGCAAAGCCTTCAGTTTCCAAACAAGTATTTAAGCCGTTCTCTTTAGCCTTTGTCAGCAATTCAAAGGTAAAATTAAACTGAAATAGCGGATCTCCACCTGACAGAGTAATCCCTCCACCGGAATTCTTGAAATAGCTTTCATCTTTCAAAACTTCCTGAATGATTTCATCACTACTCATCTGTTCTCCGTAAATTTTCAAGGCAGAAAAAGAACATTTCCGGACACATTTTCCACAGGTATTACACAAGTCGAAATCCACGTGTAATTGCCCATCGCTGTTAGAAAGTGCGCCGGTAGGGCAAACCTCAATACAATCCAAACACTGCGAACATTTGTTGAAATCGTAGGCCAATTGCGGCTTGGGATGAATGGACTCGGGATTCGAACACCATACACATTCAAAAGGACATCCTTTCAAAAACACCGTGGTTCGGATACCCGGACCGTCGTGCAGCGAAAAACGTTGTATGTCGAAAATAATGCCTTTCATGTTTGTTACTTGTTTCTTGCCGGGTCCTCGAGCTTGTCTGGTCCTCGAGCTTGTCGAGAGAGGTAGACTTCAATTTATTCAGTTCATTCAGTTTCTCAGTTCATTGGCTCCGCCTATTTTCAATTCGCTTCGCTCCAATTCAGTATATCAGCGGATTGTTCGCAATATTTTCACCCCTGCACCAATATATTTTGTGGTCTTTGTTCCCCGGATGATCGGTTAGTTTCATGTCGAGGCTAAAATAGCGCATGGTATAGCCACAGCGTCTGTTTGGGCTTGTGTTGGCATTAGCCCCATGAATGATGCGGCCATCGTGCAACGAGCATTCGCCTTTGTTCAGTTCGAACCAAACCACCTTATCGAGTTCAACTTGTTCTTTTTTTATTTCGGAACCGAAGGTGTTGGTCGTGGTATCTACGTTTTCGTAGTCTGAAAAACCGTTGAAATGTGTTCCCGGAACTACGCCCATGCATCCGTTTTCCAGGGTAGAATTATCGAGCGCCAGCCAAAGGGTAACAATTTTATCGAGCCGGTCGAAACGGCCATTCCAATATGCACTGTCTTCGTGCCAGGGGGTTCTACGCCCGGTATATGGCTCTTTGCTGATGAAGTGGCTGCTCCACAAACCAATGTTGGGCCCAATCAGTTTTTCAACCATATTCAAAACCTCATCGGATTGAAGGAATTCCAGTAAACGTGCATCACGAAAATGTGGCGTATCGTATTCATCGGATCGAAGTGCACCTTCGGTGGCCAATAATTCTTCAAATATGGCCGATAAGTTGCCGAATTTCTCTGCATCGAATACTTGTTCCTTATAAATTAAATAGCCGTTCTCTTTGTAAAAATCAGGATTTATTGTTGTCATATTCTTTGTTTTTTTATTCGAAGTAAAATTAACCTCGACTTCCTTTCTTTGCAATAACTATTTTGACAATAGTTGCACTATATTGATGTGATTTGTTTTATATTTGTTTGTTTTAGTTTAATAATTAGGATTTATATTGTGTTGAAGTTAAAATATATTGATATTTTCAGAGAGGGTTTTCCTTTTTTTATTGCCGACACCGTGTTTTCGAACAGGCAGCCTACCCAGGAACATACGCACGATTTCTGTGAGTTTTTTCTGGTAAGGCAGGGAATCCTTCGTCATGTGGTGAATGGGACATCTCTGCTACTGAAAAAAGGTGATTTGTGTTATGTGGAGCCGATTGATGCTCATTATTTTCAATCGATGGAGGAGAAAGTTCCGGCGCAAATCACCAATGTGGCCTTTTCCGAAAAAGAGTACTTCAAAGCCATGGAATATCTTTTGCCGGCAAACATTGATCGTCAACCTAATATGAAAACAGTAACGCTGAATAATTTAGGTAAGCAGGCTATATTGGCCGGTTTTGATTCGATACATCAACGAAGTAATGACGAAAGAGCGGATGTATTGCTTCCTGTATTCCGATCCTTGTTAATACAAGTGTTGTTGAATTTCCTTTCTCGGCCTCATTCCTTGAATAACGACCCGGTGCCGGGTTGGTTGACCTATGCCTGCGAACAAATGCAAAAGAAGGAAAATTTCAGTAAGGGAATTAACCGGTTTATTGAACTCAGCGGTAAAACACAGGAACACCTTACACGCTCTTTGCAGAAATACCGGAATCAGTCGCCAAGTGAATGGGTGAATAAAGTAAGATTGATTGAAGCAGCCCATCTGTTACGGAACCATTCAACACCGGTAAACGAAATTGGCTATGAAGTGGGTTTCGAGAACCCGTCGTATTTTAACCGTTTGTTTAAACAGGTTTATGGGCAGTCGCCTAACCAATATCGAAAAGCAAACCACAGCATTGTTTACGTTAGTGAATGAACAATGCCGTGGCAATCAAATTAGTTGTATTTGCTTTTTTAAAGCATATCTCGTATCATGCTAAAAATCAAATTGTTTTATTGTGTTTTTTTACGTTAACAAAACTTGTTCTCTTGTTCGGAAATATTCTACTGTTTGTTTTACTAATTTATCAAGTAATGTTCTGTCTGGTTTTCCGTGCATGGCAGGGTATGGGTCGCCTCCAGGCCCCAGCGGTTCTGGTGTTACGTAACAGCCATCATTATTAAATCCAATAAGATAAAGAGCCATAATAATGGTGTCGAGATCCAAAGAGCCTTCACCTAGGGCACAGCGGTTACTGTCGGCCATATGCAGGTTCGTAAGCATTGCCCCTGCTTCCAGCAAAGCTTCGCCAATGTGAGCTTCTTCGCTTTGCATGTGGTACACATCGCCATTAATATGAGCAATACCCGGATGGTTAAGAGATTTTATGTATTTTTTGGCATCGGCAATGGTGTGCACCAAACTCACTTCTGCCGATCGAATGGGTTCTATTGCACCCTTTACATTATGCTTTACAAATAAATCGGCAGCTAAACCTAAGGTTTCAATACTTCGCTCAAACTCGGTATTGTCGTAGGGTTTTGGGCGTCCAACCGCACCAGGGACAACCAGAATATATCCCCCTCCAACTTCCGAAGTAAATTCCAGCTCTCTTTTCAAATAATCAATAGCTTCCTGACGATGAATCGCCCTGTTGCTCGAAAGATCGTTGTCGGGCGAAAACATACCACAAACACCAGCCACTTTAATGTTGTAATCGCCAAGGGTACTGAGGGTTTCCGGTATCTTATAGCCTAATTCAGAACCATAATGATTCCCATGTAATTCAATATAGTTAACACCGTTATTATATAATCGCTCTGCAGAATGGGCAAGTGGTTCAATACCAAACCCCCAATTACTCCAACTCAAGTTTAGTCTTTTTTTTAGCCTTTCGGGATGTTCATTTTTTAGTTCCTCAAAGGCTTTTTGAATTTTTTTATTCTTTATTTCAACGTTTTGCATCGTATTAAAGCTTTAAATTGTTTGTTTAGGAACATCGGGATGGTTAGGGCCAAAGTGTTTGAGTATTACCATAGGCTGAAATTTACTTTGATTGGTAATTGCAACCCCGTTTTTTGCAGCCTCTTCGCTAACAAAATATTCATCGTTGCTCGCCTGTCCATACCTAAGTATTACGGATGCTTCGGCTTCGTATACGCCAAACCGTCCGTGCCCTTGGATAATAATACAGCCATAAGCAGCTCCATCTTTCACTACAACCGTTTGGCCAGGCATAATGGTAAGCTCTTTAGCCGAAATATAATCGTTTGCATAGGTGATCCACATTTCTGTATGTTTTTCATCAGAATGTGCACAGGTTATTGGTTTTCTGAAATAGGTTTTCTTATAATTTGGGTCAATATTTTTTTCCCAATCCATAAGGCTTAGTACATAATCAATGTTTCGCTTTTTGTCTTCCGGACAGTTTTCCACCAAAAACTCATAAGGATACACTTCGTTAGAAGTAATGTTTTCGTATACCGAGTTTACATCGCTATTCCATTGTGGTTCGTACGTTAAATAAGACCCAGGGGCATGTACCACACCAGGTGGCGTGTACCAACCAGTGCCCAGCTCAATTCGGAAAGCGCGAGAAAGTTCGGTGATGCGATTATCTCCACTTTCATAATTAAGTAATCGGTCGCGCACCATATCCTTGGTTACATCGGGGTCAAAACCAAAATAGGTTACCGGGAATTCTCCAGGATAATTATTCATTTGTGGAGGGTAATAATAAGCCTCTGGTTTACCAAGCCTGCCAACAGCATCGGCTTTATCAAACGCTAAATGCAAGTGATGGAAAAGCGGCGCCTGATAATCGAAAAACTTCGAATACATTGGCCATCCCCCATATTTGTCCATCAATTCTTTGCCAACAATCTGTTCGCCAAGCACATCAACAGTTTCTTTTAATAGGAACTTTTCCGAGAGCTTTTCACTGAATGGTAGCACATAGCTCATCCCCTCATCGGCAGGAGCCAATGGGCCGTTCATGCATTGAATTACCGACGAAAACCAACGTTCTTTTATAGAACCCCGCTTTGTTCCACATGCATAATAATCGTCGGGGTGTAACCTCAGGCGTAAACCTGCTTTACTAAAGCGACGTGGCACAAAAACCGGCACAAGTCTTAAAATGCCTTTCCCTTGTTCAAAAGTTTCTGAAATCAAACTCATTATAATCGTATTTTAATTTATCCAATAAATTCTATTTCAATCTGTTCCAGTGATTTGCCTTTTGTTTCTTTCAAATATTTGATCACAAAAATGAGGCATAAAAAACACATGGCTGCATATATAAAAAAGGCATATCCTTCCAAGTTCTTTAATAAAATGGGGAAGGTATATGATACGAGAAAGTTGGCACCCCACATAATAAATATTGAGACCGCTACCCCCATACTCCGGTAATGATTTGGGAATATTTCAGGAATAAGTACCCATACAATTGGGCCTAAGGAAAATCCAAATGAAGCAAGAAAACCCATGATACAAAACAATACCAAATAACCATGGGTAAGGTCAAGAATAAAAGTAAGTGATAATAGAACTAGCGATATGCCCATTCCAATGGAACCAATTATCATTAAAGGTTTTCTTCCAACCTTATCGACAAACACCAT
This sequence comes from Prolixibacteraceae bacterium, assembly GCA_041821245.1. GTDB lineage: Bacteria > Bacteroidota > Bacteroidia > Bacteroidales > Prolixibacteraceae > Roseimarinus. The sequence goes on from JBGUEP010000041.1 coordinate 33,818, forward strand.
GGCCAGCACTGAAAAAGTTAAATTAACAGTGCCCATTATGGCAGTTTGGAAGAGTGCCGAATCTTGAGAAAATCCTGCTGCCTTAAAAATGGAAGGAGCGAAATACATAATTATATTAATCCCTGTAATCTGCTGAAATATGGCGAGAGCACAACCTATCAACAATACCTTGAAAATTTTCCCCGAGAACAGCTCTATCAATTTTTTCTTTTCGGAACGCGAAATTGAATCCTGAATTTCAGCAAATTCAGTAATGGCAACTTCTTCGTTGTTTAATTTTTTAAGAATACGGAGTGCTAGCCCCGATTTGTGAGACTCTAACAACCACCGAGGACTTTCGGGAATAAAGAACAATAACACAAACAGGATAAACGCAGGGATGGCCTCTACGCCAATCATATACCGCCAGTTGTCAATTCCACCAACATCCTTAAGCAAATAGTTGGTGTAAAAAGCTGCTGATTGTCCTAAAAATATAGCAAACAGATTCAATGTCAAAAGTTTACCTCGGTGTTTGGCAGGTGATATTTCGGCAATATAAATAGGTGCTAACATGGATGCTGCTCCGACTGCTACACCACCAATCATACGGTAAATATTAAAAACCTGGTAACTATTGGATAAGGCACAGCCCACAGCAGAAATAAAAAATAGCACAGCAGAAAACAGCAATGATTTTTTCCGACCATATTTATAACTAAAAGGGCCAGCGAAAACACAGCCAACCATGCAACCTATTAAAATACAGCCCACGGCCCAGCCTTTTTGAAACTCATTCAAGTTAAATACCGAAGGAGCTTGCAAATATTCAATAGCGCCTGAAATAACAGATGTGTCGAATCCAAACAGAAAACCTCCTGTTGCGGCCACAAAACATGCCAATACTAGATAAATCTTCATACCTATATAATTATTAATGAGTTAAGCCTTCTTAAATAATTCCTTTTTTCAATATTATATTGGCATACCTTGCCGTTTCGGAGGTAGCTACAATAGCATAAGCCTTTTTAGCTCTTTCGTAAAAATCAAAACGTTCTACCATTTCAAACCCACTAAACCCACTAAAGTGTTTGCTCACAATATTTTCGAATACTGGCCAGATTTCGGGCTTATAATTATCCCCTGACACTTTGGCCATGAGTGATATAGGTTGTTCTACAAAGGTGTCAATTGGATAGAATTGTAGTATTGCATCCAATAGCTCAGGAACGTTATGCCCATCGGCACGGATAAGACGCTGCGCATTGCTTGCCGCAGGGAAATTGCCATCGGTAAGGATTAACTCATCGCCATGCCCCATTTCCATCATTGTTTTAAAAAGCTCGGGCGATAATTTCGTTGGAATTTGTTTTAACATAGCCAATAAATTTATTTGCAAACATTTAAGAAATAATTGACACTGAAACTCTTTTTATAAAACTCATAAACAGCAAATTAATCGGGTAATTTATGATGTTCAAACACACATCAATATTACATTAAAGTGGAAAAAATAAATTCACCTATTTTTGGCAATTCTAACACTATTTTAATAAAATATAATTCATATATTTGAAATATAAACAATAGTTAATTTTGATAATTAAATAACAATCAAGCAAGTGCATATGAAACCATTGGTAGAAAAGGTTCCAATTGTTCAATCTTCTTTCTTAGTAAAAGAGGAAACATTCAAAAACTTTGATATATCATGGCATATACACCCTGAATATGAAATTGCTTTAATTTTGAAAGGAACGGGTAAGTGCCATGCAGGAAACTATTTGGACGACTTTTATGAAAATGATTTGATGCTTTTTAGTCCAAATTTGCCACATTCATGGTATAGCATTTATCGACCAAAATTCGCGGTTAAACAAATTATTGTTCAGTTCTCGTATGATTTTTTGGGAAAAGACTCTTTTGAAAAGGTAGAATTTGCAAACATTAAATCGTTGCTTACAAAGGCTCATCAAGGTCTGTTATTTAGGGGCAAAACGACTAAAACTATTAAAAAAATGGTTCAATCAATGTCAGGAAAAGACGGATTTGAAAGAACAATTGAGCTCCTAAATATACTGAACTCTCTTTCTTACTCAACAGAATATAGAACCTTATCAAGCCTAAGTTATAATGCCGTTTTAAATGAAGATGGATCAAAAAGAATAAATAAAATTTTTCGTTATATACTTGATAATTTCAAAAGAGACATTGCTCTTTCTGAATTAGCAACCATCGCGCACATGACTGCTCCTGCATTTTGTAATTATTTTAAAACGCACACTAAAAAAACGTTTACCCAGTTTTTAAACGATGTGCGCATTGGTCATGCCTGCAAACTTATAATGGAGGAAAATTTGACTATAATCCAAGTAAGCGAGGAATGTGGATATAATAATATATCACATTTTAACAGGCAATTCAAGAATATTTTGAAAATGACACCCACACAATACAAAAAAAGTAAAGTGTGATATCTTCCAATGTTATGAACTATTATTTAGCTATTTTTAAAGCTTTTAAAAAAAAAATCATTAATTATTTCCATGGTTTGCCATTCACTTTTGGGATTAAAGTTTCATCTGTGTATAATTATTTTTTAGTGGACGGATGTAACCGCCATGATAATCGTTAGTGTGTGTTTTTCCAGAGGAATCATAAAGGTTTCATTTAGTTCAACGAATTCGAGCCAATAAACATATAAGCAAATGAAAAAAGCCTGCTCCCCCAAAATTATGGGTATACAGGCTTTTAAGCGTTTTAATTCAATTAGCGTACTTGAATTGCGTTATTTTTCCATTACTACTATTACTGATAAGGGCTTAATTTTTAGTTTACCTTCAAATTTTTTCTCACCCATATTTTCTGGACTAACATAAACCAACGGGTGATTGGAATTGTCAATTTTCACTTCCACTTCAATCTCCTCCTTGTTATTATTGGTTATTACTACTGCATTTTTATTTTCTGTTGCATGACGATATACAGCATATGAATCGAATGGATTTCCATTTGAAGTAACTGTTGCTCCAAGAATATCCCTATACTCTCCATCCCACAGATAATCTTTATATTTTGTCCTCAGAGAGTCTATTTTTTGACCATAATTTATGGTTAATGGAAAGTCGCTTAACCGACCTTTAAAATTGTAAGGTTCATAACTCATAATATACCTGTATTTTAGACAAGCGTTAATCATTGCTCTGTCATTGAACCCAATAACCTGTACCATAATTAAATCATAGGGATCGATGTATCTTTTAAGTGGAATATGAGTAAAGGGGTTCATTCTAAAATAGGAAACACTGTATTGGGTTTTTTCAACTTCATAACTGGCTTCACCTGCCAACAGATAATCTGGTTTTAATTTATTTGTGATTTCGCGGAAACCATTAACTAATGGCATATCGCCTTCAAACACATAGGCAGGAACATGATGTCCATGTGATTTGTCCCAACAATAGGTAGCACCGCCATGGTGTTGATTTTCATCATAAAGCATCCCCGAAGCACCTAAATCTATCGATTTCATAAATTCTTTATTGGCTATGTCCCTCCATTGTTGCGAAAGCTGACACATTGGAACAAAACGAATTGTATTAATGTCGGCCAATTGAGTAGGAGTTTGATACTGGTAGCCATGGTAAACCGGATAATCGCCATAAGGATCTTTAACAGCATATTTTATTAATTCGTTTCTGAACCATTCGGTGCTGCGGTCGGCCCAAGTATATTTATTAAATAAAATAACACGAACACCCATGGCTTCAATCTTTGCAATAGCATCCTTAAGGTCTTGCCACGAGCCAAGTCGTGGATCAGTATCATGTGACGGGTTACCCTTATCTTGTCCTCCATTGCTCCAGCCGGTTAACTGGATTGCCTTAACTCCATACTTTGCGCAATCTTCGCCATATTTAACCAAATCTTTATATTGGCATCGCAATTCATCTTCGGGTGAGTTGATATGAATTTGTTGCCACGAATGCACCTCTTTGGCCCATTGAGGGGTTTGTGGAGAATGGAACCATGTTTTTCTCCAGTTTTTATATATATCAACTCCGGCATGCCATGAACCACTATAGGGCTTCATAACAATGGGCGACAAACTTGCTGTTTCGTTTGGATTAATATACGGGAAATGCCAAACCCTAAATTCAAGGTGTGGAGTAACTTCACCTGTTTCTACTTTGCTTGGATATTCTCCAGCCCAATCATCATGAGAAAGACCATATCCGGGTTTCAGTTCAAAATTGTAGGTAAGCATTTCTTTTAGTGAAATATCATGGCAACCAATATAAAAACCTCTGCTGGGTGTGCCAAGCAAAATAAATTGTTCGTTCGTGTTTAATGCTATAGTTGGGTTATCTACTCCATAGTAACCTTTCTTATTATAGAATATGGGGGCAATTGGCAATTTGTCCATCCCACTGTATCCAATACTCATACATTCAAGTTTCTCTTCCATATTTGGGAGACTTAAATCGCCAATGGCAGGATAAGCCGCTGCCTCTACAGTATATGGGGAATGGTTTTCAATCTTCATATTAAAAGCAATCCCCATGCTGTCCAAGCTTGCAACTCCTGTTATGTTAATGTCAAGTACGCCAGCCCTTTCGCTTTGTAACTTTTCCCAATAAAAAGTGATAGTTTTTTTGTCGGCCGATATTTCATATTTCTTAAGCTTTTGTTTTACTCCAAAAACCGGATTGTTCCGCTTATCGGGCGCAGGAACAAGCAATTGAAATGATAGACCAAGCTCGTGCCTTTGTTGAAATTGCCAGTCATTTGATTTTCCCGACAATTCAACTAAAGCGCCTGTTTCTTTGTCAAAAACAGCTTTTACATCATTATTTTCAAGCGTAATTGTTTTTAATTCTGCTGAACCAAAACCATTCATACTTATAAAAAGTAGAATGACCCAGAAAGATGCTGCCATTTTTATTTTTTTGTCCATATTAATATATTTTATGAATTTATTTTTATTATTTCTACACCAACTATTTAATCTTTAATAACAAAAGTATTAAATGAGCCCGCCTTTAATTTGGGTGCAATCATTTTATCTCCAATTTTAATTTTTAGTTCTTTGGCAACCTCAGAATGAATTACAAGTACCAGACTTTTATCAGGATTTTGAAATGCCAACAAATCGTTGAATTCACCTGTTGTTTTCAATAATACTGCTCCGGCTTTTACGTAGTGGCTAACATGTTTCATCAAGTAAAATTCATGGTTAAACTGATACGTATTTGCCAATGTATCTAGCGTAATTAATGAGTTTTGTTGCCAGCCCCATCGGCTATATCCGCCTTCGGCCAGCGAAATATTCCAATACATATATGCGCATACTCCGTTGTTTAAATAATGCTTCATAAGTGTCCACGAATATTCACAAAAACCCCAATCATTTTTACCATCGCCACATTCCTGCTCTGTCTGGTACAATTTCATATCGGGATATTTTTGATGCACCCCGGGAATGGCCTCCTTGCCGGCCCACTGAAAACCAACTCCTTTAATGTATTTTCCCGCTTCTGCATCATTTAAAATGGTATCGACCAAAGCCACCGTGGGGCGTTCCATGGTGCCAAGCATAATTTCTACCTGCTGCTCATCCATGGCTGGTCCTAAATAATTTCCAACGAAATTGGCCAAGCCGGCGGCAGTCCATGTACAGCTGGGGAATATTTGGCACGAATTGAATTCATTTTGGGGCATTACCATTGAAATATTAATTCCCTGCTCGCGATATGCATCAATAAATTTTGAAAAATACAGGGCATAAGCCTTTAAATAAGCATCTTCCTGAATAAACATATTGGTTCCTTCCATACCTTGCTTATCCTCAGGCAGAAAGTTGTTGAATTTTTCGTCAAGACTTTCCCATGGAATCCTACATGCATAATGCTTATTCCATTTCATCCACGATGGAGGACTCCAAGGCGAAGCCCATATTTTTAATTCCGGGTTTTCGTTCAAAGCCTCTTTTATAAAGGGAATTAATGTTTCCTTGTCGTTATCGATGCTAAAGTTGGTCATTTCGAAATCGCCCTCGGTTTCGTTATACGAATACCAATCTCTCGAAAAATCGTTGGCGCCAAGGGGCATTCTACATATATTAAAATTAGCCCCAAATTCAGGTGCGAATAATTCCTTAAAAATGACATCTTTATCGCTCGCACTTAAGGAACTTAAAGAGGTCCAACCTAATTCGTTAAAACAAGCACCAAAGCCTTCGATGGTCTGAAGCTTTTGATCTGTATCAATTTCAACATCAATACTTTCTTGAACTGATTTTTTTTGCAATCCTTTCTCCAAAAGCCAAGACTGATCTTCGGTGGTGGAAATCCATTTTACTTCCTCAGTGCAAGAAACAGATGCGAGTAGCACCATCATTAAAATTCCATATTTTATCATAATTCCAACTTTTTAATTATTGTCATTTACGTTATATCTATTTCATTTTGAATAAATTACTTATAGAGTTGAATAAAGTATGCGCTTTGCCGATGGTTATTTACTAAAGGATGGAATCAGTAACAGTGTTTCGTTTCCATTACCCCACTACTTCTCCAATACGAGTTTTTATTGAATCAAAAGCTTACTTTATCTTATACTCAAACGCCCCCAAATCACAGCTTTTACCCTGAACCCGTTTATTGCCTTCAAAATCAGTATCTAATTCCGGGAAATTTTTTCCAAAATCGATACACGGGCTTTGTGGTTGCAAATGAAAATCAGGTGATTCTAATGAATTATCGATAAATAGAGGATTGGTAATTAGTGCCGATTCTTCCTCTATAATAATCACCGGTTTTTCCGTTTCGTCGTAATAAAGGTTTTCCTCATAAGTTACATTAGAATTTTGCCATTCGTTATTGATTTTTTTACCAGGAAGCGCGTACAAAATATTATTCATAATTCGGATATTCTTGCTTGCAATGGCGAATATTTGCCCCGGATCCATTTTTGGGTGTCGTCCGTTTTTATAGGCTGTATTATTCACAATATCCACATTGGCACTTTTAAAAGTATGAATTCCCGAACCTCCATTGTTATAAACTACATTGTTCGCAATCAGCGTTTTGCCACCGTATGGTTTGTCACCGGTATTGCCAACAAAATGCTGCGACCCCTCTAAATCATCAATTATAATTCCGTTACCATCGGTAAACTCACGCTTTTCGGGATTGGTATTCGAGAAAAAGAACGGAATGTAATTGTAATTGCTATGCGATATGTTATTGGTAATTATAATTTTATAGCCTTTATAATTATCAACATCCTGTGCCTGATACACTGAGATACCACTATTGGCATAGGGAGCATAAAATGCACATTCCGAAACACGGTTATTCGAAATCGTTATGTAATCGCAACGCATAGCCCCAATTCCTCCTCCTGGAGCTTTCGATACCACATTATTAATGATTTTTATGTGATGGGGTTTGTTTTTCGTCAATGTATCTTCGCGTACAAAAATTCCATTGCCACTTGTTGCTGCATTGCCAATATTATTCATTTCCTTTTGCGCATATTCAAGACTGATTTGATCGGCATTTCCTTTTACCTCCAAGCCACTTATTTCGATGTAAGAAGCACCATTAACCTGAATTCCACCCCATTTTTTAAAAAAAAGTTTCGGTTGATGTCCCGGAAAATTTGTATAAACAATCCATTTATTTTCTTTTCCCGATTTGGAAATAACCAGTACCGATTCAGAATTTTTGCTTTCGGTATAAGTGCCATTCATCACAAAAACGGTGTCGCCTGGTTTAGTAAGATCGGCAGCTTTTTGAATGGTTTGAAAAGGTTTTTTCGGCGAAGTGCCATTGTTTGTGTCTTTGCCGTTTTCACTTATGTAGTAATTGGTTGCAAAGGATGCGTTGCAAATGGCTATGATTAAAATGAATATTTGGATTGTTTTCATAGTAATATGTGGTTTAATAATCAAGTATTTAAATATACTGAATTGAAAAAAAAAGAAACAGAACGAAGAATATTACCGAGTGCTTTAAAGTACTCGGTAATATCCAATAAGATAGATAATTACAAACCCTTTTTACAAGCATCAATAATTTCGGACACTTTACCTGTAGCTAAACCAATGCATGTATCGGCAGCTCCATAATAAACCCTCAGTTCATCTTTTTCAAGATCGGCAATGGCACCGGTAGTGAATACTACGTTAGGAACACGGCCGTTTAATTCGTAATCGGTATCGGGTGTTAAAATCCAACTATTCATGCGGCCTATAACTTTTTTCGGATCTTCAAGATCAAGTAACATGGCAGTTAGCGAATAGCGTGAACCGTTGCACGAAGTCATTACGCCATGAATGATGCACAACCAGCCTTCAGCGGTTTTGATGGGTGGCGTTGGACCAATTTTGGTTCCAAAATGGAAGCCAAAAGGCATTTGCACTGGGTAGTGTTCGCCCCAATAAATTAAGTCGGGTGAAAAAGAGATCCAGATGCTGCCATCTTCATTGCCGGCGCCCATGTTATATGGTCGGTCTAAGCGGGCATATAGTCCATTTATCTTTTCAGGAAACAAACAAGGAACACGATTCGATGGTAAGGCTATGCAACCAACAAATTCACGGGTTTTGAAATCCTTCGTTTTTTCCAGCAGTGCTGTTGGTCCTTGAGGATGCTGTCCCGGACGAACAATGTAATAGGTATCGTCGATTTTGGTTACCCTTGGGTCAATTGTCCACCAGTCGTAATTGTCGTTATAGGGTGCGAAGTCCAGGGTAGTGATGAATGGTTCTTTTTCGATTTCGAAATCCACTCCATTTTCACTGGTGGCTACATACATTCCGCTTTGCAGCCCGTTAATTTTGGTTCTGTAAGCTACAGGAACCAATAAGAGGGTTTTTCCATTATACATAGTTTGCCCACAGTTAAAAACCGCATCGGCATTCGGAATGTCTTGAGCGGTTATTAATGGATTATTTTCATGTCTTTTTAGAAAATACTCTTTGCTTATTGTCTTATTTTTCATAGTATATTTAATTTGATGTATAATGTGTTGTAAAACAGTTGTTTGTAATCGTTCTTATTCAGCCCTTTTTAGCTGTAAGTCCGTCTCGATCTTTTTCATTGTGTTTTCATCGAGTTTATAAAAAATCATTATGATTGCAGCTCCTATTGAAATAACTCCGGGAATAACACTCATTAGCATTCGAATACCCATAACACTATCGGCTGTTTGTTCTGCATTCGCTTCATAACCGAAAAAGGTCAATAATAAACCGGCAAAGGCACCACCTATGGCCCATCCCATTTTTTGGGAGAACATGGCAGCTGAAAACACCAATCCGGTTGCCCGTCTGTTTGTTTTCCATTCAGAGTAATCAGCTGTATCAGCGTACATAGCCCATAAAATTGGGAAAGAGGTAGCTCCAATAAAAGCGGACAAAATCTGGAAAGCATACATCATCCACATCTGGTCTGGTCTAGGGAGAAACATGGCTGCCATAAAAATGCCATTGCCAATCATAGCTGTCATAAATAATTTTTTCTTTCCAAGCAAAGCTGTTAAAGGTTTGGTAAGTAATAATCCTGCCATACCAACAAGCGTTCCTACCATCATAAATACCGAAGCCAACTCTTTGTTACCCACATAATATTTGAAATAATATACCGTGGCTCCCATTTTTAATGAAATCCAGGTTAATGTCAATAACCCTGTAAACAATAAAATCCACCAGGGGCGGTTTTGCAGCAAGTCTTTAATGTCTTTTTTAGCTGTTGTTGATTGATTCTTTTGTGGTTCAACCCTTTCTTTCGTAGTTAAAAAACAAAGCAGAAACATAGCAACCACAAATACAGAAAATAAGATAATTGTTATTTTAAATCCCTTTGCTTCATTACCTAAGCCAAAATAGGCCACCAATGGCAACGTTGCTCCCTGAACAATTAATCCACCAATATTAGATCCAAAAAACTTATACGCCGAAGCACTTGTACGCTCTAAACTATTGGGTGTTAAAACCCCCAGCAAGGCAGTGTAAGGAACATTTATTAAGCTATAGGCCAAATTCAATAAAGAATAGGTGATGTAGGCATAAATTAGTTTTTGATTTAGCGGTAAATCGGGAGTGGTAAAGGTTAGAACACCAATCACAGCAAAGGGAACAGCCATCCAAAGTATATATGGTCTGTATTTGCCCCATCGGGTATTGGTTCTGTCGGCTAACATTCCAATTACGGGATCACTAAACGATTCCCACAAGCGGGTTACACCTATCATGGTGCCGGCCGCAGCAGCTGATATTCCATAAATATCGGTATAGAAATACAGCAGATACAGCATGAACATATTAAAGTACAGCGATGATGCTACATCACCTAAGCTGAAACCCACTTTTTCCTTGATGGTTAATTGAGCATTGTTTTGATTCATGGTCAATATTTTTACAGGGACAGCACTTTGCAACACTGTCCCTGATGAACAATATTATTTGGCGAACACACTTTCAAGGTGTTCAATTCTTGTTTTTGCTTCGTTCAAAAACTTGATGCAGTAATCGATGTTAAATGCACCAGGCTTTTGTGGTGGAGGGGGCCAACGACCATCCGAATTCTCTGCGCAGGTTAAAGCAAACCAGGCTGCTTTAATCTCTTCTTTGAACTGACCTTTAGAATGATCTTCAAGGAATGTCAGCCTTTTGCTTAAATCTTTGCAGAAGGGATCCCATTCCAACGAAGTAGGCGTTTGTGCCCATTTGGAAGCGCGGGTTCGGTGCCATGCCATGTCATCATCGATATGAAAATTGAAATCTTCGATGGTTGGAACGGTTTTTACTGCTTCTGAAACGGTCATAAAACCTTTATCGAGCTGATAAATTCCTTTAATGAGGTTGTATAATCTTTCGTGTGAAGGATTGGCTAAAAAGAATTCATCTTTGTTGTAGTACTTCACAAGGAAATAACCACTGGTGCCAATGTATTCGGCATCGTCGGCATAGGTTAATAAGAAACCATCGCCTTTTTTACCGCTCCAATGCTTAATGTTCTCGATAATTTCATCCAATTCAATGGCATGTTCATCGTGAAGGTCACCGTACAAATCCTTGTATTTTGGATTGTCCTTCATGGCCGCCATCAAATAGAACAAGAATTTATTGCTTACCCTGTCGGTTCTGAAAATTCCGGTTAAACCGTCCATAATTTTTACCGGATGGTGCAATTCAGGAGAATCAGGATCTACTTGTGAAAAAGGCAATGTATGACCGTACGGACCTTTGCCCGATTCGTATTCTTTAATTTTTGGATCGTTCGATATCAATTGGGCATCCCAATCAATGACCAGGTTCTTGAAACCGGTACTCTTGAACATTTGAGGAATATCATGTCTCCAACCACATTCCGGGTTCCAACCTGATTCTGGTGTCATTCCCAGGATTTTCTGATAGGAATCAAGGGTGAACTCCAGTGACTTTACTCCGTCGCGATACGGAAAGTTGGGAAGCATTAGATGCGGGTACGGACTGGCCAATACTTCGCACTGACCTTTGTCGACAGCCGTTTTAAGCTTCTCGACTACATCAGGACAATACTCCTGCATTTTATCCAAGGTGTAGCCCGACGCTTCAAAACAGTAGGGCACACCCTTCAATTCATTTTCGTAAAGATCAAAAATCTTCTCATAGCTTTCTCTGATCACAAACTCATAACGATCTTCATCTAATCCCGAGTAATTCAGATTGGCATGATAAATAGCGATGTACTTCATTTTCTCTTATCTATTAGTATTAAATTTCAACTTCAAGCAATAACCTTCCTTTTTGAGATGGAAGTTCGAATTGCCTATTTCCCAAGTTTTTAAGCTGTGCTCCATCGGGGTAAAGTTTCACCGATTTCACCGTTTGGCTGAAACTTAGAATTTCACCTGCGAAAGTTAGCGCTTCGTCAATAATATCAATGTCGATTGATTTACGGACCGGTAAATACCTCAGTAACGTTACAATTACCTTGTTCCCTTTTTTGCGTGGGTAAACCAGAATAGACGAGGGTAAGCCCGCACCACATAAGGGTTCTCCAATCATTTTCTGAAGCGCCCATTGCAGTGCGTCTTTGATAAAACCACTGCCTGATTTTCGGTATTCATAAAAGACAGCATCGGCGAAACAGATGTAATTCTCATCTCCAAACACTGCGGGATAATTCTCATCCTTTTTATTGTTTGGAGCATGAAAATGAGAGCAATAGGTTACATCGTTACGTTTAAAGTAGGGCAGAACCCTTTCGATGTAAACGATCGATTCGCCGGGTGCTAAAATTTGTGCTCCGGCTGTATAGATAACGCGGTTACTAAGTTCCGTTAGTCCGGAATCTTCGGTTCCATTCCAAAACGTTGGGAATAGAGGAGTTTCTCCTTCATTGATTAGAAGGTGAGACCCCAGTTGGAAAACTGCTTTATTGGTACCCGATTTTCCTGTAGTGATCACTTTTCCGCCATATTGAAGATATTGGCCCAACTTTTCTTCCAATTGATCTGATACCTGAACACTGTCGGGCAGAACAACTAATTTGTACTTATTTAGGTCAGCATCTTCAGAAAGCATATCACAATTGTAGTGCAACTCTTCCAAAAGCATCACCACACCTTCTTCCGACAGGTTGGTTTCGTCTTCATTCAACGATGGATGATTGGGCGACAATACGCCAACTTCGGCAATGCTTACTGAATCTTCGTAAAAGGCTTCGCTTTCTTCAATCTGTCGATAAACATTACCAATGGTTTGATAAGTGGCTTTGTCAAGTACGCCAAGCGGATGCAACTGGTCTCCCACAATGTTCCCACCGCCCAAAGCCTGACTTCTGAAACATTCGTATTCCAGAGCGAATTGAGATTTTAAACCACCAAAATCACCCCACATTTTTTGAAACTTACCAGTCATTCCGTACCAGGCTTTTCCGTTGTGTGACAACCGTCGGGCCAGGCGTGGAAAATGGTGGTATCCCCAAAATCCGGAGGGGAGCGATTCTATTTCGTAGTGGGTTTGAAATTCGTCTTTTACCGCTGCGCCAAATTCATTGGTGATATAGAGGTTATTGGGCGTGTTGTAAAAAATGGTAATGTTTTTATTCAAGGATCGAATAAAATTGGTGATCACACCGGTAAAATACTTTAGGGCCAGTGACTCAAACTTGATTTGCGTTTCGCGGCCATCGGCCATCAGTCCGTGTTTTTGCCTGAATTTTATGCACTCTTCGCTCCATCCTCCTTTGGGGTGAAAAAATACGATATCGAGGAAAATTCCTTCGGGAGTGTAATTGTTTAAAATTTCAGCAATGTGTTTCTTCAGAAATTCGATATAATCGGGATGCAGCCAGTTTAAAAATTTCCAACCTGCCGGCTGTTCTGTTTTACCGTCGGCACTGGTTTCGATGTTGGCAAAAGTGCCGTCTTTTTTCATTTGCCTCCATTCAGGGTGCGTATTGGCGATGTTTTCTTCCCACGCCACCGTGGTATAAATGTTACGCCTGATTTTTTGGGCAAACAAAGCTTTCATCATTTCACCCAACAGGTCGCGTCCCTTTAAGGCAGGATGCTGAATTCCCAACCGGGTAGGATAATAGCTCATGCCGTGATGACATTTGGCAAAAACAGTAACACTATTAACCATCGATTTTTTCATGGTACAGGCAAAGGCTTCGGCATCGAAATCTTTGCCTACATCCATAATGTATGGTGAAGTGTGAAAATCTAAATGAATTTGTCGTTGATGTTGGTTGCTCATGCGATTAAATCTTTTTAACAAAACTAGCTGATCGGGAGTGATCGATACTTTAGTTTTGTTACATGAGACTTGTACAGATGTTACCTGAACTGACCGAATGTTTCCAACAGCAGCATTAATGATTGTTGCTCATTGGGTTAAAATTGAATGCTCTTTGGAGTGCTTCTATTAATCCGCTTTCTCTGGTTTATAATCGGATGGCAGCATTTTGTATTCCTTTTTGAAACACTTGGCAAAATACACCGGGTTTTTGAAACCGACTGCGTAACACACTTCTGAAACATTCATCTGTGATTCGGAAAGCAATTGCGCAGCTCTTTTTAGGCGTATTCGTTTGATAAAATCTACGGGCGATTCCTCAATTAAAGCATGAAGTTTGCGGTAAAGATGTACCCGGCTAAGCCCCATTTCAAGCGCGAATACTTCAACCGAGAATTCAGAATTCTCGATGTTCTCTTCGACAATTCGCAAGGCTTTTCGAAGGAATTTTTCATCTTCGTTTTCTATTTCAACATCTTTTGGGTCTAGCTTCAAATGCCTGATGTATTTCTCCTTTAGGTTTTTTCGAATGGCAAGAAGATTCTTGATGCGTGTTTCTAAAATATCGATGTTAAAGGGTTTGGTAATGTAATCGTCAGCACCTTCCTTCAATCCATTTAATCGGTCCATATCGGAGGATTTTGCCGTAAGTAAAATGAAAGGAATGTGATTGGTGCGAATGTTCCTTTTCAGCACTTTAAGCATTTCTATGCCGTCTAGTTTTGGCATCATAATGTCGGCAATAATGATGTCGGGAATTTTGTTTTCCGCCAATTCAATGCCTTCCTCACCATCAGATGCAGCAAGAACATGGTAATTTATTGAAAGCAAATTAACCAGGTAATCACGCAAATCGTAATTATCTTCCACCACCAAAATGGTTTGTTTATTACTGGTTTGTAATTCTATTTGAAGTTGATTGTCGATTTCATCTGACAGTTCGTCTTCCTCAATATTCATGGAGGTGCTAATGTTTTCAATGAATTGTCCTCCTGAGGAAGGGAATAGCAGGGTGAATATCGAACCTTTGTCCGGTTCACTTTCTACTTCAATCCAGCCTCCATGCAATTTCGCAAAATCGTTAGCCAGAGACAAACCTATACCTGTTCCTTCCTGTTTATGGTCGCTTGAATGTTTAATTTGGTAAAAGCGTTCAAATATTTTTGAACATTCCTCATGTGCGATTCCAATTCCTGAGTCAACAACACTTATTGCAATGGCTTTTGGGCTTGTTATGATTGTACCTTTTTCATCTTTGTTTTCTAAATCCATACTGTTTTTTAGTTCAATCCTGATTTCAATAACTCCGTTTTCAGGGGTGTATTTGAATGCATTTGAAAGTAGGTTGAAAATAATCTTGTCCAATTTGTCGTGGTCAAAGGCAGTATTGATGTTGACCGGACAAGGAGTATAGATAAATTTGATTTTTCGTTGTTTAACAATGTCTTCATACGAATCGGCAATATTTTTAACAAATGCATTGATTTCACCATGATCTAAATTGAGCTTCAAATTACCGGTCTCCTGTTTACGCAGATCCATAATTTGGTTGATTAGTTTAAGCAAACGAGTGGCATTTCGGTGTATCGTTCTTAGTTGATATTTTTTAGTTTCCTCGGCTTCCGTTTTTAAAAGTTGCTCAATGGGTGCAATAATTAATGTCAACGGGGTTTTTAAATCGTGTGAAATGTTGGTAAAAAATCGCATTCTTAATAAATCAAGTTCTTCACTCTTCTTCACTTTATATTTTTCAAATTCATACGCTGATTTCTCCTGTTCTCTTTTAATGGTTAAGCCCCTAAGCAAAACAAGTGACTGAAAAATGAAAATGAAGTAAATGATGAAAGCAATTGGAGTTCTCCAGAATGGAGGAGATATCTGAATGGCAAGTGTTTGATTGGCAATGCTCCATTCGTTATCCCCATTTTTTGCTTTCAGTTTGAAAAGATATTTACCAGGCCTTAAATTAGTATAGGTTGCACTTTGTTTGGATCCCACATAATTCCAATCCTCATCAAAATTTTCAAGGATGTAGGCATATTCGGTTCCAGCCGGATTATGGTAATTAATTCCAACGTATTCGATGGTGAACACCCTTTGTTTATATGACAGTTTTAGCTTTTGGGTAATGTTTAAATCAGAATTTAGCGGACTGCCTTTTGCATTCGGTATTTGAGGTTCGTTGAATAGCAGAAAATTAGTGAGTTGTATAATGGGCGTACTTTTAATTTGAGTGATTTTTTCAGGTTTGAATGCATTAAAACCATTTAATCCTCCAAATAGAATTCTGTTGTCGCTCAGTCTGATGCCAGCGTTGACATTAAACTGTCCTTCAAGAATTTGATACCTGAAATCGAAGTTTTCAACTTCAGTGTTTTCAGGATTGAATTTTATGATCCCATTGTTGGTGCTTAACCATAAAATACCGTTCTCATCTTCCTGAATATTATAGATCGTTTCGTTATTAAACCCATCTTCAATTCCAAAATGAGTGAAATTATCAGCCTCATCATTGTATAAATTCAGTTTACTGCTGGTTCCAACCCATATTCGTTTTTTTGAGTCTTCAAAAACCGTATTAACAATGTTATTTGACAGGGTATTGGGATTATTGGCATCGGCAAGATAAGAATAAAATAGGTTTCCCTTTTTTGTAAATACTCCGTTGCCTAAAGTAGCCATCCATAAATTATCCTTAGAGTCTTTAATTATATTGTTGATGTGGTAAGTATCGGTTGTAGAACTATTGGACTTTTGTGCATTAAAATGAACAAATTCTTTGGAGTTATTAGGTAACAGGTTCAGTCCTTCCTTATAGCAACTTACCCACAAGTTGTTTTCGTTATCACATGCTAAATCCAGAATAAAATCACTACTTAAACTCTTTTGATTATTGGACAAGTTTTTGAATTGAAGGTAGGTTTTGTTTGATGGGTTGTACTTTATTAAACCATCGCCCCATGTACCTATCCAAATGTTGTAATCTTGATCAGTCACGATGCTTAAGGCTACATTCGATTCAAATTTAAAAGGAGCGTTATTTCTGTTAATATTCTTGATTTTCTTAAGGTTGAAATCATAAATGTCTATTCCCCCACCATCGGTCCCTACCCAAATGTTTTTATCTTGATCCTCGCAAAAAGTGCGGGTATTGTTATTACTGGGACTCATATCGTTGAATGGCACATGTTGGTGTAATTCAAATCCAAAGTTGCTTGGATAAAAATTACTGATACCCGAAAATTGCGTGCTAATCCATATAATACCAAAACTATCTTCCAGAATGCAATTGATCGAATTGCTGGGAAGGCTTTTTAAGTCATAATCATGATGATAAAAACTTGATAATGTGCCGCTATTCTTATCGTACCTCTTGAGACCTTCGTTTTGGGTGCAAATCCAGAAATTATTCTTACTGTCTTTTAAAAAAGCAGTAGTGGCAACACCATCAATAGGATGATTATTGATATCGGTAAGACTGATGCGTTTATTGTGGAAGTTTTTTATGTTTAAAATATTGATTCCATGATCTGTTGTTCCAATCCAGAGTAAACTGTCATCCTCGAAATAGAGGGTCCTGATTTTATTGGAAGAAATTCCGTTTTTGTCCTGCAAATCGTTCCTGAATTCAATGAACGTATCGTTTGTCGCATCGTACTTTTTTAGTCCATCGTCGTCACAACCTATCCAGAGGTTGTGATTTTTATCATAGGCCATACATCGGATAAATTTACTGGAATTGCCCTGTCTTTGGTTGGTAAAATAGGAGTCGACGATTTTGTTCTCTTGAGTTGAATATTTGAAAAGACCTTCAGTGGTGGCTATCCAAATGAACCCTTGTTGATCGGAAATGATTTGCCAGGCTGTCACTTCATCGAACTGATTTGCGAAGGAAGGATCACAAGCTAATTTGCTGAATTGTTTGTGTTCAAAATCATAAATTACAATTCCATTTGATAAGCTTCCAATCCAAATATTTCCGTCCTCATCTTCAAATAAGCTGGTCACATAGTTTGAAAAATAGGGACTTAAAGTGTTTTTTTTAAGTGTCGTGAATTTGTAACCATCGTAAATGTTCAATCCATCCCGTGTGCCAATCCATAAGAATCCACGGGAATCCTGCAACATGCATTCGGCATAATTGCCTGAAAGACCATCTTTGATGGAGAGATTCCTAAACCATAAATCAGATTCAGCGGTAACATTAGAATAGAATCCTGTGAATATAAAAAAAACGATGAGCTGTAATAACTTTAAATTTTTTCCTTTTCCCGTGGTCATAATTACAATGTTGAAAACCAAAATTGCTCTTTTTTTTTCAATAATATAGGCTATGTAACCAATCTTCTACTTTTTTGTAACAAAATGTTTTACTAATAAGATAGAAAAGAATAGTTAATATTTGAAAATAAACAAATACTGATTGTTGTTAAATTAGTACTGCTTTGCCGATGAACAAATACTCCATCGTATGTCAAAGAAAAGTGTTCATATTTATATACTTGGAGCTTTTGTCTAAAAAAAGCCAGAATTTCAAATATTTATTTCTTTTGAAAATGCTCCAGGATTGTCAGATTGAAGAGATGCGTTTATGGCGAAACAGGGAGAGCAGTTAATGAGATCACCTCGTTTTTACGAACCATCGGATTAAATGCTGTTCCCAATCATTCTATGGGAGTGGAGGATGCATCGATTATTGCAGGGTAGGAATGGATACAGGAATGGGTTATATTGGTCGCCACGGTATGTTAATGGCAGCTGAAAATGGTTCATGTCACCGGTAGGCAGTGGTTTACACCAATATCGAAAACTTAGGCGATTTCATCAAACAAACAGAAGACCATATGTGGATTGCGGAGTTCTGTTCAACTTGTGGTATGTGCATCAAAAATTGTCCAACAAAGGCAATTCTTGAAAACCCAATTATCGACAAGTTTGGAAATGTAACTTCAATTGACTACGACAAATGTTGTGAAGGTTTTAGCCAGTATGGTTGTGGTGTGCATTAAAGTAGGTCCGTTTACAAAATTGGGATATGAAAAGATTCATGCTTCTTACCTGAAGAATAAAGAAAAGGTATTGATGGTTGCTGATTAAGTAACATTTAACCTTCATTCTCTTCATCAGCAATTAATTATTCTCAGTCAACCAAGCAATTTATACTGTACATTCACTAGGTAGTTAATTGAATGGTTTCTTCGATTATTCAAAACGAATGTAGCAGTCTTTAAATTTTAGGGGATACAAGATATTATCAATAGACTTCAATGTAACTCGTTATATAACAATCATTAATGCAGCTTCATGTCGCACAGCTATTGTTACATAATCCCTTCTTATAAAACAAACCGCACAAAATCCCCACCCACGAAAAACCAAAGTTTGTCTTATAAGGGCATTATGCAAAATAGCCACTTGCAGTCTCCTACAACCTGGCTTTCCTCATTCACCTCTCCAGTCCAGGCTTTCCAATGCGCCCCGCGCCTGTACTTTCAAGGTAAATTCGTCAACCCATAAGAACCGGTTGCCATCGGCACCGTTCCAAACCGTTTACTTTTCGTTTTTGCCTCCGTTCGTGCCTCACTCGCCAAAACCTCAAACAAAACTTTACGTCTTAGTAAATTGAAAATTTAATGCATGATGCAAGAGTAGTTTCACTCGTTCTCAAAAGCGGCTCGTAACCTCACCACTATTTGCTCATTCCTTCACCTACACTTGCCCGGTTGCTATTATTTGCTCATTTTAACAACACCGGGCACAAAAGCCATCACTTCACTACATGATCGCTGAAAAGGCGTCATTCCGTTTGTGT
>JBGUEP010000042.1:0-52456 GCA_041821245.1 Prolixibacteraceae bacterium
CAGCATTTTTTTTTAGCCTCATTTTTTAAAGAAGGATACTTTTTCAGTGCCCTCTAACTAAGAGCGGTTCTTTTTTTTATATCGTCAAAGCAAGCTTCTTTTTGCAACTAAGTATACAGATCCGGTGCAGTTCTTTAAAGCTTTCCAATCGGAAGTTTATTATTCCTGCTTGTTGCTTTTGGATCACTTCACTTTTCATGTCTTTAATAAAAAACCATTCTTGTCCGACTAATTTATTAAGATTTACTGAAGGAGCTCTGCTACGCATTGCCTCGTTAAACTGACAATGACAGATTTGTTATTACCTTGAAATTCTTTAATCTTAAAACATTGAACTCTTACCATATTATCTACAAGCAAATGTCATCCTGATCGTAACAAAGTGAAGCGGAGGATCTAAATCTATTTTTTGTTTTTTATCAGAAACGAATGTTGAAAAACCTTAACGCATCATTTTACGAATAATGATGCTCGTTTAAAGTCAAAAATCAGCATAATTAGTATCTTGAGCGAAGAAAAAAATAGGAACTAAAAATCTAACTATAATTTCAACTCAATGAGCCATTTTTACAATAGAGATCCAAAAACGAAAGCTAAGAGTGTAGCGTATTTTACGTTCCTCATTTTGTGTTTATCCCCGTTCTTTTTACAGGCGCAATCCAACAACCAAGGATTTTTTCTGGACAGCTGGTTGCCCAAAACCATTCAGGTGTCGGCGTGCGATACGGTCACATTGGTCACGGATGCCGCTACGGTGAACATCGTTGTTGATGTTGATTCAATCATTACAAAAGTCAGCAAATACGTTTACGGCCACAATGCAGCCGCATGGGGAGGGAAGTTGGAACAAAGTGCTCTGCTGGTTGAAAGCCTTACGGAGTTGGCGCCTAACATTATTCGTTGGCCGGGTGGAAGCATGTCTGACGACTATTTTTGGAAGGCTACCAGCCAGGAGACTTGTCCCAAAGATTTACCAAGCAATTATACGTTTGCCGACTTAAAATATGGCCTGAATAACAACGGCTGGACCATGTCGACCGATTCGTATTATGAGCTGCTGAAAAAAACTAATTCAACTGGAATCATCACGGTAAACTATGGATATGCGCGACTTGGAACGAGTGATGATCCTGTGTTGACTGCAGCAAAATATGCTGCCGATTGGGTGCGTTACGACAAAGGAAAAACCCGCTACTGGGAAATAGGCAATGAGGACTTTGGAAGTTGGGAAAACGGTTATTCCATTGATGTTTCTCAAAACAAAGATGGTCAGCCAAAAATTAATTCAGGTGATTTGTACGGCAAACATTGTCGTGTATTTATTGAAGAGATGAAAAAAGCCGCACGTGAAATAGGTAACGATATCAAAATAGGCGTGGTTGCCATGGATAGTCATGTTACTTACGATGCGGTGCAACGCGACTGGAACAAAGGCATGATGGCACAAGTGGCCGATGTGGCCGATTACATTATTGTTCATTCGTACTATACGCCTTATCAGGAGAACTCCACCATTGCCACCATTTTGAATTCTCCCGATAAAACCATCAATATGAATCAATACATCAATGATGGATTAAAAACCAATGCGAATCATGCGCCATTGCCCATGGCTTTAACCGAGTGGAATATTTTTGCTGAAGGAAGTGGGCAACAAGTGTCCTACATTAACGGAATGCATGCAGCACTTATTCTGGGCGAACTCATTAAAAACAACTACGGACAGGGCAGTCGATGGGATTTGATGAATGGTTGGGGCGATGGAAACAGCCACGGTTTATACGCCGATGGTGAACCGGGGATTGCACGATACACACCACGAGCCCCGTTTTTCTACATGTATTACTTTCAGAAATTTTTTGGCGATCAGATGATTCATTCATCGGTAAGCGGAAATTCAAATGTGAAAGCCTATGCTTCCAAGTTTTCATCGGGGCAAAGTGGGCTCGTTTTGGTCAATAAAAATACAACAGATCAGGTGGCCAATGTGACCATGAAGAATTTCAAACCGGGCAATCGCTATTATTACTATGTTTTAACCGGTGGAACCGACAATGGCAAATTTTCACGTAAAGTTTTTGTGAATGGAAAAACCACTGTAAATGAAGGTGGAGGACCAGCCGATTATGCCACAATACTCCCTTATGGTGCTGAAATTGATGGCGATATTCAACTTAAACTGCCGGCCTTGTCTACGGTGTATGTGCTTGTTGAAAGTAGTTCGAAGCTAATGGAGCAAACCATCCAGTTCAATGCCATTCCTGCAAAAGTTGTTGGTGACTCCGATTTTGAAATCTCTGCAACTTCCAGTTCAAACTTGCCCGTGCAATTTGCCAGTAAAAATCCTGATGTTGCCGTGGTTCAAAACAATACCATCCACATTGTAGGAACAGGAACTTGCGAAATAGTCGCTTTTCAGGGAGGCGATACTGTTTATCAGACTGCACCTCAGCTTATTCAATCTTTTTTAGTTGCGAAAGGTGATCAGACCATCACTTTTACTGAATTGCCGGAAATCACGTTTGGGGACGATCCTGTGGTCTTGGAAGCTAGCGCCACTTCAGGTCTGAGCTGTACCTTTGTGAGCTCCCGACCTGGAATAGCCGCAATTGTAGACAATCAATTAAAGATAAATGCTGCAGGAACGATCACCATTACAGCGAAACAAGAAGGAAATATCGATTTTAATGCCGCGTCAGAGGTTTCGCAGGAAATAGAAATTTTGGATCAAACAAGTTTCACACAGCAAAGCAAGCTCATGGATTTTAGTGTTTATCCCAATCCGGCAAGCACTTTGGTTTCCATAAAAATGAGGGCAGAGAATAATCGTGTTTTCATATACAACTCAATTGGAGTTTTAGTTTATTCGCGTTTAACGTCGAATGCTGAACTTATTGTTCCGACAAGTAAGCTAGGTGAAAGCGGAGTATTCTATGTGAAAGTCAATGCCGGCGTTAAAAAACTGATAATTTTGTAAAGATTGTATTTAAGCCATCTTTAATTCATAGCGAACCTTATTTTATGGCGTTTTGGCGTAGTGATAAAAAATTGATGAAAGCAACATTAACGACACTGTTGATGTTCGTTTTTTCTGTACATGTTATTGCACAGCGCCTGAATTTTGATCATCTGACCATTGAAGATGGCTTGGCCAACAATTCAGTTCGAACGGTTTTTCAGGACAAAGAAGGTTATTTGTGGTTTGGAACATTAAATGGACTGAGCCGATACGACGGACAACAATTCAAGACGTTTGCTTACCAGCTTTCCGATTCTACCTCCATTGGCAACAACAAAATACGCGAAATATTTCAGGATGGGCTGGGATATATCTGGGTGACCACTTACGACAATAACGTTCATCGCTTTGATCCTGCGAATGAGAATTTTATCAACTTCCCTGCCGCATTGGGAGATAATCTGGGAGATAATCTGATCCATTTTGCAGTAGAAACTTCGCCGGGAGTGGTTTGGTTATATTTGTCGGGCAATGGATGTGTTCGTGTTGTTTCTCAAGCAAATTCTCCAAATTATACATTTACCCATTACACCACAGAAAATGGGCTCTTGTCGAACTCATTAAACGGAATCTGGGTCGACCAAAACGATCAAATTTGGTTAAGCACCATGGCTGGTTTTCAGCAAATTAAAACTAAAGGTGCATCGATACAATTCACCGATGTCAACTATTTTACATCGCCTGCCTTGAATGTGGTAACTTTTAGTGAAAACAATGATGCACTTTGGTTGGGTACCCAATCGGGTGAAATATACCGTATAAAGGATGATCAGCCGAAGTTGATTTGGAAATTAGAAGCACAAGAAGTAGATATTCGTGGCATTCGTCAAATGGAACCATTCAGTGGCAATCAACTCATTGCTGCAACGGAGAATGGAATTGTTATCATCAATGCTGAAACAGGAAAGACTACGCATTACACCGTTCAAAACAGCCGTTTAAATTCCAATTATGTGATCTCCATATTTATTGACAAGCAACAGGGGTGTTGGCTGGTCACCGATGAAAGAGGGGTGACTTATTTTGATGTTGAAACTGGGAATTTTACCCACTATCCATTGCACCCTGAAATACGCCAATCGATTGTTGAAGGGGAAAAACAGGTTTTTCTGGAAGATCAAAACGGTGATGTTTGGGTAGGGATTTATGGTGGAGGAATTGCTCGGTTTAATCAGAAAACCAGACAATTTGATCAGTTTTTGCACGATGAGAATAATCCTTCAAGCATTTCATCTAACCTGATCCTTTCCATTTTTCAGGATCGATCGGGGAATATGTTGGTTGGAACCTATCAGCGAGGGGTCAATATCATTAACCTGGAAGAACGAAATTTTCATCAATTGAAGGGAATGGCTGGAGTTGATGGTGACTTTTCAAATGAAGTCAGGGCTGTTTTTGAAGATCACAGGAAATGGATTTGGACCGGGAATAAACGGGGTGAAGTATTAATTTATGATCAGAATTTTAATCTCATTTTTAATCTAAATGAGGTGATTTCCCATGATTTGATTCAAACAGGAGTTTATTCTTTTGAAGAGGATCAATACCATAATTTATGGATCGGGACCAAAGGAAATGGAATTTATGTGTTGAAAAATTTGCCTGAAAATTTCACGAGGGGATTTTTACAACATGTTGAAATTGTTCATATTACTACAAGTACAGAAGTCCCTTTTTCGATCGCACACAACAACGTGTTTGATTTGCATTTCGATGAATTTGGACAATTGTGGATCGCACTTTATCATGGGGGTGTGCAGGTGATACAAAACCCTTTGCAGCGAGATCAGAAAATCAGCTACTATCGCCACGATGCCAACAATCAAAATTCACTGACCGATAATAGGGTGCGTTGTTTAATGGAAGATCATTCAGGCAACATTTGGATTGGTACCTCAAACGGGCTGAATTTTGTACAACAAAAGCAGGTCACCAGCAAGGAGAAAATCTTCCGATCGTTTGTACGATCCAATGATCCGGGAAGTTTGACCTATAACGATATCAATTCAATTTACGAGGACTCCGGGCAACAAATATGGATTGGTACACTTGGCGGAGGAATTAATCGCTTAAAAAGTAGTGAAATACAAAATGATTGCCGGTTCGAAAAGGTTCGGAAGGTGGATGGATTATCAAGTAATATGATTCTTGGTATGGTGGAAGACGATCAGAAAATGCTCTGGATCACCACTGATTTTGGCTTAAACAAATACAATTTGGAGAACAATACAATTGAAAATTATTTTAAAGCTGATGGTTTAGGAGAGCATTCGTTTTCTGAAGGCCAGGGATTGTTTTCATCTTCAGGCAAATTGCTTTTTGGCGACCTTTCAGGAATGGTCTGGTTTGAACCAAGTTCCATTACAAAATCACAACAAATGGCTCCTCTGGTTTTGACCAGTTTAAAGTTGAACGGCGAAGAAAATAAGTCAAAGCTCAATGCCGCCAGAAAAATATTGGGTGACTCCATTCAAAGCCTGAAATTTAAGTACAATGAAAACTTTATCACTTTTGAATTTGCAGCGCTGGACTATAAGGCCCCAACTCGTATTCAGTATACCTTTAAACTCGAAAAATATGAGGACAACTGGAATAAATCGGGAAATTTAAATACCGCCATCTATCGAGATTTACCTCCGGGGGATTATAAATTTCGATTAAATGCGTCCAATAGTGACGGGCTTTGGGTGAATCCTGAATTAACTCTTTCGTTCACAATTGAGGCACCTCCATGGAAAACAACATGGGCCTATTCGCTTTATCTGGTGTTCTTTTTGAGCCTTTTCTTGTTGTTGCAACGGTTTTTAATGGAGCGGGTAAAACTGAAACATGAAGTAGTTTTCGAAAAACAACTGGCGGATGACAAACTAAAATTTTACACCAGTATTTCCCATGAATTTAAAACTCCATTGGCACTTATTATGGGGCCAATGGACGAACTGCTGTTGAGCGGAAAACTAAACGATTCAATTGTTGCTCCGCTGAAAATGATGAAACGAAATACGCGTCGGCTTCAGGAGTTGATTGACCAATTGATGGATTTTAGAAAAATACAGAAAGGTTATTTGCAAAGTGATCCTACTACAGGGGATCTGATCGAATTTTTAAACGACATCTACCTGG
This sequence comes from Prolixibacteraceae bacterium, assembly GCA_041821245.1. Taxonomy (GTDB): domain Bacteria; phylum Bacteroidota; class Bacteroidia; order Bacteroidales; family Prolixibacteraceae; genus Roseimarinus. Next base: position 6,143 of record JBGUEP010000042.1, read on the forward strand.
CCTTTTTACCGCTATCGAAACAGCATCAAATTGAATTTTTATTTAAAAAAGATTACACGCAGTTCATTGTCAGTCTTGATTTTAAATCGCTTGAAAAAATCGTCTTTAACTTGCTTTCCAATGCGTTCAAGTACACAGGAGCAGGGAAACAGATCACGTTAAAATTGGAGATGGATGAAATCGCGAAGCTTGCCAGAATTTTTATCATCGATGAAGGCGAAGGAATTCGTGAAAAAGACTTGCCCCATATCTTTCAACGTTTTAATCCAGGAAGTAGATCACGTTGGAATGAAGATAGCAGCACGGGTGTAGGACTTTCATTTTGTTCTGAATTGGTGGAAGTAATGAAAGGCGAAATTACGGTGCAAAGCCAGCGTGATCAGGGCAGTACATTTACCGTTTGTATCCCTTTTGGAGCAGAGATGGGCGCCAATCCATTATCGCTTGAGCATAAAGAAATTTCATATACCGATAAATACATCGATACCCTTTACGATGGGGTAGAAACAACACAGGCTGCTGTTCCGGAAAATAAAAATCAAAAGCGTGAAAAAATTCTGATTGTTGAAGACAATTTAGACATGCAACAATTTTTGAAGAATCGCCTATCGGTCATCTATCATGTATTCCTGGCCAATAACGGTTTGCAGGGACTTGAGATGGCCAGAAATGAAAATCCTGATTTGATCTTGTGCGATATCATGATGCCTGAAATGAATGGGATTGAATTAACACAGATTCTAAAAAAGGAATTTTACACCAGTCATATTCCGGTGGTTCTACTTAGCGCACGGTCGTTGGATGAACAGCGCATAGAGGGACTTGAGATTGGCGCAGACGATTATATCGTAAAACCTTTCAATATTGTCTACCTCGAAACACGGATAAAAAATTTATTGGAGCAACGCAAAAAATTGAGAGAACGATTTAAAACTGATGCAAGCGTAGAAGTTGAAGAGTTATCCATGTCAGTTGCCGATCAGGAATTTATGGATAAAATAGTGCACTTGATTCATCAACACATGGCCAATGCTGATTTTAAAGTGGAAACATTGTTGGAAAATTTCAATTATGGCAGAACCGTTTTTTATAAAAAAATGAATGGAATAACCGGTTATTCGCCCAATGACTTTATTCGAATCATTCGACTGAGGAAAGCCGGCGAATTATTGCTGTCGAATAACGTAACCGTGGCTGAAGTTGCATTTGGTGTTGGGTATAGCGATACCAACTATTTTACCCGTATTTTCAAAAAACACTACGGAAAAACACCTTCAGAATACCAAAAAGATGGTGGTGCAAATACTGAGCGATCCAATTAAATTGAGCACAATGTGAAAATGACAGGAGCCTGAAGGGCTCAAATATGAATAGCCCCGAGTTTTTAACTCGGGGTATGAATTAGCAAGATTAAAATCGTCCGCGGCATAAATCTGATCATTGGATGAATTTTCCTTTGGACGACATTGGATAAATCGACGAATTTGCTACTATGAATATTTAGAATCACATTCACATATCTGTCATTGGTAACTTCGTGAGGGATCTCATCTCACATCTATAATACCGCTGAAGAATATTGTTGTACCGGTTGCCGAGAGGGATCTTTTCATCCCCGTCTCACCGGATAGGCTGGGATGGAGAATAGAAGAGCAGCGAAGATCGTGAATGCCATTATCCTTCATTCGTGAATAAAGGAAGGGTTGGTCCGGCTTATGGGTAATGAGAGATACTATTTTTCATAAGAATCCTAATATTGGAATTGGGATTTCCGGCAACTTTTTCGGTCTTTATTTTTTTGGTACTCCTATTTTTGACCTGTTAATATGTGTTTGTTGTAGTGTTCTGAAATATAGGTCGTTGTTGGTTGTGTGTTTTTTTTGAACCTTCAAATAAAACCATTTGTCATGTGCATTGCGTACAATTGACAAGGGTGTTAAAAAGTCTTAATTCATATCTTTGTTATCTTAATTCAGTACACAACTAATAAACTAAACACGACCTCATTATGCGAAGCTCTATAAATCGTGTATTCATGGTTACTTTCCTAATTGGCACCCTTCTTTTTTCTGGTTGCCAAAAAGAGTTGGATAAGTATTATGAAATTCCGGATTGGCTGAAAGGAAACGCTTATGAATTGCTTCAATCCAAAGGGAATTATTCCATTTTTTTGGAAGCCGTTGAACTGGCTGGTTATAAAGATGTGATTAGTGGGAAAGGGATTATTACAGTAATGGCCCCTTCCGATGAAGCATTTCAAACCTATCTGACGAGCAAAGGTGTGCAAAGCGTTGGCGAATTACCTCTTGAAGAACTCAAAAAGTTGGTTGGTTTTCACCTTGTTTATTATTCCTTCGACAAAACAAAATTGGCCAATTATCGGCCTGAAGGAATTTCAAGTCAGCACGACACCTATGATGATGCAGGCCTGTATTACAAATTCAGAACAAAAAGTAGTTCACAACCTGAAACTTTTATTGATAATACACTGGCTGACGGCGAAGTGGAAAAGTCCAAAATAGTATTTCACAAGGAACGTTTTCTTCCCATATTTTCTTCCTATTTATTCGAGACGAAAAAAATTAATGCACAAACTAACTATCAGTATTTCTACCCAGAAACAGCATGGGATGGCGACGACGGAGGATTTTGTGTTTCAAATGCCAATGTAAACGAGTATGAGTTGGTTACCGATAATGGATACGTATATACCTTAAATAAGGTACTGGAACCCTTGGAAACCATTCATAAGCAATTGGAAAATAATCCCGAGTTTTCTTTATTTAAAAGTTTATACGACAAGTTCAGCAATTTTCAGTTGGATGAAGGTTTAACGGCCGATTATGGAAATGGTAACGACTTGTACCTTTATTACCATGTTGATTTGCCCAAAATTGCATCGGAGTGGTCTTATAACGGGGAGTCGAATCTTCCGGATTATGCCGATTTGGCCAAATTATCGAAAGTTGCCAATAATTTGTTTGCCCCAACCAACGAGGCGCTCAACAGTTTCTTTAATGAATTCTGGAGCGACTATTATACTTCCATCGAGGAAATTCAGTATTTACCTGTAAAGTATTTGCTTGACAATCATGTTTACGAAGGCGATGTTGTATTTCCTGAAGAAATTGAAGATGGAAAGATTACCAGTAAATATGGAAATGTTATTCAATTCAATACCAATGATGTATCGGTACGTGAAATTTGTGCCAATGGAACACTCTATGGATTAAATGCCTTGACGGTTCCTAAAATGTTTGAGGGGATTACTGCCCCCGCATTCCAAAATCCGGCGTACCGCATGTTTTTGCACATGATGGATCAGTCCCAAATGGTGCAACCGCTGATGTCCGATAATGTTGATTTCCTTTTCTTTTTACCCAGCGATAAAATTTTAGAAAACAATACCACCTTATTTGGGCGTCGTTTACTCTATCAAAACGTCAATCCCAATAAATATGGTGAGCAGCACATCATGATTGAAGGCGATGATGAACCGTGGATTCCTTTAAAAACTTCTTTAATGGAAGGGGTGGTGAAAAACCATGTTGCTACAAAGCTTATGGCTGAGGTTGGAGATTTTAAGATTTACAAAACCCTCAATTCATTTCAATACCTGTTGGTCGAAAACGATGAAAAAGTGTATTCCAGTTATATTTTTAACAATTACAAGGATCAACCGGAACCATTCGCTTTAAACTCAGAACGTTACAATGGCAAGGTATACGATTTGAAAGGGGAGAACGAAATTGCTTTAATACAAGATTACAATCTTTTTAAGGAACAGGTTTCTAAAAACCCCTTACCTGATGAAGAATATTTTAAACAAATGGTCGGAACAGCACAGTTCAATACCACATTTCCACCCTTTAGTTTTATGCAAGGCGAACGTTTTATCGCCCTTGTGCCTCCCAATCAGGTGGTTCTCGATAATTTCCAGCAAATTCCCCTGAAACCGGCTGAAATGGCTGAATACCTTAAGTATTACTTTGTCAAAGTAAGCGCCAGTTCATTAAGCGATTATCCGTTTCCCGGTGCCGGTATACAAGGCGAGCTCGAAACATTTAAAAGGACGGAGGATGGATTTGCCAAATTAACCCTGGTTGATCAGGGCGATCACCTTGAAATCATTGATGGTAAAGGAAAGGTTGTGAAAATTACCGGTGTATTTCCTCGCATCTTTAATGATGGTGCATCCTACTCAATTGATAACTTGTTGGAATTTGAATAGTACAATAGAAAAACAGCAAATATATGAATAGCTTCAAAACGATACTGAGTACCTTGTTTATAGTGTGTCTCACGTTTTCATTGTATGCGCAGCAAATGGTTTCCGGATCAATTACCGATTCTGATAATGGTGATCCATTGGTGGGTGCCAATATATTCCTATTGAACGAAAATAATCGAACCTTATCGGGAACCATCGCCAATTTGAATGGGGATTACCGCATGCAAATCAAAGATAAAGGAGATTTGACCATCGTATTTTCGTTCATTGGGTATAAAACCAAACAAGTGAAATATACCGGTCAGCTGGAAATTAATATGAAACTTGAAGTGGATGCTCATTTGCTGGAAGATGCCGTTGTGATTGGTAAAAAGGTGGAGAAAAACCAGTTGGGGCTTACCGAACGCGAAGTAGTAACTTCCACCCAAAAAATAACTACTGAAATGATTCAGAATGTTTCGGTCACTTCAATTGAAGAAGCTTTACAGGGGCGTTTGGCCAATGTCGACATTATGACAAGTGGTGATCCCGGAGCCAAAAGTTCCATCCGTATTCGCGGTACTTCATCACTAAATGCCTCTTCGGAACCCTTAATTGTAGTTGATGGAGTTCCCTATCCAACCGACATTGCCGATGATTTTAATTTTTCTACTGCCAACGACGAAGACTTTGGTGCATTGGTGAATATTTCACCCAGTGATATCGAGTCCATTGAAGTATTGAAAGATGCCGCTGCTACAGCGGTGTGGGGGTCGAAAGGGGCTAACGGCGTTCTTTTAATCGAAACTAAAAAAGGAGTTAGTGGTCGAACCCGATTTACGTTTTCTTCAAAAAACTATGTGAGCCACGAACCCAATACCATTCCCATGTTAAATGCTTCGCAGTATGTGGCCATGATTCAGGATGCCATTTGGAATTCGGTGAACGATAGGGGGTACGCCAATAGTGAAGACTTGCTGGCACTTTTGTACGATACGAAAGAAATTGGCTACGATCCAAACTGGATTTATTTTGACGAATACAATCAGGAGACCAATTGGTTGGATGAAATTACACAAAATGGTTTATCAACCGACAATAGCTTTTCAATGACCGGTGGTGGCGAACGGGCAAACTACCGTTTGTCGCTGGGGTATAACAATGAATCGGGAACGACCATTGGTACCGGCTTTAAGCGCTTGAGCTCGTTGTTAAGTATCAAGTACAAATTTTCGAAAAAACTGGACATTACCACCGATTTTTCATTTTCAAATGCTGAACGTGAAAGTTACTGGTCGAGTCCCCGTGGACAGGCTCTCATTAAAATGCCGAATATGAGTCCATACTTTATCAATGACGATGCTGATCGTTCAGGGATCAATGGCGGTGGAAGCCGTTCGGGGGAATATTTTACCCCAAATTCCTACTTTCAGGGAACATTGGGTGACATGACCAGTACATCTATTAAAAATGGTGTTTTTAATCCGGTTGCCATGGTGAACGAGTCAGTAAACAATACCACATCCACCAATAGTCGTTTTGTTTTGAACCTTCATTATGAATTGGTTGATGGACTAAATTTTTACAGCACTACGGGCTTGGATATTCGTAAAACAAAAAACAAACGTTTCCTTCCACAAAGTGTTACAGGCGTTACCTGGACCGATGAGTGGTTTAACCGCAGTGCCGATTTACTATCCGATAACTTGTATTTGAGTACCGATAATAAATTAATTTACGATCACAATTTTAACGATGTTCACAACATCATTTTGAGTACCATTTTTCAAACTTCCGACAATGTTTCTTCAAGTTACAAAAGCGAGGTGAGTGGGAATGCTTCACCATCGACATCTGACCCTACCGCAGGAGGGACTGTTGCAGGGATGGGGTCGGGGACAAGTCGTTCACGTCAATTAGGTTTCATCGGAAATGCGCATTACGCATTATACGATCGTTACATGTTGAGTGTAGGTTATCGCTACGAAGCCAACTCTACAATGGGCGCGAATAATCGGTGGGCCGGTTTTCCTTCATTGGGTGTTGCCTGGCACATTGGCGATGAACCCTTCTTGGAATCGCTTTATTGGCTGAGTAATTTTAAGGTGCGTTACAGCTGGGGACAAAGTGGAAATGCGCCCAGTGGATCCTATTCATACATCGGAACCTTTTCAACCATTACTCCCGGATACATCAATTTGCCTGCAATAGAACCAAATACCATTCAGTTGGATAATCTTAAATGGGAAACGGTCACTCAATCTAACATCGGAATCGATTTTGCTTTGTTAAATGAATCACTGCGGTTCAGTGTTGATGTGTATGACAAGCTAACAACCGACATGCTTCAAAAGGACGTTGAACTTCCGGCATCGTCGGGCTATGCCAAAGTGAAGTATTATAATTCGGGCAGCATGTCTAATAAGGGCTGGGAATTCAGGGTCGATTATGATGCTGTGAGAACGAAGGAATGGATGGTGCTTCTGAATTTCAACCTTTCACAAAATAGAAATGAGATTCTCGAAATGCCGGATAATTTGACCGATTATAAGTATGACTTTGGCAATGGTGAATTTGCTTATAAGGTAATTGAAGGTGACCCCTTGGGATCATTCTATGGCTACAAATATTTAGGGGTATATCAAAACATTCAAGAGACATATGCCCGTGACTCAGAAGGAACCCAAATTAAAAATATTGCCGGCGAAGAGGTCATAATGCGAAATGGCAGCGAGACCGTCTATCCGGGTGATGCCCGATATGAAGATAGAAATGGTGACGGCATAATCAACCAATATGATATTGTTTACCTTGGAAATTCCAACCCAATGTTAACCGGCGGTGGCGGATTCACCATTCGTTATAAAGATTTTTCATTTAACACATTTGCACATGGCCGCGCAGGGCAAAAAGTGGTGAATCAAATGCGTATTGATACCGAAAGCATGCGTGGTAAAAACAATCAAAGTACCGCAGTATTAAGGCGATGGAGACACGAAGGCGATGAGACAACAATTCCTCGTGCCTTGTACGATAAAGGATATAACTATTTGGGATCGAATCGTTTTGTTGAAGACGCATCATTCATTCGTTTGAAAATGATGACCTTAAAATATAGCATTCCTAAAAAGGCACTCAAAAAAACTAAAATCGACAAGGCTGAGATATATGTGACCGCGTACGATTTGTATACCTGGACTCATTACACGGGGCAGGATCCTGAAGTTGGCCTGTCACGTGATGACGGTGTGGGTTACCTGATTGCAAAAGACAAGTCATCAACACCAAAATCAATGCGATTTGCCATGGGAATTACGATTGGATTCTAAAAAAATGAATGAAATGAAGAAAACACAATTATATCACCTGTTCATTGCATTAGTGTTTGTATTGACTACAACATCGTGCGATGAGTGGCTCAACCTCTATCCTGAAAATGCACAAACATCTGACCAGTACTGGCAGACCAAAGAAGATGTGCAGGCAGTGGTATCTGCCGGTTATGTAAAACTGAGAAATTCTGTCGATAATTTGTTCGTATGGGGTGAAATAAGAGGGAATGGCCTTACAATACTGAATTCAACCGTTGACGACAACATTAAAGATGCGCGGAAATTGCGCGATATGGATATTCTGCCTACCAATAGTTATGCGAATTGGGGCACTATGTACGAAATCATCAACATTGCCAATTCAGTCATTAAATATGCCCCCGAGGTAGTGGGACGTGATGAGTCCTTTTCCGAAGCACAAATGAATTCATACCTCTCTGAAGCCTACTTTTTACGCAGTCTTGCCTACTTTTATTTGGTTCGAACCTTTCGCGATGTCCCCATTATTCTTGATCCCTATGTAAATGATGAACAAGAATACGAAGTTGCTAAATCAAGCGCTGATGAAATTCTGGCTCAAATAACCAATGATCTGAAATTGGCTTTGTTGGCAGCTAAAGAATTTTATCCGGAAATCAACAACGATAATCCGGTCTACAGTAAAGGCCGTTCAACCAAGTGGTCAATTTATGCCTTGCTTGCCGATATTTATTTATGGCAGGGGAATTATGACGATTGTATTTTTTGCTGCAATCAAATCATTGCTTCTGGCAGGGTTGGATTGATTTCAAAAAATTTGTGGTTTACTAATTTTAACCCGGGAAATAGCAATGAGTCCATTTTCGAAATACAGTACGATTATGATTTAGGACAAACCAATAGTTTTATTAAATGGTTTTCAATTGATCGTAAATACACCTTTTCATTAGATGCTTACGAGCTTTTCGAAGCGACCCGTGAAATTGGTGATGTCAGAGGCGAAGGCGCTTCCATTTCAACCAAAGACTATAGTGTATGGAAATACCTTGGCCTTTATGTGGATGAAACGGCCACGGCTGAGCGAGCCAGTTCAGGCGATAACGATCAGGATTTTATTGTTTACCGCCTGGCCGAAATCTATCTGATGAAGGCAGAAGCGTTAACCATGCAGGGAAACTTTGCCGAAGCCACTGAATTATTAGACCTTATTCGACGCAGGGCCGGAATCGAAGAAGTGATTGCAACCCCTTCAACTGAACTGGAAATGCTCACCTTTATTTTGGATGAAAGAGGACGCGAACTTTTTGCCGAAGGAAAAAGATGGTTCGATTTGCTTCGTATTGCCAAAAGGGACGACTACAAACATGTTGACTATTTTATAAAAGAAATCATAAAGGTGATTCCTCTTAATAAAATTGCCATTGTATCGTCAAAACTGACCGATCCGAACTCACATTATTTACCCATTCATCAAAATGAAATGGATATCAATAAACAATTAATACAGAACCCTTATTATGCCAATTTGGGCAATTAGTGACCGATTGATAAATATGTATAAGATGAAAAATATAACAATTATACTGCTGCTGTTCGCTCTAATGTATGCATGCCACGATCCCTACGAGGATCAAATTACTCCTGCATATGAGTTTTATCCGGCGGCTACATATATGAGCATGGACAGTACTTTTTCTGTTTGGGTTGATTTGCTTAAGTACACCAATTTGTACAATACCTTAAATTTAAGTGCAAATTACACCTGTTTTGTGCCTGATGATGAGGCCATGGAAGCATATTTGAAAACCAAAGGATTCACTGGCGTAAGCGATATTCCATTGGAGGAAGCCATCTATTTGGTCAAATATCACACCATTCCGGGAACTGAATATTCTCAATCGTTATTCGATAATGGTGTTTTGGCCGATACTACGGCAACCGGCGATTTTCTATCCATCGAAATTCGTGAAGGCGGACTCAATGCCATTTATGTGAATGGTGAAGCCCGCATCAAACAACTCGATTTGGATGTCACCAATGGCATTATTCATGTGCTTGAAAAGGTGCTGAGCCCGGTAACTGAAACAATTTGGCAAAAGCTGGATGCTCCGGAATATTCGCTTTTTAAAGAAGCGGTAAGTACAAGCGGCTATGCTGATTTGTTGAATACCATTACAAAAAGCGAATTAAACGTTACAACCGGAGTTACGTCGTTGCGTAAAAAGTATTACACCCTTTTTGCCGTCAGTAACGATCGTTATGCTGAATTTGGCATTCAATCACTTACCCAACTTGAGAATTATTTACTTGAAAATAGTGAAAATAGTAAAACCGGCTCCGAAGAATTGTCGCGCTATATTGCTTATCATATTTTAGAACAACAGGTTGACTTTGATGCTTTGGCCACCTTCTCCGGTACTTCAAGCTCCAAGAATTTAGAAACAAAAGCACCTAACGAATTGATCAATGTTTCGGTGAATGGGGAGTTCCTTTATTTAAATCAGGATACAGCCAGTGGAACGTTTACCACCATTGTTGAAGAAAATATTAGTTGCAAAAATGGGGTGATTCATAATCTGAGTGCACCTTTAACGGTAATTACTCCGCCTATCACAACGGTGATTTGGGAACTCACTGATTATTCTGATTTGGCGTCACTGTTTTCAAATGTTTACCGAAAATCAACCGTATCCAGTACCAGTACTTCCTACATTTCACCCGGAGATGTGACCTGCTATGATTGGGCGGCCATCCCTTCGTCAAATAATGACCATGCAGTGGCCTACCTGGTAGCGAATAAAAACGATGCGGTGCGGTATGAAATGGTCAATTACGACTGTATTTACCTCGATTTGGGGTTATATGGTTGGATCGACATGGAATCTCCTGCACTGATCAAAGGTAACTATACGGTAAATGTTAGTTTCTATAGTCTTGCAGCACCCAGTGAATACGGAAAATTTTTACTGATTCTTGACGGTGAATACTTTGGATCTGAAATTTCAACACACGGAAGGTCGGCTACAAAAACACAAAATGTGAAGGTGAAAGTTGGTGAGGTTGCCTTTAGCGAAACAGCAACACATTCGTTCAGAATTCTTGCTGGCGACGATATCGGTTTTTATATCGATTACATTGAATTTAAACCTGTAAATTAAGCTGAGATGAAACAACTATTATTGATACTCGTTCTGGTATTTACCCTTTTTTCTTGTTCCGATAAATGGGATGAATATTATGCTACGGAGGATAATGAAGAAATATCGCCTTTGAGTTTGTATGATTATTTCGAAGGGGAACCTGCTTATTCAAAGTTTTTTGAATTGTTGAAGGATCAGGGAGTTGCCGATCAGTTGTCGGCCGATCAGGAATTAACTGTATGGGCAGTGAAGGACGAGTTATATGATATTTCGGTTGCCGGAAGCATTGAACATCGTTTGGTGGCGCAATACCACGTTAACCATCTCATGTTAAAACGATCAGATTTTAAACATGGATTAAGAATTCCTATGTTGAATGGGATTTACCTTACCATTACATTAAAAGGCGATGAATCAATGGTAAACGGGGTAAATATTCTTTCCGGTCGTCGCTTTAAAAATGGAGTAGTCTACGAAATTGAATCAGTGCTAAAGCCTTTGACCAATATGCTTGATTACATCCTATTGCTCGATGATTCCTATTCAATGCTGCGCGATTCAGTTGCTTTCTATAACAAACAAACATTTGATAAAAAGAACAGTACACCCATTGGTGTCGATTTGACGGGAAACACTTTGTACGATTCCGTTTTTTACACCTATAATCCCATGTTCGATACCATTGATATCAGTTCAGAATTCGAGCAGTTAACCATGTTTCTTCCAAACAATGAAGTCATCTCTGGTGCGCTGCAAAAATTGAATGATCAATATAAATTGATGGGAAAAACTTTAGCACTGTATGATAGTACACTTGCCATGACCTGGATCAGGCAAGCGATATTTCAGAAAGGAATCATTACGGATTATGGTTCAGTGCTCGATTTAACATCACCTTTTGGAAAAGTTTGGCGTACATCGGTTCAACACATCGATGAAGCAAGTGTACAACAACTCAGCAATGGAATTGTATATAATTTAACCGAATTGAAAATTCCGAATAACGTAATCATCGACCGCATTAAATCATTGGTTCATTACTATGAATATCTGAGTCCTGAGCAACAAACTGCATTGTATACCTTAAAGGGTGCAACAACCTTTCAAATATTAAAGGGTGACGAATCGCCTGTTTCAGGTTTTTATTACTGGCTATTTGAAGTTGTTGGTAATGAGGATTTAAAAGATGAGTTTTCAGTTGAATTTACTCCGCTCGATTTCAACATCGAATCAGGAGAAGTTTCAATCATGAAGGTTCCGCCCGGAGAATATAACCTGTACATGGGCTTCAGAAGCAAGGGACATCCTTATGTCGACATTTATTTCCATTCCGGTGCTGAGGCAATTCCAGACAATTGGGCACCTGTAGCCACTGAAATACCTGCAGCCAATTCAACACCATGGAATTACGATCGGGTGAACGAAACCGATCCGAACATTAAAAAATGGAACGGCCTGGGAGGACTGGTAGGCGTTGTTAACGTGACGGGTAACGAAATGTCCACCTTTCGCATTAAGGTTAAGTTTAACAAGTTGGAGGCCATTGGGGCTTCCAAAAAGATGCAGTTGTATCATTGGACATTAAAACCAACGGAGAATAATTATTAAGAATCTTCACCCTTGAGATATGAAAAAACGAACACGTATATTGTGCATTATCATCATTTTATTGGGAACGCATAGCTTGCGGGCACAGGTGGTACAAACCATCACCGGGAAGGTCGTGAGTCCATACAATAATGCACCAATCGCAGGTAGTGTCATTACATCATCCGATGGATCGGTTCAGGTAGTTACGGATAGTACCGGCAATTTTAGCATAGAGGTACCTTCGCTGTCACCAACACTGGAAGTTTGGGCGCCGGGTTATTATAGCCAATCAAGACCCGCAATTTCAGCTCAAATGTTATTTGTAATGATTCCTCAGGATAAGTTGAATTACAACGAAACGTTTTTAACTCCTTTTGAGCGGAAAGGCTTGCAAAACAAAGCAACAGCCGGAACCAACCTAAGTAAGTCTGACTTTAGCAAAGGTGGTTTGTTTATTAACAATGTTTTGGAAGGTGCTATTCCCGGATTGCAAGTGATTGAAGGTAGCGGCATGCCGGGGGAAGGATCATACATGAATGCGCGTGGAATTAATACCTTAATTGGTAAAGCTTCCCCGTTGATCATTATTGATGGGGTTCCATTTATTCCTGATATGAGTGAATCTCCCGTTATTGGTGGTTTTACCAGTAATATTTTTAATGCGTACAGTGCTGCTGACATAAAAAATATCACCTATTTAAAAGGTGCAGAAGCCGCCATGTACGGATCAATGGGATCCAATGGGATTCTAATCATTGAAACGGATGATGCCACCGATTTAGAAACACGTGTTTCATTTGTTTCACAATATGGCATGAGTGAAAATAGCCGAACCATGCCTTTGTTGGGAATTGGCGATTACAAAAGTTATCTGGGCGATGTGGCCTTAACTTACTTTGAAGATATGGGTGATATTTTAACTGAATTCCCATTTCTGCAAGATGATCCCAATTATTATTATAATTATCTGTATAACAATCAGTCCGATTGGCAGAGTATGGTTATGAATCCGGCATTTACGACTGAAAATATTTTGAAGATTAAGGGTGGTGATGCCATTGCCAAGTACGACCTTTCTTTTGGCTACCTCGATAAAGGCGGTGTGGTGAAAGGTACCGGCTTATCGCGCTACAACATGCGCTTAAATTCCAGCATCAACATCAGTCAGAAGATTAACCTTTTTGCCTCCATGTCATTGGCTTATTTGACCAATAATCTGCAGGAGCAAGGTATTATTCCTCAAACCAACCCGATAATTGCTTCAATGGCAAAATCACCTTTGTTGAGTCCTTATCGAAAAGAAAACGAAAATATACTACCCGATTACGCTACCATTCGCGATGAAGATGGAAACGTAAGAGTGGGCGATGCCTTTAGTAATCCTTTGGCCATTGTTAATACCACGAACATTAGCAGTGAAGGCTCAGATGTGGTGATGAATGGTGGAATTAATTACAATGTAACCGGCAACTTCAAATTGTCGGGAGTAATTGGTCTTTACAATCAATACACCAGAAGTGAAGTATTTGTTCCCGGTGTCTCGAACGGTTCAATCATGCCACTTGAAGATGGCCTGGCTAACAATACCGTTCGTGATGGAATCAGAGAAACATTCAACATGTATTATAGTGTGAATGGCCGTTATCAAAAGACCTTCGCTAAACGCCACGCCTTAAGCCTTGTTTCCGGATGGCAAATGTTAACCATTCGCAAAGAATTCGATGCCGGTGAGGGACGTAATACCAGTTCCGATTTTTATAAAACGCTGGACAATGTGAATTCTATTGGTCGTAGTTTTTATGGCTACATTTATAAATGGAACTGGATGAATGCTTTTACTCAGGCGAATTACACTTATAATGATTTGTATTCTGCCGGACTTACCTTTTCATTCGATGGTTCATCTTCAACAGGTAATGCCACTTCACAAACCGGGTTTTTCCCGGCGCTTAATGTGGCTGCGAACCTTCATAATTTGCCGGTTTTTTCGAATCAATCGGCGATGAATAACTTAGTCGTCAGGGCCGAGTATGTTAAAACCGGGAATAGCGAGTTTCATTCTAATTTAAGCGATTATTATTATCATAATCAGGTTTTTAGAGAGTTGTCGGGGATCGTCCGCGATAACATTCCAAATACAAAACTAAGTTGGGAGAATACGTCCACTTTAAATGCCGGCTTGGATTTTTCGGGTTTTAAACATCGACTGGATGTTACCTTGGATGTATACCATCAACTAAGTTCCGATGTGATTTTGGCAAAATCAATTTCGCCGGCATTTGGAATGGATTTTACTTACGACAATTTGGCTCAGATTCAAAATCAGGGAATCGAATTGGGCTTGCAGGCCTATATCATCGATACGCGCAGGTTCGATTGGTTGATTGGAGGAACACTGGCCAACAATCAAAATAAGGTGATGAGTTTAGGTGGCGAAAGCGATAAAATAATTGAATTTCAGGACGGAACAGCGGTTATTACAAGAGAAGGTGAAGCGGTGTACAGTTTTTACGGTTACCAGACAGATGGTGTTTATTCCACTTCAGCTGATGCCGAGTCATCAGGACTAACAGACTTTGCCGGCAATTCTTTTGGCGCAGGTGATATGCGATTTGTGAATGTGAACGATTCTGATTCTAAAATAGATGATCAGGACCGTGTGATTATTGGAAATCCAAATCCCGATTTTTTCGGACGCGTTTATTCAACCATTAGTTTCGGACGTCTGTCGCTGTTTGCCAATTTTATTTATAGTTACGGCAATGATGCCTACAATGGTCTTCGACGCGAGTTCGAAACCATGGATAATTTTGGCAACCAATTGATTTCGGCCCAACGTCGTTGGCAAACTGAAGGACAAATTACCGACCTGCCACGAGCCATTTATGGCGATCCTATGGGAAATGGTCGTTTCTCGGACCGTTGGATTGAAGATGCTTCGTTTATAAAGCTTAAAGAATTGACACTCAGCTTTGATTTGAAACGAGGTGATTTGAATTTCTTACAGGGTGGAACAATTTATATTTCGGGAGAGAATTTGCTGACCTTGACGAAATACCTGGGTTTTGATCCTGAATTTTCGTATTCCTACAGTCCGTACAAACAAGGACTCGATTTAGCAAAAGTACCGGTAATGCGTACCCTTAAACTTGGTTTTAAACTGCATTTTTAATACTGATGAACATGAAACAAAAGATAGTACAAGCTGCATGGGGAGTATTTTTTCTACTTTTCTTCTCATCGTGCGCTGATTTTTTAAATGTGAATCCCGACGATGTGTTGCTCGAAGATAATTATCCTAGTACCATCACCGAATTGTATTCCGGCTATATGGGAATTGCTGCTTCGGTTCAGGCCGTGGCCGACAAAGCCTCTTTTCTCGAAGGACTTAGAGGAGATTTGCTCGAACCTACCATGAATTCTACCAGAGAGGTTGTTGAACTTTATCAATACACTGAAACTTCGGACAACAAATTAGCGAATCCGGTTGATTATTATAAAATTATATTGAATGCCAACGATTATATCGAACATGCATCAACGTTTTTTGAAGAAAATCCAACTTCCATCGATGAGCCAACTTATACAGCATTAATTGGAGGTGCCATACGTTATAAAACCTGGGCCTATTTAATGTTAGCCAAAATTTATGGGCAAGCAATTTGGATAGACGATCCCTTAATTGAATTCTCTGATATCAACCAGTTTCCGCTCTACGATTTTAATCAGTTGATACTACAATGTATCGATTTGATTGAAAATGGAATTGAACTGAATGGAATTGCCATCGATGGTAGAGGTGAAATTCGTTGGTCGGCAGAATTATTCCCGGGACAAGGCGAATCGTCCAGCAATCTTCAGTGGAACCGCATTTGTCCTCCGGCAGAATGTCTGTTAGCGGAACTCTATTTGTTCGCTGAGAATTATCCTATGGTTATCGAAAATGCATTAGCTGTTATTCGAATGGGAGGGGAGGAAGACAGCTATCAATTGAACAAAAGTGAATGGAATGGCGAATGGGTAAAACCATTGCGCGATTTTTATCGTAAGGAATCCATCTTCATGTTTACTTACGATTATAACTTGCATCAAACTCACCATTTGATCGATTATTATTCGAACTTGGCTCCCAATAAATACCTCATGCGCCCTAGTCAGGTGGCCATGAATCGTTTTCGTCAACAGGTTCGATCCGATGGAAATGTGGGTGATAATTATCGTGGCGACGGGGTTTCATTTAAAGAAATTAACGGTGATTGGGTATTTTGTAAGTTTACCCGCTCATTCGAAACACCAGACAAAGTTTATCGGAATGATGTGCTGATTACCTTATACAAAGCATCAGATATTCACTTGTGGCTGGCTGAAGCACTTGGACAACTTGGTCGTTTTCAGGAAGCGCTTGCCTTTTTAAATGGTGGAATTGAAACCTATTTCAACACCTCAACCGGTGTTTTTATGGAACCATTCGATAGTTATCCCGCCTCACTTTATCGGACAAACAATTCAAGCGAGGGTGCCTGTCAGGGGGTGCGTGGCCGTGTTTCGTTAAATAAAGTAGGCGAGCAAATCATTAAAGAGCCAATGAGCGATGTTGATCTGGATAAACGCAGCCTTGATCTTTTATTGATCGATGAAACATGTCTGGAATCAGCAGGAGAAGCACGTGCATTGTATACCATGATGCGCATCGCCAAGCGGTGGAACGATCCTTCTATTTTGGCCAACCGGGTGAGTGCCAAGTATCCCGATGCCTTGAAAGAATCAATAAAAGCAAAATTAATGGATCCAACTAATTGGTTTATAAAATACTCATTACAAGAAGAATAGACTTTACTAATATCGATAATTAAAAAATACCAAAGTTATGAAAAGAATTTACGCTACATTTTTAATTCTGGTTTTGGCAATTGGTTTAATTGCCCAAACACCAATCAAAAAATGGCAGGGAGCTTCATCTAACGACTGGGATAACATCTCAGCTAACTGGGTGCCAGTTCAAGGATTGCCATTTCCAACAAATTTTGTTCAGTCTGATGATGTTATATTGGACGATACAAAATCAGAAGGTCAGGATAGTATTTCGGTGGTTGGTGAAATTCAAGCAGCGAATGTTAGCTTCAATAACTCAATAGCTCAGCCTCCATATGCTTTATATTCGGCAGATGCTACTTCCAAAATATTTGGTAGTGGTGCTATCTATAAAGAAAATAGGGGAGAAGTCCTTATTGGCGTTAATACCGAAATGGTAGGAGGAATAGTCGTTCGCGAAGGTCTTTATACTGCGAACAATCCCAATGGAGCGATCAACGCATTTGGAGCGAAAGTGACTTTTGAAGGTGGTAGCATTAAAATAAACAAAGATGCGGTTGACAATCCAACCTATGCCGCACCATTCGAAATTGTTGTTGCTGAAGGCAAAGAAGGTGAGATTATTACACCACGTAGGGTCAATTTTACCGGAAAGGTTAGTGGAAGTGGTTCTTTAAGTATTGTTTCAAATGGTGAGCGCGACATCATTGATTTAACAGGTGGTGCCGATTGGACCGGTTTTACCGGGAAATTAAATGTGGTTAAAGGCGAGGATGAGATTTCTTATGTGCCTGGATTTTACGGGCTTATTGTACAAACGGACAGTACCTATGCCATCGAATACGATGATTCATTGGGTACAGGTGTAATAACCGAATCCGGAGTGAATAACATTATGGCGAAAACCAAGGTTCATATGGGTAGTGGCACCTATTTGGGAGCATGGTCAGGAACACGTTGCTTTCAGTTTGGTGAATTGTCGGGCGATGAAGATGCTACCATTATTGGTTATGTAAAAAAGTCAACAACGCCATCTATCGTTTACCGCGTAGGTAGTTCAAACACTGATTTTACGCTGGCTTCGCGCTTCACCGGCGAAATGGATAAAGGGGATAGCTACCGTCGTTATAACCTGGTGGGCCTTGTCAAAGTTGGCACAGGAACCATGCGTTTAACCAATCCTCACAATTACATTACCGGAATGATTACAGTGAAGGAAGGTAAACTTTTTGTAAGCAATCCTGAAGGATCAAGTACAGGTACGGGTTGGCTGACTGAACAAGTACCATTGCTCGTTGGTCCTAAGGGGGTTTTAGGTGGAACAGGAAGCATTTCACGTAACGTTGAAGTGTTTGGATCTATTGAGCCGGGCGAAGATGGTGTTGGTCGTTTAACCATACAGGACTCTTTGGAAGTGATTGGTACTGAAACGGCAAAGAAGTTTGGCGTCGAATTCAAGTCTGTCAGTAAATTAAATGTTGAATTGGCTTCTGCTACCAGTTACGATGTTTTGGCAGCCGATTCATTTTTTATTGGTGGAGGTACTTTGTCAATTCTTCCAGCTGCTGTTTACGATTTAAAGGCTGGTGAATCTTACAAAATTCTTGAAGGAGCCTTTGGCCTTACAAGTACCGTATTCGATTCCATTTACTTGCCTTTCACCGAAAGTGGTTGGGTATGGGATACCAGTAATTTTTATGTCGATGGCTCAATATCTCTGACCTCCGGTGGTGGCTCAGGTACCTATAATCCTGATAACCCAACCGAGCCAACTGACACAACAGGTACTACCGAGCCAACGGATACTACCGGCACAACCGAACCCGGAAATGCTGTTCGACAATACCTGTCGGATGATTTATTAACCATATATCCTAATCCGAATAATGGTCAGTTTACAATTAATCTTGGAACGGAAAAAGGAACAGCATTACGTATTCTGAACACGATAGGTCACAAGGTATTCGAACAAAAAATAAATGCCGGTCTATCAAGTATCTCACTTCAAAATACCTTAGCCAATGGGCTGTATGTTGTTCAGGTTGAGACTCCTCTGGGGGTAATTTCCCGAAGGATGTTAATTCAAAAATAGAATTATTTAAATCAGTGGTCGAATCAATTGGTTTGACCACTGGTTTACTAATATAAGTATATGATAAAATCAATTGGTTTCATCTTTTTAATTTTCCTGGTTTATTCCCTTAATGCACAACAGTTAGCATTTCCCGGAGCCACTGGTTTTGGGCGGTTTGCAACTGGTGGACGTGGTGGTGCGGTGGTTCATGTGACCAATCTGAATGACAGTGGAAGCGGCTCATTTCGCGACGCAGTAAGTCAGCCCAATAGAACGGTTGTTTTTGATGTGGCCGGAATAATTAACATTCAATCCAGGATTGTTTTTTCAAAGAACCTCACCATTGCAGGGCAAACTGCACCCGGTGAAGGAGTGGTAGTTTATGGCGACGGAGTAAGTTTTTCAGGTGCCGACAATACCATTTGCAGGTACATGCGTTTTCGAATGGGTGCAGTTGGTAGCTCAGGGAAAGATGCGGCCGGTATTGCTAACGGCAAGGACATGATTTTTGATCATGTGTCTGTGACCTGGGGACGCGATGAAACATTTTCAATCAGTTGGGACGATAAGGGAACTGTTCCTACAAACATTACCATTCAGAATTCAATAATAGGGCAGGGGCTGCAAACACATTCCGCTGGTGGATTAATTCAAACCATTGGTGGCGTAACCCTGTTTCGAAATTTATACATCGATAATCACACCCGAAATCCAAAAGTGAAAGGACTGAACCAGTATGTAAATAATGTAGTTTACAACTGGGGAGGCGGTGGCTGTTATATTCTTGGTGATTCAGAAGGGACTTCCTGGGCGACCATCGTGAATAATTATTTTATAGAAGGGCCAAATACCTCCGTGTCGACCTATTCTCGTGCCAACGAAAATTTTCAGTTGTATGCTGAAGGTAATTATGAAGATGCCACACTCGATGGAAATTTGAACGGACATCTGAGCCAGAAGAGCGACTATGGTCCGGCCTTGTGGGTTGAAGATCCCAGCTTTTGGGAGGCGATCCCGGCTGGCGATGCCAATAAGATTCCGCAAATGCATCCGGTAATTGATGAGTTAATGACTGCTGAAGAAGCGTATGCATGGATTGTTGATAACGTGGGCTGTACTTTGCCGGTGCGCGATCAGGTTGATCTTTTTTTAATTGATGAATTGACCTCCTTAGGAAAAAAAGGCTTTATTATTAGTAACGAAAAGGAACTTCCAACCGGAGGACCGGGAACCATTTTTGTTGGCGAAAAACTATCCGATACCGATAACGATGGAATGCCGGATAGCTGGGAAGTGCTCAATGGAACCAACAAATCGGTAAATGATGCCGCAATTATTGGTGCCGATGGGTATTCGAACATTGAAAAATACATCAATTCTATTACTGAACCCATCGCCTTTTTGCGTTTCCCGGTAAACATTTCTGCAACAGCAAAAACAACTAATTCAATCACATTGCAATGGACCAACCTGGATGACGATCTGGATGCAATCATTTTGGAATACGGCGTAAAAGAAAATTTCACCAATAAAATCACACTTGGGGGAACAAGTTCAACGACTGTTGTAAATGGATTGGACCCAAGTACGAAATATTATTTCCGATTGCAATCGGTTCGTGGGAATCAAAGTTCACCCTATTCCGATATATACAGCATGGTCACCAATGGTGCTGTAATAGCGCCCATTGACTGCGAAGATCCTGAACCTGAGGACGGGGCAAGCCTTGATCAAAACAAAAATATCATCTTGTCATGGCAAAACCGAACAGGAGTTATGGCGGGTGCCCTTTTTTATGATTTATTTCTTGGGAAAAGTGAGACCAACATGGAAATGGTTGTTTCACAAACCAATAAAAATATATATCAAATTGAAGAATTGGAAGAGAATACCACCTACTATTGGCGGGTCCAAACTACCAATTTGTTGGGCGTCAACGAAGGAGCCGTCTGGTCATTCACTACCGGAACTGCGATCATACGAAATAGGATTCTTTACCTTCCATTTGATGAAAAATCAGGGAATGTTGCTTTTGACAAGATCGATGGAAACAACGCAACTGCTGTTTCATTTACTCCCCAATGGAATGCGGGAATCATAGATACCGCTATTTTTTTTCCCGGAACACCTGCCAATTCCTACCTGGAAGTTGATTATTCCGAAAAATTATTTTTCGAGGATCAATCGTTTACCATTTCGATGTGGTTTAAATCTCCGGGAGGAATTCCCGATTCCTACTTGCTACACAAGGGAATGCACGACAATACCAACAATGGCAACGGGCGATGGTTTGGCATTCAATATAAAAGCGATGAACTTTATTTTTCTGTTGACGATAATGCTACAAAATCAATGGCTACGGTAGCGAATGCTCAGGTATGGTTCAACAATGAATGGCATCACCTGGCTTGCATTCGTGACAAGGAGAATTCAGCATTAAAAATCTTTGTTGATGGCCAATTACAAAAGGAAGCAGTCGATAATACGGGTGCAATAGGAGAAACTGGGAAACTAATTATCGGCAATAGAAATGGTTATTTTGATAATCCTTATGTTGGAGGAATAGACGATTTAATACTATACGACGAAGCGTTAACAGCCGATGAAATTAAGGACATATACGACGATGCTTTTATCGTTGAGGACACCACAAGCAATACGAATCTTGTAACAGATTTAGCCAATCGTCAAATCAATGTTTATCCAAATCCATTTTCGGAATATCTAATGGTTCAGTTGCCCAACAACTATACCGATAAAACAACAGTAAATATTTGTTCTTCCTTGGGTACAATGGTGCGTTCTCAACAATTCGACCTAAATAATGGAAGTACCATCCAGTTGAATCAACTCGGCGAACTAGCCGCTGGAATTTATTTCTGTACGGTGACCAATCAGGCCGGCAGTACAATTAAAAAAATAATTAAGTAGAGATCATCCAAGGCTGAAAGTATCAAAACAGCAAAAGTAACAAGTTGAATCAAATTGAAAATCATGAAATTAGTAACATTGATCAAGCAACAATCCATATATATTTCCACCTGTTCACTACTGGTTGCTTTACTATTTACAGCTTGCTCCGAGAAAGAAACCGTTTCTTTTTTAAGCTCATCACCTCAAGCGTTTACCGAAATGAGGGTCGATAATTTATTTGGAAAAACTATTCAATTTGTTTCTACGGCGAATGAAGGAGCTATTGGTTACGAGTTAAATGGCGATACCGTATGGTTATATGGTCAACCTCAAAAAACGAGATTCGATGAACTTACAGTTCAATATGAATGGGGACAACTCGATGCAAAGGTTACCTTAAAGGTTGAGCTCAATGAAAATGATGTTCAGTTGAATTTTAGCTTAAATTCTAACCTGCAACCTACGCGTTGGATCTTCAATACTCATGCAAGTGAGAATGAGTTTTTTACCGGTATTTTTGAACGGGTGGTTGATGGCAGTCAAAAAGAATCGTGGAAAGAAGGAATTTCAACTGGTTTGAATCTTCGGGGCGAGGCAATGGATGTTCGGCTTAAGCCAACTGTATCGGCTTACGCACCTTTTTATATTTCATCAGAAAACTATGCTGTTTTTGTTCATGGTACCTGGCCCGGACATATCGATTTTTGCAAAGCGAATGAAAATGTAGTAAAGGTTAGTTTTGAAGGTCCTGTTTTGCAATTTTCAATCCTACGTGAAACCACACCTGCTGAGTTGGTGAAGAAACATGCCATGGAAACAGGCCCCGCATTTTTACCTCCGAAATGGGCCTTTGGTCCCTGGCGTTGGCGCGATGATCATAACAATAATGCAGAATACTTCGATGGTTCGAAAGTGAATGCACCCTACAATGCCGATGTGGTTGAGGATGTGCTCATGATGGAAGCCTATGACATCCCCTGCACGGCCTATTGGATTGATCGTCCATGGGGACCCGGAACACGAGGATTCGACGATTACAAGATTGACTATGAGCGTTTGCCCAATTTTGAAGCAATGGTGCCATGGTTAAATAAAAAAAACATGGAATTGATGTTGTGGATTGGACCATGGATTATGGGGGATATGGCTGCCACAGCTGAACGGAATAATTATTCCCTGATCAGCCGCACCTGGGGTGGAAGTCAGGGGCAAGTGCTCATGGACTTTAGTAATCCTGAAGCATGTCGATGGTGGGCCGAAAATGGTCCCGCAAAATTAGCTAAAATGGGAGTGAAAGGTTTTAAACTCGACCGGGCTGATGGGGAGAAATTACTGGATTCCTTGCATTTAATTACGGCATCGGGTAAAAGCTATCGCGAAAATTTCAACAATTATTCTGTTGAATATGTAAAAGCAACCTACGATGCAGTTCATCCAATTCTTGGTGATGACATGGTCTTGTTTCCGCGCGCACAATACACCGGAAGTTCCCGTTATGGTGCCATGTGGGCAGGCGATACCGGTAATTCAGCCGAAGGTTTACGTTCAGCCATTATTGCCATGTTGCGTTGTTCTGTAATGGGTTATCCTTTCTGGGGCTCTGATACCGGCGGATATCCAAAACGTATGGAACGCGAAGTCACTATGCGCTGGATGGGATTTTCCTGTTTCTCGCCCTTGATGGAAGTTGGACCAACCAATAACCTTGGATTCTGGGGCATGAATTATGAACCTTCGTTCGATCATGAATTATTGGCTTCGTGGCGGTTTTATACAAAGCTGCGCATGCATATGTTGGATTACATCTATGAAGCTGCAATAAGCGCACAAAAAACGGGTATGCCCGTTGCTCGTCCCTTGTTTCTTGAATATTCCGAGCAGGCTGAAAGTTGGAACAACTGGACCACCTATAAGTTTGGCGATGATTTGCTGATTGGAGTGGTTTGGGAAAATGGAAAAACAAGTTGTGATGTTTATCTGCCGGAAGGAGAAATATGGATTAATGCATGGACAAAAGAAGAATTTACAGGTGGAAAAACCATCGTAATTGATGTCCCTTTGTCTCAAATTCCTGTTTTCCAACGAAAAGGTAGTACATTGCTCTTACCTGATCTGAATGAACTTTATCAGGAATCAATTGAAAAAACTGCCATTCAATATAACATGAACGATTTGCAAACAAAGGAATGGCCGAAATTATAAGATTGCTCAAATGTAGTGCTTGAAGGGATCTAAAGTTTGAAGTGACTTAGTATTGGAAAGTTTGTTTTTGAATTGAAATGAACAGGCCCGGGTTTTAACCAGGGTGACATAGTTTAGGCATTTTAGTCACTCATAACTTTAGTCACTCATAACTTTAGTCACTCATAACTTTAGTCACTCGAAACTTTAGTCACTCGAAACTTAAAATGAATGTTATGAAAATACCAATGTTATTAGCGGGATTTTTCCTCGTTCTTCAATCATGTGTTCACGAGGAGATTCCTGTGCTCGAAACGGGCAGTGTTCAACCAATGCCGGAGGTTTGGATCGATAAGGATACCGGACATAAAATTAAACACATGGTGAAACGCGAGGGAGATAACCGTAGTTTCTATTTTCACAACAATCCATTCCTGAGTGAAAATAAAGATGCCCATCCGCAAATGATTTTTACAGGCTCAAATGAGCGCAAGCGAAACCTCTTTTCAGTTGATTTATTAAATGGAGAAGTGAAGCAAATTACCAATAAGAACAGGCTGTCCGGTGAAATTGTGGGTCGTAAAAAACGCAATGTTTACTACCAATGCAGCGATTCTGTTTTTATGACCAATGTGGAAACCCTTGAAACGCGACTCATTTATGTATTTCCCGACTCAGTCAAAGGAAGTATAACATCAGTTAATGCCGATGAAACGCTTTTAGGGGGAGCAATCAGCTCAAACCAGGAACGTGAATTGTTTCGTAAAAATCCCGAAAAGCGTGATTATTTCAACTTAATTTATGAGGCAAGGCTGGAACGATCCTTGTTCACGATTTCAATAAACGACGGAACATTAAACCGCTTTTATTCCGAGAAAGCCTGGTTGAATCATGTACAGTTTTCACCCCTTGATCCTAATTTGTTAATGTATTGTCACGAAGGTCCATGGCATAAAGTGAATCGGATTTGGACCATTGATGTTACAAAGGGAGAACCCAAACTGATGCATCAAAGAACAGTAGAACGCGAAATTGCCGGCCATGAGTTCTTTAGTCCCGATGGCAAACGCGTCTGGTTCGATTTGCAAATTCCACGTAGCGAAACATTCTATTTAAGCAGCATTAATATTAAAACCGACGAAGTATTGCGATATGGTCTTACTCGCAATGAATGGTCCATTCATTTTAATACCAACAGTGATCAAACGCAATTTGCAGGCGATGGAGGCGACTCCGGTCAGGTAGCCAAAGCAAAGGATGGAAGGTGGATTTATTTGTTTAATCCCGACGGTGATTCCTTAAGATCAGAAAAGTTGGTAAATATGAAGCACCACGATTACGATTTGGAACCCAACGTGCATTTTTCTCCCGATGATAAATGGATCATCTTCAGGGCAAATTTTGAGGGTTTTACTGATATCTATGCTGTTGAGATAAAAAAGAAAAAATAAGCCAAACGCAAATTGAACCTTAGAGATTTGATGATGATTAAAGCAGTAGTTTTTGGAATTTTTCTTTTTGGAGCAATGGCTTGTACTGGTCCGGCAACTTTGGAGCCCATCAATCGAAAAGCCGTGGTCGAACGAAACAATGTCAGCATTGAAGGATTCGATTCACTGGCATCCTTATCGGTGGGGAATGGGAATTTTACTTTCACCACCGATTTAACCGGCTTGCAAACCTTTTATGCCGAATACGACAATGGGGTTTCGTTGGGTACCATGTCCAATTGGGCTTGGCATTCTTTTCCCAATACCGAAAACTACCAATGGGATGAAACGAATCTTTGGTTTGATGTTGAGGGGCGAAAAGTTCCCTATCGTCATCAGTTAAAGAATTCGGAAAGAGCCAAACAGGCCTGTGACTTTTTTAGGGCTAATCCACACAAAATTCATTTGGGTTTAATTGGATTGGATTTACGCTTCCCCGATGGTCGTAAAGCACAATTAGCGGATATAACCAATGCCCAACATCAACTCGATTTATGGACCGGCAAAATTACTTCCGATTTTACATTCGATCAAAAACCAGTTCATGTGGAGGTGTATTGCCATCAGGATGTTGATTTAATATCGGTGAATATTCAATCTCCACTTGTCAAAACAGGTCAATTGGCAGTTGAGTGGAATTTTCCTGCACCAGAAGCCAAACATACCGGAAGTGGGATCAACATGAATTCTCCCGAAATGCACAAAAGCACCATTGTCAATCAGGAAAACAATGGAATTCGCCTCAAACGTCAACTCGATGCCGATGAATATTTTATTGAAATAGATTGGACCGGTGCTGCACAAATGAAACAAGTAGCTCAACATCAATTTATATTGTCAGAAAACAACTCGGAACAACTGCAATTTTCATGTTTGTTTTCTCCTGATTCGGCATCCATTCCGTTGCCAGATTTTAAAACCACCGAAACGAATAGTACCAATGCTTATGCGAAATATTGGTCAAATGGTGGATTTGTAGATTTTAGCTTTTGTACTGACCCACGGGCCAAAGAATTGGAACGAAGGGTCATTTTATCTCAATATTTAACAAAAATTCAAAGTACGGGTGACTTGCCTCCGGCAGAAACAGGTTTAACCTTCAACAGTTGGTATGGGAAATTTCACCTTGAAATGCACTGGTGGCATGTGGCTCATTTTGCGCAATGGCAACGCGGTGAATTGATTGAAAAGCAATTGGATTATTATTTTGATATTATGGGTAAGGCACGTCAAACTGCTTCAGACCAGGGTTACGAAGGGGTGCGTTGGCCCAAAATGATAGGACCCGAAGGTGAAAATAGTCCCTCCTCGGTGGGATCATACCTCATCTGGCAACAGCCTCATATCATTTGGTTGGCTGAGCAAATGTATCGTCAAAATGAATCACCTGAAGTATTAAAGAAATATGAAAAGTTGATTGTGGAAACTGCCAATTTTATGGCTGATGTACCAATTTGGAACGAAGAAAAAGGATGGTTTGATTTGGCGCCTCCATTAATTCCGGCGCAGGAACATTGGGAACGCACTACCACGTATAATCCACCCTTTGAATTGGCCTATTGGTATTGGGGATTAACTACGGCTCAAAATTGGATGAAAAGATTGGGGCAGCCACAAAATGAGCAGTGGGAAAAAGTTCGTTTGCATATGGCAAAGCCGGATACAGCAAATGGGGTATATCTGGGAATTGAAGGGGCCACTGAGTCCTATACCGATGAAACTCTAATGCGCGATCATCCCATGGTTCTTGGAGCCTATGGCATGTTACCGGCCTGGGATGAAATCGATCCTGATATCATGCGAGCAACACTCATAACCATTGCCGAAAAATGGAACTGGCCCAACACCTGGGGATGGGATTATCCCATGGCAGCCATGTCGGCGGTGCGTTTGGAAGAGCCTGAATTGGCCCTTGATTTATTGCTGAAAAATGTACAAAAGAATATCTATTTAAAAAATGGTCATAATTATCAAGACAAGCGTTTACGGATTTATCTGCCAGGAAATGGTGGTTTGCTTGAAACTGTTGCCATGATGTGCGCCGGATGGGACGGATGTGAAATCCAAAATCCGGGCTTCCCAAAAGATGGAAAGTGGAAGGTGAAATGGGAAAACCTGACTCCGGTTTTTTAATTGTTCAATAATTTTACGAATGCGAAAATTTCCGACTGAAACGATATCAATAGCCCCGGGTTTCCTGCCCGACGGCAGGCGGGCAACCTTGGGGCCATGGTAAAATGAATTCCATCGTCCGCGGTAAAAATTAGATCATGGTGCTCATGTTTTTTCGGACGAATCGAAGACTAAGTCAAATTGGGGAAATCGATTTACCGCACCAAGCCCCAACGGGGCGTAAGCTATAGCGCAGGGCAACGCCTACGTAATCAAAGGACAAAAACAATCGTTCGATCCATTGGCTGAGTTCAAAGCTTGTTAATTGTATCGAACGAAACGCAGAATATCGAATCAAAAGAATATGCAATAATGAATAATCCAAATAATTCCATAAGAGCTCATTGTGCAAAGACCTCCCTGGGAAATTTTCAGGATACTCAATCTTTGGCAGTAAAAACCACTTTTTCACATTTCTATTTTTTTTGTGCAAAGGCGATGGCATTAATAATACTTGTTCTCTTTTTTGCCTGCACTCAAGCTCCCAAATCCACCGAATCGGCACAACTTTGGCACAATCAAACCCGCGAGTTGCGCTATACAGCCGATGGGAATGATTTTGTCATCAAAAATGGAGAGAAACGATTCAACCGGGCACTGTACGGAACAAACACTGGCTTTCGGGTTGAAGCAGGTGATTTGCCTGAGTTTGGACTCTATATGACCCGCTTGGGAGGAACTTTGAGGTTAGGTTTGATGAATGCCGATACATCGATTTGGTTAATCGATGCCGCAAAAATCGAAATGAGATACAATGCAGGTTCAATTCGTTATTCCATTAAAGATCCAATTTTAAAGAAAGGGACATTGCAGCTTGAAGTATTGGCTCTGCAACGTGCCGATGGAATGATCATGAAGTTAAGCGCAGCAAATATACCACTTGATGTGCAACTTGTCTGGGCATTTGGAGGAGCCACAGGTAAACGCTTTTCGCGTGACGGCGATTTGGGCGCTGATCCCGAATCCAATTTTTACCTCAAGGCAGAAAACTGTGTGAATAACGATATTTTTTTGAAGGATGCTGGTTTCCAGTTGTATTATGGCTCGGGGCGGGCTTTATCGGATAACGAAATATATGAAAACAATTATCAGCCAAGCCCCGAAGAATTGGCTCAAACTGAACTTCAAAGCAAAAAAAGAATTGCCGGTTTTGTTCCATCCGGCAGTACACTGAAAATTGGGGATGCTGCTCGTCAGAAGAGCCCGTCGCAACTTTCTCAGTCCGAAGTAGCAAAAGCTCCTGTAGTTGTAGGTACTAAAAGTTTAGTTTCCGATAAGCAGGAATACTTCATGTTGTACAATCCAGATACGGGTTTGCCTCCAAACCAGGAAACGCTACCTGTGCTTTTTGCCGAAACCGATTCAATTCGTCGAAGCATCGCCGATCGATTTTGGATGCATACGCCCGATCCCTATTTGAATGCAGCAGGTGCACAACTGGCCACCGCTGCCGATGCCATTTGGGACGGAACATCGTACATGCACGGAGCCATCGCCTGGCGCATGCCCTTACCTGGGTGGCGGGGCGCTTATGCGGCCGATTGGCTCGGAACACACGATAGGGCCAAAAGTCATTTCAAAGGCTATTTTGCTGCTCAATATACCGAACCTGAAAGTGGCCCGGTGGAGCCTGATCCTAAAACACACCTTGCCCGTCATAAAGAAGAAAAAGGAACATCGATTTTTACTTCAGGATACATCAGCAGGAATCCCAATAAACAAAACAAACCCCATCATTACGACATGAATCTGGTCTTCATCGATCAACTCTTGTGGCATTTTAAATGGACCGGCGACACCTTGTTTTTGAAAGAAAGCTGGCCGTATATTGAACGCCACATGGCATGGGAAAAACGAAACTTCGATCCCGATGACGATGGGCTTTACAATGCTTATGCAGCCATATGGGCCAGTGATGCCTTGCAATACAGCGGAGGTGCTGTAACGCACGCATCGGCCTATAATTTTAGCGCCAACAAACAGGTGGCAGAATTGGCACGTTTAATCGGTGTTGATCCTAAGCCTTATGAAAAGGAGGCAGAAAAAATAATTGATGCTGTTAACCAACGCTTATGGATGCCGGACAAAGGTTGGTATGCTGAGTATCAGGATTTACTCGGCAAAAAATTGGTGCATCCTTCGGCTGGTGTTTGGACCATCTACCATGCCATTGATGAAGGTCTTTCCGATCCTTTCCAGGCGTATCAATCCACTAAATATGTCGACAATTACATTCCCCATATTCCTGTAAGGACTGGTAAGTCAGACCATGGCGAAAATTATACGCTCTCTACCACCAATTGGATGCCTTACACCTGGTCGATCAACAATGTGGCTATGGCCGAAGTGTTGCATACTGCTTTAGCTTATTGGCAGGCAGGCAGGAGTGAAGAAGCCTGCCGACTGATGAAAGGCACCGTGTATGATTTTATGTATTTGGGGAGCAGTCCTGGTAATTTTGGGCAATTGTCATTTTATGATGCGTTTAGGGGTGAATTGTACCGTGATTTTGCCGATCCGGTGGGTGTGGCATCCCGTGCATTTGTGGAAGGTTTATTTGGTGTTCAACCTGACTTGCTCAGGCATAAAATAAAAATTCAACCGGGCTGGCCCGAAGAGTGGCCCTATGCTCAAATGAAAACAAGCGATATCAGCATTGATTTTTCGCGCTCAGGAAAAAACGACAAGTATGGCATAGAAACAGGTTTTCACGAAATGGTAGAATTAGAATTGGTCATTCAAGCTAAAAATGAAGTGATTGAGGCCATAAGGGTCAATGGGCAAAACGTTCTGTGGAAAAATAATACTGATGCAGTGGGAAAGCCGCAAATTATTATTCAAACAGATTTGGGCAAAAAATTTAATGTTGAAATTGAATGGGGTGATGAAGCACTGAAACTACCTGAAAATACCTATACCGCAACATCTGTCGAAACGTTGAAATTTATTTTTGGTAGCGCAACATTGAACGAAGTATATGACCCTCAGAAAGTATTTTCTGTTTTCGAAACCGGAACGAATTCACTTTCAGCGCAACTTAATGCGACCAGAGGAATGAAAACGTTTTTTGTGCAAGTGAAACAAGGGGACTACCAATGGTGGCATCCTATTGAAGTTTGCATTCAACCATCAATTGAGCTTGTTGTAAAAGACAATGCTCCTGAA
Organism: Prolixibacteraceae bacterium; assembly: GCA_041821245.1. Taxonomy (GTDB): domain Bacteria; phylum Bacteroidota; class Bacteroidia; order Bacteroidales; family Prolixibacteraceae; genus Roseimarinus. Next base: position 37,201 of record JBGUEP010000042.1, read on the forward strand.
AATAGGATTCAGCTGGCCTTAAAAAACAATACGAAGCAGAGACTTGAAGGTGTTGTTCACGTGAATGGTTTCAGACAATCGATAAGCATAGCGTCCAAAGCGCTTTCGCCAAATCTTTCGATACCGGTAGAGCTGATGTTACCAGGAACGAATGTGCTGGAATTGAATACAGGAGAACAAATATTTCAGGAATCCTTGATGGCTTGGGAACTTCATGCAGACCCAACCACGAAATTTGAAACCATCGGTTTAGCTACCTATTTTAATGATAGGGTAGTCAATATTTTTAAAGAACAATATTACGAACCGCGTTCACCCTATCCAACCTTAAGCATTCCTGTTCAAGGAATCGGGGACTGGTGTTCGTATGCCGAAAATGAAGAAATTAATGACGAGGGTTTAAGAGCCAAGGCTGGAGATGATCATCGGATTGTATCTCCTCAGGGGATTCCATTTGATATTTCAAGTAAGTCGGAAAATAATATCGTTTTTAGCTCTCAATGGAATAATTATCCCAATTCAGTTTCGATTGAACTGGATGGAGTTGCCAGGCACTTGTATTTATTAATGGCGGGTTCGGTTCACCACATGCAAAGTCGCACGATCAATGGAATCATTAAAGTCTACTATACCGATGGAAGTGCCGATTCCCTGCAATTAATTAGTCCTGAGAACTGGTGGCCCATTGAACAGGATTATTACCAGGATGGATTTGCCTTCAATGCAGGGCAACCGCAACCGCCACGTTTGTATTTAAAAACCGGCCAATGGCACATGGATACGTACACTGTTTTAGGTAAAAACGGTACAAATAAAATTGAAGGAGGAGCAGCGCAATTATTGGATTTACCACTAAATCTTTCAAAGGAATTGAAAGCTTTATCCATTGAAACCTGCACCAACGATATCGTCATGGGGATCATGGGGATCACTCTGGTAAGAACCTCCGAATAAGTCTTTTCTTACATCCCAAATTCCCTTCGGTATTTGGCTGGCGAAATACCTATGGTTTGGGTGAAAATACGTGTAAAATGATAACGGTTGGCAAATCCTATTCGACTACTTATTTCTTCTATGGAGTGAATTGAATAATGAAGAAGTATACAGGCACTGTTAATCCGTTTCTTTTTAACATAGCGTTGAGGTGAAACGCCAACTTCAGCAAGAAACAGCCTGGTGAAGGAATTGGGTGCAAGGTGGCACAATGCCGATAGCTCTTGATTGGTCAAATTTTCAGCAATGTGATTTTCAATGTAACTTAAAACGTTTAAGATTCGATTGTCATTGCTGGGCAAATCCCAGTTGCTTTCATCAATTTCAGTCAATAAATCTCCGATTAATGATTGGATGGCCAAAAAGGGATAAAAACTGAACTGTGTGGAATTGACATTTAAGTGCCGGGTGATGATTCGAATTTTCTTTTTCAAATGATCATTCACATCAAAAGTAAATATACCCGGAGATACATTGTCGTAAGGCATTCCAATGTTGAAGTGAATGAAAAGGTGATCGATAAATGGCTTGTCCTTGTTTTGAATGCCTGCTTTTTCTCCAATTCGGCCTCCCTCAAAAGCAAAGGTGTTTTGCGGAATTTCATGGTCAAACAAGTAAGTGGAATAAGAAGTGTTGGGGGCAATTACATAAATTTTGTCCGGACTTAATGCATGCGTTATTCCATTGTGATTGAGGAATGCTCCATGTTGTGTGTTGTGATAAATGCGCCAATACGGAAACGATAATTCACTGAATTCCCATTTTGTGAGCCACCAATATCTGCAACAAAGCAATTGAAGATTATACTTTGGGAAAAGCTGCAATATATCTGAGGGATCACCTTTGTCAGGTATTTTTGAAATGACTTCCATTTTTCGCGATGTTTAAAATAGATACAAAAATACTAAAAATGGACATTTGTTTGTCACTGGCATTTTCTGTACTTTGTTTTTTTTGAATTCATAACAATAAATTTTTTAGATATGGCTAATCGTTTAATCGGTGATTTACCTAAAATAGGTATCCGCCCGGTAATTGATGGACGCGAAAGAGGTGTACGTGAGTCTTTGGAAGATCAGGTAATGGCTCTGGCAAAGGCAACAGCGCTATTCATTGAAGCGAATTTACGTTTCCCAGGCGGAGAAAAAGTTGAATGTGTTATTGCCGATACTTGCATCGGTGGTGTGGCAGAAGCGGCCATGTGTGCCAATAAATTTAAAAAAGAAGGAGTTGGTGTATCTTTAACCGTCACTCCATGTTGGTGTTATGGTACCGAGGTAATGGATACCGATCCTATACTGCCAAAAGCCGTTTGGGGATTTAACGGAACCGAACGTCCCGGTGCAGTTTATTTAGCAGCAGCCCTTGCCGGATATACCCAAAAAGGATTGCCTGCCTTTGGAATTTATGGCCGTGATGTGCAGGATGCTGGCGATACCACTATTCCTGCCGATGTAAAAATAAAGCTTTTGCGTTTTGCGAAAGCAGCTTTGGCAGTGGCCCAAATGAACGGAAAATCATACCTTTCTTTAGGATACAGTTCTATGGGGATTGCCGGTTCAATGGTAGATGTCAATTTTTTACAAGATTATCTTGGTGTGCGTGCCGAGTTTGTTGATTCAATTGAGATTCTGCGTCGCATTGATGAAGGAATATACGATAAGGAAGAATTTGAAAAAGCCCTGGCCTGGACCAAAATAAACTGTAAAGAAGGAATAGACATTAACAAACCTGATAAACAGAAAGATCTTGCCCGTAAGCAATACGAATGGGAAACAGTGGTTAAAATGACCATGATATTTAGGGACATCATGATTGGTAATTCGAAACTTGTTGAAATGGGTTATCGTGAAGAAGGTTTGGGTAGAAACGCTATTTTTGGAGGTTTTCAGGGACAACGGCAGTGGACCGATTACCAACCCAATGCCGACTTTTTAGAGGCGATGCTCAATTCTTCATTCGATTGGAACGGTGTTCGTCAGGCCTATGTAGTGGCAACCGAAAATGATTGTTTGAATGGAGTGTCTATGTTATTTGGACATCTGTTGACCAATACGGCTCAAATTTTCTCCGATGTGCGTACTTATTGGAGTCCTGATGCAGTAAAACGTGTTTCAGGCAAAGAGCTTACCGGCAAAGCCGAAAACGGCATTATCCATTTAATTAACTCAGGTTCAACCACCCTGGATGCCACTGCACAGCAAAAGGATGAAAACGGCAAGCCCGTGATGAAACCTTACTGGGAAATTACTGAGGAAGAAGCACAAAAGTGTCTCGATAATACCACATGGCCACAGGCCGACCGTGAATACTTCAGGGGTGGTGGTTATTCATCGCTATTTAAAACAGAGGGAGAAATGCCTGTAACCATGAGTAGACTTAATTTAGTCAAAGGAATTGGACCGGTGTTGCAGATCGCCGAAGGATGGACGGTTGAATTGCCTGAAGATATTCATGCTATTATTGATGAAAGAACCAGCCCCACCTGGCCAACCACCTGGTTTGTGCCAAGAATTAATGGTGAAGGTGCTTTTAAAGATGTGTACAGTGTAATGGCCAACTGGGGAGCAAATCATGGAGCAATCAGTTACGGGCACATCGGTGCCGACTTGATTACATTGGCATCCATGTTGCGAATTCCTGTGAATATGCACAATGTCGCCCATGATGATATTTTCCGTCCCAGTGCATGGGCTTCTTTTGGGGAAGACAAGGAAGCTTCCGATTACAGGGCTTGTGCCAATTATGGTTCACTTTACGGAATTTAATAATTGTTGGATTTTCGCAATCTCACATAAATTTTTATCAGCCAAAGGTAGAGGTGAAAATTTATGTGAGATTTTTAATTTGGCATGGCGTGGAATTAAATTTAATAAAATAATCACTATATTGCACACGTGTGAATTTTAGTAATTATGGCCGGAAGAATTACCATAAAAGATATTGCAATTGCGTTGAATATGCATCATTCAACGGTTTCCCGTGCTTTGCGAAATGACAAGCGGGTTCACGAGAAAACCCGGAAATTGGTGCTTGCGTATGCCGAAGAAAATGGTTATCAGGTGAATATGAGTGCGCTACAATTGCGAGGTAGTTTGCGAAATGTAATTGCCGTTATCGTACCCAACATCAATCACAACTTCTTTAGCAACATCATTAGTTTAGTCACCAATTTGGCCGAAGAGCGCGGCTATATTGTGTCGATTTTTCAATCGAACGAAAGTACCGTGCGGGAAAAAAAGATCATCGATACTGTTATTCAGAACAATGTCGCAGGTGTTATCGCATCCGTTGCCATGAACACCACTTCTTCCGATCATTTTAAAAAATTAAAGAATTTTCATATTCCATTGGTCTTATTTGATCGAACTTCAGCTGACATAAAGGTGCCTAAAGTGGAGGTGAACAACGCTGAAATCATCTCTAATGCCGTTGAGTTGCTTTATCAAAAGGGTTGCCGAAAAATTTCACACATTAGTGGACCACAACATGTCAGCGTTTTTAAGAATCGGCATCAGGGTTATTTGAACGCCTTGACCAAACTTGGTTTAACCTTCAACCGATCTGTATTCATTGAAAATGGATTTACGACAAATGACGGGCGCTTGGCCGTTGATGAGCTATTTACCTTAGAAAATGGACCTGATGGATTAATTTGCGATTCTAATATTCTGTTAATAGGAATACTACTGGCCCTGAAATCAAAAAAAATAAACATTCCGCTGGAAGTTCGGATTGTAGCCTTTAGTGATCAACCTTTCATCGAAGCTTTCTCTCCGGGACTTATCTGCATTCATCAACCCGAAGAATTGGTGGCCCAAAGTTCTTTCAATCTATTAATGAAAAGTATCGAAAATGAAGATGCTGATACCAATGATAACATTGTTGTTTCAGCCAATATTATTGAACCTAAAAATAACGAATAATACCTATTAGCTATGTTAAAAGGAATATCACCAATCATTAGTCCGCAGTTGCTGGAAGTTTTAGCCCGAATGGGGCACGGCGACGAAATTATTTTGGCCGATGCCCATTTTCCCGGAGAATCGTTTAATAAAAATGTACTTCGTGCCGATGGTTTGCGTATTGCCGACCTGTTGGAAGCCATTTTACCCTTGTTCGAATTGGATGCCTATGTTCCTGCACCACTATGCATGATGGCGGCAGTGAAAGGCGACCAACTTGATCCTGCTGTTGAAGAAGCCTATTTGAAGGCCATACATAAAACAAATCCCAATGTGGCCCCCATCGAACGCATCGATCGTTTTGATTTTTACGATAAAGCCCGTGGTGCATTTGCTGTCGTGATGACTGGCGAAACTGCTAAATATGGAAATATAATTCTAAAAAAAGGTGTAACCCCGTGTTGATAAATATCTAAATATGAGTAATACAAAATTAGTTGTTGAGAAGAAGTATTTACTGCCTTTTATATTGGTAACCAGTTTGTTCGCATTGTGGGGATTTGCCAACGATTTGACCAATCCCATGGTAGCGGCATTTCAAACAGTGATGGAAATCTCCACTAAAAGAGCCTCTTTAATACAATTTGCATTTTACGGAGGTTATGCGACAATGGCTATTCCTGCAGCACTTTTTATAAGGAAATTTGGTTACAAAAAAGGTATTCTTTTCGGTTTGGCGCTTTATGCGGTTGGTGCTTTATTGTTTTACCCCGCTGCTCAATTCGAAATATTCACGTTTTTTCTGTTATCGCTGTATATCTTAACATTTGGCTTGGCATTTCTCGAAACAACTGCCAATCCATTTATCCTATCGATGGGCGATCCTGAAACGGCTACGCGTCGTTTGAATTTAGCGCAGGCATTCAATCCGCTGGGATCGATTACAGGAATGTTTATCGCTACTCAGGTTATATTAAAAGCGCTGGCAATCGATAAAATCGAAAACTTTGCTGCATTGGATGTGGCACAAAAAGCAGTACATCGTACCCACGATTTAGGAATTATTAAAATGCCATACATTACGCTGGGGTTTGTGGTATTGGCCATGTTCGTCATCATTGCTTTAGTAAAAATCCCAAATGGAAATAAGAAAAAATATGAATCATCGGCTATCGATACTTTTTTAAGATTAATCAAGAATAAAAGCTATGTTGAAGGAGTTGTGGCTCAGGCTTTTTATGTGGGTGCTCAAATTATGTGTTGGACATTCATTATTCATTACGGCGAAAATTTAGGATTATCAAAAGCGCAGTCGCAGAATTACAACATTGTGGCAATGGCAATATTCATTGGAAGCAGGTTTATCAGTACATTCTTAATGAAATTTGTAAATTCAAGAAAGCTCCTTACCATTTTTGCTTTTGGTGGAATTGCTACCCTTACAGGCGTAATTTTAATACAAGGGATGGCTGGAATGTACCTATTGGTGGCAACATCGGCATTTATGTCCTTAATGTTCCCTACCATTTACGGTATTGCTCTTAATGGTTTGGGTGAGGATGCTACGCTGGCTTCAGCCGGATTAATACTTGCGATTGTGGGTGGAGCAGTAATGCCTCCTCTGCAGGCGGCAATCATCGATGTGAAAACTGTAGCCGGACTTCCGGGAGTGAATTTTTCATTCATCTTGCCATTACTCTGTTTTATAGTTATTGCCATTTATGGATACAGGGCACAGAGGAGATTAGTTTAGGAATACCAGGTGTTTTAGGAGAAGTGTATCATTTCTCCTAAAAACAAATGAAAAATGCACACGTGTTCATTTTTTGATAATTGTTATCCTAAGAGAAGCATAAATGTCAAAGTTTGCTGAGAAAGTTTGTTAAACATTGAAAAATTAATTTGAAATGAAATTATTGCAAAAGCATAGTATAATTTTTAGCGCATTGTTTTGTATTGGATTAATTGTGTCATTGCCTGTTAATGCATTTTCGCAAAATAATGTAAAACAGCACGATTGGGAAAACCCCGAAATGATTGGGCAGAACAAAGAAAAGCCTCATGCTACGTTTATACTTCCCAGTGAAAAGAGGAGCAATCCCAATGTTGTTTCCTTAAATGGCGTATGGAAATTCAAATGGTCAAATAATCCCGATTCCCGACCAATCGATTTTTATAAAGCGGATTTTGACGCCACAAGCTGGGACAATATTGTGGTTCCTGGCAACTGGCAAATGCAAGGTTTTGGCTTGCCAATTTATACTAATATTCCTTATCCTTTTAAACGTGATGCTCCAAGTGTAACATCTGAACCACCGAAATATTTTTATGCTTTTGAAAACCGGAATCCAGTTGGAAGTTATTGTACAACATTTGATGTTCCTGAGAACTGGAATAATAAATTAGTGTTTTTAAATTTTGCCGGTGTAAAATCAGCCATGTATGTTTGGGTGAATGGGCAGAAGGTGGGGTATAGCCAAGGCTCCATGACTCCTGCCGAATTCGACATTACTTCTTTTATTCAACCCGGCGAAAACAACCTGGCTGTTGAGGTGTACCGATGGTCCGATGGTAGTTATCTCGAAGATCAGGACATGTGGCGACTTAGCGGTATTTTTCGCGATGTCGATCTTTTTATTCGACCTAAAACTTATATTCAAGATTTTAAAATTACAGCTGTTCCAAAAAGCGACCATTCAAATGCCGATTTTCAATTGCAACTTAATATAGAAAATCGTTCACAGGAGACCATGAAAAAGCTTTCCGTTGAAGCGCGAATTAAAGGTTTTTCAAACGATGGGACCATTGTCGATATTGAACTTTCTCAGGCACTTAAATCGTTAAACGCGAATGCTAGTCAGGAAATTGTTCTGAAATCAATTTTGAATCACCCTCAATTGTGGTCGGCTGAGACGCCTAATTTGTATGACTTATTCATTAACCTGAAGAATGGCAGTGACAAAGTAATTGAAACCATTCACTGGAAATTTGGGGTACGTAACATTGAAATTAACGGAGAAGTATTTTCTATTAATGGCAAAGCAGTGAAGCTGAAAGGCGTAAATCGCCATGAACATCATCCTCGCACAGGACGCCATATTGATGTGCAAACCATTGAGCGCGATCTTCAGTTAATGAAGCAAGCAAACATTAATATGATCCGTACTTCACATTATCCCAACGATCCGGTATTCTATGAACTATGCGATAAATATGGATTTTATGTCATGGATGAAACCAATCAGGAATCACACGGATATGGTATTGGAAACAGAGTTTTGGGCGATAACCCTTTGTGGACTGAAGCCCATGTTCATCGCGCGGTTTCAATGTTTCAGCGAGATAAAAATCATTCGTGCATTATTTTTTGGTCGATGGGAAATGAAGGTGGAGGAGGTTTGAATATGTTTACCATGACGGATACCATAAGAAAATTGGATCCTACCCGAAAAGTTTATTCTGACAATTATCGGGAGGTTTCTGATGTTTATGACGATGGTTATTTGCATCCCGACAGGCTGAAAGAGCTACTTGAAAAGGTGAACAATAAACCATTTTTCATGCGTGAGTATGCCCACGCAATGGGTAATTCCGGAGGTAATTTGCAGGAATACTGGGACATTATTTATAGCGACTCAAGTGCGCTTGGCGGTGCAATTTGGGATTGGGTCGATCAGGGAATTGCCAGGAAAATTGATGGTTCACCCTTGCGTTACGGCACTAATCCTGCCAGTTTGAAATTGCAGGATGATGAATTTTGGGCTTATGGCGGGGATTTTGGCGACAACCCAAATGACGGCGCCTTTTGTTTGAATGGTTTAATAGGCCCCGACCGTGTTCCACACCCACACTATTACGAAGTGCAAAAAGTATATCAATATATCGACTTTAAGCTGAAAAGCGAAAACCCTCTAAAAATTGAAATCAGAAACCGTTACGATTTTCTTTCAACAAATGGTTTTGATTTTGTTTATGAAATCATGCAGAACGGTAAACCTGTTGACTCCGGTATACTAAATAGTGGAATAATTCAACCAAGAAAAACTGCCGAGGTTGAAATTCATGTTTCTCAAAAAATATTCTCTGCTGATGGTGAAGTTTTATTGAATGTTTATGCGAGACTTAAAAATTCGACGATCTGGGCTGAAGATGGTTTTACTGTGGCGCGTGAGCAGTTTGTAGTGAAACCACAAGTGTTTGGAAATGTGGCCAAGGGCACCAAATTACTAAAAACTAGTGAAACTGATGGGCAAATAACAGTGGATGGTGATTCTCTTGAAATAGTTTTTGATAAGCATACCGGAGCACTTACCGATTGGACGCAGAATGGCACAGAATTAATAAAAGGTGCTATGGAACCCTATTTCTGGAAACCTGCCAATGATAATCAGAAACGCAATGCTTATGACCAGCGTTTAACTAAGTGGAAAACAGCAGGCGACACCCGAAAGGTCGATAAGGTAGAAATCACGAATATAGATGGTTTGGTAAGCATTCAGTTTAAAATGAACTTACCTGCTGTTGGTGCCAAATACGATCTAACTTATACAATTAACGGCAAGGGACAAATTCAGGTTTATGCCAACTACAAACCACTAAACGATACGATTCCGTTGATACCTAAATTTGGAATGCGCGTATTAATACCAAAAGATTTTTCAACCATTGATTGGTATGGTCGTGGTCCTTTCGAGAATTACCCCGATCGTAAAACCGCTGCATTTGTTGGATTGTATGAATCAAAGCTGGGAAATTTTATTACCAATTATGTTGCACCACAGGACAATTCCAACCGTTGCGATGTGCGCTGGTTCTCGTTTTCCAACCAATGGAGTAGTACCATTAAAGTTTCCGGTTTACAGTCGCTTTGCTTTCGTGCGTGGCCTTATTCCGAGGATGATGTGGAAAAAGCCATGCATCCCTTCGAATTACCAAGCCGCGATTTCATCAACCTGAACATCGATCTGAATATTCATGGCGTGGGAGGAAACGATGCGTGGGGAGCCCGCACGCTGGATAAATACACCATCAATGGGAATTTGCCTTACAGCTATGGTTTTGTGATGGAATATCTTCCAACTAAAAAATAGATCTTTAAAATAGAATGAAAATTCAATTTGTGAAATGAACTAACTATAAAATAAACATATGAGAACGCTACTTAAAATTGTTTACCTATCGCTTTTACTTTCGTTTATGACGAGCTGTACGAGCAATACAAAGCAGGCAAAGTACGAACCAACTTTTGAATCGTTGGAGCAAGTGGATCCTGTTCCTGAGTGGTTTAAAGATGCCAAGTTCGGAATTTATTTCCATTGGGGAGTCTATTCTGTTCCGGCTTATTCCAATGAATGGTATCCTCGGAACATGTACTTCACGGGATCGAATGAACACAAACACCACATTGCAACTTATGGTGAAATTGATCAGTGGCCTTACGATAAATTCATTACCGGAGGAACCGATAAAAAAGGGAATTTTATTCAATTTGCACCTCAATTGAAATCCGAAGGCGGAAATTTTGACCCCGCTGAATGGGCGCAGCTTTTTGCCGATGCCGGTGCTAAATTTGCAGGTCCGGTGGCCGAACATCACGATGGCTTTTCGATGTGGGCAAGTAAAGTGAATCCTTGGAATGCCAAAGATTTGGGACCAAAGATGGATTTGGTGGGTTTGCTTTCGGCTGAAATCAGAAAGCACAACATGAAAGTGATCCTTTCGATGCACCATGCTTACAACATTACCGGTTTCTTCGAGAAAGTTTCTCCAAGCAATGATCCAAAATTACAAATGCTTTACGGTCAGCAAGGAAAAGAAAAGAACGAAGAGCTATGGCTGGCCAAGCACAAGGAAATCATCGATACTTATGAACCCGATGTTATTTGGCAGGATTTTAATTTGAAAGCCATCTCAGAACCCGTATTGCTGCAATTCCTGGCTTATTATTACAATAAGGCTGAAGAGTGGGGAAGTCCAGTTGTTGCGACCTACAAAGATGGCTTAAACACTGAATGTGCCGTGCTGGACTTTGAACGTGGCGGCCCAACTGACTTAACAGAAAACTACTGGCTTACCGATGATGCCATTAGTTCTTCCAGCTGGTGTTACACCGGAGGAATTGGCTATTATTCTTCGAAACAAATCCTTCACGGTTTTTTCGATCGGGTAAGTAAAAACGGAAACTTATTGCTGAACATTTCACCAAAGGCAGACGGAACCATTCCTCAGGAACAGCGGGATGTTTTATTGGCCATGGGTGGCTGGCTGAAGAAATATGGTGAGGCCATTTACAGTACACGTGCCTGGGAAAAGTACGGCGAGGGACCAACCAAAATGGGCGCAGCTCATGGTGTATTTACGGCACCAGCTGCCGGAACAACTCAGGATATTCGTTACACCCGGTCGAAAGACAATTCAAGCTTATACGCCATACTTTTAGGATGGGATGAAGGTCAGCACGAGGTTAAACTAACTTCGTTATCGAGTGATCGAATCGATTTGTCTAACTTGAAAGAGGTTTCGTTAATCAACGGTGAGGCCGGGAAATATTTGTCGTTAAGCTACAGTCAAGATGAATCTGGTTTAACGGTTACTTTACCTGAAAAGTCGTTCGACGAATTGGCTTATGCCTTAAAATTGACCTTTAAAGGGACAATTCCGGCGCTGAACAACTATGTCGAAGTAAACTGTGAACCGCATTATTATCTGTCGCCAGGAGGAAAGCCAACTCCGGTTTTAGGTGCCGATGGACTTTTATCGGACAACAGGAACAATCCGGCACATCAGTGGAAGATTGAAAAAGTGGAGAAAGGAATTTACAAAATCATCAACCGCGAAAATCCTCAAATGGTATTAACTTCCAATGCAACAGAATTAACCACATCGGTGGACAATGGTACTGATAACCAACTTTGGAAAATCGACTCGTATTTTAATGGTTTGTTGAAAATTGTTAACAAACAAAGCAATGAAATTCTTTCAGTATCCGATGGTAAAGGAAACGTGGTAAAGCAGAGTGAAAAATTCATGGCTTGGAACTTACTGGAAATATGCGAAACAAGGCAAACTGCCTATAAATCCTTGACCATTCCGGGGACAATTGAAGTAGAAGATTTTGATAACGGCTGCCCAGGCGATAGCTATTTCGATAAAGACGAAGGGAATTCAGGCGGGCAATACCGCCCGAACGAAGGCGTAGACATTGAAGTTTGCGCTAATGGCGGGTTCAATACCGGTTGGGCAAATTCCGGTGAATGGATGGCTTATACCGTTGATGTGAAGAAAAACGGGACTTATAAAATGTCCATCTATGTCGCCACTGTTTCTGATCAGGGAAAAATTCACGTTGAATTCGACGGTGTTGACAAAACCGGTGGTCTGGATGTGTTGAATACCGGTGGATATCAGAACTGGATGCCGGTAACAGCATCAATGGAATTAGCAGCAGGAAGTTATGTGATGAAAATCTTTCTGGACAATGCCAATGCTGGATTGAATCTTGATAAAGTTAGTTTTGAATTAGAGTAAGAATACTAAATTGAATGTTAGAAATGAATAAGATTAATCCTGTAGAAGTACCCACAAAGGTTTTGTCCAATGGAGCAAAAATACCAGTCATTGGCTTGGGCACTTTTGGGTCGGATAACTACTCCAATGAGCAAATTGCCCAGGCGGTAAAGTATGCCATTGAATTGGGTTACCGGCATATCGATTGTGCTTCGGTGTATGGAAATGAGCAAGAGATTGGTGCTGTTTTATCAGAAGTGGTGAACAACGGCACAGTGAAACGCGAAGAGTTGTGGATAACGTCGAAAGTTTGGAACGATATGCACAGCGAAGGCGATGTGATCAAATCGTGCAAACAATCCCTGGCCGATTTGCAGCTCGAAACCCTCGACCTTTATCTGGTTCACTGGCCTTTCCCCAATTACCATGCACCGGGTTGTGATGGCGATGCCCGTAATCCTGATTCAAAACCTTATATTCATGAAGATTACATGGTGGCCTGGCGTCAAATGGAGCAGTTGGTGGAAATGGGTTTAGTGAAAAACATTGGAACTTCAAACATGACCATTTCAAAAATGGAACTTTTGTTGAAAGATGCCAAAATAAAACCGGTAGTCAATGAAATGGAAATCCATCCGCATTTCCAGCAGCCAGAATTGTTTGATTACATGGTTGCGAATAAGGTTGTGCCCATCGGATTTTCACCCATAGGATCACCTAAACGCCCTGAACGTGATCGCTCAGACGATGATACTGTTGATATTGAAGATCCGGTAATGGTTAAAATTGCTGAGCGTGTGGGCATTCATCCAGCTGTGGTTTGCCTCAAATGGGGCGTTCAGCGTGGCGAAATAGTCATTCCTTTCTCTGTAACTCCTTCGAAAATTGAGTCGAACATCAGGGGAGTTATGGGTGATCCAATTACCGATGAAGAGATGGAGGCCATTGGTGAAATTGATAAACAATGCAGATTGATCAAAGGTCAGGTTTTCCTTTGGGAAGGTGCCAAAGGTTGGGAAGATTTGTGGGAATAACACCCCCCAGCCCCCTAAAGGGGGAGTTGAAAAGCCCCAAAGGGGCGAAAGCATCAGCATAGGGCAACGCCCTATGATTTTGAAAAAGAAAAAAATAAATAGCCCTGAAAGGGCGTAAGAATAAAACAACTATGAGCGAAAATAATAAACAAACCGGAGCTACATCGTTTAGCGATGTGAAATACACTGGTGTGATGAATGCCGCATTCTTGCCGGGAAACAGCACTGTGGTGATGAAAGAAGTGAGTATTCCTGAGCCGGGACATGGTCAGGTTTTGGTACGTACAAAATCGTCGACCATTTGTGGCAGCGATATCAGAGCTATTTACCGTGAGCATTTGGGGAAAGGACCTGAGGCTTATCAAAACAAAATTGCAGGACACGAACCTTGTGGTCAGATTGTAAAATGTGGTCCCGGAATGAGGCGTTTTAAAGAAGGCGACCGCGTGGTACTTTACCACATTTCAGGTTGTGGCGTTTGCAACGATTGTCGTCGTGGCTACATGATTTCATGCTCAAGCCCATTGCGTGCAGCTTACGGTTGGCAGCGCGATGGCGGAATGGCGCCTTACATTCTGGCCGATGAAAAAGACTGCGTTCTGCTTCCCGATGAGCTCACCTATACCGATGGTGCTCAGGTAGCCTGCGGTTTTGGAACAGTATACGAAGGCCTTGAAAAAATTGGCATTTGCGGAAACGATCAGGTTTTAGTTGTTGGACTTGGCCCTGTTGGTTTAGCGGCTTTAATGTTGGCCAAAGCCATGGGCGCAACCAAATTGGTGGGTGTTGATACCGTTCAGGAACGTTGCGACATTGCTAAAAGTCTGGGTTTAGCCGATGCCGTTTTTGTTTCCAATGCCGATGCTCTTGAAAAAGTGAAAGCTGAAAGTTATGGAGGGAAAGGCTTTGAGCGAACTGTTGATTGTTCAGGCCATACTTTAGGTCGTCAGTTGGCCATTCGTGCTACCCGCCAATGGGGTAAGATGGTCATGATAGGAGAGGGTGGAACTGTTGAATTTAATCCAAGCCCGGATATTATTCACGACCAGATTTCTATTCACGGTTCATGGGTAACCAATATCTGGAGAATGGAAGAACTGGTTGAACGCCTGGTTCGCTGGGGAATTCACCCCGAAGACCTGGTCACACACCGCTTTACCCTTGAAGATGCTGACAAAGCCTACACATTAATGAACGAAGGACGTTGCGGTAAGGTGGCGGTGGTATTCGATGAAGAAGTTAAAGTGTAGTTTTAGTATTTTAGGAAACTTTAGCAAGTAAAAAATATCGCGTAGCGATTACGGTATTATAGAAAAATGTTTACCTTTTTCTATAATACCGCGTTCCGCGTGTCGCCGTAGCTTTAGCGGAGGAGCAGCGGATATGGGTTGATCAAGAGAGAATTACTTTGAATAAATACCCAGTATGCGCTAAGCGGTACGTTTCGTAAACGTCTTACGTTTAATACAATGCCGAAACACGGATCAATTCATAAATAGGGTGGATTTTAAAAAAAATTGAAGATGGCAAAATTATCCTATTATAGATTGGATCCAATTTTGAATTCGCAATTATTCCGTCAACTTGGTGTCTTGCAGACGGCCTTACTTTGGCTCCGCCGATCTTTGATTCTTGACTTGACTCAAGAAAGTAAGCAAAGAAAGTCAAGGCTCTAAAGTTTTTGCTGATCCGCCAGCTGGCGGACGATTTATTCCTTTCCTCGAAACAAATGTTCTTTGAGCCACAATTAAAATTAAAGTTTCAGGCGAAAAAAAAGGAACTCGCTCACAGAAGACAATTTTTCCAATACTATATCAT
>JBGUEP010000043.1:0-51495 GCA_041821245.1 Prolixibacteraceae bacterium
CAGCATTTTTTTTTAGCCTCATTTTTTAAAGAAGGATACTTTTTCAGTGCCCTCGGGAATCTGTCGGGTTAACTTATATGTGAGAGTATGCGTTAGAAATTGAAATAGGCTTTCGCATTGTTGTAACTGATATCTTGTACCAGGCCTCCAACCAAATCGAAATCCTTTGGAATTTCACCTTTTTCCATGTCTTCGCCAAAAAGGTTGCACATTATTCTTCGGAAATATTCATGACGAGGGTAGGACAAGAAACTGCGCGAATCGGTGAGCATGCCTACAAATTTACTAATCAATCCTAAAGAGGAGAGGGAGTTCATTTGTTCTGTCATTCCATATTTTTGATCGAGGAACCACCATCCCGAACCAAATTGAATTTTACCTGCGACAGGGCCTTTGTTGAAATTGCCCAACATGGTGGCAATCATTTCGTTGTCGGCGGGGTTGAGGTTGTAAATAATTGTTTTGGCTAATTTGTCTTCACTTTCCAATTTGTTAAGGAATTTCGACATAGATTTAGCCACATTGAAGGTTCCGATGGAATCGAATCCGGTATCAGCGCCCAATTGTTTGAACATTCTACTGTTGTTGTTCCGGATAGCCCCGTAGTGCAATTGTTGTGCCCAATCGGAAGCATGATCCATTTTAGCGCCTTCAAACATCATGAACGACTTAAATTTAAGAATTTCGTCATGGCTTAATTCATTGCCGCTTGTTACTTTTTTGAAAATGGCATTAATTTCATTCTGGGTGTAATCCTCAGCATAAAACTCTTCAATACCATGATCGGAGATCTTACAACCATTTTCAGCAAAATAATCATGCCTCTTTTGTAAGGCTGCAAGCAGATCGTCGGCTGTTTTAATTTCGATGTTAGCAGCAGCGCCCAGCTTTTGCATGTAGGCAATGTAATCCGCTGCTTTTTCAACAGCCATGGCCTTATCGGGGCGCCAGGTCGGAAGTACTTTTACACCAAAATTCTGGGTAGCGATTTTTTTATGATCGGCTAAATCATCTGCCGGATCGTCGGTCGTACACAAGGTATCTACATTCATCCTTTTCAGTAAATTTTGTACTGAAAAATCAGCTTGATGCAGCATTGTTTCCGTTTGGTCGTAAATTTTTCTGGCACTCGATGGATTTAACAAGTCATGAATGCCAAAGTACCTTTGTAGCTCCATGTGGGTCCAGTGATAAAGTGGATTACGTAAAGTGTAGGGTACTGTTTCGGCCCATTTAAAAAACTTATCGTAATCGGAACCTTTCCCGGTGATCAGGGCTTCATCAATTCCGTTGGCACGCATGGCACGCCATTTATAATGATCGCCGTAAAGCCAAACCTGAGTGAGGTTTTTGAAATTTAAATCACCCGATATCTCATGTGGAGGTAGGTGATTATGATAATCGATAATGGGCATTTTAGCGGCATACTCGTGATATAGCCTTTCTGCTGATTTAGAGTTCAGCATGAAATTTTCATCCATGAAATTTTTCATCTCTTCATCTATTTTATGAACCTGTTTTTAAAAAATCGGGTCGGTTATGATTTATTTTATTTTTTTGTATTGTTGATTCTCTTATAATTAATTTTGGTCGCAATATTGATCTTCGGGGAACAAATTCTTCATGGTCTGATTCAATCTCATCCAACAATAGTCGGGCGGTTGCTTTACCCATTTCTTCACTAAATTGCTCTACCGTAGATAATGTGGGATTTATCAGGTTAGCAAAAGGTTCGTTCGAATAACCTGAAATGGCAACGTCATCGGGTATTTTTAATCCTTTTTCCTGAATGGCTTGAATTGCACCCATGGCCATGTAATCGGACGCTGAAAAAATGGCTTCGGGTAGATGTTCCGTTTCTAAATATTTTTTCATGAAGTCATAGGCAGTCTCGAGGGTGATACTTCCTTCAAAAATAGGAAATGTTTCACCATCAAGCCCAATTTCTTTCAATGCTTTCTGATAACCGTCAAAACGGTTTCGGTAGGTATTAAAATTGCGCGATCCTCCAATCCACATCATTCGACGATAACCTTCATCAAGTAAATGTCTGGTCATATCGTATGATCCGGAGACGTCATCGTTTTCAACCTTACTCACCTCTAATTCTTCAGTTACACGATCGTACATCACTACTGAAATGTTATTGCTGAGTGCTTTTCTGATGTGGTCAAATTGGCTGGTGCCAAGCGAGATCGATATAATTATCCCCGCAACTCTACTGGCAATAAGCGTATTGATGTTCTGAATCTCTTTCTGGAAGTTTTCTTCACTTTGGCAAATAATTAGGTTGTAGCCCGCAGGATTTAAAACACTCTCAACACCGGTAATGATGTTGGAGAAAAAATGACGGTTGACACGAGGAACAATCATTCCAATGGTATTTGCTTTTCCCTTGCGTAAACTGGAAGCAATGGAGTTGGGTTGATAATGCAATTCATTAGCTTTTGCCCATACCAACTCCTTGGTGCTTTTTTTTATTTTGGGGTGATCGTTCAATGCTCTTGAAACCGTAGACGCTGTTATGTTTAGTGCTTTGGCAATATCTTGTATAGTAATCTGCTTTTTCGACATTGGTCTATAGTAAAGTTCAAATCGGAAACAAATATAAAAAATAAATGCAAACGTTTGCATTTACTTTTTATATTTATAAATTTGCCTTGCATTTAATCTACAATTTTCTATATAATACTATGAGTAAAGTAATCACCTTTGGAGAAGTGATGTTGCGTTTAGCAACAAATGGCTATTTACGTTTTGATCAGGTAGATCAGTTTTCGGCAACTTATGGTGGCGGTGAGGCTAACGTAGCAGTGTCTTTGGCCAATTATGGAGTTGAAGTTGACTTTGTAACTCGTTTACCTAAAAACGACATTGCACAAGCCTGTGTGAAAGACTTGCGCAAATATGGTGTTGGAACAAGTCAATTGATCTGGGGAGGCGAACGTCTGGGAATCTATTTTCTGGAAGCAGGGGCTGTAAATCGTGCCAGTAAAGTGGTATATGACCGCGCTCATTCATCCATATCCGAAATTCATCCGGGAATGATCGACTGGGACAAAGTCTTTGAGGGCGCTACATGGTTTCATTGGACGGGCATTACACCTGCTATTTCTCAGGGAGCTGCCGATGTTTGTTTGGAGGCCATCAAAAAAGCGAACGAAAAGGGCATTACGGTATCAACAGATCTGAACTACCGCAAAAACCTGTGGAACTACGGCAAAACCGCTGGCGAAGTAATGCCACAATTGGTGGCCGGATGCGATATTGTGCTGGGCAATGAAGAAGATGCAGCCATGGTATTGGATATCCATCCCGATGGAGTTGATGTAACCGGAGGACATGTTGAAGGCGCCGCTTATGAGTCTGTTTCGAAACAAATTATGGAAAAATTTCCCCGTTGCAAAAAAGTGATTACTACCCTTCGCGGTTCAGTAAATGCCAATCACAATAGTTGGAGTGGCGTACTTTGGGATGGATCGAAACTTTACGAAGCCCCAACCTATCAAATCACCCACATTGTTGACCGCGTAGGTGGTGGCGATTCTTTTATGGGAGGTTTAATTTATGGATTAATCACCTGGCCCAACGACGATCAGAAAGCACTGGAATTTGCAGTAGCTGCCTCGTGCTTAAAACACACCGTCTACGGCGATTACAACCGTGTAACAGTTGAAGAAGTGAAAAAATTAATGGGAGGCGATGCTTCCGGACGCGTATCAAGATAATAAACTGACTTCTCGACAAGCTCAAAGACCGCTGCTCGGTAAACAGAATTTTGGGAAACTTGTACGAAAATCGGGTTTTGGAATTTGTTTAATTGGAATTTGTAATTTGAAATAAAATGGCTAGATATTCAAGAATAGAGGTTTTCCTCAAAATGAAAGAAAATGGGATGGTGCCTTTGTACTATAGTCCCGATGTGGAAAAATGCAAAAAAGTGGTGAAAGCCTGCTACGATGGAGGAGCCCGTTCGTTCGAGTTTACCAATCGGGGCGATTATGCTCACGAAGTTTTTGCAGAACTGAACAAGTATGTGAAAAAAGAATTGCCGGGAATGGCCATGGGTGTTGGTTCTGTTATTGATGCCGGAACCACCTCGTTGTACTTGCAATTGGGAGCCGATTTTATTGTGTCACCACTGCTGAATCCCGATATGGCCAAGGTGTGCAACAGGCGAAAAGTGTTGTGGAGTCCTGGTTGTGGATCGGTATCTGAAATCAATCAGGCCGAAGAGTTGGGTTGTGAATTGATTAAAATATTTCCTGCCTCACAAGTGGGCGGACCAGCATTTGTTGCTGCGGTGAAAGGACCTTGCCCCTGGACAGACATTATGCCTTCGGGAGGGGTTACACCGGAGCGTGCCAACCTGGAAGGCTGGTTCAAAGCCGGAGCCACCTGCGTGGGCATGGGTAGCCAAATGATGAAAAAAGAATACATCGAAGGTGGAGACTTTGCAGGTCTCACACAAAAAGTAAAAGATACTATTGAGTTAATTAAATTAATAAAAGCAGAGCTATGATTACAACAAATGAATTGCTAGGATTAGAAGGAAAAACAGCTGTGATTACTGGCGCAGGTGGCGTTATTTGTAGCCGTATTGCCGAAGGTCTTTGCGAAGTAGGTATGAATGTAATGCTACTCGATATTGACGAGGCACGTGCCATTGATAATGCAAAAGAGTTAAAAGCGAAATATCCCAACCAGGTCATCGAAGGTTTCTTTGCAAATGTTTTAGACAAAAGATCGTTGGAAAGTGCAAAAACCCGAATTTTGAGTTTTGTGGATGCAATTGATTTCCTGGTCAACGGTGCAGGAGGAAATTCTCCAAAAGCAACTACTCAGGTTGAACAAATTGTTTCTGGCGAAAATGAAGGAATGTCTGATTTCTTTGATCTTCAGATGGAAGGCTTTGATCATGTTTTCAATTTAAATTTTAAAGGTACTATTTTGCCAACCATGGTATTTGGTAAAGATCTGGTTGAACGAGGTGCTGGTGGTGTTTTAAATATTTCTTCAATGAATGCATTTACTCCACTCACGAAAATACCTGCTTATTCAGCAGCAAAATCGTCCATCAATAATTTCACCCAATGGTTAGCAGTACATTTTGCTAAAACAGGTGTTCGGGTCAATGCAATCGCACCGGGATTTTTCCTGACTACCCAAAATAAATTTTTATTGATTGGTGAAGATGGCTCCTTGACTGCCAGAGGGCAGAAAATTATTAACGGTACTCCAATGGGGCGCTATGGCGAAATTGAAGAGTTGGTTGGTACATCGGTTTATTTATTAAGTGATATGGCCAAATTCGTAACAGGAATTGTAATTCCAATTGATGGAGGTTTCAGCGCCTACAGTGGTGTTTAATGTTTTAATTTACATTTCCTAACTAAGTGTATTATTAAAGAGCTAACTATAAAAAATATGAAATTAGAACTAAAAAAAGAATTTAAATATTCATTGATTGTTCCAACCAGCATGGGGGTTCGTATAACTCCTGTGAATGGACAACCCGTGCATTCAAGTGATACCTTTAAAATGCAGGCAACAAGTGCTGAGACCAATGTTGCCAGTATTTCTTCCTTTTTGGGTTTACCCGTAAAGGTGCTCACCACCTTTGTAAAAGGCAGCCCAATCGCTCAGTTGATCAAAAGCAACCTGAAAAGCCGTCACATGGACTTTGAAGGTCCTGAAGTGGAGCAAGGCGATCCTTGGGGGTATCGTCACCAATTCAATATTGCCGACAGTGGCTATGGATCGCGTGGGCCTCGTGTTCAAAACGATCGGGCAGGTGAAGTGGGGCGTACTTTGAATGTGAAGGATTTCGATATTGAACGGATTTTTGGTAAAGAAGGCGTGCAAATTGTTCACCTTTCAGGTTTAATTGGAGCCCTTTCACCCGAAACCAGTCAGTTTTGCCTTGAAATTGCCCGAGCAGCAAAAAAATACGGAACACGTATCGCTTTTGACTTGAATTACAGAGCTTCATTCTGGAAAGGACGTGATCAGGAATTGCGTGAAATTTTTACTGAAATAGCCTCTGTTGCAGATATTCTAATTGGAAACGAAGAAGATTTTCAATTGTGTTTGGGTATTGAAGGACCCGAAGCTGGAGGTAAAGGCATTGAAGATAAGATCGATGGCTTCAAGGAGATGATGGGGCGTGTCAAAAAGGCTTTCCCGAATGCTTCTGTTTTTGCTACGACCTTGCGCGAAGTCGTAAGTACCAATGAACACCAATGGGGTGCCATTATGTTGGCTGATAATGAATGGCAGGTTATTATGCCACGAACCATTCATGTTCTCGACCGTATTGGCGGTGGCGACGGATTTGTTGGCGGATTATTATATGGTATTTTGAAAGAATGGCCGGCCGAAAAATGTGCTCAATTTGGATGGGCTTCCGGAGCATTGGCAACAACATTTTTAACCGACTATGCCCAACCAGCTGATGAAGAAATGGTTTGGAGCGTTTGGGAAGGCAATGCCCGTGTAAAACGATGAATCGATTTGAAGGTTAAAAAAGAACAATTTGACCCCCTACAATTTCATGCCTTTTGAAGAATAACTAGATTGATTCCTGTATTTTTAGAAAATGGAGAACCTTTAATACTTAAATTATGAAACGATTACTTTTTTTTAGTATTATTTTATTTTTTCTGTTTCCATCTTGCTCAAAACAAGATGCTTCGGAAGTTAAAATCGGTTTTCTTATTCATGCAACCGTCAGTTCTCGTTGGTTAATGGATATTAGCTATATTGAGGAACGTGCGAAAGAGCTGGGAGCAACGGTAATTTTGAAAGATGCCGGGGGTGATGAAAATATGCAATTAAAACAGGCGAATGAATTATTGAAAGAAGGTGTTGATGCATTGATTGTGGTTGCAGCGAATCAAAATACTGCTGCAGGTATCGTTCGCGATGCACATTCTTATGGCGTTCCTGTAATTGGTTACGATCGTTTAATCAAAAATTCAGATTTGGATTACCTGGTTTCTTTTGAATACGATAAAGTTGGACAAGCAATGGTTGAATACACCGTGAGCCATGTTCCTGAAGGTAATTATGTTATTGTTTTAGGTGATGCATCTGATGCCAATGCTATTTTTGTTAAAAGAGGAATCGATCAGGCGCTTGAACCCTATTTGAAAGCGGGGGGGATAAAGGTTGTTTACCAATCTTATATCGAAAACTGGACTGCTGTTAATGCCAAACACATGATGGATGACGTTTTGGATTTTGCAAATGAAAAAATTGATGCCGCCATTGTTTGTAACGATCCAATGGCTGTTGGTGTTTATCAATCTTTGCAAAATCATCATTATCCGCCAAGGCAGGTGGTCATTACCGGACAGGATGCCACACTGGAATTTGTTCATTCCATGCTTGATGGAGGAATGACCATGTCGGTTTATAAACCAATTAAAGAATTGGCATACGGAGCGGTCGATTTAGTGGTTGATTTGGTCTTGCACAATAATGCCAACGGTTTCGATAAGGTAGTGAATAATGGACGAAAGGATGTGCCTGCGCGTCTTTATTCACCTTCAGTTGTGGATATGACAAATTTAGAAACCGACCTGATTCAACGTGGTGTTTTTACGCGTGAAGAAGTGTATGGGACTAAATAGTCTTGAAATTGAACGAATTATAATTAAAGTAAAGAGAAAATAGATGTTGTATTATCAAATAGGTTCACCTGAATCGTCACTCTCTGATGAGGAATTAAAAAAAGGATTGTTTGAAGCTTTAGAAAAATTGGGCTTAAAAAACAAAGTACTTGCTTTACCTCCCGATTACACCCGTTTGCCTTCTAAAGCAGGAGAGTTAACCTCTTTTACTTATCAATATTATCAGGAGAAATTAACCGATATTTTGCCGGCACTTGGCACTCACAGTCCAATGACCGATCATCAGATCGAACATATGTTCCCGGGCGTTCCACGTAGTTTGTTTCGCGATCACGACTGGAGAAACGATGTAATTACTCTGGGGGAAGTTCCTGCAGCATTTATTGAGCAGGTTTCAGAAGGTAAGGTAAGCTTTACCTGGCCAGCTCAGGTGAATAAACTATTGGTAGAAGGTGGATTCGATTTGATCCTTTCTTTAGGTCAGGTTGTTCCTCATGAAGTGGTTGGAATGGCCAACTACAATAAAAATATTTTAGTTGGAACCGGCGGCTCTGAAGGAATTAACAAGAGCCATTACATTGGAGCAGCCTATGGCATGGAGCGTATGATGGGGCGTGCCGATACTCCTGTACGGAAAGTCTTTAACTATGCTACCGATCATTTTGCTCAACATTTACCAATAGTATACGTTCAAACAGTGGTGGGTGTCGATGAGAATGGAAAACTGGCTACACGCGGAATGTTCATTGGTGACGATTTTGAAGTGTTCGAAAAAGCCGCTGAACTTTCCTTGAAAGTGAATTTTAATATGGTCGAAAAACCATTGAAGAAAGTGATTGTTTGGCTCGATCCGACCGAATTTAAAAGTACATGGCTGGGCAATAAAAGTATTTATCGAACCCGCATGGCTATGGCCGACGGTGGTGAACTGATTGTGCTGGCTCCCGCATTAAAGGAATTTGGCGAAGACAAACAAATTGATCAGCTGATTCGTAAATACGGATATTTTGGCACTCCGGCCACACTTAAAGCCGTTGAGGAAAATAAAGATTTGCAGGACAATCTTGGTGCTGCGGCACACTTAATTCATGGTTCTTCCGAAGGCCGGTTTAGTGTGACCTATTGTCCCGGAAAAGGGGAAGGTAAAATCACCCAGCAGGAAATTGAAAGTGTTGGTTTTATTTATGGTGACATTGACGAAGTAAGTGCTAAATACGATCCGGAAAAATTGAAAAACGGCTTAAATACCATGCCTGATGGTGAAGAGATATTCTATATCTCGAATCCTGCATTGGGATTGTGGGCCCATAAAGACAGATTTGAGTAAAATGGATAAAATAAAATGGGGCATAATTGGTTGCGGAGATGTAACAGAAGTGAAAAGTGGGCCTGCTTTTCAAAAAATATCGAATTCTGAATTGATTGCAGTGATGCGTCGTGATGCGGCCAAGGCTGCCGATTATTCCAAACGCCATAATGTTCCCAATTGGTATGCTAATGCTGATTTGCTCATTAACGATCCGGGAGTGAATGCCATATATGTGGCTACACCTCCCAGCACTCACGCTTTATATGCCAAAAAAGCCATCGCTGCAGGTAAACCTGTTTACATTGAAAAACCAATGGCTTTGACTTATGCCGAATGTGTTGAGGTGAATGAGATGGCGGCTAAAAAGAATGTCCCCGTTTTTGTTGCCTACTACAGGCGTAAATTACCGGGTTTTATCAAAGTGAAAGAATTGATCGAAAGTGGTGACATTGGTGAGGTTCGAATGGTTAACCTGCAATTGTTTAAACATTTCGAAGTCGATGCGGAAAATTTACCATGGCGGGTCGATCCGAAAATTGCAGGAGGAGGTCATTT
The DNA here is from genome assembly GCA_041821245.1 of Prolixibacteraceae bacterium. GTDB lineage: Bacteria > Bacteroidota > Bacteroidia > Bacteroidales > Prolixibacteraceae > Roseimarinus. The sequence continues at coordinate 9,499 of JBGUEP010000043.1, forward strand.
CTACGATTTAGCTTCGCATCAGTTCGATTACCTCGATTACCTTTTTGGTCCAATTAACGAAATTGCTTCGGTGGTGGCCAATCAGGCAAAATTATACAAAGCAGAAGATATTCTTTCAGTAGCCTTTCAATTTGAAACTGGCATTGTTGGAAATGGCTGCTGGTGTTTTAATTCAAGTTCGGTAAACGAACGTGATGTTATTGAAGTGATTGGAACAAAAGGACGAATTGAATTTTCTACCTTCGATTTTGTTCCGGTAAAATTGATCACTGAAAATAAAACGGAAGAGTTTGATTTCCAGAAACCTGAACACGTTCAATTCAATTTAATTGAACAGATCGTGGCTGATTTGCGAGGCGAAGATAGTGCTGTAAGTACCGGCTTATCAGGGGCCAGAACCAATAAGGTTTTAGAAGAAATTGTAAAAAAGTATTATTCAAAGTAGAAACCAATAAGAACTAAATAATTATGAAAACAAAAGCAGATATCGGCTTAATAGGTTTAGCAGTAATGGGCGAAAATCTGGTGTTGAATATGGAAAGCAAAGGCTTTACCGTTGGTGTATTTAACCGTACAGTAGAAAAAGTCGACAACTTTATTGCTGGACGTGGCGCCGGAAAGAAGTTCATTGGAGCACACTCCATTGAAGAACTGTGCGCATCATTGGAACGTCCCCGTAAAGTAATGATGTTGGTTAAAGCGGGAAAACCTGTCGATGATTTTATCGATTTAATTATTCCTCATCTTGAACCCGGCGATATCATTATTGACGGAGGAAACTCTCATTTTCCCGATACCATTCGTCGCGCTAAATATGTTGAAAGCAAAGGTTTTCTATACATTGGAACTGGTGTTTCAGGTGGCGAAGAAGGAGCCTTGCTAGGTCCTTCTATGATGCCGGGTGGATCACCTGCTGCATGGCCTGCTGTGAAAGAAATTTTTCAGGCAGTGGCTGCCAAAGTTGAAGATGGTACTCCATGTTGCGACTGGGTAGGCGAAGGCGGTGCAGGCCATTTTGTAAAAATGGTGCACAATGGAATTGAATACGGCGATATGCAAATCATTACCGAAGCATATCAACTCATGAAAGAGCTTCTGGGTTTAAGTGCCGATGAGATGCATGAAGTATTTAAAGAATACAACGAAGGAATTCTGGATTCTTACCTGATTGAAATTACCCGCGATATATTAGCCGTTAAGGATGAAGATGGTTCTGCATTAGTAGAAAAAATTCTTGATACTGCCGGTCAAAAAGGTACCGGAAAATGGACCGGAGTAGCTGCTCTTGATTTGGGAATTCCATTGACACTAATCGGTGAGTCGGTTTTCGCCCGTTGTTTGTCTGCCCAAAAAGATTTACGCGTAGAGGCTTCCAAATATTTGAGTGGCCCAACTCCTAAATTCGAAGGCGACAAAAAACAGTTTATCGAAGACATTAAAATGGCCTTGTTTGGTGCAAAAATCATCTCCTATGCACAAGGTTATAACCTGATGATGGAAGCAGCTAAAGAGTACGGCTGGACCCTTAATTATGGTGGCATTGCTTTGATGTGGCGTGGAGGGTGTATTATCCGTTCAGTATTCCTTGGCGATATCAAAAAAGCATTCGATGCAAATCCAAAGTTGCCAAATCTCCTGCTCGATCCTCAATTCAAGAAGAATATAGAGATGACTCAGGCTGGTTGGAGAAGAGTTTGCTCAACAGCATTAACAAATGGTATTCCTGTACCTGCGTTAACATCAGCATTATGTTATTTCGATGGCTTCCGTAGCGAACGTCTTCCTGCAAACTTATTGCAAGCTCAGCGCGATTATTTTGGAGCTCATACCTACGAGCGGATAGACAAGCCTCGTGGTGAATTTTTCCATACCAATTGGACCGGTCGCGGAAGTGATACTGCTTCGTCAACCTATAACGTTTAAAATCATTCAAGCTAAACCGGAGTTATGTTTAAATTAGGCATGACTTCGGATTTTTGAGATTCATTAAAAAAATGTTGATGCGAATAAAATATAAGTTTTTTAAGCTGATACTTGTTTTCCCTGTACTGATTTTTCTCTTTGGATCATGTCACCTCAGTCGGAACTCAAAAGTATTGAAGTTGGCCCATAATCTGGATACCTCTCACCCTGTTCATAAAGGCATGGTGTTTATGGCCCAGCGTTTGAATGAAATTTCAGGCGGTGAAATGCTCATTGATATCTATCCTAGTGGTCAATTGGGTTCAGAACAGGAATGTGTTGAATTACTTCAAATCGGTAGTCTGACCATTACAAAAGTATCGGCGGCAGTGTTGGAAAGTTTTACCGATAATTTTCAGGTATTGGGATTGCCTTATGTGTTTCGTTCTAAAGAGCATTCATTCAATGTATTAGACGGTGAGGTTGGGCAGGAGTTACTTCTGAGTACTCAGCGATACAATGTTCGAGGCTTGTGTTTTTACGATGCGGGATCACGTAGTTTTTATACCATCAATAAGCCCATTGAAAAACCCAGTGATTTAAAGGGGTTGAAAATGAGGGTGATGAAAAGTCAAACAGCAATTGAGCTGGTTAAAGCGATGGGTGGTTCACCCACTCCAATTTCATGGGGCGAACTGTATACTGCTTTACAAAGTGGAGTAGTTGATGGGGCTGAGAATAATCCTCCTAGTTTTTATACCTCACACCATTACGAAGTATGTAAATATTACTCGCTTAACGAGCATACGATGGTTCCCGACGTTTTGATTATCAGTACGGTTGTTTGGAATAAATTATCCGAACAAGAACAGAAGTGGTTGCAACAGGCAGCAAATGAGTCAGTTGTAAAAGAACGTGAACTTTGGGCCCTATCTGAAGCTGAATCGTTGAAAAAAGTACAAGAAGCAGGAGTTAAAATTAATTATCCTGATAAAGCTCCTTTTGAAGCCAAAGTTGAAGCCATGATGAAGGCTTATGAAGATAAGCCCGAGTTATACCAGTTGATACAACGTATTAAGGCTGTTAAATAATAATACATTGAATATGACACTGAGAAGAAAAATAGATAAACTGTTAGAGTTGACTCTCATCATTATAATGAGCGTATTAGTCGTTGATGTACTCTGGCAGGTTTTAAGCCGCTATATTTTATCAGCTCCCAGCGGTTTTACCGATGAATTGGCTGGTTTTCTGTTAATTTGGGTAAGCATACTTGGTGCGGCCTATGTAGCCGGAAAGCAGGAACATTTGGCAATCGATTTGTTGTTGCAGAAATCAAGTCTAAAAAACCAAAAAAGACTGATCGTTATGATCAACGTTTTTATTCTTCTGTTTTCATTAACGGTAATGTTAGGTGGTGGAGCATGGCTGGTGATTACCCGTTTTCAGTTTGGAGTAGTCTCTGCGGCATTGCAAATCCCATTGGGGTATGTGTATATGGTTCTCCCTTTAAGTGGTTTGTTAATTGTCTATTACTCTATCGACATTATCCGAAATAATTTTAAAAACTAAATATAGAAGTCATCTCCCTCAAAAAGGAACTAATAATACAAAAATGGAGTTTTTAGGAATCATCATATTGGTAGTGAGTTTTGTTATTTTATTGGTTATTGGAGTACCCATTGCTTTCAGTATTGGTATTGCGGGGATCCTGACCATGTTAGTTAGTATCGATTCACTCCCGGCGGTAACCACTTTTGCACAACGAATGGCTACAGGGCTCGATAGCTTTGCACTTTTAGCCATTCCCTTCTTCATATTAGCTGGAAATATTATGAACAGAGGAGGGATTGCGATTCGACTAATTAATTTGGCCCGCGTTGTCGTAGGGCGCTTACCAGCAGGACTCGCCTTTGTAAACGTATTTGCTAATATGCTTTTTGGAGCTATTTCAGGTTCTGCAGCTGCATCGGCATCAGCCATCGGTTCTATTATGAAAGGCGAAATGAAAAATGAGGGGTACGACGAAAACTTTAGTGCAGCTGTAAATATTTCTTCAGCTACAACAGGTCTTTCAATTCCTCCCAGTAACATTTTAATTGTATACTCACTCGCCAGTGGAGGTGCTTCAGTAACTGCTTTGTTTTTGGCAGGTTACTTGCCCGGAATTCTAACAGGGATTTCCATCATGCTAATGGCCATGAGTATGATTGTTTATAAAACCCATGGTTTAAAAGGTGTTTCGTCATCATTGTTGAAATTCTTTGGTGCTGCGTCGTCACTTATTTTAGTAGGTGTTGGATTGAAATTTTCAAATGATTTTTCTCCATGGTTATACAGGTCACTGCTTGTTGTAATGATTTTCGGAATAGGATTTCTTATTACACGAAAAGTGAAGCAACATCGGGTTGGAACAAAGCGTGCCTTGAAAATTCTTTGGGATGCTATTCCAAGTTTAATGCTTTTGGTAATTGTGATTGGTGGAATTATAGGTGGATTTTTCACTGCAACAGAAGCTTCGGCTGTTGCAGTGCTGTATGCTTTAGTTCTGGCACTTATATATCGTGTTATTTCTATTAAAGATTTACCCAGAATAATACTTGAATCGATAAAAACCACCTCAATTGTGATGTTGTTGGTAGCTACCTGTATTGGTTTATCGTGGATTATGGCTTATGAGAATATTCCTCAAAACGTAAGTGATGCATTGCTGGGAATTAGTGATAACAAAGTGGTGATTTTGTTAATCATCAACCTAATCTTACTAATCGTTGGAATCTTTATGGATATGACTCCGGCAGTACTAATTTTTACGCCCATATTTTTACCTATTGTAACAGGTCTTGGTATTGATCCAGTTCATTTTGGAATAATAATGGTTTTAAACCTTAGTGTTGGATTATGTACTCCTCCTGTTGGATCGGTTCTTTTTATTGGATGTAGTGTCGCTAATGTGAAAATTGAAAAGGTTATTAAACCACTGTTGCCAATGTTCATCGTTATGATTATAAGTTTGATGTTGGTGACATATATTCCACAAATTAGTTTGTGGTTACCTCGTGCTTTTGGATTTTAATTGAAAATAGATGATAATTTTTAAAGGTCCTATGGACTGCTAAATAGATATAATTATGAAAAAAATAGGAAAATATTCAATGGGCGTTGGCGACCGTTTTGGTCATCAGGGAAAAGCTCAACTGAAAGCCTTTATCGCCGCAAAAGAACAATTAGGAATCGACATAATTCCGGTTTGGAATAAATCGAATCGTGAACATCAAATCATTGGAACTGAGCCTTCTGAAGTAAGAGTAGAAGCCGATGCTGCAGTGAAAGCACTAGGGTGGAAGGGTGATTATTTTGTTGATGCAGATCACATTAATCTGAATACAGTTGAACGCTTTGTTAAACCAAGCGATTTCTTTACTATTGATGTGGCCGATTTTATTGGCGATGAAGCGCCGGCCGAAAAAGTGGAAAAATTTCTGGCCGATCATAAAAAATACCTTGGTCATCTTGCAATTCCTGGTATCGAAGGATCATTAGAAGTTTCTGCCGAAGGTTTAACTTTATTTGCAAACAACTATCTAGTGGCCATTGAACAGGCTGCAAATGTTTATAATTACCTGGTGGAGAAAAAAGGGGAAGGCAATTTTGTACCTGAAGTTTCGTGCGACGAAACCGATACTCCACAATCGCCACTTGATCTCTTTTTTATTTTGAAACTATTGGCCGATAATGGAGTACCTGTTCAAACAATTGCCCCACGCTTCTCAGGCCGTTTCAATAAAGGGGTCGAATATGTAGGTGACGTGAGTCAATTTAAAATCGAATTTGAGCAAGACTTGTTGGTCATCAAACAGGCCATAAAAGAATTTGGTTTGCCCGACAACCTAAAATTGAGTGTACATTCAGGTAGTGATAAGTTTGCCATTTACCCAATTATTGGCGAGTTAATTCGTAAACACGATACGGGCATTCACATTAAAACTGCCGGAACAACCTGGCTGGAAGAGATTGCCGGCTTAGCGATTTCCGATGGCGATGGATTGGCATTAGCAAAAGAAGTTTATGCAACAGCTTACAAAAAAATGGAAGAGCTAACTGCTCCTTATGCAAGCGTTATTGACATTAAGCAGGAAGAATTGCCTTTGCCCGAAATTGTAAATGATTGGACTGCCGATCAGTTTCACAAAGCAATTGTTCACGACCAGTCTTGTGCCGAATACAATCCTAGTTTGCGTCAATTGATTCATGTTGGCTACAAAGTGGCCGCACAAAAAGGAGATGTTTATTACAATGCCTTAGAAAAATTTGAGAAGAACATCGAAAAACAAGTTTTTGAAAATATTTTTGAACGTCACATTAAACGTTTAGGTTTCTAAACATTATCCCATATAAAGAAGGAGTGAAACAATGTTTCGCTCCTTTTTCATTTGTCAATATTTGTTTTTTTTTTGATTGTGTCGTTGAATAGCTTAACTTTCAACATCAATTGATTGCTTTATTCAACACAAAAATGAACGAGAAGGACCAATTAATTAAACAATTGCAAGAGGACCTTAATGCTGCAACAAATAAGATTGTAAGGCTGGAGGCCGAGATTCTTGAAAACAAAAATTTTAGAATGACCATTTTTTCCAATTTGAGCCACGAATTGCGTAATCCGCTGAATGGTATCATTGGTTTTTCTGAAATTCTAAGTACCACAGAGGTGAGTAAGGAAGAACAACGTTTGTATTCTGCCGTCGTGGAAGAAAGCAGTGTGATGTTAATGTCCATATTAAATGATGTTTTTGATATTGCCCGTATCGAAGCCGATCGAATGAAGGCCTATTCTGTCGCCTTCGATTTGAATGATGTGATTTATGATTTATTTTATGAATACAGGGCTATTGCAGAGGCAAAACAGCTACATTTGTTTCTGGAGAATCTGATTAGCGAACCGTTTATCATTAGTTCCGATCCTGATATTTTAATCAGAATTCTGAAAAAATTGCTTGATAATGCCATCAAATTTACCAAAACTGGTTGGGTGAAACTGAAATATCATGTCGATGATTCTATGATTAATTTTCAGGTAGAAGATACCGGCATTGGAATTTCTGAACCGCTATGGTCTAACTTGTTTGATCGGTTCATTACTGAAGAGGTATCCAAATCGCGGAATATTGGTGGAACCGGCCTTGATTTGTCTTTGTGTAATGGCTTGGTTCGATTGTTGGCAGGTGGTATTCGTTACGAGTCAAAAGGTCACAATGGCTCAATTTTTCACTTTTCCATTGTCAATAATCATAAATAGCGATAGATTCAACTAATTTGAAACGTTGGATGTGATGTTAAGTCAAAGATTGACAGGGCTCTAATTCTAAAATAAAGGAAGGTTTGTCAGTGCATTCTAAATATCAAAATTACTCACTAAATGTGGCCGTTAAGTTTTCAAATTGATTGTAAAATTTTAATTTTGCTCATTCATAAATCGAGAGGTTAGTTATGAAGAATAAGAACTTCAATTACTGCAAGACACTTACTGAATATCGTAGAGAAAAAACCGTGGAAGTTAACATTGGTGGAGTAGCTATGGGAGGTCTTAATCCTATTCGATTGCAATCGATGACCGATACGGATACACTGGATACAGAAAAAACGATGGAGCAGTTTTTGCGCATTGTGAAAGCTGGTGCCGATTATGTTCGTATTGCCGTTAAAACGACAAAAGATGCTGAGAACCTTAAAATTATCAAGCAACAAATTCGGGCTACCGGTAATGTAACGCCTATAATTGCCGACGTTCATTTCAATCCCAAAATCGCCGAAATATCAGCAAGGTATGTGTCTAAAGTGAGAATTAACCCAGGTAATTTTTACGATAAAAGGGCCAATTTTGAAAAATTGATCTACACCGATGCTGAATATCGTGAAGAATTGGTGAAACTGGAAATCGCCATCGTTCCTTTTATTGAAACGTGTAAGGAACACAATACCTCCATTCGTATTGGAGCCAACCAAGGTTCGCTTTCTGATCGTATTATGAGCCGTTACGGCGATACTCCTGCGGGAATTGTAGAGTCAGTAATGGAGTATTTAAGAATTTGCAATAAACTTGATTTTCATAAAATTGTCATTTCCATTAAATCATGGAATACCCGCACTTTGGTGAATACCGTAAGGTTAATGAACTATAAAATGCGGCTTGAAGATATGAATTATCCATTCCACATTGGAGTAACCGAAGCAGGTGAAGGTGAGGATGGACGCATTCGTTCAGCAGTTGGTATCGGCACTTTATTGATTGATGGAATCGGGGATACGATACGAGTTTCGTTGACCGAACAACCCGAAAACGAAATCCCGTTCGCTAAACGTTTAGTTCAGGTTATTGAAGCCCGTAAAGGGCACGAGAAGATTGAAGCCCCTGTATTTGCTCAAACCAATCCGTTTGAATTTGAACGCCGGTATGGAAGACCTGTCCGTAAATTTGGTGCCAGAAGAACCCCCGCAGTCATTGCAGCCTTAAATGGCAATAGTATTCTCGAAGTTTCCAATTTACATGGTCGTACCGAGCCCGATTACTATTTCGATGGTAAAAATATCCTGAATAAAAGAAACAAGAAGTATCCTGTTATTAGTTTGGAAGACTACTTGTACAACGATATTTATCAAAGTAGTGACCGTTTTGTGCGAACCAGCAGAAAAGAGTTTGTCGAATTCAGGAAAACAAATCCGGAGATTGTTACCAAACTTAAAGCCGAACGGAAAGCTGTCATTTTGTTGGAATCTGATAATGCCAATCGTTATGCCGATATGAGGGGCTTTTTTATGATTTTGGAATCCATTGTTTGTCGCTTATCGGTTGTATTGGTCGGAACCTATAAGGAACACCGTCTGGGGGAACTTCAATTGAAGGTGGCTACCGATTTAGGTGGTTTGTTTATCGATGGTTACGGTGATGGTATCTTGATCGAAAACGAAGGAACGGATATTTTTTATTCCGATCTGAAAAATACCAGTTTTGCCATATTGCAGGCTACACGCATGCGAATTTCTAAATCGGAATTCATCTCTTGCCCGGGATGTGGTCGTACCCAATTCGATTTACACAAAACAACACTCGAAATAAAAGAACATTTTTCGCACCTCAAGCACCTCAAAATTGGAATTATGGGTTGTGTGGTGAATGGTCCCGGTGAAATGGGCGATGCCGACTATGGTTACGTTGGTGCAGGTAAAGGAAATGTGAATTTATACAAAGGCCAAAAGGTCATAAAGCGTCACATTCCAACCGAAGAAGCTGTGGCAGAACTTGAGAAAATTATACGTGAAAATGGTGATTGGATTGAAGATTAGTCAAGCTTGTCGTACCATTCTACAAATTTCTTCACCCCTTCGTTAAAATTGAATTTTGGTTGATAGCCAATCAGTTGTTTGGCTTTCGAAATGTTGGCATACGTAATGTCTACATCACCCGGTTGCATGGGGAGCTGTCGAATATTGGGCGTAGCTCCGGTGGCATCATAAATTGTGGCGATTAAATCGCGTAGTAAAACAGGCTGATTGTTTCCCAAATTGATTGTTTCATAAACATTTTCATGTTCCAGCAAATAGTCCATGGTGCCAATTATTCCAGCAACAGTATCGTCAACATAGGTGTAGTCACGGGCCGATGATCCATCGCCAAACATGTTGATTTGTTCTCCTTTACGAATAAGTTTAGTGAATTTGTGAATGGCCAGATCGGGCCGTTGACGTGGGCCAAATACGGTAAAGAACCGCATGTTTATTATGTCAATATGGTGCAAGTGGTGATAGGTGTGATTGATCAATTCGCACGCTTTTTTTGTGGCAGCATAAGGCGATATGGGATTCGATACGTCCATGTTCTCGTTAAAAGGAACGGTCTTGGTGTTCCCGTAAATGGAGGAGGATGATGCAAAAGCCAGTTTCTTAATGCCTTTTAATTTCATGAGATCCAAAATGTTTTGGGTCGCCACAATGTTGTTTTGAATGTACGAATTCGGATCGTCTATTGAAGGCCGAACCCCGGCTTTGCCCGCCAAATGAATCACCAAATCGATCTTTGTTGAAAGGTTATTTAACAACTTTTGTTGATCGGTCAAATCCAGTTCCAGAAATTCGAAATTTGGATGATTGATAAAACCATTAAGGTTTTTATTTTTGATTGATTTGTCGTAGAAAGGATCGAAATTATCGATGCCAACTACCTGATAATTCTGTGCAAGTAATTGTTCTGTTAAATGAGAACCTATAAATCCGGCGCATCCGGTCACTAAAATTCTGGTCATTATTCTAAAGTTAATTATTCAGGCTAAACGTTTTTTTTACCAAAATATTTTTTTACTACTCCCACATCAAAAGGCAATAAATCGAAAAGGCCTTTTCCCGTGAAATGCAAGATGAGATTTCGGACATACATAACCAATCCTCCAAGATTACCCAACAACAATACCGGGTCGCGACGTAAAATTGCATAAACAATGGTCATGGACGAACCAATAATACTAATGTACCAAAAACCAAGTGGTAAGGCTGACTCCTTTGTTTTTTCGGCCAATAGCCATTGATAAATAAATCGGAAGGTGAATACAATTTGCGCTGTAATTCCGAAAATCAGCAGCCAATGCGCAATGTCTTCATTGTTTAAAATGCTGTGTAAATTGTAATTGCCCGACAGAATTATCCAGGTTAGGCAAATAAAGGGCATTAACGTTACTGAAATCCGAAAATATCCGGGAATTTTTTTCCATTCACCTTGCAATTGCAGATTACGGATGTAAATGAAAAAAGTAATGAATTGCCCCAATATAATGGCAAAGTCCTTTCGTAATATTCCGTAAATAAGCATTAAAATGGAAGCGATCAAGCTAATCTGCCAAAACAATAAAGGAGATAAAACTTTCCCGGCTTGTTCTGATTTGAACCATTGCACAATCGTTCGCGCAAAAAATAGAATTTGGGAAGCAAATCCTACAACGAAAATGAGAACATCGGCCAATTTGGAATCCATGGTTTGATTTTTTTAATCGGCACAAATGTATCAAAAATGGTGGAAAAGCTGTAGTATAAAGAAAAGTTAAGGGTCACCATCGATTGCTGCGTATAAAAAATGATTGAAGTAGGGTATTCGAAAGTCGTTAAAAAATGACTTTAACCAAGTTTCTCTTAAAACGAAGGTGAATTCCATTATTTTTACCATTTCAAATTCATACTCACCCGAAAGTAATCGGAGCAACGGAGGAATTGGATTGGTCAAGCTGAAAAAATGTTTGGAGATGATTTATCCCGACAAGCATAACTTGCAACTCAATTCCTCTCAAGATGTATTTGAAACTTTTTTAACCTTTAGTCTTACTAAATTATGATTATTGCCGAGTTGCCCTATGTTTCCGCTCTCTTACGTGAAACCATCATCAAAAATAATTTTGAGGTGGTTCGTACTGAAAATAGTAATCTTATTTTTAATGGAAAACGTCCCAATTTTGTTGATGACGAAGAAGCGGTTGAGCTCTTTCGGAAAAACAAAAACCTGAAGCTGTTTACCAACTCCGAGAACTCTATTAGCTGGATGATTCGTCACCTTGGTTTTACTGATCTGCCGCGTCAAATCGAACTTTTCAAAAATAAGGTGAAATTCAGAGAATTTATGCAAGCCTGGCATCCCAACTATTTCTTTCAGGAAATTAAGTTTGAGGAATTGAAAGAAATTGATATTTCGAACTTTCCAAAGGCCTTTGTGATTAAACCGGCCATTGGTTTTTTTAGCCTGGGGGTACATGTGGTCAACTCGCATGCCGGGTGGCCACAAATTGTCGATGCCATTTATGCTGAATTAGAAGAGGTTAAGACTCTGTATCCGATTGAAGTATTCGACACTGCCACTTTTATTGCCGAAGAAATCATTTTAGGCGATGAATTTGCTTTTGATGCCTATTACACCGCTAGTGGAGAACCTGTTATTTTAAATATTTATCAGCATCCATTTGCTTCGGGCAACGATGTGAGTGACCGGGTTTACCTGAGTTCTGAAAAAATTGTCAGGGAGAATCTGGATGTTTTTACCAATTGGTTGAAGGAAATAGGACAGAAAGCAAGGATTCATAACTTTCCACTTCATGTTGAGGTGAGAGTAAATGACAAAGGTGAAATTCAACCCATAGAAGTTAATCCCTTGCGATTTGGTGGTTTCTGCACTACCGCCGATTGTACCTGGTTTTCGTATGGTTTAAATTCCTATGAATATTTTTTTAACGAACAAAAGCCCGATTGGGATTCGATTTTTAAATCACGAAAAGGAAAGTTGTACAGTTTGTTGGTTCTAAACAATTCAACGGGAGTGCAAGGGAACAAAATTAAAAGTTTTAATTTCGAAAAAATTGCTGCTCGATTGGAAAAACCTTTGGAAATTCGCCCCATCGATTTTAAGCTTTTTCCGCTATTCGGGTTTATTTTTACTGAAACCCGTGCCGATAATTATGCTGAACTGCAACATTTACTGAATTCGGATTTGAAAGAATTTATTGAGATAGAAACTGAATGAACTGAATGAACTGAGTGAACTGAATGAACTGAATGAACTGAGTGAACTGAGTGAACTGAAAGAACTGAATGAACTGAGTGAACTGAGTGAACTGAAAGAACTGAATGAATTGAGTGAACTGAAGCCTCGAATTATCGACTAGTTTAAAGACCCTGGCTTGGCAGCCAAACCTGTAAAGCCAGTGAGCTAGCTTGTTCTGGGGCGAATCTGAAAAACAATAGGTTGCGTATTTGAACGAAAAACGACTGGAGACTAAGGAACAAATAAACAAGCTTGATGAAAAACTTCCAACAAATCAATTTCAGAGCGTACATCGCATTTATTTGGTCAGTATGCAAAAAGTGACGGCCTTGTATGGATCTATTTTGGAAATTGGGGAAATAAAAATTCCTGTAGGACGAAATTATAAAGCGGCTGTAGATGGTGTTTTCACGAAATGAGTCATCAGCCATCAGCCAATAGTTAATAGCCGATAGCCAATAGCCAATAGCTAATAGCCAGCCATCCGTCTTTCCCTCATTTCAAGTTTAATATTGACAATGGAACGTTTACAGTTTTTTGTTTCGGTTTATTTTATGAAATTTGCGCCGCATCAAGTTGATGGCTAAAATCGTCAGCTTCCTAATAAAAAAACGTCATGAGTAGTTTTGAAAACTTCAACCTGTCCAAACAATTGCAACGTGCAATAGCCGATTTAGGATTCGAAAAACCAACACCCATACAAGAAGAGGCCTTTTCAGTAATTCTTTCGGGAAAAGATGTGGTGGGAGTAGCTCAAACCGGCACGGGGAAAACTTTTGCCTACATGTTGCCTTTGCTCATGAATTTTAAGTTTTCGAATCAAATTAACCCCAGGATTTTAATCTTGGTTCCCACCCGTGAGTTGGTCCTCCAAATGGTGGAGATGATTGAGAGTTACACTGCTTATATGAGCGTTCGTGTGTTAGGCGTATATGGAGGTACAAATATTAATGTACAGAAAGCTATCATTGCCGAGGGCTGCGACATTATGGTGGCCACACCGGGACGCATTTATGATTTAACTCTCGATGGGGCACTGCAGCTTAAATCAATTAAAAAATTGGTGGTCGATGAGGTTGACGTGATGCTCGATTTGGGATTCATATATCAGCTGACCAATATCATTGAGTTGCTGCCCGAACGCCGTCAAAACATCATGTTCTCGGCAACCATGACCGATGAAGTGGCAGATTTGATCGAGGATTTTTTTGTTATTCCACATAAAATCTCCATTGCCATAAGTGGTGAACGTCTGGAGAACATAAGCCAGGTTTGTTACCCGGTCAAAAACTTTTATACCAAACAAAATCTCTTGAGCTATCTTTTAAAAGATAAAGCGGTATTTACAAAAGTATTGGTGTTTGTGCCCAATAAAAAAAGTGCTGATCATTTGTTTGAAGAGCTTGGGCAATCTTTCGGGACTGACGTTTGTGTGATTCATTCCAATAAATCACAGAATTACAGAATCCGATCGATACAGGAATTTGACGAAGGGAAGAATCGAATTCTGATCGCTACTGACGTCATGTCGCGCGGTTTAGATTTTGATAAAATAAGTCATGTGATCAATTTTGATACTCCTCATTTTCCTGAGAATTATATTCATCGAATTGGCCGTACAGGAAGAGTTGAAGCGAACGGTGAATCGATTCTTTTTTATACCGAAACTGAAAAAGCCGATAAGGAAGCTATTGAGGCCTTAATGGGTTATTCAATTCCTGTGCTTGATTTTCCAGAGGAAGTGGAGATCTCGTCAAAATCGACACCGGAAGAAGTGCCCCGATTTATTGATCCCAGTGTAAAAAACCGAAAGCCCAGGTCAGAGGAAGCCGGTCCGGCATTTCACGAAAAGAAATTAAAAAATACAAAGACCGACCAGGGGCCATCTTATTTGCGAAAAATGAAGGTGTATAAAAAACCACAGAAACGTGGCGATAAAATCGCCAATCTGCGTAAAAAGAAGTGATAAGCATCAATTCACTATATTGTTTATATTCTTCGTTTTAATTAACTAGCTTCCTAGTCCTTAACGCAACGTACACTTATGCTTTGGTTTTTATCATAATAAACCTTAAATAAATCGCCGTTCTCTTCATTGAGGTATCGTCCCCAGGCAGTTTGGTCCTCGCCTTCGTTAGCTGTCCACCAATACCCGTTGTTTTCAATTCCTGAGAATACGCCTAAGCTATTTACACCACCTGGCAATGCGGCAAAACCAATTTCATCGGTGCCATGGTTTCCTTTCCAATTCCAACCGGCCTTTAAATAAGAACCCATTTCTTTCCAATTGCCATCTTCCTTTTTGAATGGTCCTGCAATTTGGTTCAGGTATTCTGCAAGCTTTTCCCATTCGTCATCGCCGGGAAGGTGCCAACCTGCAGGACAGGCATTCTGCGCATTCTCCCATGAGTACAGTCTACCGTAGATACTGTCATTTTCGTTGGACCTGTTATAGCTGTCAGTGTCATACGATGCTCGATATGCCAAATTCTCAGCCATCCAAATGGCATCTCCAATTTGAACTGTCCGGTACTGTTTATTATTTCTTGCGTCAATTAAAACATCGGATGGCTTACCTCCTGAAGTTTTGAATTCGAATACTTCACTATAGCTTATTCCTTTCGGATAGCTTGCATAGGCTCTGTAGTGGTAAGTTGTGTTGGCGGTGAGCTCGTTTAATTCATAGAATTGTTTGCCTAATTTTCCTGACAATAGAATGACATGATCGCTTTTAGTTGGATTTGAATGTATGGTACTCCAAACAAATCCGAATTCGTTAATTTGGATGTGATCCTTGGAACTTATGTCGCCGTTGAGAATTGCAGAATTCTGAAAAATAAAGGTGGCTTCACTGCTGTATAACTCGGGATGTGTAATGCCTTTAATACATCGAACACTTGAAGCTAAATCAGATGTAGTTGGTGTTGTTGAAAGCAATAGTCCGTTGTCGTAGTTTCGGAGACCCCTAGTATAAGCAAGTTCACTCCCTGTTCTTAGGGTTGAGCTCCACCATTCTCCATAAGTTGTTAATCCTGTATAATAATCCGAACCATTATACACTCCTCCGGGTAGTGCAGTAAAAGCAAATTCATCGGTTCCATTTTGACCATCAGTCCACCCACTGGTCGATTTCAATTTCAGCCCGGCGTTGGGTCCAATAAAATTCGCAAGATCTTCCCATTCGTGATAATCGGGAAGGTGCCAGCCTGCTGGACAGGCCTGCATGGCTGTTTCCCAATTGTAAAGACGGCCGTAGTTTAGTGTATTTTCTTCATTATTATTGTATGACCAACTTCCGTTTTCGGTTTTGAAATTTAAATTTTCAGCCATCCATATTTGATTGCCAATAGTCACTGTTTTATAGATTTTCCCATCGCGTTGATCAGTAATTGTTGAACCGCTTGCTGCTTTCGTTTTCAAACTGTCGATGTGCCCAACTTGGGTTTGTTTTTTGGTGGTGGCAAAGGCCATGAAATAGTAAGTCGTATTTGGAGTTAGATGATCGATTGTTCCGCTATAGTTACCGGTTTCCCCTTCAATAATCATCGAATTGTTGTATATGTTGCTGTAACCACTTTTATTGCTCCAATAGAAGCCCCTTTGGGTGATTGGTGCTGTAATGTTGGAGAGAAAGTTAATGTTGCCGTTTAACCTGGCAGAGTTGGTGCTTATATCGGTAGCATCGTAGGTGATTGCAACCGGAATAGGGTAGGAAGGCATGGTAAAATGAAGTACATCTCCAAGCTCCTCGTCAATTACCTCGCCATTTTTATACTTCACAAAAATCCGGTAGTAGAGTGTTTTAGTGTCCAGTAAATTAAACAAATCAACACTGATGTTGCCGTTTTTTAGTTCACTATAGGCCATACTGTCAGAATTATAAGGTTCCGGGTTCAATTGGCTCCAGTAAAAACCACACTCCATGATCTCGAATCCGGCATCATTAATCTGCCCGTTCAGTACAGCCGACTCATAGGTTTTTTCGGTAGCAGGTAGTGTTGAAAGGCTTGGTTTGATGAAATCTTTAACACAACGGACACTTAAACCGTTGTCGGCAAATCGATCGGTGAGGTAAAAGTTCCATCCCAGATTCGTAATTAAAGTTGCTTTTGCCAAAGAATATTCATGAAAATCAGCCGTCCACCAATTTGCTTTTTCACCAAGCGATTGGTAAGTCTTATTTGAGGCTCTGTAACCCGCTCCAATAGCAGAAAAACCAAAAGGATCCATTCGGTTTTCTTTGAGATTTTTGCCTTCCCAACCCCATTCTGCTTTAAGGTAATTGCCTAGTCCTGACCACTTGTTTTCGTCATATTGGTCAAATGGACCATTCATGGAGTTAACATATTCCGCGAGTGAACGCCATTCTGCATTGGCAGGTAAATGCCAGTCCTGGGGGCAGACTGTTTTTGCCGTTTCCCAAGTGTAAAGTCGGCCATAAATTGCCGCGTTACTCTCATCATCGTTATAGGCCCAACAATTACTATCGGCCATAAAGGCAAGGTTTTCGGCCATCCATGTTGTGTTGCCAATTTTCATGATATCGTACTGCAGACCATCACGTTCATCAATAAAACTTTCTTTGATTGTTTTGAATTTTACCACATTTCCCCAAACATTTCCTTTTGATGTAATGGCAAAAGCCCGAACATAATAGGTGGTGTTGATGGCCAGCCCTTGGAGTTTAATCTGGAATTGACCTTGGGTAGGAGAAACAAGAATGATGCTGTCCTTTTGACTTGGATTTTGGTTGCCTGGGCTCCAGTAAAAACCCATTTGATCGATATTGGTGAGATTGGGTACGGTTAGTTGGCCGCTCAGGATGACTTCGGTAGCCTGTATGAGATCAACTGTGTCGGTAACAATGGTGAGGTCCGGATTAGTTTTCAGGCATCGTACGCTATAGTAATACTCTTTTTCGCTGTAGTTGTTATTCGTCATTTCATCGCTTTTGTAATACATCCTCACGTTATAGGCTCCAATGGTATCCCGATAATCGTTAGATGCCGTCCACCATTTGCCTAATTCAGTTAAATAGTAGAAGTATTTCGATCCGGTTCCAAAACCACCCGGCAAGCCACAAAAGTTGAAATCGTCGGTGCCGTTCAGACCATTGTACCAACCCCATGTTGATTTTAATTTTACACCGGATTTTTGTCCTGTATAGTCAATTAATTCCTGCCATTCAAATATTTCAGGCAAATACCAGCCGGCAGGACAAGCCGTTTTTGCAGTCTCCCAGTTATACAGGCGGCCATAAGTGATCAGGTTTTCTTGGTTCGATTTGTAAATGATGCTCCCTGTAGATGTTTCATAAACCAGATTTTCGGCCATCCAAATTTGTTTTCCAATTTTGCTGGCCTTGTAAGTTGAACTGTCTCTTTCATCCATAAAGTAAAAGAGAGGCGTTAGGCTATCGAACACAAAATGTAAGTCGATCGATTCTGTTGCTTTTAAGAATACAGGTTTTGAATACAAATTCGCTTTAAAAGCCTGGATTTTTAGACTGTCACCGGGTTCAAAATAATAATTGTTGCTCAATAATTGTTGTTTGAAATTAACTGATCCATTCTGTATGTCGATGATGTTTTGTGTTTGTTTTTCATTTCCCAATATTTTAACTGTTTGAAAACTATTGTTGTCGTACAAATAAACCAGATGAATTCCTGGGTTTGTAAGTTCAATAGTGATGTAGTTTCCCGGTTCAAGGATTTGTATTTTTTGTTCCAGAATTTTCTGCCCGTTTATATTGAAAACCTGAATTCCAACATTGCTTTGATTTTGAGCCACAAATTGCAATTGTATTTTACCTGGGGAATGACTTAAAACCCTGAAATGGATTGGGCTCAGTTCGTTTTTTATTGTTCTGCTGGAAGTTACGGTACCATTGTTTGCATTGATAATATAAGTTTGTCCTGCAGGCAGAATATTAAAGCTTATTTGGCTTTGGTTAGAAAGGTTCTCAAGTACTAAAGAATCAATAGCTGTGTAGTTGTTCAAGTATTCGGCACTTACCTTAAGTTCGATGTTCTGAGAAAAAGTATGGGTGCAAATTAATGTGAACAGGAAGAGCAAAAACGGTTGGTTTTTCATCGGGTTGTTGATTGTGCATTTGTTTTTTAAACATAAAAAAATTAATCGAAAACAGACAGCTGTTTTTGGAAAAAATATGCAAACAAAAAAGGCAACCATATGGCTGCCTTTTCATTACTTATATCTATTGTTCTTTATACTTTCTATGCAATATTGGTAAACACATCCTGCACGTCTTCGTCTTCTTCAATTTTATCGAGCAGTTTTTCCACCTCTTCCATTTGCTCTTCACTGAGTTCTGTTGGGTCGGTAGGGATGCGTTGCAAGTTGGCCTTGGTGATTTCAATACCTAAATCTTCAAATGCTGTTGTTAGCGATCCAAAATCGGTGTAGTCGGCATAGGCGTAAACCGTACCTTCGTTTTCAACCAATTCTTCCAACCCACCGTCAATCAGTTCCATTTCGAGTTCTTCCAGATCTTTTCCGGCAGGCAAGGTAAATTCAACAACCGCTTTTCGCGAAAACATAAATTCCATCGAACCGGGAGAAACCAAACCGGCTCCCCATTTGTTGAAGATCCATTTCATGTTGGCTACTGTTCGGGAGTGGTTGTCCGTCATACATTCAACCATAAACATGGTGCCGTGAGGTCCTTTCCCTTCATACAATTCCTGTACGTAGTTTTCAGCGTCTTTTCCCGATGCACGTTTAATGGCATTGTCGATGTTCGTTTTAGGCATGTTTTCAGCCTTTGCATTTTGGATGGCAGTGCGCAAGGCCGGGTTCATGGCCGGATCTTCACCACCAGCTTTAGCAGCCATCGTAATTGCTTTTCCCAACTTGGGGAAAATACGTGACATCTTATCCCAACGTTTCTCTTTTGCTGCCCTGCGATATTCAAATGCTCTTCCCATAATATTTTGAGATTCAATATCCAATCTCCTATTCCACGTTCTAAAAAGAAATTCATGAATTGGAATAGTTGCTTGAATGGTTTGTAATTTCTTTAAATGTTTCGGTCCCAAAAATATAACGCTTAAACCAATTTCCATAACATTGCTTGCAAAAAGAATCATAAACTGAAATAAAATGTTTTGAACCCACTCTGTTGTCTCATTGTTAAAATGATACCAACAGTGTAAGAGGCACCTTTCGCGATTCAAAAATTCAGTTATCTTTGCGATGTTTAAAATTAGAGATTCGACGGATTATCAGTGTTTTAGAAAGATATATAAATGAAGAACATACGCAATTTTTGCATTATCGCTCACATCGACCATGGTAAGAGTACCTTAGCCGATCGTTTGTTACAGTACACAGGAACAATTAGTGATCGTGACATGAAGGCGCAGGTACTCGACGATATGGATTTGGAGAAGGAGCGGGGCATTACCATTAAAAGCCATGCCATTCAAATGAAGTATGAGCTCGAAGGAGAAAATTACATTTTTAATTTGATTGATACCCCCGGACACGTCGATTTTTCGTACGAGGTTTCCCGTTCAATTGCTGCCTGCGAAGGTGCATTGCTAATTATTGATGCCACACAGGGCATACAGGCACAAACCATTTCGAACCTTTATTTGGCCATTGAACACGATTTGGAAATTATTCCGATTTTAAATAAAATGGACCTTCCAAATGCCATGCCCGAAATTGTGGAAGATCAAATTATCGAATTAATTGGTTGTAAACGTGAAGATATCATTCGGGCCAGCGGAAAAACTGGCGAAGGCGTTGAAGAAATAATGCATCGTATTGTTAAAGACGTCCCTCTTCCGGTTGGAAGTGTTGATGCGCCCTTGCAAGCCTTAATTTTCGACTCTGTTTTTAATATCTTTCGTGGCGTAGTGGCCTATTTTAAAATTGTGAATGGTACCGTTCGTAAAGGTGACAAAGTCAAATTTTTCGCTACCGATAAAGAATACGTGGCCGAAGAAATTGGCGTATTGCGTATGGGAATGGATCCCCGTGCAGAGATGTGTGCCGGCGACGTTGGTTACATCATTTCAGGCATAAAAACAGCAAAAGAAGTAAAAGTTGGCGATACCGTTACACACGCAAAGGGCGGATGTACAACCCGTATTGACGGTTTTCAGGAAGTAAAACCAATGGTGTTTGCCGGGGTTTATCCCATTGATACCGATGATTATGAGGATTTGCGCAATGCCATGGAAAAATTGCAGTTGAACGATGCCTCTTTAACCTATGAACCCGAATCATCTGCAGCCCTGGGTTTTGGATTCCGTTGTGGATTTCTTGGTTTGTTACACATGGAAATTATTCAGGAACGGCTCGATCGTGAATTCGATATGAGTGTGATTACAACGGTTCCTAACGTTGAATATACAGTTACTACCAAAAAAGGCGAACAATATACCATTTACAATCCATCGGGTATGCCGAATGCCATGACCATTGAGGTAATTGAAGAACCTTATATCAGGGCACAAATTATTACCCAAACCAATTACATTGGACCAATTATGACGCTTTGTTTGGGGAAGCGCGGAATGTTAATGAAACAAACCTATCTGAGTACCGATCGGGCTGAATTAACCTTCGACATTCCATTGGCCGAAATTGTATTCGACTTTTACGATAAACTAAAAAGCATCTCGAAAGGCTATGCTTCCTTCGATTATCACATTGTAGATCAGCGTCCTTCGAAATTGGCGCGTTTGGATATTCTGTTGAACAGTGAACCGGTTGATGCTTTGTCTTCGTTAATTCACGTGGACAATGCCGAACGCTTCGGACGTCGCATGTGCGAAAAACTGAAGGAACTCATCCCACGTCAGCAATTCGATGTGGCCATTCAGGCAGCGGTGGGCGCTAAAATTATTGCACGTGAAACCGTAAAGGCTGTTCGTAAGGACGTTACTGCCAAATGTTATGGTGGTGACATTACCCGTAAACGCAAACTGTTGGAGAAACAGAAAGCCGGTAAAAAAAGGATGAAGCAGGTGGGTAATGTTGAGGTACCTCAAAAGGCATTCCTTGCAGTGTTAAAGTTGGATTAAATTCAATAAGTATAAACAGTGTGAGAGGTACGGGATGTGCCTCTTTTTTTTGTACATTCCCCGTAGGCTGTATTCCTGTCAATTTTTTTAATCTTTTTAGGTCTTCATTTTGTTATTAAAGAAAAGAGGAAAGATGGAAGATTTTGATCGCAATAAGAACCTGCACAATATGATACGGGAATTTAAACAAACCGATGAGTTTTACGATTCATTTCGGCATCAGTTTATTATTTCCTTGTTTCTGTTGGTGAAACGCTATTACAAAGAGTTGAAGTTGGATTTGGAGATGAATAACAATCTAAAATTGTATGCCGACGAAATGCTCAGTTGTGTTGAATCGGTGCTTTATAAGGACTCAACTTATCCTGATTTCAGAATGGAAGAGGAGTTGGGTATGATGAACCGGATTGTTAATAAGGAGCCAACAGAGGAAGAAAATGCAGAATTTATCGATAAAATTCACCTGAAAGCCAAAGAAATGATCGTAATGAATTATTCAGGCATCGAAGAACTTTCAGGTACCGGATTTCGTTTACTCGAAAAATATTCCAAAATGTACAACTGGGAATTTGTTTCCAATTTCTATGCACTGCTTAAACAAAGAGTATAAATATTCAATGCATTTGGAATTGAAGAAAGGTGCTTTTTTTTAAAATCATACTTTTGAAAACACATTTGTTCTAAATCGCTTTCACAACATGTTACATAAAAAACTTCAATCTATTCAGGCTTTTGTTGCCGGTGATAAAACCTTACTGAAAGAAGTGCTAAATCCTTCTGATATCGAAACAAACCTTCGATATAGTTTGGCGCATGCTGTGGTTAAGCCGGGGCAAACCACTTTGCTTCATCGTTTGAAATCCTCCGAAACCTATTATATTTTGAGTGGTGAGGGAGAGGTGACGATCAATGGAGAAAAACAAGAGCTTGGTGCCAACGAGTTGGTGTATATACCGCCTCTTGCGGCGCAATGCATTAAAAATATTGGCACCGACGATTTAGTTATTCTGTGCATATGTGACCCCGCATGGCGTGCCGAAGATGAAATTGTTGAAGCTTAGAAATGGGGTGCTGTTTATGTTTTGGACACACCCAAGAGTGCCTTAAGTTTGGAGCACTTAAAGTGCCTAAAGTTATTTGATTTGGTGGGCGTGATCAAATCGGATAAATCGATAAAATAAGTACACTATATCGTTATAAGTATTGATACAAATTGGGGCGGATTCCATCCCTACACTACCCAAGGGAATTTCGATGCAAAATACCCTTCGCCCAGGCACTTACTTGTATCGATTCCGTACCGGCAATTTTTTCCATTCTCCCTTCTCCTTTTCTCCCTTTTTCCTTTATCTTTTTTTTTTTTGAATTTTTTTCCTTTTTCAGGGTAACCTTTTTCCTTTTTTCGGAATTAAGGGGTGAATGACACTTCTATTTTTAGCATCCCTTTTATAATGAATTCAAATAATAGTTACAAATAATAGCTGTAAATTCATATCATGAAACGAGTATTAGAAAAAAAACTCATGCAAGAGTCACATTATCATTCGAGTTACATCGAGTGCCATTAGAATATTAAAATTATAATGAGATGAAAACTAAACTCATCTTTATATTCCTATTGTTCCTCATGTTCTCCTGTGTCAGTTCAGTTGAGGTCTCACTTGAATCGGAGAACCCCCAACTGGTTTTGAACAGCATTCTTAATGCTACACAGGATTCTATTGTGGTCACTTTATCCCTGTCGCACAGTATTGTTTCGGTGGATGCGTTTCGCCAGGTCAACGATGCAAAAATTGAGCTGTTCGAAAACCAACAGTTCATTGCTCAGTTTGATGTTCTCGATAGCGGTACCTATGTTCTACATTATCGTCCCATAGCGGGGCGCGAATACGAAATTGTTGCCCGTGCTGCCGAAACAAGCCTTAAAGGAAAAACAATTGTTCCACATACGGTGGCGTTTAATTTGAGCAAGCTAAGAGAGGAACGTGATGATTTTATGCTAAGCCTGAAAGCAAGCGACATTTATGGTGCAAATGTATGGATGAATGTATTATATACCAATTGGTATGGTCCCGATTCTCTAAAAAAAGTTCCTGGCAATACAATTTACTCGAACAGTACTTTTATTGATCCTTTTAACCGTGAAACGGACACTTATGAACAGTATGCCTATTATTACGATGATTATATGTTTTTATCGGGTTACGATGACCATGGAGAGGTTGATATTTACTTCGGGTTTTACGGTACCATCACTCGTTCGAATGAAATTATTGTAAGCACATTTGACGATCATCTTACCCGCTATGTAAAATCTTCAATAATCGCTTTCAATGTGGAACGAGGTAAAGGGGAATATCCCTTTTATCTCGATCCTGCGGTAGTTTATTCAAACGTTGAAGGGGGTATTGGTATTGTTGGATCAATGAACTCCAGGTCGCAAGAAATTTTTAATCAAAAAAAATTCATTTATGCGAGCAACTAGCCTCCTGAAATTGATCCTGTTTTTGACGGTCAATTTGCTGTTTTTCTATACACGTGCTCAAAATGTAAGCTTAAGCGGATACGTTATTGATGGAAATACCGGGGAAAGTTTAGTGGGAGCAACAGTATGGAATTCAAAAGTGAAATTTGGTACAATCAGCAATAACTCGGGCTTTTTTCAAATGAAACTATCAACCGGTTGGCATCAGCTCAGCATTCAATTTGTAGGCTACGAAGCACAAAACATAACAATAGATATTCAGCACGATACCATTGCTGTTGTGTCCATGATGAGCAGAAATATGCTGAATGAGGTGATTGTAAGGGACGATAAGCAACAGGATTTCTTATTATCGCCGGTAATGAGTATGCATCAACTACAAGCGAAACAAATTAACAGTATTCCCTCCATTTTAGGGGAACCCGATGTGTTAAAAGCCATACAGTTTCTTCCCGGTGTAAGCATGACCAACGAAGGGCAAACAGGAATGAGCGTACGAGGAGGGAATCCCGATCAAACCCTGGTTTTGCTCGATGGTGTACCCATGTACAATACCAATCACTTGTTTGGTTACCTGTCGAATTTTAATTCCGATTACATCAGCGACGGGAAATTGTATAAGGGTGGTTTGCCTGCAAGGTATGGTGGCCGCTTATCGTCAATATTTGACATCACCTCGAAAGAGGGGAATTATCACCGTCGGGAAGGGGTGGTCTCTGTGGGGACAATGGCAGGGCGCATCATGCTCGAAGGACCAATCAAAGAAGGGAAACTTTCTTATTTTATTGCTGCAAGAAGAACCTGGCTCGATTTGCCCATTCGTTTAGCTCAAAAAATGAATTACGATGACGAAATAACTTATAATTTTTGGGATGTTTATGCAAAACTAAAATGGAACATCGATCAGCGCAACAAGTTAATGCTTTGTACTTTTAAAGGAAAAGATCAATACCTTCAAAGATCAAACGGGTTAACGAAGGCATCTGATACTGATTTCCGCTTTTCGTGGGGAAATCAAAGTGTACTTTTAAAATGGGAGCATCTTTTTGCGAATAATTTGTATTCCGATATTTCGGCCGATGTCAGCTATTACGATCAAAAACTACGAACAGTCGTCAATTCCGATACCTCCAATTTACAGATCAATTTTAACCGAATTATTAATTATTCCGTTCAGTCGAATTATTACTTAGCTACGCTAAACAAGCAGAAGATTAAGTTTGGTTTTAAACTTTCGCAACAAAAATTGACCCCCAATTTGACCAATGTACTGAATTACGATCTGGAATCGTTAAACGATAGCGTTTTAATTACCAGTTACGAAAATGCCATCTTTTTTGAAGATGAGCTGGTATTGTCTGATAAAATGAAATTAAATGCGGGTACACGTTTTTCGATGTATCGGGTGGGCACAAAAAACTATTGGGGAATTGAACCACGTTTCGCTTTTAGTTACCATTTGCAGGCCAAAACGACACTCAAGCTGTCGTATTCCCGAATGAAACAGTTTATTCACGTATTGCCAAACACGGGTACCGGCATTCCTGTTGATCGGTGGATTTGTTCAACCGAAAACATTGAACCGGGAAAGTCCAATTTGTATTCAGCTGGTTTGTTTTACCAGGCAAACGATATGCTTAATGTTTCGTTGGAAGGCTATTATTCAGGAATGACGAATGTAGTGCGTTACAAGGAATCGGACTATATTTATCAAAACGAAAGTGCTTCGTGGGAAGAAAAACTCCTGACAGGTAAAGGGCAGGCTTATGGGATGGAGTTATTTGTCGAAAAAAGTAAAGGCCGGTTCACCGGATGGTTTTCATATACTTTATCGTGGAGCAACCGAATTTTTGCTCAAATCAATGGTGGAGTAAAATTTCCTTATACCTACGACCGGCGACATCAGATAAAGGTAGCCGTGAATTACGATTTGTTTGAAAAGCAAAAACAGGATAAGCAGATTTCTCATACGCTGAGTACTTCGTTTAGTTACCTGTCGGGCAATTATGTGACCTTTCCAACACAGGAATATGAGGCACAGGCCTTGCCCTATGTTTACCATCGCACAAGAATACAACACTATATTTCAGGCATCAATAATTTTAAAATGCCCGATTACCATCGCCTGGATTTATCATATAGAATAACGATAGATAAAAAGGACAAACAGAATGTTTGGAATTTTAGTGTTTATAATGTGTACAACCGCATGAATGTATTCTACATCTATAAAGAGGACGATGGTTTGAAGCAGGTCACTTATTTTCCAATCATTCCATCCGTAACATTTACGCACAAATTTTAATTCAATAAGGAGCCATCCTCATTCAAAAACCGTTCGTTCTTTTTTTCGTAATCATGTTTCACGCAAAACTCGCCAAGAAAAACATTCTTCTTTGCGCACTTTGCGCATATTTTTTCTTCGCATTCTTTGCGAGAATTAATAGTACTCAACTCATGAATTAGAGATTCCAGCCTATACTACGATGATAGGATTATTGATGCACATCGTCATGTTATTATTTAATTGTTGTGAGCGTGTTTATTTCATCCCTTTCTTACCATCCCCACATCCTCACATCCTCATTTCTAAATACGTCTTATGTTAATTTGTCTGTGAGAAAGGCAAATGCATTATTCTGTGGAGTGAATGCCAATTTACACTTATTACCGTTTTTAGTTCAACAAAAAAACTTTAGGTTCGATGTCTATGCCACCGGAAAATTGGGTGGTTTTTACCTTTTTACAGAGGAAGGTATGTTCCCCGAAAAAGGGCATGAATGGGATTATGGCCTTTATGCCGGTGCCGCATTTTATTTTGGACGACATTGGGGATGTTTTGGAGAATACGGAATAGGAAAGTATACCAACAGCAGGTTTGGTCTGAGCATTAAGTTTTAATCTGCTTTATACCTGGAGATGCTTAGTGTTTAAGGACGAGGTTCTAACTGTATGTTGTAATGCCAGAAATCCGGATTACTGTTGGTTTTACATTGCTATCCGACAAAAACTTAATAAAATCACTTGTAGACCTATTTTTGCTTAACCTCTACGAGGTAAACTGTAAACTAGAGGTCGTTTTTTCTAAAATACCAAATCTCCTACGGAGAAATTTCCCGTAGCGGATAAGGTATTGTAAATTAGGCATAAGAGATTTGACCTATTCCGCGTAGCGGATATGCTTTTAATTTTTTCGGCGAGTAATGATACTTTACGAATATTTATTCGAAGCATCTGATTTTAACTAAAATGATCAACTAATGTAAATTAAAGAACCGTTCTCTTTAAAAAGAACGGTTCTTCAATTCCCCTTGAATTAAGGGTTCCATCTGAACAATACGCAAACCTTTTGTGATCCAAACAATCACTTTCTTAAAAATTTATAGGCATGGAGTCCGTACTGGTAATTTTTTCCATTCTCCGTTCTCCGTTCTCCTTTTTCCCATTTTCCTTTTCCATTTCTTCAAAACTACCTTATACCCTTTATGTATGCAGCTCAACTTGTTTAAAAATCTGCCTTAATTCAATAGGTCTTATTTCACCAAATACAATCCATTCATTGGGACCAGGAACGGCCTTGATTTCTCTGATATTCCAGCTGTCAAAAGTGGCTTGCAGGGCTACGGTTTTTCCATTGTAGAGGTGAATAATCCCTTTTGCCCTGATGCATTTTTGTAGGAGGAGTTGCATTGTTTCATTCAATTGCCCTTCCGATAATTTTAGGTGATTGCGCAAAACAACCACATTCAATTCGGGACGGCCTGCTAAACTTAGGCCTGCTAGTTGCTTTTCAAAAATAGTAGACGCTGCTTCCAGATCTGATTCAAAATTATAACTGGCAAAAGTGGTTTCATAAATTTTGGCGAAAGGGTTTTTTGTGCTGATGTCTTGCCTGATTCGTTCAATTTCTTTTTGATCAACCAGATCGGTTTTGTTCAGCAGAATGGTATCGGCTATGAGCAGCTGGTGCTGAAAATGGGTAATGATTTGATGTCCTTTAAAATAATGTGGCGCATCGGCCAAACAGTAGATGTGTTGCAACCGGAGTTTTGAAGTCAGCATTTCACTTTGTAAAATTTCGGCAAAGTTAATGGGATCGGCCAGTCCCGATGCTTCTAAAAAAATAAGTTCCGGCTGGTGTTGATCCACTATTCGCTTCAGCGTTTCAACAAAATTGCTCAACAAACAAGCACAAAAAACCGACCCGTTGTTGATTTCGATCAATTGAAAATCAGGTGAGTCGTTTTTCAACAATTTACCATCGATACCAGTAGAAGCAAATTCGTTTTGGATAATGGCGATTCGTTTTTTTGTTCCAAGTGAATCGAGTATGTGCTTGAGAAAAGTGGTTTTTCCGCTTCCTAAAAATCCGGTAATCAAGTAGAATGGTGTCATACTAAAAAGTCATTAGTCAATTGTCATTGGTCATTCAAATTGGTTAAAGAAATACATTTTAGCTCTATGAATTGCCGTTAGATTTATCCGTTTTTATTCAGCATAATTAAAAGTCAATGGTTATTGAAATTCGCTAAAAAAATTCATCTAATAGCTATGAATTGCCGTCGGATTTATCCGACGGATCATTTAATTCAAAAGCTCCAATTGGTCGATCTGCCATTTTTGTTAAGAGGATATCACTTGTATCGACCGAAACAAGATCTATTCGCATCTGAAAAAAATGCTGAAGCTCAAAGAATCAAAACCTTTTTCTTTTCCAAATAAAAAGCTATTCTTTCTTCAATTTTAGCAAGTGGTGGAATTTGAGAAATGAATTCGATGTTTCCATCGATTACAATGGTGGGCAAATTTCGAACACCAAGCGAAACCATCATTTGTACTCCTTCGGCTTCCTTGATCCGGTGTTCTTTAAAAATGACCTGTTCGCCAAATTTTTGCGAGGCACGTTCTACGGCATCAACCATGTACTGGCACGGAGCGCACGACGATGAATCGAGGGTAATGATGTCGATCATCACTTTGTGTTCTGACCAATGTTCTGTTAAATCCAGCTTTTCAACTTCGTGCGCTTTGGCGGCATGGGCACGCAATTCACCTTGCAACAATTCATTTCGGTTCAGCTCACTGATGGCTTGAATGTTTTCTATTGGTGTGGCCATGGCCAAATCGCAACCAGGAGCCAAAATAAAACCTTGTTTTCCGCCAATGTCCATGCACTCCAGTGCATCGCGTTGGGCATCTTCAGTAGTACCCATGAGCAGAACCACGGTTAGTTTTATGTTTCCGCCAAAACTAATCTGGTGTTTATCTGCTGTTGCTTTTACCAACTTAAGGTCGATGTTTTCGTCAATTGAAATGTTGTCGGGGCCACAAGCACACATTAAATCAATGTTTTGTGTCGCATTTCCGCAAACAAAGTACGAACTCAAAGCATCCGCCTCACGAATGGAGTTGAAGAGGTTTGTAGTATGTGATTTTACAAAAGTAGAAAAGGAATCGGGATCGATCTGGCTGATCATTGGATCCACTACCGCAATAACATCACAGCCGGCTTGAATGTAATGTTCAGCCATACTCGTTGCAACTTTGGTGGTAAAGAGCATCAATTCTTCCACATAGTCAGGATCTTCAAACATTTTCATAAAAATGTCGGTACCCAGCAGGTGAAGAGCCAATGTGAAGGGTCCGGTAATTAATCCATAAAGAGCAATGTCGGGATGTTGGTCGCGCAACAAACGGGTGGTTTCGAGAACAACCGGGATGCGTCCTTTACAGGCGCACGGAACTTTCAGGTTCTCCAGTTTCACTCCTTCCAACAAGGGATGTGAAGTGACTGAGGGTGGATTTACGTCGCTCCAATGCAGTTTGCAACCAAGCGCTTCTGCCTCAATTTGAAGGTCAAAGGCAACCGGAATTCCGTCCGGTTGGTACAATTCAATGGCTTTGCTTACGCCTTCAACCATAAGTTCGGTCGATTTCAGGTATTCATCGGCATTTTTACCAATGAGCTGTGCGGCATGGCATCCCACAAAAGGGACCCATGGAATGCGTTCAACATTCTGGCGATGAAAAGCTTTTCTAATTAGGTCTAAGCCAAGTGTTTCTCTCATTTTAACCGGCAATTTTATTTAAATAATCAACTACGCCTTGTGGGTCTCGACTGTAAAAGTCAGCTTTAATTTGTTCGCAAAATGACTGATTTACGGGAGCACCGCCAATACATATTTTCATTTCGGGCAAGGAGCTTTTTAATTGAACCACAATTTTTTCCATGTTAGCCATGGTGGTGGTCAACAAGGCCGATAAGCCCAAGATGCTACCCGGATTTTGGCTGGCTGCTTCAATAAACATTTCGGCTTTTACATCGGTGCCAAGGTCGATTACTTTGAATCCATTGCCTTCCACCATCATGGATACCAGATTTTTGCCAATGTCGTGTAAGTCGCCTTCAACGGTGCCAATAATAAAAGTGCCTTTGTGTTTTATTTCTCCTGAAGCAAAGTAGGGTTTCAAATGCAGCATTGAGATTGCCATGGCTTTGGCCGACATCAATACCTGTGGTACAAATACCTTGTTCTCTCGAAATTTCACACCAACTTTCCCCATTCCTTTGATCAGGGCTTCACTTAATATTTCCTGAGCCGAGGCTCCTTGTATTAAGGCCAATTTGGTGAGTTCGTCTACACCATCCTGGTCCCTCATGTTTGGCGGATAAGGGGCAGTTTTGTTGATTTTTCCAAATTCCACGCAAGTCGCTATTTGATTAAATAGTTCTTCCATATTTTATGTTTCTCTAATGATTAGTTCTGGTTGTATAACATGTTGCTCATAAATGGAGCTGTTTCTTCCTTTATCGATGATTTCACCAACTTGGTTTGCCAAAGCTTCATATTTACAGTCAACGACTGTGATGGCAGGTGTGAAATATTTGGTGAGTTCAGTATTCCCGTAATTCACAATGGAAATTTGATCGGGGATTTGTACGTTTTGGTGCAACAATTTACCAACAATGGTGGCCGCATTGATATCGTTGTAGCAAATAATTCCGCCTATGTGATGTGCTTCGCAAAAGGCTTTGTCCACTTCCGATGCATTGCCTGTGGTAATAATTGTAATGGTATCATGCGATTTGGCAGCATAGGCAAAAAGACTGTTCTCAATGTATTCGTTCAGCAGGTTCTTACCTTTCCAAATTTCATTTTTTACAAACAGAATATGGCATGGACCGTTCTGTTGCAAGTATTCCAAGGCACGTTTGATTCCTAATTCGTAGCTTTGAATTACGTATTTGAACGAAGAGCCCGCCATGGTGTTGTCCACCAAAATCAGATTAGAGAGGCCGGGGACAAGTTTCGAATAAAAGTCGGCTGTTAAGGATTCGTCGTAGTTGGGAACAATGATGACAGATTCGTAACCGTCGTGAATGAGTGTGCTCACCAATCGGGTTTCTTCCTGATAATTGTTGTAATGTAAAAAGTAACTAAAGGCCCTGTTTCTTTGTCGGGCTTCCTGATTCAGGCAATTCAGCAGGTGCTCCATATTTGATGAATAGAACGGAATAATAACTGCCCAGGCCTTGTTGATGCTGGTTTGAGGTGCCACAAAAGTACCGCGTCCGGTGATGGTCATTACCCAACCTTCTTTGTTCAGTTTTTGCAGCACAAGTTTGGCTGTATCGCGCGAAACACTATGGCGTGACATGATTCGACTGATCGAATCAATTTTATCGCCCGGTAGATATTCTTGCTGTTGAATTCTATTCCTGTAATAGGTGATCAATCGCTTATAAATAGGTTGGTAGTGGTCGTTATTCATCATTTCAGCTTTAAAAATCTAAAAATAATCAATCACTACCACACAAACCATCACACTTATTGAAATTACCACCAGGTCTGGCAATCTATTCCATTCTTTTCTTTTTCCCTTTTTGGATGAGTTAATCCAAAATAAACTTTGAATCCTGAATACTATATGTTGGTATCAAGCCGTTTAGCTAATTATAAATATAGTCTCAAGGAATCATCTTAAAGAATAATAATATATAGACTAATGAAACGACCATGATAAAACCCTTTATCACAACAGAAAATGACAAAAGGGAGTTACATGAGTCACTATTGAAAATTAAAGTTTTAGACGAATGAAAAAGTATTATTGGGCATTGTTACTACTATTTTTTTTAAGTTGTACAAACGAAATAATTGTTGATTTACCGGAACAAGAATCCTATCCTGTGGTCTTTTCAACCATAACGCCTTTTACATTGCCCTATCCAAAAACAAATAACATTCAGGTTTTTGAATCGAATGAATTAAGCGAAGAAGATACCATCGTTTTTGATGAAGCAAAAATTTTTGTGTACGAGAACAATGTTTTACTGGGAAATGCAACTTATAATAATGATTCGTATAGTTATCCAAATAACTTCACACCACAAACAGGTAATAATTACAGTATTAGAATCATTTCAAAAGCATACGACACCTTAACCAGTAGCACGACTATACCTCAAGTTGTTGAAATTGAAAATTTAGTAGTTAATCCTATTGCGTATATAGACATGGATGATTGGGCCGTTTCTGAGGTACAAATTACTTTTCATGATCCAAAAAATGAAGTTAATTACTATGAGGTGTGTTTATCTAACAAAGGAATTAACTATGATTCCCGCGATTTTTTTGAGCTTAGAACCGATAATTTTTCAATAACGTCAGAGAGTTATTATCCCTCTGTTTTAAATTTTGATAATAATTTTCCTGATTTCCTGCTGTTTAAGGATGACAAATTTGACGGGGAAAAGTTTGTGCTAAATGTATATTATAGTCCTCCACAATCCTGGAAAGCAGGTCAAAATCATATATCAGAACAGCAACTTCTTGTTCATTTAAGAAATATAAGTCGGGAGTATTATCTTCACAAAACCACACTTTTACACCAAATACAGAACCGTAGCGAGGACATTTTGTACGGAACAGGGGAGCCTGTTAATGTGTATTCGAACATCAAAAATGGCCGAGGTGTTTTTGCCGGATTTAATTCAGATATTATGCAAGTAACAATTAAAGATACCATTTATTAATTTCAATAATATGTATGAAAATAAAATGGTTAAGCAATACACACATCCTCAAAAAACTGGAATGTTTAGGCAAATATTTAAAAAAAATAATCTAAAAAAAAGTACCCTATTATTTGAAGTATTCAAGTACATGGTTGTTGTTTACTTGTCGGTTTGCGGTGGTGCTTCTTTCGCCCAAAACCGCACCACGATAAGCGGATTTATATCCGATGTTAGTACAAAGGAAGTTTTAATCAATGCCAATATATATTCTAAAAACTACAAATTGGGTACAACTTCAAACGAATATGGTTTTTATAGCTTAACCTTTCCTTCAAACGATTCTATCCTAATTTGGGCCTCATTTATTGGTTATGAGAGTAAACAAATAAATTTTCAAGGAAATGAGGTAGATTATAACATCTATTTGTCACCAGGAATAAACATCGGTGAAGTAAATGTTCGAACAAGCTTTACCAAGGATATTCATAACTCAAATTTTCAAAAATTGTCAATAAGAGAGGTAAAGAAGCTACCTAATTTATTTGGAGAAGTTGATATTATAAAGACTTTCCAATATACAACTGGAGTCCAGTCTGGAGGTGAAGGAAAAAGCGATCTGTTTGTTCGTGGTGGCAGTCCCGATCAAAACCTTATTTTGTTGGACGATGTACCCTTGTATTACATCGCTCATTTAGGCGGTTTTTTTTCCGTGTTTAATGCCGATGCTATAAATGATGTCAAACTGTACAAGAGTGGATTTCCTGCTCGGTACGGTAGCCGCTTGTCTTCGGTTTTGGAAGTTAGAATGAAAAATGGAAATAAAAACAAATTTGTTACACAAGGAACACTCGGACTTCTATCATCAAAAATTTCATTTGAAGGTCCAATAATTAAAGATAAAGCATCGTTTATTGTTTCTGCGAGGAAGAACCTTTTCCCCATTTTCAAAATTATTAATCCTGCGATCAACTACAACTTTTATGATCTGAATGCAAAAGTTAATTGGTCCATATCAGATAAAGATCAGTTTTACTTGAGCATGTATGCGGGTGATGATCAGGTCTCTGAACAAAATAATGCTGACTCTTTAACACATCAAAATAAACTGGTTTGGGGAAATCAATTACTCTCTGCAAAGTGGAACCACATTTTTAACAGTAAAATGTTTTCTAACTTAACCGTGTATAAAAGTCGATATTATTATAATCAGCATCTGGATTATTCTTTAAATTCAGGTAGCTATTTTAGAACAATTGACAACGATTTACTTACAGGGGTGAATGACTTTTGTGTTAAATTGGATGTTCAACATTTTTTAAATTCAAATTTTACTTCCCGATTTGGACTGAATGTATTAAATCATGAATTTGTACCCAACGACGAGTCATTGATTAGTTCAGGAAGCCAAGTAAGCACAATTAAAGAAATATACAATACCAGATTTAATGCAATGGAATATAGCGGATATTATGAGTCGGATATTAATTGGAATAAGTTCTTCCTAAATCTTGGTCTGAGAGCATCTCTTTACCAGATAACTCAAAATACATTTGAGTCGTTAGAACCCCGCTTGAACATAGTTTATAATTTTTCACCAAATATTTCAATGAATTATTCTTACAGCAGAATGACACAATACATTCATTTATTGTCGTTTTCTGGCGTTGGTATTCCTTCGGATTATTGGATGCCAACAACCACCAATGTTCCTCCGGAACAATCTGTTCAGCATAATGTCGGTTTTAAAAATGTAATGTTTGAAGGCAAGTGGTTGTTTAGTTTTGAAGCCTATCATAAAAAACTTTCCAATTTGATTACCTATAAACCGGGGGAGTCGTTAATGGGTAATTTGAATTCATGGGAAGATATTATTGAAAAGGAAGGTGCCGGAGACAACTATGGATTGGAATTGGCCTTGCATAAAAAACAGGGGAAATTAACTGGTTGGGCGGGAATGACAATATCGAAAGCTTATCGGCAGTTTCAAAACATTAATCAAGGGCAAAAGTATCCTTTTAAATACGATCGATTGTTTGATTTTAATTTGGTAGGTACATATGCCTTCAATAAAAATGTTAGTTTATCAGGTGTGTGGAAATTCGGGAGCGGATATCCCTTTACCCTGGCAACCCAGCATTACCACCTTACGGGATATGAAATATATGTTTATCCCGAAAAAAATTCTTATCGAATGAACAATTATCATAGACTTGATGTCGCCCTGAACCATACAAAAAAGAAAAAATGGGGGAGCCGAACATGGAGTGTAAGTATTTATAATGTCTATAACAGGAAAAATCCTTATTATTACTATTACGATAGAAAATTATTACAATTTGTAGCTGACCCAAATGGTAGAGAATTTTATCCGGAAATGGATCATACTAAGCTTTATCAACAAAGTTTGTTCAGCTTTTTGCCTTCATTTAGTTACAGCTTCAAATTTTAAAGAATTGCGGTGAAGTTGTTATTCAGGATGAAGTGCTGTTATATGGGTGTAATTGCGGATTTCATCTTTTCTTTGTAAAAAAATATATGCAAACGATCACTATAAGAGTCAATTACAGGTTGAAACATCCCCCTTGCATTTTTCCCATTCTCCATCCTCCTTTTCTCCTTTCTCCCTTTTTTCCATTTTTTTTTGAATTTTTTTCCTTTTCAGGGTAACCTTTTTCCCTTTTTCGGAATTAACAGGTGAATGACACTTCAAGGTTAACTTCCTTTTTACACAATTTCCACTAATATTACATAGATTAGCTATAAATAAAAAGAAATAGCACTTAAGGTTTTGTACTAATCGTTTTTTTTTTTTTTAGATTTGTTTGATTTTACCTAAAACTAAAAACTAAACGAATGGATATTCCCCGATATTCAGCTAACACAGAGTTCTTTCATGCCTTGAAAGAAACTAATTACAATAGAATCATGAAACAATGTTGCCTATGACGAAACCCTGAATTTTTTACAGGATTGTCTTGATCATTGCCTTTGGAATTTTGGCAGAAATCCCGATAAATATCGGGACTAACATTACTAAACTATTTCAATTCGTTTCACTCCTGAAATACCAGTAATGTAAAAGAAAGTCAACACAATCCGAATTGTCAAATCGACGAAGTCAAAATTGTGCTGCCTTTGAGTTAACCAATTAATATTAATTAACCGGAATTGGAGCTGTAACTCCAATTCCACAAACTTAATTAATTATGAAACAAATATTGTTGCTTTGTATCTTCTGTATAGGAATTTTAACATCCTGCAAACAGGATTTAGAATTTGAAAAGCCATCTGATATAAAATCCCCAATGGATAAAATAGAATATGTTGTTAAAGATGGTGTATTGTCTTTTAATAGTAGTAATGATTTTTTTGCCTTGGGAGAACTAATTTTGAAAATGACTCCTGTCCAATTTTCAAGTTGGGAAAAAGAAATCGGTTTTACTTCAATGAGAGGTGAAATACAAACAGCTTTTGAGAAACTTGATACTTGCACTTCAATTGAAGAGTATCAATTAATTTTAAATCAAAATTCTGATATCCTTAAAGTTGAAAATGAACTTGAATCTCCTGTAATTAAAAGTGCTTTTTATCAATGTGTAACAAACCGTAAAGGGTACTATATTGTAGCTGATATTTTACATAAAATTACAGATGAAGGGCTTTATACCTCCAACAATGATTCTTTTGAATTTATAGAAACTACAGTAAAAAGTGGAGCTTATTTAGGTAGTGATAAGGTCCAGTTCCTAGCTTTAAAACAGCAAAAACTTCTAAAATCAACTAACTCACCAACTTCCGTTTGGGATAAAACAAATTGGATTAATAGTAGACGATGTTATGCAGAGATTTATTTGGATCAAATTTGGACAGGAAATGATCCTCGTACGTTTAAATATTATGTAACGTGTTTAAGTCAGTCGATTGGCCGAACGATAATTTTTACAGAAAAGCTTTATGAAGCAAATCATTATTGTGATGATTTTGATGCTGAACTACATGTGCCTATGTATCTACATACTGGTTATGGTGGACCATATTATGTGTATGAAAATCAATCGAAAACATTTTCTGCTGAAGGACCAACGAGTCCAACCAAAACAGAAAAATGGATAAATTTTGAACTTTTAGCGAATTCAATTACTGTCAGTCAGGCAATTATTAATCAAATTGGTATTCCAGAGGCAACTATTCTTTCTGCCCATGGTGCATTTTGGACATCTGGAACTGGAGAAGATCATAAAGCAACCTTGAGTTATAATTGAGAGATGTATTTTAAGGGGCTAATTATTAGCCCCTTAATTAAACTTAAAAAATGAAGCACTTCTTTTTTATTTTTATTCTGGCACTTTCTTATCAGGTTTCAGCGCAGGTAACAATCAGCGGAACTATTGTTGATGGGAGTTCTAAAGAGACTTTGATTTCGGCGCATTGCATGGATCGTATTTCCGAAAAATCGACAACGAGCAATAATCAGGGATTTTATAGTCTAACCTTGCCTAAGGGTGAAGTATCACTTCAGGTTCAGTACGTTGGTTACGATATGGCTAAGCTGGATTTTTATTTGAAAGGAGATACCAGTATCGATTTTTCACTAATTCCTAAAAATGAACTTATTAATGAGGTGAAAGTTGTTGCCGAAATTCCAATTCATGAGCAAACACTGCTTGGAAAGAATGTTGTTACCGTTGAAGCCATCGAAAATGGCGCATCGAGTTTTGGAGAGCCTGATTTAATGAAAGCCGTGACCGCTTTACCGGGTATAAGTCCGGGAAGAGAAGGGCGTTCCAATTTTTATGTGCGGGGGGGCGATCGTGGTCAAAATCTTATTTTGCTTGATGGTGCAAAGCTCTACAATACAAGCCATTTGGGTGGTTTTGTGTCCTTGTTTAATACCGATGCCATTAAGCAAGTAGATGTTTACAAAGGAGGTTTTCCTGCAAGGTATGGCGGTCGGGCGTCATCAGTAATTGATATTTACACACGCGATGGTGACCGCAACAAATTGAAAGGAAAATTAAATTTGGGCTTGTTAACCTCAAGTGTTTTGGCTGAAGGACCAGTAGGAAAGAAGGCTACATTTTTAGTGGCCGGACGAACTACCTATTACGATTTATTCAGTTTTCCGCAGAGCTTGAGGATGAGAAAATACGCCTTCGCTAGTTTGTTTACTTTCCGTTTTTATGATATCAATGCCAAATTCAGCTACTTTATTAACCCGAAAAATAAAATATTTGTTAATTATTTTAATGGAATAGATCATTACATTACGAAGCAGAGAGATGGTAGCCAATTCAATAGTAGCAGCAATTATGATATTTTGAATAATAGCATAAGTATTGGTCATTTCGCATCAATTGCGCCAAAATTATTTTTAAGAAATAGTGCCACTTATTCAAAATATAGCAATGAACTTTATAGATCGGACGTAGTAAAAGATGATGGAATTAAAACGGTGAATACTGACTTTTCAATGAGTGAAATTATTGAATACAATCTACAATCGAAGTTGGAATACTATATCAATAATCATCATGCCATTAAAACAGGATTGGAATACAGTCATTACCAGCTTAATCCAGGAAGGAAGTATACCTATCAGAGTGAATCGAACACAGGACTTGAAATTGACACTACCTTGGGATACACTTCATCGTTGGACGCAAATGAGATCAGCTGTTTTGTGGAAGACGAAATTCAAGTCAACAAGCAGTTTTTTATCAATCTGGGCTTGCGTCAGGTTTTCTTTCTGAGTGAAGGAAAGAATTATTACCGTACGGAGCCACGTGTGTCAATGAGGTTAATGGTAAATAATAATTTATCGATAAAAGCAAACTATACCATTATGAATCAGTTTAATCACGTGGTGATTAACAATTACGGATTTTTTGAAAAAGAAATTTGGTTGGCCTCAACTAAAGAAATTCCGCCGCAACATTCTCAACAAGTTTCCGCCGGGATGTTCTTAACCATTCCTGCTGCAAAACTTCAGTTTTCGACTGAAGTGTATTACAAAAAAATGAATTATTTATTGGAATATAAAGTGCCGGTGGCCGAAGATATCGTAGCCTCTGATATAAACGAAAACATCATTAAAAACGGGAAAGGTGAAGCTTATGGAGCAGAATTTCAGCTTAAATATCAAAATGATTTCTTTTCGGCTGAATTGGCTTATGTGTTAAGTTGGAATTACCGACAATTTGTAGAGTTGAATGGAGGAAACAAGTATCCGTTTATATATGATCGGCGGCATGATTTTACTTTTTTAGTATCCAGTCATTTGGGTAAATCGTATACCGTGAACACAAATTTTGTTTTTTCAACCGGAATACCATGCACGCTGCCGCTTGGTTATGTCAAGAACAACGACTACATGTATGGCTATTATGCATACATGGGAATAAATAACAGCAGGATGCCCAATTATCACCGCTTAGATCTTTCGATTGTTAAACGCGGACAAACAAAAAAAGGTCGTGAAAAGGAATGGAAACTGAATGTATTTAACGTTTATGCCCGAAAGAATCCAGTGATTATTTATTACGATCGGAAAACTGATAAAGTGTTTGGCAAGTCGATGTTTTCCATTGTTCCAACCATTAGTTATTCAATTAAATTTTAACAGGATGTTTAAAATAGGATGGATATTTATTTTGCTTCTTCTGCTGAATGCTTGCGAACTCGTCACGGAGATTGATTATGCTGAATCAACCAGTACCCCTTATATTGTTATCAATGGGTTTATGAGTTATGAAAATGGCATTAACGTACTGCTTAGTCATTCGGTATCTGTAAATCATCAAGGGGATAACGACGTCGTTGAAAACCCAAATGTTTGCTTGTGTGAAAATGGCCAGGCCATTAAACAGCTGATTAAAACCGACGCTTATCACTATGAGTTGTCAAAAGATTCCGTTTCATTCAATATAGGTGCATCTTACAGTATTAAAGTTGAAGCAAAGGGATATGAAACGGCTTCCACCAGACTTCAGGAATTTGTTGCTAAAGTCCTTATCGATACGGCTTATATCGATAAGGATTCTAGCTATTTGTATTATGCCTTCCATGACGATCCGAATATAGGGAACTACTATTCGGCGAAAATTAAGTACTATGCCAATGGAAGTACAAGTAATTATGACAGCACCCAAATAGTTCCCAATTACGTTGGGAGCGACGATAATTATAATGGCAAGGTGCTTCGGTACACTGAATTGCCTTATTCGGTGTTTGATTCCGTAAAAATATACCTCTATTCGGTATCCAAAGATTATGCTGATTTTATGGGTAGTTATTTTGACTACGAATTAAGTTATGCCGATTATAACTACGAAACAGTCTATCCGGTTGAATCGCAGGTTGAGTATGGATTTGGTTTTTTTGTTAGTTACGAGGTAAGTCAATATGTTTTAAAAATAAATTAACTGATTAATTATGAGGTTCGAAATAAAAATATCACTGGTAATGATTTTACTCTTTTCTTGGGCAGGACTGAATGCTCAGGTCAACTACTCTTTTGTTGTGGGGAGCGGTTTGAGTAATAATCATGGCCAAAATTTGGCTTATCAGTACGATGAAGATGGTTATATTTTGAATGATCATCGTGAAATTTACGATGGAAATCTTTATTCTTATGGTGCCATGTTTTCAATTGAGGGAGGTATCACAGAGCATCTTCGAACATCAAAGTTTTCATTTGAACAAGGAATTGGGTTTGAATCAAAAGCATACTATTCAAGTGCTGACCCAAAATACTTCCCTGAATTGACTTCTGTGAAGACGAAATTGGTATACAATGCCATAACTGTTCCTGTTAAAATCAAATACGATTTGAATAATACATTTACTGCTTTTGGAGGGGTGAAAAATGTTTTAAAGATTGGATCATCCAATTCTAGTGGATTAGACAGAAATTTTAATCTCAGGGCCATGTTAGGTTTAAATGCTGCGTTAAGTGATCGATACTTTTTAGGGTTTGGTTATGAATATGATATCACGCCCTATACAAAAATGCCCTGGTTCGATATTTTTTATCGTTTTGATGTGATCACCTTTAAGGTGGGAGTAGTTTTTTAGGTGATATTTTTGCAACGAATATTGGCTTGCTTGATCAAATTGATATATGAAGAAAATTATTATTGTTTCATTTTTTCTTACTCTTTTGGCAACGGAAAGTTTCTCCCAATTTATTAAAAAACCTTCGGTAGAGATTGGGTATTGCTATCACAAGAACAGCTTGAACGAAGAGAAGTATTTAGCTTATAAATATTTCTATTTCCACGATAACCCACTTGCAGGATTAAACTTAAAGTTTACATTTCCAACTGAAATTAGTTATTTGGATCTTGTTGTGGGGTCTCTTTTCGAAAAAACAACTTCAACTTATCAAAATGATTCCTGGAATATTGGTATTGTTAAAGCGATAGATTATGTGTCGAATGGAGGAGGAGTTTATATTGGTATTAGTCCAAAATTAAAAGGCAAACATTTTGGATTGACAAGCGAGTTTTCCATAGGTGTGTTGTCGTACAAAGAATATGCTTCCATCTATAACAACGTTGTTGAGCCTTATTTTGATGAAAATATTCGTAAGGCATCTTATGGTTTAGGAGCAATTAGTTCAGTTGGTTTTTATGTGAAAGCTGGTCGACTAATGTTTAATCCTGGAATCCAGGCAGTCTTTAGTGGCGGGGATCAATCTAGTTTTCTGTTCTATGGCTTAAATCTCCCACTCGTTTATCAGTTTTAAAATCGAAAGGTGAATGCTA
The DNA here is from genome assembly GCA_041821245.1 of Prolixibacteraceae bacterium. Taxonomy (GTDB): domain Bacteria; phylum Bacteroidota; class Bacteroidia; order Bacteroidales; family Prolixibacteraceae; genus Roseimarinus. Next base: position 51,299 of record JBGUEP010000043.1, read on the forward strand.
AGCGAGTTGTTTGAACTGTCGTCAAGGTATGCAATTGATGGGGATGTGTTTGAAACATACATCGAAATGGATAAATCAAACATTGTTGGTTATTTTGAGGTGAGATCGATCAGCTTATTAAAAAAGAACCGCCCTTAACTAAGGAGGGCACTGAAAAAGTCCCTAGGGCATAATTATTAAACAAAAAGCAGTAAAAT
>JBGUEP010000044.1:0-51256 GCA_041821245.1 Prolixibacteraceae bacterium
GCCTATCCGGCCTAAGGATAATAAAATTTCCGATTCCGATTGTAAAAAATCTCTAATTTTAATGTGATTCCAAATCTATCCTTCCACCCGAATTGTAAAGTGATCCGCGTTTTTCAGGATTAGCAAGCTTTGGGCATAAAAAAATCCCTGCTCCGAAATTCGAAGCAGGGATTTTTTTTATAATAGAACTTACTCTGCTCTGCGTTTGCGCTCTTTGATACGAGCTTTTTTACCGGTTAATTCGCGGAAGTAGAAAATACGAGCACGACGAACTTTACCTGCTTTGTTAATTTCAATTGCGTCAATCAATGGTGAATTCATAGGGAAAATACGTTCAACGCCTACGTTTCCGGACATTTTACGAACCGTAAACATTTTGGTTTCGCCAGTTCCTTTTATTTGTAGAACAACACCACGGTAGTTCTGAATACGTTCCTTTTCACCTTCTCTAATTTTGTAGGATACCGTAATGGTATCACCAGCTCCAAATTTAGGATGTTGCTTTGTTTCTTCGTGAACAAAAGCATTTTGTACAATTTTAATAGCGTCCATTTTAAATCATTTAATGGGTTAAATCGCAATATTACCCGTTTCTTCTGATTGGTAAGAGATTACGTTTACCTTTAAGGCGCGGCAAAAATAGATAAATTTTTCAACTGTAAAAAGTTTAGCCTTAAAATATTGCAAGAAATAGTTACTTTTTTATTTTTCCTTCGATTGGGTTCTTCCAATTGTTCACCAAAACTAGTGCTCAAGCACTACGCTTTTAATGTCCATCGCTGCCAATCACCTTTAAATGTTCTCCTGTTTTCTTCACCACACTTTGATACCATTGTGCAGGATAACCAGGCTGATCAGGACTTGGAGGCATACCGGTTTCTGTACGCTCAAAAACGCCATCCTTTTCTTTCATGATGTTGCCATCCTTGTATTTGATTAAAAGAAAATTCCCCAATTCCTTCCAGCGTTTCACCGTATTATTTGCGGTATTCACTGAATAAGTTGTTAAAAGGTCAATGGCCAAATCATGATTTCCTCCCGTCCACAAATTTAATGCTGCCGCATCGATGGCCGGCGTTTTATTGATAAAGGTAGTTTCCAATTCGCTTTGCACTTTTTTCACATCTTCAATCATGGTATTGTAACGCAAGTACGTTAAATTAGTCACCAGGTTAAAGGTCCAGAATGCAGAAGTTTCAGAATAGGTTAACATATCACCGTTCCCTACAGCGAATGTTTCCGGAACTTTTTTCATCCCGCAATACATTGGAATGTAGCAGGTGCTATAGGTATCGTCAACGCCAAACCATAGGATTCCACCAATAGGATCGGGTAAATATCCTCTGCTTTGAGCAACAAATGAAAAACCTGTTTGCTGGGTTGAGATGGCTCGTTCATTGCAATATTCAACTGAATCGACCTCCCATGTTAATGGACGCCAACGATAAGGCAACTCGTAGGGACCTGCACCTTCGTCTTTTGTCATGTCCATGGGTGTTCCTTCAAAATGATCGCGCATAATGTCTATAACATCAGCTACAGTCAACAACTTATCGGGTTTTACCCATAAAGGCATTCTGTTAGAAGCTAAGCCGGCAGCGTCGTGTTCCACTTTTCCCATGGCATAATCGGTATAAGCATTCATTCCTGAAGCCACTTTATTAAACCCGGCCCATACACGGGCGTCACAGAAACGTGCTCCACCAAAATCGACAGGAGCATATACATCCGAAAAACTAAAATCTTTGTTCACCCCTTCGAACCATCCTTTTTCGTGCGCAAAAGAGATAACATCTTTAGCATAGAGGCAATTTTCAGAATCCTTTAAGGGAAAAGTCGTTATTCTGGCTTGATTGGCGTGTCCACTAATGTAACCATCGGGAATTTTCATGGCTACCCATACGGCACCTTTTTCATCAGCACCTTTACCAATCATTTCCATAATCCAGACTTCTTCCGGATCGGAAATTGAAAACGATTCACCTTCGCTGTAATATCCATATTCCTCCACCAAATCGGTCATGACTTTAATGGCTTCACGGGCAGTTTTGGAACGCTGTAAGGCAATGTACATTAAACTTCCATAATCAACTATGGCATTGGGCTGATGATGCAATTCGCTTCGTCCGCCAAAAGTTGTTTCACCAATGGCCACCTGATGTTCATTTATATTTCCAACCACACTGTAGGTATGCTGAACCTGTTCAATTTGACCAAGATACTTACCGGTATCCCATTCATATACATCCAACATTGTTCCTTTAGGATAATCGGCGGCAGGGGTATAATACAATTCTCCGTAGAGTACGTGCGAGTCGGCCGCATAGGTTATCATTGTTGATCCATCGGCACTGGCCCCTCTCGTAATCAAAAAGTTAGTACATGCCATTGAGGCCAATGAGGCCATCATTAATGGTATAAGGATAAAAAGTGTTTTCTTCATGCTAAAATTGTTTGTCGTGTATTTTATGGCTAACAAAAATAATAAAAGCTTTCAGTTTGCCACGTTCCAAGTATATATTATTGAAAAACAAGCTCATTTGAAACTCAAATCACCTTTTGCTCCAGCAAAGCCTGCTCAATGAGTTGGCAGGTACGTCGAATATTGTGATCCAATCCCACAGAAAAGCGGATGAGACCTTCGGAAAGCCCCATTTCTTTTTGAATGTTTAAAGGCACCTCCGAAGAGGTACTTTTCCCCGATAAACTAAATAAGGTTTTAAAATATCCCAAACTTACGGCAATGTATCCCACGCCCTTATCCTGCATTCCTTGCATCAATTCTTCCGCCTTGTCAACAGACTCCATATCAATTGAAAAAATGCCACCATAACCAAATTCAACATTCATAAGATGTGTATGAAGTTCGTTATCACGATGTGATTTTAAGCCCGGGTAGTTAACTTTTAATCCCAATTTTTCCAAATTCTGAGCCAGGTACAATGCATTTTTACTGTGCTGCTGCATTCGAATGTGAAGGGAATTCAAATTTTTTAAAATTCCTGCTGAACGAATCGGATCAAGTACCGGCCCTAACAACATAGCTGTACCATTGTTGACATTCGACAAGTCATCGATGAACTGTTTATCACCACAAATAGCACCGGCGACACAATCGTTTTTCCCATTAATGAATTTTGTCATGCTGTAAACCACAATATCGGCTCCAAGATCTTTTGGACTAATAATCAAAGGAGTGAATGTATTATCAACCATAAGTTGAATGCCATGTTGATGAGAAATTTTGGCCAATTCAGGAATATCCGAAACTTGCAAAAGAGGATTGGTAACACTTTCGGTATAAATCAACCGGGTATTGGGTCGAATGGCCTTTTTTACACTTTCCAAATCTGAAATATTCACAAACGAAACTTCTATATTGTATTTTGGCAACCAGTTTTTCAGAAATGCATAGGTCCCGCCATAAGTGGTAACACTTGTAATGAGGTGATCGCCGCTGCTGCAAACTTGCAACAAGGCACAGGTAATGGCTGCCATTCCGGAGGCGGTAACCCATGCCGATTCGGTGTTCTCCATAGTTGCAAGCGCATCGGCCAGATACTTATTTGTTGGATTCCAATGTCGGGAATAAAGGAAACATCCTTCGGTATGACCATGAAAGGTTTCTTCCATATCGTGAGCGTGCATAAACGTGTAGGTCGACGAATCGGTGATGGATGGGTTAACGTCTCCAAATTCACCAAATTGTTTCAAATCCTGAATACGGGTGGCGGCATCAAATTTCATAAATGGATCGATTTTAAGTATTCACAAAAGATAGTTGTACCGTAGCAAAGTACATATGATTTTTGTTGCTTTCAGAAATCATCAATACCTGAAATCTAATCAAAAAAATCATTAGTGTCCGACTAATTTATTCCGATTTCCTTCAGAAGTTCAGCCGCGCTTTGCCTCGATACAGTAATAGTCACAGATTTCCAGTTCACAAAGCACTGAATATTGGATAGTGATCATGAAATATTCTCCGTCCCTTGAATTTGGCAGGAATTGCCCACAAAATGACTGATTTGTTTCAAAAATGAATGATATCAGCAATTCATTTGCCATCAAATGAATTTTATTTCTAGCTCATACACTTATATTTGCATCGCAATTCGAGAAAATAGCATTAAAAAAGTTAAGCGTTCACATCTATGATTAAATCTGCAAGCGGAAGAATACTTCCTTTTATGCTGTTAACAGGAGTTTTGGTTCTGTTCAACAGCTGTGCCAATATGGCTCCAACATCAGAACAGAATGAAAAGTACAAAATCCAGGATAAATATGAGCTGGTTATTGACAGCTTGATTGCTCAAATGACCTTAGAAGAAAAAGTGGGCATGTTACACGGCACGGGCATGTTTGTTTCGGGCGGGGTTGAACGCCTGGGAATTCCTGAGTTCACTTATACCGATGGTCCAAATGGAGTTCGTGAAGAACTGGAACGTCATTCCTGGAAGCCTCTGGATTTAGCCAACGATTCGGCCACCTTTTTTCCTACAGGCTCGGCATTGGGAGCGACCTGGAATCGTGAAATGGCTTATCTATACGGTGAAGCACTGGGATTGGAAACCCGTGCACGCGGCAAGGACATGATCCTTGGACCTGCCGTGAACATAATGCGTACCCCACTTGGCGGTCGTACTTTTGAATATTTCACCGAAGATCCCTTTTTAAATTCACAAATTACTGTTGGTTATGTTCGTGGAGTTCAAAATCAGGATGTGGCTGTTTGTGTGAAACATTTTGCAGCCAACAATCAGGAATACGAGCGCAATCGCATCAGTGTTGAAATGGACGAACGAACCTTACGTGAAATTTATCTGCCAGCATATAAAGCCAGTGTAAAAGATGCTGACGCCATGGGAATGATGGGTGCATATAATAAATTCAGAGGTGAATACCTATGTCAAAACGACTACCTCAACAATCAACTATTAAAAGGCGAATGGGGTTTTAAAGGAATTATTGTTTCCGATTGGGGGGCAACCCACAATACAGTAACTGCTGCTAAAGGTGGTCTCGATGTGGAAATGGGAACAAGGACACACGAACAAAATTACGATCAAAATTTCATGGGCCTACCGCTACGTGATTCCGTGTTGGCTGGAATAGTACCCATGGAACTCATTGACGATAAAGTACGTCGGATTTTAAGGGTTAGCTACAATTTAAATAAGATGGAACCCGGCAGAACGGAAGGGGAATTGGTATCGGAAAAGATAAAACAAATTGCCAGAGACGTAGCCTCCGAATCTATTGTGCTTCTCAAAAATGAGAACAAGGTTTTGCCCCTCGATCAAAAAGAATTGAAAAGTATTGCGGTAATTGGTTTAAATGCGACCAAAATTCAGGCTAAGGGTGGATTTACTGCAGGCGTCAAAGCGAAATATGAAGTTTCGCCACTCCAAGGATTGCAAAATAAGTTGGGCGATCAGGTTAAAATCAATTATGCCATGGGCTACACCCAAAAATTCGAGGAAGAAAACAATTGGAGAACACCAAGCATCGACCTACCCGATTCTTTATTAATAGCAGAAGCCATCGAAGCAGCACGAAATTCTGAAGTCGCCATTATTTTTGCCGGGAATACTCGTGAGATTGAAACCGAAACAAAAGATCGTACAACTATGACTTTACCCTTCGGACAAGACGCTTTAATCAGAGCAGTAGCCGCAGTGAACCCCAAAACTATTGTAGTGATCATCGCAGGAGCTCCCATGAACATGAACGCCATAAAAGAGGAAGTTCCTTCTTTGTTATATGGATGGTTTAATGGTTCGGAAGCGGGAAATGCCATAGCAGACGTACTTTTTGGTGATGTTAATCCATCGGGCAAACTTCCTTTTACCATACCGGTAAATTTGGAGGATGTGGGCGCACATGCCCTCGATGCCTACCCCGGTGAAGATTTAAAAGTTGAATACAAAGAAGGTATTTTAGTTGGTTATCGTTGGTTCGACACCAAAAATATTGAGCCGGCATACCCGTTCGCATTTGGTCTTTCGTATACCGATTTCAGTTATTCTGTAGTCACTTCCGATAAAGAAGAATACCACCTTTCGGATCAAATCATCCTGAAATTTGCCTTGAAGAATTCAGGAAAAGTAGACGGAAAAGAAGTGGTTCAGTGTTACATGCACCAGGATGAATGCTCTGTTATGCGTCCTGAGAAGGAACTTAAAGCTTTCGAAAAAGTTGAACTGAGCGTGGGACAAAAGAAAATTGTAGAATTGACAATCAAAGTTGAAGATTTGGCATTTTTCGACGAAAACTCTAAGAGTTGGCGCGTTGAACCAGGTGATTATACCTTTATGATTGGCAGTTCATCGAGAGACATTAAACATACAGTTAAGGTGAAAATCACTGAATAGCAATCAATTTACAAGTATTGCATCCTATAAAAAAAGAGAGAAATCGACTTCACGTTGTTTTCTCTCTTTTGTTTGCACTCAGTTGCAATTCAAAATTAAATTTCTATTTTGATCCTGATTTTGGAGGTGTTTAGAATGAGGTCAACAATTTATTCGGTAGTAACGGTACCTGTTTTTGCCCTACTCTACCTATTTACTGCTTTTATTGTCACACTGTTGTTGCTGTTGGCCTACTTGAATTGGCGCAGGGCAGTGCATGTTGTCATTAGTATATGGGCCCATACGGTATTTCTTTTTATGGGCCGACGTCTTCGGATAAAAGGTATGGAAAATTTCGACAAAAAGAAGAAATACATTCTCATTGCCAATCACGCCAGCCTTTTCGACATTATGGCCATCATGGCATTTCATCCCAATGTTTCCTGGTTCGGGCATGTTCGTTTAACCAAAATTCCGGTTTTCAGAAAACTGCTACGAATGATCAACTACATTCCGGTAAGTAAAGCAAACATAAAAAATACCAAATTTATGATTGAACAAATGCTTGAAAAATCGAAAGGACTAACCATTGCCATTTTCCCGGAAGGAACACGCACCACAAACGGCGACATCCAATCGTTTTACAGGGGATTTATTCATGTTTTAAGAGCATCGGAGATGGAATTATTACCGGTTACCTTGAATGGCTTTTATGATTTAAAACCGAAAAATCGCTTCTACATCAAATTTAATTCAAAACTTAACGTCGTAATTCACAAACCCATTGCAGCACATGAATTGGTGGTAAAAAACGATGAGGAAATTTTACATACCGCAAGAGCAACAATCCTATCAGCTTATGCCTAATCACCTGTCAAATATGGAACAATCGCATCATGAAAAATGGGTTTTTATTGTGAATCCAACAGCCGGTAATCATTTTGCCCGAACTCTGATTCCCAAACTGGAAAGTGAAATTCGAAAACATCAGATCGATGCTAAAATAATACTCACCATAAGTCATGGCCATGCTTCTGAACTGGCTCAGATCAGTATCAAAAGTGGGGCAAAGTACATTGTGGCCGTTGGTGGCGACGGTACTTTAAATGAAGTTGCCAAAATGCTCATTGGGAATAAAAACGTGGTTTTGGGAATTATTCCGGCAGGAACAGGAAACGATTTCATTCAAATTCCAGGTTTTCCCAATCGTTTTGAAGAGCAGCATTGGGATATCTTTTTTCAAAAAAACACCATTTTAATGGATGCCGGAACTTGTAACGGAGTCCCTTTTTTCAATGGCATGGGTGTTGGCTTTGATGCTGAAGTAGCCGCAAAAAATTACCTGGCCGATGGAACAGTAAAAAAAGGAGGCAAGGACAAATATTGGTCACACATCATTAAAACCCTGCTGTTTTATAATGAAAAAGAGGCCAGGGTGAACAATAATGGTCAAAAAACATCGAGCTCTAATTTCATGAAAACCATTGCCATTGGCCGACGATTTGCCGGTGATTTTTTTATCACTCCAAGGGCCATTGCGAACGATGGCCTGCTTGATGTTTGTTCCATTCAAAAATTAACCTTGCTCCAACGTTTTAAAATATTAATGCAAGTTCCAAAGGGCCAACATTTGAACGACCCGAACGTACACTACGATCAAACCCAAGGACTTGAAATGGAATTCGATGCGAAGGTCCCTTTCCATGTGGATGGTGAATTGTATTTTGCGTCAAAATTTGAAGTGGCCATTTTACCCGAGGCCGTTAACATCATTTACAACCCCGAAGGAAGTCATTTTTTTTCGGTATAAACCGTATAGATAATAATAGATCAGGAGCGGAATAAACAGGCACCATTATAATTGTATGTACAATTCTTCTTCCGAAACAAAAAATGGCTTACAGGAAAGAATATGGCCGGGAAGCTGACCGATTTGCTAATCGTCATCAATATCTTCGCATGTATCGAGAATTTGAAATTTAAAATTATACCCTACTACACAGTCAAGCATTTCAAGAAAATTTTCAATGCTAATCTTTTTACCATCAATCGCAAAATAATAATCAAATTGAGAATCCATCGGCTGATCACCACTTAGAATTCTACCGGTAATTTTCATATCATCGCAAATTGAGGGAATTCCATTTTTGTAGTTTAAATACCGTTTATTGATTCCTTTTTTAATTTTAGCTTTAAGTAGCAATTCTGTGTTTTCTATATCAGCATCGAAATCAGCTAAAACATGAAAGATTCGTGGTTCATTAGCAGATTCTCGTTTGTATTTGATCACTTCAATTGCTTCTGAAAATACACCAGAAGGTACATTAAAGGTTAATATCTTGAAATGGTACTTCTTCTTCCACTTATCTGTAATAAAAAAATCATAACCCTGATTGAGCGTACTGTGTGTAATAACATTATTGTTTTTCATCGCATCTTGTTTTTATTTAAAGGCTTGAATCATATGCATTCCATTCGCTCCAAAACCATACAATAAACCAAGACAAGTTAGCGTAATCAGGAAACTTGCCAATGCAAATGATTTGTAGAAAGTTACGATTAGTCGAAGTTGTTTCATAGTATAGTCACTAACGGAAAAAAGTGATATGAATTGTTTGTACAATCAATTTAATCCTTTGATCTAATGCTACAAATCAGTATATTGGGGATTACAAAATATAGTTCGCTATCGGTTATAAGCTGGCGCATCAAAACTAGGACCCGAACTTTGAAAAATTGTTGGTTGCTGGTTACTCGTTAATGGTTGCTGGTTGAAGATGCCATTCTTAGCCAACCTTGACCTGAAACAAATAGCCAACAAGTGCAGTTAAGCCCATGGCTACAGTACCCCAAAAAGTAATTCGTATGATTGCTTTACCTATACTTGAACCACCCGTTTTAGCAGCCAATGCACCTAAAATAGTGAGAAAGAAAATAGCAAATCCATATAGATAATACTCCATGCTTGCCAAGGGCAGAAAGAGTGCTACAATAAGTGGAAGTATTCCCCCAACAGTAAATGCTAATCCTGAAGCAAAAGCGGCTTGTATTGGATTCGCTTTACTAATTTCATTGAGTCCCAATTCATCTCTAACGTGAGCTCCCAAGGCATCGATTGCAGATAATTCTTTGGCAACGGTTAATGCCGTTTCTTTTTTAAGCCCTCTTTTTTCATAAATTTCAGCCAATAACTGCAATTCAATTTCGGGCATTTCTTCAAGCTCAATTCTCTCCCGTTCAATATCGGCTTTTTCCACATCTGTTTGAGAGCTTACCGAAACGTATTCGCCTGCCGCCATGGATAATGCACCAGCCACCAATCCTGCCAGCGTTGCCAGCACGATGGGTTCCCTACTCATACTTGCCGCTGCAATTCCTATGGCAAGACTGGAAGTTGATAAAATTCCATCATTTGCGCCAAGCACTGCTGCCCTCAACCAATTGCTTCGGTGGATAAAATGATTGTCTAAATTATTATTGGCCTGCTCCTTCATTTTGTAAAAATAAATGTACTACATCATTAAGAGTAAAAGTAACATTGTTCCAGACTTAACTGGAGCACTGGCTAAGGATTTTTTAAAAGAAATTCAATAAATTCTTGTTGTAAGGTATCCTCAGGTTTAAAGGAACATCAATAGACCAGAGTTCAACAGATACGTCGATTACAATCACCAGAAATTGAATAGCGCCAAAAATAGTACCTAGACAAACAAACTTTGTAAATGCTTTGACTTCCCAATGACTATCGGGAGTGATTGGGAAGATCGCTAACCGAAGGGTCGCGACAACATTTGGGACAAGGGCAATGTATTTGCCAATAGGGTCGCGAAGAAAGAAACAAGGGTGAATTTATTGAAAATTCACCCTTGCGTAACAGGTAAGCTAGAATTATTTCTTTTTCAAAATTTTATTCAAAACTTTATCCTTATCCAGCTTTTTTGTGCAGAAGAACCAATCTTTACAATCAAGTTCTCCATCTTCCATTCTACCTTTAGCAGCTCCACAAGAACCTGCAGGGCCAATAATTACATCATCACCCGGACGCCAATCAGCAGGTGTAGCAACACCAAATTCATCGGCTGCCTGTAATGCAATAATTACCCGGTATAACTCATCAAAGTTCCTTCCTAAACTTAATGGATAATAAATAATTGCACGAATAATTCCCTTTGGATCGATAAAAAATACTGCACGAACAGCTTTCGTTGAATCTTCGTTAGGCTGAATCATACCATATTTTTTGGCTACATCCATGGTAATATCTTCAATCAAAGGAAAATTAACTTCCACATCTTTCATCCCCTTGTATTCAATTTTCTCTTTAATGGTACGTAACCATGCTATATGGCTGTACAAACCATCAATTGAAAGACCAACCAATTTACAATTAGCTTCTGCAAACTGATCTTCCATTGTAGCAAAGGTCATAAATTCCGATGTACAAACAGGAGTAAAGTCAGCAGGGTGACTAAAAAGAATCACCCAATCACCTTTATAATCTGCAGGGAAATTAATATCACCTTGTGTTGTTACTGCTTTAAATACTGGTGCTGCATCACCAATTCGGGGCATACTAAATACCTCTTGTTCTTGATTTTGTTCCATAATATTTAATTTAAAAGTTAATGTTTAACATTTATCGAATGTTCCTCTGATTTGCACTACAATATCTTGCAATTTAAATCCTTCGAAATTTTTCTTATTAAAATAATCTTTTAGCACCTCATCTAATTCTTCATCGATGTAATCCTCAATCAAATCGCATTCAGAACAATACAAATGATGATGGTTTTCCATAATACCATCGTATCGCATTACATCTCTGTCAGTTGTAACTTTTTTTACAAGTTTGTTTTCAATGAGTGTTTCGAGTACTTTATAGACTGTACCGGAAGCTATATTCGGATTGCTTTGACGGATATATTCTATTATATTATCGGCTGTAGGATGATTCCCCAATTGATAAATTGAATCAAGAATTGCTAATCGTTGTGGCGTAACTTTTAATCCTTTCTCCGATAATTTATTTCTTATTTCTTCAATTGAATATTCCATTTGATAAAACCTTGTATGTGTATATTTTAAAAATAATTACTTGTAACAGCATAAATACGGGAAGATAAAATCTCTCCCAATTTGGTTTAAACCATCACATCAAAACGATCAAGGTTCATTACTTTGTTCCAGGCAGCCACAAAATCCAACACAAATTTTTCCTTCGCATCGGAACTTCCGTAAACCTCGGCAAGTGCTCTAAGTTCTGAGTTTGAACCAAAAATAAGGTCGGCACGGCTTGCAGTCCAAATTACTTCGCCTGTTTTTCGGTTGCGTCCATCAAATTTTTCTTTGTCTTCGGAAACCGGCATCCATGCAGTACTCATGTCCAATAAGTTTACAAAAAAATCATTGCTAAGGACCTCCGTATTCTTCGTAAAAACGCCCTGTTTTGAATGATCAAAATTTGTATTCAATACGCGCATTCCACCAATAAGAACGGTCATCTCAGGAGCCGTTAAAGTGAGCAATTGCGCTTTATCAACTAATAATTCTTCTGTTGAAACTTTATAGTTGGTTTTCAAATAGTTTCTAAAACCATCAGCAACAGGCTCAAGTACTTTGAAAGACTCTACATCGGTTTGCTCTTGCGATGCATCCATACGACCCGGTGTGAAAGGAACTTTAATTGCAAATCCGGCATCTTTTGCCGCTTTTTCAACAGCGGCACAACCTGCAAGAACAATTAAGTCGGCAAGCGAAACTTTTTTGTCATTAGCTTGCGAACTGTTAAAATCCTCCTGAATCGCTTCCAATTTCTTCAACACCGTGCTTAATTGTGCCGGGTTATTTACCGCCCAATCTTTTTGAGGCGCTAAACGTATACGTGCACCATTTGCACCACCTCGTTTATCCGAACCACGAAACGTTGAAGCAGAAGCCCAAGCTGTAGATGTTAATTGAGAGACTGTTAATCCGGATTTTAGAACTTTCGCTTTTAATTCAGCAATATCTTTTTCGTCAATCAAAGTATGATTCAACTTTGGAATTGGATCTTGCCAGATGAGTTCTTCTTTGGGTACTTCTGACCCCAGATAACATGCAATTGGCCCCATATCCCGATGCGTAAGTTTAAACCATGCCCTGGCGAAAGCATCTGCAAATTCAAGTGGATTTTCATAAAAGCGTCTTGAAATTTTCTCATAAGCAGGGTCGAAACGCAAGGAAAGGTCTGTTGTAAGCATTGTTGGTGCATGTTTTTTAGATGCATCGTGTGCATCTGGCATTTGTTCACCAGCATTTTTTGCTACCCACTGCTTTGCTCCGGCCGGACTTGTCGTCAATTCCCAATCGAACTTAAACAGATTATCGAAAAAATAATAACTCCATTTAGCAGGTGTTTGGGTCCATATTACTTCCAATCCGCTTGAGATGGTATCAGCACCTTTTCCTGTGCCAAACTTATTTTTCCAGCCTAATCCCTGTTCTTCAAGGCCAGCAGCTTCCGGTTCAGCACCCACATTCGCAGCATCACCAGCTCCGTGGCACTTTCCAAAAGTATGACCACCGGCAATTAAGGCTACCGTTTCTTCATCATTCATAGCCATACGGGCAAATGTGTCCCGAATGTCTTTAGCAGCTAAAAGTGGGTCAGGATTTCCATCAGGTCCTTCAGGATTAACATAAATTAGTCCCATTTGAATGGCAGCCAATGGATTATCGACTTCTGTTTTATCCAAATTTCGTTCATCATTTTCTAACCATTCCGATTCCGAACCCCAATACACATCCTCTTCCGGCTCCCAGACATCTTCGCGTCCACCACCAAATCCAAAGGTTCTAAACCCCATTGATTCTAAAGCTACATTACCGGTAAGAATCATCAGGTCGGCCCACGATATTTTTAAGCCATATTTTTGTTTAATTGGCCAAAGTAATCTACGCGCTTTGTCTAGATTTACATTGTCGGGCCAACTATTTAAAGGAGCAAACCGTTGTTGTCCGCCACCAGCACCACCACGTCCATCGCCTGTGCGATAAGTGCCTGCGCTATGCCATGCCATACGAATGAAAAACGGACCATAATGTCCAAAGTCTGCCGGCCACCAATCTTGAGAATCAGTCATTAACTTTTTAAGATCCTTTTTAATTGCTGGTAAATCGAGACTTTTAAATTCTTTGGCATAATCAAATCCTTTGTCCATTGGGTTGGATTTTGAAGAATGTTGACGAAGAATATTTAGTTTTAATTGATTTGGCCACCAATTGCTGTTTTTTGTGCCACTGGATCCAACAGAGTGTTTTCCAACTGCACCTGTTACCGGACATTTACTAATATGATCAGATTTGTTTCCCATTATTTTTAAGCTTTAACATTATGAAATCAAATATTTTAACTTAGCTGACTTGACATCATCCTAGATAGGAATTATTCTCATTTAAGAGTTTATAAAATTAGACAATATTTATTCATAAGTCAAGTTAAATTATATTAATTTTTAACAGGGAAGATAAAAAACAGAGCATATACGCACGTTAACCTACTGTAAGAGTCTACTGTTCTATTAAATTACAAAAGGTGCCTAGCATATTTGAAGTTGGCAAAGGGAATGCCTCACAACGAACTGTGTAAAATACAATGCGCCCTATTTTTTTTCGATTTCACTTTTTGAGCTATCAGAAATAATTTTAATTCCACTTCTTTTCATCAATTCACTGGCGTTAAAATCATTACATATACCCAAATGAAGTTCATAGCTGAAAATCATCGATTTATCTTTAATCTCACTATTAAAGCTATAATTGGCAACTAACTTTTTATTCCCCAATAGTTTTGCAAGTTCAATATCGTGTGTTGCTATAATTCCTGAAGTACGGAGTTTACTGATTTGATTAATCAATGAAAAACCTCCTTTATGCCTGTCTTCTGAGTTTGTTCCCTTAAACATCTCATCCAAAAGAAAAAACACATTGTTAGAGTTTTCAATCAGTTGCAGCATTTTTTCTATTCTATTTAATTCTGCATAAAATGAGGAAATCCCTTCCTTCAGATTATCCTGGGTTCTCATACTTGTATACAATTTCAGGATCGAAACCTTCCCTTGTAAGGCACAACAAGGTGCACCGGCTAAAGCCAAAACAAGGTTTACGCCAACTGTTCTTAAAAAAGTGCTTTTCCCTCCCATATTGGAACCTGTAATCATGAACACATCACCTGCTCCTTCTGAATGAAAATTATTACACATTCGCTTTTGGGAATTTATGAGTGGATGCCCCAATGATTTAAAATATACGTAGTGGTTCTTTTCTGTAATTTCCGGAAATGTATAGGATGGGTTTGAATAGCAAAATCCTGCCATACTATTAATCACCTCAAACTCGCTTACGACTTCAGCCCATGATTGTAAAAGCGTTTTATTCTTTGATTTCCATTTTTCGACTCCAATAATTAAATAAATATCCAATAGTAAAAAACTGTTCAATGCAGAATAAAAAGGATTTCCTTGGATGAGTTTTGTTAACTTATTGACACCTCTTTGCTGAGCGAATTCCAATAAGCGGCACAAGCTGTTAATTTCCTTGAATGCTGAAAAGCTGCTTTTTATAAGTATGGATTGCAATTCGTATAATTTTTTTGATTGGAAACTTTCACTTTCAATTTTTTTGAACAGCGTCCGATAAGCTCTTAAAGTGTTGATATTTTCTTGTGAGGTTTCAACGATATTTTCTGCTATTGGTTTTACTTTTTTTAGAATTCGGTTAATAATAAATAAAACAGCAAGAAATGGAAGTAAATAAAAAAACCAGCGTGGTGAATCAAAATAAAGTATAAAAAAATATAAGGCAATAAAAGATAGAATGGAAAGCCCTATTGCAACCGCTGTATAAAATCGTCGATGTTTAATTAAAACGACCGGTGCTTCTATCCAATTTAACAATTTATGATAATCACTTTTTTTGTTTTGAAAGTGCATACCCGAGGCCTGAAAATCTTGCCGCCAATCCAATTTTTCAGATAACTCTTTTATGGCTTTTTGTCTTTCGTGAATTTCAGTATTACCTGCAGGTTCAGATAGCCAAACCGATAAGAGTATTTTACCTGACTCCGTAGTTGTTCTGTTGAGCAGTTGAAAAATGGAATGTTGTCCAAAAACATCTAAATCAGAGGTATAAGTGTGGTTTTGATTAATAAATTGATGGCCACCATCAAATTCTTTCAACTGACATTTTTCTCGTAAAATTTCGGATTCATTTATCCCTTTCAGGAATGTTGTATGCTTTTTCAGGAAAGCCGTTTTATCATAATATTTGATTGCAGCACCAAAACAGACAATCAATAATGGGAAAACAATAAAAATAGGAGTAATTAAATGGATACTAAAAAAGCTGATTACAATGGCACCTGAAATGACAAAAATAAATAATCGAAGTAGCGATAATCTATTTATAACCTTCGTTAGGCTAACTATTTTGGCAGTATACTTATTTATATTTTCCTGATAGACTTTCATTTATTCTTTTTTAATTATCCAAAATTATATAGCCAATTGCAAGCCAATTTAAACATTTCAAATTTCATTATTGCACGACGGTAATGATTAAAGTTATAAAGCCCTCTAAAGCGGCCATCTTTGAGTAAGACAATGCCCAATCAGCTTGTAGGCGATTTTGATAGTATCGAACATCCCAAATCAAACAATTTGCATCCAGAATACATGCCTCGTTACGCCCAGTACAAATTTTATAAAAAGATTTTTTTTCGATCCTTTTAATTCCACTCATTATGGTTAAATTAGTGCACTTTAACGTGTTTAACTTTTAGCTATGCCTTTTCCAACTAAAGAAAAAATATTCGCCTTACGATGGCTACGTGATTATGTCTTCATTGTATTGGGCGCCTTTATTTTAGCTGTCGGTTTTGTATTTTTTATTTCACCACATAAAATTGTTCCCGGCGGGGTTTATGGTATTGCCATTGTTGTACACTACATGAGCGCAGGGCTGTTCAGTTTTTGGCCCGAAGGAATTCCCATCGGACTGTTTGGCCTGGTGTTGAACATCCCCCTCACCTATGCAGGCATCAAAATACTAGGGCCAAAATTTGGGCTGAAAACAATTCTTGGATTTGTACTCACTTCGGTATTTATGGATGGCATTACCTATTTCAGGGTCGATGGTGATTTGCCGTTGGTCGATGACGTTTTGCTTTCGTGTGTTTTTGGTGGTGTTCTTCTGGGCTTTGGTCTGGGACTTATTTTCAAATCAAGGGCAACCTCGGGTGGTTCCGACATTGTGGCGATGATCATTGCTAAATTCACCAATCTAAAATTAGGCCAGCTTTTAATTTATGTCGACTCCACCATTGTACTGCTAAGCTTATTGGCTTTCCACGACTGGAAGATTCCTCTGTATTCCTGGCTGGTGATCTACATAACCGGCAAGGCCATCGACTTAACCATCGAAGGAGGCAACTATCACAAAGCTTTGTTCATCATTTCGAAAGAACATGAAAAAATTAAACAGAAAATATTGGTCGATCTGGAACGGGGCGGCACCTATTTTAATGGTCGCGGGATGTACACCGATGAGGAGAAACAAATTATTTACACGGTGGTCAGCCGCCGTGAAGTTGCCATTTTGGAACAATACATTCATTCCATCGACCCAAATGCCTTCATCACTGTGATGGATACGCGTGAAATTCTGGGCGAAGGATTTCAGTCACTCAATCAAAAATTAGAATCATAACATGTTACGTCGAATATTCATCATCTGCATACTATTACTAAGTCTTTCTGCACAGTCGCAAAAGGTGGGTTTGGTATTGAGCGGTGGTGGCGCAAAAGGCCTGGCCCACATTGGCCTCATTAAAGTCTTGGAAGATCACAATATCCCCATCGACTATGTTGCAGGAACTTCCATGGGAGCAATTGTTGCCGGCTTATATGCCATGGGCATGACTCCCGACGAAATGCTTGAATTGTTCAACTCTGACGAATTCAAAATGTGGTCGACGGGAAGAATGGACAAAGACGATTTGTACTACTTCAAGCGCAACGATGAGCTTCCCGATTGGATGAAATTCGACATTACCCGTAAAAACGATAAGGTAAAATTGGTATTGCCTTTCAATTTAATTCCCGAGCGGCAAATGGATTTTGCCTTTATGAAATTAACGGCATCGTCAACCGGTGCCTGCAACAGTAATTTTAACCAATTGATGGTTCCTTTTCGTTGTGTTGCTACCGACATCTACCACAACCAGGCAGTTGTGCTGCGCGATGGCGATTTAGGTGAAGCCATTCGGGCCTCAATGACCATTCCTTTGGTGTACAAGCCCATCGAAAAAGATGGCATGCTACTCTTTGATGGTGGAATTGTGAACAATTTTCCGGTAGACATTATGGCCGAAGAATTTAGACCTGACATTATTATTGGACATGCCGTAACCAATTTGGGTGACAATTATGACAAGGATGATGTGATTAGCCAAATTGAAACAATGGTTACACAAGTCACCAAATACGATGTCCCCGACTCCATGGGTATTTTTTTGGAAACCAAATTGAGCGATGTTGGCTTACTCGATTTTCCGAAAATTAATTACATCAATAGCCGGGGGATCGAAACCGCCTTATTGAGCATCGATTCCATTGAAATGAGAATCAAACGCAGGGTAAGTAAGGAACAAATGGCTCAAAAACGAATTGATTTTAATCGTAAAAAACCAGAGCTTTTATTTAACAATGTTCAGGTCGAAGGTGTTCGCGATAATATGCAACGCAAATACATCATTCAATCCATCAAATACAATGAAAAGGTTATTGACATTGAACAGTTGCGAACGTCGTATTTTAAGTTAATTGCCGATGATCACATCAAGTCCATTCAACCCATTGCGTATTACAACCACAATACGGGATTGTTTGACCTGCATTTAAAAATTGACCCCCGCAAACCTCTCGACGTGGCCTTTGGTGGACATCTCACCACCCGTTCCAATACCTTTGGTTTCATTCAGGCCAATTTGAAAGCCTTTAACAACCGATCCTACATTTTAACCAGCAACCTTTATTTCGGACGCTTCTACAATTCCTTTCTGCTGGGTGGACGCATTGACTCACCAAGCAAACTCCCATTTTATGTTTCGGGCGCATTTACCTTGAACTACTGGGATTATTTCTCCACCAGCACCGATTTGATCTTTACCGATATTCGGCCTTCCTATGTGCGACAAACAGAACAAAATACGAAGCTTGAGATTGGAATTCCTTATACTAAAACAGGAGTCATCGATGTTGGCATTGCCCAATCAATTTCCAACGACGAATACTACCAAACTGATATATTCAAAGAAGGCGACAAATTGGACAACACCACATTCAAAGGTTTTGCCAGTCATGTGCATATCGACAAAAAAAATTACGATTACAAACAGTATCCAACGGAAGGAGGCCGGAAACTTTTTAGCATTTTTTACATCAATGGTGAAGAAACCTTCAATCCAGGTACTACTGCTCCCATTAACCAGCAAATTAGCCAACGTCACAGTTACTTTAGAATGTATGGCTTGTTCGATCAGTATTTTATCACCAGCAAATATCTCACAATTGGGGCATTTGCCGAAGCTTCATTTAATAACAATACCTTGTTTAGTAATTACACCTCCAGTAATCTGCATGCAGCAAATTTTGCACCCACACCAAATAGCAAATCCTTATACAATGAAAATTACCGGGCCAATAAGTACATGGCTTTCGGTGGAAAATTAATTTATAAACTCACCGATAATATGCACTTCAGAACAGAAGCCTATGGTTTTTTCCCTATTCAGAATTTTGTAATCGGTGAGGACAATACCGTTATTTTCGACAGTAAAATTTTTAGTAAGGCCCATTTAATGGCCATGGGTGCCTTAGTAACCCAAACACAAATTGGCCCGCTGAGCGTTGAACTAAATTATTACGATAAGCCAGGACAAAAGTGGTTCTTCTCGTTAAACATGGGCTATATGCTTTTTAATAAACGAGGTTTTTAAAACAACTCAACATGTATAAAAAAGTATCTTTATTGATCATCCTACTTGCCGGTTTATTCTGCGCCTGTGCTCAGACAAACCTTACAGGTATAGTTTTCAACGATCAAAACCGGAACAATCATTTTGACTTAGGAGAAGAAGCACTTCCCAACATTTCAGTTTCCTCTTTAAGTACCATTGTTCAAAGCAATCGGCAAGGTATTTTTCAAATTCCTGTTGAGCAGCAAGATATTGTATTTGTGATTAAGCCAAACGACTTCGAATTCCCGCTACAGGCAAATCGCGTCCCCTCCTTTTATCATATTGTGTATCAGAAACCATCGCCTGAAGAATTGGTCTACGAGGGAATTCAAGCAACTCAGCACATTTCGGACACCCTGTACTTTCCGATGTATAAGAGTATGATAAAAAATCAATACAGCGCTCAATTGATTGGCGACATTCAAGCACCTACAAAAAAGGAAGTCGAATTCTTTCAGGAAACAATAGTTCCGTTGTTGTACCAACATCCGGCTGATTTTAAAATTTGCCTGGGCGACATTGCCGACAATGACCTTTCAGTTTACCCCTTAATTGAAGGCGCTTTATGGGGTATAAACACCCCGTTGTACATGGTTTTAGGTAATCACGACATCAATTATCGAGCAAAGGATATCACTACCGAAGCCGAAACTTTTCGCAAACATTTTGGCCCCGATTATTATTCCTTCAATTATGGCACTACCCATTTTGTAGTGCTGAATACGGTTCAATATGCAGGCTGGGACAGTACTGAAAACAAGCATGGGTCCTATCATGGTGGACTACAAACCAAACAGCTGAATTGGTTAAAACAAGATCTGACGCTGGTAGAAAAGGATCAACAAATTGTACTATTGGCACACATTCCTCTTTTAATAGAACATAGCGATTCTTCCAGCATCCAACAGGTATTTGATTTATTAAAAAATCAGGAAAAAATTCTAGCCATATACGGACACCTACATTTGGCGGGGTCGTGGCAACATACGCCTCTGTTTCGATGGAATTCGAAAGGAAAATTCGACGGGCAAATTGCCGGCGCTGCATGTGGTGCCTGGTGGGTTGGCCCCTATGGGCTTGACAGTATTCCCGATGCCACATGCGTGGATGGATGCCCTCCGGGAATTTACCTTTACAATTTCTACGGACAAGATTATTCAAAGGAATTTATTGCCGCCAGCAATAGTCGATATAAACACTTACGCATTAGTTTTCCTCCTTCTTCCCTGCCCATCGATTCCATAAAAAACAATTTCATTTATGTGAATGTATTCGATGGCAATGACAACACACAGGTTCAAATTAGTATTGATGATGCAGCCTTTCACGACATGAAAAAGGTGATTGAAATTGATCCATATTTAAAGCGCAACAATTACCTCCGCTTCAATCGCGAAAAATGGAAACCGGGTTTGGTTCCGTCCAGCCATTTATGGAAAGTGGAATTCCCTACTGGTTTGTTACCGGGGAAACATGTGATAAAAGCCAGCTGCCAATTGCAGAACGGGAAAAAATACATCACCACCAAAGTTTTTGAAATAAGCCCTTTGCCTGAATTGGAACCGGATACCAATTCAACAGCAAAATGAATCGACAAGGCACCTTACTTTTATACTAAATATAACTATGTTTGAAATATCTAATCAAATTTAACATGTAATGAAACAAATTTCTACTTTACTTTTTATCATTTCTTTTTCGATATTGTGTATTCAAAATACTGAAGCTCAAGTTACTCCTGTTCAAAATGGCGATATATTCACTTTAAGCGTTGGCGACGTAGAATTGGCCGTAGATGCCTCTTTTGGGGCACGAATTACATCGTTCAAATTAGGCGACAAAGAAACATTAATTCAGGGTAGAGATATGACGGGCTCAACGTTATGGACATCGCCACAAAGCGAATGGAACTGGCCTACCCTTCCAACAACCGACTTAAACGCATATACCGGAAGCATCGAAGGAAATAAAATGACCTTTATGAGTGGTGAAGAGACCGGCATCAAAAGCAAAAAATTTAAATTCATCAAAACCATATGGGCCAATGAAATAGACAGTTCCATCTCCATCAACTATGCCATGGTCAACACCGGAACTTCCAGTTTAAAAAATGCCTTATGGTCGGTGACCCGTGTTCAGCCCGAAGGCCTTACCTTTTGGGCGGTTGGAGATAAAAAACCATGGGGAAGCACCTTAACCAATCACATCGAAGAACTTGAAAATTATTATTGGCTTGAATTTGCTAAATCGAATGGTACAGGCATGAAGTTTTTCAGCGATATAGCAGGCCCAAGCTGGTTCGGACACGTTACCGGCGATGGTCATCTTTTTCTGATTAGTGGCAAAGCTGTTGCAAGCACTGAGTTTGCAACCGGTGAAGCTGAAATGGAATATTGGGTTGACGGTAGTGTAGGGTATGTTGAATTGGAAAATCAAAGTAAGTATGTTACGCTTGCAGCAGGCGATACCTTGCATTACAACGTCGTTTGGCACATTCGCCGGGTTCCTGCTGATATTGCCATTGAAGCAGGAAATACGGCATTGATTGACTTTGCCAAAAAAGTGGTGGCAACCGAAGAACAAACCGCTGTACATGAAGTGCAATTGACCAGTGCCAAGGTTTATCCTAATCCGGCGAATCAGCAATTAACGGTTGAAATTAATACAGACAAATTCACATCTGCCCGCTTTAACATTCACGATATGACCGGTCGTATTTTGTTATCGAAAGAGGTTTCGAACAGGACGCAGATTGACATAAGCATGCTAAGGAACGGAGCTTATTTTTATAGCATAGTATCGGATCAGTACGAGCAAAAAGGGAAATTGATTAAAAAATAAGCAACGTTTTTTTGCTAACTTTAATACACAAAAAAAGAGATAATTCATCAAACCAATGTTTTACCGAAAACTCTCACACCATGAAATCAATACCTAACTTACTCTCTATTTTGCTGATTATTTTAGTTGTAACGGCTTGCAATCAACACACAAAAGAAGAAACTGTAATTGTTCCGGCACAAGCTTCTGATTTTTTGGGACAATGGACTCTCACCATCGATGGTGGCTGGGTAGGCTGGTTGGAAGTGCGTCAGGAAGAAGCATACCTCGATGCCGACTTACTCTGGAAATGGGCCAGTGTTTCGCCGGTAGCCAACATTCACCTTCAAGGCGATAAATTGATTGTCACACGGGTGGGAAGTTTAGTTCGCACAAAAGATGATAGCGGAAAAGCAATTCGTGAGCAAATCCCCACATACACGCTGGAAGTGAGTCGCGATGGCGCAAACATCAAAGGGTATTTTCTGGAGCCTAAAGCCAATGGTTTGGGGGTAGACTCCACAGCATTCACAGGTATTCTGTTACCCGATGTTCCGGCCGCTCCCGATTTAACCAATCTAAAGTGGGGCAAATCAATCACCTTATTCAATGGCACGGATTTAACAGGATGGAAACTCACCAACAAAGATCAGGTCAATGGCTTTTCAGTGATCGACGGCGTCTTGGTCAATGATCCGGTTCAACCTGAGAATGGAGTACACATCAACTATGGCAATTTGCAAACCGAACAGGAATTCGAAGATTTTAACCTGAAACTGGAAGTAAATGTACCGCCTCACAGCAACAGCGGTGTTTATTTACGTGGAATTTACGAAGTGCAGGTCATTGACTCCTACAGTCAGCCACTTGATGCACACAACATGGGAGGAATATACAGTAGGATCACTCCAAGTGTGAATGCCGAAAAACCTGGCGGCGAATGGCAAACCATGAACATTACCTTGTGTGATCGGCATGTATCCGTTATCCTAAATGGCGTAATGATTATTGACAACGAACCACTTTATGGACCAACCGGTGGAGCCATGCATGCTGACGTATTTATTCCGGGACCTCTTTATTTGCAAGGCGACCATGGAAAAGTAGCTTATCGGAACATTGTACTGACTCCAATATTGAAAGATTAAATTCAATTGAAGAGCCGCAAATAACACCAGGATTTTAATTAAGTCCTGGTGTTTTTGACATTCCTAATTAAATTCAGGCATTTCATAAATTAATACAAAGTTGAATTTCTATCTTGAAAGTGCTTTTTGAACAATAATCCCCCCTACCATTTCAGTGAAAAACCAACCACACAACCCCATTATTTTCAAATATTTAACAATTAACGAGTACAATACTTTCATAAAATATTGTAAATTGCTTGATAAAAAAATCAACACTTAAAAACCATAGAAAAATGAAATTCCTGGCACCATTTTTAGTTCTTTTAATTCTTGTTGCCTGCAACAAAGATGATACAACAGACTTTTATTCGATCTCAGGCTTTGCTCAAAAAGGACCTTTTATCAACGGCAGCAATGTTGTCGTCTATGAATTCGATAACATGTATAAGCAAACAGGTAAATCGTTTGTTTCGACCACTGAAAGCACTGGCGGTTTTGAACTTGAAAACATTCCGCTTTCTTCACCTTATATTGGCATTACAGCTGACGGGTTTTATTTTAATGAGAACTCGGGAGAATTATCCACTGAAAGGCTTTCCTTAAAAGCCATTGCCGACATCAGCAATGAAACTTCGCTAAATGTCAATATTCTTACCCATCTTGAATATGAAAGAGTTCGCTTTTTAATTGCCAATGAAAAGTATACCATAAATGAGGCGAAGCAAAAAGCACAGCAGGAAATTCTGACTATTTTTAATATGGATGATTCCAATTTGGACAATGCCGAAAAACTGGACATCAGGAATTCAAGGGAGGGCGACAGCAAACTTCTGGCCATTTCACTTATACTTCAAGGGAACAACAGCACCAGTGAACTCAGTAAACTATTAGCCGATTTTGTATCAGACATTAAGGAGGATGGCATCTTAAACGATACGCTTATTCAATCCAACATCGTTGGACAAGCTCAATCGTTAAATTGCGACAAAATACGCCAAAACCTGGTTGAGAAATATTCAGAACTGGGCCTGGAATTTTCAACAAATAATGATTTCGAAAGTGCGATAAATCTTTTTATTGAAAACACAAATTTCAGTTCTTCATCCCCATTCAGATTTCCCAAATCTGCAATATATGGCATTAATTTTCTTGATCCTGCAACGCTGCTATTAAAAACTCATACGGATTATTCATTTGCCGCAGAAATGCCTGGGTCCGGTGAGTTAAAAATACAGATGACCATCATTGAAGGTAGTGGAGTGTGGTATTATCAACCTTCCAAAAAAATTGGATGGAATGTAAGCACCTTCACTGGAACCAGTCAAATTTTTACTTCAATCATAAACGGACAACTAATTGATTTACCCATACAGTTTGATGGATATGGCAAAGCAACTGTTGATTACTACTATAATAATTCGCCCGACGTTTCATTTACAAAAACGATCACATGGGGAGTTGAAAACAATTCCAACTTTGTTTTTCCTGACGATTCGCCAAATGGAATCAGTTTGCTCAACATTGCCGACAATTCGGAAATCAAGTCCGATACGACCTATGTTGTGGCTCTGCGCAAAAGCGATATTTGGGAAATAAATTTCACCCTGTCGTACTCCTCCAACATAGACATAGAAGTGCCTGGAGGATGGGGAAAATTTTCCTACAGCTCGGATAATGGCAAAATAGATTTTACGCTAACGGGGAAAGATGGTGGAGACGATATTTCCGAAATTCAATTTAAGGTTTCCGGAAGTGGCGAAATAAAATTAGAGAGCAACGATTTGGAAATTTCAAGTGGAAAATTTCTAAATAGAACTTTCTTTGTGAAAGAATAAGCAACCAAGCCTGATTGATAATGAAAAAAATAAATTCGCTACTATGCTTACTAATTGTCGTGTTGATTTCAACTTCGTGTTCAAAATCACACAAGGTCAAACCATTTTGGTCCAAAGAGAAATCACCTAAAGTAATTGGACAAAAGCTGATTGACGACTTTTTTACACGTGGCGATTTTCAAATAGCCGATTCGTATGGCTTTACGGCCATCCATTATTCCGAAGCCTGTGCCGCCTTTGGTGTGGTGCGCATGGCCAATGTATTGCACAATAAGCACGCTATAAATCTATTGACTGAACGTTATATGAAGGTAATTACTGATGGCATACCGAACACGGCCAATCATGTTGATGCCAACGTATATGGGATTTTGCCGTTTGCATTGTACCGCTCCACAGGTGAACAAGCATTTTTCGACCAGGCCAAACATCTGGCCGATGCGCAATGGGAAAATCCCCGCAGCGACGGCCTTAGCAAACAAACCCGTTTTTGGATCGACGATGTCTGGATGATTGGCAGCCTTCAAACCGAAGCGTATCGAAGCACAAAAAATCTCATCTACATGGAACGTGCAGCGCTTGAAATTGCTGCTTATCTTCAACGACTTCAACAGCCCAATGGTTTGTTTTACCATGGCCCGGGAATTCCGTATTGCTGGGGCAGAGGCAACGGTTGGGTTGCGGCGGGTTTGGCTGAAGTGCTATCGGAACTTCCAGAAGAAAACCCACATTACCCTGCCATAGTTGAGGGCTATAAAAAAATGATGGATGCTTTGGTCAACGATCAGGCTGAAAACGGCATGTGGCGACAATTGGTCGATGTTGAAGAAGCCTGGTACGAAACATCATGTACCGCCATGTTTGGTTATGCCATGGTTATTGGTGTTAAACGAGGAATTCTCAGGGATAAAAAATATACCGAAGCCTATCAAAAAGCATGGTTGGCTTTGACCGATTATATTACCGATGACGGAAAAGTGACCAACGTTTGTGTGGGTACCGGCCAACAGAACGACATGGACTATTACCTGAACCGTCCAAAAACCACCGGCGATTTTCACGGGCAAGCCCCAATGCTATGGTTTGCCTGGAGCCTGTTGAATTAAATATCCAGACCACCTGAAACACTCATGCAAATTGTTGCCGGCCTGGCTAAAAAAAAGGCTGTTGCATATGCAAACAGCCTTTATGAACTTAGATGTGGGCGAATTAATTAAATGCCATCCAAAAGGAAAACATCATTAATAAAACCACTCCAACTGCAATAACTACTGCAATGTTAATCTGGTCCTTAATTGTGTTAACTATATTGTTTTTCATTTCAATTTTCGTTTAAAGTGAATAAAAATAGGCGCTATGCCTGTAGCCCCATCTTTGCAAACTATTTACCAGGGTATAAGCATAATTATTCTGTCAGATTACGGTACGCCAACAAACAAACCTGACATTATAGAGTTAAGTAATAAACTCTAATCTCTTAAGAAGAAAAGGTTAAGGTGAATTCAGCAAAAGGATAATTAAATGAATGGTAACTTTGGGAATCTTTTCCAAAAACAGTTGTTCATGCACTTCGGTATCACTTAAAAGTTCATCGGAACCTTTGCTCACCATCTTTTTGGAAACGGCATGAATGACAATTGGTAGCGTTGTTTCACTACTGATCTTTAAAGCTACCTGCATTGGCAGAAGTGGTGCTGACAGGGCAAACTTTTCCTGTATATGATCTTGGTTGCCTTGCCGTAGATCAATTGTATTTTCAAATATAAACAGAGAATACCCTAATAATATCACCTGAAGAATGCCCAATGCTAAAGATTTATATTAGGACGAATCAGCAAGGTTAAGGTAACCTAAAAAACACAAATATATTTTTAGAGCATGAAAGCTCAATTGATTCTTCCACCTATAAAAATTGCAGAATTTGAAGGAGTACCCCTATATTTGAATTTGAAATTACCTACTTTTGAATTCACTTACATATGGAAAATTAGAACATCACTATGGACAGAAAACCTTACTTCTACGCAACAATATTCGCTATTTCGATGGGGTTTTTCGAAAGTGCCATTGTGGTTTATTTAAGAGCTATTGCTTATCCTGCAGGATTCTCCTTCCCCCTTCAAGCACTTGGAGCAACCGTGGCGCTCACAGAATTACTTCGTGAAGTTTTTTCAATGATTATGCTTATTTCCGTAGCCGCTTTAATATCCCGAAAACGCAACGAACGTTTCGCCTGGTTTCTTTTTAACTTTGCCGTTTGGGACATCTCTTACTACCTGTTTTTGAAATTATTACTGGGTTGGCCCGGTTCATTTTTCACCATGGACATTTTATTTCTTCTTCCCTCCATTTGGACAGGCCCGGTTATTGCCCCTATTCTTCTTTCTTTATTGATGATTTTACTTGCACTACTCATTTTAAAGTACAATAAACCATTAAAAAGAGTGAAGATTTTTCCATTAGAATTGGGATCAATGTTGCTGGGATCAATCATTGTCATTTTCTCATTCCTACTTGACTTCCTCAACTACTTTTTTAAAATGGGTGGAAATATCGGCTCTATTTTCTCGATGAAAACACAACAACATATTTCCGAAAATTATGTGCCCGCGAAATTTTACTGGGTAATTTTTGGGCTTGGATTTTTAGTCATATCTTTCGGAATCTTAAAATTTCACTTAAGGAACCGGAGCTCTCGAAAATTGCATAGGTAACGAATATCGGGATCAACGCATAAACCGTATATCAACCATGAACTTACCATCTATCATTGCCTTGATTTTTATTTTTTCAGGATGTAGCCCTGCACTAAAGGATCAAACACCTACAACAAAACCAATTTCACCAACAGCAATTGAAGCAGCTATTCATCAACACCTCGATCATTTTTATCCTGCACTATTCGATAGTATAAACGGTGGGTACTATACCAATTTGGATTTTGACTGGACCCGAAGCAAAAACCAAGACAAAATGCTCGTGACCCAGGCCCGTGATCTATGGATGGCATCGATGGCAGCACAAACCTTTCCTGCTAACGATTTGTATCAAAAAGCTGCAAAACATGGTTACGAATTCATCACCCAGAAAATGTGGGACAATGAAAAGGGGGGATTCCACTTAAACTATTCCATCACTAACACTCAAAAAAAAGAACAATACAAATTACTTTACGGGAATGCCTTTGTCTTGTTTGCTCTGGCCGAATATTCCAAAATAGATTCTAGTTTAGCACTTCGTCAGTGGATGACAAAGTCATTCAACTGGATGGAAGAAAATGCTCACGACAACAAATTCGGGGGCTATTTTAATGTTATGCTAACCGAAGAATTAAAAACAAATACGCCTGAAAATAAAGCGCTGATTAAAAAAATGGGTTGGGGCGATCCATCATGGAAAGATCAAAACACCAGCATTCATTTGTTGGAGGCTTTTACCACGCTTTATCGGGTGATGCCTGAGCAGGATTTTCAAACGCGACTGAAAGAAATGCTGATTTTGGTGCGCGATACCATGACCCGCGATAATGGCTCCCTGAAACTTTATTTTACCCAGGACTGGCACCCCATCGATCATTCCGATTCAAGCAAAGCATATATTTTGAAAAATCAGGGAACCGATCATGTCTCGTTTGGTCATAACATCGAAACAGCTTATTTGCTGATTGACGCCTCGAAAGCACTCTACGGTACAGTTGACAGCACCACCCTTGCGGTGGCTAAAAAGTTATGCGATCATACCATCAGATATGGTTTCGACCAAAACTTTTACGGTTTATACGACCGAGGCTATATTTTTGACGATCAAATGGAAATCATTGACAGGAAAAAATCGTGGTGGGCCCAGTACGAAGCCTGGCATACACTATCGTTGATGTCGAACTACTTTCCTTCCGATACGGTTTACCTTACGGCTTTTCAAAACATGTGGAACTACATCAACACCGAGTTGGTTGATTCCACCTATGGAGGCCAGTACAATTATGGAATAGACACCGCTCCAAAAAATCGCCAACAACAAAAAGCGCATGCATGGAAAGGACCCTACCACGACGGGAGAGCACTGATGCTGGTTTGGGAATATCTAAAAAATGGACAACTAAAAATAGACAATTGAAAATATAAATAATTCTGGAACTTGTTATTTTTATTAGGTCAAAATACTTCTACAAAAACAAATATCAGGTTTAAATCATTTTCAATTGTCCATTTCAATTATATTATTATTCTTCTTCTAATTTCGATTCGTGATGTTTTAAGGCCCATTTGATCAGAAAATAACTGGCAGCAATAACCAAAGGCCAGGTTAACAACCACAATAATCCGGATACTATCATAATTTTAAAATTTTTGCAAAAATTTATTCATTTGGGAAAAGTCATTAGTCATCAGTCAAGGGTTTTTAATTCTTATTAACTTAATAACTACTGACTTATTCCTTCAATTAATACTTATGTGATTCACCATCCATTTCGGCCTGATCGATCTTTTTATTATTGATCGCTTTCCATGCAACCCAGATGTAAGCAATAACAAAAGGAATCATTAAAGAAACCACTGACATTACACGTAAAGTAAATTCACTTGATGAGCTATTTCGTATGGTTAATGACGATTGCAAATCAAAAGCAGATGGGTAATAACAGGTATTGTTGAGTCCCGCTAAAAGAAACAAGGCAAAAACGGTTAGTACAGTACCGCCCCCGGCTAACCAGATTCCCTGGCCAGGCTTCCGAAATAAATCTTTCGCAATACCCAATAGCACCAAGACAATTCCACCCAGAAAAAGAACTAAAACCAATGGCATTTGAATGAGGTTATGCAGGTATTTGAATTTCTCCATGGAAACGACACCAGTTTCAGCATCAACTGCGAATCCTTTTTTAAGCACCAAAGCGATCACAAAGTAGAGGAAAAAAACAAGGAAAGGCACAAGGTTTATCCAAAGTTGTTTTTTGATACGCAGCGCGATTTCGGAATGGTCAATGGTATTGCTGAAATACAGTAAACTCAAAATTCTGGCAAGAAAAAAAACGGCCAGGCCCAACGAAACATTATGAAACGTAAGAACAGCTTCGAGTCCCCTGGTTGGTGCTTCCCAGGTCACCTGGTTATAATCATTCAATGAAAATTGGGCTCCATTAAAAAAGGTTCCAACAGCTGTACCAATCAATACGGTTCCCAGCAAACCATTTATAAATAGGAAAACTTCAAAGGTTTTTGTTCCAAGGAAATTAGCAGGTTTGCTTCTAAATTCATAAGAAACAGCCTGAATAATAAACGAGAATAAAATGGCCATCCACACCCAATAGGCACCTCCAAAACTGGTGGCATAAAAAAGTGGGAATGAGGCAAAAAAGGCACCACCAAATGTGACCAAAGTAGTGAAGGTAAATTCCCATTTGCGGCCAAGTGAATTCACGAGCATAGTTCGCTCATTTTCGGTTTTTCCCAATGGATACAACAAAGTTTGTCCACCTTGAACGAACATAAGAAAAACCAGCAAGGCACCCAGAATAGATATGAGTATCCACCAGTATTCCTGTAACAACGGATAGGTAATTGCAGTTATCATTTTTGACCTCCTTCTTTAATTTCTTGTGGACCAATTTTAATTTGTTTCAGCATTATTTTAACTTCAGCTATTAACAAGGTGGTAAAAATAATGGCAAACAACCAGAATGTAATTTGTACTGATGTGGTACTAATGTTTGAAACGGCTGTAGTAGTAGGCATCAAATCCTGTATCACCCATGGTTGTCGTCCAAATTCAGCTAACATCCAGCCCAATTCCGAAGCTACATAAGCCAAAGGAATGGTAAACAGTGCAATCCATAAAAACCAACGCTTATTGTCCAATGTTCCTCTCAAAAGCCACCAAAGCGATAAAGCGAAAATACCTACAAAAAAGAAACCAAGAAGAACCATAAAATGGAAACTATAAAAAGTTAGCATTACTCCGGGAATCAAAAACTGGGTATCATTAATGTATCCGTACCCCAGGTATTTAAAGTAATTATCCTGAAAACTTTCATCCAGCAACATGGACCTAAGCTCTAATGCGCTAGCGGCATCTCCGGCCTTTTTGGCTTCTTTAAAGGCGCTTAGCTTTTCAACGGCATATTTTCCACGTTCAATTTTTTCGTGCGCCGACATAATACCTTCTGTCTCATTACCATCGATTAAATCGTTGATTCCGGGAACAAAGGCATTCCAATCGAGAAATGCCATATATGACAAGAAGTTGGGGATTTCAATTTTCATCGAAAAATCCTTAATGTTTTCGTTCGCAGGATCCAATTCTGACGATGACATCACGCCAATGGCCACCAGACCGGCACCTTTTTGACCTTTATACAAACCCTCCATCGCAGCAAATTTCATTGGTTGTACTTCCGCCATGGTACGTGCAGAACCATCACCGGTCATAATTAAAGCTAAAGAGGAAACCAATCCAAAAATGGCTGCAACCAATATGCTTTTTCGTGCAATGATGATATGACGTTTCTTCAATAGAAACCAGGCAGAAATACCGATAACGAAAATGGATGAAAGCACAAATCCGGAAGTGATGGTATGTAAAAATTTATTGATGGCCACCGGAGAAAAAAGGACCTCCCAGAAATTGGTCATTTCATTTCGAGCTGTTTCAGGATTAAATGTAGTCCCCACCGGATGCTGCATCCAGGCATTGGCTACTAAAATCCATAAGGCAGACAAATTGGCCCCTATGGCTACTAACCATGATGACAACAAATGAAATCTTTTACTCACTTTATTCCATCCAAAAAACATTACAGCAATAAATGTTGATTCAAGGAAAAAAGCCATAATCCCCTCAATGGCCAGCGGTGCTCCAAAAATATCGCCAACAAACCAGGAATAGTTCGACCAGTTGGTTCCAAATTCGAATTCCAGAATAATTCCTGTTGCAACACCAATGGCGAAATTGATTCCAAACAAGTTCATCCAGAACTTGGTCATCTTCTTCCATTGTTCATTTCCCGTTTTAACATAAATGGTCTCCATAATTGCAATCATGAATGCAGTCCCAAGGGTTAGGGGAACAAACAACCAATGATACATTGCAGTTAGAGCAAACTGAGCCCGGGACCAGTTTACCAAAGACAAATCAATTGATTCGAACATAATTTAATGTTTTAATTTATTTTGTTGTCAAATTTTCGAGCACCTGCATACTCCTTTCTTCATCCGTTTTAAACTTATGTTCGAAATTATCAGAAAAAAAGAAGAATTTCAAAATAAAAAAGACTAAAAACAATTTAATCAAAATCACCAGCCACAATGTCTTTCCCCATGTTAAGCTGCTAAATCCCTCATAATAAAAGCGGAATAGTCGTTTAATCATTTTTAATGGTTTCATATTAAAAATTTATCGTGTATATTATGAAAGAATTTTGAACATTCTAAACGCGTATTGGTTAAAGTTAACAAACCTATAAAAACCTTAAAAAAAAATCAATTAATTAAACGAACATGTTGAAAAATATAGTTACAGTTATTCTAGTCCTTTTTCTTTCCATTTACCTTCAGGCCCAAATTCCCGGAGAGAACACCAAGGAACCACAAATTGGGATAGTGGAGCATCTAGGCGATTATTTTCCGGAAGGAGTAATGATCGTCAATGAAAATTTAGATACCATTGATTTATTAAGCCTGGTAGATAAACCTACCATTATTAATTTTGTTTATTTTAGGTGTCCTGGAATTTGTAGTCCTTTAATGAGTGGCATTGCCGAGGTTGCCGAAAGATCTGATTTAATATTGGGAAAAGATTATCAGATTTTGACTATCAGCTTTGACCCTACTGAAACGGTTGATTTAGGAACCAGAAAGAAAAAGAATTACTTTGCAATGCTTACGAAAAAAGACGAGGCAGAAAGAGGCTGGTTGTTTTTTTCGTCGGATAGTGCCAGCATTGCTAAAGGAACCAATGCTACAGGATTTAAGTATAAGAAAACAGGAAACGACTTTCTACACGCTGCATCAATATGCGTTTTAGCACCCGATGGAAAGATTGTGCGCTACCTTAATGGCATCTATTTCTTGCCATTTGAATGGAAAATGGCTTTGATCGAAGCGTCGAAAGGTGAAATTGGACCAAGTTTTAACAAAGTGTTACAGTTTTGTTATGCCTACGATCCCGAAGGACAAGGTTATGTTTTAAACATTACCAGAGTGATGGGAACAATGATCATTTTCATTGCGCTTATCTTTTTGCTTATTTTATTGGTGAAATCAAAAAAGAAAAAATAATTTAAATTTTTATTAGATGTCTGAAACCATTAACCTTAGCTCTGAACCAGACTACCTGCATGTTCCGGGAAAAAAGGGTCTGTTTAGCTGGATTTTTTCCACAGACCACAAAAGGATTGGGCTTCTTTATCTGTATTCCATCATGTCCTTATTTTTAGTGGGCCTTACTTTAGGGCTTGCCATGAAATTTGAATTGCTGGCACCAGGTAAAACCATTATGGGAGCACAAGCCTACAATGCCACCTTTACCTTGCATGGCATTATCATGATTTTCTTAATAGTGGTGCCCGGTTTGCCGGCCGTTTTTGGAAACTTTTTTCTGCCCATTTTAATTGGTGCAAAAGATGTGGCCTTCCCAAAACTGAATCTGCTAAGTTGGTGGATCTACGTTGCAGGTGCATTAATTGCCATTTCATCGCAATTTTTAGGCGATGGACCACCAGATACAGGATGGACCTTTTATGCACCCTATAGTTTTAAAACCGGAACAAATATGCTTCCCGCGGTACTCGGGGCATTTATCCTTGGATTTTCATCCATTTTAACCGGATTGAACTTTATTGTTACCATTCATCGTTTACGTTGCCCGGGAATGGGTTGGTTCAAAATGCCTCTTTTTGTATGGTCCTTATATGGCACAGCATGGATTCAATTGCTCGCCACCCCGGTTGTTGGTATTACATTAATTATGGTGGTATTGGAACGAACCATGCACATCGGATTTTTTGATCCGGCATTGGGAGGTGACCCCATTTTATATCAACACTTATTCTGGATCTATTCGCATCCGGCCGTTTACATTATGATCTTACCGGCAATGGGAGTTATTTCTGAGATCATTCCTACTTTTTCGCAAAAACATATTTTCGGATATAAGGCTATTATTGTTTCAACAATGGCCATTGCTTTTGTAGGTTATTTTGTATGGGGACACCACATGTTCACATCAGGGATGAGCGGCACAGCTCTTTATACTTTTTCATTGCTAACCTTTTTAGTCGCTATTCCAAGTGCCATAAAAGTATTTAATTGGGTCGCCACACTTCACAAGGGTTCAATTAACTTACAAACTCCACTTTACTGGGCGCTGGCATTCATATTTGTATTTATGATTGGCGGATTTTCCGGTTTAGTACTTGGATCATTGGCCACCGACGTTTATTTAACAGATACAGCCTTTGTTGTAGGTCACTTCCATTACATCGTATTTGGAGGAACCGGTTTTGCATTCCTTGGTGCAATGCATTATTGGTTTCCAAAAATGTATGGACGAATGTACGATGCACAATGGGCCAATACCGGCTTAGTCATCATGTTTATTGGATTTAATGCGCTGTATGGCCCAATGTTTTATTTGGGAATGATTGGTATGCCACGCCGTTATTTCGACTATCTACCACAATTCCATGCTGCCAATATTTTATCCACTATGGGATCATGGGTGATGGCCACCGGATTTTTAATCGTATTGATCAATCTAATTCGATCAGCACGTAAGGGAGCTCCTGCCGAAATAAACCCATGGAACGGTATAACATTGGAATGGTCGGTACCATCGCCACCACCGGTGCTGAATTTTGATGAAATTCCTACAATTGGAGAAGAAGGACCTTACGATTATAAATAAACGAAGAACAACATGACAGAAGATATACACTTACACCGCGACGATGAAGCGTCGAAAATTGGCATGTGGCTTTTCATTTTTACTGAATTGCTTCTTTTTGGAGGCCTATTCATCGCCTACTCCATTTACCGGTTCAGAAACCCCGATGCTTTCCATTTAGCGGCAGAAGAGCTGGACCGTTCAGTTGGGATTATTAATACCATTATTTTACTTATCAGCAGTGCGACCATTGCAATGGCACTTACTGCCATCCAATTAAAAAAGATTGGCCATGCAAAATTATTAACCGCAATTACAATTGTGTTAGCTTTTGTATTCCTTATCAATAAGTATTTTGAATGGGGTGCAAAAATCGAACATCGCTTGTATCCCGGTTCAGAACATCTGATGGAATTAAGTCAAGGTGAAATTCTATTTTTTGGATTGTATTTTGCCATGACCGGATTACATGCTTTGCACATATTGATTGGCTTAACCTTAATGTTTATTGTTTTAGCCCGATTGCAAAACGGTAGCCTGGCACCCGACAACTTTAGTTTATTGGAGAATTCAGCCTTATACTGGCACCTGGTTGACATTATTTGGATTTTCCTTTTCCCACTGTTTTATTTAATAACCTAATGAATATGAGTAGCGAAGAAAAACATCATATTGTTTCGTACCGAACTTATTTGGTGATACTATTGGGCTTAATTGCATTAACACTATTATCGGTTGAAATTACGAACATCGAATTGAGAGAATATACAGTTGCAGCTGCGCTGTTAATAGCAGGTATAAAATCATATTTTGTTTTGTCCTATTTTATGCATTTAAAATTTGACAAACCCATGTATCGAAACATGACCCTCTTTGTATTTCTGCTATTTTTTGCCGTGGTATTTGTTACATTTGTTGATTATATTAATCGTTAGTTATGGTAGGGAATACAGATTTAGCAGCATCAAATTTTGTTAAAGGAGTCGACACTGCTTTTGTCGTCATCTATTCAATCTCACTCTTTTTCTTAGTAGCCATAACAGGTACGATTATCTATTTTATTTTCCGCTACAATAAGAAGAGGAATCCGGTTGCCACACAAATAAAAGGAAGTACAACACTGGAGATTATCTGGACCGTTATACCCATTATTTTAGTAATTGGTATGTTTTATTATGGTTGGGTTGCCTGGCATCCCATGAAAACAATCCCCAAAAAAGCATTCACAATTACAGCGGAAGCACGGATGTGGAAATGGTATTTTATTTACCCCAATGGAAAACGCAACACTGAGTTGGTCGTTCCGGTTGATCAGGCAGTAAAAATTGAATTGGTTTCGCTCGATGTGATTCACAGTTTTTACGTCCCTGAATTTAGAGTAAAAGAAGACGTGGTTCCTGGCAGAACAAAAGAAACATGGTTCATTCCGGGACGCATAGGCGAATATGATCTATTCTGTGCGGAGTATTGCGGCCTGGATCATTCCTATATGATCTCAACAGTAAAAGTATTGTCCGACAGCGCATTTCAAAGCTGGTATGTCGATACCACAACAGTTCGAAAAGCCGTTGGACTTGATGTGACACAGGCCGGCAAGGACCTCATGCAAGAAACAGGCTGTTTTGCCTGCCACACCATAGATGGTTCGAAATTGGTTGGTCCAACCTATAAAGGACTTTTTGGTCATAAGGTTACTGTGCTTACCGCCTCGGGGGAACGAGAAATTGTTGCCGATGAAGATTACATCGAAAGGTCAATCTGGTATCCAAATGCTGAAGTCGTTGTTGGATACAACAAAGGACTAATGCTCCCTTATAAGGATATTTTGACCAAGGACGACATCAAATTGATTACCGAATACTTAAAAACATTAAGTAAATAAAATGGATATTTCCGTTCAACATAGCGTCAGTTTAAATGATAAATGGAAGGCACTTCTGGACCTCACCAAATTTAGAGTTTCCGTAGCTGTTACCTTGTCCGCTTTTGCTGGATATGTATTATTTAGCAAAAGTATTTCGTTTGACTTGTTCTTCTTTTCATTTGGACTGATGCTCATTATTGCAGCATCGTCGGCATTAAACCATATCCAGGAACGAAAACTGGATGTACTGATGCCACGCACCTCAAAACGGCCACTGCCAAGCAAAACACTGAGTCTAACAGAAGCCATTAGTATTGCATCGGTGCTTTTTATTGGTGGTTCAGTGATCTTGTTTTTCGGTTTTTCGCTCCAGGTATGGGTGGGTAGTTTAATTGCCGCATTTTGGTACAATGGAATTTACACCCCATTAAAGCGTAAAACACCTTATGCGATTATTCCCGGTTCCATTGTCGGCGCCATTCCTCCATTTATTGGCTATATGGCCGCAGGTGGTTCGGTATTCGACAAACCCATAGTAATTCTTTCAGTTTTCTTTTTTGTTGGACAAATACCACACTTTTGGTTGTTGATGAAAAAATACCGCGTCGACTATCAAAAAGCAGGTTTTCCGGTGATCACTGAAAAGCTTAGTGAACCGCAAATTAATCGGATGATTGTTATTTGGATGGCAGCAGGTATTGCCGTAGGTTTATTGGTCTCAATTATGGTTCCATTTTCGAGTGTAGCCAGCATCATTATTGTGGCCTATTGTCTGTTTTTTCTGATGGTAATTGGAAAAGATCTGATCAAAAAGGTAGAACTTCAATTTGGTAAAAATTTTTTATTACTGAACATGATGTATTTACTGGTGATGGTAATGATTATTATTGATTTTGTTATTTAACAATTAAACATCCAACAGCATTGGATCAAACCCTTAAAATTTGGTCAATGAAAAACGCAATTTTTATACTTATTGGCTTTTTGTCAGGAGCCACAGTGGTTTTCCTTTTTACCAGGAAAATGAATGCACAGGAATACTTCACCGAAAGTGAATCGATTTATGGATTTGAAGAAACAGTAGCACAATTCGAGTCCATAGTGAATGACACACCCGACTGGAAAGTATTAAAAACCTATGATCTGCAGGAATCCATGAAAAAGAGTGGATTCAGTGTTCAGGCCGTAAAAGTATTTTCCCTGTGCAATCCCGATTACTCATCAAAAATATTATTCAGTAACCAGGAAAGAGTGGTGACCAGCATGATGCCTTGTCGGCTTTCAATTTATATTAAAACCGATGGGAAAACCTACATTTCACGCATGAATTCAGCTGAAATGGCATCTAAAATGGGTGGTTTGGTCGATAAGGTCATGTCATCGGCCAGCAATGATATGGAAAGCATGATTGCTGATTTAATCAAAAAATAATCAAAACATCATACCATGAAAAAAATATTCATTCTGCTATTTGTTATTGCTCTTACAGCATGTCAATCAAAACCAGGTAAAACTGACGGTAATCTGAGTGCAAGCCACGACACCATTCAAACTGTATTGCATGTTGAACGAATGACCTGCGATCATTGTGAAATGACCATTGAAGGCAGTGTTAAAGAACTTGCCGGCATAGTTGAAGTTAAAGCCGACCATGAAGACTCAACAACACTTGTAAAATACGATGCAGCAGTAGTTACATTGGCTGATATTTCTGCAGCCATAGAAAAAAAAGGATATAAAGTTATTGCTGAAAAATAACAAGTACTGTATAAAACAACAGAGGGTTTGGAGATATCTCCAAACCCTCTGTTGTTTTATACATGTTCAAGCGAAACAAAAAGTTGATCCAATAATTTTTGTTTCATTTTAAGCCTGCATGGCCAACTCCGATTCATCAAAAATAAATGATCCCATTTTATTCATAAGTGAAATTCTATTTTCTTCCAAATTACTGCGGCGTTTCCGAATAAATTCAAAACGGAAAGGCGAGGAAGTCTCAAACCGATCACAAAAGTCTTGACTATAATATTCACTATTTAAACCTACCGCTTCGTTCAATAAAAAGGAATTACTTTTAACCATAAGGCTACTCATATCATCCAGAACCAGCCCTGCGAAACAGCTTAGATCATCCATCACAGCCTGACCAAATGTTATGGTTTTATTGACAAAAACCTCCAGCTTTTTATGGGCTGCAGCATAAGTAAATAAAGTGATTAATTGACCATCACTATCTTCAGCGATATCCTGAATGTCGTCAACAAATTGCAAAAAAGCACCAAATCCGAAACAGAATTTCTCTTGCTCTGGACTCAGGGTTCCGCTAATCAGGTAGCCATCTGCCACAACCGATGTCCCCCCTTTCTCCAGACAAATGCTCAGCAATTCATCTTCATCGATGTTTAGATCGCTCTTCATCAATTCAATACTTCGTGTTTGGGCATCGTGTATGGCCAGCAAACTTTCATATACACCGGGGAATTGCTCCCGATCCCAATCACCTTCAATCATTGTAACCAAATCGAAAATAATCTTCTCTCTTTCATTGGCTGGAATAACAGTAGCACCGTTGAGTCGCTGACGAAAACGCTGACTAAACTCCATTTTTTCAACAATCGTGATCTCCTTGTCGTCAAGGTAGTTATCACTATATGGATATAACATACTATAGGCAAAAACCGAGGGAGTTAGTTTTACCGGAACATTCATCATAATTTGAAGACTATTGATAATCCATAAATTACGACTAGCCTGAAAAACATCATCCAATTTAACATGAGGATCGAAGCGGCGTGCCATCAGCATAAATTCTTTGGTGATATTGAGCATGCCTGATTGCCCTACAATGGCCACTTCACGTGAATTAAAATTCAACGAATTCTGAAAAAAGGCCGCGATATTCTCTTGAAACTGACGAATAAATTGTTCCCTTACCTCGCCTTTCATTTTTTTAAAATCAACGTCGCTACGAAGTGCTTTTGAAAATTTAATCAGGCCATCTTCCCTTTTAAGTTTCTCATCATAGGGTATAATCTCGGTAATTCGAGAAAATTCAGGGGATGCACTATTCCAGAGTAGAGTAAATTCTTTGATGTAGGTTTCAACATTCATAGCTTTTTTGTTGGTTTTAAAATGATAGTACAAATCAGTTGAAAAAAAACTAGTCGCACATCAACAAAACGGTGAATGGCCAAAATTAACCCGTTAAATGAAAAACTGAAAGTAGGAATAAAACGTTTACCTTACAGCGCAATTAAAAAAAACCATGAAAACAATTACCCGATTTAACAAATTTGCAACCACAACCTTAATTGGAGGTTTGGCAGCTATATTACCACTTTGGCTTATTTTTATTATTTTTCAATGGCTGATAGGGGTCGTTGAAAATTATTTGGAACCCTTGGTCAAACTTTTTGAAATAGAAACCAGAGTGGCGAGTATTTTAGCCCACATCATAATTGTGACCACCATTATTTTTATTTTTTTCCTAATTGGACTGGTTGTTCAAACCAAACTGGGCAACAAGGCCAGAAATTTTTTGGAGCGGAAACTGTTAATGAAAATCCCGGGTTACAAAACGGCCAGTGATATCGTACGACAACTTTTTGGCGGGAATCGCTCCTTCTTTTCAGAAGTGGTTCTTGTAGATGTATACAATTCAGGAACATTAATGACCGGTTTTGTTACTGACAAGCTTGAAAACAGCGATTATATTACCGTATTTGTACCAACAGGTCCCAATCCAACCACCGGATTCGTTTTTCATGTTTCAAAAGATAAGGTCATTAAAAGCGACATTACCGTTGAAGTGGCCATAAAAACAATCATTAGCTGCGGATCAGGATCCACCGAAGTTTTTGAACAGGCCAACATGATCAAAAAATAAAATAACACATCAGCAATTTATGCCCATTCAATTCACTGGATATTCTATTGAAAACTAATTTCCTTCGGAAATAATGAATAATATCTGTACAATTTTTTGCAGAATTGGTATTCTGAATCATTTATTTTTTATTTTCATCCGCGAATTGTATTTCATCATCTAAAAACTTAATTGATATGGATCACGGACACATCGAGAGTATTCCTTTATGGTTATCGATTCCTTTTATAATCATGTTGCTTTTCATTGCAATTGGACCTTTGTTTTTTCATCACTGGTGGGAAGAAAATAAAAATAAGTTAATCGTATCGTTGGCATTGGGCATCCCAGTTGCAATAGTGCTAATTACAAAAGGATTAACTCACGAATTAATGCATCAGATTTTATTCGACTACATTCCGTTCATCATTCTACTGGGCGCACTATTTGTAATCACAGGCGGTATTCATTTACAGGGTGACATTGAAGCAAAACCATGGGTTAACACGATGTTTCTGGCCATCGGTGCAGTTCTGGCATCCTTTATGGGAACAACCGGAGCAGCCATGCTGCTCATTCGTCCCGTAATTAAAACCAATTCAGAACGCAAATTTAAGGTACACACCATTCTATTCTTTATTGCCATAGTGGCTAATGCCGGTGGAATGTTAACACCACTTGGCGATCCACCACTATTCCTGCTTTACCTGCGTGGTGCACCATTCACATGGTTCTTTGGCCTATTCGGAGAATGGTTGTTTGTAGTAGTTTCCTTATTGCTCATCTATTTTATTATGGATACCTATTACCATAGCAAAGAATCAAAAAAAGCCATTAAGCTGGACCATACTCACATTGAGCCCATTAAATTAAAAGGCAATTTGAATTTTGTTTATTTAATAGGCGTCGTATTATCAGTCGCTTTTTTGAATGAACAATACATTCACATTATGCATGAAAACCATTATTTTGCATTTCTGCGCGAAGGGACCATCTTACTTATGGCCATTCTTTCGCTGGTAACTACAAACAAAAAAATGCGTTACCAGTTAAATAAATTTACCTGGACACCAATTATTGAAGTGGCTTTCCTCTTTCTTGGCATTTTTATCACCATGGTTCCTGCCCTCTTGTATTTGAAAGAAAATGCTGCATCGTTTGGATTGACTAAACCTTCGCATTTCTACTATGCGACGGGAGCTTTAAGTTCATTCCTTGACAATGCCCCAACCGCTGTTTCCTTTCATAATTTAGCACTGGGAATGTTGGATAGTTTCCCCGGCGCCAATTTAGTCGCCGGTATTCCTGAGATATTGTTGAAATCAATAAGCGTTGCTGCCGTATTTTTTGGCGCCATGACCTACATTGGTAATGGTCCTAACTTTATGGTGAAAGCCATTGCAGAAGAGAATAAAATTGAAATGCCAAGCTTTTTTGCTTATATGTTTAAATTCTCCTTGATCATTCTGCTTCCCGTTTACATTCTATCACAACTGATTTTTCTTTAGAAATCATATTTGCACATTAAAAAAGGAGGTTTTTAATAATGAAAACCTCCTTTTTTATTCACAGTTAAGTGCATTGCAATTTTCAGATGCCTCCAGTTCAAGGGTAACATGTTCAATTCCTTCATGAGCCAAAAGATGTTTGATGCGTTCTTTTAATTTTTCCCAAATTTCAATGGAATATTCGTCCACCTGAATATGGGCAGAAAAAGCGACTACCTGACTGCTTATTGCCCAAATATGTACATGATGTACCGACTCAACATGCGCTAAGCTTTCCAGCTTCAGAATAATTCTTTCCGTATCAATTCCTTTTGGAACAGCATCAATGACCAAACGTACGCTCTCCTTTAGCAAACCCCAAGTTGTAAGAAGAATAACCAATCCAATAACAATACTAACGATAGGATCAATCAGATTCCAACCGGTAAAACGAATCAATAAACCTGAAGCCACCACACCAACTGAAACCAGTGCATCAACCATTAAATGCAAAAAAGCCCCTTTAATGTTGATGTCGTTTTTTTGCCCTTTAAAAAACAAAAAGGCCGACGCAGTGTTGATGAACACACCAATCGCTGCAACTATCATGATCACATTTCCACTGATTTCCGGTGGATTTGCCAATCGCTCAACCGCCTCACGTACAATTCCAATCACCACCAGCACCAAAAAAACAGCGTTCACCAACGAAGCCAAAATCGATGCCTTTTTATAGCCGTAAGTAAAACTAAAACTGGATGCTTTTTGTGCCAAACGCATAGCGATCAAGGAAATGATCAAACTAGCCACATCACTTAAATTATGACTGGCATCGGACAACAATGCTAAAGAGTCATTTAGATAACCGACAATAAATTCAATGAGCGTAAAAACGACATTCAAGCCAATTCCAATGTAAAAAGCACGATTTAAATTGCTCATATCGGGGGGTAAGCCATGGTGATGATGTTCGTCGTGATGTTCCATTATCTTTTGTATTTAATTATGAAACAAAATTAGCACACAAAAAGCGCAACCGGGTTGCAAATAAATGTTGAGATCGTGCAAAAGGAAATGCATTAATTGCACTCAGCGCAAATTCCTTTTAACACCAGACTGACCTCTAAGACTGAAAAATTTAAAGGCAAATCTAATTTTGGCATTTGCTGTTTTGGTAAACAGTAAGTTTCGCCACACTTCTGGCAGGTAAAATGAAAATGATGATGATCGGTATCACTGTTGCAGGTTTCGGTGCACAAAGCATATTTTAGTTTACCCGATCCATCTTCGATGGTATGGA
The DNA here is from genome assembly GCA_041821245.1 of Prolixibacteraceae bacterium. Taxonomy (GTDB): domain Bacteria; phylum Bacteroidota; class Bacteroidia; order Bacteroidales; family Prolixibacteraceae; genus Roseimarinus. The sequence continues at coordinate 43,591 of JBGUEP010000044.1, forward strand.
CTAAATCATTTTGCTCGAAAGTTTTTAACGTTCTGAACAAGGTGCTTTTATCGGCCGTATCTAAAGCATCTTCCAAATCGGTGAGCGATACGGCACTACCCCGTTCCAACAGGAACTTTAGCACAAGGGTTCGCATGGCAGTTGGACGTACCGCTTTCTCTTTCAGTTTTTTTTCTACCTTATTTTGCATGCCAGTCATGTACAAATAGTTCAATTCTTGTGGAGGCACAAATGTACAAAAAGCTACATGATGGAAAAACGAATTTGAATTCAGTACTGATCCTTATAAAAAAACGGAATTACTCAAACTCAAAATAAAGTGATCCCTTGATTGGTGCATAATTTAACTGCTTGCTTTTCCCCGATTGTGGACCCAATTCCCCCGCATTTTGAAACTTTGTTCCAATGGGAGCTATGGCATTCATGATCCCTATGTCTCCATCGGGAAAAGCCGGAACATAATTCGTATTGTGGGTATAAGTGGGTTGCTGTGGCTTTAACATTTGCAAAAACGCGCCAGGTTTTGTATTGTGAATGACAAAATCACCTTCTTGTGTTTGAACTTGCACCCAGTACAAATCAGCGTGATAGCCTTTAAATTCAGGATAATCCCAGGTTTCGCCGGTAATGCTGTTGTTATAGGCTTTTTCCCAAACGCCAAAAGTGCCTCCCTTTAACCTGTTTTTCCAAACCCGGTAGGGTCCATCGCCCAACCACTTCATACCTTTCACTTTTTCTTCGGGGTAGTTGAAGGTAATTCCCATAAAATCAACTTCACCCTTTTGACCGTACTGATAATCCAACCGGGCCAACTTTCCAGGTTCAAAAGTCCAGGTGGCATTCATCCAAGAACCTTCACCTTTATAGCTAAGATGTAATTTTAAGTTCTTGCCTTCACTCCATTGTTTCAATCCTGTAAATTCTTGCTGAACACCCGCCAAGCGCGGACCTTCACTGATTGAATAATCTTTTGTCTCACTGTGCACACCGGTAAGATATCCGCTTGTTTCATCAAAGTTAAAACGAATACCATTGGCGATTACCGTTAAAATTCCTTCCTCAATTTTCGTTTGGACTTCATTCGTGCTGATTTGATTTTCTAAATTCAACTTTTGCTCGTCGGCAGTTTTTAAGGGCCAACTCCAGGTATAAATTTCACGACCACTCCAGTCGGTTGCTGTCAGATAAAGCACATCGTAGTCCAAACGTTCTTTGGGTAAATTAAGGTTCAAAGTTCCTTGTTCCCAGGGTGCAAGATCGAAACGGGCCAAATCTCCCTGCATTTCCAACATTTTGGTCGTCTCCCCAGCTGATGACGGCAGTTGCACCATTTTCCAGCTGAAAGTGCATTGGTGTAGATTAGTGAAGTCGTAGCGGTTTTCCACTTTTAATTTGCCGTCGAATTGATTCGTAATTTCACGTGGGGAAATAAAGATAGGACTCCAGATTTCACGTACCGTATAAAAGGAGGCTTCCTTTTCCCTGTAAGGTCCCACAATTCCATCGGGATAGTAAATTTGGTTGGCATCTACCCTATTGTTTTCATCCGTACGCACAATGCCTTCGTCGGCAAATACCCATAAAAAGCCACCGGCAAAATTGGGATGTTGAAGAAACAGGTTCCAGTAGTCGTCCAATCCAGCTCCCATACCACCATCGAAAAGACCATGAAGAAACTCGGTGGGCAAAATAATCTCTTTGGAATACAGCGAGGCATTCACCAGATAATTGAAACCCGGATAGTGTTTTGAATCCCAGTAAGAAAACTTTTCCCATGGATGAAATACTTCCCGTTTTTGCAAATCGTATTTGGCAAAATCATCATCCAGCTCCCGGTTCCAGCCGCCTTCGTTGCCATTGTCCCAAACCAAAATACAAGGATGATTGGCATCACGTGTAACGGTTTCACGCACCAGCTTTGCGCCGGCCTCAGTATCATAGGATGCCTGCCAGCCTGTTATTTCATCGAATACATACAAGCCCAATGAATCGCACAAATCGAGGAACTCCACATCGGGTGGATAATGCGACATGCGTACCGCATTCATGTTCATTTCTTTGATGAGATTTATGTCCAGCAAATGAATTTCACGACTCAGACAACGGCCACTTTCGGGCCATGAGGAGTGACGGTTAATGCCTTTCAGCAAAATTTTTTGTCCATTCACATAAAAACCATCATACTTTCTTATTTCAATGGTTCGAAATCCAAAACGTTCAGTCACCCGGTGGATCACTTCTCCATTTTTTAATAAGGAAACTTCTACCCGATATAAATTGGGTGTTTCGGCATTCCAAAGCTTTGGAGCATCAATAACTTGTTGCAATGCTATGGTATCACCATCATTCCTTCTGATTTCTTTGAAAAAGGATTCGCCCACCTTGTCGCCATTTAAAGTTACAATTTGGGCCGAAACAGTGTAGCCTGCTTTCACATTATTCAGATAAGTTTCCATGGAAAAAACTCCATTGGCTTTGGCATCGGTAGCCACACGGGTAATATGTGCCTTAGGTGAAACAGCCAGATAAACAGGACGATAAATCCCTCCGAAGATCCAAAAATCAGCATCCAGTTCGGCCTTGTTCACCGATACATTTTCTGACACCTTCGAGACTTTTACTTCAATAATGTTACTTGCTCCATAGTTTAAGAAAGGCTGAACATCGTAAGTAAATCGATAGTACCCCCCCTGATGCTTTGCTCCAATTAACGTTCCGTTCAACTTCACTTCAGCATCAGTCATAACGCCTTCAAATACTACCATCACCGATTGATTTTTCCATTCTTTTGGAGCATCGAAAGTGGTCCGATAGGTACCGGTTTCTGAATCTTTGTTTTGAGTCCAACCGTAATTGTAGGTTCCAAAACCCTGCAACTCCCACTGCGAAGGAACTTCTATTTTATCCCACACTCCACTTTTACGACCTGAAGAACAATAAAAATCCCAGGTTTTGGTATGATCCTTATCGGTTCCCGAAAGGTAAATGCGTTGGGTTTGCTGTGTGTATCCTGAAAGTGAAACCAATACAATAAAAAGCGTGACGAAATATTTCATAGACTATAGCTTAACGACAATTATATGTAATTCTTGTAATAGATTATATTTCAAATAAAATCCAATCGATACCGATTTAAAAGAACGATTATTAAGTGGCACAAGTGCGCTAACGGACCACTAAAGTAGTGTGCAATACAACTGGATTTGCGCCTATACGAGGACCACCCCAATCAGTTTCATCTCCATTACGGATGCGTAAAAGCTTAAATGTTCCACTTTGGTATTGTCCTTCTTCCACTTTCAGGTATTGCCAGGCTTTGCCTTTGTTTTTGCCCTGAGGTTCAAAGGTGAAATGACAGTTGGTTCCCATCAATAGAAACTCATTTTCTCCTAAAGAAACGATCAGTGCTTTGCCAAATGGTTTTTCCTCCTCCTTTGCCCTATTTCTTAAGGGAACACCAAAGCTAATTGTCGCTTTCCATGCACCTAAATCGATGGTTTGAGCTTCTCGGTCTTCGTGTTCCACCACCGCTTTTACTTTGCCATCGAAGCACCATTGTGCCATTTCGTGCATCATTGGCCGAAGTGTGGCATAGTCCTGACCAAGCAGGAAATAACGCTCTTCAGTTTCTGCTTTGCTCCACCCTGCTCCATTGTCATCGATGCCAAAAGGAGAAAAGCCAATACCTCCATGCCCGAGTACAGCATAAAGATATCGGGCATACTCATCTGAGTTGCGAATTTCCGGAACGAATAGGGCATTATCAGGCCTGCTATACAATTCCAACACTTTTAGCACGCGTTCACTTCCGGCCAGATAAATGTCAGGTGCCAGCAGATCAATGGAAGGTGCTGCGGCCTTCCATATGGGAATAACATTGTCTGTCGGACCACCACTTTCGTAATTGTCCGCGCTGGGATTACTCAAAGGATCACGTAATGCGGCATTCACCACTAAAGGCAAATTGTTCACTTTTTTACCGGCTGCAGCAACGAATTCAATGTAATGCGCTACCGACCAGGCATGAAAATACTCATCGGCATCGGTCCCAAAAACTTCTGTCCATGTTCCTTTTGCAACAACTGGCTTATTCAATGCATTTAAGACTGATGCCTTTAACAGTTCCATGGGAACCTGAGCATCAAAAAGTTTTTGCGCAGTTTTAGAATAATCGCGCACACTGCCCCATGCTCCCGGCTCGTTCTGCACCTGAACCATAATTACCGTATGTTGCGAATCAGCCTCTTTTAAATGTTTCATCACCTCAGTGAACGCTTTTGCATCAAGCTCCATGGCAGACTGAGTATGCGGCGAAGGTGAATCGACCCACCTGCCGTCTTTTCCTGTGATATTCGGATACCTTTTGGCATCTTGTTTCATCCATTCCGGCATGTAGTGGTTACTTCCATTTTTCCAGGTAGCGAACCAAAGTAGAATCAGTTTCACCTCATGTGCACGGGCCTGAACCAGCAAAGTGTCAAGCACTGAAAAATCGAATACCCCGGGCTGAGGCTCGATTTGTTCCCAATAGATAGGAACTTCAAGCGTATTGGCGTGCATGGCTTCAATGGCTGTCCATACCTGCGGTAACATTCCGGGCCAGGCACTGGAATTGTGGGCCTGACCACCCAAAATCAAAAAAGGTTTTCCATCAACCAATAAAGCATGGCGACCATCCTTTTCAATCAATCGGGGCAATTCAGTAACACGCTGAGCGAATACTGCATTCGTCATTAGCAATACCAACAAGCCAAATAATAATCTTTTTATCATCATTCTATTTTTTTTCAGTCCACACCAAAACTCCCGGTGATGTTAGTGCTTTATTCCCAAAAATGATTTTTGCATTGGCCGGTAAATCCATCGTATAGGTTTCGGATGAATAATTCACCGCCACAAGGAATCCATCTCGCCATTCCACAAAAACCCCTTTGGGATAGTCCTGAACTTTTGCTCCTGACTTTTGGTAAATTTCTGACAAAAGGATTTTCTCCAGCTGCTTATCATCGGTATCGATACCAATGTAAGTGACCGACCCTTTCATTGTCTTTTTGTTTGTTACTGCTGTCATCCCTTTATAAAACTGATTGTCATAGCTAGCCAGGCTTTGTGTTCCGGAAAATGGGAGTATTTGCTCGCCCCAATTGTTCCAATGATATTGAATGCCTTTGTGCGATACCAGACCATTTCCATCTTCCAACAGTAGATCGTAACCGTCCACTTTCGCACCAATTAAATTGTACATTGGTTCTGCCCATTGGGCTTCAAACAAATGCCCATCCCTATTTTTATGTCCCGTACGGCAAGTCACAATGAGTTGACCACCTTTTTCGGCAAATTCATTCCACCGTGAAATCAACTTTTCATCCACCATTTGATAAGCCGGTACCAGCAGATAATTATAGGCTGAGAAATCAGCTTTTTCGGTAATGAGATCTACCGGACAACCCAAGGATTTTAAAATGTCGTAATAACTTTTTACATATCCCCACGTATCCCATTGTTTGGTGCGTTTCTGAATGTCGATGTCCCACAAATTATCGTGACTCCAAAGGATTGCAGTTTTCTTTTGTAGCAATTCTGCAGGGAGCTCAGTGTCCGACTTGTACTGTTGTCGCAGTTGATCAATTTGAGTGATAAATTGCTGATATTCGAGCCCCCCGCGTGAAGGAGTTACTCCATCGGTACCAATAATACCGTGATGGTATTGTTCCGATCCATACAAGGGTTGCCGGAAGCGATAGGTACAAGCAAACGATGAACCTCCGGCAAATACATTCCACAGCCACATGTTAATGGCTCCGGGCTCCGGAATAGGATTAATACCTGCCCAGTTTACCTGACCGGGCTGTAACTCCATTACACCTGTGGTACCTTTAATGGGACGATAAAAATCGTTGGCAAAACTAATGTTGTTGTAAATTCCCAGGCGGAAACCATTTTCACCCAAATTTTTTTCACTGCTTACCGGATACATGGTGTAACAACTGAAATCCAATTCCTTTGGCCGCCGAGGATCTGAAGCGCTAATGCTATGAATGTAATTGGATGTAATCCATTGATCTTTTGAAATGTATTTCCGCAAAACTTTTGCCTGAAAATCGAGAAATTCCGCTTGTTTGTCCGCTTTAAACCGATCGTAATCGAGCAACCAGCCAGGACTTACACCATACTGAATACTCGGATCAGGTATTCTTATTTGGTCGAAACTTTGGTAGAGGCAACTCCAAAACCGGTTTCCCCACACATCATTTAGGTGTTCGATGGTTTTGTATTTTTCTTTTAACCAAAACTGAAATTTTTGCTGGGCATTTTGACTATAATCATCTGGTGAATTGGGCTCATTATCGAGTTGCCAACCAATCACTGCCTTATTATTTCCATAACGCATGGCCAATTGGCTTACAATTTTTTCGGTATAATCCCAAAACAAATCACTTGAAGTGGAATAGTTTCCCCGTGATCCATGATATAAGGTTTTACCACTGCGATCCATGCGATAAATATCGGGATGGGCAAGTGAAAGCCATATAGGAGGACAAGGCGTAGGGGTACAAAGCACCACCTTTAAGCCTTTTTTTGCCGCAATGTCAACAGCCTTATCCAACCAGGCAAAGTCGAATTTCCCTTCTTCAGGTTCCATGAAAGCCCAGGCAAATTCACCCATGTGGGTAAATTCAAAGCCCATCTCAGCCATTTTACCGAGATCACGATCCCATTGTGATTCTGACCAATGTTCAGGATAGTAATAAGCACCAACCGTAATTAACTGGTCCTCGGAAAAGAATTTTTCGGACTTTTGAGCTAAAACATTCATGGTGATCAGCCAGAAGACTGACAGTAAGAGTACTTTTTGTTTCATCAGGTTTATTCAGTTAGATTTACGAATACAAAATACAATCAAATGCTCAGAAAAAGGTAGTTCATTTGTATTTAAATGTTGGTGGTATTGTATAAAAAAACCCGATGATCTATTATCACCGGGCTTTTTATTACCTAACTAACCTAAACTATAACTATGAAAAATCTATGCGTTCAATTTATTTTGTGTTTTTAACCGGATTACATGTTCCATTCACTGTCGTTAGTCATCCAATTTTCAATGCTGAGGGGTTCTTCTTCGTCATTCTCAAATGTGCTTGAAAAATCCAAATCAACCTTATTTGCATTCCGAGACCAAAGCTCTGAATTGGTCATCCATTCTTCAATTTCGAGAGACTCTTCAACAGAAACTTTATCCATTTCCAATTGAATGGAAGCAGGCTTCCAGATTTGATCATCGGTCATCCATTTCTCTATATTGAGTGCTGTTTCGCTGTTAAAACTAACATTGGTTATTTCACTCACATTCACTTCATCGTTGCGATTGGATGAATTATTATTTGCAGAAATACTTAAGGAAAAAAGAAGAAGTGCGGCTAATGTTATCAACTGTGTTCTCATGACGATTATTTTTTATGTTTTGTTTTTTAAGTTTAAATGATAGGTCAAATGTAAGGCGAGTTGCTTTTGCGGACAATCCAAAATGGTGTATAAGCGATGGAATAATCGGTAAACGAAGTATTTTGATTGGTGAAGTATCCCATTGGAATTCACTGATGCGTTTTTTCCGGATCAATTTACAATTCGGGTGGAAGGATAGATTTGGGATCACATTAAAATTAGA